>NZ_JAUMKC010000022.1 GCF_030519355.1 Mucilaginibacter sp. L3T2-6
TAATGGTTCCCCTTAACGGGCCCATAGCGGACTTGCACCGCCAAGTAAATGCGCCCTGCCGGGCGCACCAATAAAAAAAAGCCCCGCAAACTTTGCGGGGCTTTGCTCCTGAAGCTGGACTCGAACCAGCGACCCTCTGATTAACAGTCAGATGCTCTAACCGGCTGAGCTATTCAGGAGTACTTTCCGGTTTGGAGTGTGCAAAAGTATAACTTCTCGTGTAATTACGCAACAACTACCCAAAAAAAATGTAAAATTTTTAATTTTTAATTGATGATCAGCGGGTTACGTTTTAACTAAACGCATTGTGGGAAATTCACAGAGGAGAGGCTTGTCAGCAACATTCCATTCTATCTATAAAAACCGCACGGCCGCCGGTTCGTTTGGGCATCTTCGGTGTTTCGGCGCTATAGCCAAGGCTGATAGCCAGCTCTACCTTTTCAGTCTCTGGTACCTCTAGTCTGTGATAGATATCCGTAAGCCCAACATATTTAGCCATGCCAATGGGGCAGGTTGCCAGCCCCAGCGAATGGGCGGCAAGCATCATATTTTGTGCGCACATGCCCGTATCCAGGCCCGCCCACTCGTTATCTGCCGGCGAAGTAATAAAAATGACCACCGGTGCACCATGAAAAACCGGATCACCTGTGTCAAAACCTACTTTGCCTGCATGCATCAGCTCGCGCATGGTTTTGATGGGATGGTGCAGAACTTTCTTTGTGTACTCATGCAGTACCGCAGAGCTTATCGCTTTTGAAAAAGCAGATATGGTATCGCTATGCGTGGCAATATAAAACCGCCACGGTTGCCGGTTCATAGCCGACGGGGCCAGGCGGCCTGCAGCCAGTATTTTCTCAATCAATTCATCATCCGGCATTTGCGGCAGGTAATGGCGCACCGCGCGCCTGCTTTGTATACATTCCAGCGAATCCATTGGCTTAGTTTAGTATTGAGCAAAAACAACACAGTATTTTGTTATTCCAAAAGTAGGTTTAGGCATCGCCGGATACTATGACCCCCATCATCAAAAAAAGTGACGACCACGGTCGTTTGAGGCATCCTTATCCTGATTACGATCATTCCTTTGAATGACCGCAGTAGTAGCCAGGTTTGGTTATTACATGGAACTTTGGTGAAAACGAATTTGTAAAGAAACCCGCGCTCAGCCGCCTGGTATTGCCATTCTGCGTGTGCTTAAACTTTATATCAATGAAAGAACAGATGCAAAAAATGGGAAATCAATCTTGCGCAATCTATGGAATGGGTTTCCTGGGTGCGTGTGTTTATTTTATACAGCATGCTGTAACCTTTTGGGGTGGCGTGCTGGGTTTCTTCAAGGCGGTATTCTGGCCCGCTATGGTCCTTTACAAGGTGCTCGGGTTACTCAAGTTATGACTATAGCGGAGACGTCGTGCGGAAAAAGCCTGCATAAAGGGAGAGCAAATTATTTTTGCCGATTGAATTTATCTTTCCGGACATAGCATCCTTGAGCAGTATCATTCGCTGGAATGACCATCGTCAGCCTGTCATCCGATCATGCAATGTAATTTTGGGGAATAATATTACAGATGATGAAGCATTTGGCATTTGAAGAAGAGAAGAGTATTATAGCGGCTGCGGAGGATTTCCCCTGTTTAACGGTTACATTGCCGTTGGCGGCTGATTTTTCGCGCCAGCAGGGCCTGGAACACCAGCTGAATTCGGTAAAGGCGCGGGTCAAGAAAGCGCTGGCCGCAACCTATCCCAGCCCACAGTCTGAGCAGATATTACACAGGTTCGGGGATTTGGCGCATAATCTGCATCCGCCGGGCGACCGTAAAGGCATGCTGATATTTGTATCGCCGCATTTTGCAAAGCTGCTTTTCTTACATAGCGAGGTAAACCCGCGTATTGTTATCAATCATAATTTTGAGATCAGGGACCTGACCGGCGAACAGTTATCAGCCGGAGAATCGTTACTTTTACTGCTGAGCGCCGAAAATGCCATCTTATATCACCGTAAGTATGACGAGTTCACCGTGCTTGATTTGGGTGTACCGTCCCACATCGCCGCCTACAAGAATGATGCCCCCGAAAAAGTCGCCAACTTTTCGGACCCCGGCAAGCGCCGAGAAGTAGTGCTGGAAAAGTTTCTGCGTCATATAGACCAAGGCCTCGGCGAAGTATTGAAAGCTTACAAATTGCCTGTGCACATTATAGCAACGCCTAAGGTAGCAGGGCTTTTTAAAAAAATTTCGAGGCGCCCGGAGTCGATCAGCAGCTACCGGCACGGTAATTATATGGATGCGGCGCCGGCAGAGTTGTCCCGAATTTTACCGGAGGAAGGCTTATTACCCGCTAATCCCGCAAAGGAGCTGCAGGAAGAACTGGAGACAGCAGCTAATGAAAAGAAACTCGCCTGCGGTTTTGCTGAGGTTTCGGCGGCGGCACTTCATAAAAACGCCAGGCTGCTGTTGTTGGAAGATGATTTTTCGTTACCTGTGCAACCTGGCAAAGCTGAAAATGTTGCCACCACGGATGATGAAGGAGCAGAATTGACCATAGATGAGGTAATTGAAAAAGTGATCAGTTGCGGGGGGGATATCCGTTTTGTAGCACACGATGCCTTAAAAGAGTTTGGCCACATAGCCCTGGTACAATATTATCATGAGTAGTAAACGATTGGAGAAAACGGAGTTTTGATCCGGTAGTTGACACAGGCAAATTAGCCAAGAGACTTTTTTAATGACTTATTCGCTGATTTCCAGCTTGTCATACTTTTACCAAGCGATTTAATTTTTGTGGCCGTTAAAATACAGTAAAAGCGGATTGCAGTCCATTTTTGGGGTAAACCAGCAATGGTATGTCAATAGTCCTCGCAAGAGTAAGGGTGTTACTCGGGCTTATCCGGCGCTCCAGGAGCGGGCGGTGCTCGTGGTTCATTACCAGCATTTGCATTCCGGCATTTTTTGATATCCATTCCAGGCCGTGTGCGGCATCCCGCGCCGTTAGCAGCCTGACCGTTACCTTTGTATTGATAGAATACCCGGCAACCTGTCTCAACAGATCATCAAGCTTATGTTTGGCCGAACGGTGGTTTGCGGTACCAGTAGTAATGTACCAGAAATAAACGGCTGACTGGAAATCGCGTGCGAGTGTAATCACAGACTGGATAACCGGCAATTCCCTGTCGGTCAGGTCTGTTGCATATCCAATCCGTTTTACCCGCCGGTAAGTAGCTTTTTCGGGAACCAGGAGAAGGGGGACATTCATCGTGTCGAGCAGCGCGCTGACATGACTTCCCCACGAACTGCTTTTACGGCCCATACCGGTCATACCCATAACCACCAGCGCAGACTCGTCTTCGGCTGCCAGCCGGCAGGCTGCCGTTTCAACGCTGCCCGTTTCGCAGGTAAATGATACGGAAGGATGCATCTGCTCTCCGCTACGCGGCCTGAAACCTTTCTTTAATTTCAATATATAATTGAACCATTGTTCAGACGTTATGTCCGGACTTGATTCGGGCCTTATATGGCACAGTCGTACCTTTAGCTTCAATGTACGCGCCAGTTGGAGCGCATAGCTTGCGGCATGGCCGGCCGCCGGCGAAAAATCAGTAAGTACCAGGATGGTTTTCATGGAATATCACTTTGATATTCAAAAATGCTTAAAGCGTTAACCATGCGAAATGACCTTAACCATCCGGAAAAATGATGCCCGTCAGGAAACTACACCTCGCTTACCACTCACCAATACAGGTACCGGCTGACGCCCGGCAATGAACAGCGGTACCGGATAGCTTTGGCTAAATAAATTAATTTGCTTTTTTTAAATTAAATTACCTAACTTTCATATACAATACTTGGCTATCCATATCAAACTTACACGGCTCTAAAATCACCTAAACACAAGTGTAAATGATGACCAGCGAACTGCATGCAACTGATTGCGAGCTGAATCTCCGGACCATATTTCAGCATTCGGCGACAGGCATTCTACTGCTTGCTCACGACGGTATTATACGAATGGCCAATCCCGTTGTTTATAAAATATTTGGCTATGAAGACGATAACGAACTGAGCGGTGTTCCCATAGGGCTTTTGATTTCCGGCATTGATTTTTATAAAGGTGAAGCGGAAAATTACGAAGATACGCCGCGGCCGAGGGAGTTCCCGGCAAAACATAAGAACGGCCATTCCTTCCGGGTGAAAATCAGCCTCGGGCCGTACATCATTAATGGTGAAGAACTGAATGCAGTATTTATAACGGCTATAGGCCAGCAAACGGTAGCCCGACAGATAGTTGATGGGGAAGAGAAATGGCTGCTATTCCTGGTTGAGGCAATGAGCAGGTTATGGCAGATAACAGACTTACGGGAGGGCCTACAGGAGGTATTGGCAACCGCTATGCAACTGCTTGCAACTGATAAGGGTAACGTTCAGCTTTTAGACCCGATGAAACAGGTTTTGGTTATCGCTGCTCAAAAGGGCTTTGAAAAAGAGTTTCTCGACCATTTCGCCGAAGTATCAGCTACCTGCAACTCGGTATGCGGCCAGGCATTTAAAGCCCATAAGCAGATAGTTGTGGACAACGTGGAGGAAGATATTTATTTTGCGCCACACCTGCGCATTGCGCGTAACGCCGTTATAAAAGCCATACAATCCACCCCTTTGTATGACTATCAGGGGCGGCCCGTCGCAATGATCTCGACCCATTCAGCAGAGCCTGATCATTTCGATGAATTGGGGTTGCGCCGTATGGAGATATATGCGCGCTATGCAGAGACTTTCCTGGAAAGAACCCGTTACCAGGAGCGCAGTAAGCTTGACCTTGAGGAAAGGGTAAGAGAACGTACGGAGGAACTTGCTGATGCACTTGTTCGCGAAAAAGAACTTAACAATATGAAGTCTGCCTTTGTATCAATGGCGTCTCATGAGTTCAGGACACCGCTAACAGCAATTGTTTCAAGCGTTGACCTGATCAGAAAATATGATCAAACAGAACAACAACCCCAGCGCGTGCGGCACCTGGAGCGAGTTAGGGGCCTAAGCAGGCAACTGGTTAGCCTGCTTGATGATTTTCTGTCCATTGGCAAACTGGAAGATGGCCGGATGGCAGTTGAACCGGAGGATATCGACCTTAATGCTTTGCTACAGGAAATCGTCGGCGAGCTGGGCGGGATGTGTAAGGAACACCAAACCATCAGGAGCAGCTACATAGGGAGCCGGGAAACGCGGCTGGACAAAAAGATTGTAAGAAATATATTGCTCAACCTCCTATCCAACGCAATTAAATATTCAGAGGCAGACATTGACCTTGTAGCTGTAATAACGGATGGGCAAATTATGCTTACTGTAACAGACCGGGGCATAGGGATCCCGGAAGATCAGCAAAAAAATCTGTTTGGTAAATTTTTCAGGGCGGGCAATGTCGGGAACGTTCACGGAACCGGCCTGGGGCTCAATATTGTAAAACTATATGTAGAGCTGCTGCAGGGCTCGATATCGTTTAAGAGCGTTGAAAACGTCGGGACTATTTTTACAGTTATCCTGCCCAACAGATTTAAGTCAAACGAAGTTTAAGTGGCCACCCGGGCAAAGGCAGGCCGTACACCTGTTATTAAAAATTAAACGGGTAGGTTTCAGGCACCAGATGGCCATCTGGTTTAATGTGTAACGGGTGCAGTGCGTTAGTCTGATCGATAAAAATAAAAGCATCATACCGCCTGCTGAGTACAGTTGGTACATAATTGTGAGATTTCTCATGCGCAGGATCGTAAACCACGCCAATGGCCCTGTGGGGCATTGTTTCATCCAGCGCGTTTTTCCTTCCCTGGTCAAAAACTAACAGGCGGTTCGCATTATATTGTTGATGGAACAAGGCCTCCACACTGTCTGCTCTTGCAGGCGGCACAGGCATAGCTTCTATCGGTGCGCCCCACGCACTGCCTGCGATTACGCTACCCTGATAACTTCCGAAACCAATAAGTACCGTATCGTCCATGCCGAGTTGCTTCCTTGCCAGCTGCCCGATGTTAAACAGCCCCTGCCGCGCCATCGGGGTGTACCGCGCATCCCCTATATGGGTGTTGTGTTCCCAAATTACCGCCTTTGAATCCGGCCCGTGAAATTTAAGCAACTTGTGCAGTGTTTCCATCATATGGGCATCGCGGAGGTTCCATGTATGATCATCAAAACTCATCATTTTGCGATAATAGGCTTCGGCATTAACAGCAACAAACGCATTTTGCTCTGTATTAAGGGCGGCCTCGGGATCGTGGTCGTAAACCGGGGCCTTTTTCCTGATCTCGCTCAGTAATTTCACAACCTCAGCTTCGCAGGAAGTGCCGTGCCGATATGTTGCGCTGGCATACTGCTGCGGGTTCTCTTCAAAAGGCTCAAAGCAACGCAAGGCCTGCACCGCAAGATCGGCTGCTTTGGGGTCATTATCATAAAGATATTTCAAAAGTACTTCCATTGACTCCCAGAGCGAGTATACATCGAGCCCGTAAAAACCCGTCCGCTGGTTAGCTGGCAAGCCAGTATTATGTTTCTTCAGCCAGTTTAACAATGCATCAACTTCCCAGTTCGCCCACATCCATGTAGGCCAGCGCTTAAACTCATGCAACAACTGGCGCGATGTTTTTTCTTGCTCATCATAACCTTTAATCCAGCGGTTTAGCCGGTAACAATCGGGCCAGTCGCCTTCAACCGCAATGAAACTGAAGCCCTTTTCAGCGATAAGCCTTTTAGTGATGGCGGTTCGCCATGTGTAGTATTCATGTGTGCCGTGCGAAGCTTCGCCGAGCATTACACAGCGGGCATTACCAATGCGTTCCATTAAAGGATCAAGGTCTGCCGGCCTGGCCAGGGGGTAAGTCATTTCAGTTATTTTTTGAAGCATAGCGTTTCTCTGTAAATTTGATTAGCGGCGAAAGATAAAGATACGCGCAGCGGCTTAACCCGCTTTGCTTAAGCGATTAAACTTATCCAGGTAAAAAGCTACTTCGTCATCGCTAACTTGTTTAAAGTTTTCATAGTAAGCGCCAACACCATAAAAGGAATCCGGTGTGAGGCAGGTAACTACCTCATCAGCAGCTCCGGCCAGCAAGCGCGCTGCCGGCCGCGAGGCAACCGGCACTGCAACAATAATTTTAGCGGGCTTTCCTTTTTTAATTACGTCGATTGTGCTCAGCAGCGTGTGACCGGTGGCGGCACCATCATCTACAACAATTACGGTTTTACCGGCAATATCTGCAGGTTCGCGATCGCCCAGAAATTTCTGCCGCATACTGGTCAGCCGGGTGCGGATTCTGGCTACCTCCTCTTCAATATAGCTGGCTGAAACATCCGGATGCGGAGTCACTACGTAATCGGTTAGGCTGGCTGCGCCAATTGCGTATTCTTTATTATTTGGATGGCCAATTTTTTTAACCAATATAATATCCATAGGAAAACCAAGCTCCCGGGCGATACAGTAGGCCACCGGCACACCGCCACGCGGCACCGCAAGTACAAGGCCAGGGGCGTTTTTATAGGAACTTAATTTTTCAGCCAGCAAATGTCCGGCTGCTGTTCTATCTTTAAACATGATCTTTAACTTTAATGTTTGTAACCCGATAATACAGGCAGGTAACTCTTAAACCACTCTGTGGCTAACGCAGCCACTGTTGTCAATTTTCCCGGCTCTTCAAATAAATGGCTGGCACCGGGCACTATTTCTAGCTTTTTAACACCGCCAAGCTCACGCAAAGCCGCGCGGTTTAATTGCTCTACCGACGTATCGTTGCCGCCAACGATCAGTAAGGTAGGTGCTTTAACTCCTGACAGGTCGGGCATTGCCAGGTCAGCCCTGCCTCCGCGGGAAACAACAGCGAATATTTCGGGTAGTTCGGCCGCTGCTTTCAGTGCCGCTGCCGCGCCGGTACTTGCGCCGAAATACGCGATACGCAAATGTTTAACCGCAGGAAGCCCTTCGAGCCATCTGGTTGCAGCTACAAGCCGCTCTGTGAGCAAGTTAATAGCAAAACGGTTACGGTAATATTTGTCTTCTTCAGGTGTCAGCAGATCAAAAAGCAGGGTGGCAAAATTATTTTCCTGTAATTGCCTTGCTACCTGCTGGTTGCGCGGGCTCAGCCGGCTACTGCCGCTGCCATGCGCAAAAACAACCACAGCGCGGGCTTCATGCGGAACCATAAGGTCACCTGCGAGGTGAATACCATCAACGGGTATCGTCACCTTATTATGAAAGCTGTTATCCATAGCGATTAATTATGTATTTAAAACTACCGGCGCCAATGCTTCTTTATTAATCTGGTGGGCCGCAAGGTGCGAAAGATCTTCATCTATGCTTTTTTCGTCTTTTTCTGCCTGATGAAAGAGCGTAGCGGCCTTATACAGTCCTGCTGCATCGGCAAATGCCGCTGCCGTACCGTAAGCGCTGATTTTGAAATGGTTGATTCCTTGAATACCCGCCAGCACACAGGCATTCTTTACCTGCGGGCATGAGCATGCCGCAAGCTTTTCGTTAATTTCATCGATAAACGCCTTTGTTACCCGGTTACTGATGCTGAACGATTTAACCTGTTCTTCTTCTGCGAAAGATTCCAGGTATTTCAGGTGGCGTTCGATCATATCCAGGTAGCGGTATATAATAATTTTCAAATCAGGAGAACTCTCATCGTTCATCCATACCCCCAGGCTTCTTTTTAGGTCAATCTCGGCGCTCATTAATCTGTTGCTGTCCTCGTCCAGCAACTAGCGAAGACAGGAAATGGTCATATTGTTTTCCATGGCTAATGTTTTAAAGCAAAAATACTAGTGCCTGATGCCCTGTAAAATGCTTTCGGTCATGCATTTGACTGATGTTACTCATCATAGCTTAAACTTATAACTTCGACCAGAGGAAGGGATGCATTTTCGCGAGAACCGGGAAGGCCTGAACGGAGTTTAAGCTGAGTTTGATGAGTTCCGAGGTAAAGGCGGAGAAGGGTTTACACCTGTAAACCCCCAATTAAATTGCTGGATACCAATGTTTTGGGAAATAGTAAAATTGCAAAACACTGATTAACAACGCGTTTCGCAGTATGCCGTGTGTTCCGTGCAGATAATCGGAACACCTTGGAATTAAAATAACTGTAAATCAAAAAATTACAAATACTATCAATTATTCCGCAGACAAATGGAACACTAAAAAATGAGACACAGGCCGCCGGATAAGTTTATGAAAAGCGTCTTTGGGGACACAGACGGGGTGACACAACAAGGGTCAGTGCGTGTACGGTTAAAGACGCCAGTGAGTGAACATCATCACCCAAACGGTTCCTGAATTGATTTACTGGTTTTTGAAAACCATTTCGGGCCTTCTTCCGTCATATACACACAATCCTCCAATCGTACGCCGAATTCTCCGGGAATAGCAATTGTCGGCTCGATGCTGAAACACATGCCCGGCTGTATCAAAAGCTTGTTGCCTTTCACCATATTGCCCCATTCATGCCCATCCATACCAATACCATGACCTGTTCGGTGCGGTAGTCCTGGTAGTTTATAGCCCGGCCCAAAACCGGCATCTGTAATTACTTTGCGGGCGGCGGCGTCTACGGCTTCACAAGGCTCCCCGATTTTTGCCGCTGCAAAACCTGCATCCTGCGCTTTTTTTTCAAGCTCCCATATTTGCTGCTGTCTTTTAGTAGGCTCTGCACCAAAAACCACCGTGCGGGTAATGTCAGAATTATATCCGTCTACTACGCAACCGCAATCCATCAATACGATATCGCCTTTTTTTAGTGTTTGTGGTTGTTTTGACCCGTGCGGAAAAGCGGATGAGGCGCCAAACAGGCAAAGTGCAAAATCCGCCGCTCCGCCCAGATGGTTTTGTGCAGCCATAATAATGGAAGCAAGCTCGTTTTGCGACATGCCTTCCTTTAACTGACTAACTCCATGCTTTATAGCAGCGAGCGTAATATCATTAGCCTTTTGCATCAGCTTTATCTCGGCGGCAGATTTTATCCGGCGGCAGGGAATGGTTACAGGGTCCCCGCTTACATAGCTTAAATTCGGAGCGTCTTTCCTTATCCCGTCGGCTATAAAGAAACGAACGCTTTCCTCTATGCCAACTGTGCCAAAAGCAATCCCGGAATCTTTAATCGCTGTGGAAATAAGGTGGTAAGGGCTTTCGTCTTCCTGCCAGGTGTAAACTTTGTTACCGATTGTTATTTGCTCCCGAAACCTGGCTTCTTCAAATGCGGGGCATACGTATTTGATGTCTCCCTTTGCCGGAATTACGGCTGCCATGGTACGCTCACTGGGCCACCAGCTAATCCCGGTAAAATAGCGCAGCCCGGTGCCTGATTCAAGCACCAGGGCGTCCATTTTATTTTCGATAAGCAAGCGTTGCGCTTTGGCAATTCTAGCTTCCCGTTCCGACTTAGAAATTGGCACAACATCACCGGTCATTGGTTTCAGGTCGCCTGTTGAATTAACATCATCCTGGGAAGCACCTCCTTTGCAGGAGCTTGCGCCGGCTAACATGCCTGTAGCTAAGGTTAAAGCGCCAAAGCTGATAAAATCCCTTCTTCTGAGAGTCATAAATGATTGTTATAAATGGTATGATCAGATTCTTGCAGGCAAGGCATAAATATTCAGGCCTTGCGGTAAATTGAGTTAAATCTATAAATAAAGTTGATGATTCTGCACCTGCTAAATCCCGGCTTAAAGAAACTCCACCACCAACGCCTCCCATTCATCATCCAAAGAGACATCCGGCCGTTTTTTTTGTGCCTTCCGATACCAGTAATCTGCGTTCCAAATGTCGCCTTCTTTACGGTGCAGGTAGGCATGTACCCATGCAGATTCCCGGTCATCCAGGTGGTCGATCAGTGCATGCGCTCTATGCCAGTCGCTTTTACCATCATACCAAAGGCTTTTTAGCTGAATCGAAATATCTGGATCGGGTTGATTTGAGTTTAGGGACGTTTTGAATTCGTCGAGAGTTTTCATAGTTGCGAAAGATAAACACTTTCGGGCTAATTTGACCCGCCAAAATCCGCTCAGTAATAACACAAAAGCCACCCTGCATGGCAGAGCGGCTTATAATTTTCCCATTCAATTCATTCAGTAAAAAAATCGGTCAGCGCTTTTTTCACCTGTGCCGTTTGTTCCTGCACCACCCAGTGGCCGCTGTCTGTAATAATGGCCTCCTTTACATTTGTGGCCACAAGGCGGCAGTGTTCTGCCAGGAATGTCCCCGCAAAATGGTCGGAGCCAACAGCCAGCAAGGGCATAGTAAGTTTGGTTTGAGCGAATACTGCATTGTCTTTGGCGTCCTGGTTAAACTCACCAAACCAATGGAAAGCGCCGGTTGTAGCCCCGGGAACCGAGTAAGCACGGATAAATTCCGTTTTCTCTGCCTGGGTAAAGGCATTTTTCTGAAACCCGACAGTAGGCCAGAAATCAGTAAAAAATAATCCAACTTTACCGGAAACGAGCTCGCCCGAATGGGGCTGCGCAAAAAAGCCAAACCACCATGCCTGGGCTTTTACCTGGCTCCAAACCGGCTCAATTCCCGGTAGCAATGCATCCATCAAGGCCAGCTTCTTCACCTCCGATGGAAACTGAGCAGCATAAGCGTAGGCCACCATCAGGCCGATATCATGTCCGGCCAGGTTAATTTGCTTGTAGCCAAGTTTCTTCATCAGTTCGTGCATGTCAACGGCCATGTTTTTTTTGTCGTATCCACCGGCAGGCTTCCCCGATTCGCCAACGCCCCGCATGTCGGGTACAACCAGGGTAAAGTGTTTAGCCAGCTCAGGCATCAGACGGTTCCACATATACCAGTTTTGACCGAAGCCATGTATCAGCAGTAATGGCTCGCCTTTCCCGCCAGTTACATAATGTATCTTAACCCCGTTAACTGTAGCATACTGGCTCCTGAAACCCGGCGGAGGAGATGCAGGCTTTATAGGGTCAGCCAGGGTTAACACTGAGCATAATAAAAACGCAGCCATCATAGCTACAGGTAACATTTTTTTGAGTGTTTTCATGATTTTATCTGTTGATTTAAAGTTTTTTTGACTGCAATTCCTTAGTTGCTTTTCCCGGTATTAAAACTTGCTAAGCCAGCTAAGAATGCGGGCCGCATGTCCTTCCCACCCGGGCTGCCCTAACACAAAGTGGTTGCGGCCGGGATATTCCTCGTATTCGGTAACCGACGTTTGATGAGTGTACTTTTTGTAATTGGAGTGGTTTAAAGATGCCGGTATAAAATGATCATTTGCTCCAGCGATAAAAAGCAGCGGCGCGTGGGGTTGCGAAAAGTCCACCCTGGCAGCATTGGTAATGGCATCGCGCACCAATAACTTTGATTCCGGCGTGAGAAATTGATAATAAGCCTCTTTTTGCTCATCATAAGGCATTCCATTGGTAAAGGCATATTGCCACTGACTAAACGACATCAGAAACGACTTTTTAACCGGTGTAAAAAAGCCAAGTGGCCCCCAGCCCGCTTTAAAAAACGACCATTTGAAAGTGAAAACGCCTTTAGGCTGTAGTGAATGGATGGCAATACCGGCATCTCCGAGGCCCTGCTGCAACAACAACTGCACAATCAGTCCGCCCATAGAATGCCCGATAAGAACCGGCCTTTCAGGTAACTTCCGGGCTATATCCGCAAAATATTCGGTGAGCGGCCCGAGGCGCTGCGAGGCAATGCCTGCATCGGGCTGTCGCTGTCTCAGGGTTGTAGCAGGTGCATCTTTTTGCGGCCATGAGGGCGCAATAGTCTGGTAACCTCGTTGCCAGAACCACGTTTTCCATTCGTCCCAGCAATGGTGACTTACAAATGCACCCGTAATAAATAAAATTGTTTTTGAATGAGTAGCCATACTGATATGAATAAATCACCCCTTATTTCAAGGTGAATAATTTGTTCATATACCGGCAACGGGAATGCCATATTTACATTCCGCTTTAAATCAGGATGATACGTGTTATGCCGGGACAAAAAACAGCGTTATTTCGCCAGGAGGCAGCTTTCTATTCAACGAAATACGGTAAGAATACACTATGGAGGCTAACTTTAGCCCTGGAAAACATGAGGAAATCAAACCTGGCCGACTGCTACGTACGGCGCTCATAAGCAATTATTCTTTATAAAATATCCGCCTTCTTGATTCCAAGTTTTTTCATTTTTGAATTCAGAGTAGTTGGCGGCAGGTTAAGCAATTCAGCAGCACCGCCTTTGCCCCAAACCTTGCCATTGCACTTTTTCAGGGCAGCGGTAATGTGTGTCTTTTCATTTTCACTCAGAGATTGCAGGCCACTTTCGGCCGGGCGAACAATACTGGCTGCCTGCGAAGAAACTGGCAGGGCAAGGCTTTCAATAACATCTCCCCTGGTTAACAAAACGCCCCGTTCAATCAGGTTTTCCAACTCGCGGATATTGCCTGGCCAGGCATACTTCTTCATATCCTCCAGTACAGCGGCTGAAACCCCCGTAATATGTTTTCCGGCTTTCCGGTTATAGATGTCCAAAAAATGCGCGATCAGAGCCGGTATATCTTCGCTGCGTTCACGCAATGGGGGCATTATTAGTTGAATCACGTTGAGCCGGTAATATAAATCTAAGCGGAAACGTCCTTCGGCCACTTCTTTTTCAAGGTTTCTG
Source organism: Mucilaginibacter sp. L3T2-6 (assembly GCF_030519355.1). Classification (GTDB taxonomy): domain Bacteria; phylum Bacteroidota; class Bacteroidia; order Sphingobacteriales; family Sphingobacteriaceae; genus Mucilaginibacter. The sequence continues at coordinate 13,645 of NZ_JAUMKC010000022.1, forward strand.
TTAGTGGCGGCAATAACACGTACGTCCGTTTTAATGGTGGTTCGCCCCCCTATCCGCTCTATTTCCTTTTCCTGCAATACTCTTAATAGCTTTACCTGCACTTCCAGCGGTATTTCTCCGACTTCATCAAGAAAGATGGTGCCAGTATGCGCCATTTCAAAACGGCCGATCTTTCGCTCGTAAGCGCCGGTGAATGCACCTTTTTCATGACCGAATAATTCAGAATCAACCAGCGTAAGAGGCAAGGCCGCACAGTTCACTTTCACGAATGGCATGTCTTTCCGTGTTGAAAGCTGATGGATCCGGGCAGCTATCTTCTCCTTCCCTGTACCGCTTTCCCCAAGTATCAACACAGAAGTATCATACGGAGCAACTTGTAGTATCTGGTCAAATACATTTAATAAGAGATGACTGCTGCCAATAATACCATCGAAACGGCTTTTTTCGGCAACAGCCGGCCGGTGGCCGGGGATCGCCCGCTGACCGGTTGCAGTGCTGAATGGCCCCTGGCCATCTGCGAGCATCCGCTCCGAAAAGCCTATGAGGAGAGGTCTAAAACGATCTGCCCATACCAGGTGATCTGCGTGGTAAGCGTCGTCGCGCCGACTGTAAAAACAAAAACAAAATGTATGCAGGCTATCCAGCTTAACGGGAATAACAAGGTGCGATTTTATAGCATAAATTTTTGCAATAACCTGCTTTAGAGGCGCCGCTGCAAATAACCCGGCCAATTCAGCCTGGCTATACCAGGTGGCAACTGTTTCGGGAGTACATTTCGAATTTAAGGCTGCCAGTTCAGACAGTTTCAGGTTTGTAATTACTGATAGCTCATTGGGAGTAATCGTTTGGTATTCCTCAAAACCTATTCTTAAAAAGCCGATCTCGTTAAAGGCCGCATCCGCAGTGCCCGGCATACCAACCGACATATATTCAAAAGGAACAAAGGGCTGCAAGGCCACACCAAGCTGTAGTAGTTTTTGTTCCCATTTTAACGGGCTGTCAGCTATTTGCGCAATCCTTTTTTGTAAAATAACCTGCTGACGCAAAGTGTTTTCCAGGTTGTTGTCGTAACGGTACAGCGCTATATCTATTGCTACCAATACATCCTTTTCCCTGAAAGGCTTAACGATAAAGCCATACGGGTTGGTTTTTTTGGCGGCCTCCAGCACCTGTTGGTTTGAGTTTGCAGAAATGTAAATAAACGGGATGTTTACTTCCGTTAAGATCTTCGCCAGGTCTATGCCCGTTTTTTTTCCCTTGAGGTAAATATCAACTAAAACCAGTTCAGGCCGGTATTTTTCAACCATCTGCACTGCCTCATCAACTGTGTCGGCAATACCGCAAACTTCAAACTTATTCCTGCCGAGGATATCCTGCAGAACATCTGCAATGATAAATTCGTCCTCAACTATAAGTATTTTTCTTTTTCCCATGGGTGTGTTATCAGCGGTTAGTTAATTCATGCGGTGTTCGGGCAACATATTCCATCTTAAAGGTCACCAGTACCTGAACGCCCTTCTTACGGGTTATTTCAAAAACGCCATTTATCTGTTTACTTAGTCCCCTCATCAGGCTCATCCCCAAAGAGTTTAACTTATTCAGGTCAAAATCTGGCTGCAGCCCCCTGCCATCGTCTTCAACAGCAAGTGCTATATTTTGGTGATCTGTTCGTTCTAAAGTTATCCGGATAACGCCGCATTCGTCAGCGTTGTAGGCGTATTTAAGGGCATTGGTAATAGCCTCATTCATGATAAGCCCAAGCGGTACCGCTTGCGATACCGTCAAAAAGATATCATCAATAGTCTTTTCGAACTTTATCCGGGTGCCGGTATCGGCGCTTTCCCGCAGATAGTTAACCAATTCGTTAACGTACTCCGGCATATTGATCAGATCGAGATTTTCGGACTGATATAATTTTTGATGAATTAGCGCTATGGAGTGCATTCTGCTTTCGCTGTTTTGAATAGCTTGCAGCGCAGCCTCGTTGTCAATATAGGCCGACTGCCGCTGCAATAGCCCCATCACGATCTGCAGGTTGTTTTTTACACGGTGGTGAACCTCTTTTATCAGCCATTCTTTCTCCTTTAATAATTCATCTTTTTCGCTCACCAGGGCATTCAAAGCAGTGTTAGCGCGCTGTTTAGCCCGGTAATTGGTATAAATAAGCGCCAGTAATACAACAAGTAATGCACTGCCAGCCAGTGTGAGATTGCGGATATTATTGGCTTGCCCTGTTTTCTCCCGCTGACGGAGGCTGTCTTTTTTTAATGATTGTATGTCGCGTTCTTTTTGTTGTGTCTCAAATCGTACCTGCAACTCCTGCAGTTGCTTGTTTTTTTCGATATTAAAAATGGAATCGTTAAAAAGCTTGTACAAAATGTGGTGCCGCAGTGCAGAAGGGTAATTTCCGCTCGCTGAATCAATTTTATACCTAATGAGGTGATAATCCCTCTGTCGTGTCGTGGCAAAACCGTCACGAATACCTTCATCAAGGTAGAAGGCAGCTTTTTTATAATCACTTCGTTTGATATAAAACTTGGCAACGTCATATTTGGCGAGGGAAACAATTTCATCAGTTTTTATATATCTGAATAATTTAAGCGCCAGCAAGTACATCTCTTCGGCTTTTTTATAATTTCCGGCCGCATCATAGCAATAAGCTTTTATCTGGCTTATGATAGCTCTGTTATAATCGCCATCTGGCGGATGCCGTTGTTCAACTCCCCAGGCTGTGCTAAACGCCTCGCCATATTTTTTTTGCTTTATCAGCCCCTGAACAATAAACCCGGCGGTTCTGTATTTGTATTCCAGCTTTATGTTCATATTTTCTCTGAGTGCAAGGGTCCTTTTATACCATACAATGCTATTTTCCGTTTGCCCCATTGCATCATATATCAGCGCAAGCTCGCCAAATAGCTGCGATTCCACAGTGATCTTGTCAGGGTAATTCGGGCTTTTTTGTAAAAGATCCATGCTTTTCAGGGTGCACGATAAGGCCTTGTTCAGGTTGCCCTTATACCGCTGAACATGTGCAAGAACATAATAAAGTCTTATAAACTCCGAACTGGAATTGCCGGGGTATTTTACAATTGGCTTCATACATGCCGCTTCGGCCTGGTCATACTTGCCATATATAAAATATGTGGCGGCAAGGTTCATGTGGGCATTGATCTCGTCGCCAATATGTCCGGTTGCCTTAAAAAGTACAATCGAATTCCCGCAGGCCTGGACTATTTGTTCAAATAAACCTGCCGGCCGATCAAGCCAAGCCGCCTCATTAGCAGCTTTGGCGAATCGTAACCAGGCTTTTCCTTCCATTCGCTTGTCGCCGGTTTTTTTATAATAATTCCAAACCTGTATAAAACAAGCTTTGCTCTGCTCCATTTGAGTTTTTGAAAGATACACCTCACCCATGCTGCACAAGCTCTCCTGCCTGCCGCTGCCAGTTTCTACACGAAGCAGATTGCTTAAAGCAAGTTCTTTTTTAAAAAAGAATAATGCACTGTCAAGGTCGGCGGGATCCTGTTTAAAACGGCGCTGATGGTAATAGTTCCCGAGCTGATGTAAGGCATTAAGTTTAAAAGTATCGGCTGGCAGCGTTTTCAAAATTTCCTGCAGGCTATCAACGCTTTTCCGGGGTATGACTTGACAAAAGCACAAATGAACTGGCGCAATAACAAAGAACAAAAGAAATTTAGCTTTTGATATTTTCATGCCGCTTTGATAACGAATGCCGTTAAATAACCTGTTATGCAGAACGTTCTCCCGGCAATATAAGGTAGCCGCTAAAACATGCTTGTTCCATTTAGCTAAGATACCTTATTAACAGTGTTTTTGTTAGCTATAATTTTGCCAACTCTTATCCACTAATATTTTTTGATGATAAAATGGTTTTATGGCTAAAAAATAAGTTTGTAATCTAAAAGGCAGCGGAAGTACCACAACGAAATATCGTTGCCGGTGTGACTTTTCAGCTTTATTTAGTGGTAATATTTTAATTTCTTTCCATAGCACAGCTTTAAAGCTGCGAGCAACAAAAGAGCCAGCTTATCATACTGAACTTATAGCTAGCTAGGGTGCGAATTATTGAGGTAACTCCCAGGCTTTCAAAGTCAAGCGGGCAATAGCGGGGGCAGTAATACAATGCGATAGCAGAATTATAGCGGGCAGTAGTCAGGAATAGCGGTAAAAATCCGGGAAAACACATCGGAAATAAACCAAAACTAGGACAGCGAAAAGAAGTCCCTCTTCAGAAATCAAAGTTAGATTCCCAAACTTTCACAAGCCTTTTCTGCCGCCAGTTTTTCAGCATTCTTTTTACTGAACTCTTTCCCCTGACCCATTGTTTCACCGTCTATAATGGCTTGCACGGTAAATAGTTTGCTATTTTCTCCGTCTTCGTTGGCTACCAGGTAAAATACTATATCCTTACCATGCCGCTGGCACCACTCAATCAACTTGCTTTTAAAGTTTGTTTCTGTTTGTTCGAGAGTATGGATATCGATATGCGGCTTGATGATGTGATTTGTCAGGAAATGCCGGGTAAAATCATACCCTTTATCCAGATAGACGGCGCCTATCAACGCCTCGAAGGCATCGCCAAGCAGTGAGCCCTGCCTGGATGAGTTGAGCATGCGGCTATCATATTCAATCAGCTTGTCAAATCCCAGCTTGCGGGCAAGCGCATTAAGGTTATTACGGCTCACTATTTTCGAACGAAGTTCCGTCAGAAAACCCTCATCTTCATAAGGGTATAGCTTAAACAGCACTTCGGCAATTACACTGCCCAAAACGGCATCGCCCAAAAACTCGAGGCGCTCATTGCTGTTCTTTACACCCTTTTTTACATTTTGGGCTACAGACTTATGCCGGAAAGCAAGCTTGTATAAAGACAAATTGCCCGGCACAAAACCGAGCAAATTTTTTAAGACCTTTACGTACTTTCTGTTTGGAGACAGGTATAGTTTGTAAAAACGACTTATAGGCATCCAGGTATTATTCTTCGTACTTTTTAAATATCACAGAAGCATTGTGCCCGCCAAAACCAAACCCATTGCTTTGTGCTATTCTCACGTCGCGCTGCTGCGCCTTGTTGAAGGTAAAATTAATTTTTGGATCAAATGCCGGGTCGTCGGTAAAGTGGTTTATTGTTGGCGGAATAATTCCATTTTTAACAGCAAGTATAGCCGCAATGGCCTCAACAGCACCAGCAGCACCTAAAAGGTGGCCAGTCATTGATTTGGTCGAGCTGATATTTATACGATAAACCTCATCTCCATAAACATCCTGTATAGCTTTCACTTCCTGCGGATCGCCAATTGGGGTTGATGTTCCGTGAACGTTTACGTAATCAACATCGGCCGGGGTTATACCAGCGTCTTCAAGCGCATTACGCATTACCAGGGCTGCACCAAAACCTTCAGGATGAGGAGCAGTCATATGATAAGCATCGGCACTCATACCGCCGCCAATCATTTCAGCATAAATCTTCGCACCTCGTTTTTTAGCGTGTTCTAATTCTTCTAAAATAATGGTACCAGCACCTTCGCCGGCTACAAATCCATCCCTGTCCAAATCAAATGGACGTGATGCCGTAGCCGGATCATCGTTGCGGGTAGATAACGCATGCATAGCATTAAATCCGCCTATGCCGGCTTCATTAATGATAGCTTCTGAACCGCCGCTGATAAACATGTTTGCTTTACCCAAACGGATATAGTTAAAGGAATCAATCAGCGAATTATTTGATGATGCACAGGCAGACACGGTGGAGAAGTTGGGTCCGCGCAGGCCATATTTTATAGAGATATGGCCAGGTGCAATATCGGCGATCATTTTAGGGATAAAAAACGGGTTGAAACGGGGTGTGCCATCGCCTTTGGCAAAATTCACCACCTCATCCAAAAAAGTTTTTAAACCACCTATGCCTGATCCCCATATTACTCCAATGCGGCTGGTATCCAGCTTCTCAAAGTCAAGCCCTGCATCTTTTACCGCTTCTTCTGTTGAAAATAGGGCGTATTGTACAAAAGGATCAAGTTTACGGGCGTCTTTACGACCCAAAAAGGCGTCTGCATCAAAATTTTTTACTTCGCATGCAAACTTAGTTTTGAACTTTTCAGTGTCAAAACTCTTAATTAAGGCAGCGCCACTCACGCCATTTATCAATGATTCCCAATACTCGGGAACTGTATTGCCAATTGGGGTGAGTGCTCCAAGCCCGGTTACGACAACTCTTTTAAACTCCATTTAATAGCGTTGGGGGAGTCCTTATTTAACGTTTTTTTCGAGGTAAGCAACAGCCTGACCTACAGTACCGATAGTTTCAGCCTGATCATCAGGAATAGCCACGTTAAATTCTTTTTCAAACTCCATGATTAATTCCACGGTGTCTAACGAGTCAGCACCAAGATCATTGGTGAAGCTAGCTTCGGGTGTTACTTCACTTTCGTCAACACCTAATTTTTCTACGATAATAGCTTTTACTCTTGAAGCGATATCAGACATAGTCTTATAGTTTAAATGATTAAATAAAAATTCTGTGCAAAGGAAAAATAAATTCTGTTAAATATCAAATCTAAAAACATTTGCGTTATATGCAACAATCTTTTACTGCAACTGTTTCAATTTTGGTACTTTTACAGCCGCAAAAGTAATGATTTTGAACAGGAAATTTTTAAAGTTTGAGTTCGATCTTGATTTTGTTCTCATTGCAGTTACAACATCGCTAAAAGATTATCGCGCTTGTTATCTCATTAACAAGGCATTAAATTTTAATTTTGCAAAAGTTGCGGATCTTGAAGTGGATATCAATAATAACCTTGAACCTGTGCTGTTTTCAAGGTATCATTACAGTTGGGAAACTACCGAAACCGACTTCTATTTTATAGCCAATAAAGGTTCTGACGGCTACCTGGTACCCGAGATGCGAAAGGCTGACTATTTTTTGTTGATAAAAAATTATATTGACGAAAACGACCTCGACAACCTGATTTCAGCCATAAATAAAATACCCGAGATTGTTACCGCCATAAAGATTGACCCGAAAAAAGTAAAATCACGGGAAAATCTTTTATTTTAGCGCGATTTTTAAAGTGTTATACATACACTAAACATACCTGAATTAAGCCCGTATTAAACAGACTATATAAAATGAAATTACACTATAACCGGACTAAGATTGTTGCCACCATGGGGCCCGCTTCGGCTAAGAAGGATGTTTTACGCGCCATGATACAGGCTGGCGTAAATATTTGCCGCCTTAATTTTTCGCACGGTAAAGCACAGGATCATAAAGCAGTAATCGATACCATTCGCGAAATAAATGCAGAGCTTAAAACCAATGTCGGTATTCTTGCTGATTTACAGGGACCAAAAATCCGCATAGGGCTGGTAAAAGACGGCGGTATTCACTTAATTAACGGAACACGTATAAACATCACCACGCATGAATTAATCGGTGATGATAATGAGATATATATTACTTACGAAACATTTCCCCAGGACGTTCAGCCTAATGAAATCATTTTGCTGGATGATGGGAAAATACAAATGCGGGTAATAGAAACCAACAGGCTTGATACTGTTGTTTGCGAGGTTGTTCACGGCGGCATCCTTACATCACGTAAAGGCGTTAACCTGCCAAATACCAAAGTATCTATCCCGAGCCTTACTGAAGAAGATAAGATAAACCTTAACTATGCACTTGAATGGGATGTAGATTGGGTGGGCCTTTCATTTGTGCGAACAGGTGAAGATATCGACGACCTGAAACGCATTATTAAAGAAAGCGGCAAGGCTGCCAAGGTAATAGCCAAGGTTGAAAAACCCGAAGCTATTGACAACATCGATTCGATAGTAGCTGCAACCGATGGGGTGATGGTAGCCCGTGGCGACCTTGGTGTTGAAATGCCTTTGGAAGAAGTACCGATGCTGCAAAAAATGATCGTACGCAAATGCCGCGAGGCTGCTAAACCGGTTATTGTGGCAACACAAATGCTGGAGTCGATGATCACTACCCCCCGCCCTACCCGTGCCGAGGTAAATGACGTTGCTAACTCCGTACTTGACGGCGCCGACGCAGTGATGCTTAGCGGCGAAACTTCGGTTGGTGAATTCCCGGTGATCGTTATCGAGACAATGTCGAAAATTATTAATAACGTTGAGGGACTCAGTTATCCGTTTAACAGCAAAACTGATATGACTGATCCGAAGTCGACGGACTACCTGAGCAACGCGGTTTGCGGTTCAGCAGTCTACCTGGCCGAGCATACAGGCGCTGTCGGTATCGTATCAATGACCCATTCAGGCTATACCGCTTTCGAAATATCAAGCTACCGGCCCAAAGCCGGCACTTTTATATTTACCGCCAATAAGCACTTACTGAACGCGATGAGTTTGCTATGGGGCGTGCGCACTTTTTATTACGATAAAGAAGAAAGCACCGACCAAACCATTGCCGATGTAAATCAAATATTGAAAGAAGCTAACCTGGTGCAGGCCGGTGATGTGGTAATTAATACTGCATCAGTGCCAATTCTGAAAAAGGCCAAGACCAATATGCTGAAAGTTACCGTTGTAGAGTAACTTGCAGTAAGGTTGAAAAGTTGTAAAGTTGAAACGTTTTTACAAGCACATTAACATTACAATTTTTCAACCTTTAAAATTTTCAACCCCTAATAAATCTTCGCGTCACAAGCTTTTCCCTTAAGCTTATCCAACTTGGCGAAATAATAATCCCAGCAAATTCTTAAAGTTTTCATATTGTAACATTTTTGTTGCACACCTACTATGTCTAAGATAACGATATAAAAGTTTAGTTTATTGTTCCACCGAAATTTTAGCCAATCAGTTAAAACCTGTTAAAAAGTTTTCATTTACTAAAAAGATAGTTATTTTTAAGAAACTTATCCTAATCATATATGAAAAGAATTTGGCTTTTAATAATCGCATTTGCATGTTTTAACAGCAACGTATCCGCCCAAAATACTACGCTGCGTGTATCGTTGAAGAACAGTACTGCTACCAGTTACTATGTATTTATTCCGGAACTTACTTTAGGATCCGACTATCTAAAGAAAGGTGCTCATACAGTTCATTTAAACAAAGAACGAACCGGAACGCTAAAACTCGAATTGGAGAAACCTGTATTCGCTTATGTGGATATAAGCAGCGGTGACGATAACGACAGTAAAGAAATTCATTATTATTTATACCTTTCTCCTGGTGATAAGTTGGACTTGCTGGCCGATCTTCTTAGTCGCAAAACAGTTATAACAGGAAAAGGCAGCAATAATAATCAGCCAATGCTCTCAATGATAGAGGCAGAAGGCGTTAGAAGTTTTTATGGCGATAGCCTGCCCGACCGCATTATAACAGCTGCAAATAAATATCAGGCCGATCTAAAATCAGTATTTCCAAAATACATTAAGAAATACAAGCCCTCGGCAGATTTCGTAAATGTGGAATCTGAAAATATAAAATATGCCGCAGTTGGCACATATTATGACTTTAAGGAAAGCAACAAATTTTCCAATTGGCGGGCGTATCAAAAGTATGGCAGCATATGGACAAAAATTCAAGACAGCCTTTTTAGCCGGGTAACATTAAATAATAGCAATGCGCTTACGGCGTTCAATTATGCCGAGCTGGTTTCCAATTTTTTACTACGTGAAAAAGAGCGTTTGTGGGATGCAGCCCGCAAAGACCCGGCAAATTTTTATCGTGAATATTATAACACAGATACGGCCGCCGGCAAAAAGCTTTTTGATGCAGATATGCAAAACCTACTTACGCAAAAGATTCTTGAAAAACATTTTACCGGGCCTGTACAAGAATATGCCTACGGTATTTTGATCAGCGAGGGTTTGGGCTCACATAGTCCCGAAAACATGGTCAGCATTTTCGATGAATTTAAAAACCGCTTTCCCGACAGCAAGTATGTTAAATGGTTTAGCCGCGCAATAGACACCATCAGGCAACAAGAAACACAGCCCCTGAGCAACGAAATGGTATTCGCTCCCGGAAACGGTTCAATGCTGCATACTTTTGCCGATGTTCTGGCCATGGCAAAAGGCAAAACCGTATTGCTGGATATGTGGGGCACCTGGTGCGGCCCCTGCCGTAACGAGATAAGTAATAACGGCCCTGCTATTAAAGCCTATTTTAAAGATAAAGGACTCGACTACTTCTATGTAGCTAATAACGATATGGGCCACGACGATGCCTGGAAGAAACTCATCGCCTATTTAAATATGACAGGCACCCACATATTGGCTAATCCCGCACTTAGTAAAGATATTATGCGCACGGTGAAGGGCTCGGGCTATCCAACCTATGTCATCATAAAAAAAGATGGCACTTGGGAGCTTTCAAAGGCGGGCTACCCAATGAAAAGGGATGTACTATTTAAGCAACTTGACGCTGCATTGGCTATGAAGTAAAGGAAAGAGACGCAAATTGCATCCCTTTTCCTTTAACTGGCCTTCTTTTCGTAACTTCTCGGATCGAGCGCTGCAGGCGACCAATTCTTGAAAAACTCCATTACTTTCGCTTTACTGTGCCCCTTGCCCTCTTCCAGGTAGCTGGAATCTTGAGTATGCAGTCGGTTACCTTTGTCATCTAAAATAACAAACACCGGGAAACCAAAACGCTGCGGATAGCCCAGCTCGGCCAACAGCTTAGTATTTTCGTTTTCCGGGCTCCAGTTTACGTGCACTATTTCGTAGTTATCACGTACATATTTATTCAGGTCGGCGTCGTGTGTAACCAGGTCGTTAAAGCGGATGCACCAGATGCACCAGTTACCACCTATCTGCAACAGTACATTTTTGTGCTCAGCCGCAGCCTTTTTAACCGCAGCGGCGATGTCTGCTTTAGCATCAGCATTTGGATGATACAGTTTAGCGGTATCAGTTGGCTTTACAGCGGCGGTTGTAGTGGTGGTTTGGGCTCTGGCCGCTAAAACAATAGTGGTGAATGCAGCAATGGCGATTAACTTTTTCATATCGATGACGTTGATAATTAGTTTACTAAATTCTGCATTAAAAATTGGTTATGCAAATCAGCGGGCCCTGGTTTGGAGGGCTATATGCATCAACACAATTCATAAATAAATGAACAAAAAGCCAACCGTTTATAACTTACAAAGCCGGATTTAAATCATATTAAGTCAGGTTAATGCGCTTTTTTAGCAGACTTCTGCCGTATCCTTCGGAGCGGATGCCAAAAGGGTATTGGAAAACGTTTTCAACATTTACAACCAACTACAAATCAACTATTTACTTACATAAAGGCCATAAATCAGGGCTTCTCCACCGGCTGTGGAAAACTCTGAATTGAAATAAATTATAATCAGTAATAGCTTTACTTAAAACACCCCGAAGTTTTTTAAACGTACTTTTTTTGCTTACTACACTTGTATCGTTATGAGAGCTGACATATACAAAAATAAATCTGCTGAAACTGCTAAAGGTTTAAAAGTTGAAAGGTACTTTACTAAAGAAGGCACAAGCGTTTTCGATTTATTTAAGTATGAAAAACGCTCTTCAGTAATCCGTAATCCTTCGGGCGATGCGGTATTCGAAATGAATGACGTGGAAGTGCCTGCTTCCTGGAGCCAGGTAGCCACTGATATACTGGCGCAGAAATACTTCCGCAAGGCAGGCGTCCCTCTGCCGGATGGCGCCACAGGCTCCGAGAAAAGCATTAAAGAGGTGGCCAATCGAATGGCGAAATGCTGGAAAGACTGGGGCGAGCGCTATGGCTACTTTTTATCGCCGAAGGACGCGGAGATATTTTACGACGAAATAGTTTACACCATAACTGGCCAGCTGGCGGCTCCAAACTCACCGCAATGGTTCAATACCGGTTTACATAATTCCTACACTATCACCGGCAAGCCGCAGGGGCATTATTATGTTGACCCGGTTACCGAAGAGCTTTGCAAATCAACCTCGGCATACGAGCGTCCGCAACCGCACGCCTGTTTTATATTGTCTGTTGATGATGATTTAGTGAACGAGGGTGGCATAATGGACCTTTGGGTGCGCGAAGCCAGGATATTTAAATATGGTTCGGGCGTTGGCACCAACTTTTCGAAAATAAGAGGAGACAATGAAAAGCTTTCGGGTGGAGGCTATTCGTCAGGGCTGATGTCATTTCTAAAAATTGGTGACCGGGCGGCAGGAGCTATCAAATCAGGGGGCACTACCCGAAGGGCGGCCAAAATGGTTTGCCTGGACTTAGATCATCCGGAAATAGAGAACTTTGTAAACTGGAAGGTAGAGGAAGAGAAAAAAGTGGCGGCGCTGATTGCTGCAGGTTACTCATCAGATTATGAAGGCGAAGCTTATCGTACCGTATCAGGCCAAAACTCCAACAATTCCGTTCGCATACCAAATTCTTTCTTTAAGGCGCTAAAAGAAGGTAGTAGCTGGGACTTAACCAGCCGTATGACCGGCAAGGCTGTAAAATCTGTCTCTGCACAAAAACTTTGGGATGATATTGCTTTTGCTGCATGGGCATGTGCCGACCCAGGTGTACAGTTTGACAGCACGATAAACGAGTGGCATACCTGTCCGCAGGGCGGCCGCATCAACGCATCGAACCCATGTTCGGAATACATGTTCTTAGATAATACGGCCTGTAACCTGGCCTCGGTTAACCTGGAGCATTTCTTTGATAAAACTACACGCATATTTGATGTAAAAGGCTTTGAGCACACTTGCCGTATATGGACTATCGTGCTTGAAATATCCGTATTGATGGCACAATTCCCATCGAAGGAAGTTGCACAATTATCATACGACTACCGCACGCTTGGCCTTGGATACGCCAACCTGGGTTCGGCGCTAATGGTAAATGGCATTCCTTACGATAGTAATAAGGCCCGCGCAGTCGGCGCCGCTATCACCGCCATCATGACCGGCACCGCTTATGCAACCTCTGCTGAGATGGCCCGCGAATTAGGCGCCTTTAAACGCTTTGAACAGAACAAAGAACACATGATGCGTGTGATGCGCAATCACAGATATGCTGCATACAACAGCACAGGCAATTACGAAGGGCTTGAAATTGCCCCTCCGGGAATTGATCAGGCCGACTGCCCGGACTACCTTTTATCTGCCGCCTGCAATGCATGGGACAAGGCCGTCGAAATGGGTGAGCAATACGGCTACCGGAATGCGCAAACCACAGTTATAGCTCCAACCGGTACCATAGGCCTGGTGATGGATTGCGATACAACCGGTATTGAACCTGATTTTGCGCTGGTGAAATTTAAAAAATTATCGGGTGGCGGTTACTTTAAAATAATCAACCAGGCAGTTCCTGCTGCATTAAAGAATCTGGGCTATACCGAAAATGAAGTTGCTGCCATTGTAAATTACGCCAAAGGTACGGCTACGTTAAAAGGCGCGCCGCATATCAATCTTGAAACTTTAAAAGCAAAAGGGTTAACCGACAATGAATTAGAAAAGCTGGACAAGGGCATTATTTCGGTATTTGAAATAAGCTTTGCATTTAATGTGTGGACACTGGGCGAGGAATGCCTGAAGCGTCTTGGGTTTACGCAGGAACAATACAGTGCTCCCGATTTTAACCTGCTGCGTGGTCTGGGTTTTTCCAGAAAAGAAATTTCCGAAGCCAATGAGTACGTCTGCGGTACCATGACCATTGAGGGTGCGCCCTACCTGAAGCCGGAACACTACCCCATATTTGATTGCGCTAACAAATGCGGCATTAAGGGCGAGCGCTATATCCACTCGCACGGCCATATCAAAATGATGGCGGCCGCGCAACCTTTCCTGTCGGGCGCCATATCAAAAACCATTAACCTGCCCAACGAGGCTACAGTGGATGAGATAAAAGATTGTTATGAGCTGTCGTGGCAGCTGGGCTTAAAGGCCAATGCACTTTACCGTGACGGCTGTAAGTTATCGCAGCCGCTGTCTACCAAGTCTGACACGAAGGAAGAGGCCGCCGAAAAATTGGATACTGTTGAGGAAGTATTAGGCCAGGCCGCCAATGTGAAGCTAAGCGATTTAACCAGCGAACAGGTTATTGAGGCGGCGATGGCCATCATGGAGAAATCCAAAGACACTAATTTTATGCGCCAGCTATCGCGTGTGGTGCAGAAAAAGAGCCTGCCGTTTAAGCGCAGGGGATATACGCAAAAAGCAAGCATTGGCGGCCAAACGGTGTTTGTCCGCACAGGCGAGTACGAAGATGGCACTTTGGGCGAAATCTTTGTGGACATGCATAAAGAGGGTGCCACCTTCCGCTCGCTCATGAACTGCTTTGCCATAGCTGTTTCAGTCGGCCTGCAATATGGCGTGCCGCTGGAGGAATATGTAGAAAAATTCACCTTTACACGTTTCGAGCCGGCCGGCATGGTAGTTGGCCATGCAAATATTAAGAGTGCGACAAGTATAATTGATTATATTTTTCGTATGTTAGGGTACGAATATCAGAACCGTACCGACCTTGTCCACGTATTAACGGAACATAACGGCTTTGCCGGCAATCCCCAGATGGATGACGGCGATTTTAATACGGATGAAAGCAACGTATATGAACCGGTTAAGCCTGTGGCAGTAGCAGCAGAAAGTAGCGGTAAACTGGCGAAACAGTTTAGTGTTGATTTGAGCATGGGCGTGCAAAGCGACGCACCGGCCTGCAACACCTGCGGACATACAACTATCCGCTCGGGCACTTGCTACAAGTGCTTGAATTGCGGCGCATCGATGGGATGCAGTTAGCAAGGAATTCCGGAAATTGGAATTTTGATTACGGAATTTTGAAATTGAGAAAGATTTGTGCGGATAACAGGTTATAGGTGCAGTAGATGACGATGATAAGGCAATGACAAATGACTACTGACCAATGACCTTTAAAACAGGCGTTTTGTGTTCAGTTTTATAGTTTACTTTAGTTAGCCCCGGAGTAGTTTACCGGGGCTTTTTTGTGACCATGCCGGTAGTTTTTATTATTACGCGGTTTGTACCGCATACAAATTCCGACTCATGCAGCGTTATAAGGTTGATTTAACCTGAAACGCCGCATTCTTCCAAGTCATCCCACCTTTTTATAAATGTCCTTCAAATTTCTTCCCAGTTCCTGGTAATCCAATCCGTACCCTACCACAAACTCATTTCCAATCTCAAAGCCCACGTATTTCAATTCTTCAACCGGTTTTAGTAATGCAGCAGGCTTTAGTAACAGCGAGCACATTTTTAATGATGCAGGTTGTTTAAGGCGAAGCTTTTCCAGCAGGTAATGTGCCGTATTGCCGGTATCAACTATATCCTCAATCACCAGCACATCGCGGCCTTGTATGGCTGCATTTAGTTCTATATCCTCCCTTATTTTCATTGTGCTTTGCGTTCCGCCGTGATACGATGCCAGCTTGGTGAAGGTAATTTCGCAGGGAATATCTAGCTGTTTAACTATATCGGCAAAAAACAAAAAGCTGCCATTTAAAACTCCGATCAGTACCGGGACTGTACCCTTGTAATCTGCACTTAATTTCCGGGCTATGGTATCAACACGCGCAGCTATATCGGCGGCGGCGATAAACGGTTCAAAAGTAAGGCCGGCTAAACGTAGTTCCATGAGGCAATATAACTAATAAATGACGTTATTAAAACCTATCTTTGCCCCTCAACAATGACAGAAGACCACTACGTTCATACCCTACCCAACGGCATCCGGATTCTTTTTAAGCATGCACCGTCGACTATAACTCACTGTTGCTTTATTGTTAATGCCGGCTCGCGGGACGAGGCTGAAAATCAGGCTGGACTAGCCCATTTTATAGAACACCTGTTATTTAAGGAAACTGAACGCCGCAGTACCAGTCAAATATTAAACCGACTAGAACTTGTAGGCGCTGATTTAAACGCCTATACCACCAAAGAATATACCTGCGTGCATGCTTCGTTGCTAAACCAACATTTGGAACGCGCCATGGATTTGTTTGAGGATATTTTATTTCATTCAACCTTTCCGGAAGATGAGCAGGAAAAAGAGCGCGGGGTAATCCTGGATGAAATTGCTTCCTATCTGGACCAACCCGAAGAGGCTATACAGGACGATTTTGAAGAACTGCTGTTTAAGGGGCATCCGATGGGAAACAACATACTCGGCACACCCGAAACTGTTGCAAGACTCAACAGGAAAGACATTGATCAGTTTATTGCAGCCAACTATAATACCTCCGAAATGGTTTTCGCCGTCTTTGGCGATTATGACTTTAAAAAAGTGATTAAGCTGTCAGAAAAATACTTCGGGCCGGTACCCGCAAACCATTCAAAAAAACAGCGGGTGACGCCACCAGGAATACTGGCATCCAAAAGTATTTCTGCCAAGCCGATCTCACAAACGCATTGCATTATCGGGAGCCGGGCTTATTCATCGTCCCATCAATATAAAAATGGTCTGCTTCTTTTAAATAACCTATTAGGTGGTATTGGCATGAGCAGTCGGTTAAACCTGGAGATACGTGAGAAATATGGTATAGCCTATACCGTGGAATCAAATTATACCAGCCTGACGGATACGGGCATTTTCTCTATTTATTTCGGCACGGACAAAGAAAAGACGGATAAGGCAATGAGGTTAGTCCATAAGGAGCTAAAGAAACTACGGGATAATAAATTAGGCTCTTTACAGCTGCACCAGGCCAAACAGAAATTTATAGGCCAGATTGCGCTTGCGGAGGAAAACCGCATGAGCCTGATCATTTCCATGGCTAAAAGCCTGCTCGATTTTAACTATGTTGATACGCTGCACCAGGTTTTTGACAAAATCAATGCAGTAACTGCCGACCAACTGTTAACCATAAGCAATGAAATATTTGATGACAGCCGTATGATTACCTTACTATTTGAGCCTAAGCAATAAAGCCGTATTTTTGTGTCATGAAGTTTCCCATAATTGCATACGGCGATCCTGTTTTACGAAAGAAAGCTACGGCTATTGAGCCGGATGAATATCCACATATAAAGGAGTTGGTTGCCAACATGTTCGAAACAATGTATGGCGCTCATGGTGTTGGCTTAGCTGCCCCGCAGGTTGGCTTGTCAATGCGGCTGTTTGTAGTTGATGCTCACGCCTTTTCAGACGATGATGCAGACTTAAAAGATTTTAAGAAAGCTTTTATTAATGCTGCCATCCTTGAGGAAACCGGTGAGGAGTGGGCCTTCAATGAAGGTTGTTTAAGCATTCCCGAGATACGTGAGGATGTGTACCGCAAGCCTGTTATCCGGATTTCATACTATGATGAGGACTGGAAGCATCATGAAGAAACTTTTAAAGGCATGGCCGCCCGCATTATCCAGCACGAATATGACCATATAGAAGGTAAGCTGTTTACTGATAAACTGAGTCCGCTGCGCCGCCGCATGCTGGAGAAAAAGCTGAACGATATATCAAGGGGCATTGTTGATGTCGATTACAAAATGAAATTCCCGGCGATTAAGAAGGGAAGGTAATTTTTAGAGTCAATAGTCAAGAATAGCGTTCTTGCCAGCCCCATCGGGAGCCAGATAGTTGGTAGAAACCATAACAACCAAGCAAAGCGTGCCGCAGTCACGAAATACCTTGCAGGCATTGACGGCATAGAATATATAGCTATTGCACGCAAAGAACCTTTTGATTAATTGTTCTTTAATATTTTGCGGGCATATCAAAAACGGGGTGTAAAATCGGATACAGCTCTAATTCGTACCCGGCGACCTTGCCTTATCCCCCTCGGAGATTTCTTTAATCAGGCTGCCCCAATTGAAGGGGTTAAGTAATGGGTTGGTGATAGAATGCGAATTAACTACGCTGTTGTGAAAATCCTGGAAACCATTCATTTCCGAACCATCCCTTGGGAGGGTCTTTTGCAAGCTTAGAATGGAAGCGCGGCTTAAATTTTTCTGGGCGATGGCAAGGTCGTCATCGGCGATCTTCATGGTAATAAAATCTTTCCGGAATTCTTCGGTAGTTGCCCACGGGAATACTTTAAATACCGGCAGATTGATAATTTCCGGTTTTAAATCAACTTCGATAGTATAGCTTTTGTTAGCCACATTGGCAGGGATTACTACAGTAGTTGAAGCATAGCCAACCGATGAAAACCTCACGGTATCCTGCTCATGCGCAGGGAATGAAAAATAACCTTTATAGTTAGAAATATTAACCTGGTTTTTATTTGTAGTATTTACGATACTTACGTAAGGTACAATTACCGAAGTACTGTCAGCATTGTGTATTACGCCACTAAACTGGATAATGGGCCGTTCCTGCTTCTGCTGCGCCAGAACAGCGGTCGCTATAAATAAAAAGAAAAGAAGACCAGATAACTTCTTCATTTAGGGGGTTACTTTTTATAATTCTACCAGTTTTACGGATAAAAGTTTCAAACGTTCAACAAAAATATATTATTGCAGCAATGCGGTCTGTTATTTAACAAAACTTAACACTACCGCATATTTTCAGGAAGCACCGCATTCGGGTCATCTATATCAGTCAGGTTTATTGCTTCTACGGCTTTAACCTCCGGTACAGCTTTTTTAATCGCTTCCTCAATGCCTGCTTTCAGCGTCATGATACTCATCGGGCACGAGCCGCAGGCGCCAAGCAATTTTAGCTTAACAACACTTTCAGACGTAATCTCCTCAACCGAAACGTTCCCTCCATCTGCCAGCAAATACGGTCTTATCGTATCTAAAGCTGCTTCCACCTGGTCTAATAAACTCATTTTCGCTATTTTATAAAGTAAAATTACTAAATATTTTTAATTTGAGTAACAACACTAACGCCTTTGGCTCGTCCGTAGTTACACGTAATTATTGGCCGGCTGTGGTTTTCTCAAACGCCTTTGCATTGCTTATGGCCACCTGCTGTGCCACGCTTTTAGCCATTTCTATAAATGCTCTGGCCATTAGGCTTTCTTCGTCCAGCACGATCGGTTTGCCCTGGTCGCCGCTTTCGCTGATGCCCTTCACCAGGGGGATTTCACCTAAAAACGGCACATCCAATTGGGCCGCAAGTTTCCTGCCCCCCCCTTGCCCGAAGATATAATACTTATTTTCGGGCAACTCCGCCGGAGTAAAGTATGCCATATTCTCTACTACGCCCAGCAGCGGCACATTAATGGCCGGCATCATAAACATGCCTATTCCCTTTTTAGCATCGGCGAGAGCAACATTTTGCGGGGTGGTTACAATTACCGCGCCGGTTACCGGGAATGTTTGTGTAACGGTTATATGGATATCCCCGGTTCCTGGCGGCAGGTCGACTACCAGGTAATCCAGTTCGCCCCAGTCAGCATCGTTAAATAACTGCTTTACTGCTGTTGATACCATTGGGCCGCGCCACGGCACAGGTTGGTTAGGGTCGGTAAAAAAGCCTATTGAAAGTAACTTTATACCATATTTTTCAATTGGCTCAATCCGTGTTTTTCCGTTTACTTCACTTGCTTGCGGACGTGCATTTTCCAGGCCGAACATAATAGGAATTGACGGTCCATAAATATCCGCATCGATCAGGCCAACCTTTGCCCCGGTTTTTGCGAGGCCAAGCGCGAGATTTACCGCTACGGTAGATTTGCCCACGCCGCCTTTACCAGAAGCTACCGCAATAATATTTTTGACACCCGGCACTCCGGTATTCCTCTGCGAGGTTACCCGCGAGGTCATGTTAATGTGTATCTCAGCGTCCTTGCTCACAAAGTGAAGTACAGCGTTGCGGCAGGCATTCTCAATCATTGCCTTCAATGGGCATGCCGGCGTAGTTAATACCACAGAAAAACTTACCCGGTTACCTTCTATCTGAAGGTCCTGGATCATGTTTAGGGTCACCAAGTCCTTTTTCAGGTCAGGTTCCTCAACATTGCCCAGGGCTTGTAAAACTTGTTCGCGTGTTATGGTCATAATGTAAAGGCAAATTTACCTAAAAACCACGGGAAGTAGTGTCATTTGTTAGTCGGGAAAGTTAGCAAAGTCTGAAAGGAACAAAAGAAAATGAAGTTCTAAAATCCTGCAATCTTTTAATCCTACGAATCTTAGCTTACATTTGCGCACCGCTTTGATTATCCCGATGCGGCAGATCAAAACATGATATTAGTTACCGGGGCAACGGGTTTTTTAGGTTCAGAAGTAGCGCTGCAATTGGTGCAGCAAGGCCATTGCATACGCTGCACCAAACGTACAAGTTCGGCTATTCCCTCCATACTTCAGGCATTTAGCAGCCAGATTGAATGGGTAAATGCTGACCTGCTCGACATCTTTGCACTGGAAGCCGCGCTTGAAGGCGTAAAGCAGGTCTACCATAGTGCCGCCTGGGTCTCATTAAAAGAGGCTGATAAAAAGCAGATGATTTATACCAACATAACAGGTACCGCGAATTTGGTGAACCTGTGCCTGCAGCAGGATCTAAAGCTGCTGCATGTAAGCTCGGTGGCTGCAATCGGCCTTGCCAAACCCGGCGACCTGATAACCGAAAACCATCATCTCGACCTGGCTACTGAAACCGACGGCTACGCTATTTCGAAACTGGAAAGCGAGATGGAAGTATGGCGCGGCATAGCCGAGGGTCTGGATGCGGTTGTTGTTAATCCAACAATCATTATCGGCCCCAATGCAGGGACTGCAGGCAGCGGACAACTATTCGAAACTGTCCGCAAAGGGCTAAAATTTTATACAGAAGGCACCTGCGGCTTTGTTGATGTTCAGGATGTGGCCCGTTGTATGATAACTCTTATGAATAGCGATATCACTGCGGAACGCTTCATCATCAGCAGCGAAAACCGTGATTACAAATCCCTCACAGCCGAAATTGCAGATTGCTTTGGCGTAAAACGACCGTCAACCCTGGCCAAGTCATGGATGCTGGCCGTCGCGTGGCGGGTCGCAAAAATTGCCAGCGCATTAACGGGTAACCCGCCTGCTATCGATAAAATATCAGCCCAGGCAGCAAGCATGGAACGTAATTACGATAACTCAAAAATCAAGGCAGCTATCGGGATCGAGTTTAAGCCGGTAAGCGAGACCGTTAAAGAAGTTTGTGAAGCGCTGAGTTAATAGGCAGATTTTTGATGTTCTAATATGCTGTGAAAATCAAGACATTGATTGGTCTGCCTGGTCGCACATTCGCATATCATTTTCAACTATACATCCAAACTAAAACTCCACATGCGCCCTTATCGAGAATACATTTACCGGTCCCCGGTCTTTGTTATAACCCGGATTTAAAATGAACTGGTAATCCGGCGTTATAAAAAATTTCTGCTGGTAAGCATTCAATTTATAGTAAAGCTCAGCTATCACCTCGGGTGCATAATTGAGTTTGCCATCGCCAATTAAAAATCCATAACCGCCGGCAGCCAGATAATTTTTATGCGGACCGGATAGGCCGTTGCCAATAAAGGCCAGGCCTAACTCGTCATCACTACGCTTCCATGAAACTCCTTTTAGCACGCCGCCAAATGTCAATGAGCGGTCAATCTCGGTAAAAAACCAGGTTTGGGTATGCCCGTCGTTCCAGCTTGCTTTGGCAAAAACGCCAAAGTCATTGCTTAAATATTGATCGGCACTTACACCAAAGCCGTATTTATGACGACCATACAACTGCGTAGTATCAACATTTAGCGCTGCAGGATTTTCCGCGATGGCCGAGTTGTAATTACCGAACTTTCCGTTATTCCGGAAAGCCAGCAGGCGAACGGTTCCTTTTTGCCCATCCAGCGTATATCGTTTTTCAAATTCCAGCGTTTGTGTATTGGCTTTGCCGATTTTGGCATCCCAGGTGGAGGAATTGGCTTGGGTTACCACCATGGTAAAAGCAAAGCGCAAAGTCCAGCTCGGCTGACCAAGTTCTGCCACACCGCCAATGGTATAGCCACGGGTATTAGCAGGGTAATCCCAGGCGCCGTTGTCCATCAAGGCCCAGTTCATGAATTGTGTCCGTGGGTCATGACTGAACTCATTGCGATCAAAAAAATCAGCCATGCCAAATTTACCGGCAGTTAACGAAAAATAGCGTTTGCTTCGCAATCCGCCCAGAACATTGGCATCAGGCTGTAGCGTGTCTTTTTCGGCGCCCCACTCAAAATTTTGCTTCAGATAAAGCCTTGCAATGTAGATTTTTGGTTCAGCGGCGCCTACGCGGAAGGTTTCGCCGTTAGGGAAGCCAGCCACACCCAGGGTTTTACTTAAGCCCGAACCACCCGAAATTTCCGGGTTAAAATAAGCTTCGGCACCTTTCCAAAGCCGTGCGCCGCCAAAAAATGTCGAGGTAAGTGAGCTTTGTGTTTCTTCCCCTGTCGAAAGACTATTTAAACCACTATAATTTGCGCTAAATGATGGTTTATATTGAGTAATAATGGTTTGTTGAAAATGAAAGCTAAAGCGCTCCTGCTTTACGGAATCTTGTGCACGACTCGTTTCCCCGAGGACGAAAAATAATGCAAAAAGAACAAGTATATGTTTTTTCATAGAGAGATTTTTCAATTTTATTTAAGCAAATCTAATAATAAATTTAGGCAAGCCTAAAAATAAACTTCAAATATGTCTTTAAGCTTGAATTTTCCATCTATTAGCACTCCGAATAAAATTGCTCCAGGTAAACCAACATGAAATTGTGCCGTTGTTCAGCAAGTTTCTTACCGGTCGTAGTATTCATCTTGTCTTTAAGCAGCAGTAATTTTTCGTAAAAATGATTGAGGGTGGGCGCTTTTGAGTTCTTGTATTCCTCCTTGGTCATGTTAAGATTAGGTTTTACATCCGGATTATAAAGTTCACGGCCTTTAAAACCACCATAGTTAAAAGCGCGCGCTATACCGATGGCGCCAATGGCATCCAGGCGGTCGGCATCCTGCACAATGTCGAGCTCAAGGGAGTGAAATTCCTTCTTTTCAAACCCTGACTTAAAAGAAATGTGCCTGATGATTTGCTGAACATGATGAATAACGGCTTCCTTAACATCCAGGCTGCGTAAAAACTCGCCGGCTAATTTGGGACCAATTTCTTCATTCCCGTTATAGAACTTAGCATCGGCAATATCGTGCAGCAGGGCAGCCAATTCAACGATAAGCCCATCTGCCGACTCAGTTTCAGCAATACGTTTAGCATTCTGCCATACCCGGTTGATATGCCACCAGTCATGCCCGCCCTCGGCATCCTTCAGAGTTTGCTGCACAAAGGCTGCGGTTTTTTCAATCAATATAGAATTTTCCATAAGTATTAATCGGGAATCAATTCAACCTCGGCTACCGGGCTGAATAAATAAACCCGTTGTGAACTCACTTCAACACATTTATAACGTTTGCGCAGTTTCTCTTCCTTTCGGAATATGCGGCCGTCTTTCAGTTTAAACATCGCTTTGATGGGTAGCTTCTCAACCGTAATTACCGATTCCTTAGGTACATCATATTTACGCAGGGTCCGATACAAATTAAGGTCGGAGCAACTGGAAGCTGCGGGGTTATTCAAATAGCTCACAATAGCGCGCTTAATATCAGCGGGGAAAACTTCCTTTTCAAAAAAAGGTTGCATCATCCGCTTAAAATTAAGCTTCCATTCAGTACCATGCGGTTTTGCTTTATGTTTGTGCTCGTTCCAGGTATGCAAATGAGCAAACTCGTGAACTGTAGTCACCAGGAAAGCGTAGGGGTTTAGATCAAAATTTACCGATATGCGGTGCCCTTTGTCGCCATGCGGCGGACGATAGTCGCCAAACTTGGTGCCGCGATTGCGCGAGATCTTGAATTCACATTTAAAGTAGTCAATCCAGCGACCGATCAGCGGGGCTGCATCAGGTGGAAGATACTTCTCGAGAACTTTTACCTTATCCAATTTTTACCTCGGTGCAAAGATAGTTATTTTAAGGATTGCACCGATTTGGAAATTGATTCACCGATCAGGCAAAATATCTTCACACCCACTCCAATTCTTCCACCTTAAATCCGGTCTTCCAGGCTAGCGATAAAAACCGGGATTTAATATCGTCAGGTATCGTCATTTCGCGGGATAGTATCCAAAGGTAATCCAACCCGCTCCCTGACACAAGGGCATAACGGTAGTCAGCATCAATAGCCAGGACATTATATGAAAGATAAAATGGCCCGAAATAGGATACCATCAGCATACCCACATCCTGCGGCCCCCCCCAAATTTGATGGTGCCGGTTGCTCGTCTCCATTTATTCTTTTTGAAATTATAGGCTTTGGTAACAACCTTAAATTTACCATCGCCAATAGCAGAATATTCTTCAGTTAAATTTTTCAGGTTCTTTTCAACTGAATTAGGCAGGCGGGCTATTTCGTACCATTTGCCCAAGTAGCGGTTCATATCAAATGGTTTTACTGGAACAGCGCCGGCAGGGAAATCTCTTGCCAACAGGCTATAAACTATTGCGCCTATGCCTGCGCCGGCCAGCGTGGCTAGTAGCCAATTTTCTTTTTTCATTATACTTTAATAAAAACCCGCGGTTTTTGTTTGAGAAAAAGTCAACTACAGCAATCACCAATGAAAATGAAAATAAATTTGCGCAAGCAAATACTTGCATATATATTTGAGCAAGCAAAAGCTTGCACATAATTATGAAAACAAGAAGAGACGTTTACCAGGCCATAGCTGACCCTACCCGCCGGGCTATTATTAACATGATAGCCACGCAACCTCACAACGTAAATACCATTGCCGAAAAATTTGACGTAACCAGGCAAGCAATATCGCTGCATGTACAAATTTTAATTGATTGCGGACTTGTTAAGGTTACGCAGCAGGGCCGCGAACGGGTTTGCGAAGCTCAGTTGCAGGAACTGAGCGAAGTATCGGCGTGGGTAGACCAATACCGCCGGCATTGGGAAAATAAGCTTGACGGAATGGAACAATATATAGAACAACTAAAAAAAGAACGATATGGAAAACAGGAATAACAGTACGGCAGACAGGGAGCTTTTATTAACACGGACACTTAACGCACCCGTTGCATTGGTTTGGGAGGTGTGGTCAAAACCGGAGCATATTGCAAAATGGTGGGGCCCTTCGGGTTTTACAAATACCATCAGCGTTATGGATTTTCAGCCCGGCGGCAAATGGACCCTGGTGATGCACGGCCCGGACGGCATGGCTTACCCCAATGAAAGTACTTTTTTAGAAGTAATAACGAATAAAAGGATAGTTTACGAACATACCTCCTATCCGCATATAATAGCCACCATTGATTTTGAAGATCTCGGCGAACAAACCAGACTAACATGGCACATGCTTTTTGATTCGCGTGAAGACTTTATAGCAGTGGCCAAAAAATACCAGGCTGAAAAAGGTCAAAAAGAAAATGTGGACAAACTGGAAGTTTACCTTGAAGGAATGAAATAACCTGGAAACCAATGAAACGTTTTGCAATATTAATTTTAAGCTTAATGACAATGAAAGCATCAAATTCAAATGCAGAAGGTAAATATGCCGATATAAACGGCATAAAAATGTATTACGAGATACACGGCAGCGGCTACCCGTTGGTACTGCTGCACGGCGGTGGCTCTACCATAAAAACAACATTTAGCGCCATACTGCCTGAGCTTGCAAAAACACACCAGGTAATTGCAGTAGAGCTGCAGGCACACGGCCACACCGGCGACCGGGACGCACCGGAAACATTCGATCAGGATGCAGCGGATGTGGCAGAGTTATTAAAACAACTCAACATACCAAAGGCCGACATCTTCGGTTTCAGCAATGGCGGCCAAACCGCTATGGTAATGGGGATGAAACATGCCGACAGGGTAAATAAACTTATTATTGCTTCTGCTTTTTATAGCCGCGATGCCGTTCCCGAAGCATTTTGGGAAGGCTTTAAAGACCCAAAATTCAGCGATATGCCTCAAATCTATAAAGATGAATACCTAAAAATAAAGGACCAGTCAGGACTGATGAACATGTTCAAAAAAGACGCGCAGCGTATGGCTAATTTTAAGGGCTGGACCGACGAAGAGATAAGCTCAATAAAAGCGTCCTCATTAATTGTGATAGGCGATCAGGATCTTCCTTCGCCGGAACACGTTGCAAAAATGCATCACCTCATTCAAAACAGCCGTTTGGCTATATTGCCGGGTACTCATGGCAGCTACATGGGCGAAGCGATGTCGTGGGGTTCGCAGAGCAAGATACCGCTGCTGTTTGTCGAGCTGGTCAATGAATTTCTGACCGCCGGATAAATAATAGTTTAATGACATTCCCGGGCTTCCGGGACGGGAATGCTTAATGCATCACCAAGGCACTAACCTGGGCCAAATGATGGTCATCATGCTCGGCGACAAAAAATGCCAGATCGATAACCTTCATTGGCGTTTTTAACCTTGGGTGCAACGATGTTTTTTCCAGATCCTCCTCCCCGAGGGCTCGTAGTGCTGCAACAAATTTCGCTCTAAGCGGCCTGAATTCAGCGATAAGTTCTTCAAAGTTCTTCGAATCATGCGGGGCTTCGTGTGTTTTGCGGTTGGTAAGGTCAGCAACCTTCATATCCTGATCGGCGGCGATGATTTGCTGGAGCCGTTCAAACCACAGCGATTCGATATCCGCCAGGTGGCCTATCTCTTTCTTTAATGACCATTTGCCATCTGCGGATTGAGGATTAAAGTCTTGCGTAAAGTGTTTAACCTTTTCAGCAAGGCGGGCCGGAGTACCTTCAAGGCGTTCAATTATTCCGGGCAATAGTCCGTTATCAGTAATCGGCGGGAACCCCCGCTCAAACCAGTTTGTCCTTCGCATAGCAGATAGGATTATATAACTCAAATGTAAATGTTGTTTTATAATGCGCAGGTAAAAAAGCGGTATTTCTTTAATGGGGCGTTCAACCCGTGCAAAAACAAACGCCCGTCCGATCTGACTCGGCGGGCGCTTGTTTGTATTATTTCTAAAGAGAGGGGATTACCTGCTTAAAGGAAAAAGCTCCCGCAGCCTTAAATTTCTTAGCCAAAGCCCCGCCCATGCAAATACCGCCAAATAAACCGGGAACAGCACATTACCAAAAAGTGATAGATCGAGCCTGAAATTTGTCGCTATCGCGCCGCCAAAATAGCCTGTTAATACGATTGCTCCTAAAACCGATGTGCGGGGGATTGCATAAAGCACAGCAGACAATACCGCCAGAAATCCAATAACGGAGATATGATGTTCTGCATAACCCAGTTGAAGGGTAGTGTCAACCACTATTTTTGGTTTCATAAACTTCATTATGCCATCAAATAACATAAATAATACAACTATTGCACTTAGTACGCGGCCTGTCCATAATTGACCTTTAGAGATTGCTGGTTCCATTTTTTGTATAGTTTGTGTTTAGATTGATTAACTAATGCAAACTTAGTACGAAATAACAGCGGGACGTGAGGTGAGAAAGTGACAATTGCAGGGGGAGAAATTGTAATAATAAACTATCCGACGGCAAATACCGGATTTGGCATGATACATCGTTTATATCATGCCAAAATCCTGAAATTTCTGCTTCGCTCGTCTTTTGGTTAGAAGACAGGCTTAGTCTCGCCTGTTAAACAGAAAAGATGCATAATAAACAAGCGTAGCCAAAGCGCTTAATGCCGCGACTACATAGGTCATCGCAGCCCACCATAAGGCATCTTTTGCCTGTTCGTGTTCCTCGCGGGTTTGCATAACGTTGTAATTATTATTCAGCCACGCCAATGCCCGGTTACTTGCATCGAACTCTACCGGAAGCGTTATAAAGCTGAAAGTGGTAACTAACGCCAGGGCGGCCACTCCAATTGCCAAAACCCATGGGCTGTGCGCAAAAAACAACAGCAGCACACCAATAAACAGCGTGAACTGTGTTATGGTTGACGCAACATTAATAACCGGCACCATGGCCGAACGGAAGCTCAGCCAGGCATAGGCTTTTGCATGCTGCACCGCGTGACCGCACTCATGAGCCGCAACTGCAGCCGAACCCACACTACGGCTGTTATAAACATCGGGGCTAAGGTTAACCGTTTTATCGGCTGGATTATAGTGGTCGGTAAGCTGTCCTTCAACTGAGGTTACCTGTACATCGTAAATGCCGTTATCGCGCAGCATTCGTTCCGCCACCTCTTTGCCCGACAAGCCTGACAACAGTGGTATTTCCGCATATTGATTGAATTTGCTTTTAAAACGCCACTGGACAATGAAGCTCACCAGTGCGATCACTATCATTAAAAACCAGGCTGAATTGTAGCCTATAAACATCGCTATGTGATTCATATTATTAAGTTTTAAGTATCTAAGCCAATTATAAGTCCGGTTGCAATTTTTATATTTGACCTGCTTACTACTAGCTGATTCATCAATTCAAAAAGCATTCCGTAAAACAATAACGTCTTGAAAGGAAATACATTTTCATACTGGGAACGAACTGCATTTATCGATAATACCGATGCGATCATCATCGGTAGCGGACTGGTTGGCCTCAATGCAGCGCTTCATCTAAAAAAACAGCAGCCTTGGTTGAATGTATTAGTATTGGAACGCGGTTTTTTACCTACGGGCGCAAGCACCAAAAATGCCGGTTTTGCCTGTTTTGGGACAGTTTCGGAGCAGTTATACTATTTAAAGCGCTCGTCAGAAGCGGAAGTATTGCGAATGGTAGACTACAAGTGGCGGGGCTTACAAAGATTAAGACAGAACCTGGGGGACAAAAATATTGATTACCAGCAAAACGGCGGGTATGAATTGTTTATGAACGGCGAGGCTGAAACAGCCCGGCAAAGCATTGAACAATTAACATATTTTAACAATCTGCTGGGGAAGGCAATCGGCTCAAGCGACATTTATTCAGTGGCCAATGCCAAAATTGCAGACTTTGGTTTTCATAAAGTCAGCCACATGATTTATAACCGGTATGAGGGCCAACTACATACCGGCAAAATGATGCGGACGTTGCTGAATAAAGCACAAAGTCTGGGTGTAATCATTTTGAATAATTGCGAAATTCAAAAAATAGAAAATGAGGGTACTGGCGTATCACTTCTTACCTCGCAGGGAACATTCAAAACCCCAAAAGTAATACTGGCGACCAATGCCTTTGCGAACCAGCTGTTTCCGGAACTGAAGGTCACCCCTGGCCGTGGACAGGTGTTGGTAACCAAAGCGATTCCCGGTCTGAAGCTGAAGGGCACTTACCATTTTAATGAAGGTTATTATTATTTCAGAAATATCGATGGGCGGGTGCTATTTGGTGGCGGGCGCAATATAGATTTCGCTGCCGAGCAAACCTGGGATTTCGGCCACACAGAAAAGGTAAAAAATCAATTGATAACCTATTTAAAAGAGGTTATCCTGCCGGGTCAGCATTTCGAAGTCGATTATTGGTGGAGCGGTATTATGGGTTTTGGAGAGGACATCAGCCCGATAGTTAAGCAGGTTGCGCCAAATGTTTATTGCGCGGTACGTTGCAATGGCATGGGAGTGGCTATGGGGAGTTTGGTGGGTGAAGAGGTGGCAGAATTGGTGTTAAAAACTGGTTTGCAGAGATGATTTTGGAGTTGTTACGGGCGGCCTGCTGACTGAGAGACCGGAAAAAAAAACGGCGTTAGGATTTATACTAAGGGTGGGGGTTTTAAATGCGAAAGGGCCCTTATGATTGAAGATACTTGTACTGAAACCTAAGGAATAGACAGGCGCAAAACAGAATAAGTACAATCAGGGGCCCTATTTCGGCTTAATGCTAAGCAATGCTGTTCAACCCTGGCCGGGCTGATACATTCTTTTTTCAACAGGCTGATAGTATTCTTCCAGATTTTCGGGAATCCTGGCATTGTAGCCTAAAACCTGTCTCAGGTCTTCGCTCAAACTCTCTCCATATTCATAACCTAACGATCGAGGATAATCCAGCTGGGGCTTGAAGAAAGGGCGGGTAAAGGCCATAGTCAGCGTCCTTCTTTTTCCATCGGTATTGTTTTTTCCGGTTGCATGCCATACGTTCGAATCGAACAAGATAATACTACCCTTTTTAACTACGGCGCGGTCGGCATTTTTATAAAAATAATCGTCGGTCGGTCTTTCTTCGCGTTTATGAGAGCCTGATAAGAGGTAGGTCGCGCCATTTTCAAGGGTAAAGTCGTCCAAAATCACCATCATCTGGATCATTAATTTGTAGTCGCCGGTAAAGCTCCTTATATCCCGGTGAACATTTTGAACGTAAGGCATGTCGCCTTTTAAATTTATAACGGCCCCCAATGAGTTAAGGATATAATTCCCCTTCAGAAAATGCCTGATTTGAGCAGCGCAAAAATTTCTTTCCAGGAATTCCATGGTAAAAGTATCTTTTTCGACGAGGTGGTGCAGCGTGCCGTTCATCGCGGCAGCTATTCCGTTTTTAATCTGAATTTTGCGCCGTGCCTCATAAGACGGCTCAAGAGAATCGGCAATTTTATTAATTAACGTGTCGTCCACTGCGTCTTCATAAACAATCCAGCCATACTCTGCCATAATTTCATCAAATGCAGCGAGGTCGGTGTTAGGGTAGCTTAATTTATTTTTCATGATTTAATTAAAAAAGGGTTAACTTAATTTAGGGCCGTATCAAACTTAATCTGATACTTCAATGCTCGAAATGTACGGTTGGGTTTGGTTTGCCGGCTTCCGGTATAATGGGAAGTAATTTTGTTCATAATAAACTTCATCGCGTCTGTTTAAAACAAGGTTATTATAAGCGTCTGCATCGTTAACATAGCACCATATCTGGTCTGCCAGTTCCAGCTTTGAGAAATATCTTTTAAATTCAAACAGCGAGTCTTGTTTCCCTCCCAGGCCACCGCCTAAGTGAAAAATTTTCTTTCCCAGCCTGCGCCCGATCACACTTATCTCGTCTGTCAACAATTTGCTGGGAGATTCCTTCAGATATGATGGAGAGGTTGCCGATAAATGATTCCGGATTATCTCACCGGAAATTAAGAGGAGAGCACCGCAAATAAGTTCGTCGCCATTATAAATGGCCAGCAGTTTGTTTTCAAATCCCTCTGCGTTAAGAAGATTTGCGAAGTATTGCTCGTCAAAATAATAATGTGCCGACGCATTCACCCTTTTCATATTTTCCCAATACATTTTCGTGAAGTTTTTGATACCGTCGGCAGTGTTCAGTTCTTTTATGGTATAATTTTTTTCACGCAGCTTCCTTATTTGCCGGGCGAGCCTTTTATCATACTTATCTCGCTGCTCTTCCGCGGATTTGGTCAAATCGATATAGAGCGTACTTCCATTTGGTCGCACACCACCAATGTTTTGTAATATGTGCTGTTGATTGATAAAGGGATGCAGCCTCGCGAAAATGCAAACAGCATTTTGCGTGGTCATAAAATTTATAAACGCGGTCTTAAATTGATTAGCTACTATTGACGGTAATTGAGCAAGGTTGATATTGGAAAAGGGACCGCAATACCCATAGGCCGACGTCATATCACAAAAAGATGAATTTTCTATTTTTCTTTTAATTAACGGCAGGGCTATAAAAAGGCCATCAGTTTCATACACAAACAGAAGCGGTTCACCCTCGGTGTTCAATGAGTAATAATACCATGTGTGAAAAATTTCGTGCATTAACGATCTTTCTGTATAAGCATCCCATTCTGTTTTATTTCTGATAACAAAACTTTGATATTGCATAATTAAGCGTGATTAAAGGCCTTTTGATTGTAAACGCTGTCTTTGGTTGGCGGTTACCAGATGAAGCACAGAAAGCCTTGCAGCTGTACCTGTTTGGCCGGTTGATTCGGCGGCAAAAAAGCATAACGGCAGTTGATTATTAAAAGTGATCGGCTAGTTGTGATAGTTAGGTAGCTATAAAGTTAAATCCATCACGTGACGATGTAATTAACAATGACGACAAAAGGAACTGCCCGTAACAGATATCTTACTGTGTTGTAAGCCTTAGCTACCCTTAACTTTCTTAGTTCAAACAGCAGGTATTTCTTTACGTATAACAACAGCAGTTTTTTCTTGTGAACGGTCTGGTAGGTAAAGTTTGTAATAATGAGATTAAAATCGCTGATCATCTTCTCCATCCTTGCGTCGTTCCTGATCATGCTCCATATGCCACCGGTGTGATTGCGGTAGCAACTCATTACCTCGGGCATTACATAAATTTTACGTCCCGTAATAAATGTAGCGAATATCTTGAGCAGCTTATCCCCTGCATGACATTTAACGTACCAGGGTTTTTCAAAAATCTGGTTCACCGCCGGGATATTTCGATATACCACCGTTGCTGTTTTGGTTTCAGCCTGTTTTCCAACCAGCAGGTCGTGGTAGGTATATACCAGGGGCACAGGGTTTGGGCTTACATGTAACGTATTATTATCCGCATCTATAACGCGTGTATAATGACAGCAAATAACATATTCCGGGTTTCTTTCTAAAAAATCAACTTGCTTTTGAAGCTTAAGGGGATCTGTCCAATAGTCGTCACCATCGCACACCGCTACATACTTACCTTTACAGGCAGTGGCAGTTTTAATCATGTTACGGTGCGCCCCGGTGTTTTGCGGAGCCGCCAACACTTTTAGCTTATCAGGATATGCTTGCTTGTAGGTTTTAAGCACTTGTAAAGTTTGGTCGGTTGAGCAATCATCGCTTACAACAATTTCATATTTAAAATCTGTTTTTTGCATTAAAAAACTTTCCACTGTTTGTGCGATAAATTTTTCGTGATTATAGGTTGTACAGCAAATGCTAACCATCCACTCATCTTCTTTCATTATGTATTGTTTTAATTATTGTTTAGAATGAATTATCAGGGTGATAAGGTTTGCGAACAGAAAGCAGGTCAAACAGCGGCATTTAAAATTCTGGCATCAAGTTTTTCAAACTCCGAATTATTGCTTATAAAATCAGGTACGATCGATTTCATCTTTAGCACCACCAGGTCAGTATTGTTATCCATGTTCAGCTCCATTAGTTCGTTGATAGTGCTATTCACCTCCGCATAACAATTTGGTATGGTTTTAGAAATCTTAATGTCCTTATTGTACGTTGGTATAATTTCTTCTTCTTTATTCAGCAATTCTTCGTAAAGTTTTTCGCCCGGCCTCAAGCCGGTAAAAACAATTTTTATATCCTCGCCGGGTATATGGCCAGCCAACCTAACCATGTTAGCGGCCAGGTCGGCTATTTTTACAGGTTCGCCCATGTCGAAAAGAAATATCTCACCGCCATTTCCCATTACTGCCGCTTCAAGAACCAGGTGTACCGACTCAGGGATAGTCATAAAATAGCGTGTGATTTCGGGGTGGGTAACAGTAACAGGCCCTCCGCGTTGAATTTGCGCTTTAAATCGTGGAATAACGGAGCCGTTTGATCCAAGTACATTGCCAAACCGGGTGGTAATAAATTTTGTTTGACGAAATGCCGCTTTTGGAGATTCGTTATTAAAAGGATAATTGGCAGTTAAAGCGCTGTTTAGTGATTGAATATACATTTCGGCAATACGCTTGGACGCGCCCATAACATTGGTTGGCCTTACCGCTTTGTCAGTGGAGATCATGATAAACTTTTCTACCCCATACATAACTGATATATCGGCCAGGTTTTTAGTTCCCCAAATATTGGTAAGCACCGCCTCGGCAGGATTATTTTCCATCAGCGGCACATGTTTGTACGCAGCAGCGTGAAAGACTATCTGGGGCCTGTGTAAATCAAACAGGGCCCTTACCCTTTGGGCGTTTTGAATGTCACAAACAAATATGCTTGTTCTATTAGCATGTTCCCCATCTTCAATTTCCATCTGTATATCGTGAAGGGGCGTTTCGGCCTGGTCACAAAGTATAATGCATGCCGGTTCATAACCCAGCACCTGCCGCACTATTTCCGAACCGATCGAGCCCGCGGCGCCGGTAATCAAAATTCTTTTCCCCTTCAGGTCATCAAGAATGTGATCTTTGTGTAAAACAATTGGCGCCCGTTCTAACAAGTCCTCAATCTTCAGGTCTTCAAACTGGTTCAAATTAGGCTGGCCATTTAGCCAGTGGTCTGCGGGTGGGACAGTTACCACTTTAATACCCAATTCTATACATTTTTCAATCGCCTCTTTTTTACCATCAGTCGTCAGCTCTTCATTGGTGACAAGCATTTTTTTTATAGCAAACCTTCGCTTTAAACTTTCTATTGCCTTCAGCGGGTAAACTTGCTTTTGCTCAATACATTTATATAGCTTATCAGGCCCGGAATCTACAAAGCCTTTAACATGGGTTATTGCACCCTTTTGAGCTTCAACGGCCCTCTTAATCAGGATAGCCGTCGAATCGGCGCCATAAATAAGAATATTATCCTGGTCAGCCGCCAGGGGCGTATCAACATACATAAACACGTCTTTTACAGTAATCCGCATGGCCATCAATAACGATGCTGAAATAAAGAAGTTTATTAGAATAATATCATCCAGATCGTGAAAGCTGAACCTGAAATAAGAGGCAAACAATAATTTGCAACCTGCCAGAAACATGGTATTGCTTAGTAAAACCGCGGCAATGATCCGGAGCATATCCCGTGTATTCGAATATCTTACAATACGTCTGTGTATGCCCATCAGCAAAAAAACAATAGCCGCGCTGCCGCTATAAAAAATTATGTAGTATGCGTTGTCAGGCGAAAGGTTTTGTTTATTTTTCAAGAAGAATGAAAGACAAAGCGACAGAACCACAATTGCCATATCAGTTGTGAAAACCAGCCAGCGGGAGTGAAATTTCTCCTGGAACAAAAGGTTTTTGAAGTGTAAAATCATAGCGAATGCGAATTAGTAAGTTGTGGTATTTGCGCATAACGATATAAAGGGAAAAAATCAACCCCGGTGTTCTCGTCGATCCCTTTTTCGTTCAATAGCAGCTGATACACCGGCGCATTGGCAATATAGCGCCAGGTTTTAAAGCCGAGGGTATTATCTGTGAAAGATAATTTCCATTGGAGAAGGCTATCCTCTTTAAAACTGAGCCCGCCGCCCAGGTTCATATAGCGCATGCCATCCCTCCTGCCCATTTGTGTAATCTCATCTACTAAAAATTTGGTGGGGCTGTATTTAAGGTATTCCCTGCGGGTGCCTACCAGGTGGGCCTGTATAATTCCGTTTGTAAACATTATCATGGTGCCGGCAATTGGTTCATCGCCGTCGTACACGATTAAGACGCGGGTATCATACTCGTCGCTCTCATATAATTCATGAAAATATTCATGATTAAACAGATAATATTCAGATGCATCAACCCGCTGCATCGTTTCCATGTAGATGCTTATAAATAAATCAATTGCCTCCGGCCCTTTTTCTTCTTTTACAGTAAAGCCCCGGTTTCGGGCTTTTCTGATCTGTGCTCTTACAGCTGGGCTATATCGTTGTCGTTGTTCCTCTAAACTCAACGATAAATCCAAAACAACTACGCGGCCATTGTCGTGTACGCCGCCAAACCTTTCCAAAAGGTTACCCTGCTTAAAAAATGGGTGGAGCCTTAAAAAAACAGAAACATAGTTCTCCTCCTGCAGATAAATCATAAATGCCGATTTAAAACTATCCGCCAGGTGCTCATCAAGCTCATCCATTTTTCTGTTGGAGATTGGCCCCGAGAAACCGTACACACAGGTTAGATCAGAGTAAATTGTTCCCGGAACAGGCCTTGCAACCAACGGCACTGCAATAAAATCATCGTGTTGCTGGTAAACGAACATTATCGGATCGCCGCTTTTTTCAAGCGAGTTGTAATGCCATGTATGGTAACAATCAAATTCTGCTGCCCTTCGGACATAGTATGTCCATTCCGCCCTATCGCGGATAGTGATAATCTTTGTCATAAAACAATAGTTTAAAAATTCAGGATTTTTTATGTAAGTCTTCCATTGCAAGAAATTTAGGTTTTGCAATATTCATTATGATAAATTCATTGTCGTGGCCGGTAATTTCGAACCCTGCTTTCTCATAAACATGTAACGCGGCTATATTTGTAGGGTGTACCCTTAGCCAAATATTTTCGAGTTCTAATTCCATAAATCCGTGGCGGAGTATGTGCATTATGGCCTGGTAGCCAACACCCTTACGCCAGTATAACTTATTGCCAATAAACAAGTGGATCTCGGCGCTATTGTCTTTGATATCCACGAGCCGGATATTACCAATATAAGTATCGAGTTCCTTAACACAAATAGCAAAATTTGCCTGATCTGGCTGTCCGAGAATGCCCTGAAGCCAGGCCGTTTCAATTTCCGCAGTTATGTACCTGGTCATTTTTTTCATGGTATACGTCCATATTTGCGGATCGTTTCGCCAGGCAAATGAGGTTAGGGCATCTTCAATAACCAGGGGCCTGATGTATATCGAAATGATCATATAAACTGCTTTAGGATGGTTAACATAAAAAACATGTCAGACAGGCTATACCTGTGGTCAATAGGCAATGCCACCAAACAACGGGCGAGGTAGTTTTCATACATCCCGGTGGTAGTCCATTCAAACACGTTAGGCCAGTAGGTGGCCACATATATCTTTTTCTGGATCAGGTGCAGCTTTAATTGCCGGTCGTCCGCTAAAAATGGGTAAACCATTGGCGATTCATCATCAGGAAAATCGAACTTGAAGAGGTTCTTGTCTTTTAAATGTTTATGCAGAAAATTAAAATTCCGTTTCCTTACCCTCGCACATTCAGCATAATCAATCCCTGACAACAGCTTCCTGGTGACGTTTGACATCGCCATAATATTATTATTGCAAAGCACATGGTTGTTCGCTTTATAGTCAGCGTATCCTGCTTCAATGCCAAGGTCAATGCTTTTTATCAGGTGCGAAAAACGGTTAAACGATACATCAACCGGCAGTTTACGGTGTGATTTTTTGCTGATCTGCAGATAAGACCCATCGGGAACACCGAAAAACTTTCGGCACGAATAGAATGTATCAATACCTGGCAATGGCTCAGAGAAAAAAGCCTGGCTGTTATCAATAATAAGGTTACTGATACGGTTGCTTAAGTCGATTACAGTATTTTGTTTGATTCCGAAATAATTTGTATACAAAAAGCATGCATAAGTTTCAATTTCAAAATTGATGATCGGGTCGAGATTCTCATCAATTGAGTAAAACTGGTGTAAAAGTCCCAGCTTGCGAATGGGTTCAAATAAAACATCACAGGTAAAAAACGGCACGTAAATTTTTTCATAGGCCTTTTGTTTTAAAATATATTCCAATGCATTGCGGCCTGTGTTCAACCGTAACAGGTTAGGATAATATTCCTTGCCTGCGTGCAGCTGCAATTCAATATATCCTCCCATATAGGCAGGAACATTTTTAACTTCGCTCATAAAAATAATTTGATGTTGATGGTTTTTTTGAGATGAGGTTAGCCCTGATCAGGCTGGTACATTCTCAATTGTACAGGTTGATAATATTCGCTTAAATTTTCGGGGATGCGGGCATTATATCCAATAATTTGGCGTAATTCAGGTGATAACGCAGCAACAAAATTATAACCCAAAAACCGGCAATAGTCAAATTGCGGCTTAATGTATGGCGGACTGAAACCTAAAGTCAGCGCTCTTCGTGGTTTCGAAGTAAGATTTTTTCCGGCGGCATGCCATATGTTTGAATCGAAGAGGATAATACTTCCCTCCGGTGCGACGGCGCGGTCGGCCCGGCTATAAAAATCAGCTTCCTCGGGTCTTTGGGGTATTTTATGAGAACCAGAAAGAAAATGGGTGGCACCGGTGAAAATATTAAATTCATCGAGCGTAACAATCATCTGGATAAGCAATTTTGTATCGGTCATAAAAGTTCGCACGTCCCGGTGCATGTTGCTCACATACGGGCGTTCATGCCCGGCGTGTATTACCGCATTTATACCGTTAAGAATGTAATTGCCACCAAAGTAGCGGGTAATTTCATCATGGCAATATCTTTTTTGAAGAAAATCCAGAGCGAAATTATCACGTTCAAGCAGATGGTGCAATGTACCGCCCATATTGGCACTTATACCGTTTCTTATTTGAATTTCTCTTCTGGTTGTATAGGCTTTTACTAAATCAGCGTTAATTCTTTCAATTTGTTCATTCGGCAAAGCGTTTTCATAAATTGCCCAGCCGTATTCATCAAACGCTATTTCAAAATCAGCCATTGTTTTTTGGCCGTAATCAAATATGTTGTTCATAGGACGACAGGTGGGAGGTTTTGGATTCAAGCAAGCTTAGTTCAGCTGCATAATTTTAAGCATTTGGCTATTCACTTTATGCACATCGAATTTTTTGCCAGCCAAAGCCAGCCCGTTTTGCCCATGCCGCAAAATGGCCTTGCGATTGTTGATATAATAAAACATTTTTGAGATCAGTGCGGAGGCATTCTTTACCGGAACAAGAAATCCGTTTGCCGCCGGGCCCCCTTCTACCGTTTCTCTGCAGCCAACAGAATTACTGGTTATAATTGCACGGCCCATGGCCATGCTTTCAAGCAGGCAGCGCGGTATGCCCTCGCCATAGTATGATGGCAATACTACCACTGAAGAATCTTTAATAACAGAACGCACGTCATTAACCTGGCCCATGTAAGCAATTGGATCGCCGGATTTAATTTGATCAAATAATTCCGGGCTAATCGAATCGATGTTATCGTCGTATGAGCCGATCAGCTTAAATTTTATAAACGGATAGTGCGATCTGATAAATTTAGCGGCATCGTAATATTCTGCTATACCCTTGGCGTTTATTAACCTAGCAATCATCAGGAAACTAATGTTAATTAATTCAGGCTGTGTGGGCGTGTAGTGATCAAGGTCGACACCTGATCCGTTTACAACAAATACCTGGTGTTTATAAGTCAACACATTATGTTTGCAAAGCGTGTCATAGTCGTCTTGGTTTTGCAGAATTATCTTCAGGCGCTCATTGTTCGAAAGACTGAAACGCAGCAATAACCGGGTAACTGTGCCTATAAGTGTTCTTAATGACTTTTGGCTAAAAGTGTACCCCAAACCGCTGAGCATTGGGGTAATCATTTTTATACCGCTTAATTTGGCCAGCACAGTGCCATAAATAACGGGCTTGAAGGTGTAAGGAAAAAAAACATCAGGTTTAACTTTTCGCATTAAAGTAAAAAGTTTCATTATATAAGTCAGGTCCTCAAATATTGACACATTGCTGCCTGTAAATCCGGTTTCATAAATGTTTACATTAAGGCTGTTTAACAAATCACGTTCACTCTGCAGCCCTATACGTGGAGTGAAGACAAATACATGGTGCTGCTTAGCCATCTCTTCGATTAGCTTGCCCCTAAAATCAACCAATGATTTTGATGAATCGCAGGCGATAAGAATTTTTTGCCCGGTTTTGCTCATGATAGCTGTTTAAAAATGGGAAACGATTATTGACCAATAGTTAATTTACTATTATCGGGTTGTGATGCGGTGTCGTCGCTATTGCCGAAGTTAACCTGTTTGTGAAGGCAAGCCCGGCAAATTATATTTTAGAATATAAAAGCTGTTTTAAAATGAGGTTAGGTTTAAGCGGCCGGTATTAAAACAACTCAAACCATCGCCTGATGGTTTGAGTTGTTGATTTAAATTAAAATAGAGTGGAGGGGTTATTGTTAATTTGTTAGTATTGCTCCTGAGCTTTTCTGAACTATCGATGGTACGCTTGCCGCAGGATCGAGTACTGAGCTAAAGCTGTAAGATGGCATCCAGTTTGTTATTGCAGTGGTAATATCATTGCTTCCGCAGTTTTGGAAGATGTTAGTGCTTACCCCGCTGAAATAGCCGGGAGGGTTGCCAGCCAGGTTAGTGCTGAGTGGTTTAGCACATCCCTGGAAGTAGTTATTATCTGTACGCACATTGCCGCCAGCCCTTGCGCCTAATGAGTATCCCGTGTTGTTTAAATGATAATTATTAAACACGTGAACGCTTCCATAGTTCATGTCGGGCTCACGCTCACTTACGTTATACCAAAAGTTGTGGTGCATAGTAACATGCAGGTGGCCAATATCTGCCTCGTGGCCAGCTATACCGCCACTGATCAGTACGGATAAATTGGTATCGTGGAACTTACTCCAGGATACAGTTACGTAATCTGATACCCTGGTTATCGAGATATCTTTGCCCCAGTATGACCATCCGTGGTTCCGGTCAGTTGAAAAATCACAATGGTCAACCCAGATATGGTGAGCCTCATATTTTATCATCACGGCCGCATCAGTAACATAATTTTTAAAAGTAATGTTCTGAATAATGATGTTGCTGACCGTGAAGATATAAAGAGATATACCTTCTATCGTGGCGCCAGGTTTCCCAATTATTGATTTATTAGAAGATACCCTTACCGGGTCATCACCTGAACCTTTGATTGTGCCGTTTACGTAAATGATCTTTGGCGCGGTACCTGATACAGCTGACTGTAATTCAGCCAGGGTGGAAACGGTTACCACAGAGCCGCCCAGACCGCCTGTTGTTGTGCCGTTAACCATCGCATAGCCCATTAATGCCGAGCTAACGCCTGTTTTTGTTGCAGAAGCGCTTCCGGTGCTGGTTGCCGGGGTTGTTGAACCACCTCCCGTACTCGGTGTTCCAGTGCTTCCGCCTGATGTAGCGGTACTTGAAGTATCACCAATTGTGTAGGTGTACTTCCTCCCGTTGGTAGCCGGATTGGTATTATCCGATGCCGAAAAAATCAGCGACGTACCCCAATGGCTAAATGCGCCTTTGCCTACATCTCTGATAGTCTGGTGAACTGAATGGGCCGGGCCCAGTTCTTTGCCATCCTCATAAAGCCGCAACGTGGATACTGAAGATTGGGT
The DNA here is from genome assembly GCF_030519355.1 of Mucilaginibacter sp. L3T2-6. Taxonomy (GTDB): domain Bacteria; phylum Bacteroidota; class Bacteroidia; order Sphingobacteriales; family Sphingobacteriaceae; genus Mucilaginibacter. Next base: position 54,430 of record NZ_JAUMKC010000022.1, read on the forward strand.
GTTTGAATCTCCTGTCCCCGTAATATTGTATGCCTTATAGGCAAAACCACCGTCCGACTTTATGTTCGAAAGGTTTACGGAGTAAGAAGTCACTGTGGCAGCATAGCTCGCGGTGTTAACGCTCATTGCAGCATCGTTATTGGGTAACGGTGTGTTTTGAGCATCTTTTTTACAACTACCAAATAAGATAATGGCAGTTAATACCATGCTAACTACGGCCACTGGTTTTGAAATTTTCTGTTGTTGTCTCATGCAGTGTTTAATTGTTAGGGTCCATCTATTTTAATTTAGGGTCATGGAACGGCCGTGTAGTACGGAAATTGTTAACCAAAAATTAAATAAAATTTAAACTAAAAATTAAATCTTGAGTAAAAACTGCTACTGAGACTGTTTTTATGAGAAATTATGTAAACTAAAAGTGTGAAAAATGTGTAAAGGATTGCACACTTTCTGACACTTGTATGACAAATGTCGGATAATATGTTAATGGACTACGTTTGCCGTTTCTTGTTTTCCGGCTTTATAAAAGGCCTTGTACCATGCCGCGAAACGTGCGACACCAATAGGCACCGGGGTTACAGGTTCATAATTTAAAACGTCGCTTAAATTTGAAACGTCTGCATATGTTTCTGCGACATCACCATCCTGCATGGGTCTGTATATTTTCTTTGCCTTAACATGAAGTTGCCTTTCAATTTCGAGTACGAAATCCATAAGACCAACGGGGGCACCGCGGCCGATATTGAAAACACGAAAAGGCGCGGTTGATGTGGCCGGGTCCGGGTTTTCAGCATCCCAGTCAGCGTTGGTTTCAGCAGGATTATCTATCACCCGTACAATTCCTTTAACTATGTCGTCAATATACGTAAAGTCGCGCTTCATATTGCCGTTATTGAAAACTTCTATGGGCTTGCCCTCAAGAATGGCCTTTGTAAAAATAAACAGCGCCATGTCCGGCCTGCCCCATGGCCCATAAACAGTAAAAAATCTAAGCCCGGTAGTGCGCAAATTAAAAAGGTGGCTGTAAGTGTGCGCCATCATTTCATTGGCTTTTTTTGACGCGGCATATAATGATACCGGGTGATCGGCAATGTCATGTTCGCTAAACGGCATCTTTTTGTTCATGCCGTACACACTTGACGAACTGGCATACACAAGATGGTTAATTTTAAAATTACGGCAACATTCCAGGATATTTAAAAACCCTTTAATGTTGCTATCAACATATACATCTGGATTGGTTAGGCTATAGCGGACACCAGCCTGGGCCGCAAGGTTGCACACCGCATCAAATTTATTGGTCCGGAAGCAATCTTCAAGTTGCTTTTTATCAAGCAAATCGAGCTTAATGAAAGTGTATTTTGAATACTTCTTGCTTTGCACCGGCTCCCCATAGTCCAGTCCGGCGTGGTCAATGCCGGTAAGCGCGAGCCTGGAATGTTTAAGCCTTACATCGTAATAGTCGTTCAAATTGTCTATACCTATCACGGTATCGCCTCGTTCAAGCAGAAATTTTGCCAAATGGAAGCCAATAAAACCGGCCGTGCCGGTAACCAAAATTTTCATATCGTTAAGTTTAATTGTGTGTTTTGCCGTTCAGAACGAGCGGATCAATAAGGCTTGAGAACAGGCTGGAAGGAACGCCACCTGCTTATCAATATCAGTTTATGCTATTCGCTAATAGATAAAATGGTTTGAAAGAATGAAAGTGGTTGCTTACCACGCAACATTAAAATTGCGGATGAGGTTATTCCATTTTATAGCTGTACTTCCTGCCATTTGTAAGCGGATTACTATTATCTGAAGTTGAGAAGTAAAGCACCGTTCCCCAATGGCTATACTGCCCCAGGCCGTATTTGCGGATATCGATATGGGCGGAATGGGCAGGCCCCAATTCAACCCCATTTTCAAAAAGATGCAGTTTTGAAATATTGGGATTTTGCTCGGTATCGCCGGATTGCGGAAGATGGTACCCAAGCTTGTAAGCATAGCCACTGTCTGACCTTAAGCCGATCAGGTCTATTTGAAAAAAACCATTTGCATCCGGCTTTACCGGCGCTGGTGTATCATTCTTCTTACTGCAGCTTGTTGCCATAACAAATGCGCATAATATCATAGTAGATATTGCCGCTACAACGGGGGAAATGTGTTTAGTTTTCATAAGATTATTGAGTTATATCTAAAAGTATTGAATGAAACAGGATAAGCTTCTGCGGGGTTAGAGAGCACTTAAAATCGAGCTGATAAACATGTCAGGCGCCCTGCTGCTTAAATATTGGTCGACCAACTTTTTACCCGGCGCAGCGTTTTTGTGCAGTGCTTTTTTTATGGCAGCCGTCAGCGCATTAACATCGTTAACTTCGGCTGTCTCAATAGACGGGATTGCTTCTATTCCGCCGGCACATAGCGTAGAAACAATCACAGGGTTTACCGCTGCCATTTCTAAAAGCACATTAGGGAAGCCTTCTTTTAATGAAGAAACAACGCACGCCCTGGCTTTTTTAAAATATGGCAAAGGATTGTCAATCCATCCCTTAAGTAGTATGCGCCCCTGGAGGTTATATGTCTTTATCAATGCAGCGAGCTTTTCTTTTTGGGGCCCGTCGCCAAAAAGCAGCAGATTCAGATCAGGGTATTGGTCTTTTATACCATTAAAAGCCCTGATCAAAACATCAAATCCTTTTTCAGGGATCAGCCGGCCGGCTGAACAAATAAAGTCAGAAAAGGTATCTGGATCATTCAAGGGTCTTTCTGCTTTAGCCAGGGTTTTCTCCAGGTCGATCGGATTATCTTTTACGATAACTCTTTCAGGTTGCACAAATGTTATCTCGTCAAGAAATTGTTGACGCATTAAGGCGGTTTGACAGATGATCAAACCGGCAGCACGGTATCCTATTTTATAGGCTATCTTGTATGACAGTCTCTTAAGTCCGCGATACCTTTTAAAAACGGAAGTGCACTCTCTGAAAATAAGCTGTGATTTCAGGTAACCGATCCGCTTCAGAAACCCCAGGTAGGCATTGAGATAGGAATGGGTGCTGATAATAATGAAGCCCCTGCGATATGGCTTAATTGACTTTATCAGCCCCAAAAAGCCTGCTATCATGCTTTTGTCGGTAATATATACCGGCTGTTGATTTGCGGAAAATGTAAGCCGGTTTTTCTTTATTTTTTGCAGGAAAATAATGGGTGCATTAATAGCCCTGGCTGCCATAGCGAGCACATTCTCAGCGCCATTGGCTACGTCAGACATTGAAACAAAAAGCACATTTTTATTATCAGCTACCATTTCTGTAACGGGCTTCAATTTAATTTCAAGGCAAAAGCGGCCAATTTCCATTGCAGGACAATCAGCATTTTTAGGTTGTGGACGAATTTGTAGATTCCAGGCAAAACGGCATGGCGCGGGTTAAGGCTATTGGCTCTGGTGTATATAACGAGGCTACACTAATTTATGCCGTTACCGATTTTTTTATCAGCGAGCAATTGCAGGCTTTTTGGTTTTTCAGCCATTGGCTTAGCACAAGCAGCTTCCATATTTGCGGATACCTGTTCCATTTGCCAGCCATATGCTCTGTAAGCATGTTGCCTACCTTTTGAATATCTATACCCGGTATGTTTTTTAATTCCGATGGCGAAAGCTGGTCGAGCACATATTCCTTCATTTCATTTTTAAACCATGCTCTCAATGGCACCTTGAACCCCGATTTTGGCCGCTTGAAAAAGTGAGAAGGAACATATTCAAATAAAATATCCTTTAATATCCTTTTCTGCCGCCCGCGGCCAAATTTGTAACTGTCAGGCAATCTTTGCGCGAACGATACAACCCTGTGATCCATTAATGGCGCCCTGGTCTCCACTGCAAACGCCATGGATGCCCTGTCGACTTTAGTATTGATATCGCCATTTAAATAGGTTTTAATGTCAAATGCCGACATTTTTTGCAAAAAGCTTCTTGTTTGTGCCGACCAGATGTCCATAAAAGGCACACGCAGTCCTAATTCTGGTTTCTTAAGCCACGAATATTCCAGACCGCCCAGCATGAGTGCGTAAAGGGACTCGATGTTGTCTGAAGATATACCCATCCCAATAAGTTTATGCCGATAGTCGGGCGATAACCTTAACAATCCTGATACGGCTTTCCGAAATTCAACAGGGCATTTAAAAAAGTAGTTTGTATTGTTTAACCACTTATATCGCGCATAGCCCATAAAACTCTCATCTCCACCATCACCGGTTAGTGCGACTGTTACGTGCTGTTTGGTGTATTTACTTAACAGCAGTGACGGAATAGCGCTTGAATCGGCAAAGGGCTCGTCATAGTATGCGCCAAAATTTTCTATTAATGATATTCCTTCGTTAACATTGCACTCTATAACGTGGTGATCAGTCTGTAAATGCTTCGCAATCTCTCCGGCAAACAGGCTTTCGTCAAAACCTTTTTCATTAAATTTAACGCAAAAGGTTTTAACCTGCCGGGTATTTTGGGCCGCAAGCGCTGCTATTAGCGATGAGTCGATGCCGCCGGAAAGGAAAACCCCCAGGTTAACATCGGCGTGCAGTCGTACTTTTACAGCATCGGCCAACAGGTATTTTAATTCGGTGCGGGCGTCCTGGTAACTACGTTTAAATACGTTTATATTGGTAAGATCAAGGTCCCAGTACTTTTCTGTGTTAAATCTGCCGGTTACTGTATTGAATGTAAAAGTATAGCCAGCCTGCAGTTTTTGTATTTCGAGCCAGGCTGAGCGTGGTTCCGGTACATACCCCCAAATAAAGTATTCGTTAATGGCCTGTTCGTCCGCAGTTACTATCCTGCCCAGGGTAATTTGCGATGGTTGGCTGGCAAATTCAAACCCACGGCCCGAATGGGCATAATAAAAAGGTTTTTTACCAAGTCTGTCCCTTGCGCCGAACAACATCTTTGTTTTACTGTCATAGATCACGAAGGCGAACATGCCGTTAAAATGATTTACACAGTAAACGCCATATTGAAGATAAGCGGCGGCTAGTACTTCTGTGTCTGAATCTGTGTAAAATACATGACCAAGTGCAGTCAGCTTTGCCCGTAACGGACGATAATTATATATCTCCCCATTGAAGACTATTTTTAGATGCCGGTAGGTTAAAGGCTGATTAGAGCGCTGATCCAAATCTACTATAGCCAGGCGATTATGGCCTAAAACCACACCGTCAATGCGCTCAAAACCCGAATGATCGGGCCCCCGAAAACTTACCCTCGCTAATTTTGCCCGAACTAAATCGTCGTTATAATAAATAGTTGATCCGTATATTCCACACATAATAGTTTTTATATAGTTGTATTTAGAGCAATAGGTTCTCGTAGGCTTTGCCAATTTTGTTCAAATCAAAACGTGAGGATATATCGGCTTTAATGGCATCGTGGGACCAAGACCGGGAACAGGCATGGATAATTTGGTTTTTAAAACTCAGCAAATCGCCCTGCTTTACAATAAAACCGTTAAACCCGTTACGCACAATGTCATCAACACCACCGACCCTGAAAGTTACCACCGGAACACCGACCGACAATGCCTCTAGGATGACATTTGGAAAACCCTCTGTAAATGAACTAAGCAGAAGCAGATCATGCTGTGCGATCCGGCTGGGGACATTTGTTATTCTCCCTAAAAAAGTTACACGGCTTTCGAGTTTTCGTAAGCTAACTTCAGCTTTTAAGCCCGCCATCAAAGGACCATCTCCCGCTATGGTCAAAACGTAATTGTCAGGCAGTTCCTGCATTACCGGCAGCAACCGGCATACACCCTTTTCTTCCGAAAGCCGGGCGACTATGATCAGGCGCTTTTTATCCACTACGGAGGAATCCTTTTTAACTACGGGCGTATAAAGCACCGGGTTAGGTATCACCTTCAACTTTGTTTTCCGGATGCCATACAAAGCATTCATCGATTTTTTCATCTCGTACGACTGGCAAACGATAAAATCAAACCGCAGCGCAAAAAACCTGGTAAAAAGGTTATAAAACCGGCTTTTATAGTCGTAATACTTTTTCATCTGGTGCGGGTTATTAGAGGCCCTGCAGATCAGCTTTGGTATCGGCAAAAAACAGGCTACCATCGCAGTTAAAATATTGATGTGGTCGGTTGTCGAAAAAACAGCGTATGGCTTTTCCGACCGGAGAAGATGGTAAATTTTAAAAAAAGCCTTTGATGCTTTTATGGTTTTAAGATCTATAAATTCAACGCCTTCAACATCTGAAGAGAAGCTTTGCTGACGGCCATCCAGCAAGACAACCGTAACTTTATATTTGCTTTTATCAAAGTATTGCGATAATAGCCAAAAAACACGCTCCGACCCTCCTGCACCGAGTGATGCGATGATTAAAAATACTTTTTTCATAAATGCCCGTAATAAGACGTTTAATTAGCTATTGCGATGTCATCAATCTCAAGCTTTTCACTGAGCCCATAAATCTTTGCTGCCTGCATTATGGCAAAAAAAAGAAATAACGTGGGGCCATCGGCCGTAACTAACCACGCATTATGGAACAATGCGTTTGCAGAAACCGCGAGGAAAGAAAATAACAGCGCCAAAAAGAGGCTTCTTTGTTTAAAACGGGTGTGCTTTATGGTAAGCCAGAAAAGTTTAGAAATACGGGAATAAATTCCGAATAACAAACCAATAGCTAAAAAAGGGCCTAAGTAGGTTATAAACATCAGGTAGGCATTGTGCGATGACAGCCCGAGCGGAAATGCCGGATTTCTGTAGCTAACTTCCTCCCAGGTTTTGCCATAAAAAATTAGCCCTAATGGATAATCAGCATATATCTTTAGGTTTTCGCTCGCCATTTCCGCCCGGTCAACCTCAACATCTTCCTTTGCGATATTTTTTGATAAGATATTGTTTTTGTCGTCCGTGTTATCTTTTAAAACATAAAAATAAACAGCGAAACCAATCAATACTGATGCAGCTACCAAAAACATGGCTTTATACCGGTAGTAAATAAACAGGAATAAAACTACTGTGCCTACAAAGGCAACAAACGCAGACCTGTTCATACCCAGGTATATAACCGCAAGGCAAACGAATAACACTAACACCCGTATAAAAATGGCCCGTTTGTAAACACATACCAGCACGAAAATAAAAACCGAGAATGCTGCAACTTGATACCCGAATGTAAATTGAGTAAAGGCCAGCCCTGAAGGGCTTTGCTTAATTTGATCGCCAAGTAACGTTGTGCGCAACGGGTCGATCATGTCCTGGTAACCATGATCCAGTGACATAATCACCATTGAAATGAGCAGCACTGAATAAAAAACGATAACCGACAGGTTAAATCTTAAGGTGTTCAGCCCTACAAAGTAATTGAAGTAACATGCGCACGCTACAATTACAATAAACGTAACAAAAAAGGTTTTACCGTCGTTCATCCCGATAACATAATACAGGAACAGGCTTATACCTAATAAAACAACCTCCTTAAGGTAAGTGAATTTTACCAGGGGCGTTTGAACAAATGGCACTAAACAGGCGCCAAAGATTACCGGTGAAGGTATGGGGAAATAAACCGTCAAAAACAAATTAAGCGTAAGCGTGTACAGATAAAAGGCTACTGCACTGAATACAATGATTTTTTTTATCAGCATTGGGCAGCTAGTTATTTTTTGTTGACGAGTTTTTTTAAAGTGCAGAACAATATTTTTACATCGGTAAGCATATCACGCTGATCGATATAATTCAAATTTCGCTCGATTTTTGAAGGCATTATCCTTTTTATGTAGAGCTTCTCAGGATCTTCGGAGCGGGCAAGCAATTCATTTTCGTTAAAAAATTGAATCGATGCCCAATCCGTAATACCGGGTCTCACACTTAATACCCTTAGTTGTTTAGGTGTATATAGTTTTACATATTTGCTCACCTCCGGCCGCGGTCCCACAAAGCTCATGTCGCCTATCAGCACGTTGAACAATTGAGGCAGCTCATCTAATTTATGCTTCCTCAGAAAATATCCGGTTTTTGTAATCCTTTTGTCTGCGTTTCCTATGGTTAGATAACCCAATCTGTCCGCCCCGACAAGCATCGTCCTGAATTTAATCAGGTTAAACACTTTGCCGTTAAGCCCGATACGTTTTTGAAAATAAAATACCGGCATGCCGGTGTCGGCCATTATCAGCAATGCAATAAGGATAAACAATGGGCTTAGTAAAAAAACACCGGTGAGAGCAAAGCATATATCGAAAATTCTTTTGGCAACCATATAACCAGTTTTTAAATAGCGTAGCCAATTTGTTGAACGGTATCAGTATCCTGTTGAATTGCCTGACCGTTTAGGTAGATAAATTGCTTTTGTACTGCAATTATTACTGTTCTGATAATAAAATTTATCTCAGCATCACTCAATTGCGGGTATATAGGCAGCGATATTTCTCTCGCGTACTGGTGATAGGCAACCGGGTAATTGGCTATCTGGTAACCCAATCCCTTAAAATAGGTGAGCATGGGCAAGGGTATAAAATGCACGTTTACAGCCACGCCCATTTTAGCTATGTCGTCAATTATCATGTCGCGTTGCCCTTCGGTGATGTCTTTAATGCGAAGAGGAAATAAATGATAGCTGGACTCCCGGTCTTTGTCAAACAAGGGCGGGGCGATAAACCAGGGAAGGCTTTTAAAGGCCTTAATATATCTCAGGGCTATAAGCTTGCGCCTTGGGAGAAGATCGTCATCATACTTGCGTATCTGCGCAAGGCCCACAGCCGCGCAAATATCAGGCATATTTATTTTGAGCCCCTGGAAAAGAATGTCGTATTTCCAGCCTCCGCCTTTTGATTTTGAGAGTGCATCCTTGTTTTGCCCGTTTAATGTATACATCCTCAGAAATTGGTACTCGGCCGCGGTATCAAAGTTGTCGGGCAGGTTTAAACAAATGCAGCCGCCTTCGGCGGTGGTGATATTTTTTACGGCGTGGAATGAGAATATAGCCACATCGCTTTTTTTAGAAGCCGGTTCATTGTCAATTTTTGCTCCCAAAGAGTGGGCAGCATCCGCAATTAATAATATCCTGTTGAGCAACTTTTGTTTTGACGTTGCCGGGACAAACATTCTGCGAACTTCCGGACTTGTAATAATTGCATTTAACTCATCGTAATTGCATGGCCAACCTGCAATATCTACGGCTATTATTGCTTTTGTTTTTGAAGTTATGGCTTTGCGGACTTGTTGATGGTCGATACAAAAATCATCGGAGATATCTACAATCACGGGGGTAGCACCGCAGTGCAACACACTCAACGCCGTTGCACAGTAAGTGTATGCCGGGATAATTACTTCGTCGCCTGGCTTAATGCCGAACCACTTTAGCATCAATATGGCGCCTGATGTCCACGAATTAACGCATATAGCTTTTTGGCACGATGTGGCTTTAACCATTTCCTGCTCCAGGGCGACAACTTTCGGCCCGGTGGTGATCCATTTTGAATCAAGGGTATGCATCACCTCGTCGATAACCGACTGATCGATGTATGGTGGCGAAAAAGGAATATTCATAATATTTTGAATTAAGGATGTAAAAAATAAGCTCTCACTTTCCGATTAAATGCTTTAGGGTTGCTAAATGCCTTTTTGCTTGTTTATGCAAAAGCCGCTTATAAATATTGATGTAGTCTTTAAAGTAGTCCAGGCCGGAGTAAATGCTATAGGTCAGGTCAGGCAGCGATACAAAATTTCCGTGGTGTTTTTCTATAAATTTTTCCAGCCTGCAAAATGCCTCCTTTGTGCAGGTCTCCGGGTGATAGTTGAATGTCCAGGTGCCGCGGGTTTTTAATGTAACTTCGGGCAGTTGGGCGGGAATCCATTTAAACCCCCATTTTATGTAAGGGGACGGCAAAAATCCGTCGCTTATAATTTTTATCTCCGTGCAGCGGGACAGTGCCAGCAGCGTATTACGATCGAAAGAGTGGGCTGGGGCTACAAATACAGGAGTATGTACATTTTGCTTCTTAAATATTGCCGATGCTGCCTTGATTTTCTCTTCCTGTATATTTAAAGGTAAACCGGCAAATTCTGACCGCGGGTTCCGTTTTAACAGACCGGAATTGCCGGTTTGATACAAGTGTTGAAACCCATGCATCCCGATTATATAGTTTTTTTCCTGCAGTTTTCTCACGATCGTCCAGTAACCGGGGTTATTATCGCCGCAGGCTTTTAATTTAGGGTCCCGGTTATCTGGGATAACTGCTATTATTGGTTTGATGCTATAGCGGTCAAACAGTTCGAAAAATCTTTCCCATTTTGGTAAATTGTTTGTTGGGCATAGGTCATCCAGGCGTATCAGAAATTGCACCATAGTGTTATCCTGCTAAGATTTGCAGATCTGCTGCGTGTAATTTATTTGTTATCTGCCGGGAGGTGGTTTAGCAGCCTAAGATCAGGCCGCTCCATTGTTTTAGAACTTTTTCGGCACTATTCGTATCGTTTATCTTTTTGGCATTATCTCTTAAAGTATCCGCAAGCGCTTTATCTTCAATTAGGTGTTTTATGCCACCAGCTAATGCCTCTATGTCGCCATTGCTAACTAATAATCCGTTCTGTCCATCAACTATAATCTCAGCCGGACCGAATTCACAATCCATTGCAATACAAGGGCAACCAAAACTCATTGCTTCTACAAGCGCATTGGGGTAGCCTTCATTTCTCGACGGCAACACAAATACTGCTGCCTGGCTATAAAAATCCTGCAGGTTGCTCTTTGCACCGGCAAATATTACCCGGTCGCGCAAGCCAAGGTTATAAACCTGGCAAACCAGCCCGGCCCTTTCAGGACCATCGCCTACAATCAACAAATCCGTGTCATACAGGTTCGCTACGCTGAATGCTGCTATCAGCTGGTCGAACCCTTTAACATGAGCCAGCCGGCCAACGCCAAGTATAAATTTTCTTTTATGGACTTTTACATCCGTTACCGGATCAAATTCCGTAACGGCGTTGGTTATCTTTTTAATGTTTTTAAGGTTCTTAAATGCCTTGTTCTGGCGCAGGCAATCTTCAACAGCTTGCGTGCCAACCACTACAGCTTTCGCTTTTCTGTATATTGAGCCAGTTAAGCTATTTACGATGAAGTTAAACTGGTTAATTGTTCTTTTTGGCGATGTCCTCTCTGATACAATGTAAGCCGTGCGTGTAATATTGCAGGTTATACCCGCCCAGATATTAGCAGAGGTTATGAATGATAAAACACATGCAGGGCGATGTTTTATCAGTAAAAACAGCAACTTATAAAAAGTAAGCAGCATATAATAAAACCTGTGAGGCAATGTGCTTCTTTTACGCTTTAATAAATTTATTACCATTATCTCATTATCGACGGGATAGGCCGGCACTCCATGGTTGAGTGCTATTAATATTACTTTAACCTGCTGTTTGTTAAAATAATTAGCCAGGTTGATCAGCACTCTTTCGGCCCCCCCGCCCAACAGCGATGGTACAATAAAAATTAAAGGTCTTTTTTTACCCAATCCGGATTTTAATTTCATTTTTTTCGTAGTCCGGTTTACAATAAATACTTAACCGTATTATAAGCCTTGCGGACCTGACGGCGCCGTAATTCAAACAACAGGTACTTTTTTAAATAGAGCAGCAAAAGCCGTTTTTTCTGAAATTTTGGATACGAAAAATTTTTAATAATCAGGTTAAAATCGCTTATCATTCTTTCCATTCGCACTTTTGCGTCAATCATGCTCCAAACGCCTCCCAAATGATTGCGGTAACAGCTCATAACTTCGGGCATCACATAAATTTTTTGTCCGGTGGACTGAGTAGCAAATAGTTTAAAAATTTTATCGCCGGCATAGCAGTTATAAAACCAGGCCCTGGCGAATAATTGATGTATTTCAGGCACATTGCGGTATAGTACAGTCGCAGTCTTGGTTTCTTCCTGCTTACCCGACAACAGGTCTAAATAAGAATGTTCTAACGGGATAGGGTTAGGATGAACATACAATGTTTTATCATCTTCATTTATAACCCTGGTATAGTGACAGCAGATTACATAGTCAGGGTTTGTTTCCAGAAAATCTACCTGCTTCTGCAGTTTGTACGGGTCTGTCCAAAAATCATCGCCCTCACACAACGCTATGTATTTGCCTTTGCATAAAGCCGTGCAACTGATCAGGTTGGCTATAGTACCCCCATTTTTTTCAGACGAGACAACCTTTATTTTACCGGGATATTTTTGCTCGTATTCTTTAATAATATCCGGGGTTCGGTCAGTTGAGCAGTCGTTACCGATCACTATATCGAATTCAAAGTTAGTCTTCTGCATCAAAAAGCTGTCGATAGCCTGGGCTAGAAATTTTTCATGGTTATAAGTTATACAGCAAACGCTTACCAGTAATTCAGGGGTAGTCATAGTAATATTTTAGATTGTATAAGGGGAGAGGGTATACCCGTCTTTAATTTTTTAAATTCATTAGCAACATGTAACAGTTAAGCAGGCGGTAGTCAATATTTAAGTTACTATTGATATTCAGGGTTCGCTTCTAGAAAATTCACTTGTTTTTGTAGCTTATCTGGTTCTAACCAAACATCCTCGCCGCTACAGAACGCTATATACTTGCCCCTGCACAGTTTGGTACAATTTATAAGGTTCGGCAGGGTGCCTTCCTTTCTTTCTGACGAAATCACTTTAATTTTACCAGGATGCTTTTGCTGATACTGTTGAAGAATCTGCGAAGTTCCATCGGTAGAGGAGTCGTTAGCAATTACGATATCGAAGTCGAAATCTGTTTTCTGCATCATAAAGCCGTCAATAGCTTTCGCTAACAAACGCTCGCTGTTGTTGGCGATATAGCATATACTTACAAGTAGTCCCTGGCTCATATCAATTTACATTAATGCGGTGGTTGTTTATTTTTAATGCAATCTGGGGTAGTTCTATATTGCTAAAATGAGCGGGCTCTTCTTTGCGGTTGCCATCGAAATTCTGAATTCTCATTAACATCCTGGCGATCAGGTCCAGATCAGAAGTTGCTAAACTATGGTACAATGGCAGACAAAGAATCCGGCTGGCAATTGATTCACAAACCGGCATTGCACAATTTTTTACGTAGGGCAAAGCTGAAAGTGAAGGATAAAAATACCGCCGGCAATAAATTTGAGCCAGTTCAAGCTTTTCCTTGCTTTCCAGCATTAGTTTTTCGCTTTTAAATACCACAGGGAAATAAGCATAATTGTAATCATCGGGGTATTCAATCTTTTGAAACCGCACCTCCAGCTTGCTCAAACGATATAGGTAATGCATGTACAATTTTTTCCTTTTTTGAAGCAGACTATCAATATGGGGCAGATTACACAGGCCCATAGCTGCGTGCAGCTCGCAATTTTTTGCGTTGATGCCCTGCTCAGAAAATGTGTCCACGCCGGAGTAGCCAAAATTCCGCATGATAGCCATCTTTTTCAGCAATTCCGGTTGTTTGGTAAAAACCCCTCCTCCTTCTATCGTATGAAACAACTTGGTGGCATGAAAACTGGTGACGCTTATATCGCCGTATTCAAAAATCGATTTGTTTTTGTAGCGAACGCCAAAACAGTGTGCGGCATCATAAATTACCTTAAGATTGTGCTTGTCGGCTATTGCCTGTATCGCTTCAATATCGCAGGGGTTACCAAAAACATGTGTGGCGAGTATTGCCGTGGTTTTAGGGGTAATTGCCGCTTCAATCTTGGCCGGATCAATATTAAATGTTTCGGCATCGATATCTACAAACACAGGCAAGCAGCCCTGCCAAACAATACTGCTGGTTGTTGCAACAAACGAAAACGGGGTGGTTATTACTTCTCCGCTCAACTCTAGTGCTTTTATGGCTAATTGCAGTGCAATAGTGCCGTTGGTAACATACAATAAGTGGTCGAGGCCCAGATACTCCTTAAGCTTCAGCTCAAGCGCATTTACCAGCGGGCCGTTGTTAGTTAGCCATTGCCGCTCCCAAATAGTTTTTACATAGCCTTTAAATTCTTTTTCGGCCGGCAAAAAAGGTTTTGTTACAGGTATCATCGTTTCAGGATTAGATATTTGAAATCATTTATAGCAGGCAATTTGGTCAGCCGGCTTAGCGCATAGTAAAGTATTGGGTAGATGGCGCCGATTATCGTGATACGGACCACATTTGATATTGAACGGACAGTAAGACCAGAATCAATAAAGTAGCAGATCGCACCCGCAATTGCCGCCATTATTATTATTGGTAATATATCTTCGATTTGTTCTTTTACAGGATATTGGATAAGCCGGCCACTGTAAAGCGAATTGATATAATAGGCCACCAGGTTAAAAAACAGCTGAAAGTACAGCAGCCCATAAATCCCATATGAAATAAAAATCATTATCCCGGCTATGCTAAGTACCTTTTTAATGATCTCCAGCCTGAGGAACAGGCCGCTTTTACCCATTACCTTTAAAACATTCAGGTTGTAGGCATGCAGCGGGTACATAATGCCGCTGATGCACAATATTTTAAAGTAAGGCACAGCCGGCAGCCACTTGTCGGTGAGCAAAAGGCTAAACAGCGGTTCCGCTATCAAAAACAGCAGGATTAAAATGGGAGCATTCCAAAAAAGCACCTGCTGCATTAGCTTTTTATAAACGTTTTTAAGTTTTACCGGGTCGGCAGCTATTTCGGCGAACATAGGATAAGCTACCTTATTAACAGCCGCAGAGATATTCCCTATAGGTAATTGGCTAATAGTATCGGCCCGGGAATAATAGCCCAGTTGCGCTGCCGAAAAATATTTACCTATAATAATCAGGTACAAATTTTGATAAACGGTATCCAACAGGCCCGATAGTGTCATTTTGTAACCAAAATGAATATGCTTGCTGAAACACTTACGGTCGAACAAAAGCCCAGGACGCCAGGGGGAATAATACCAGTGCATGACGGTTGACAAGAGTGAAGTACACAATCCCATCCATACCAGGCTCCAAACTCCGTAACCCATTTTGGCAAGCAAAATGCCTAATAGCCCTCCGCCAATAGCAGCCGGGATCTGGATATTTGTTTGTTTTCTGAATTTCAGACTTTTAATCAATAAGGTGCTTTGTACACCGTAAAATGCGTTGATGATAAGCGTGAGGCCATAAACTCTTACTATTTCTTTTAGCAGTAGCTGATTATAAAATCCCGCGATTAATGGCGCGGCGAAAAAAAGAATCAAATACAGCGCGATACTTCCGGCGAGGTTAAAATAAAATATAGTTGAGAAGTCACGCTCATCCGCATCAACAGTACGTATCAGCGAAACGGTCAACCCCCCGTCTAACAAAGTAGTGCCCACTGCGATAAAAAGCGACAGCATGGCGAGTAAGCCAAACTCCGCCGGCTGAAGCAGCCGGGCCAAAAAAATTGAGATACAAAAACCTATTATCTTCGAGCTGAATTGCTGCCATAAAGACCATAACAGGCCTGAAACCGCTCTTTCTTTTAAACTCATACAGCAAAAGCTTACAGGCGGGCGGTTACAAGGTTATCAGGCAAAAAAGCCTTCAGATCGTACAATACTGCGTTCGGCTTGCGTAGTTTTTCAAGGTCGATATTTTTGAAATCTTCGTGTGCAACTGCCAGTAAGATACCGTCGTAGCGGCGGTCTTTCGATTCTCCGTTTTCGCAGATTATTCCATAGCTGTTTTTAGCATGGTCGGCATTGGCCCACGGGTCATGAACATGCACTTTAACATTATATTCTTTAAGTCTGTTCACAATATCAATAACACGCGTGTTGCGTACATCCGGGCAATTCTCCTTAAACGTAAAACCAAGTATCAGCACTTCTGCATTTATAACAGAGGTGCCCATACATATCATTTTCTTGATAAACTGGTCTGCTACGTAAGCGCCCATTCCATCATTTATGCGCCTGCCTGCAAGTATTATCTCCGGATGGTAGCCCACTTCCTGCGCTTTTTGGGCTAAGTAATAAGGGTCGACACCTATGCAGTGCCCACCAACAAGGCCTGGCTGGAAATTCAGAAAGTTCCACTTTGTACCGGCGGCCTCTAACACTTTGTGGGTGTCTATACCCATCTTGTTAAAAATCATGGCTAACTCATTTACAAAAGCTATGTTGATGTCGCGCTGCGCATTTTCAATTACTTTTGCTGCTTCTGCAACTCTAATTGAATCGGCCTTAAATGTGCCGGCCGAGATAATGGATTTATAAAGCTGATCAACGATTTCGGCTGTTTCCGGGGTGGACCCTGAAGTAATTTTACGAATTTTTGCTACGGTGTGCGTTTTGTCTCCGGGGTTAATCCTTTCAGGCGAGTACCCTGTAAAAAAGTCAAGGTTATGCTTCATTCCCGATGCGCTTTCTAATGCGGGTACACATTCATCTTCAGTAACGCCCGGATATACTGTTGATTCGTAAATCACAATATCACCCTTTTTTAATATTTTTCCTATTGACAAACTGGCGTTGATCAGCGGGCTTAGATCCGGCCGGTTGTTTTTATCCACCGGCGTAGGCACGGTTACTATATAGATTGAGCAGGGTTTTAATTGCTCGATATCATAGGTGCAATACAGGCCCTTCGAGGCCGAACAGTCTGCTGTAATTACCTCCAGCAGATTTACAGGGTCAATCTCTTTGGTATGATCAAAGCCTGTGATAAGCTGTTCGATGCGTTTATTACTGATATCGAAGCCAAATACTTTGTATTGTTTTGCAAATTCCACCGCCAGTGGAAGGCCGACATAGCCCAGGCCGATAATACCGATCTGAGGTTTATTATTAATCATTGTGTTTAATATTTAATTGTGAATTGCGATTTGTTGAAACGGAATGCGGGTAACAAGGGCGCAGTTGATATTTTCAAGTACCATCAGCACGTTCTTGCCATTAATTTGAACAATTTTGCCTACTTGATTAGTAAAGGGGCCATCTTTAATCATTGCCCTGTCGCCTACTGAAACGTTTGCCAGGTTAACAATCTCAACATCTTTGTAAGCAATTAAATTCCTTTTTATTTCGTCAATAACACTGTCCCTTACTACCGCAGGGCTGCCCATATAGTAAACAAAGCCAAGCACCCCCATGGTATAAAGCACCGACGACTCTTCCCGCCGGGAAACGTGAACAAAAACGTAGGAGTTAAATAATGGGAGGCTTACTTCCTTTTTTCGGTCGGCCCATTGATTTTGAACTTTCCTGAGCGGGCAATACGACTCTATACCTCGCTCTTTTAACAATTGATCGGCCTTTTTTTCCCACCTGGGCCTGGTATAAATCACAAGCCACCTTTTTTCATGCAAATTAAGGTGTGCCGTTTTTGCGGTTGTTGATAAGGATTCCATTATATTTGAGTAAAAAGCTTAGGGAGCGGCAATGGCTTCGCCATATCACTTACATGATCCCCTTTTTGAAAATTTGAATTTTAAATTTGATTAGCGGCAACCGATAGTTCTGCAAAACATACTGCCGTTTTTCTGCAGTTTATTTCAAGCCACTCTGCATCTCTTAAGGCTTGTGTAATGTGTTATTGTAGCCTTCAGTTACATGTATGGCTTCGCCATGTCACTTACATAATGACCCTTTTGAAAAAATGAATATCAAATAGATTAACAGTAACGGACAACTTACAAACAATATGTTTTCCAATCCTCCGTACCTTTTCAGCCCCTGATTCTGTTGCGCTTATAGTATATAATACATTCTATTATGCTTTACAGCTATAAACTAACAGACTTTTCTTACATACCGGCTCTTAGCCAGTTAATTAAACAATTGCAACGAGGTTATGTTCGCTGGTTAAACTCCGGCTGTTACGCATATCCATATCCAGCGTATCCGTAAGCCGGTCTGTTTTCCTTTTTTGCATCGTTAAATACAACCATCAGGTTTTTAAACCTTTCATTCTCATAAATATCCTTTAGTATTTCCAGTTGCCCGATATTGGTGTAATTGTACCTCACCAGGTAGATACTTAAATCAGTATATCGTGCCAAACTAAATGCATCAGCAACATGACCAACCGGCGACGTATCCAGTATAATATAGTCAAACTGTTCTTTTAAACCGTTAAACAAGTCGTCCATGCGGGGCGACATCAACAGTTCAGCCGGATTCTTAGGTAATGAGCCACACCCCAAAACATACAGACTACTGTTCTTCGGATAAGGCTGTATGCTATCAGCCAGATGCACAATGTCCCCCTGCAAAAATTCAGCTATGCCCGGCCTTTGCGACATTCCCATTTTTTTTAACAGATCGGGTTTGCGCAGATCGAATTCCATTATTAACACCTTCTTATCAAGAAGCGCAAGCGTGAGCGCTAAATTTATGCTGACAAATGTTTTACCCTCGCCCTGCATGCACGAAGTAACCAGCATTACTTTATTATGCGAATATTTATTTATAGCATCCAGATTAGTACGGATATATCTAAAAAGCTCCGATATCATGGTTTTACTGCCATGCTGCACGGCTATCTGCCCTTTAACATCGTTATGTGTAAGTTCACCAAGTATCCTGGCCCCGGTTATCTCTTTTAAAACAGCCGGATTTTTAACTTTTATATTAAATTGCTGCCGGGTAAAAATAAACATGGCCGGAACCAGCAGACCAAAAATGCTGCTGCACAGATACATGAGTTGTTTCCTGGGATATTTCGGCACCGGGTCAAATGAAGGCTTGTCTACTATTTGAGCCGATGGTATGGTGGCGGATAATGATAAAGCCGTTTCCTCACGTTTCTGCAGCAAATACTGATATAAAGCAGTTTTTACCCCCTGCTCGCGCCCCCGTTGTAACAGTCCGCGCTCAAGTGAAGGTACCGAACGCACCTTGCTGTCGTAACGAGCATAGTTTCGCGCCAGCAGGTTACGCTGAATGGTGAAGCCTTTTTTGATATTGGCCAGGTTCTCCTGGATATTGACCCTAAGACTGGATATTTGGTCACTTAAATTTTGCACCAAAGGGTTGCTTAAATTTGCATTGCGCAATAACCGGTTTCGTTCAAGCTGCAGGTCATTAAACCGGGTTATCAAATTATTCAGCACCGGGTCTGTTAAACCCATTGTACTGGGCACGGCGTTATATTGGTTATTGGTGTTACCAAGATACGCTTCAATTGATTTTACTATGCTTAGCTGAGTATTTGATTCGCCCAGCATCTGGTTGTATTCGGCTGTTTTAGCCAAATTTATTTGTGCCCCCGAACTGGCCTCTTCGGCGCTGTTTTGTTTCTTGTAGTTCTCTATGTCCCCTTCCGCATAAGAAAGTTCCTGCTCCATGGATTTTAACCGGTTGTCGATAAACATAATCGTATTTACCGCCGTCGTATTTTTCTTTTGAACATTTTCAGCGTTATAAATACTGATTATATTTGAAAGGATGTCGAGCCCCCTGGCCGGAACGGGATCAATGAGCGTTAAGATAATTGTGTTCGATTCTTTTATAACCGGGTTTACCATCAAGCCGCCGGCGCTGTAGGCAGCAGCCATTACCGATAAATTGTTAAATTTAACAGTTAACAGCCGGGGGCCATACAAAAATGCGGGGCCTTGGGTCACTCTTAGGGTATAGTCGGCGTGCCTTATTTCCTGGCCATATTTATAGGTCCATTGTGCTAAGCCATCGTGCAGCACAAATGTGCTGTCGGTTAGTTTTTCGAGTTGCAGTTCCTTCAGATACGCAGTTCTGAATAGTCTTATAACATCTACTTTTACGGGCAGTTCCTCTCCGTACAATTCCTTTGTTTTAAAGCTCCCCTCGTTATAGAAGTACGACACACCAAGATTGAGTTTCTTCAATACGCCATATATAAGGTCTTTAGAGCGGATAACCTCCATTTCGTTGTCCACAGTTTTGGTTTCCTGGAACATATTCAGGTCACTAAATGCTGTCGCTTTAAGTATCCCGTCTCCCTTTTTGTCATCAGGTATAAGCAAAGTGCTGGTTATCCGGTATTGCGGTGTAGCATAGCCCAGGTAAAGCCACATAATAGCTACACTAATAATTAATGATAACAGGAATACGTACCATCGCTTTGCATAAGGTGCCATTTTGCTTTTAAAATCAGCCGGGCGATTGGTTGCTTTATGTGCGTTTGTAATATCCATCACAATCTGTTTTGATAGTTTTCTTTTATCCGTTTTTTATCTTCTGAGCAGCACTGCAGCCAAAACCGCCAGCGCTGATATTGCAGCTGTAACAAGTGGCATCAGCCTGGTATTCTGACTGTATTCAACAGCCTTGGACCGGTCCGGCTCCACGTAAACTATATCATTTTGCTTAAGGTAGAAGTATGGGGAGCTCAATACCTCCTTGTTATTCAGATTTAGCTTTCTTATGGTTTTACCGCCTCCTTCGCTGCGGATTACCAATACGCGCTCCCTCTTTCCGTACACTGTCATATCTCCTGCCAGGCCCAGCGCTTCAAGCACATTTACCTTTTCATCGGGTATTAAAAAGCTGGATGGCTTATTAACCTCGCCTATTACGGTTATCTTGAAATTTATTATCTGGACATCCACAACCGGATTTTTCACCTGTTTGCTAAGTTTAGCGGCTATGGCTGAATCAGCCTGCTCTATGGTCATGCCCTCAATTTTAAAATCACCGATTAACGGCATATGTATCATGCCCTCTTTATTTACGCGGTAACCCTCCCTTTTTGCAGTACCATCAGCAGACACGTTTTTATTATTTGCAAAAAGAAGGTCGGATTCGGGACTGGAACTGTTCATCGAGACACTTACAATATCATTTTGCCTGATGCGGACATCCTGCCCCTGCAAATCATTAACCGAAACGGTATTGGCAAGGTCGCTAAAGTATACCAGGTCCCTTCTGGCTGCACATGAACCTAAAAGGATTATCAGTAGTAAACAGCCGCAGCTAAATGTTCTTTTTGTCATCGGTGAAAAATATAATTAGTTTATATTTCTGTTATTTGATATAGCAAATCTATTTGTTTGTAAATCAATTAAGTACGGATTATTTGAATTGAAATTTTATTGTAAATAACCCCGTTTATTTTACATATAATGTAAAAAATGCGTGTATTCCCGTTTACAAACGCTGTAAAAAAGCCTGTAAAATCTGTGTTTTTACAGGGGGAAAAAATTGGTTCATTTCTTTCCGCCGCTAATCTTTTTTTGCATTTTTTTTGGGGATGACAACTCAATCATTACGGAAAAATATCGCGGGGTTACTTAGCAGACAAACGGCTTATAATGCCCGGGCAACGGCGGGTTAAAATACATTGCGAAACAGATACGGTGACAGCTTTAGCTTTTGCCAAAAAGACCGGCCGCCTGCCTGATCGTGGTCTTAAACGAATGCAGACGCCGCTTTAAACCGGTATTTAAATGACGAGAAGAAAAACTCTGCCCGCGCTTGCGGGGCACAGGTATGATACAAAAAAGCCAACTGGATGGAGCTTCCAATTGGCTACTTAAAACTGATGATATTATTGAACAAAAGGCTTAGGTCGGGTTATTTAAGTTAGTATGTTATTCAACAGTGACTGATTTGGCAAGATTGCGCGGCTGATCGACATTGCAGCCCCGCATTGCAGCAATATGATATGCAAGTAACTGTAGCGGTATAGTAGCCAACAGCGGCAAAAAAGCTTCGTCTGAATCAGGAATTTCGATGTAATCGTCCGCCATTTTTGAAACAACTGTATCGCCCGCAGTAACAATTGCAATTACCTGCCCTTTGCGGGCTTTAACCTCCTGGATGTTGCTGATGACCTTTTCGTAAGATGAATTTTTCGTGGCTATAAATACCACCGGCATATTGGCATCTATTAAGGCGATCGGGCCATGTTTCATCTCGGCAGCCGGATAGCCTTCAGCGTGTATGTACGAGATTTCTTTTAATTTAAGTGCGGCTTCCAAAGCAACCGGGAATCCGCATCCTCTGCCCAGGAACAAGCAATTGCCGGCGCCCTTCGTTTGGGCGGCAATATTCTTTATCAGTTCGTTTGATTCCAGCACCATCGTTATTTTTTCAGGTATGGTATCAAGCTCGGTCAGCAGGCTGGTTATTTTGCCTGGCGACAATGTATTCCTTTGCTGTGCAATGTATATTGCAATAAGTGTAAGCACCGTAACCTGCGCAGTAAATGCTTTTGTTGAGGCAACGCCAATTTCGGGCCCGGCGTGGGTATAAACTCCGGCGTGGGTGATACGGGGTATCGATGCGCCGGCAACATTACATATTCCTAAAATTGTAGCGCCGCGCTCTTTTGCTATTTCAATGGCAGCCATAGTATCGGCCGTCTCGCCGGATTGCGATATGGCAATTACTACGTCATTATCATTTATAATAGGATTGCGGTATCTGAATTCTGATGCATACTCAACCTCCACCGGGATACGGGCAAATTCTTCGATCAGGTATTCACCAGCCAAACCTGCATGCCACGATGTGCCGCAGGCGAAAATAATTATACGGTCGGCGTTTCTCAATTTTTCGGCATATTCCTTTATCCCTCCCAATTCCACTTTGCCAAGCCCGGGATAGATGCGGCCTCGCATGCAATCTCGTACAGAGCGTGGTTGCTCAAATATTTCTTTAAGCATAAAATGGTCAAACCCGCCCTTTTCAAGCGCTTCAAGTTTTAATTCCAGCTCATGTATCAGGGGAGACTGAACAACGTTGCCCAGATGTTTTATTAAAATTCCGTCCCGCTTTATTAAAGCGGCTTCGTTATCATTTAAATAGATCACATTTTTAACATATTCAACAATTGGTGTTGCATCAGAACCTACCAAATATTCGCCCTCGCCTACGCCAATAACCAAAGGGCTCCCTTTTCTGGCTGCAATCAACTGATCGGGGTTTTCGCGGTCCAGTATTACTATCGCGTAAGCGCCCACCACTTCTGCCATTGCCAGTTGCACTGCCTCCAGCAAATCTACCTGCTCCATCCGCTGTATTTCTTCAACCAGGTGTATCAAAACCTCCGTGTCGGTGTCGCTTTCAAAAATGTGGCCGCGGCGGGTCAGTTCCGCCTTAAGTACCGGGTAGTTTTCAATTATTCCGTTATGAATAATGTGCAGGCGCTTATCGTTCGAACTATGAGGGTGTGAATTCCGGTCAGACGGCACACCATGGGTTGCCCACCGCGTGTGGCCTATTGCAATTGTACCGGTGCGGTCTTTACCTTCTGTATACGATTCCAGTACCGATACCCTGCCTGCTTTTTTATAGACACTAAAACCGCGGTTATTAATAATGGCTATTCCGGCACTGTCATAACCGCGGTATTCCAGTCTTTTCAAACCTTTTAACACTACCGGCCATGCTTCGCGGTAGCCAATGTAACCTACTATTCCACACATATTTTAAAGCTTTTACTTTTAGTTCGGGCCGCCCTTCTTAAAAAGAGGACGACAATCCAAATCTATCCTATTAACTATCAATATGATACAGGTTTTATCAGGTTGATATTAAATTGTAAAACAGCCGTGATTTTTCACAAGCCCCGACACATAAATTACCGGCATGGTTTACATTTTTCGCAAAACTAATGCACTTTCCGGGTACTTTTCCACTGGCTCATGGCTTGTCGCGCCAGGCTATAACTATAAGTATAAGTTAAATCAGGCGGATATGGCAGGCTTCAAAAAATGTCATCTCTCGCTGAAATTTCCAAGGTAACCTCTCTTGCGTTTGCTTTACAGGAAATAATTTACTATTCATTTAAAGAGAATGCCCAGCTGTATAAAAGTTGTAAATATTTTATACAGCATTGTACGCAATTACGCCTCACCTGATGCCGGTCATAAATTTGAATACTTATAAAAGCTAATTTTAAATCACTGATAAACAGCAGCTAATTTTAATAATCGCCTTGCATATTACTATTGGCGCATAGCTGAATTACACTTGATAAATAGATACATTATGCTTTTCAATTCATTTAGCTTCGCGTTATTCCTGCCGGTGGTTTTTGTTTTGTATTGGTTTGTCGCCGGTAAAAGTCTAAGGAATCAGAACATGATATTACTTGTCGCAAGCTACTTTTTTTATGCATGCTGGGACTGGCGCTTTCTGTTTCTGCTCGTGTTTTCCACTTTGCTTGATTACTTTACCGGAATTAAAATGAGCGGGACCGGCACCAAAAAAGTCAAAAAGAGATGGTTTTGGCTTAGTGTAATTGTAAACCTCGGCTTTTTAGGTGTATTTAAATACTTTAATTTTTTCGCTGCTTCCATGGCCGTTGCAATGGCAAACATAGGCCTGCACGTCAACCTCTGGACCTTAAAGGTTATATTACCTGTCGGCATTTCATTTTACACTTTTCATGGCCTGTCATATGTCATTGATATTTATAAAGGCCGGATTGAAGCCGAAAGACACTTTATCGACTACTCTTTATTCGTGAGCTTTTTCCCATTACTGGTAGCGGGGCCTATTGAAAGGGCTACTCACCTTTTGCCCCAGGTAAAAAAAGCAAGAACCTTTGACTACTATGCGGCGGCTGATGGTTTAAGGCAGATACTTTGGGGATTGTTCAAAAAAGCAGTGATCGCAGATCAGTGCGCCGAATTTGCAAATACTATTTTCAACAACTCTTCGGGTTACACAGGCAGTACGCTTCTTTTAGGCGCTCTGTTTTTTACCTTCCAGATCTACTGCGATTTCTCAGGTTATTCGGATATGGCGCTGGGTATTGCACGGCTTTTTGGCATCGATCTTTTGCGCAATTTCGCTTTCCCCTACTTTTCGAGGGATATTGCTGAATTTTGGCGCCGCTGGCACATATCGCTGTCATCCTGGTTTCGCGATTATTTATACATACCGCTTGGCGGCAGCAAAGGCTCTACCTGGGCTAAGGTGAGGAATACCTTTATCATTTTTTTAGTGAGTGGCTTTTGGCATGGCGCCAACTGGACATTTATAGCCTGGGGCTTACTAAATGCCATCTATATAATGCCGTCAATTATTTTTAATACCAATAGGGTTAACCTGCAAATAGTTGCCCAGGGCAGGGCGCTGCCGTCGCTAAGAGAATTTTCCCAAATTTTGCTGACCTTTTCATTGACTGTGTTTGGCTGGATTTTTTTCAGGGCCACCAGCATTGCCCACGCCTTCAGTTATATCGGCCGTATCTTTTCGAAGTCATTATTCACTGTTCCTGCGTTTGATGCAAGTCGTGCAATGGTCTTTGAGACCCTGGTATTGATAATAGGATTTATTGTAGTTGAATGGAACGGCCGTGAGAACCAATACGCAATTGCATCATTGGATAAACTTAAAAAGAGAAGCTTCAGGTACGCCTTTTATTTCTCGTTGGTACTCATCATTTTCCTTTTCATGGGGCGCGAGCAACAGTTTATTTATTTTCAATTTTAAAACGATGACTAAATTCATAAAGAAAACGGTTTTATTTATAGCAGCCAGCGCTTTTATACTTTTAGCCATAATTTTAATACCTAATTATGTCATCAGTAAGAGGTCACGGTTTGCTATAAATAACAAAGACCGAATTGTGCTGTTTGGCCATTCGCACCCGGAGTGTGCGTTTGATGATACCCTAATCAGTAATTTAAAAAACCTTTCCCATTCAGCTGAACCCTATTTTTACACTTACCAAAAGGTTAAAATGGTGCTGCAGCAAAACCCGCAGATCGAGACTGTGCTGGTTGAGTTTACCAATAACCAGATTGATGCTAAGATGAATGACTGGACATGGGGTTACACATACATGTCGAGCATGTTCCCTAAATATATCCCGTTTATGGACAAGGCCGATATAGGTGTTTTAGCAGAAAACAATCCCAAAGACTTCATGAATTGTCTTTCCGTTTCCGCCAGGAACAATTTAGTAAGAGTTCTAACCTCGGATTATGAATTTACAAGCATTATGGGAGGCTATTTTCGGATCGACGCTTCCCGAACCAGCTTAACCGCCGACTCAATAAGTTCCGGTCAAGGTGAAATGGTCAGACCAGGTGTCTCATTAGTCAACCTGCTTTATCTGAAAAAGATTATTGCATTTTGCCGGGAACGCCATAAAAGAGTTTTCCTGGTTAGGAGCCCGCAGCACCACAGCTACGAATATTTGAAAAACGAAAAGGATTTTTTAAGAATTAAACAGGCTATGTTTTCATCAACAGAGTTTTTGGACTTTGGCAAGTTTCCGTTACGCGATGACGAATTTGCCGACTTCGGGCACCTTAATTATAAAGGCGCTACAAAATTTTCAAAGTGGTTTGGTGCAATGCTGAATTCCGGCCTATTAAAGACCGTTAATAAGCAACTTTTTATTGACCAAAGCATTTCGGGAATAACTACCCGCAATGAAACTTTTAACCGAACAGCTAGCCGATAACTATTATCAACGTGTTACCGATCGATTAATGAATATTCACATGATTTACACATACATATTAATATTATTCAATGTTAATAATTTATTAACACCCTAAATTTATATGTTAATAACAAAAAAATTGGGATGCTTATTTTGATTAAAACCAGTGTATTCAGACTTGCCGGGTTGTATTCCGGAGGCATTTTTATCTTTATTTTTCGTTCTGGAACAATTAAACTAAAAACATTCAGACAATAACGATAACACCGCGGCGTTAAAATGGAAAAATATCTTATAAACGCCTATCAAACACGGACTTATACAGGTAAAAGTTGACCTTTTATAGGTTTATAATTATTTTTTTAAGATGATATATTTATATTAATAATTGTTGAATTGGCCAAAATTATAAATACTGTGCCATTTAAAATCTAGCAGTATTTTTAAAGCCTGAGTTTTAATAATAGCAAAAAAAAAGAAACAGGAATAGTTGCAACAGATGTTAATAAAGTCAAGGTTCCTGAAATATTTGATAAGTTACATAAGTATTGATATCTCCCCCGGAGATCTAAAACGGGAATAGATTTGCTGATAAAATAAAGGTTATAATTTTTAGAAGTTAGTTATGCAAAACCAAATTGATTATCCGGTCCTTTCTTACAACGGGAATCTTGCCGGATCCAGCTTAGAGTCGCCAAAAGTACACATGGGCGAGGTATTAGAGCGCATTGTACGGCGCGATAGAATGGGCATTAGTGAACTTGCACGACGATTAAATGTTAGCAGGAGAACCATGTACAACTGGTTCGAAACCGAACGCATAGGCATCGAAGTGATCCGCAGGATCGGCCTTATAATCGGGCATGACTTTTCCATTGAATTTCCGGACGAGTTTGCAAAGAGAAGTGATTTTGCCGACGGAGAGTCATTTGTCGATGCCTCCGGCGCATCGGATCAGTCTGCAACCGTGGTTTATTATTGGATGGATAAGTACATCAAATTGCTCGAAAAATTTAACACCGTTTTAAGTCACGACGCAAAGGTTAAAAGTGAAGGCCTCTCTGTTCTTTTGCTGCCGGCATTTTTTGAGATGATAGTTTGTTCGTGTTACTGAGATAAAAAGCCTATATCTGTCACGCTACTTTAATCAGGCCGGTGGGCCTTACTACAAGCTGCTGTTCAATAAAATTTATGTTTAATTGACATTTTTAGTAGTTGCTATTGTAAAGATCAAATGACTTGTAAATCCCTAAGCCAGAAGCATTGGTCAGATACATGCGCAACTGCATAGCCCAGGTTATATGATTTCCGGATTTTATGATAGTACTGGCCGGTTGACATTCGCGGCCCCCCTTTAGATATTTTTTATAAGCGTAATATTGGCATCCAAGTGCCCCTAATCGCTTTAAACTACTGCCTGTCAGTGGCTACGCCGGAGGCTTGGTAATGCGTCTTGCTATTGGCTATCACGATAACTGCATGCTGATTTCGGCACGAGCCCGTATGTACCAGCAGCACAAAAAAAAGTGATTAGTGGCATTTTTTTACCATTTGCTCATAGAGATATTCGCTCTTGTTGTTTTTATTCAGTTGTTTAACATTAATTTAACGTGAGTTTGGTGTAACAGCCTAAGGCCTTCATCGCTAAAAAAAAAGAAAATCGTTGAAAAGTACCGTATACAATAATCTTTCCGGCGCAGGTTCTTTTGGTGTAGCAGGGCATGAAAGCTATACAGGATAGTCATTATCCCGGTTCACATTAATTAACTATTAACGTACTGACAGGCCATGTCAAATTAAAAAATGGAAAAGGACGCACTGAGAGGATCGCGCGTTAGAGCTGCGGAAAATCCTGACACAGTATTTGCCTATTGGGATAAAAATCTCATTTGCCGGTTCGCGAGCAATAGCTTTGTAGACTGGTTTGGATTTAACCCAAATGATATGGTAGACGTAATGCATCTCCGGCAGGTACTGGGGCCAATTTACGATGAAAGCCTGGTGCATATTAAAGCTGTATTGCGTGGTGAAGAACAGAATTTTGAGCGGACAATTGTCTCGCCCAATGGCCAGTCAAGGAAAGTGAGAGCAAATTATTATCCGGATGTTGCGGATGGCAAGATTAAGGGTTTTTTTGCACACGTTGTAGATATTAGTGCTACGCTGGCAGATAATCAAATTGATGATATTTCCATTAATGGCCACGGCGCTCATTTTAATTCAACTGACAGGATTTTGAGCGATGTTGTTGAGACCCTGAAGGATAATCTTTTAAACCAATTTCCGGGCATACCCCATTTGTCGAAAAAACATTTTATATCAGAGTCTAAACTAAAGCGGGACTTTAAGCAAAAATATAACACCACTATTTTTAACTACTACCGCGACCTGCAGATGGATATTGCCCACCAATTTATTACCGAAAAAAAATATAATAAAAGCCAGGTGGCAGCACTGTTAAATTTCTCAAATCCGTCAAATTTTTCGGCCTGTTATAATAAATACCTACAGGCGAGTGTAACGCAGCGCCTGATGGATAAAATAAAGAAGGAACACGAAGACCGGTACAAAATTCTTGTGGAACAAACGCCGATAGCTATAGCGTTAGTTGATAAAGAACTGCGTTTTTTTGCAGCTTCGCAAAAATGGATCAGCGATTATAATTTAAACAGCAAAGACTTTATTGGCGAACGTTTATATGATGTGTTTCCGGGATCAGAAATAACTTACAGCGATATGTTTGCGTCGTGCTTAAAAGGCGATATTAATAAATGTGACGAAGAATTTATTGATACGCTGGACGGCCGGCCGGCCTGGATGCGGTGGGATATACGCCCCTGGTATAACGATGCAGGTGAAGTAGGGGGACTATCAATCTTTATGGAAAACATTACTCCTCAGAAAATTAAAGAGAGCGAAATTATCGAAGTATCGGCGATCATGGATAAAACCCATGAAATTGCCCGGATAGGGGTATGGCAACGGAATTTTAAGACTAATACGGGTATCTGGAGCAAAACATTAAAAGATATCCTGGAGGTTCCTCATGACACCGATCCACCGGATTTTCAAAAGGCTTTTCAATTTTATAAAGAAGGGGCCGACCGCGGAATGGCAGAGAATATTATTGGAAATGCAATTAAAAACGGAGAACATTTTGACTTTGAATCGCAGCTTGTTACTGCTAAAGGCAATTTAATAACGGCCCGCGTTATAGGGTATCCGGAGTTTATTGATGGCGAGTGCTTTAAATTGTCCGGTATCTTACAGGAGTTATCAAAGCTGGAACACCAGGAGGACAAAACCAGATAAACAGTTCTGAGACCAAATTGGCTGCTGATCAGGAAGATTCAGGCAGATGGAATAATACATCCTGCTTTTTAGTGCTTATGTTTGTTTTTACATATTTTTTACCGTCGGTACTAAGCGCCGGTATCAAATAATATTTATCGCCGCTATTATTAATAATATAAGCTTCGCCCTTAAAGTCCTTTAACCAATCATGCAGCTTTGCACGGTCAGTCACCCCGTTAATTCTTACACGCTCGTTAACCCACTCAAAACTATCAATTGCCAGGTATGGATTTGTATCCGGCGGGTTGCTTTTTTTCAGCGATACTATACGGACAGCCATTGCTATTAAATTAATCAGGGAACGGAACAAAACAATATTAAAGGCAATTTGCCGGTAATACCATACCATTCATGGATATTAGCAACTCATTAACAACTTTTAACCTGCTTAAAGTTGCTAGTACCGCCAAATGCTTTGTATAAATTTACCAGTTAGCCCTAAAAGTATTAAACTCATTCAGGGTCAAAAAAAACCTGTAAAAGGTAGTGTCACAGGTAAATTCCGGCTTTATATCACTCCTGCTTACCGGGCGATTTCTAGTCTGTATGCAGTATCGCCAGAAAAACTGAACTCCCGGCTGGCCATCTGGCTAATGTATTATTACGGACTGGCTTGAAGGTCTGCCTGTTGATCATTTACTTGTGGAAACGTTACCGTAAAGGTTGTGCCCTCACCATCTTTGCTAACGAAACCAATATCGCCGCTTATCAAATCCACATATCTTTTTACTATGTGAAGCCCCAGGCCGGTTCCCTGTATATTCCGGGTATTGTGCGCCCTGAAAAACCTTGTAAACACATTGGCGTGTTCCGCTTCAGGTATACCAATCCCGCTATCCTGCACAATTAACTTAACCTTATGGTCTGCTACGTAGGTGAACAATTTTATTTCTTTACCCTCACCTGAATATTTACATCCGTTTGATAGCAGGTTTAGCACAATATGCTGTAATATTTGGTGATCGGTGGTTACTTCTCCGTCACCATTGTGCTGATATTCGATAACCTGGCTATTTTTTTTCATGGGGGTAACTTCCTCTATCAAATCAGTGCATAATTCCGGCAGATTGAAACTTACTGATTGAACTTCAACTTTTCCGCTCTCCAGTTTTTCAATAGACAGAAATTCATCAAGAATCATAACAAGGTTTTTGATAGACAACTTTATCCGGCCCAGGTGCTTCTGCAGCTTTTCAGTGTCACCCGTCTGCACATATTGTTCAATAAGCGTGGTACTTGACAGCATCGAAGTTAACGGTGTGCGAAATTCGTGAGAGGCCATGCCGATAAAATCAGACTTTAAGGTATTCAGCTCCTCCGCCCGGCTTAGCTGCGACTTTATTTCCCGCTCGTGAGCTTTTATCTGTGATATGTCTGTTATAATCGATAGTAAATGTTTCAGCAGCCGTTTTTCATCCTTTATTGCTTTGAGCTTTATTAATGCAGTAAAAACAACACCATCTTTTTTTTTGATCTCGCACTGCATCCGCACCAATGCTGCGTTCTCGATGGCGCGGCTCATATGTCTGTTAAAAGTATCCAGGTCGTTATCAGTATGAAGAAATATTGAAAACGGGTTATGCAGAATATCTTTTTTGGCCATGCCCAATTGCCGGGAACCGCGCTTATTAACCTTTTCTATAATACCACTTTTATTTAGTATAAAATACCCCACCGGCGAATGTTCAAATAAATCTGAATACTCTTTCAGAGCAGCCTTAAATTCCCGCTGGATTCTAATTAACCTCTCATTTTGCGCTCGCAGACCGGCTTCATTGGTGCTGGGTTTAACCATAGTTTCAGGCGGGTCTATCTTAGCCTTTCGCTGCCGTAGGGCTTTTGCAGCTTTTTTGCCCGGTTTAGGTAGTTTATTTTTTTTTGCGCTGTCATGCTCGTTTTTAATTAACCTATTTACAAAGTGTATTGGTAACAGGTTGGTAATTAGTCTTCGGGTTTAGGTTTATCGCAGAGAATAATAATCTGTATTAGTATAGCCGGATCTTAATTGTCAGTAAATGGATCTTTCTGCTTCGGCAACTGCAACCTTTGTAACCCTGGGCCCTTTATATTTTTTAATCAGTTTTTTAAAAAAAATATTCGACGGCTTATCAATCAATTCATAAATCAGCGCGCTCACCAAGGCAACCGAGACCATCGCAAAAATCACTTCGGAAAGGTCAATTAGTAATAAACCCCGCGTAACCGGTATTTTGGGATAAACCACCCGCAAAAGGAAATATATTACAAAAGGGTGGAACAGATACATAGCATAACTGGCGTCCCCTAGTTTTAACCACACCTTCACAATCCGGTTTTTTTCATTTATCCAGCCTTCCAGAACAACAAATGCATTAACAAACAATAATGACGGAATGCCATAACGAATATTCCTTGGCGTCCCTGCCAGGCTGTTACTTAAATCAAAATAAATCATCAGGGCAAAAGCAACTAAACCGGCGCCTATCATAATCGCGTCGCCGGTCTTCGTCTTATGAGTTCGATGATAATCCCAGAAATAATACAAGGCGAGCCCATAAATAAATTCGGGAAGCAGCCCATTTCTGTAAAAGCGCAATACGTGGCTATAAGCGGTAATTGTGTCCTTATTAAAACTATTGAGCACGATTAATAATAAGATCAACATGCCGCCGCAAGCTGGAACCAGGTACTTCTTTTTTTTGAAGATAATTATGCATAAAAACATCGCCACGTAAAAAAACATTTCGTTATTCAGCGTCCAGCCTGAAGATAGTATCGGGCCGCTTCCTTTAATTTGATAAGGGATAAACAGAATAGTTTTAACCAGTGCTTCGGTACTGATGATAACGTGGTTAAACCATTGAGGCCTTATAAAAGCCAGTGCCATGGTTAAAAAGGTAGCTAAAAAGTATAACGGAGATATCCTGATGATACGCTTAACCATAAATTGCCTGGTGGATTGATTGACCATATAGGCTATTATAAAGCCACTGATCACAAAAAAAATATCAACACCAAACGTGCCGGTTTCAATCTCACGGAAATGACAGTGAAAAAACACAACGGATAATGCCGCAACAGCGCGTAGTAACTGAATACCCTTTATCATTTATTTATCAGCGTTTATAGTTCTGTAAAAGCAAAATTAGTTGTTTGGCAACCCGTTATGCCACGTTTTAAGAATTGGTACCAAACTGTAAACCTGACGCTGATTTTTGTGCAAAAAGTGTGAAATAATCGTTTCTGAAACGCTGTAACGGGAGGATAATGGCACGCTGATAAAAAAATGCGTTCCGTATCTCACCCCGGAACGCATCTCGCCATCAAAGATGGGTTCAACTAAATTACAATTAACATTGTTTTTCCTATCTGTAATTAGAAAGCAGTATTTGCGTTCGCTGCATCCACGCCTGGTCAACGCCTTCCATGCGGGTATCAATGCCGCTTCCGTCAAAATTGCAAAAAGTATAATAGCCGTAGTTGGTGTTATTGCGCAGCTTACTGTTCATATAATCGATGTTTTGCTGGGCATAGTCAAGCCATGCGGTATTACCGTCAGCCTGGTACAACCTGATCATAGCCTGCGA
The DNA here is from genome assembly GCF_030519355.1 of Mucilaginibacter sp. L3T2-6. Classification (GTDB taxonomy): domain Bacteria; phylum Bacteroidota; class Bacteroidia; order Sphingobacteriales; family Sphingobacteriaceae; genus Mucilaginibacter. The sequence goes on from NZ_JAUMKC010000022.1 coordinate 87,658, forward strand.
GCCCCAAACGCACCAGGCCGGGTTGATGCGTCCATCGGTCGTATTGAAGATATAAACATGATAAGTGCTGTTCCATAAGTTTGTGTTCATGGCGATACCCAGGTTTTGCGCTTTGGTGACGTAAGCAGGTGCGGACGCAATGGAAGCATATAGCAGGTCGGCTTCCAGCATAATGGCATTATCATAAGTGAATTTCTCGGTATGCTTTGTTCCCGATCCTGCCCCGTCAATTTTCCAGATGTATAAACCGGTGGTGCTGTCGTACATGTTCCCTTCCAGCCATGCGCGCACTGAGTTTGCCCAGCTTAGGTAATAGCTTTGCCCGGTTACCTGGTACAGCTTCAAAAACAACTGCATAGCCAGGCCGTTTGTCTGAGTTGGTTTTAAATCGTGGGTGCCGCTGTGCCACCAAAAACCGCCGCCATATGTGCTATCCCAAAGCCCGTTATTCATCAGCCAGTTTGCAACAGCCTTCGCCGAATTTAAATAGTTGGTTTGCGTAGTGCCGGTAGTAACGGCATAAGCATCCAGGTAAGCAAGGCCTGTTAGCGAATTATCGTCGACATATTTATCGCCACCCGCGCCGGAACCATCGACATTTGCCGACGAAAAGTAGCCGCCGATAGAGGATCCGCTATCCCACATATGGCCCATCCAGCTGTAGCTGTTGTTCATATAAGCGTTATAGCGCGTGTCTCCCGCCTGGATCATCGCAGCATCTGCGTAAATCTGGCTTACGTTATACCATTCGTAGCAGCTGTTGGTGGTAAGGTTTACCCGGTAACTGTTATAACTGGTCAATATATTACCAACTACAAATGCGTGCGTATCCTGCGCCTTACTGTAATACGCTGAACTTGAATTAAAAGCCGCCGACCGGTTTGCGGGTAATTTTTGAGATGTGGTTGGTAAGGGCTTATGCAGTGCATCTTTTTTGCACGAACATACTGCGGCTGCCAGCAACAATGCCGAGGCGGCGCTGAAAAAGTGAGTTTTCTTCATCATATTGATTTTAATTTGGTTTCTCCTTATCAATCAAACTCACAGTGCCGGGCCGATTGCCGTTTTAACTAATTATGTAATAATGTATATACATATTAATATTTACAACCACTTGTCACCTCATTCCACCGCTGTTCAGTGTCCTCTGCTGCTTTCAAGCGAACTCAACCTGGCGTACAATTCAGCTATACAGGCTTCATCAAGCAACCACTTTGGGGCAGCTATGTCTTTAGCATCGGTCGTCCAGCTTTTGGTCAAAAGGCCGTACTTGTCGCGGCAGTGTTGCCAGCCATAATCAAGATCTTTACTGATTGCGGCGATATAGCTATAATCGCCGTCGACTTTATACAGCGCTTCATAGCCCCGCACCAATACTGTTAAGAACCAGGGCAGATCGATTTGCAGGGTAAGATTGGGGTCATGTGGCTTGTCCGCGAAATATTGATAAATACCTTTGGCGCTTGTTTGCGCATCTTCCAGGTAAGCTTTATCCTTTGTGAAAGCGTATAACAACATCGCCGATTCAATCATCGAGCCTGTATTATACGTCCAGTAAGTTTTATTTACGCTGCCGTCCGCAGTTTTTTTATCGTTCCAATATGCTCCGGCAGAGTCGCGCAGATTGGCATGCATCCAGTTATAAAACTGCTTTCCCCATTTTAAATAATAGGGATCATTTGTCGCCTTGTAAAGTTTTAGAGCAACAAGGGTAGCCATGCCGTTACTGCAAGCCGGTTTCTGATCTTTATGCCCCTCAAGCCAGGTAACACCGCCACCAAGAGCATCGCTCCAGCCGCTGATAATAAATTTAAAAACCGTTTTTGCACGGTTCAGGTAAACCGGATTCCTGGTATTGAAATAAGCCTCAAGGTATTCAATCCCGACCAGGCCATTATCATCGTAATAACGGTCTGATCTTTCAAACACAGGCGGATAGGCCTGATAACCGATGGGTTTGCGGCTATCGTCACGGTAGGCCTCCATACCCATAGCCATACTATCCAGCAATGGAAGGTATTTTTTACGCGCTGCCGGAATATGCAGCATAGCATTAGTTGCCGAGAACATTCCTGAATAGGGCCACAAAAAGCTCACTTCTTTTGCCTTTGCTTTATCGCCCTGCAGATAGTTGAGCGAGTCATGCGCGGATGAGGGATAATTCTCGGAAAACAGGTATTTATGCGTCGACACCCTGTAATATTTCCAGATGCGGGTGTACATACTGTCAGCCCGCTCACGGTAAATTGATGCTTTATTTCCTTGAGCGATGACCTGTGTAGCGCTTGCCGCCAGCCCAAATAATACAAGCGCTATTTTTATTTTATGGTGATAGATCATTTGTTACGCAGATATAATTATTGCACTGATGGCGGCGGAACTTTACTTCCCCAAGCTTTATTGGGTTTGCTGCCCATAGTAAATATCATTTTGCCCCCTTTCATCAGTTCGTCGCGGTACAGCCAGCAATTGTCGAGGAGCTTGCCGTTAAACTCAACCGACTGTACATAGACATTGGTCTTCGAGTTGTTTTTCGTTTCAATAACCAGGGTTTTATGATTACCAAGGGTGATGGTCGCCTTATCAAAAAGAGGGCTGCCCAGTTCAATTATCGGACGCGAGTCTGTGAAACCCTTTACGTCAAATAAGCCCAACGCAGTGATCACATACCATGAACCTAACTGCCCCTGATCTTCATCCTGCCCGTAGCCGTAACCGTGGATAGGCTCAATGCCATAAAAGCCGTCGGATATGGCCCTTGTCCATTTTTGTGTGAGCCACGGCTTGCCGGCGAAGTTAAACAGCCAGCAAATATGCAGGCTCGGTTCGTTACCATGGTTATAAATGGCGTTAATGCCGGCAAAGGCGTTGATGACCTTCCCGCCTCCGAAGCCGTCTTTCTCGGATGCTGTAAAAATACTGTCCAGCTTAGCGCTGAATTTTTCCTTCCCGTACAGGGAAACTAATGCAGCGGGGTTTTGCGGCACATAATAGCTGTACTGAACAGCATTGCCTTCCTGGTAGCCGCGCCATGGAGCATAAGGGTCAAACTTATCTATAAATGTGCCGTCTGCTCTTTTGGGTTGCAGCAATTTATTGGCGGGGTTATACAACATACGCCAGCCGTTGGAGTATTTGATGAACTTTTTATAATCGTCGGTCTTTCCAAGGTCTTTTGCCATTTGCGCAGCAGCAAAAGCACTGAAACTATACTCTAAAGTGTGCGAGGCTGAAAAATGTGCCCCTGTCGAATCCGTTCTGTCCTCATCTATAAACGGAGAATAGCCGTGTTCAAGGAAAGCTTTGGTGTCCATTTTACCCGAGCCAACCTTACGGTTTTTATAGCCAAGCTCATTATTTTTTATTGCCTGATAAGCCAGGTTTACATCATAATTACGTATGCCGCATTGATAAGCCCCGGCGATGGCCAGTCCAACAAAATTGGTGCCTACGCCTGATACATACTCGCTGTTGGCAATGCCATCGCCAAACCAACCTTTGTCTTTATAAATTTGCAACTGCGTGTGCACAAAATCTTCGTACCACCCGGGATACGACAAAGCCCAAAGCTGCGTCAAATCCCAAAATCCGCCCCAGATGGCATCGGTATTCATAAAATTATAGCTCAGCTTTCCATGAATGTCCAAATGCAGCTGGCCCACCTTTCCGCGGTGCATTGGGTAAGCGCCATTTACATCGCTGGCAATACCGCGGCCCAAAAGCGAATGGTAAAGTCCGGTGTAAAACTTTACTTTAGCAGTATCATCTTTGCCTTCTACCCTTAACCGGTCAAAATCACGCTCCCATGTTTTTTGTGCATTAATTTTTGCCTGAGCAAATGTTAAGTGCGCCGCTTCAGCCAGTAGATTTGCTTTGGCGTTTTTTGCAGATGTATAAGAAAGGCCTACTTTAATTTCTATCGCCTCCCCTTTGGCGGTTTGATAATTCAGAAATAAACCGGCGCCCTTCCCATTCGCGGCAGATGAGTTTTGTTTAATGCCGCTGGCAGTAAACGAACCAACGCCGGCTGGTTTTTTATTGAGCTCGCCATAAAAATACATGTTAACGCGCCCGCCCTCGTCGTAAATCTTTACATACTTCGGATAGGTAATTACAAACCCTTCAAAATGAGTATCGTCAAGCATCTTTATGCCGGCGTCCAACACAGGGCCGCTTTCGCCCTGTACATTCCCGATGTCTAAAATAATATGTGCCTGATTACTTGCAGGGAAGGTGTACCGGTCGAAGCCCACTCTTTTTGTCGCAGTCAGCTCAGCGGTAATGCCGTAATCATCCAGCAACACTTTATAATATCCCGGCTCGGCCACCTGGTTCTTGCGGTTGAAATAAGAGCGATAGCCGGTGCCGGGTGTGTCCAAAGCGCCGGGTCTCACTTTAATCGGGCCGGTGGTTGGCATAAAGCTTACACCGCCAACCTGCCATTCATGAAAATGGGCAAAGCCCTCTATCGAGTTTTGGCGGGTATCGTATCCAACTGCTTCCCATCCCTGGTTATTGCCATAATGCGCATTAGTGGATGGGCCCAATTTAGCCATACCGCCTGGCACAGCTGCGGGGGTATAAAAAAACCACCGGCTATGCGCGGTACCGATATCCGGGTCGACGTATTTTAATAAGCTTTGTGCTTTAACATTCCCTAAAGTCAGTAATGCTGCGGATGTAAAAGCAATCGATTTTAAAATTTTCATTCAAAAAATATAATTACGTATAAGTAAGCTGCAATTATTTGTATTTGGACAGCAGCACCTGTACGCGCTGCATCCATGCCTGGTCCACCCCGTCCATACCGTACCGGTTACTTCCGTCAAGGCCGGCATATTGCCAGTATCCGTGACTGGCAGCATCTCTCATCACTACATTTATCGCATCAATATTTCCTTTGGCGTATGTTAACCAGCTCGGGTTATTGTCTGATTCATAAAGCCGTATCATAGCCTGTGATGCCCACCCGCAATAGGTAGGGTTTATCCGCACATCGGCAGTATTGAAAATGTAGACATTGTGCGATGCATCCCATAAAACACTATTCATGGCGGCACCCATAGCCTGTGCTTTTGCCAGGTAACCAGGTTCGCCCATTACTGTTGCGTAGAGCAAATCATCTTCCAGCATAATCGCGTTATCGTAAGTAAATATCTGGCTGTCAACTTTGCCATTGGCTTCAATCTGCCAAAAATAGAGGCCTTTGGCGCTATCGTACATTTTCGTGTTTAACCAGGTGTTTACTGATACGGCCCAGTCATGATAAACCGATTGCCCGGTAATTTTATACAGGCGTAAAAACATCTGCAGGGCAATGGCGTTGGACTGCGTGGGCTTCACGCTTTTCTCGGTACTCCACCAAAATCCGCCGCCAAAAGTTGTATCCCATAAGCCGCTTTTTATAACCCAATTGGCACAATTTTCGGCTGCGGTAAGATAATCTGACTTAACGGTACCGGTACTTACTTCCCATGCATCCAGGTAGGCAACCGCCGTAAGCGAATTATCATCAATATATTTTGTGCCGGAACTTCCTGTGCCATCCAGGTTGGCAAAGGCAAAATAGCCGCCGTTAGGGTCCGATTTATCCCAGAGGCCATTCATCCATGCAAAAGTGGCGTCCATTCCCGCGTGATATGATGCATCTCCTGCGGCAATCATCGCTGCATCGGCATAAATCTGGCTCGCATTGTACCATTCATAGGCAGTGTTTGCGTTGGCGCCCGTATTAACGCGGTAGCTTTTATAAGATGTTAGCAGGTTATTTACAATGTAGTCATGGGTTTCCCTTGCTTTGGTCAAATAGGCTGAAACCACCGGCGTGGTATCGGGCGGAGTCGTCCCTCCCGTTCCGCCCTGCGGGGTAACCTTTTGCTTGCTGCACGATGCTGTTAAAACAATTAACGCAGTCCCTAATCCGTACAAAATATTTTTCATGGTATATTGGTATAAACGCACCTGCAGAGTGAACCGCAGGTGCGTTATTTAAGATTAAAGTGTGGTGACCACCTGGGTATACGGGCCGTCAGCTTTAAAGTAAACATCAACTTTTACATTGTGGTTATCGGCAGATGGATCAAACTTGTATGTATTGCTCCATTGGTCATTAGTAACGGGCAATAAGTAAAAGTAATCGGCCGGCTGTCCTGCGGGGGGCACATTGTCGGCATGTTCGCTACCCCAATATTCAAGGCCCGCCGGTGTATGCACAATGTATTTATAACGTTCATCACGTCCCCATGAGAACTGGTAGAATACAACGGGTATACTTGCAGCTTCCCAGGTTCCGTTACCCTTATAGTCCAGTGTACCTATCTCGGTATTATACGCTGACATATATAAGCCTATCGACTGTATTTCTGTTGACGAGGTGGTAGCTACATTCATATCAAAACCTAAACGGTACACCTTAGCAGCGCCGCTTACAGTTGTTGCCGAATTGCCCAATTGTATAACGCCATTAGCATCCACATAATATTTCGTTCCGGTGCCATCTGGTTTATCGGTCAGCTGGTAGCTGCCGGCCTGCAGGCTTGTATAAACCTCAAATACACCGTCCGAAGTCTTTTTAAGCGGTATCGCTTTGCTTACATCGGCGCCACCTTCAGTTGCCGTACCGGTAAGATAGAGTGCTGCAGGTAATACTGCAAAGCCTGCCGGTCTTTCAATAGTAAGCGTGCGGCTGGTGGTGCTCAATTTAGTATTGGTTGCCTTCGACGCGATGACCGCCCATTTTACCTGGCCGGAGCTCGAAGAAGCTATACCCGCCAGCGAGGCAATCTTGTTCATATCTTTTTGTGTTATAGTGGCTTGCGCCTGTACACCCGAGCCATCAGAAACAGTTTTGTAAACCGGCTTGCTGAAATTGCCGCCGACTTTGTCAAAAACTATTTCATAAAGCACCAGGTCGCCGTCTGCTGCTTTGGTAGCGTTCCATTTAAACACCAGGCTTGCCCCGGTTGCGGGCTGCAACTTAATATCAGTCCCATCCGTTGGCGTATTTAAGGTATTCACCGGATCCAGATCCAGGTTAAGCGGCCTTACGTCTTTTTTACAAGAGGCGAAAGCAAGCACCGCCGCTATCGCCATAAAGCTGAATTTTAAATATTTTTTCATCTTTTATATCTTAATAGAATTATCAATAACCAGGATTTTGTGTCAGGTTTTTATCCAGGCCGAGGTCGTTTGCAGGAATAGCCCACAGGTAATCCCTGGCAGGGTTAAACTGCCGCTTCTGGGTACGGATGTAACCATTGTCGGTACTTTGATCTGCCGAAAATTTCGCGCCGTGCGCGTAGCCGTTCATTACAATTTCAGCTATTTTCCATCTCCTGATATCGTCAACACGCAGACCTTCCATTGCGAACTCCACCCGTCTTTCGCGGCGAATAATGTTTGTCATGTCGGCATTTCCGGGATAGTTCAAGGCGCCCGGATCAGTAAACCCGGCCCTTGCGCGCAAAGCGCCGATAGTTTTACCCCAAACCGCTGCATCCATCTGGCCAAGGCTGTTTTTTGCCTCAGCGTAGTCCAATAATATTTCGGCGTAGCGGAATAAATGTAGATTGTTACCTGACACAAAGCTCGCTTGTGCGCTCGGATCAAAATATTTACGCCAGTAGTAACCTGTTGCCGATGAGCTTTGCGAAGTTGGGGTGTATTCGTCGGCGCCCGGCTGTACAGGGTCTGACCCGGGCTTGATGTAGATGGTTTTTGTGGTGCCGTTAACGCCGCCGCCATTATCCCAATGGTATCCGTCATAAACAACGGTTGCGGTTAAGCGTGGGTCGCGGTTCGCGTAAGGATTAGATTCATCGTAGCCTGAACCCGCATCGCCAATTGGCTTGCCATTCAGCATAATGTATGAATCAACCAATTCCTGTGTTGGCGCCATATTACTCACGCGGCCACCTACTGATCGTGGGGCAAAGTCCCAGAAATCCTGCCAGGTGCGGATATTCGGTACATATTGCAAAGAAAGTATGCTCTCCGGGTTGTTTTTATTTACCGAAGGCGTACTAAACAACGCGCTATAGTCCGGGTTTAACGAATAAGTACCATAAGTGGCCTGGTCGTTCATCAGCTTTTCACAAACGGCAACCACATCAGCCATCCGGTCGCCCTGGTATAACAGCACACGCGCTTCCAAAGCCAGCGCAGCCCCTTTGGTAATGCGGCCGTTTTCGGCTGCGGGAATTGCATCTTTCGATGGCAGATCTGGTAATGCTGCATTCAATTCATCCAGCACGAACTTTACCACGTTCGCCTTTGGTGAGCGAGCCACTACTTTCGCTTCTTCAGGCGTTTCGTCATGGTCCCAAATCGGCACATCGCCATACCATTTGGTCAGATTAAAATGCTCAAAAGCACGAATAAAGCGGGTTTCGGCTTTCAGCCTGGCAACGGTAGCCGCTGGCAGCGTAGTGTTCTGGCCTATATTGGCCAGGAATATATTACATGATTTTATAGCCGAGTAATAGTACGACCAATCGCCCGCAAATTTGGCTGTGCTGGCGGTAGCCTGGCCGCTGGCGATGAGGTTAAGATCACCCGCCGGAGAATAGGCATTGTCAGACAGCGCCTCGGGGTTAAAATAAAGGCCGCTGTTATATATCAGGCTGTAATTGTTATATAGTGCGCTGTAAACATTGGCATCCACTTTCCAAAAGGTAAGGTCAGAGAATTTATCGGTGGGGGCAATGTCCAGTTTCTTACATCCCGAAGCAGCGACTATCGCCAGGGAAGTAATAAGGAGCTTCTTTAAAAATTTCATGTCTGTATTTTTAAAATATTTTATTAAAAAGTTACGTCAAGCCCAACGCCGTAAAATACCGGCAACGGGTATGCTCTCGCGCTGTTTGAGTAGGCATTTGTATTCAGGTTATTGCCAAATTCTGATGTTTCAGGATCGATAAATTTCAGTTTGGTCAGCGTCAGCAAGTTTTGCCCGATCACAGATACCCTTAACCTGTCCATACCAATTTTCCTGGAAATATTCTTTGGGAAGGTGTACCCGATATTCACATTTTTTAACCTTGCATAAGCAGCATTGAATTTATAAAGATCAGAACCGGTACGCCAGTTGTAGGTGTTTGACGGCGAACCGATAGCTGCCAGCCTTGGAAACCTTGCGTCAGGATTTGCGGGGGTCCAGAAATCCGTCTGATGCTCATATAAAGTCTGTCCGTAGTTGTAGTGGAATGGTTCAACCAGTTCTCCGCGTAAAAACTCATCCCTTTTACCAACGCCCTGTATAAACACCTGCATATCGAACCCGTGGGTTGCAATTCTGTAAGTAAAACCGAAAGTATATCGCGGGAAAGGATTGCCCAATACAGTTTTATCTTTATCATCAATCTTACCATCACCATTCAAATCTTTAAACTTCAGATCACCGGGGCCAACTTCTGCGCCTGCAATTTTGGGTGATGCGTTGATATCAGCCTGGTTTTGGAAAAAGCCGTTGGTTTCGTAACCATAATATTGTGTTATCGGTTGGCCAACTTTCCTTATCAGCTGAAATACATCCTGGTTGATGATCTGCTGCGTGGTTCCGCCGGTAAGCTGCAGCAACTTATTCTGGTTATCAGCAATGTTAAGACTGAAGCTTTGTGTAACGTTTTTACCGCGCAGGTTATAGGTTAACGAAGCTTCCCAACCCTTGTCTCTTACTTTTGCTACGTTGTAGTCGGGCAGTGCCGCTCCAAATAGCGAAGGTACATCATACCTTGGCTGCAAAATATTGCTGGTAGTTTTACTAAAATAATCAAACGAAGCGCTTAGCTTATCATTAAATAAACCTACATCGATACCTACGTTAAAAGATGCTGCTTTTTCCCACGTAAGGTCGTGATTTGATAACAGTGTGCCCGCACCGCCTACCGATACATTGTTAAATCCGTAGGCGCTCGGATAGTTAAAGTAAGTGGTTTGGTATTGGTAGTTGCCCACATTCTGGTTGCCGAGTACGCCGTAAGTTGCGCGCAGTTTCAGGTTATTCAGTGTGTTTTTATAATGCTGCATAAACGGCTCGTCTGATATCAGCCAGCCACCGCTTACCGATGGGAAGAAGCTGGCGCGGTGCCCTTTGGCAAATTTCGACGACGCATCGTCACGCACGGTCGCTTCAAAAAAGTAACGGTTCTTGTAAGAATAATTTACCCTCGCAAATGCCGAGAGCAGGCTATTTGCATTAACTGCGATGCTGTTATACGAATTAACGGCGTCAATAATAGTCCCGGTTGTGGGGGTGCCTAACAATGGGTCTGTCAGTGTTTTTTGCAACTGAAAGCCGCTTTGTGAGTAGTTTTCGCTTGATACGCCGCCCAATACCTTAAAGCTATGTTCGCCAATGGATTTGGTGTATTCGGCAAATACCTGCGTATTAAGCAATAACGATTTTCCGTTATTATCAAATACAGTACGATCGTCGCCATAAACTCCCGACGGCAGGTAATTTACCTGTGTCCTCCTGAAGAAATTGCCGTTGTTCTGGATAGTACCACCAAAAATGCCGGTAAGCTTTAAGTCTTTGGTTATGCTAAGCTGACCATTGAATGCGCCATAAATTTCATCGTTGTCTGCCTGGTTGTAGCCGCCTTTCTGAAGCACGCCGTACTCATTGTATTGCGACGCTACTTCGTTAGTCAGGTAGTTGCCGTTGGCGTCGGTCCAACTGAAATTATGCGGAACGCGGTTGGCATCAGCAAAAATATTGTTATCGCCAACGCTGTTGGTTTTATTGCGTGTTTTGGTATAGTTAAGAATAACATTAGCCTTCAACTTGCCGATAACCGAGGTTTGGTTTAAGCGCAGGTTGTACTTCTGATAACCGAAATCGGCGCCTGAGCCGCCATTGCCAATCAGGTTACTGCCCTGGTTTTGGAAACCGGCAGATATAAAGTATGAACTGGTTGCACTGCCGCCGCTGATGCTTACGTTTTGCGACTGCTGCGGCGCCTTCTTTAACAAGTGTTCTATGTCCCAGGTACCATTACCGGCTGCCTGCAAAGCCGCGATCTGGTCGGGCGTATAGGCGGGCGGTAAACCTGAATTTACCAGCGATTCATTTTTGTAATAAGCATTTTCAGCTGCACTAACTTTATGTACCAGCACCTGTGCATCCTGTATACCATAGCTGCCGTTATAAGTTAACGTTGGTTTCTGGTTCAGGCGACCGCTTTTAGTGGTCACTAAAATAACTCCGTTTGCAGAACGCGAACCGTAAATAGCTGCCGAACCGGCATCCTTTAATACCGAAACACTTTCGATATCATTCGGATTGATGGTGTTGAGGTTGCCACCTATAATACCGTCAATTACCACCAATGGGGTATTGTCACCAAGCGTACCAACTCCCCTGATGTTAACGGTAACATTGCTGCCCGGATCGAGTTGCGTTTGCTGTATAATTAAGTTCGGCGATTCACCCTGCAATGCCTGGATGGTATTTAATACCGGTTTACTTTCGATATCTTTTGAGCCGATAGTACCTACCGCGCCTGTAACGCTGACCTTTTTCTGTGTACCATAACCAACTACCACCACCTCGTTCAGCTGGCTGGCGCCCGGCTTCAACGATACATTTATTGTCGTTTTATTGCCGATGGCAACATCTTGTTTGGCATAGCCCAAAAATGAAAAAGTCAGTGTTTTTGAGGTGTAATCGTCCGGAATGCTAAGCGAGTAATTTCCCGAAACATCGGTTACCGTGCCTATCGTTGTGCCGGTTATGCTTACGCTTACGCCAGGCATCGGATCGCCATTCTCGTCAACCACCTTTCCTTTTATAGCCACCTGGGTATTCACCCCCGCATATAACTTCAGGTTGCTCCCCGCTGCGCCATAGCTTGCCGGGGCCGAGGCCATTAAAACGGCCGCCGGTAGCACCATAGGCAGCCATTTAATTTTCCCTAATTTGTGTAGTAATTTAATTCTCATAATTATCAATCGATTAGTAGTTTGGTTGGTTATTTATTTATCTGTGTTATTGAATTAAAGAATTTGTTTATAGTCTTTGAATGTTTGTTTCCAGTAAGCTTCGATGTTTTCGAGTGAGCGGCCTTTGGTTTCGGGTATGAGTTTCCAGGTTAGCCATAGCGCCGGGGAACAGCAAATAGCAAACAGCCAGAATGTCCACGATGAGCCAAGCCCTTCCAGCATAAGGGGCGTAAGCTGGCCCACAAAAAAGTTACCTATCCATAAAGAAAGCGTGGCAAGCGCCATGGCCTTGCCGCGTATGGCATTCGGGAAGATCTCGCCGATAACCACCCAGCAAACCGGGCCGAACGAAAAGGCAAAACAGGCGATAAATGCCAGGATGAAGATCAATATCCAGGGGCCTGAAGTAAGGCCGGCGGCAAACAGCAGCCCGATAACTATCAAAGAAATCACCGCGCCGCCAATACCCACAAACAGCAGCGGCCTGCGGCCCCATTTGTCAATAGTAAAAATCGCGACAAAGGTAAATACCACATTTACTAATCCGATAGTTACCTGCCCGCCCAGCGCATTATTAAGCGTAAAGCCTGCCTGTTCTAATATTCTCGGGCCATAATAAATGACCGCATTAATACCGCAAACCTGCGACAAAAACGGCAACAGCAAACCTATCCACATCGCCTTGCGGTAAACAGGAGTAAACAGTTCTTTAAGCGACCCTGACTCCTCCCCTTTACCTGCCTTAAAAGCGGCCATTTCACTTTTAGCTGCATCCGGACCGTCAATTCTGATCAGTATATCTTTTGCTTTTTGTTCCCGCCCCCGCAGCAATAACCAGCGCGGCGACTCAGGCACCATAAACAACGAACCCAAGAAAATAGCTGCCGGCAAGGCCCCCAGACCAAGCATGGCCCGCCATACCTCGGCAGAAAATATTTTATTCATTCCCTCGCTGCCAAATGACTGCCCTGCATGGTTCACCAGGTAAGCATTTGAAAAATAGGCCAGCACAATACCAACAGTTAATGCCAGCTGATATAGCGACACCATCATACCACGGAAACGCGACGGCGAAAACTCCGAGATGTATAAAGGCGATACCATCGAGGCTACCCCAATACCCAGGCCGCCTATCAGCCTGAACGCTATCAACGATGTAAACGAGCCGGACATCATACAGCCCAAAGCAGACGCCAGAAACAATATTGCTGAGAGGATCAGCACTATCTTGCGGCCATATCTATCGCTCAATTTGCCCGACATACTTACCCCGATTATGCAACCGAGCAGGGCGCAGCTTACAAACCAGCCTTCGTAATTGGCATTTAAGTTAAAATCATGCTTCACCAGGCTCACTGTACCGGATATCACGGCCGTATCAAAACCAAATAAAAAGCCGCCAAGCGCTGCCACCAGGCAAACAAGGTACAGGTAAATATTACTTTTTTTGGTTGGAGTATTTGTCATGGCTGTACTCATCGGCTTACTTTAAGAATGCTTTAATAACTTTCGCACGAGACTGTCCCATATTGGTTAGCTTATAGCTTTTTGCCGCCGCCGGTATCACAAATGTTTCGGCATAAGCGAAGGTCTGTTTGGAGCCGTCCTCAGTCTCCACCAAAACAGATTGCCCCTCAACCAGCATCATCACATGGCAATTGTTATCGTTTTTAATAAATATTTCGCTGTTGAAATCGATGCGGTGCACATCGTAAAAATGCTCAGCATGAGTAGGCAGATGTACCAATTCCCAATCTTCTCCATTTTCAATAACCCCAGGTTTTGATATAAGTTCCTCTTGTACACGGTTTCCCTTACGGCTAAAATCTAAGTTGTTGAATGCGTGCTCAATATTTATAGGCCGCGGGTTGCCGTCAAGGTCAAGGCGCAGCCAGTCGTACATTTTAAAAGTGAAGATATAAGGCGTGGCGCTGATCTCCAGCACCATGTTGCCGGCCCCTGCGCTATGAATGGTGCCATTTGGTATCAAAAACAAATCGTGCTTTTTGGCAGGATGCGACTGAACAAAGCCAGTTATCTCCAGTTCAACACCCTGGCCCTGGCTTTTTTCCAATTCAGCCCTGAAGGTTTCGGGCTTGATATCGTCCTGGAAGCCAAGGTACACATTGGCTCCTGCCCCGCAATCCAGAATGTAATAGGTTTCATCCTGGGTAATGGTTTCGCCGAAAACGTCTTGTATATATTTTAGCTTCGGATGACACTGGATAGAAAGGTTGCCGCCGTCATAAGTATCTAAGAAGTCGAACCGGATGGGGAACTCATCGCCAAATTTTTCAGCATGTTTGCCAAGCACCTGCCGCTGGTTGCTGAACATTAAGAAATCGAATGATACTTCAAGCACGAAGCCATCGCTTTCAAACAATAAACCATTCTCAGGCACGATGAGTTCGAACGACCATGCATAATTAACCACATCTTCGTTCACACCCGGGATATGCTGCTTTATCCATTGCCCGCCCCAGGCGCCGGGCTCAAACCAGGGCCTCACTCGTATAACTGACTGGCTTATTTTGTCCAGACCTTCACGCAAGCTGGTCATCAGGGTCCAGTTTAAATCTGTTGGCCACTGACCATCGGCAATAACTGTTATTTTGTCAAGAATCTCTTTTTTATGCTGATTGAGCATTACCCAATCCACAAAATAAAACCGTTTATACATTACAAACGGTTCAGCAAGCGCGCTGCTTCCCAGGTTATGTATGGAGCCGGCCCGCATACGGAATTGCAATTCGTTTTTCGGCAGATCGATATAAATGACTGGTGCATTCCAGCCGGCTAAGGCGGCACCTGGACCGATAACAATATTGATATCGAATGCCCCATCGGGTAAGCAGTTAGCGAGTGCGGCAATATCGTAAAGGTCATGCAGTTTTAAAGTAGTCCGTTTACCCCAAACCGAATCAGCTGAACCCAAAAAGGGTTGAACCATTGCCTCAATTTCATCTTCCGGTTTTAAATAAGCTGATGTATTTACCCAGTTTACCGTTAAACCTTTATCATTTAATTCTTTGCACAATTCTGCCGATATGGTATCGTAAAACACGCCTGCATAACCATCTATTACTACGGTTTTTTCTTTGGCTATCCACGAGGCAAGCGAGGCGTAGCCATTAAATATTTTATTATTGCCCAGGTTACTAACCGGGTACACGTCATAAACGCTATCAGCTAATGCTTGTCCAGCCAGACGCACGGGCATCAAAAACTGCGACGACTTACGCAGCTTGCTTATATTGGTTTTATCAGTAACAGCATCAGTAGTAATATTTAAACTCATATTTTATTTGTAGTAATGTATATACATATTAAACAACATATAAAAATTGTTGAAATTATAGTGATATACCCGGAAAATTCAGAATTGGTTTATATGTTATAATGTACAAACATATAAATTATTTTATAATTGCAAATAAATTATTAAGATTTTTAGTCGGCCCCAACCAATGCTTAGCTAGTTAGTGCTACATTAAGGGCAAAAACATGTACATACAATAAAACTAATCTGCAAAAATGTTTACTATTGTAAACTATTAAACCGATGAAGTATTCTATTGATCACAAAAGCCCTGTTCCGCTTCATGCGCAGGCCGAGACAATTTTGCGGCAATTAATAGCCGACGAGGAGTATCAGAACGGCAAAATGCTGCCTAATGAGGTAGACCTGGCCAAGAAGCTGGCCATATCGCGCACTACGTTAAGGCAGGCCATTAACAAATTAGTTTTCGAGGGCCTGCTGGTCCGCAAAAAGCGTACGGGCACCAAAGTTGCGCAAGCCGCTGTTAGCTCCAAGTCGAACAATTGGCTTAGTTTCTCGCAGGAAATGAAATTGCGTGGTATTCCTATAAAAAATTTCGAGCTGCATGTTACATGGGTGTACCCGGATGAAGCATTGGCAAACTTTTTCGAGATAAAAACCGACCGGAAGATATTAAAGATGGAGCGGGTGCGGGGTAAACCCGAGGAGCCCTTTGTTTATTTTGCATCCTACTTTCACCCGCGCGTAGGCTTAACCGGCGAAGAGGATTTTAAGCGGCCGCTCTACGAAATGCTGGAGAATGAACATTCGGTTATTGCCACCTTATCAAAAGAGGAAATAAGCGCCAAAGCTGCCGACGCATTCATTGCCGGCAAACTCAAGGTACCGGTTGGCAGCCCTGTTCTTTTCCGCAAACGCTTTGTGTTCGACCAGGGTGAAAGGCCGATTGAATATAACCTGGGGTATTACAAGGCGGATAGTTTTGTTTACTCGGTAGAAAGTTCGCGATAAACAGCGAGTAAGTCCGCCGGTTTTATGTATCGCTGAGTTCAGCTTAACGAAGGAATTACTTGTTGACCAGGAGATGCACAATCCGGCAAACGCTGCCTGCGCTCTTATTGTTATGATCTTTCAGCATTTTAATATGGAGGGTATGATTGCCCGCAGGCAATGCGCTTCCTAATAGCAAATACCATGGCAAATGCAGGCCGGAACTCCATTCTGTAAAAAGGTCAATAGTCTTTTCCTTATTGCTGTCAACATGGTAGGAAATAATACCCGCGTCAGGGCCTGAAATCACTGCTATTCCAACGGCAGTACCATTAAAGGTCAGCGTTAATTCCTCGTCCGGCATTGTATTAGCCAATACAGGAATATGAACAAAACCCTCCCTGGTTCCCGCAGAATCACCTGGCGACCAATCTGTAAACAACTGCCACCCGGAGGTATATTTTGCTTTGGCGACATCTATGTAAGCCCCGCCGCTAAAGTTGTGGGCATCAAGCGGTGAAGGCAACCGTATATCTGGCACCGGGCGATTGTTTTTAAGACAATCGGCCAGTAATTTTTTAATGTTTTCGAAATACAGGCGCTGCCCGAAAGGCGATGGATGCAGGTCCTTAAAATCTTTATCCCAACTGAATTCCCGGCGGGCTATTTTATCATGTACCTCTTTCGCCAGGTTGATAGACGGAATTTGATAGTGAGCCGCTACCAGTTCATGATTTTTTATTTCTACGGGTATCTTAGCTTCATCGTAGTCCTTGTTTTTGTAGGGATCCGCAAATTCCATTAAAATTATATCGATATCAGGATTGCTCCTTTTTGCATGTCGAACTATACCCTCGATGCCGCGCAGTTGAGTCAAGCTATCTGTTCCGTTTACCCTGTCGTTAACGGCTGCTTCCAAAAATAACAGGTCTACTTTTCCGCTGTCGAGCACATCCTGCTGCAAACGAAAAGCATGCGGCAGGCTACCAAGAGAGGGTATGCCCGCCGCAATAAAATGAAATTTTACAGCCGGATATTGTTCCCTCAAATAATCACAAACCATCGGCCGCCAGCCGGGATTATAGGTTATTGAACCCCCAAGGAATGCAATGGTTACATTCTGATGCTTTTTAATTTTTTGATACAAGTGAGGAAGCCCGTTTCTTGCCCGGTAAAAATCAGACAAAGGCAAGTCGCTTTTTCTTATTCCGGCGCTGTAGTTAACCTGGGCGTTTGCCGGATAGGCCGAACCCAATAACATGGTAATCATTAAAAAAAGACTGTTTCGGAAGGAAAGACACATAATCTGAAATTAAATAGCATGACCAATCTAAAGTTCCGGCGGGTAACTAGCAAATTTACCTGCAAGATAGCTGATGTTTTTCATATTGGGTTTATTGCAGAAGGGTGGAACGATAGCGATAAATTGCGGTGATTGCAACCGGCGCTTTTTCCGGGTCAAATAAGCATTAAAACAAACTTATTCTTATACCCCACAATTATTCATCTTAAGCCGCGATTTAGAGTAAATTATGACGGTTTGATATACCCACAAAAACCCTGCAAACTTTGATTTGCAAGGTTTAGCGTTTTAATATTGTTTTTGTTGCCGATAAGTTACCAAGTCGAACACTTTTGAGTATGATTTTTACTATTTAACAATTTATGTCTGTAAAATCCACTTGCTAAAAATCTACAAGCTTATTAGCTGCTCTTAATTGAAAATACTGAATCCAATTTATTATCACCGGCAACGTAAACCCTATTGGAATACACATCAGAGGCATTTTCGTATATATATAACCGGCAATTATTAAGATTGTTAAAATTAGTAAAATGTAAACAGCATTCTTCCTTGCAAGGATAGATGTTAAATGAACGATTCCAGCCTGACTTTGGGTGTTATAGCTTTCAATTGCCGATTCAAGATCTGTTAAGAACAATTGTAATGGTTTAACATCACAAAAATTATTATTTGCACTCATTTTGAATTTAGTACCATCTGATAATCCCAAAGTGAATACAATTCCGTTTTTGCCGTTATATGAATAATAGTATTTTAAAGTATCGAAGCTCAAAGTTTCGGTATCTGACAACTCTATAACGGCTTCCTTATCTGACAAACTCGCTTTTCCGGTTTTTTTAATGCGTTGCTTATTTAAGAGAAAAAATACAACACCGATTATGATGGGAAAAATTATATCAAGCAATACATAATTACTCATTAGCCTGCCCAGCGCTATCGAGGAAATAGCAATTATTGCAAACGATGCGAAGAAAAGAGCATAAGCAATCCCTTGTTTGGTATACTCGAAATTATACTCCTTCATTTTATTTAATGGAATGAGTGTCATGAAATGGTGTTTTGACAAAAACTAAAAACCATATAAACCTTTGATTTTCGATGATTTAGCATCGTTTAACACTATTTTTAGTACCTTTAAAGCTACTAAAAATCGAACACTTTAACAGATGATTTACAAATATTATATAGATTAGCTGCCGCAGAACCAAACTAAGTCATATGGCTAATTCATTTCACATCCAATCCGACTTTAACGCAAATTTTGGTAAAGAAATGGTGTCATCAACCAGCGTTTACGATCAGCGCCGTAAAAGTGGTATGAAAGATTATTCTTTAGCGGTGTACGATTTCATTTTTATTTCGGATGCTCATGAGAAATTAAAGTTATTGGGCGATTTCTTATCTTCTAATTATAATTATCAAATTAAAGAGATAGCTCTAGGTAATGGACATTACGAATTAACTGGCGACAGTACGCAGTTTCCGGTTGATGAAGAAAATTTAATGTATTGGGCTCTTGATTTGTATTGTAAAGGTTATGAGGGCTCATGCGGAAAAGTTGTGGGATTGAAGCCTACGCATAGATATTAGCTAATCTGAAAAGGAAGAAAGTTGTGTC
>NZ_JAUMKC010000023.1 GCF_030519355.1 Mucilaginibacter sp. L3T2-6
GCGCTTTATTGTATCTATGATATTCATTCCCATAAAGATACATGTTTTATTTGTCTTTTAATGGGCTATTACTCTTTGGAGAGGATTTAGGTGAGGTGCGAAGAGTTATCGGCTCAAATTAGCAGCTCAGGCCGGTATTCAAAATGCATGGTGTCATAATGGTACCATTTGCCACCCCATACAAATCCGTATTTCTCGAATATCTGAACTATAACGTTAGGTATTCGATTTTTGTATATAAGCGTTGCATTTTCATTAGTGCATTTGCAGGCCCATTCCCAATAATCGGAATAAGTAGTATTGATATCAATCGTCATCCCATAGCTGTGCATGCTATGGCGGTGCGTGCCGGCAATATTACGCCAGGCAAAGGTTCCGCCGATGTTGGTGAGGTATTTTTTTAATTCGGGGTGATTATCCAACTCGGCGGAGAGTTGCTGAATCTTTTTATCGACCCCATTAATACGGGTTACCGTTATTTTCTGGTTGACCAGTTTCGGACACCAAACAATTTCTGTCAGGTTTTTACGCACTTCGGATTCGCTGCTGCCGTACATTTTTAAAAAGAATACTTCGTTTCTTATCCGGCCGGGGTCGAAGTTTTTGGGTGGGTTGGCTTTTATTTCGCCTATGTCGTAATGCTGCGCGAACATATCGTCAAGGTCGGATTTATCCAATAGCTGTTGGGGCGATTTGTTTTTGACGCCGTCATCCCATAATAATTTGGTGCCGTCTTTTAGAATGATGTGGTCGTCTGCATAGCCTTTAACAAAGTTGGGATAGGCGGCGATGAGTTTTTGGGCGTTGTAGGGGATCGTATCTTTACCAACCGAAGGTTGACTTAACGGCATTTCCGGTTTGTCTACCCTGATATGGGAAGTGCCAGACAATAGAAAAAGCAATATGCCAACTGAGAGTCTTAATCCTGGAGTAAACAGCTGATACATACATCTCCAAACATATTAAATAAAAAAATAGAATTTCTAAAACCTTGAAAAAGTTTTATTTTAATGCAACTTTAAACACATGAAAAAAGTCATTCTCGCCTTATCGCTAATTATCATCTTCATACAAACCGGCCGGTCACAAGGCGTAATAACCGACGACGAATGGGGTAAAGTAATAAATTGCCTCGAAAAAGAAGATTGGCCGGGAGCTTCTAAACTTTCTAAACAATACCTTCAGAAAATCCCAAAAGAAAAACTGAATGATTATGACGCTGCTAACCTCAGGTATATGTACATATTTTCAAATTCCGGTTTGATGAATGACGGAAGAATAAGTCATGAAACAGCATTGAATAATGTAAAAGAGTTTGTTGGCATGAAAGTTAAATTACCCGGACACCCTATCGCATTGAAGCAAGGTTTCAATACGATCGACAGGTCTTCGGGAAAAACGGACACCCTGTTTATAACCGCGTCCAATCGGGCTAAAACTCAAATATTGTGTTTTGAATATATAGTAATGTCCAAACCTTTTAGCAACGAAAAATTTGAAAAAAGCGAAGGCAAGATCTGCCGGCTAACCGGTACACTTAAATCCATTCGCGTCGATGGCAATTTAATACCCCGCTATCGCATGATGATTGAGCAGGCAGAAGGGACCATTGACGAATAACCGTATAGCGTACCCATTACGTTTAAAGTCCGTTAGAAAATCGTGTAGTTTATTGCCTGTTAAGCGCATTAATCCCTATTTTTACCCTCCATAAATCTAAAAAAGTAAATGACCTTATTAAAAAATGGCATACTGAGCGTTATGATTAGCGCGGCATGTGTCTTAACACCCATTATATCCAACGCTCAAACCGGCAACAAGGCCTGGGTGGCAAAATCCAACGAATACACCAAGGTACTTATTGATATCTCTAAAAAGTATTCTCCTGAATTTGGCTCGTCGCAGGGTTTGGCGCAGTATGATAAATTGATAGCCGTGCCAACCATTGCTAATCAAAAAGCGCAGCGTAAGGAACGCGAAGCAGCCCTCGCCGGTTTTCAAAAAGCAAAGAGAACCGAAACAAACGCTTTCATCAGGCAGGACCTGGATATATTGATCAACCAATTGGAGCTGGGTTTCAAAAACGAAGATTTCAGCGATTCCCGCGAGGTATCGTACCTCAACCCTACGGCCACAGTTTTTAGCGGACTACAGACTTTACTTGACGACCAGACGCCGGCTGAGCGGCGGCCGTCGGCAGTTGTCCGTTTAAAAAAATATGCCGGACTGGAGCAGGGCTATCAGTCCATCAGCGCCATTTACAAGGAGCGCACCATGGAGCAGATTGGCAAGCCCAACATGATCTATCCATCCAAACAGGCGATGGAAGTTGAAATGTCGCGCAACGCCAGTATGCTCGCAGGCATACCGGAGCTGTTTAAGAAATATAAAGTAACCGGTTGGGAAACTGCTTTCGCTGCCATCAAAAAGCAACTGGAGGCTTACGATGAATGGGCGAAAGCCAACGTATTAACCAAAGCCCGCACCGATTTCCGCTTGCCGCCGGAGGAATATGCACTGAACCTGCAAGGATATGGCATTGATATTCCCCCTGCTGAGATTGCAAAAATGGCGCATGAAGCTTTCACCGACATTCAAAACCAAATGAAGCCGCTGGCCGAGCAGGTAGCCAAAAAATATAACCTGCCATCAAGCGACTACCGCGAGGTGATAAAATATCTAAAGAAAAAACAGATCATTGGCGACTCTATCATGCCGATCTACAAAAGACACCTGGCCGATATCGAAAAAATTATCAGAGAACAACATCTCGTGACCCTTCCGGAACGCCCGGCCATCATCCGGCTGGCCACCGAGGCAGAAACTGCACAGTCGCCTGCACCGCACATGGTGCCGCCGCCGTTTTTGAATAATACCGGTCAGCGCGGCGTTTTTGTGTTGCCGCTGAACATGCCGCCTGCCCCAGGTCAAAAAGTTGACAAATACGACGACTTTACCTTCGATGCCGCCTCATGGACCATCATTGCGCATGAAGCGCGCCCCGGTCATGAATTGCAATTTGATAAGATGGTTGAAGAAGGCGTTTCGCAGGCACGCGCCCTGTATGCTTTCAACTCCACCAATGTTGAAGGCTGGGGATTATATTCTGAATACATCACCCGTCCGTTCTTTCCGATTGAGGGTCAGCTGGTATCGCTGGATTACCGCCTGCTGCGTGCTGCCCGCGCCTTTTTAGACCCTGAGCTGCAGGCCGGCACCATCACCCAGGAACAAGCACTTAACCTACTCATGACCGATGTGGTACAATCGCACGCCTTTGCAACCCAGGAAGTACAGCGCTACACGCTGAATGCACCCGGCCAGGCCAACAGCTATTTTTATGGTTTCACCAAAATGATTGCACTGCGCAAAGAAGTGGAAGCAACCCTCGGCAAAAAATTTAACGCACAGCGTTTCCATGACTTTATACTGTCGCAGGGCATTCTGCCTCCGGCACTAATCAGACAAGCGGTAATGATGAGGTATGTGGGTATAGAAAGGAATACATTTGGTACAAGTGTGAATTGAGAGGCGATTTAAAAGAGCCTGAGTTACTAAAAAAGCTTTCAGGGTTATTCTGAAAGCTTTTTAGTAACTCTTTAGCCGGGACGTGGGGGATATTGCCTTCTTTATCTGCCACAACAAGACTTTGTTTTTTTCCGCGCTATTGACTACTAAATTTCTATAAGCCTTATTCGCTCCTTCTATTATCTTATTACGAAGTTCAATATTCTCTGGCTTAATTTTCATCACTCTGATTTTTCATGATGCTCCAGATATCGTTGCTATAAACAATTTTAGATTTATTCAACTCTCCTTCAGCTATAAAATCCGGGCTACCTGTTGTATTATTCAAGATGATCCAAAAATCGCAAACCGGCATGTATAAATGATGAAGGGCATAATTCCAGCATAATATCTTCTTCTTTTAATGGCATCATCGGGAATATAATGCCCGCCTTTTTCCATCCTGGTTGCCACTCGTTGTTTAGCCTCGTCTGGCGAACTAAGCCAAAAATAAACCGAAGTAATCTTGTATCCCAAACTTCCCGAGTCCGGATTAAAAGGAGAGAGTACTGCCGCTATACTATCCGCATTTACAAACTCTTTACAATTCAGCATTTCAGGCAAAATGGTGTAACTCGCGGTGGTTTTACCCGCGCCGTTACAGCCTGCTATGATGTATAGGCTTGGCATTTGAATCGAAAGCCGCAAAATACAACTTTCCACCAAATCACTAACCTCTGTTTTCTAATTAACCAACACTTTACATATTCCTCCTATACTGCCCCCCTACCTCATACAATGCATGCGATATCTGCCCCAGCGAGCAATACTTACACGCTTCCATTAAACTTTCGAAGATATTTTCGCCGGCAATGGCTTTGTGCTGCAGGCCTTTTAAAAGAGCTGGCACGATGTCTTCATTACGTTGCTGAAATGCTTGCAGGGCAGCAATCTGGTATTGCTTTTCTTCTTCGGTGGCGCGGATAACTTCGGATGGTACAATGGTTGGCGAGCCTTTTTTATTAAGGAAAGTATTTACGCCGATGATGGGGTATTCGCCGGTATGTTTAAGGGTTTCGTAATAAAGGGATTCTTCCTGTATTTTGCTGCGCTGGTACATGGTCTCCATTGCACCAAGTACGCCACCGCGATCGTTAATAGCCTTAAATTCTTTTAAAACGGCTTCTTCTACCAGGTCGGTCAACTCTTCGATAATGAAAGCGCCCTGTATCGGGTTTTCGTTTTTGGCGAGGCCGAGCTCACGGTTAATGATGAGCTGGATGGCCATTGCACGGCGAACGGATTCCTCTGTCGGCGTGGTAATGGCCTCATCATAAGCGTTGGTATGCAGCGAGTTGCAATTATCATAAATAGCGTACAGCGCTTGCAAAGTGGTACGGATATCGTTAAAATCAATTTCCTGCGCGTGCAATGAGCGGCCGCTGGTTTGGATGTGATATTTTAGTTTTTGCGAGCGATCGTTGCCTTTATATTTGTTTTTGATAGCCTTTGCCCAGATGCGGCGCGCTACGCGGCCAATCACCGAGTATTCCGGATCGATGCCGTTGCTGAAGAAGAACGAGAGGTTGGGCGCAAAATCATCGATATGCATACCACGGCTGAGGTAATACTCTACATAAGTAAAACCATTCGACAGCGTGAAAGCCAGCTGTGTTATCGGGTTGGCGCCGGCTTCGGCAATATGGTAACCTGAGATAGACACCGAATAGAAATTCCGAACCTTCTCGTTAATAAAATACTGCTGGATATCGCCCATCATACGCAGGGCAAACTCTGTTGAAAAAATACAGGTATTTTGTGCCTGGTCTTCTTTTAGTATATCCGCCTGCACGGTGCCCCTAACGGTTGAGATAGCGTGGGCTTTTATTTTAGCATAGATATCGGCAGGGAGCACCTGGTCGCCTGTGAGGCCGAGGAGCATTAGGCCAAGGCCGTTGTTGCCGGGGGGTAAGGCTTGCCTGTCTGGTTGAGAGGCAGCACCCTTGTTGTTATTTGTGGCCTCACCTAAATCCTCTCCAAAGGAGAGGACTTGAGCTGCGCTTGCGGCCTCCGGACCTTCAGAACACTCTCCTTTGGAGAGACCTGAATTGAGGCGAACCCCATAAACCGGTCGCTCCAATCCCCTGTCGTCATACAATTCCTTAAACTTTGCTTCTACCAAATGTTCAAGGTTATTTTCTTTAATGTATTTCTCGCATTGCTGGTCAATGGCGGCATTCATAAAAAAGCCGAGCAACATGGGCGCCGGACCGTTTATCGTCATGGATACGGATGTAGACGGGCTGCACAAATCAAATCCTGAATACAGCTTTTTAGCGTCATCCAGCGTGGCAATACTAACGCCAGAGTTACCGATCTTACCATAAATATCCGGGCGGGTATGCGGGTCTTCACCATAAAGGGTCACCGAGTCAAACGCGGTCGACAACCGGTGTGCCGGCTGGCCGAATGACACATAATGGAAACGCTTATTGGTACGCTCCGGACCACCCTCCCCGGCAAACATACGGGTAGGGTCTTCGCCTTCGCGTTTTAGCGGAAAGACGCCTGCAGCATAGGGGAACTCGCCCGGCACGTTTTCAGTGAGGAGCCAGCGGAGAATATCGCCCCAGGCTTCATATTTCGGCAGGGATATTTTGGGTATTTGCAGTTGAGATAATGAGGTATAATACAGCGGTTGCCTGATCTCTTTATCGCGCACCTTATAAATAAAATTTTCGGCCTTGTATTTGGCAACAGTCTCTGGCCATTCCCGCAGCAGGCGCTTACAATCTGCGTGAAGATGTTCTTCCAGGTGGTTTTTAATTTCCAGTAATCCTTCTTTTAACCCTTCTCCTTTGGAAAGAGTTTGCGTTAAGCTGATCGCATACAATTGCTGCGCTATTTTACATTGCTCACTTACCCATTCGTTGTAGGCGTAGCTGCTTTCGGCAATTTCTGCCAGGTAACGGCTTCTGTCCGGCGGTATAATGTATATCTTCTCCGATTCCTCACCGCTCGCCTTTAACCTTTCATCTTTTCCCTCAAAAAGATCGACACCCGTTTTTGTTTTGATGGCTTTCATCAGCGCAGCAAACAGCATGTTCATGCCGGGGTCGTTAAATTGCGAAGCCATGGTGCCATACACGGGAATATCCTCGTCTTTGGCATTAAACAGCATGTGGTTGCGCTTGTACTGCTTGCGCACATCGCGGATGGCATCTAAAGCGCCTCGTTTATCGAACTTGTTGAGGGCCACCAAATCCGCGAAATCAAGCATGTCGATTTTTTCCAGCTGGGTAGCCGCGCCAAATTCCGGTGTCATTACGTAAAGCGACAAATCGCAGTAATCGGTAATCATCGTATCTGATTGCCCGATGCCCGAAGTCTCTACAATAATCAAATCATAACCACCGGCCTTGCATATATCTATGGATTCCTGCACGTGTTTTGACAGAGCAAGGTTAGCCTGCCTGGTAGCTAACGACCGCATATAAATGCGCGGGCTGTTAATGGCATTCATCCTTATCCTGTCGCCAAGCAATGCGCCGCCTGTTTTACGTTTGGATGGGTCTACCGAAATGATGGCCATGGTTTTATCGGTCTCCATCAAAAACCGGCGAACAATTTCATCCACTAATGATGATTTACCCGAACCACCGGTTCCCGTTATACCCAATACCGGCGTATGGCAAGTACCTATTATTTTATGTACATCACTTAAAAATGCATCAGCTTCCGATGGATAATTTTCCACCACGCTGATGGCGGTAGCAATTGATTTCGCATCTTTTTCGGGCAAATGCTTCAGTTCGCCGTTCAGTTTTATTTTATGCTGAAAGTCGCATTTTATCAGCATATCATTTATCATGCCCTGCAAGCCCATGGTGCGGCCATCATCAGGCGAATAAATTTTTGCAATACCGTAAGCCTGCAACTCGGTGATTTCATCAGGCAAAAATACCCCGCCACCACCGCCAAATATCTTAATATGGCCTGCACCCCGCTCTTTCAGCAAATCGTACATGTATTTAAAATATTCCATGTGGCCGCCCTGGTAGCTGGTTAAAGCAATCCCCTGTACGTCTTCCTGTATGGCGCAATTCACTACCTCCTCAACTGAGCGGTTATGCCCCAAATGAATTACCTCAGCCCCTGACGACTGCAAAATGCGGCGCATAATGTTGATAGTCGCATCGTGCCCGTCGAACAATGACGCGGCAGTTACAAAACGGATCTTGTGTTTCGATTTATAGGGAGCTACGGTTTCCATGCAGGCTATAATTGATAAAACGCAAAATTAATATAAATAATGCATCAAAAACTATGCGTGCATAATATTATTAGTCTTGAGTCCCAAGACAGTAGTCTTTAGTCACTTGCAATTAGACCGAACCTAACCCAAAACCACCCTCGATGACAGATTCTCTATATGCTATCTCTAGTCTGGTAATTTCCATTTTTATCTTTTGCCAGATTTAGTAACCTTTTTTTGGTAATTAATTTATGATTTGTAAATTTGCTATAAGTTCAAACATTATTTAAAGCAGAGAATGGCAAAGCAATTGAAAAACCGGATTCATAATATTACCTAACATGCAAGTTGTTATTGAAGACCGCTCTCTAGGAGAGATGGCGAGGTATGACTGGAGTGGTAAATCGCCATATCCAATTGAAGTGATTAAGGCGTTCAGAAAATGCCTGTTCAAAATCAAAGTTGCGCATAACAGCAATGATTTAAGAGCGATAAAAAGCCTTCACTTCGAAAAATTAAAAGGAAAGAAATACGAGGGCAAATATTCAATTCGTTTGAATATTAGTTACCGCCTGATATTTCGCATTGAAAACTTAGAAGGCGGTGGCAAGATTGAAATAATTTGCATTGAAGAGATCAGCAACCACTATGCTTAAACTTATGCCCAAGGAGGGCTTATACTTTTATGAACAATCAGGTATTAGATCATAACGGTAATGAAATAGAGATCGAAGCCTATCATCCCGGTGAATTTTTACTGGAGGAAATTGAGGAAAGAGATTTACTGAAAAAGGAGGTGGCAAAACAACTGGACATTCTGCCGCACCACTTAAGCGAAATATTTGCGGGCAAAAGAAATATATCGGCACGTTTAGCCGTACGGCTTGAAAAAATATTAGGCATCAGCTCGCATTATTGGCTTGGCCTGCAAATGGAGTACGATCTGTTTATCGCTAAGCAATTAGAAGCGCACGCTTAGCGGCATAACCAAACTAAAGCTTCATTTATTGACATTTGTCAACACACCAATAGCTTCCCGCGGCCTACCTTTGTCATGAATTTAAACCGTTTATGACTGTCAATCAACCGATAACTCCGCCCGCACCCGTTTCAAAATTATGGATAGCCGCAGGTATTTTATTTTCCGGTTTCGCATGGTATTTTTCCAATGGGTTGACCGGCGATTTGTGGTTTATACTTTGGGTCGCCCCGGTTCCTGTGTTGATATTGGCGCTACGGGTACGACCAGGAACTGCATTCCTTATTGCATTTTTGGCTAATATTATTGGCAGGCTAAGCTGGTTCAGCTATTTGGAACGGGTTGCTGCTTTGGTGCCGGCTATTATTTACACCATCGCGCTTCCGCTCATATTCGCGCTGATTGTTTTGCTAACGCGATGGGTTGTACTGCGGATAAATGCGTGGTCTGCCATATTTGTATTCCCGGTTTTTATTACCCTGTACGAGTTTGTTATGATGTGCTTCTCGCCCGACGGCACCGCCACCAGCCTGGCCTATACACAGCTGAACTGTTTGCCCATTATTCAAATTGCAGCCATCACCGGTATTTTGGGCGTAACTTTTATGGTGACTTTTATTCCATCGGTGATCGCACTGGTCTGGCATTACCGTGCGGAAAAGAATAAACTGATTCGCACCCTAAGTATCGGCGGGGGAATTATTGCCGTAACGCTTATATGGGGAGTTATACGCATAGGTTCTCCGGCTGATAAAAACATGGTGAGGGTTGGCTTAGCGGCGCTGACTGAAAACATCCACAGCACCAATGACGATCCTGATTTTGGAAAGCAAAAAGTTGTAGCCGCCGAATATGCCAAACAGGCGTCCTTGTTGGCGGCCCGGGGTGCTAGGGTGGTCGTCTTTCCTGAAAGAGCCATTGCCGCAAGCAAACAGATGGACGACAGTATTACAGGTAAGCTCCGCGCTGTGGCCAGGCGAAATCATATCTTCATTATCACCGGCTATACCAACTTTAAAGGTGACAAGGAGCGTAATTCGGCTGTGGTCATTAACGATGAAGGCGAAACCGCTACCGATTATAACAAGGTCCATTTGGTTGTCGGCTTCGAGCAGCAGTTTACACCGGGAAAAGATATCGGCCTGTTCAACTACCAGGGCAAGCAAGCGGGTGTCGCCATTTGCAAGGATCTGGATTTTCAGCAGTATATCAATCGCTATGGGGCAGCTAAAGCAGGTTTTGTATTTGTGCCCGCCTGGGATTTTATTGTTGACGACTGGCTGCATTCCCGCATGGCCATCTTACGCAGCGTCGAGAACGGTTTTTCACAAGTCCGCACGGCGAGGCTCGGCCGGTTAACCATCAACGATTATTACGGCCGGGTTACTCATGAGACCAGCTGCTCTAACAGCAAAGCGGCAACGCTGGTTGGCGATGTTTCAATGGAGCACATCGATACCATTTACTCACGCTTTGGGGATTGGTTTGGGTACGTGATTTTGCTTGCGGGGATTGGGTTGGTGAGTGTGGCGGTACAAAAGAAGCATTAACATTCCTAATAAACTTTGTCCATTGCAATGACAAACGGGTGATCTGTTCTATAACAGCCAATTAAGCAACAATCCGCCGATGCTGCAAAAATCTGTATCTTTGCAGCAATCAATGATTTCACAACTAATCGGTGAAATCAATTAATAATCGGTGGAATCAGCAATAACAACAGTTTGGGAGAAAGGCTATAACAATTATGGCCCGTGGCTTAAGGAAAAATACAAGGGGCACCGAGTGTTTAAGGTGATTGTTGATGGCGGCTTTACCTGCCCCAACCGGGATGGTTCTAAAGGCTATGGCGGCTGCACTTATTGTAATGTCGACTCCTTTACTCCATCGGTGTCGCGTAGTGCTCCTACCGTGCGCGAACAGGTTATTCAGGGCATGGAACGCGCCCGCAGGACCACTCAAGCAGATAAATTTATTATCTACTTTCAACCTAATACCAATACTTACGCGCCGGCGCATTATCTTAAAATGCTGTACGACGAGGCTTTGAGCTACGGTACTGAAGATATTGTGGGTCTTTCGGTTGGCACCCGGCCGGATTGCATCGACGCCGAAAAAATTGCCCTGCTGGAAAGCTATACCGACCGCTTCGACGTTGATCTGGAAATGGGCATGGAGTCTATCTACAACGACACCCTGATGCAGATAAACCGGGGATGCAGTCATGATGATTTGATAAAGGCATTAAAGCTGACAGAGAACAGCAAGCTGGATATCTGCGTGCATACTATTTTCGGTTTCCCGTGGGAAACTAAGGAAATGATGCTGCGCTATGCTGATGAGATCAACCGTTTTCCCCAGATAAAATTTGTAAAATTCCATCACCTGCATATTGTGGAAGGCTCAGTTATGGGCGTAAAATATAAGCGCGAGCCGTTTAAACTTTTTGAGCTGGATGAGTATGCGGATTTTTTATGTGAATTGCTACCTCTTGTGCGCCCTGATGTTGTTATTCAACGTCTGTTCGGGCTAAGTGACCGTGAATTGCTGATCGCTCCTAACTGGGGATTTAAAAAGTCAGAGATACAGCATTTTATTGATAAAAGGATATTGGATAGAGGGGTGGTGCAAGGCTCGGCGTTATAAATCAATTTGCTAGCGAGGACCGAGCGCGGCAGCCTCATCACAGGTATTGTAGACGATGCATAGCGGGCTAAGTATGGCAACGAGATTGCTTCGTTCCTCGCAATGACAGGCTTTAAGTTTGTTTCGAGGTCTAATTATACTTCCACCTCACCAGGGTTTTTCTTCCCAAATCATAGGTTACCCTGAATGCTTCCTGGTTACTGGTAAAGCCCGGCGTGCGGTGTATGCTGAAGATAAACTGTCCTTTGATGCGGTTGAACAGAAAAGGGGTAAACATTAAGTCCAGGCGGTCATAGAATTTCTTTTCGTAAAAGGCATCGCCGAAGCTTAGTTCAGAGCCCTGCCCGGCATAAAATTCGTTAAAGGCAGCAAAGCGATGATAGCTGACATAGGCGCTGGCGACAAAACCTTTTTGAAACTTACCACCATCAACGCCTCTCCTGCGTTGAAAAGAGCCCATGAAACCTGCCTCAACAGACAGCGAATCAAATGTGGTTTGCTTATGACTAAAATCGAGACCGAGTTTTATTTGTCCGCCGCCGTCATCGCCGATATGGTCGTTTGGTAATAATATCTCCGCCCCTGCATCGTGCAGCATCAGCACATAGTGCGAAATATAAAACGGACCCGTTAGCGATGGCCGCCACTTGCCTTCAAAACCAAATAAAAACTGCTCACGATCGGTAGCGGTTTGGCGGCTTACCCAGTCAATCCAGCCGGTTTCGGTAAAATGTGGGTTTTGATACCGCGCCAGCAGACCTTCTATGTTTGGTCGGTAGTAACGTAGGGTATCATTCAACAAGGCGCGCGGATAATTATCCAGCAAACCAATACGCGGAAATTCACCGGCATCAAAAAGCCAGTTCTTGCTTTCGTATTTATAATAGGCTACCGGATTCGCCTTTAAAAAATAGGGCTTTGCACCGAACTCGTGTATACCATCCACACCCACAATAAAGTGATTTACGCTGTCAAGGTTAAGGCCCAAATCAAGAGCGACACGGGTACCTGAATAGGTACGCGAGCGCGCTGTAAAATCTTTATACTCGCGGTTATCCAAAAAGCCGAGTCCGTTAAAATGTATGTCGAGGCTTTGTGCCATCGAGGCGGTAATTGCTGTCAGCGAAATGAAAATAGTGAGGTAAATCTTTTTTATCACGGGGCGATGTTATTTAACAGTTAATTTTATTACGCGGCTATTTTTACTCCCATAAAAAGGCTCAGTGCGCAGGGAAAAAATGAGACTATAATCCCCCTTTTCTTTCGGCGAAGTTACGGGAAAAGTAAAATGGGTTTGCTCACCGGGCTGTAAAGTTATTTTTTTATAAGTGTCCTTCGCCTCAACCACACCGGTCAGCACGTCATCCCTAAAAAAACAATATTCCAGTTTTACCGGGTGCGTATAACCGCTGTCGGTAAAGCTGATGGGATAAGGGTATGGATTGCTTATAGTCAGATTGAAGTTGGTTGTCGCGCCGGGAGTTGTACTTAACTTAAGTGGTCCGGTTTCAATCATCACTTTCTGATAAGTGCGCACATCCTGCACCCAATTGTAATACCAGCGGCCAGCCTCGTTTTTTATCGAGTCATTAGCGAGGCCGGGAATGGGTTCGATGGTTAAATAAAGCACCTTTTTATGCTGGATACTGTCTTCCATCGGCCAGATGTCATATTGGGTTGCCCGGTAATAGCGGCTGTCGTATGCAAAACATTTCAGGCTGTTGGTATAATAATTATATTTTGACGGATTTTGAAAACCCTCTGCCATCACCACGTAGTTATCTCCGGCTTTTTGTTTTACCAGGTGCGTCCACTCTTTAAAACCATAATAGCTTTTAAGGTGACCATAAGTGCGGGCAAAGCCAAAGCCACCGATTACGATAATTCTGACGATGACAATAATGCTCACATTGACGATCGCCAGCGGCAGCAGCCACTTGGGCCAACCGTTTTGCTGTTTAAAATGGATAAGAGCCAGCATTACCAGCGGGGCAAACAGGATAAACGCCCATTGCGGCTGCACCTCGCCTTTGACGCTGCTGATGAGGAAAAACAGGAAAGTGCCCAAACAGTTAACCACTAAACAGCGGATAAACGCATCCGTAATTTTAACGGTGTAAGCTTTGTAAAACAGGAACCATCCTATCAGCGGACCAGCCATCAGCAGTTGGCCGGGTATATAGGAAAAGGTATTCAGGAAATCATATTTATCAGACGACCGCTCAAACAGGTGATAATTGATGGATGGATAATCATGATTGGCCTGCCAGATAATATGCGGCACAAAAAGCGCTACAGAAATTACTACGATTCCCCAAAAAGAAAGACGCCTTACCAATTTCAAATTAGCCAGTAAAGTGAATCCGACCACCAGTATGCCGTTGTATTTGCTGTATAGCAAACAGGCGATAGTAAAGCCGAGCAATGCGGCTAATGCCCAGCTATCCGATTTAAGATACCGTTGGTAAAGAAAGTAAAACAGAGCTGTAAAAAAGAACAGCGGCCCGTCAGGGGTGGTGGTAAACCCATAAATATGGAAAATAAATACGCCGGATACCACTAATACAAATGCAAGTGCATCCACGGCATATTGTTTCAGCGTAAGCCAAAGCAGCCAAATGGATGCCGAGCTGGTAAGTACGGTAAACAGCCGTAGCCCAAGCTCGTTATGCATAATGCTGTCGCCGATGCGAATGAGCAGGGCCACCATGGGCGGATGATCGAAATAGCCCCAGTCGAGGTAGCGGGAGTACATCCAGTAATAGGCCTCATCGCCCTGCAGTTCAAGCGTGCTGGCTTGCACCAGGTTTAGCACCGTCCAGCCCAGCAGGAAATACCAGACAAGCTTATTGGGGTGGATGGACTTTAAGGCAGATGAGGGCATGTTTTACCTGATATTTTCAGGCTGTAAAGGTAAGAGAAATCGCTTTAATAAACTGTCTGTCACTTTTCCAAAGGGATTTTCTTCCTATCATTTTCTAATGTAATATGGTATGGTCTATCGGTTAAGGTATAAAGGATTAGAGCGACAAAACCACAGCTTGCAAATCAATAATCGTCTTAAATCCCGTATCCATTGTAAACAGAGGCAAATCGAAATATATAGCTGTGGCAGCAATTACAGCATCTGGCAGCTTGGTTTTATACTTCACTCTAATCTGTATAGTAATATCCTTTATAGATGGCTCAATATCAACAATATAACACTTAGACAGAAAATCTTTCAGAAGCCGGCTATCTGCGGGAGTAAGTTTGGAGTGGCTTAAAACCTCGATTTCTGAGATTATAGAAACAAATAAGTTACGCCCTGTTATTAACTCTCTAACCTCTTCAACACCATTAAATAGATTGATGATAAGGGAGGTATCAGCGACTATTCTATCGCCATTCATCACGAATCTTTAGTTGATAGGTCAGGCCGTCTTCTCCAAAATTTATCTTACCAAAATATTTTGATAAATCTATGGGCTTCTTTTTCCCTTGAAGCTTAGTTAATTCTTCATCAACCTTACGTCGTCCGGTCGACTTGTTAACTTCAATTATTTTCGCCATAAACAAATATACCTATTAATTAAAATATAACAAAAAACCCGGCCTAAACCGGGTTACTATTTATAACGCTATAATCTTTCGATCCGCTAGTCCCACAAATCTCAGACTATACCCCCAATATCAATCTTGCCGGCTTCCAATAGTTACTTAACGCGTATCAGGAAGCCTACAGACTCGCGGCCGTCAATGATGCGGTGATCGTAGGATGGGGACTGCGACGAATTCAATATCGGTGTCGGCATCATGGAGCCAAACACACTACCATTGTTGATTGTAAATTTACCGCCGGTCATGGATAGATAGTTGTTAAAACTTCACTACCGATTTTACCATAGTTCGCATACACATGCGCTGCAAGTTCTTGTTTAAGAATTTTTTGATCAGATAACCCGCTGTTATGAGCGATGACCTCAAGTTCTTGTTTTAGCGTACTTTTAGAAACCATTGCCGGCTGAAACTCCGCTACGATGGAGGAAACCGGCCTTCCGGCAGATATGGACTGATAACACAACATTGCTTTAGATGGAATGCCCTCAGGAAAAAGATCATCGGTAAAAGTAATGCCTGATGCATTCTGCTTTACCTTTCGGGCTAGTGTTTTACCGTTGATGGCATATTGCAAAAAGAAAAAATTTTGATTATCGCGTTTGTAATCTGAAGTAATGGCCAAAGGCTCGTCAGTCACCAGACATATACGGTCACCCGTCTCTGCACAACGAAAATAACTTTTCGGATCGTATTCGGTTGAGCCTAAAGCCCGGGTACTTAAATGATAGCTGCCTGGCGCCGGAATCAGGGCATTTTTTAGTGTGGCCAGCGCTTCTCCATCGGGTGTGGTTTTTGCACTGCCGGCGCTTAAATCAAACCGGCCTTTTCCCGGACTGATACAAGAGACCTTCGCATCTTTCCCGACAAAAATTAATTGATCGGTGGGACCGAGGGCATCACCGATTTTAACCGGGCTCCTGTTACGCTGTAACTTAACTGTTCCTTTTACAAACGTCACGTAATATTTTTCATTTTGAAAAAAAGAGGACAGCGTGACAAACATCAATACAAATATTAATCGCATTATTATTTAAAATTAAGATAGGTTTCACGTAAGTTAATCAAATATTCCTTTAACTTGTGCCGGTTCCATTCCTGCTGCCGTAGTTGTATCAAAAACCGAAGAAAGTTTATGTAGATGGTTAAAACCAGCACCTGCACAGGCTGATGAAACATTAAATATGATATCACCGAAAGAAAAGCTAAAAACGTAGCACTCGCCAGCAATGGCGCAAACCAGCGCATATGTTTTGCTTTTCCGTATTGTGGAAATAACATTAGCCTGGAGAAAATGGTATAACCGCCAATTAAAAATAAAAGCCACCACAAACTGACCAGGTGGCGGCCCGACATCATAGTTAGATAAACATTTAGCAGAATGAGTGTCCCGGGCGTTTTTCCGTAGATCGTGTCGTGAACGTCATTTTCAAAGTCGCCAAGCAATACTATCCGGTTTTTAAGAAACTCGTTTACTATGGTTTGCTCAGGCAAAATCATAAGTTCTGAAAGATTAACTACCGGATATTCCGCCTGCTGAAAAAGTTCATAACTTCGGATAGGATAATCGATTATCATCGAATTCATTGTTAACCGGCCATTATCCATAGGCCAGCCATATAACCAGGTGAAATGATTGCCTGTTAGCTGTTGGTAAAGATAGACAGGGATTGAGGGTATAGAGTCATTCTGGAATAATTTGAACTTGAAAAATCCGCTGTTGGCCATCCTGTAATCAGCCATCGCATGCGGAACCCTCAGGCTCAACGGCTCAACTTTTCCGTTTTCATCGTAATGTGTCGGGAATATAATGTTATGGATGCCCGCCACAGAACGCTCCAACTGCACATCATAATCAGAATGCCCCTTCAGGAAAACATCGCACAACCCAAATCTAATCTCTTTTTGATGACGTTTAAAAATTTCAAAAAAAGACGCCAGCTTTTCACGGTCGGTAATTACGTCATTACCCAGGCCATCGGCGATGGGGATTAAGGCTTTGTCATGTGCAAGGTTGATAAAAAGAAAATCCTTTTTGGGCGGATCTTCATCCAAGCCAAGTACAACCCTTTTAAAGATCGAAGCCTGCTGAATAAGCATGCGTTCATCGCCATAGGTATAATCACTATTAATCCACCATGCGGTAAGCAGCAGCAAAACAAACGCATGCAGAAAACTGATTAACCACTTATTACCGGACTTCATTATTTATGGATGAAAATATAATCTCCACCGATGTGCCCGGCCAATTCCAGCGTTCCATAACGCGGCTCCGTTTTCGTCTCAGCTATTACAGCTTCAATAATCTGGTTAATGAACATCTTTTGCGCTGCTAAGTATTTCTCCTTGTTTTCATACAAAGCCTTGATCAGGTACTTCATAAATACACTTTCGTCAGGCACTTCTGTGTCATTGCCCGACGTAATAGCCACGCGGCTTACCTTTTCGCTCATCTCGCGCAAGGCAGGGGGCGCATCGGCGCCTAAACCACGGGTTCGGAACACCGAGCCCGAAAAGCAAGCATCTGTAATAAGCAGTGTATGCCGCGAAGGTATTTTAGCTATCATTTCAAGCACTGTTTTGTTAGGCAGCCAGGTGTTAACATCATTCCGGAGCGCATCGGTAAGCAGCCAATACCCTTTTTTCTCTTTATTTACCCAAATACCATGACCTGCGTAAAAAATAATCAGGTTATCGTCTGGTTGAATCACATCTGTAAGTTCTGCAAACTTCTTCTTAAAGTCGTTAACTGCCGGGTTAAAAAGTGTGTATATATTGTCGTCGGCAAAGCTGTAATTATTTTTCAGCACCAGTTTAAGCTTAATAGCGTCTGCCACCGGATGCTCCAGCGATGGAATATTGGGGTCATCGTAATTTTGAGCAGCAATGATCAGGGCATAGTTCTTTGCCTCCGCCTTTACCACCGGCACTATCTGCTCATCTTGCTTTATTTCTGCCTTTTTCTCCACTTCAACAAATGTTTGAGCACTGTTACCGGCCATATCGACCGCCTCAATTTCGATTTTGTTGTTGCCTTCAGCAAGCTTTATGCTACCCCAGAAAGTGCCGTTAGGCTGGAAGTACAGGTTTTGCCCGTTTGCTTTTACTTCTTTAATGCCGGAAGGGTCATTTGCTGATCCCCGAACAGTGATGTCATTACCTGCAGCTACTACTTTCAGTCCTCGGGCAGATGCAGGTTCAGTTATCACAATCTCCGGCCCGGTTTTGTCCACCTTACGCTCTTTAGCCACCAGTACCTCAATATTAGCCAGGCCCTGCATTGCTACGTCATAACCTTCGTTATACAACAGGGCTTTTTCGTACTCGGCGCGCGCCTTCTCATATTGCTTAAGCCCCGTATAGGCATCGCCACGAAGCCCATAGTAAAAGGACTTGCCGGGCTGATCGAACTTGAGATACAGGTACCGGTATGGCTTTAGCCCTTCACTTGCATATTCCAGCGCTTTATTATACTGATGCTGCGTTATAGCATTGACTGCCCTGATGCGGGCTACCATCCTTTCGGTGATAAATAAATTTTTTACAACCAGCCTCGTGTATTCAGCAGATTTTACGGTGTCTCCTTTCAAGGCGTATGTCCACGCGAGGAGGAAGCGCCCGTTAACGCGGTTGCTCCCCCCCGTTTGTAAAAATGCTGTGGCCAAGTCAATGGCCTTGTCATAATTTTTTGTGATAATGCTTAAGTAAATATCCCCCGTCGCAACCATGTCTTTCTCGCCCATCTGGCTTAAAACCGGCTGCATTTTTTGAATTATATCCCCGTCGTTATTTAAAAAAGCAACGTACTGTGCCCTTTGGAAAACGCTCCGTACCGATACACCGCCGATCATGCCCTCCCAACCCGAGTGCTTTGATTTATAATTCTTTTCATTAACGCCCATTTGGATAATTTTTTCAATATCCGCATAGGCAACCTTCACATCGCCATAAGTAAGGTTAGCGCTTGCCCGGTTAAGCAGTACCAGGAAAATATAGGGTTCAACCGGCTTCAGGCCTTCCGACAACCCCTTCACGCCGTAGACCATTGTCATTTTAGCATAACGGTCCAGGGCAGTTTGCCCCGCTTTATTCGCACCCCTCATATCGCCTCTTTCCAGTCGGATCCGGGGCAGGTAATCGATATATTTCCATTCTCCGTCAGAATTGTCCGGCTCTCCCGGATAAACCTCGTTGGCTTCTGCATATAGCCTGTCGGCTAAAGCTGGATCTTTACTAATATACTTATTCGCATTTTTACGCATTCCCGCCGCTTTCTCATAAAGAGCCTTTGCAACGGCTTTATCTTCCTGAGCTAACGCTAATGATGCGTGGAATAAGATAATTACAAAAAAAAGACGGGTAAGTATTTGTCTCATAGTTCGCGAATAGATAAGTTTCCCCGGCATCTCTTCCATATTTCTGCTATGAGGATGCTACAGAGGATTAGAATCATTGAAGTTGATAATTTTATGATTTGAAAATATATAATTGATTAATAAATATATAAATCTATTTAAAACATAAGGGAATAAAAATCTGACGAGCAGAAAAATGAATAGAAAGGTCCGGCAACGGTACGCATAAATACCAATGGGACGTTACAACCATCGTCATTGGTTCGAAAAATATCTCAGTTATGTGAGCGATAGCCATAGGCAATATAAAACGCCTTACAGCCATACATAGAAAAGGTTACGTTATGCAGAATGTGAATTTCTGCCGAATCTTTCCAGCTAAATAACGGTGATAAACAAAAAACCCGGCCTAAGCCGGGTTTACTATTTTATAATACTATAAATCCTCTAATTCCTGCAAATCTTAGGTTATACCCCCAATAACAATCTTGCAGGGTCTTCCAGCAATTGCTTAACGCGTACCAGGAAACTTACAGACTCACGGCCGTCAATGATGCGGTGATCATAGGATAGGGCCAGGTACATCATCGGGCGGATAACTACTTGTCCGTTTACAGCAACGGGGCGCTCAATGATGTTGTGCATACCCAATATGGCCGATTGCGGCGAATTCAATATCGGTGTCGACATCATGGAGCCAAACACACCACCGTTAGTGATGGTGAATGTACCGCCGGTCATTTCTTCCAGTGTGAGTTTGTTTTCGCGGGCTTTAACGGCAAGCGCGGCCACAGCTTTTTCTATTTCGGCCAGGCTCATGCTTTCGGCATTACGTATAACGGGTACCACCAGGCCTTTAGGGGCCGATACGGCAATAGATATATCGGCAAAGTTGCTGTAAACAATTTCCTCACCTTCAATACGTGCACCAACGGCGGGCCAGTCTTTCAATGCCTCGCAAACAGCTTTGGTAAAGAACGACATAAAGCCTAAGCCTACGTTATGTTTCTCTTTAAATTTGTCTTTATATTTAGCACGCAGCTCCATAATCGGCGACATATCCACTTCGTTAAAGGTGGTCAGCATCGCTGTTTCATTCTTTACCGATACAAGCCTTTTTGCTACTGTTTTACGCAGCGACGACATTTTTTCGCGACGGTCAGACCGCGGACCAGACGCAACGGTCTCGGCCTTAGCGGCAGGAGCAGCGGCAGGTTTGGCAGGAGCAGCCGCAGTTCCCGACATTTCTTTTGGAGCCTGTGGATTTTCTGAAACTTTTTGAGCCAGCAGGGCATCTTCCTTGGTGATACGCCCGGCAACACCGGTGCCGCTTACCGAGCTTGCTTCAACACCTTTTTCGGCCAGTATTTTTGCTGCAGCAGGCGAAGGGGTGCCCGACGCATAGGTAGTTGCCTTTCCGTTGCTTACCGGTGCAGAAGTGGATGCAGCTTCCGCAGGCTTAGGGGCCGGGACAGCAGCGCCGGCGCCTTCGATAGTGCAAACCACCGCGCCGATAGGCAATACATCGCCTTCTTTAGCTAAAGTCTTCAATGTTCCCGCTTTTTCAGCCGTTAGCTCGAATGTCGCTTTGTCTGATTCCAGCTCAGCAATCGCCTCGTCCATTGCTACCGCATCACCATCTTTCTTAATCCAGCGGGATAATGTTACCTCCGTTATAGATTCACCAACCGGAGGAACTTTTACTTCTAAAGAACCTGTTGCAGCAGCAGCAGGGGTTGCGGCTGCAGGTGCAGGAGCCGGGGCGTTAGCAACAACTTCAGGCTGAGGCTGGGCTGCGGGTGCTGCTTCTTTTGCAGGGGCGGCAGCACCGCCATCTTCTATAACAGCAACCGTGGCGCCGATAGGCAATACATCACCCTCTTTGGCCGATAGTTTTAAGACACCGGCTTGTTCGGCCGTTAGCTCGAAAGTAGCTTTATCTGATTCTAATTCAGCAATTACCTCATCCATCTGCACGGTGTCGCCGTCTTTCTTTTTCCAGCTCGACAGTGTTACTTCGGTAATCGATTCGCCAACCGGCGGAACTTTGATAGTTAAACTCATTTTTTCGATTTGAAAATTTGGTGGTTTGAAGATTTGAAAATGACTATCGAATGGATTTAAGTCAAACGCAAATCTTTAAATTTAATATTTTATAATTTTAAAATCTGATAAGGGCCAATCTTCAAATTGACACATCGTCAAATTTTTCAAATTAATTAATCTGCTCCAACATTCGCCATTTTCTCGGTGGTTTCCTTAACAACGGCTTTAACTTTTTTGCCGGCAGGCGTCTCAAAAGCTTTAGCCACAATATGCAGCTGTTGCGCCGCATGCTGTTTGGAGAAGCCTGTAGCAGTACTGCTGCCTTCCGGCCGTGATATGATACCCAGATTAACCGTCATGTGGCTATAGAACTTGCGGCAGATATATGGCCATGCGCCCATATTTTCAGGTTCTTCCTGAACCCAGAAAAACTCATCGGCTTTGGCATAGTTAGCCATCATTTTCTTTATCTGCGTTGTTGGTGTTGGATACAATTGCTCAATCCGCACAATTGCTACGTCCTTACGCTTATCGGCTTGTTGTTTCTCCAGTAAATCGTAATAGATCTTACCGGTACACATCAATACGCGT
Source organism: Mucilaginibacter sp. L3T2-6 (assembly GCF_030519355.1). Classification (GTDB taxonomy): domain Bacteria; phylum Bacteroidota; class Bacteroidia; order Sphingobacteriales; family Sphingobacteriaceae; genus Mucilaginibacter. Next base: position 21,977 of record NZ_JAUMKC010000023.1, read on the forward strand.
TTAACCTTTTTAGGGTCGGCATATTGGTCGTCAATCATTTCCTGGAACTTGCCTTTGGTAAAGTCTTCCAGTTTCGATACGCATTTAGGGCTGCGCAATAAGCTCTTCGGTGTAAAAACGATCAGCGGCTTACGGAAATCGCGCAGCATCTGCCTCCTTAACAAATGGAAGAAGTTTGCCGGAGTGGTACAATTGGCCACCTGTATATTGCTTTCGGCGCAAAGCTCCATAAAGCGCTCTACACGCGCCGACGAGTGCTCAGGCCCCTGGCCTTCGTAGCCATGCGGCAGCAGCATCACCAAACCATTGCCGCGCTGCCATTTGGTTTCGGCGCTGGCTATATACTGATCAACAATAATCTGGGCCCCGTTAAAGAAGTCGCCAAATTGTGCTTCCCAAATAGTTAAAGCATTCGGATTTGCCAAAGCATAACCATACTCAAAACCTAAAACGCCGTATTCGGACAATAATGAGTTATAGATGCTGAATTTTGCAGGTGTATCGATCGTATCAAGCGGAACATATTCATCTTCCGAATCTGCCAGGGTTAACACCGCATGGCGATGCGAGAAGGTACCACGTTTTACGTCTTCACCGCTCAACCTTACAGGGTGGCCATTTTTTAACAGCGTGCCATAAGCCAGCAACTCGCCCATTGCCCAATCGAACACGTGGGTTGTAGTCACCATTTTGCTTCGTTCTTCAAACAGTTTTTCTATTTTCTTAAAAAACTGTTTACCCTCGGGCAGCACCGTTATTTTTTTACCTATATCAAGCAGTTCCTCTTCGGGCACAGCGGTTTCTACAGGCGTAAAGAATTCTTTGGTTGTGGCCAGGTGCATACCCTGCCAGGCGCCTTCAAACATATGCACGGTTTCGGTGAATTTCTCTTCGGCTTTTGATTCATCCAGCCTGGTTTGCAGTTCGGCACGGAATTTCTTTTCCATTTCGGTTGCCAGGTTGGCGTCTATGCTGCCTTCGGCCTGCAATTTCTGCTTGTATATTTCAAGCGGGTTGGGGTGTGCCTCGATGGCCTTGTATAACAGCGGCTGGGTAAACTTCGGCTCATCAGCTTCGTTATGGCCATAGCGGCGGTAGCAAAGTATGTCGATAAACACATCTTCGTGGAATACCTGGCGGTACTCCATCGCTAAGTTTACCACGTAAGCCAGGGCTTCAACATCATCGCCATTTACGTGGAAAACCGGTGATAAGACCGTTTTGGCCACGTCGGTACAATAGGTGCTCGAGCGTGCATCCTTAAAGTTGGTGGTAAAGCCGATCTGGTTATTAATTACCATGTGGATAGTACCGCCGGTACGGTAACCGTCCAGTTTCTCCATCTGCAACACTTCATAAACAATGCCCTGGCCCGCTACTGAAGCATCACCGTGTATCAATATCGGGGCGATTTTGCTTTCGTCGCCACCGTACTTAAAGTCTATTTTAGAACGGGTCAGGCCTTCCACAACCGGGTCCACCGCCTCCAGGTGCGAGGGATTGGGGCAAAGGCTCAGGTGTACTTTTTTGCCGCCTTTGGTTACTACGTCAGTTGAATAACCCAGGTGATATTTAACGTCGCCGCCGATGCCGGCTTCTACGTCGTAGTTTTTACCTTCAAATTCAGAGAACACCTCCTTATAAGGTTTCTCCATAATATTAGTGAGCACGTTCAGCCTGCCCCGGTGGGCCATGCCGATAATGAACTCCTGTATGCCGAATTCCGACCCTTTCTGGATCACTGAATCCAGTGCGGGGATCAACGCCTCAGCGCCTTCGAGCGAGAAACGCTTCTGGCCTAAAAACTTGGTACCCAAAAAGCTTTCGAACACCACAGCTTCGTTCAGCTTATCCAGCATCAGCTTTTTTTCGTCTACCGAGAATGACGGCGTGTTACGCCTGCTTTCCATCCTGTCTTCAAACCATTTCAACTTGATTGGATTGCGGATGTACCGGTACTCTGCGCCTATCGACTGGCAATAGGTTTCCTCTAACAGCTGACGGATATCGCGCAAGGTGGCCGCACCAAGCCCAACTTCGACACCGGAATTAAAAACGGCGTCCATGTCGGCTTCACTTAAGCCAAATGTCTCTAATTCTTTACCCGGAAAGTACTTGCGTCGCTCCCGAACGGGGTTAGTTTTAGTAAATAAATGGCCACGCGTACGGTAGCCATCTATCATATTAAGCACGTTAATTTCCTTTAAAAAATGCTCGGGGGTTTCGCCGCCTGCAGTAGCTGCGGGCGCCGGGTTTTCCCTGCCAAAATCAAACCCTTCAAAAAATTTCTGCCAGCCAAAGTCAACTGATTCAGGGTCTTGTTTGTATGATTCGTATAGGGAATTGATGTATGCAGCGTTGCCGCTGTTGATATAATTGAGACGATCCATGAGAAAACCAATCTTTAAAACGGTACAAAAGTAAACATATGTACCCGGAAACTTTGTAATTTATTTATAAAAGTATGCGGTAATTTTTCGAAGTGCGGCTTAATTTGAGTTAATGACCGGCCGTTTACAGGTAATTTCCGCAAATATTGGTTACAAAAGTATACCAGTATATTTTTTTCATTAAATGTTATAATTGGATAGGTCAAAATAGGCTTACTGATTTTATTTTCAAAATAAAATTACAACGACCTCTCACGCTGTTTTTAATGAAATATCCGGCGGAAGAAATTACGCAAATAGCCCAGCCCTTCAAACAGGATGGCAAGCGCGCCGATAATAACCGTAAATTGTTCAAACAGGTTCATAATCACTTATATGACGCCGGGAGGAGGAGATTATTACGGAAGAAGAATAAATATCATATCAGCGCAGGCAACCAGGTGTCGATGTACCCGCTTGGTGAAGTGTTCTCGGGTAAGGCGGCAACCTGGTAACGGCTTTCACGCGCATCATTAACACCTGCTATAAAGGCCCAGTTGCCCCAGTTGCTTGCAGGAGAATAATCTACCAGCTTTTCCTCGAAATAAGCAGCGCCTTTTTTCCAGTCGATCTTCAGCTCGTTCACCAGGAAAACCGCTGTGATCTGACGACTTTGACTGCTGATATACCCGGTAGCGTTTAGCTCGTGCATTATCGCGTCCACTATCGGCACGCCGGTGCTGCCATTTTTCCAGCTTTCAAACAGTGCATCATTTTCAATGGCAGTATTATCCTCACTATCTTTACGGGCGATAAATTTCTGCCCGTGTTTTTTAAACATAAACCTGAAGTAATCGCGCCAAAGCAGGTCGAGCAAAATATTACCGTATTGGGTGTTGTTTAACTGCTGGTGTTTAACCACTTCCCAATATACCTTACGCAACGATATACAACCCAGGGCAATCCAGGGCGACAACCTGGACAAGTTAACCTGTGCCCCCTTTTTACCGATCACCAAATGACTGTTCTCCTCAAAAAAGCGGGCGAGCTGCGCCAGGGCTTCATCTTCGCCGCCAACAAACCGGTTCACTGAGCGCGGGTCGTCCACCGGCTCAGTAAGACCAAGCGTTTGCAGCGTAGGTATTTCACCTGCCTCACTAATTTCAGGGATTGACAGATGTTCAGGAGTATCCAGACAGGGACGAACGTTGCTGTCGCGTTCGGCCTTCTTTTTAAATACCGCGAAACTATCCGGAATATCTTTTATCGGGAAGGGCAAGTCTTCTTTATGATATAGCGTATGGCCAATAAAATGTTTCAGGTTAAGCCTTATCTTCCACAGGGCAGCTTCAACCTGTTCAGAAATATCAGTCTCTTCGCGCGCTACCTCGCGATGGTGGTACACTTCACTAACATGATATTCTTCGGCAAGCTGCGGCAACAACTCTGCCGGGTTACCCACCCTTACAATCAGTTCACCGCCAATATTCTGCAGATTTTTCCGCAGGTTTGCGACAGACTCAATAAGAAAACGGGCCCGGATGTTACCTGTTTTGGGATTCCCAGAGGGGTTTTGCCTGAAATAAAAAGGGTCAAAGCAGTATACCGGCAGTATTTTATCCGCTTTACGCACCGCTTCCAATAAAATTTCATTGTCGTGAATGCGCAAGTCGTTTCTAAACCATACCAGTATCGTTCTTTCACTCATAGTTAAACAGGGGATTAACTTTATTGCAGTGTACAAATTTGCAATTTATTTAATGGTTAACAATAGCTGCGATTAATATTTGACATGGGGGAAACATTGGAAATTAACAAAACATTTTGAATTAAACGACATTTTATCCTTATATTTGGTAAAATTGTCGCAAATGAAAGTTGCAGAAAAAATCAGTGAAAAAAATCACGCTTTGAGTTTTGTTAATTTGCTTGGCGGAAAAACTATTGTAAATAGTCCGGTCCAGTCCGATTTTGATCTTATTACCTTAAGCAGTGAAGGGCTTACGAAAGCATCTCTTGATGCCCTGATAAGCCATCTTGGCATTTCTAAAAAATCCTTTTCTGAAAACATCCTGGATACCTCTGTTAAAACCCTTGAGCGGAAAAAGAGCACCGACAAACTTGACAGGCGCACATCATCGCATATAATTGAAATTACTAAAGTAGTTGAGCATGCTTTTGAAGTATTTGAAGATGAAGAAAAGGTTAAGCATTGGCTTAATTCACCCAACAGAGCTCTGAATAATATTAAACCTATCGATTTATTCTACCTGCCAACCGGGCTTGGTATGGTTAACGATATTTTAGGCAGGATTGAGGAAGGCGTTTATTCCTGATAATATGAAAGTTTACCGGGTGGTAAAATCGCTAAAGCGTGTAAAAGACTTATCAGGTATGGGAGCTTTCAAAAACGGAGGCCGCTGGAATAGCAAAGGGACTTATATGCTGTACACGAGTGTAAACAGTTCATTAGCCTATCTTGAAAATCTTGTGCATTTTGAAACCGATACTCCGCCAAATTTACATGTTGTTGAAATTGAAATAGATGACGACTCAAGTATCTATCAATTGCCGGATAATAAATACCCCCACGACTGGCAACAAAAAGAAAATCTTTCAAATAAAATTCTTGGCGACAAGTGGATGAATGATAAAGAATATCTTGGAATAAAAGTGCGGTCAGCCGTAAATCCGTCAGAGCACAATATTCTTTTAAATCCATTATTCCCCGGGTATCATAACAGATTAATCATAATCTCGATCGAAACGATACCATTTGATAGCCGCTTATCAAAGTAAGCCGGTCTATCTGTACTATCCCCCCAATCCTATCGTTAATTATAATACACGGATGACATTTGTTTGCAAACTATGTCATAATTTTATCCAACAATTTAACACACAACATATGGCTACGATAGAGAGCATCCAGAAAGCGTACATCGATTATGTGCTTACTGAAGGGCATCAGCCAAAATCTGTTTACGTTTTTGCCAAAAAAAATAAAATGTCCGAAGAGGAATTTTACCGCTTCTTTGGCTCGTTTGACGCAATTGAACAGCATTTATGGACGAACTTTGGCGTGCGCACCATCGCCGAAATAAGAACCCAGGAGGTATGGAACCAGTATTCGGCCCGCGAAAAGGCATTGTCGTTTTTTTACAGCTTCTTTGAACTGTTAAAGAGCAGCCGCAGCTTTGTGGTTTACAGCGTGCGCAAACAGCCCAAAAGCTTTGCTACGCCCATGACGTTCACCGGACTAAAAGACGTTTTTGAGTCATTCTGTAATGACCTGATTACCGAGGGGCTGGAATCAAACGAATTATCTGAGCGTAAATTCTTTAGCAACCGTTATAAGGACGCCCTTTGGGTGCAACTGGTTTTTATCCTTAATTTTTGGATAAACGACAGCTCTGCCGGTTTTGAAAAGACCGATGAAGCTATTGAGAAAGGCATCAACGTAACGTTCGACTTATTCCAGCGCTCCCCTATTGATAATTTGCTTGATTATGGCAGGTTCCTGGTGAGGCACGGACGCGTAAAAGAAAGCATGGGATTTGGAAGCAACTAAGCAGGGCCTGACCCTAAATCCTTCTGCAAAGGAGAAGGACTTAAAAAACAATGCAGCTCAAGTCTCCCCTGCGGGGGGAGATTTAAATAGGGTTCAAAGCCATGTTCAGTTCGCAGCCATTTTTGATATGGACGGAACGCTGATCGACAATACTCCTTACCACTTCAAGTCGTGGCAGGCCCTCTTTAAAAAATATGGAAGGGGGCAACTGACCAGGCAAACCTACTATACCGAGATAAGCGGCGTGCCGGTAATGGAAACTATTCGCAGGTTATTTGGCAGCGACCATGATGAGGCTGGGCTGAGGGCCCTGCTTAATGAAAAAGAAGAATATTACCGGCAGGCGTATGCGCCGTTTGTGGCCCCGGTAAATGGTTTAGAAAATTTTTTGACCGAACTGAAAGATGCCGGCGTAAAAATGGCGATGGCAACGTCAGCCACTATACAGGACATCAATTTCATACTCGACCGGATACCTATCCGCAATAATTTTGAGGTTATCATCAATTCAACAATGGTGAGCAAACCAAAGCCAGATCCGCAGATATTTTTAAAAGCTTCCGGGAGGCTTGGCAGAAAACCCGCTGATTGCGTGGTATTTGAGGACTCTTTGGCAGGTATCAGGGCCGCAAATAGTGCAGGCATGAAAGTTGCCGGTATAACTACGGGGCACACGGCTGACGAACTGCACCCGGTCGATCTCGTTATTACCGACTACACAGACTTAACAGTGCAAAAGCTTGCCACCTTATTTAAGGAACACCAAAAATGAGTGATAAAACACCGAAAGAACAAAACAGCATACCCACCAGCAAGGTTGAACGCTCGGCCAAATTTGTAAAAACAGGCTTCAAAATCGGCGGCAACTATATCAAGCATTATTCAAAAAAACTATTCAATCCGGATTTGGATAAAAGCGAGCTGAACGAGGATAATGCGAGTGACATATACGAATCGCTAAGCGAACTGAAGGGCAGTGCGTTGAAAGTTGCGCAAATGCTCAGCATGGATAGGAACCTGCTGCCACAAGCTTATACCGACAAGTTTTCGCAATCGCAATACAATGCTCCTCCACTGTCAGGGCCATTGATTGTTCAAACCTTCAAAAAATACTTCGGTAAAACACCGGATAAGATTTACGAAAAGTTTAATGTCCGCTCCTCCAATGCGGCCTCTATCGGCCAGGTGCACCAGGCAGAGCTAAATGGAAAAAAGCTGGCTGTAAAAATTCAATATCCCGGAGTGGGCGATTCTATTTCATCCGATTTAAAGCTAGTAAAACCATTTGCATTCCGGCTGCTGGGCATGAGCGAGCGGGAATTGGATGTTTATATGAAAGAGGTAGAAGAGCGCCTGTTAGAAGAAACTGATTATGAGCTGGAAGTTCGCCGTTCGGTAGAGTTCTCCAACGCCTGCGCCGGGCTCAGCAATGTCGTGTTTCCTAAATATTATCCCGAACTGTCCAGCAAGCGTATCATCACCATGGACTGGCTTGAGGGTAAACACCTGCGCGAATTTTTGCAGACCAACCCGTCGCAGCAAGTCCGTAATAAAATCGGGCAGGCCTTATGGGATTTTTACAACTTTCAGCAGCATGAACTCCGTGCCGTTCATGCCGACCCGCACCCTGGTAATTTTTTGATCACCGCCGATGAAAAGCTTGGCATCATTGATTTTGGATGCATTAAAGAAATGCCGGAGGACTTTTACCTCCCGTTCTTTTCGCTCACTTCAACAGGATTGATGAATAATAAAGAGGAAACGATCAAAGCCTTTCGTCAATTGGAAATGATACATTCCAACGATACCCCGGTGCAGATAGAATTTTACTACGGGATGTACCGCCAGATGATCGGCCTGTTTGCCAAGCCTTATATTACCGACCATTTTGATTTCGGCCAGACCGCATTCTTTGATGAACTATATGGCTTTGGCGAAAAGGTTTCCAAAATGCCGGAGTTTAAGCAAGCCCGCGGCGTAAAACATTTTATCTATGTAAACCGCACTAATTTCGGGTTGTATAACATCTTACATGAGTTAAAGGCAGAGGTGAAGACGGATACATTTAAGCCGCATGTGGTTGAGCAATTTGTTTAAGTTATGATTAACCGATTTAAAGGAGTGATTTGAGGGATTAAAGACTTACAGGATAGCCGGTAAAGCGCCATCGTTCGTTTTTAAAAAATACTGAATCAATCTCAGCCTGTGAAACCGGGAATCGCCAAAACTCTGTCAGCACTTTTCACGTTTGCAATCGCTATCTTTGTGTATTCCCTCCTATTCTTTGAAATTTTTGCCCTTTGGGATATTGTAACCCCTGTGCCGCTGACTTATCGGTTTTAAATTTTTGCTTTTCACCCATCAATATTAGCAAATAACTTTTAAAACAGCCTCTATTCAATTCCCCAGCTATCAAAACCACTGTTTTTATACCGAACGGTCATAATGGTTTTTGCCCGTTTTTAAGGTGTTTTTGTAGACGGACAAAACCGCTTTTGCCCGTTTTTACCTCAGTTTTTGTTACGGGCAAAACGCATTTAGCCCGTTTTTGGGGTGGTTTTTTGTTACAGGCTAAACGGGTTTTACCCATCTGCATTTTGGATTCCGCCCAATGATCATGGCTACAGACATAAATGTTGTATCTCTATATGCCGTCATAAAATTCATCAATTCACAACATTATTTTGTATGATTGTAAAACACATTTATCATTACTATGCTACTCGAAAACACCTTTGTGCACCACGTACATTTCTGGCTGAAAGATAAAGCCGATAAAGCGAAATTGATTGAAGGCCTCAACCTGCTGAAGCCAATCGGACACATCCGCCAAATTCACATCGGCGTACCTGCCGAAACCTTCCGGGATGTGGTTGATCGCTCGTATGACGTATCTCTTTTACTGCTTTTTGACGGCCCTGCCGAGCAGGAAGCCTACCAGGTTGACCCGACCCATGTAATATTTGCCGAAAACTACGCCAAACCGCTTTGCAGTAAAGTTGTTGTTGCCGATAGCGTGAACGTGTAGTTCAGGGTTGATAGTTGAAGGCAGGAAAGAACCGGGAGTAATCAACCAGGAATTAAGACAAAAAGTTAGCGCGATTATTAACTATCTATCAACTACATGCGCGCTCCGGCTATGAACCATTAACCATGAACTCTAACAAAAAGACCATTCTTCTAACCGGCGGTACGGGCGCGATCGGCAAAAAGCTTACGGAGCAATTGCTTGCGAAAGGCTATACGGTAAATATGCTGAGCAGAAAGCCCGGCAGCGACCCGCGGGTTAAAACTTTTTTGTGGGATGTAAACAAGGGAGAAATTGATGCAGGCTGCATTGATGGGGTTGATACAGTAGTGCACCTTGCAGGCGCCGGCATCGCCGATAGCCGCTGGACCGAAAAGCGTAAACAAGAGATTATTAACAGCCGGGTTAAATCTATTGAGCTGATTTATGGACTGTTACGAACCAGGAAACACCAGGTAAAATCAATAGTATCAGCATCGGCAATAGGCTACTACAGCGATCGGGGGGATGAACTGCAGACGGAGGAGAGCCCGCCAAATACTGATTTTATGGGCCGCTGCTGTGTGGAATGGGAACGGGCGGTGGATGAGGGGCAGCACTTAGAGCTGCGCATAGTTAAATTTCGTACGGGCGTTGTGCTGGATGAAGAAGGCGCGCTAAAGCTGATGGCGCGGCCGGTTAAGCTGTATGTGGGCTCGGCCCTGGGCAACGGCAAACAATGGGTGCCCTGGATACACTGGCAGGATGTGGTGGATATGTATATGCTGGGAATTGAACACGAAAACTTTTCCGGCGCATACAACATGGTTGCCCCAAACCCGGTAACCAATGCGCAACTTATTAAAGCCATTGCCAAACAATTGCAAAAGCCACTGTGGGCGCCAAATGTTCCGGCTTTTTTACTAAAGCTGCTGCTGGGCGAGATGAGCACCATCGTATTAGGAAGCACCAGGGCATCGGCACAAAAAATTGAAGACGCGGGTTACCGGTTTAAATACCCGGATATTGGCCCGGCATTAAAACAGATCTATGGATAAACAACAGCCGGTTTCGGTATTCTGGTTCAGGCGCGATTTACGGTTGGATGATAATGCAGGGCTTTACCATGCCCTTAAGAGTGGCAACCCGGTATTGCCCATCTTTATTTTCGACAAGCACATTTTAAAGCAACTGGATGATAAGGACGATGCACGGGTTACCTTTATTTACGAAACAATAGTGGCCCTTGATACGGAATTACGCCGGCACGGCAGCAGTCTGCTGGTGTTGTATAACCAGCCGGACAATGCCTGGACCGGTTTGCTAAAGGACTATAAGATAGCTGCTGTTTTTACCAATCATGACTATGAGCCGTATGCCAAACAGCGCGACGATGCTATAGCTACCCTCTTAAAAAAGAATAACATTACCTTTAATACCTACAAGGACCAGGTAATATTCGACCGCGATGAGGTAACCAAAGATGATGGTACCCCATACACGGTTTACACGCCATACATGCGCAAATGGCATCAAAAGCTAAAACCGTTTTACCTGAAAGCCTATCCGAACAAGAAATATTTTAAGAATTTTCATCAAAGTAAAGCATTCAATTTACCCTCTTTAAAAGAAATCGGGTTTGAGAAAAGCAACCAGCAGTTCCCGAAAATTCATTACAAGGAATACATCCAGGACTATGCCGACAAGCGCGATATCCCGGCAGTAAAAGGCACCACGCATATCGGTTTGCATTTGCGGTTTGGTACGGTAAGCATCCGTGAGCTGGCACGTGAGGCCAATACCCATCATAACAAAACCTGGCTGAATGAGCTGGTATGGCGTGAGTTTTTTATGATGATACTATATCATTTCCCTCAAACTGCAGACCACGCCTTCCGCCCGGAGTACGACCGCATTAAATGGATAAATAATGAAGAACAGTTTAAAGCATGGTGCAACGGTGAGACCGGCTATCCGCTGGTAGACGCCGGTATGCGCGAACTGAATGCTACCGGCTTTATGCATAACCGCGTGCGTATGTTAGTGGCCAGCTTTTTGGCTAAAGATTTATTGATAGACTGGCGCTGGGGCGAACGTTATTTTGCCCGCAAGCTGCTGGACTACGAAATGGCCAGTAATGTGGGGAACTGGCAATGGGCCGCAGGGTCGGGCACTGATGCCGCACCATATTTCCGTATTTTTAGTCCGGATTCACAAACCAAGCGTTTCGACCCTAAGATGGAATACATAAAAAAATGGGTTCCGGAATATGCTGATTTCAGCAAGTACCCAAAACCCATTATCGATCATACGTTTGCGCGTGAGCGGTGTTTAAAAGCTTTTAAAGAAGCCTTAAACAGATAGCAGCGGCAAACGTTATTTCCAAAGATTTTTTATCGTTTTAACAATATTAGGCATCACCTTTAAATGGCTGCTCAAAAAGTATAGCTTTTTAGCTGTTGGCAGCAGGTGGAATTTTTTTCCATTATAACTTTGTACAACCTCTTCGCCCGTTTTTATATTTTTCAACCCATTACGCAGAAAAAGCTCTCTGGTAACCATATTTGATAGCATTGGGGTGTAGTAGTAACAATCTGCAAAAAAATAATGCGTAACCTGCGACCAGCGCGAAGCACCCTGTTTGGTAACCGGTGAGCCGCCATGAATTATATTTGACGACCAGATGAGCAGGTCGCCTTTTTTTGCAAGGAACTTTCTTTTTTCCAGCTTATTCGCTTCGACTATCTTTTCAATAAAGTCTTCGTATTCCTTGTAATTTTCATAGGATGTGGTAACAGGTGTATTCCCGATATGCGAAAAATCGTATTCGGGCAGCGTATGCGAGCCTGGGTAATAAAATACCGGGCCGTTTTCTTCGGTGATATCCTCCAGCGCTACCCAAACGCCGCACATGAACCTTGCCGGCAGGGAGCTAAAGTGAATGGTGTCTGAATGAGCCCGTTGCTGTGTGCCTACGCTAAAATTAAGTGTTTGAAAAGGTATTACTTCCCTTTCATACAAAAATTCAAGCGTTTTCAGTATTTCGGGATGACAAGCTAACTCCCTGGCGGCTTCAGAAACCTGCCAGAAATCCTGCACACGCACCTCGTCGCGTTGGGTGTTGAGGCGGAAATCAGGATTAAAGGCTTTCGTTTTCGCATCGTTGAGCACTGCGTCGATCAGGCTTTCGGACAAAACGCCCTGCAAAACAACAAAACCGTCACGATGATACGTTTCAGCTATTTCGGCCTGCTTTGCAGTAAGCTTTTTTGATTTGATAGCCTCTTCAAAAAACGGGGATTCAACCCAGGGTAAGTTAGCTGTAACCATGTTGATTGTTTGGGGATTGTTGCAGAAATATTTTAAATAAAGTTCAGACGAAATATTAATTTATATCCCATATAATGGATAAAAAACATCAAAATACCACCAGCAGACAGGATTCTTTTGCAAATCTGCCTGCTAAGTCTGTAATACTTATACAGCCTATTGCGTTACCGACACAATTACAAATGTAAACCTTAAACAGCTGTTGGTAGGTATCGAGCTTGCAGTTCCATCACCATACCCTAAATCCGAGGGCACAATTATGGCAATCTTAGTGCCTACTACAACGCGATTTTGGGTAAATGCATCATGCACCCCGGCCGTTAAGCCCGATACCGCCTGAACCGGCGAAATATTACTCCCATTGTAACTGCCATCGAAAATTGAGCCATTTAATAGCTGCCCGGTATAGGTTGAGGTATAGTAACTCTTGTCGGTAAGTGGTGTTGATCCGGTCCCCGGCTCCAAAATTTTGTAGTAATAAAAGTAACCCGGCTTTGTTGTGCTCTCTTTTTTTGTGTAGGTCGACAAGTCTGAAACCCGGCTGGCTATCAACTGCTGGTCATAAGTCTTATAATCATCAATTACATGCACATAATAGTCCAGGCATTGGTTACCGGCGATATTGGCGTTTACCACCGTAGAGCTGCCAGCCGTTCGGTAACCATTAACGCCATAGCCCAGGTGCGATGGTATTAAAAACCGGGCGCTGGCGCCTTTATATTTAAGCAAGTTATGAATAGCCAGTTGCAAGCCTTTGGGCAAAGCGATATTGCTTAGATGGCCTAAGTATTCCTCGTAGTGATTTTGAATAGTGTCTGAGGATATGTACTTACCATCTACCGACCGTACAGTAAACACAAACGATACCTGCTCGGAATATTCCAGCGGCGCAGTAGCCGTGGGTGAAGGCGGAAGTAACAGTTGATAGTATATACCGGTTGTATCGCCATCGGTAGTATCCCTCTTCATTGCTGTAAGGCCATGCACGTTAATATAGTTCTCTATCTGTTGCTGGTCATAAGTCTTAATATCCACATCAACGTGGTCTTTCCTGCATGATACAAGAGCTACGGCGGCAATAAAAAGAAGGGTAAAAATTCTTTGTCTCATTTGTTATTCCTGTTTCGGCGGGCTGTCCGCCCCACATCACCATTTCCCTGGCGAGTTTTTTAGTTTGTTATGTTATAAAACTTAATATTAAAAATCAGCACCGCGTTTGCCGGCAGCCCCAGCGTGGGCTGCGGAAAAGGCCCGTAAGCATAATGCGAAGGTATAAACACCCTTATCACCCCGCCCAGTTTAACCTTTGATGCCGATATGCCATATTGCCATCCCTTTATGGTTTGCCCCAATATATACGACGGATGAAAATTATCCGTAGATGTAAACTGGGTCCCGGTAGTTAACAGCGTACCTGTATAACCAACGGTAATGTTGGTTGAGCTGGTAATCACCACATCTTCGGTGCCAACTGTGTCAACCACATAATAAATACCCAGGGGCACTCCTGCAGAGTCCACCTGCTTTGCAGTAATATTGTGCGTGTTTAAATAGTCGCTTATAATTTTACTGTCAACCGCAAGCTGGGCTTTAATCTGGGATTTTACATTGTTGTCCTTTTTACAGCCTGCAAAACAAGCGCTTAAAAGCAATAAAAACAACAGGATCCTGTTCATCGTACATTCAGTTTGTTTGCCTTTAAACAGGCAGCAGGTGCAAAATGCCCACCCTGTATTAATCGGCAAATTTATTCTTTTATCTTTCAAAAACAGCAGCTTAACATTTTTTAACAAATAATTAGTGTTGTGCGCCATAAACGTTACGTTTTCAAGCCCGGTTTTGCTACTGATAACGGGGATTTTGATGGAAAAGTGTGGGAGGGACAGGGTGATCGTATTGAGTTGGTTGAGTCAGTGATCTGAACAGGAGATAAACCGATTTTGGATTTGCAGGGTCCGGTCGTAAATAAAAGTCTGCCCTGGTAGCATGTCGCACATAATCAATTATTCAAAACTTAAACAAGTTAACAATGGCGTTACCTGCGGCCCGAGCTATCCGCTCATACACCTCCAGGCCTTGGGCGCGGGCCGGTATCCGCTCCTATCGCTAACGCTGATTGCCTGATTCTGATTTCGGGAATTCAACTGAATCAACCATTCACTTAACCAACCTCTCCCCTTCTTCCGGTTTAAAGTTCAGGGTAAGCTGATTAACCTTTTTCAGCATTTTAATTAGGTATTCCCGATCCTGTTCGCTGATGTGATCGTTGAGGTAATTATTGAAAAGTTTGCCGATTACTCGCGCCTGGTGGCGTTTTTCTTTGCCAAGTTCGGTAAGGTATATTTTTACGGAGCGCTTGTCGCCCTCGTTGGATTCGCGGTATATCAGGCCCGATTTTTCCAGTTGTGCCAGCATTCGCGACAAGCTGGTAGACTTTAACCCGAGTAATGCCGCCACCTGCGAAACCGTGGTACCTTCTTTTTCGTCGATATTGATCAGCAAATACCCGATAGACTGTGTGATACCGAACCCGGCCACCAATTGGTTGTAACGGTTTGCTACGGTTTGCCATACTACTTTTAAAAAGTAATCGATCGTCTCCTGGGGTTTTGTCTGACTCATATTTTAGTTCATAGTTGTTTTTGAGTCCATGGCCCATATACCATGGTGAAACATTCAATATTTGCCACCATCAACCATGGCCTGTGGTCCATGGACTATCGGCTAATATCCGGTCGCCGTATCGTCTCCTCTTGGGTCAGCGCCGCCGTAGTAGCCATCTTTAGTAATTAAAATAGCGTCTACTCTGCCGCTTGGGCCGCCCGGTATTATTTTATAGCCTTTTTTGGTCAAGTTATCGATAGTAGCCTGGCTGAAGCCATCCTTTTCTACAGTAACATTATCCGGCAGCCATTGGTGGTGAAAACGTTTGTCACTCACGGCCTGCTGCATATTTTCATCAAACTCAATAACATTTAAAATAGTTTGAAAAACGGACGTGATAATTGTAGAGCCGCCCGGCGTACCCACCACCATAAACAATTTGCCATCTTTTTCAATAATGGTTGGCGTCATTGACGAAAGCATGCGCTTGTTCGGTTGTATACTGTTGGCCTTGCCGCCAATCAACCCAAACATGTTCGGCACACCCGGCTTGGCGCTAAAATCGTCCATCTCGTTGTTCAGTAAAAAACCTGCGCCGCCAACAATTATTTTAGAGCCGAAGGAACCGTTTAATGTAGTAGTTATAGATACAGCATTACCATCCTTGTCTACAATGGAATAATGGGTAGTCTGGTCGCTTTCATAGCCCGCAAATGAACCGGGCTGTATGCTGCTGCTTGGTGTAGCCGCATTCCAGCTAAAATTTTTCATCCGGGCATCAATGTAAGCCAGGTTGAGCAGGCTGTCTGCCGGCACCTTATAAAAGTCAGGGTCCCCCAGGTATTTGGAGCGGTCGGCATACACGCGGCGCTCGGCCTCCACAATCAGCTGCACGGTAGAATCCTGGTTATGTCCCCAACGATGCAGCGGATATTTTTCAACCGAATGCAGCAGCTGCAGCAGGGCTATCCCGCCGCTGGATGGCGGCGGCATGGTGATCATCTTATAGTTTTTATACTTGCCGGTAATGGCTTTACGCCAAACGGAGTGATAATTTTTCAGATCTTTTTTGGTGATGATACCCTTGCCGGTTTGCATTTCGGCAATAATTTCATCAGCAACTTTACCCTTGTAAAAACCATTCCTGCCATTGTCGCGGATAAATTCGAGCGTCCTGGCGAGATCTTCCTGTACTAACAGGTCGCCTTCTTTCCAGGGCGTATCTTTTAAAAAGTAAGTTTTACCCGGATTAAGTTTTTTAAACTGCGGGCCACCCCAGTTTAGCGCACCGGCCAGCTTTTTTGTTATGGTAAATCCATTGCGTGCCAGGTCGATAGCAGGCTGTACCAGCTCGGCCCATTTTAATCTGCCATACTTTTTATGCGCCCTCACCATGCCATCAACAGAGCCTGGCACACCCGATGCCTGGTGCGTAGCCAAACTCATGTTAGGGATCACATTCCCTGCACTGTCGAGATACATATCAGCACGGGCTGCCGCCGGGGCTTTTTCCCGAAAATCAAGCGTGTTTGTTTTCCCTTTTTTCGAGCGGTAAACCATAAAGCCGCCCCCGCCGATATTTCCCGCCTCGGGATGGGTTACCGCCAATGCAAATTGTACTGCCACTGCTGCATCAACAGCGTTACCACCTTTTCTAAGGATATCAGCACCAATTTTAGACGCACCGGGCGTTGCGCAAACCACCATCCCATTTTGATAAGGGCCGTTACCCGTTTCTGCCGCAGTGTCCTGCGCATAAAGACGGAACGAAGACAGATAACAAAGGGACAATAACAATAATTTAGGTGGCAGGAAATGACGGCTCATCCGGTTTATAATTAATCCGGCTAATTTATATTATTTAGATGTAAAAATGATATGATAGATTTTCGCCACTAAGATTAATGGCGGCTATTTTTTATCAGGGTTCATACCCATTGAATTTAAGATATAATCTTTGAGTCGGACAGCAGATTTTTTACTGACGGTATTTGCTTCACTTTTATTAAAAATGGAAAGCAATAAAATATTTGTGCCTTGAGTAGTTTCGTTTAATAGGTAATACATTACACGAAATCCCCCGCTTTTGCCTTTTCCTTTGCTTTCGTCAGCAAGCCTGACCTTATATATTTTATCGCCGTAAGAATCGCCCAGATAAGGATTTTTGGCAAGCTCTTCCTGTAATATCCTTAGGCTGTTCTTTATTGTGGGATATTTCTTATAAAGTGGTTTAAGGTTACGTTTAAATTCTGTAGAGTATTGTACAAAATTACTCATCCCAAAGTTCGTCAAAATTAAGCGCTTTGGCTTCGCCAGATTTTATTTTTTGTGCCTCATCCAATGCCCTGTTTAATGACGCTTGTTCCTTTTTTGAGAGCTTATCTTTAGTTGAAACAAATAAGGTACCACCTTTTTTATTTATTAGCTGTGATATAGCTTCTAATTCGTTGTCTGGTATTTGAAATGTTATAGTTGTCATAAACCAGGTGTTATTCCTACCGAAACAAATATACGATTATTAACGCTGAATGAAACATCTTTAGTTTATTATCACGGTTAGTTACTTATCGCTTAATATCATCCATCCTTAAATATTTCCAATTGTAAATCAACCGGTTGTTAACCCGAAAAGTGATTATCAAACTTAAATTCCAATAAATTATTAATTCTGCCGTTACTTTGCTTTACATATCATGGAATATTATGCGGTATCAAAACCGTTATTTATTTCATCAACCTTGAAAAAACAGTTTATCGAATGAAAAAATTACTTAGCAGTACCCTTGTCCTGTCAGCATTTTTATTATTAAGCTTCCGAACACAGGCACAGGATTACAAGGCAGCCGTTGGCCTTAAATTCGGCGGTTACGAAAATGGCTTTTCCGGTAAATATTTTACCACACCAGATGTAGCTCTCGAAGGCCTTTTAGGCTTTCGCTCACACGGCGTGGTGATTACCGGCTTATATGAATTTCACCAGGTGGCATTCGGGGTAAAAGAATTGAAGTTTTACTATGGCGCCGGTATCCACATCGGCGCGGAAGGCAAGGGCATTTACCGCCGCTTTAATGGCGATGACCAGCTATATAACAATGACCATATCCTTTTTGGTATCGACGGTGTTTTAGGGCTGGAATACCTGATCCCGCAATCCCCGATCGCTGTAAGCCTCGACCTTAACCCGCGGGCTGAACTGGCCACAGGTCCGTTTTTCGACATAGCGCCCGGGTTGGGGCTGAAGTATACTTTTTAGTCCGAAAGTTAGAAAAGTCAGAAAAGTCCGGAAAAAATAAAGTCGGCACAATTGCCATGCTGACAGGAAGTGTCTTTCGGACTTTTCGGATTTTACTTACTATCTTAATACAATCACCTTCACCGCATAGATCTTCTGCCCCAGTTGCACCTTTAGGACGTAAGTTCCGGGCGGCATATTGCTAACGTCGGCCACCGTGCTGAAATTACCTGCGGCTATAGTCTGCTTGCTGGAGTATACTTTTTGCCCTGAAGCGTTTATCAGCGACAGCGTTAAATTATCATTGGTTTTGGCCGAGAAAAAGATATGAAGCTGCGTATCTGCCGGGATCGGAAAAACAACCAGCCCGATATCCCCTTTTCCAGCCGGCCCGCCACCAGCCATTACATATACATAATTTTCTGATAGTACCATACAACCTGTCGCCGCCACCAACGCAACCTGGTAATTACCGCTTTGTTTAGGCGTGTAACTGGTTCCTGTAGCGCCGGGAATGAGCTGTCCGTTCAGGTACCATTGGTTATTTGCCTGCAGGCTCGAATTTAATACGCCGTTACTCTGCGTTATCGCAGGTTTGGCTACAACCACAGCCTGCCTGGTGGCCGACGGGCAGGCTGCACTTTTCACCTTTATATCGTACAGGTAATAGTAATATTCTTTATAAATAGCCGTATCGCTCGCATCGGTAGCTTCGTTACCATAAATACTGAACACGTCGCCTATTTTGAATGGGTACCCTGTTACGCCGGCATTATTGCGATAGATGGTTGCCGTCGCATCGTAACTGATACCAATAGTGTAATTACCCGCTGCCGGTAACAGCAAATTCAGGTTATACAACTTACCCTGGTCGTTAGGGTCATCGGGCTGTGTTCCCGCGCCGGGAGTGGTACGGGTAGCGGCAGCGTTGATGGTAGTGGTTGATACGGTCCGCCCGCTTGCGTCAGTAACATTAAAAGTTATCTTCCCTGCATTGCCAATATAAAGCCGGGCGCTTTCAATAACAAGCGGAATGCGCGTACTTACCTTTATACCCGGCGTAAACTGGTCATACCCTCCACCTGTAAATACACTTTTTGTAGCAGGGCCAACCGTTCCCGAAAAATCATTTAGTCCGGCGTAATAGGTGCTGTTTACCGGAACCTGATCTGTAAGTGCGGTTGCACCATAAGCTATGGGTATGGCGTCACCTTCATTTTTATACCATAACAATTCTCCATCGCCGGATCCGGTAAGTACGTATTTTTTACTGTCGCTGCAATAATAAGCCGCCAGGTTATCAGCTACCGGTGGCCGACTGATCACAACCGTAGCCGACGCAGAATTATTAACAGTCACCGGGTCGCCCGCCAGGTTTGCGGTGGCCTTAATAATATAGGTTGCGCCGGCAGCCGCGTTAAAAGGCGCATCAAGTGTGAAGTTATCCTGAGCATTGGGCTGTAATGTGCCCGTATAGGTTTGCGATAGCGTGGTCACCGTATGATCAGGCGCAGTAACCGTTACCGTAACCGGAACATTACTGACAGGTAACCTGCCAAAGTTTTTTATGGCGACGGTAACTGTTGCTGAGGCCGCACAGGAACCGGTCGCTGCGGGGCTCACTATACCTGTGATACCGGCATCCGTTCCTGTCTGTAAAAACTGAACGGTATAGTCCTGCGTTTCGCCCTTTGTATAAGTACCGCATGGTTTTATCACAGATGTGTCGCTGGTTTCAACCAGTACGACCCGCATTATGGTAAGGTTACCAACCGCCACCGTAGCAGGTACGGTAATGTTGGCGGAGTAGGTACCCGTGCCATTTATAATGCCCGAGGTTGCAACCAGTTCGTTATTATCAAACACACCATTACCATTCCAATCGATATAAACCTTTGCGGCTTTGTTAAAATCGGCGCCGCAGGTACCAAGCGTTAAACTTAGCGGATATGTTTTTGCCAGCTCAAGCTGGATGATTTTGTCCGTATGGTCTGAATAGCTGGTGCAGCCTGCCGGTGGGGTAAAGTTAAGGTTAGCCAGGGTCAGGTTATTTACCCGTGAATCAGCCGTTGACAGGGGCATTGACGCGCAGTAGGTAGCACCTCCTGCCCCGGTAGTGATAAGTGAGTAATCCTGCGAGCCTGATTGCAGCGTGCCTTTGTGTGATACGGTTATGGTGTACGCCCTGCCGGGCACTGGGTTAGGGATAAAAACCTGTTCGATATTATCCAGGATGTTATCCCCCGTTTTTGCAGCAAGCGACGGATGCAATGGGTCCAGTACCCATGGCTTAAATATGTTCGTCCCGTCGCTTACCATAATATCAAGGTCGTTCACCAGCTTTGGCGTGCGGCTGTTTACCGTGCCCTCGGGGGTTGCTGTCCCGGCCGGATCCGTCCAGGAAATGGTTACTGCCAGCGGCCCCTGGCCTGATCCAACAACGTTAAAAGTCTGTTTCTGCCCTTGCTGTAATGTATTTTCTCTTACCAGACTTTTATTTTCATTGTCGGTGATGGCCTGGGTAGCTTTGCGCATATCCAGCAGTCCCCAACCGTAGATGTAATCGGGACCTGCATTTCCGGCATCAAATGCGGTATGGCAGGCAAGGCCTTTCAGCGTGGCTGCTTTCATAAACTTGCCGCCATTTTTCTGCGCATAATATTCCTGCAGGAGATATAGCGAACCCGTAATGTTAGGAGCTGACATTGAGGTGCCCGACAGTGTAATGTACGAGGTTGTACTACTGCTGCCTGCAGACAGCACGTCAATACCGTCGCCTACTATATCGGGTTTAATACGGCCATCGTCAGTAGGGCCGTACCCGCTGAAGTAAGCTATGCTGATGTCGCTTGCCGATGCGGGTCCGTTCGGAAGCGGATTTATGGCGCCGACCGTGAGGATATTTTTGGCGTTAGCTGTTGTGGCGATAATATCATAGCCATTGTTACTGCTGATATTTGCCGGGCGGGCGCCTTTATCTACAAAGGTTTGATTAGTTTTACTGGCATAGCCATAATAATCCTGTCCTACTGCCGGGCCATTTTCTGACCGGCTGTTGCCCGCCGACTCGACGATCAGGTAATACGGAGCATTGTAGGCTATTTTATCCCAGTCCTGCGTACGGCTTCCATAAAATCCGAAGTTATAATCCACTGTATCGCCAGGCAGGCCATACCACTCCCAGCGGCTCTGCAAGCTGTTATAATACCATCCGGCAGCATCGCCATAGGAGTGATTAGAGAGCAATAGCCCCCCGGTGGCGGCCGTACTCATTTCGGATACATCGTTATCAAAGTCGTATGATTGCAGGGTGCTGGCATTATAGGCCATTCCTTTTGCGGGAGCGTAAACGCCCTTTGCTATCATAGTGCCGGACACGTGCGTGGCATGGTCGATCACGCCGGATGTTGAATCATGCAGCGTGATGGTTTTGCCAAAAAACTCCTGGTGAGTACGAAAAACCGAACCGCCGTCCCAAATGGCCAGCTTATTGTTTAACGCTGTACTTGAGCCGGAAAGATTTAAACCTGCTGCTCCGCCCGGGTTTACCGCATTTGTTTGAGTGGTTGCCGCCGCAGTAGTATTGTTATCGGTCTTTAAATAAATTGGAAAGCCTAGGCTGTTTACACCCTGCAGGCTGATGACACCGCCATCAGGAGTGTAGGTTTTAACCGGCCAGCGATTTTTTTTTGCAAGAATCAGCGCTTTTTTGCGGGCTGAATTGAACTTTTGCCGCGATTGGCCGGCAAGCCTGTTTAGCTCCTTTTTGTTGCCTGCACTAATTAAAGCCTGCTGAGCGTATCCTTCGCCGGCAAGGCACAATAAAAGCGCAAGCATGCCAATTGCCGCGTATATTTTATTCATATTTTATTTAAGCACACCGGTTTTAAGCTCTAAATATACCGTTAAAACAATTACAGTATTACAGGCCGCAAAATAAAGTTTGTATTGACAGATCGCAGGCAGGCGCGCCGGAGTACAAATAATCAACTGATTACTTGCCAACTACCATCATCTTTTCTGCATCCCAGTGGATAACTTTGTTGTGGAAATAGCTTTCGTTACAGGCCAGCGCAGGCGCAGCAGCGCGGAAACCGAACACCGCATCTTCTACCACAGGCTTGCCGGTGCGGATGGAATCCATAAAGTTGGCAAAATGGTCGTTTGATGAATTATAGCCTTCGGGCGAGTGATAGGTTACATCCGGAAGATTTGGGGCACGCTGATCGGCTGCCGGATATTTGGCGTTGTAATTATCCATTAGTTGCTTTTGCATGGCCTGCGGAAATGTATCTAACGAATCCCATCCGCCTATGCCCGGCGCGGCAGGCATCTTACTTTTATGGATGGTAAAGCCCTGGTCGTCCTGCAGGTCAATCACCCCTTCCGAACCGATAATTTTGGTAGACGAGCGCTCGCCCTCTCCTCTAATGAAGTTCACCCGCAGGTTTGCCTGAAATGCCGGATGCTCCTTTGTCGCAGGGTATTCAATAACTGCTGTCATTACATCGGGCACATTCCGTCCGTCTTTCCAGTAATAGGTACCGCCAATAGCATATATCTTGTCCGGCCCTTTTGAATTGGTAATAAAATGAATACCGGTCAGCAGGTGTACAAAAAGGTCTCCGGCTACACCGGTTCCATACTCGCGGTAGTTTCGCCATCTAAAAAACCTGTTGCTGTCATAAGGGCGTTTAATTTTTTCATGGGCCTGGAATGCCGCCCAATCTACAGTTTGCGGCCCCGCATCAAGCGGAATGGTATATTGCCAGGCGCCCAAAGAGTTTTGCCTGTTAAAAGAGGCTTCGATAGAATTGATCTGCCCGATAGCGCCGGCCTGGTAAAGCTCTTTAGCTTTCTGAAAGGCAATACTGCTTACGCGCTGGCTGCCAACCTGGAAAACGGCTTTAGTTTCCCGCTGGGTTGCTATTTCGCCGAGCCCCTCGTTCAGGTAATGTACCATAGGCTTTTCGCTGTATACCGCCTTACCTTTGCGCATGGCTGCATTGGCAATAGTACTGTGCCAGTTATCGCTGGTGGCTATAATAACGGCATCTATATCCTTGCGGTCGAGTATTTCGTGGTAATTATTTGTAGTGAATATATTGCTGCCGTGTACTTCTTTTGCCCGCTGCAAGCGCCCTTGGTATAAGTCGCAAACGCCAACCAGTTCAACACCCGGGCAAGTCAATGCCGCACGCGTATCATTAAAACCCATTATTCCCATCCCTATGGTGGCAATCCTTATTTTATCATTGGCACTGTACCGTTTCTGCGCCTGTAAAAGCCGGCGTTCATGATCTTCCTGCGCTGCTAAACTTGAAAGTGAAGCAGAGGTGAGCATGATCGTGCCGCCTAGCTGCTTAATAAATTTTCTTCTATCAGATGACATATATGGGTTTTATTAGTTGGAAAAGCAAGGTAGGAAATTTGTCGGTTAAGTTGATTGGGGTGTTTGCAATAGATTAAGTTTTAAAAGTCCGGGCCCTTGAACTCAGGGGCTTCTCTGATCATTTAATCTCATTCAGCTTAATCCAACTGCTTCTCCGCCTGGCTCAGCATAAATTCGTATTCGTCTTTATCCGGCTGACGATTTTTCGGAGCCTTATTTCCGAACAACCATTGCCTGGTTAGCGGCATTGTCAGGCTCTGTCAACTTTTATACACCCAACCCTTTTTAAATAAAATTAAAAAGTTTAATTTGCAGTCAGATATCCCTGCCAATAAAACCTCTTTATAATTCAATTATGAAAAAACTATCCTTAGCATTCTGTTGCTGTTTTGTTTCATTTTTATCCTTTGGACAGGCTGTCAAAAGCACGCTGTCCATCATACCGGAGCCGGTAAAGACAGTTACAAAGCCCGGCCAGTTTATACTGCCAAAAAACATTACCATACAGGCAAAGCTCAACAAAGACGTGATGCCTGTAACCAACTACCTGCGCAAAAAGCTGACCACTGCCACCGGCGCAATGGTAACAATTAAAGGTAATTCGTTTGCGCCGGCAACCATCAAGCTTTTGCTGACAGCAAAAACCGATACTACCTTAGGTAAAGAAGGATATAAGCTATGGGTAAGCGGCAAAGGAGTGGTTATCAGCGCCAACGAGCCCGCAGGTTTATTTTATGGTGTACAAACCTTAATGCAGCTGTTACCTAAAGAGATTGAAAGCGCCGAGGTACATCACATGAGGTGGACGATCCCCCATGTTGAGATAACCGATTACCCGCGTTTTGCATGGCGGGGACTGATGTTAGATGTTTCGCGCCACTTTTTCACCAAAGAAGAAGTTAAGCAATACATTGACCAGATGGTGCGTTACAAATTTAACCTGCTGCATATGCACCTAACCGACGATGAAGGCTGGCGCATAGAAATTAAAAGCCTGCCTCGCCTGACTACCGTTGGCGCCTACAACGTTAAAAAGGTAGGCGAGTTTGGTACTTTTTCTAAACCAACACCCGATGAGCCCCGCACTTATGGCGGCTTTTATACACAGGATGATATTAAGGAGCTGGTTAAATACGGCAAAGAGCATTTCCTGAATATTATGCCGGAAGTTGACGTACCCGGTCATAGTTTAGCAGCTGTAGTTGCTTATCCTGAATTGTCATGCACACCTGGCGCCGAAAACTATCAGGTACGCTCGGGCGAGCATATGATGGATTTCAGCAAGGAGGGTATCAAAGCTTTGGTTGACAATACCCTTAACCCTGCCAGCGAAAAAACTTATGCGTTTCTTGATAAAGTGATGGGCGAAATTGCTCAGTTGTTTCCATTTGATTACATACACTTAGGCGGCGACGAATGCGCTAAGAATTTTTGGGAACAGAGCGCTGACGTTAAAGCTTTAATGGCGAAGGAAAACCTCAAAAATATGGAAGAGGTGCAGAGCTATTTTGAAAAACGCCTGGAAACCATCGTTGAATCAAAAGGTAAAAAATTCATGGGATGGGACGAGATCATAGAAGGCGGCCTTGGCCCTAAAGCAGCGGTAATGAGCTGGCGCGGTATACAAGGCGGCATCACCGCCTCGAGGCTGGGTCACGAGGTAGTTATGAGCCCAACCACCTTCGCTTACCTGGATTATATGCAAAGCGACCGCGTAATGGAGCCTCATGTATACGCTACCCTGCGCTTAAATAAATCATACCAGTTTGAGCCGGTTCCTGACAGCGCGGACGCGAAATTAATTTTAGGCGGACAAGCTAACCTGTGGACTGAACAGGTATTTAATTTCCGCCAGGTAGAGTACATGACCTGGCCGCGGGGCATGGCTATATCAGAGTCTGTTTGGTCGCCAAAGGCTAAAAAGGACTGGAATAACTTTTATCCAAAGGTTGAAAAACAGTTCGCACGTTTAAACGAGGCTGAAATAAAATACGCACCGGCCATGTATGATCCGGACTTTAAAGCCACCATGAACGGCGACAAGATGAATGTTGAGCTGACCACCGAAATACCCAACCTGGATATTTACTACAGTTTTGATAATTCATATCCTGACAGGTTTTATCCTAAATATATGTCCGCTTTGGAGGTGCCTGAGGACGCTACCCAGTTAAGAGTGATAACCTACCGTGGTAAGGAACCGGTGGGAAGGATGATCACTATGCCTATAGCTGAGCTGAAGCGGAGGATTGGCAGAAGCGGACAATAATTCAAAGTATAGAACCGTTGGCCTTGAGGCTGAAGTCTTTTTTTAAAAACAACTTCAGGCTCAGGGCCTTTTTATTTGCAGAATAATTACATTGTACCGAAGTTGCATTTTTAACGCTGCATTTATGAAAAAAGGAATATATGTCGCAGTAATTTTGTTTGGCTTAATCACAGTCTATTCATTTATTTCAAAGCCCGCCCCCTTCAAGCCGCAGGTTAGGCTAAGGCATACCGCTAGATTTGTTTTTAAATCCTTCGTCGATTGCAATATGTCGGAGGTTTGGGTGGGTGATAAGTTTATGATATTCCCGGGCAAGTATGGTGAGGACCCGCTTTGGGGCGAGTCGCACAATTTAAAATATGCAATTGGCAGCAACATCGATGAAGTCTTCAACACCAAAGAGCGGCATTTTACAGAGCCTAAGCTTCCGCCCAACGCTCCCAAACTGAGTCCGGGCCTGCATGGGGCGGTCTGGTTTGAGTCGGTTTACCAGGATGTAAGAGACAGGTCTGATAAAACGCTTTATGCCTTGTATCATAACGAGAACTATCCGGAAACCCTGCCTTACGATGCAAAAACCGGGAAAGGTTATAAAAACTATAAATGGCCGCAGGGCTTAAAAGGGCCGTCATCCCCTTCTGCAGTGTGCCGCATTGGTATTATGAAATCTGTTGATGGCGGCCTGAGCTGGAAAGACCTGGGTATTTTTATAGAGGACGAGCAGCCCCGGCTGATCCTGCGCCCGTATAACACGGCAGCGAATTTTGCGGGCGGCACCGGCGACCCATCAGCCGTTGCCAGCGGCAAATATTTGTATTTATTTTACGGCGAATATGGCTACCCCGGGGTTTATAACGAGAAAACATACAAACCAGCTGATGAGTGGAAAGGGCAGTGCATAAGCATAGCCCGCATTGCCCTTTCTGATTTAGATAATCCGGCAGGCAAGGCCAAACGCTGGGATGGTAAGGCATTTACCGTTCCATACAACGGAGTTGGTAAACCTGTCACAACGATACAGATCCCGCAATCAGCCGGCGGCGGCCCGGCATCCTCTCCTGCCGCTAAATACTACTGGGGTCCATCCGTCAGCTGGAACACATACCTAAACTGCTGGGTGATGTTGATGGCTAAAGCCGAAGGCCCTTCATGGAAAGGCAGCAGTATCTATATATCTTTCAATAAAAACCGCGATCTTGGCGCCGGGACAAACTCTCAGCAATGGACAAATCCTGTTTTGCTGATAGATAAACCAGGCCACACTCTTTGGTATCCATCGCTTCAACCATTAAGCCAGGAAGCCAATCCGGCTAACAAATATTCATCTCTAAAAATGGGGCAAAAAGCACGGTTATTTTTTAAGGACAACGATGGAGGGAAGAATGATTATGTTTCAGAATATGAAGTGGAGTTCAGGAAGTGAACTGTACGGAAACACACCCTTGTATTGTTTTTGAAATCACCCTATGGCATTAATGAATAAGTAATGATACTTTC
This sequence comes from Mucilaginibacter sp. L3T2-6, assembly GCF_030519355.1. Classification (GTDB taxonomy): domain Bacteria; phylum Bacteroidota; class Bacteroidia; order Sphingobacteriales; family Sphingobacteriaceae; genus Mucilaginibacter. The sequence continues at coordinate 49,248 of NZ_JAUMKC010000023.1, forward strand.
TCCTCAGTAAAAAAATTAACTTTTCCACACCCTTAGATTAACTTTTTGCGTATACGGGCCGTTAATAGGTTTATCTTAGAAAAATTAAACATTTTAGCGGTTTGTCACAAAAATCATTACAGAATTACATCCCCGCCCTTACAGGTGTACGCGCAATGGCGGCTTACCTGGTGTTCATCTCCCACTTTTCTTATATTTTCGACGGCGGATTTCCCCATATTTTCCAGCGTTTTTTTGCTGAGTTCCATATCGGCGTAAGCATTTTCTTTGTATTGTCGGGTTTCCTGATCACGTTCCGCTATTACAACAGTTTTCATTTAACCAAAGAGTGGTTTCTGCAGTATCTAAAAAACCGCGTGGCACGTATTTACCCGATGTACTTCCTGCTTACGGTAGCGGCATTTGTTTATTATTTCGCAACCGGCGATGTAAAAATAACCAAAGGGTCTTCGCACCCGGTTGGACTGATGTTTATGAACATCACCTTTGTGCGCGGCTTTTTTTACCAATATTGGGATACAGGCATAGCGCAGGGCTGGAGCCTAACTGTCGAGGAATGCTTTTATTTCTCCGCGCCAATCATCTTTCTCATCGCCAAAAAGTATAATAAATTTTACATTCAGCCGGTTGTTATTACCCTGTTTGCCATCATGATGACGTTCATCTTTAAAGATGTTAACTGGCATGGCTTTTTTGGCAACTATACGTTTGTGCTGTGTTTTACTTTCTTTGGCCGGTGCTTCGAATTTTTTGTAGGCGTGCAGCTGGCCAGGTATGTATTAAAAAATGGCTTTACACGCACTAATAAAATCAGCTTTACCTACGGCGGGTTTATTATGATATTTGTTTGCGTATTCATAATGGCGCTGCAAAAACCTATAGCGCCCTGGCTGGCCGGGCTGGAAACCCCAATAGGCATTATCACCAACAATTATGTGCTTTGCATAATGGTAGCCTTCTTTTTTTATGGCATCCTTACAGAAGAAACCCTGTTTAAAAAATTCCTGGCATTGCCATTTATAGAATTACTGGGCAAAAGCTCCTATATCTTTTACCTGATCCACTTAGGCTGGATATATGACGTACTTCTCAGTAATATCAATAAAGCGAACGACTCGATTTTTGAGATGTATGATAAGTGGCAAAAAGACTGGATATCCCCGTTTCAAAATGATACAGTGAACCTTATACTCATTTTTATCGTATTAAACATCATTTCAGTAACACTGTTTAAATTAGTTGAGGAACCATTAAACCATTATATCAGGCGGTCGAACTTTTTAGTAAAATATAAGCCACGCCCCAAAGGCATTACCGACTAAAACTGTAAACCGCGGTATCAATTTGTAATGAAAAGATCTTTCATCATAAGCCTTTTTGCTTACTTGTTTTTTGTTTTAATATTGCCTTTTAAAACATTTGCCGGGTTTCCTATCGGTAAATATCGTAATGTTATAGTGCCTACTTTTTCCTATTATCGCCAGACAGACAGATTTGACGATAAGGACCATGTAATTAAGGGTGCGCCCGGAACCAGCTTTACATCGTACTCCAGCAATTTGTTTATTGGCTATGGCATATCGCGCCGCCTGGATGTTATTGCCACCATACCTTATCTATATCAGCAAAACATAGTGGCTCCCGGCTATAAATTGGTAGACGCCGGGTTGGGAGATGCAGTTGTTGGCTTTAGCTATAACCTGGTAAACACTAATTTTGTAAGATTTTTTTCGATCGGCGTCTCGGCTATCGTGCCCTTATATAACATTCACAACGGGCCCTCGCCACTGGGCTTGAGCGCTTACGGCAGCGAGGTTAAGCTGATGTATTGCGGCAACCTGCCGAAAGATGTATCTAAAAAAGGTTATTTCAACCTTGAACTCGGCTACCGCAAGTATTACGATACCCAGGGCCCCGACCAGGTCAGCCTGTTAGGTAGCGTGGGCTACCCGGTATCAAGGCATGACCAGTTTAGCCTCGATATTTTATTGTGGAGATCCTTCAGCTCGAACAAAGAGTTTAATGAAAATATTTTTGCGGCGCACGATTATTCCTTCTTTAAACCACAGTTAAACTACGGGCATACATTTACCCGGCGGTTTTCTGCGTTTGTGGGCGGCTTCTATGTGCCATTTGGCGTAAACACCGGCGTAGGCTACGGAGGCTCACTGCTGGCAGTTATAAAGTTATAGTTATGAAAAGAGTTAACTATTTAATTTATTTATCTGCGTTTATCCTCGCGGCATCGTCGTTTAAAGCGGCTGCCCAACAGACAGAGGAAACCGGGGATGTGGTACTGACGGCAATCCCGCAAAATAAAAATGCCTTATTTAACGGTAACGAACCCATCAGGTATAAACTCCAGGTACGCAATAACACCAAACAGCATCAAAACGGCCATATCTCGTACCTGGTGACAACCGACGAAGGTAAAAAAGTAGCGGAAGATTCACTTCGCGTTAATCTGAAAGGCGGCGCCGGCAGAGACATCGGCATTACCGTTCCAAAAATGCAAACCGGCTTTTACCGTATCAGCTTTATGGTAAATATGCCGGAATATGACGATACCCTGCGCCGGGTATTTGGCGTTAACCCCGAAAAGATTACGTCGCGGCTGCATAAGCCTGCAGATTTTGACGCTTTTTGGGATCAAACCCGGGCTCAGTTGGCAGCGGTACCACCAGAATACCACGTTACAGAGCGAAAGGACCTTTCGACTAACGCAAAAAAAGTTTATTCAGTCGAGATGCGTTCATTTGGCGGGATTGTGATCCGGGGCTGGCTGGTTATTCCGCGCGATGGGAGCAAGTTCCCGGTACACTACCGGGTGCCGGGCTATGTTGTTACCCTGAAACCTAATATGGATAACGACGACTTTATCGCGTTTGATCTAAATGTCAGGGGAAACGGCAACAGCAGGGATGTAATTAACGTCGGCACAGATAATTATTCGGTGATCAACATCGAAAATAAGGATAAATACATTTACCGCGGCGTGTATATGGATTGTCTTCGGGGTGTCGATTTTTTATATTCGCACAGCAATTTAGGTATTGATACATCAAAAATCTTTGTGGAAGGTGGCAGCCAGGGCGGCTCGCTGGCACTGATAACCGCAGCACTTGATAAAAGGGTGAAGCTGCTTACAATGCAGGTACCACTTTACGCTGATATTCGCGACGGTTACAGTATATCTGAATCTTATGGACACCAGGTATTTCCGTTTAAGGTTTTTCGCAAATACCAGAGCCAGCACCCGGGTTTCTCATGGGAAAAATTTTATGCGACGTTCGATTATTACGATCCGCAGAACTTTGCGCCGATGGTTAAGTGCCCGGTACTAATGGGCATAGGTTTGCTTGACCAGTTTTGTCCGCCCCGCTGCAGTATGGCGTTATATAACCATATCAGCAGCACAAACAAGGAGTTTGTATGTGTACCGAACTCCACACACGAGGTTGATTTTAATTATTTTATGTTTCAGAACCTGTGGCTGCGCGAGAAATTCCGGATACCTTAGGGAAACAACTGTTGATTTGTTTTCCCACTTATGATAACTGAGAGGCAATAATTAATTAATGATATCACCGTTTTAACGGGCAATAAACATACAACAGGCATTTTTATTTACACACTGTGGAAAATTGGGAATTTCGGCACGGTAATAGCCATACCTGACCGTTAAATGTACAACGGGGCATTTATCTTTATGGCGGCCTTAGCCGGCACCCAATTATTGAGTTGAAAATATGATGGCAAAATTTACGAATAAGATACTGGTAATGGCAATTGCACTGGTTATGCTGACCGGAGTACACGTTTTTGCACAGGAAGAAACGGTAACTACAGAGTTAACCACCCATAGCAGTGATGCTATCTTCAGCTCAACTGCTTCTTATACATTTTCAGTACAAAGCACCTACAACACGCCGCAGGTGGGCAGTGTAAAATATGTGGTGACTACCGAGGCTGGCAAGAAGATGAAGTCGGACTCAGTTCATGTAAATATCGGCCCGCGCAGCTCCGCCAGCTACAGTTTTGATATTTCAGGCTTGCAAAGCGGTTTTTACAAAGTCAACTTCATGATCAACGTATCTGACTATGACGATACTACCCGCAGGGCATTTGGTATAAGGCCCCACGAAGTACGTTCGCAGCATGCAAAGCCATCTGATTTTGAAAAATTCTGGAATAATACTAAGGCCGAACTTGCCAAAGTCGACCCTGAATTTACAGTAACGGAAATGCCCGATTCGAGCAAAGACAACCGTAATGTTTACCTGGTCGAAATGAAGTCACTCGGCGGCATGACCATTCGCGGCTGGCTTACCGAACCCAAAACAACCAATAAAAAGAAAAAATTTGCTGTGATGCTGGCATTGCCGGGTTACCAGGTTAATCTAATGCCGCTATACGGCGTCGACCCTGATATTGCTATACTTTCGCTCAACATTCGCGGACAAGGCAATAGTCGGGACGTCATCAACGTCCGCAAGGAAACTTATATAACACTTGGTATTGAAGACAAAAACAAATATGTACTTCGCGGCGCCATTATGGACTGTGTACGCGCGGTAGACTTTATTTATACCCGCCCCGAATTAAGGCATGATAACATTATTGCCGTGGGTGGTAGCCTGGGAGGATTTTTAGCTATTGCAACTTCTTCGGTGGATAAACGTATAAACTTCTGTTCGGCAGCGAACCCGATATTAAGCGATGTACGCGATTTGCAGTACGAAGTGGACTGGCCGTTTATCGACATTAAAAAATATGTTAATACCAGGCCGGGATTAACTTATGAGCATGTGTTAAACAACCTGGATTATTTTGATTCGAAAAACTTCGCATCAACCTTGCAATGCCGTACCCTGGTGGGGATGGGCATGCTGGATAACATTGCACCGCCAAACACAGTACAAATACTTTATAACGGAATCCCGGCGGATAAGCACCTGATCATTTTCAGGGACCTGGCGCACGAAATCGGCAAAAAGTACGTGGTGTACGAGGGCCGCTGGATGAGGGATACATTTGCATTGTTTTAATATTAACCATTAATCATGAGCCTTTTGAAAACTATTACCAGAACTTTACTTTTCTCGCTGATATTTTTAATTACCGCCAATAGCCTGAGCTATGCCGACGGCGGTTTCCCCGTACGCCCCGGGCGTTTGTTGCTGGCGCCATCGGTTGCTTACTTCTGGGCCAATTCGGGCTGGGACCAAAATAGTGTAAAGACACCATTTGCTGATAATGGCAGATTTTCGTCGGTAGGTACTACTTTATATGGCGAATATGGCATCAGCCGCAAATTTGCAGTGGTAGCGTCGTTACCGCTGGTATTTAACAGGTACACTTCCGCCTCAAATCCACCGGTAACAAGTTCGGGCCTCGCCGACCTGGAGACCGGTTTACGGTATTACCTGGCGAATATTGATTTCGTTTATTACTTCTCATTGCAGGGTACTGCCATTACCCCAATGTACAGCAATAACCCCAGCCTTGGTTACGGCGAGGAAGGCGCTGAATTAAAGCTTGCTTTTTCGGGCACCGGTCACCTGGGCAGCCTTACAACTTATTTTAATGCCGCCGACGGCGTGCGCCAATATTTCGGAACCAACGGCCCTATCCAGAACCGTTACAATGCAACTTTTGGTATTACGCTGGATAGCGACTATGAAAACCAGGTTTCAGCAACTGTAAGCGGCATCTATTCACAAAGCGACGACAAGCGGTTTTCAGCAATACCCGAAACCAATAAAGATTTTTCATTTCTGCAGGCTTCCATTGGCTTTGGCCATTCGTTTACCAGGGAAACTTCGCTGTTTTTGAGCGGCGGCAGATTTCTTACAGGCCGCAATACCGGCGTAGGCACATCAGTATCCCTGGCCTTTATTTACAGGCTGGATTATAGGTAGAAATTTTGGTGAAAGGTAAAAGGTTAAAGGCGAAAGACCGTTCTAAACCTTTTACCTTTCGCCTTTAACCTTTAGCCTGCTTCATCACCCCAAATAATTCGTCAATCGCCCTTTTCCTGAACTCAAATATCTGCTTCACTTTGTTGCCGACGAATACAGCATTGGTAAACCTGCCGATCACGCCGTAGGGAATTGCATAATTTAAAATATCAGTCATTAGCACCCCGCCTTCAATTTCTTTAAAATGGTGCTGATGGTGCCATAAGGCATAGGGGCCAAAGCGCTGTTCGTCCACAAAATACTGACCCTCTTTTACGTGGGTTATTTCGGTCATCCAATTCATTTTGATACCCATTACCGGCGTAATCTTGTAGGTGATTATCATTCCTGCGTACATTTTGGTATCCCCGTTATAATCGGATGTAACTATAAACTTCATATCATCCGGCGTAATTTTTGCCAGGTTGAGCGGTGATGAGAAAAAATCCCAGGCTTCATGGAGGCTCACAGGGATAGCTTGTTCGGTTTTAAGCAGGTATGTTTTCACGGATTAGCTAATAACTTTTATATAATGATTTTGAGGAACAGATCATCGAAGCCGTGTAACGGGTCAGGGCAGATAGTAGTTCAATATCCCGGCGGCTTAATTGGATGAATGTACTTAAAAAAAGCGGATTTCCGGCTATTTCGCTAAATTTGCAAATGAATTTTACCCGCGCCGGCCTGCAAAAAGAAATTACTTACAAAACATCCCGAAGTGGCGGAAAGGGCGGGCAGAACGTCAATAAGGTATCTACCAAGGTTGAGCTTCTTTTCTCAGTAGAGAATTCAGCGCTGTTTACTGAAGAAGAAAAATCCCTCATCAGTTCTAAATTACAAAGCCGCCTGAACAAGGATGGCCTCGTACAAATAATTTGCGACGAGGAGCGCAGCCAATATCTCAACAAGGAAAAAGCTGTAGAAAAACTGGTGGCGCTGCTTACCAGGTCGCTGCAAAAACCCAAAATACGCAAGCCTGCTAAAGTAAGCAAAGCCGCTAAAGCGGCACGGCTTGACTCCAAAAAAATAAATTCAGCAAAAAAAGAAGGCAGAAGAGGGAATTGGGGAGATAGCGATTAGTTAATTAGTCAGTCCTTAAAAAGTGTATAATTAATTGATTATCAACATTTTGTTAGTACTATTAGTTGTTTAAATCTGCAGGATTTATAGATATTAGTGTCAGAAACTTGCAGTTATTTATGCTTAACAGACCAGTAATTTCCTCCCAATTGAGCTTTTTACAGCCTGGCTTGAAAGAACAATTATCTAATAAACATCCCTTATACATTTTGGCTGATGTGATTAATTGGCAGATGTTTGAGGACAGTTTCAAAAAACATTACAATGAAAACTTTGGCCGTCCTGCCAAACCAATACGGTTGATGACAGCACTGTTGATGCTGAAACACATCCGTAACCTGAGCGATGAAAGCGTGGTAGAACAGTGGGCAGAGAATGCTTATTACCAATATTTTAGCGTGGAGCAGATCTTTACGGCAAAAGCCCCGTGTGAGGCATCAGAATTGGTTCATTTTCGCAACCGTATCGGTGCCGATGGCGTTGAGCTCATCCTTAAGGAAAGTATCCGTATCAATGGCAAAGGCGGTAAAGAAAACAAAGCCAGCATAGATACCACAGTCCAGGAAAAGAATATCACTTATCCTACTGACAGCAAGCTACACCGGAAGATCATTAAAAAATGTTCAGCAATAGCTGAAAAAGAACAGCTTGTACTTCGTCAAAGTTACAGCCGCACTTTAAAGAAGCTAGGTATTGACCAGCGATTCAGGAACCATCCTAAAAATGGTGCAAAAGCACGTAAGGCAGACAAAAAAGTAAAAACAATAGCTGGCAGACTGGTAAGAGAACTAAAAAGAAAATTACCTGCAGAAAGTTACAGCAGCGAACTGGAGTTATTCGAGCGGGTACTTAGACAAAAGCGGCATGACAAAAACAAGGTCTATAGCCTCCACGAACCGGAAGTGGTATGCATCAGCAAAGGTAAAGAGCATAAGAAATATGAGTTTGGCAGTAAAGTATCCATTACGGTCACCCAAAATAGTGGCGTAATCATTGGGGCGCTGAATATCCCGGGAAATGATTACGACGGACATACGCTTGATGCGGCGCTCAAGCAACAGCAGCGACTTACAGGTCATAAACTCAAAGAAGCCTTCGTTGACCGGGGCTACCGGGGTAGAAAAGAAGTCGAGGGTACCCTTATCCATACGCCCAAAACCTTTGGTAGCAAACTAACAAACTATCGAAAATCAAAGTTGAAGGAAGGCTTTACAAACAGAGCTGCCATTGAACCTAAAATTGGTCATCTGAAAGCAGATCACCGTTTAAGTCGTAACTTTTACAAAGGCATCAAAGGCGATAACATCAATGTGATGCTAGCTGCTGCCGCAATGAATTTCAAAAGGATGATGAATCTCTGGAAAAATCATCTTTTGGCGATTGTTTATGAAATTATCAAGCTAACTACAAATCTAAACCGAGCCTCCAAAATATACTTGTCGGTTGTTTATTGACTTTTTAAGGATTAACTATTTAGTGATAGAGATTAGTTAGATGCCGGTTTTATTTTCTTAACCTAATCAACTAATCTCTAATCAATTAATCTCTAGCATCTACTTAAACCTATACAACGCGGTTACACTGCCCCACTGCTCCGAGCGCACCATTTCTTTGGTTTCTTTGGTGTGAAAAATTGCTGCAGCATCCACAGCGAACCGTCCGGTGGTAAACGCCACACCAAACTGATTGCTGAAAATTACAGGTTCTTTATTACGCGTTATTTCAAGACTATTGGGGTCATCGTGGCTGGCAAACAAGCCGCCTTGTATGGTGGCATCATACAGCACATAATTGAGCAAAGGCTTGTAGTAAAAAAATATCTCGTGCTGGTGAAGCGGCTCTGCCGCCTGCTTTTGTATGGCCGAACTTTGCGTAATTACAGAATTAAACAACTGGTTAAAATTACCGATCCTTACTATACCACCTGCGCCTGCACCGCTAAAGCCGTTACCCAGGTTTGCATACCCGGTAAATGAAGCGTCTATCCAACTGTCGCGTGCAATTAATTTGGTGTAATTTGCCGATAAATTTAACTGGGCCTCGTTATGTATCTGGTATTCCCAGCCCCCCGGGTGATAAAAGCCGAAATGGTCATGCACGTAATCCTGCACTTCTTTACCAAATGCCCCGGGGCCAATAATGCCAATCTGCGCCCCAAATTTCAAGGCGCCTTCATTTTTATATAAAAAGTTTAAAGTGGCGCCGGCATACAGATAGCCCGCAAATGGCCGATCCACCAGATACGCCTGATCAGCGCCCTTATAATTAACACTGCCACTCTGTGGATTGAATATCTTTTGGCCTATTTCAAGACCAAGTACTTTGTTAGCAAGCTTACTGCTTTCATTTACCTTTTGGGCATGCCTGTAATAAAAAAAGATGCCGTCGGTGTAATACCTGTCCGAACCCTGCATCAGGTAGGAATCATTATCCGTTTGTAAGCCTATTTCGGTACTGTGTGTCTGGGCAAAAACGTTCGCGGCGCAAAAAAAGCAAATGGCGAACAGCAATAATTTAAATCTCATCCGGTTTGTTTGCAATAACCGTCTAAAATAGTAAAAGCCCCGGTAATTCAGGGCTTTTACAAATATTTTTAAAGGCAACAATTAAAACGTATAGCCAATGCTCAAACCGCCTTCAGCTATTACACCATCATCATACAATACCGGCACAAACGCTATCCTGAAATTAATACCCCCATTGTCCTGCTGAAAACGATAGCCAACAGTTGCGGTGCCGATAAAGCCGGTAACATTGTCGAACTCAAAAAATGTACCCTTATTTGAGCCTTGAGAACGAACGAACGTTGTACCTGCGCCAAACTCGGCAAAGCTGCTGCCGCCCTCACGGCCTAATGGTGCTAAATAATTTATTTGCAGGGGGACCGATGCCACCCAGTTAGCGCCTGTGTTATAGTAACCCGCACCTACTCGGTAGCCAAACTTATCGCGCCTGTCGCCAAAACGTGTATCGTAATTTAAGGTAAGCGCTAAACCCGGGCCACCCGCCTCCAGAAATATGGTCCGGGGTTTTATAAATTCTTCCTGAACGGTATCTCTTTTAATAGGATTTGCCTCAAGGTTTTGTGCCTTTAGGTAGAAAGATGACGTAACAAGGAACAATAAAAAAAGAGCTTTTAGCGCAAAAGTTTTCTTCACTTTGGTGGGGCTTTAGGAGGTTTTTAAATAGTACTACAATTAATTTACAATTACGATACCACCTAATACGCTTGTTAAAGCTGAAATGTTTCACGCCCCGGCCAGCCGGCGCCTGAAACATTTCAGTAAAAATTCAGAATTATTAACAAAATATTGCCACCAAAAATGAGATCAGGCAACGGGCTGCCTGTTGTCTTCTTTTATTGTAAAGTCAAGAGGGTTATCTACTTTCTCATCCAGCAGCGCCAGGTTTATAACCTCATGCATTTCAGTCACGTAATGAAACTTAAGGTCTTTTATGTAATCCTCCTTAATTTCCTGTATATCTTTCCTGTTCGATGCGCAAAGCACTATTTCTTTTATATTGGCGCGTTTAGCTGCAAGTATTTTTTCCTTTATGCCACCAACCGGCAACACACGCCCGCGCAAGGTTATCTCGCCGGTCATGGCCAGGTGCGGTTTGATTTTACGCTGCGTAAAGGCTGATGTAAGGGCGGTGAGCATAGTTACCCCGGCCGATGGGCCATCTTTAGGCGTAGCCCCGGCAGGAACATGCACGTGAACATCCCATAAGTCAAACAACCTTGGGTCAATGTTGAAATTGGCTGCGTGAGCACGCAGATAAGCCAGGGCGATAGTCACCGATTCCTTCATTACATCACCCAGGCTGCCGGTGAGTGTTAGCTTGCCTTTACCGGGGCTTAAGCTAGCCTCGATGAATAAAATATCTCCGCCAACCGATGTCCACGCCAGGCCGGTAACCACACCTGCAACGTCGTTTCCTTCGTACAGGTCTTTATCATATATCGGCGCGCCCAATATTTTCTCCACCTCTTTCGCGCTTACGGTAGGGTTATAAGGCTCTTCCAGGGCGATGTTCTTAGCCACCCCGCGTACCAGCGAGCCTATTTTCTTCTCGAGTGCGCGCACACCGGATTCACGCGTATAATCGACAATCAGTTTTTCAATCACCTCAGGCCTCACCACCACATCTTTGGTTTTCAGGCCATGTGCTTCCCGCTGTTTTGGTAAAAGGTGCTGTTTAGCAATTTCAACCTTCTCTTCAATAGTATAGCCGTTAACCTCTATTATTTCCATACGGTCGAGCAAAGCGGGCTGTACGGAACTTAATGAATTTGCCGTTGCAATAAACATCACATTTGACAAATCAAAATCCATCTCAACATAGTGGTCGTAAAATGTGCTGTTTTGTTCGGGGTCGAGCACTTCAAGTAAAGCCGAAGACGGGTCGCCCCTGAAATCGTTACCTACTTTATCAATCTCATCTAAAATAAACACCGGGTTTGAAGCCCCTGCCTTTTTTATCGACTGGATAATACGGCCAGGCATTGCGCCTATATAAGTTTTACGGTGGCCGCGTATCTCGGCTTCATCGCGGATACCACCCAGTGCCATACGCACATATTTACGGCCGAGCGCTTTGGCTATAGATTTTCCCAGGGAAGTTTTGCCAACTCCGGGAGGGCCTACTAAACAAAGAATCGGCGCCTTCATATCGTGCTTTAATTTAAGCACTGCCAGGTACTCAATTATGCGTTGCTTCACCTTGTCAAGGCCGAAATGGTCTTTATCAAGTACTTTTTGTGCACGCTTTAAGTCGAAGTTATCTTTGGTAAACTCGTTCCAGGGCAGGTCGAGCAGCAATTCAAGGTAGTTTATCTGCACGGAATAATCTGCAGCGGCAGGGTTAATGCGCGCCAGCTTTTCGATCTCTTTGTTAAAATGATCGTTAACTTCCTTGGCCCACTTCTTTTTTGATGCCCGTAGTCTCAGGCTGTCAATCTCAAGGTCAGGCGTATTCCCGCCAAGTTCTTCCTGGATCGTCTTCAGTTGTTGGTTTAAGAAATAATCACGCTGCTGCTTATCCAAATCAACCCTGACTTTGCTTTGTATCTGGTTTTTAAGTTCCAGCATCTGCAAATCAAGGGTTAAGTGTTCCAGCACCAGGTTAGCTTTCGCACGCAGGCTGGGTTCTTCCAGCAATCGCTGCTTCGCCATCATATCGGCGTTCATGTTCGACGCGATAAAATTTATCAGGAACGAGGTGCTTTCGATGTTGCGGATAGCTATCCCCGCTTCGCTCGGAATATTTGGCGAAAGCTGGATAATGCTCATGGCCATGTCTTTTATCGACGAAACCATAGCCTTAAATTCCTTATCCTCTTTATGCTTAGCTTCTTTAAACGGTTCAATGGTAGCCTTTATATAAGGCACGCTCTGCACTTCATCTTTTAAGATAAACCTTTTTTTGCCTTGCAGGATAACCGTAGTGTTGCCATCGGGCATTTGCAGCATCTTAACAATTAATGCAATGGTTCCGATTTTGTTCAACTGGGCAAATGAAGGGTCTTCTATTGCTACATCCTGTTGAGCAACTACCCCAATCATGCGGCTGCCTTTATTGGCATCGCGGATCAATTTAATTGATTTATCACGGCCGACAGTTATCGGAATAACCACGCCGGGGAAAAGTACGGTATTACGCAGCGGCAGTATCGATAAAATATCCGGTATGGCCTCATTGTTCATTTCCTCTTCGTCTTCGGTAGACATAAGGGGAAAAAACTCCGAATCCTCATTTATAACCGGTAAAGCACTATTAAAATCAAACGGATCAAAATTCATCAACTACCTTTTATGTTTTGTAAAAAACGTCAATATGTCAGCCTGCAAAGATACAGGCATTTTTGCACAGGATAAAAAGGAATTTTCCTGCGGGTTATTCAATATTTCAATTGCTATGCCAAGTACCGGCAAATCAGGCGCCGCAAATCAGGTTGGTTTGTAAAACACTGAGAACATGAAGGTTAAACAAACAACCGGATTAAAACCAAAAAATAAAGTTATTGATAAATATGAAAAAAAGTCATATAATAGCACTCTGTTTTGATAAATTATTTTACGGGCATCTGTACAAAAAATACAATGCTGGCATAATATTTTCTAACTATGGCAGTTAATATTATACTGTTTTGATTATCACTAGTTGGCCGTTAATGAGGATTTCAGTAATTATATCTTTACTTATAATTTCTTCCGTTGAAACCATATCTGCCCAAAACTCCTATATAAAATTGGGACAGCAGGCTTTAATGGATGGGGATTTTAAGGCGGCAGTATCTCAGCTCGAAAGGGCCTGCCTGATAGACTCTACAAACTCCACCGCCTTGCTAATGCTGGGATATTCATATTACCACAGCGAAAATTATAAAAAGTCCATTGCTGCCTATACCAAGGAAATTGCCTTAAATCCTGCAGATGCAACCGCTTATTACTACAGGGCCAGGGCAAAAGGCTACCTGGGAAAAGATAATCAGACTAGCCCCGCAGACAAAGAAAAATATCTTCTCGGTGCAATTTTTGATTTGACTAAAGCCATCGCTATAGATCCTGATCTTACCCGGAACAAATATTACCAGGTGAGGGGTATTGCCTACCGCGAATATGGCGTGTTTAAATTGCAGGCAACCGGAAAACAATTCGATAAAGTAAGGGCGATCAACTCGCTGCGTGCGTCTGTGGCTGACCTGGAAAAAGTTTTGGCAGATAACCCCGGCCGGACTGACATCTCTACCCTTATCGATCTTTCAAAGCAGAAACTTAACGAAGCGCTGGCCCACAAATAATCGTAAGCCGGGATTTATTTTGATAGCCTATTCAGGTCTTCGTATAATTATTTAATAATTACTCCCGTAATGTTATAATTATTGTTCCCCATCAGCTTAACGTGCTGACTTTTTTCAATCCGGTAGAGAGAGTCGGGATAGTAGCTTAGCTTCTCGATATTCCTGTATAAGATATTTTGTGTTTTGGTGTAAATAATTATCCACTTGATCTTATCCGCATCCTTCTTGATTATAATTTCGCGGACTGTAAGCCCGGGCTCAATAGCCTTATACAATGTAATGCCATCACCCGTTGATGTGGTGTAACTATTTTTCCAGGCGGGACGGTTGATATCTCCTCCGACAAATGACTCCAGCTCCTGCCCCCAGTTTTCAATAGCCACCTTTTTTGTTTCGCTAACGCCATTATGTACAATAGTTTTTAACACCGGGGGCTTAACCCTTTGCAGGTCTTGTGCTTCATTGGTAAAAAAGCCTTTGATATCGAAGTATCCTGCCTTCCCGCCGCTTTGCTTTGCCTCAGGTTTGCAACCTGAACACAAGGCCGCCAGGGTCGTAACAATAGCGATAACTAAATATGGCCTTAGTTTAAACCAATACATTGCCGCCCATTTGTTCAGGAATAGCGATCCCTAAAATTTTTAATATGGTTGGCGCTATGTCTCCCAGTTTGCCGTCATTCACATGTTTCACATCGTCATCAATAACAATACACGGAACCAGGTTGGTAGTATGCGCAGTGTTGGGCGTGCCATCATCATTAATCATATAGTCAGCATTACCATGGTCTGCAATAATTATAAACGAATATCCGTTCGCCAAACCGGTTTCAACCACCTCTCTTGTACAGCCATCAACTGTTTCAGCAGCTTTAACTACGGCGCTGAATACGCCGGTGTGGCCCACCATATCGGTATTTGCAAAATTAAGCACAATAAAATCCGCCCAGCCACTTTTCAATTCCGGAATTATCGCATCGCGTATGCCTTCAGCACTCATCTCCGGCTGCAAATCATAGGTCGCCACTTTCGGCGAGGGTACCAGCAGCCGCTTTTCATTGTCAAATTCCTTCTCACGCCCTCCGGAGAAAAAGAACGTTACATGCGGGTATTTCTCGGTTTCCGCTATCCGGATTTGATTTTTTCCTGCATCCTGTAAAACTTCACCAAGCGTTTTGGAAAGATCATCCTTAGTAAAAACCACCTTTACATTTTTAAACGTTTCGTCATAAGTGGTCATAGTTATATAATGCAGGTCCAGCGGGTGCATGTTATACTCGGGAAACGCCTTCTGAGTTAAGGCAAGCGTTATTTCACGCCCCCTGTCGGTCCTGAAATTAAAACAGATCACAACGTCGCCTTCCTTAATCACCGCAAGCGGGTTGCCGTTTTCGTCAACCTTGATTATTGGCTTAATAAATTCGTCGGTAACCTCTTGTAAATACGATTGCTTGATAGACTGAACAATATCTTTTGTTGGTTGGCCTATGCCGTTAACCATAAGATCGTAAGCCAGCTTTACGCGCTCCCAGCGGTTGTCCCTGTCCATTGCGTAATACCTGCCTATTGCCGATGCCAGTTTTACGTTCGAGTTCTCTATGTACTGCTCTAAATCAGCAATAAACCCCCCACCTGATTTAGGATCGGTGTCTCTGCCATCTAAAAAAGCATGGATAAATACCTTTTCCAAATTGTACACCCCGGCAGCATCGCATAAACCCTTCACATGTTTAATATGAGAGTGCACCCCCCCGTCAGAAACAAGGCCTATAAAATGTACGTCTTTATTATTTTGTTTGGCGTAGTCAAATGCTTCCTTTATAACCGGATTAGCCGGGAATTCATTATCATCAACCGCCTTATGTATCCGGCCCAATTCCTGGTAAACCACGCGGCCCGCTCCAAGGTTCATATGGCCCACTTCTGAGTTGCCCATTTGTCCTGCGGGCAAGCCAACAGCCGTGCCCGACGCTTCCAATTTAGAATTTGGATACTTTTGCAGCATCGAATCAAAGAACGGCGTTTGGGCGGCGAGTATAGCATTCGAGGCGTCGTTACGGCCGAAACCCCAGCCATCCAGAATAATTAAAGCGATTTTTTTTTGTCTTTCCACAATGCAAATATAAAAAGCAACGTTCTTAGTTAGTAATAATTATTGATTAAGTTACACCGGCGAGCGGCCGCAATTGCATCTCCGCTAAACCCCCGCCTCAAAACTTAGTATGCTTAAGCTATCGCAATAAGGCGTAAAACCAAATTATTTACTGCTCGTTTTAATACTTAGGGAGATATCTTATGAAACTTTTATACATGCCGGTACTAATATTGCTTTACCTGCTACCTGTTACCACGGGGCCTTTAGAGAAAGTTGCCGAACTTTTCCGGCAGGCAAATGTAGCCGAACTCACTAAGTTATTCGCTGCCAATGTTGAAATAACAATGCAGAACGATGAAAACCTGTATTCCAAAACGCAGGCAGGCATTATTCTCGATAAATTCTTTAGTCAAAATAAACCCGTTTCTGTAAAGGTGCTGCATAAAATCAACTCCAGCCAGAATTATGTTTTTGGCGTGCTGATCCTTAATACTCAAAAAGGCCCCTACCGCATTGCTGTTACTTTGAAGCAAACAGGAGGCACGTCAGAGCTGACCGAATTGCGCATCGAAACCGAGAAGGTGAAGTAGTGCATAAGTAATATCCGCTCTCCGTAGTCGCCAGAATATGCATCTGCGCCCGCTATCACTTTTTCTATGAACTATGAACCATGAACCATGAACTATTCTTACTTTTGGCCCGACACTAACATATACAGGTTTTGGACAAGCAACTTATCGACCAGTTTATTTTAAATTCACTTAATGAAGATGTGGGCGATGGCGACCACACCTCCCTCGCCACAATCCCTGCAGGCACGCAAGGCAAAGCAAAACTTTTGGTAAAGGATGAAGGCATCCTGGCCGGCGTTGAACTTGCACAGGAAATATTTCACATTATTGATCCTGCGCTTAAAGTTTCTGTATTTATAAATGATGGTGCTAAAGTTAAACCTAAAGATGTAGCTTTTGAGGTTGAAGGTGATGCTCAAAACATCTTAAAGGCGGAGCGCCTGGTGCTAAATTGCATGCAGCGCATGAGCGGTATCGCTACGAAAACCCGCCAGATAGTAGATCTTTTACAAGGCACCAACACCAAAGTTTTAGACACCCGAAAAACCACACCCGGCTTACGGTACCTCGAAAAGTGGGCTGTCAGAATCGGAGGCGGTGTTAACCACCGCTTCGGCTTGTATGATATGATATTGATAAAAGATAATCATGTGGATTATTCAGGCGGTATCCGGCAGGCAATTGAAAACACACAGCAATACCTCAAAAACCAAAACAAAAAGCTGGCTATCGAGATTGAAGTAAGAAATATGGAAGAGCTGCAGCAGGTATTGGAAACAGGGGGGGTAAACCGTATCTTACTGGATAACTTCAATTCCGCAAGTCTGCGCGACGCAGTTAATCTTATCAACGGGCGTTTTGTTACGGAGGCTTCCGGCGGCATTACCATCGATAATATACGCGATTATGCAGCATGTGGTGTTGATTACATTTCAGTAGGTGCTCTAACTCATTCCGTAAAAAGCATTGATTTAAGTTTGAAGGCGGTAAGCTAAGGCTTGTTCCAGGAAGCTGAAGGACATACTTTTTTGTGAAGAACGAACGAATTATCCGCTGCAACGCTTCATTCCGGCTTACGGACTTTACCGACTTTCTAACTTCAAATATGACTTCAAATTATTAATATTGCGGTGAAATGATAACTACCTACTCTGTTTCAGCGCTTATTCTGGCTTATTTCTGCGGGTCTATCCCTACAGCTGTCTGGATAGGCCTGGCATTTTACGGAGTTGATGTACGTGAATACGGCAGCGGTAATGCCGGAGCAACCAACACATTCAGGGTATTGGGAAAAAAAGCAGGCATCCCGGTTATGCTTATTGATATTTTAAAAGGATGGACAGCAACCAGCCTTGCGTATTTTATCGGTGTATCAACAACCGGAGGCCCCCATTCCAATTTAATAAGCTATCAGCTGGCATTGGGAATAGCTGCTGTTATGGGCCACCTGTTTCCTATTTTTGCCGGCTTCAGGGGCGGTAAGGGTATAGCTACTTTGTTTGGCATGGTGCTGGCAGTTAACCTCGATGCGGCCTTGTTCTGCGTGTCTGTATTTATTGTAGTGCTGTTGATTACGCGCTATGTTTCCCTTAGTTCCATCACCGCCGGTTTCGCATACCTGGTGGGTGTTACATTTTTTTTCAACAAATACACAAGTAATCTTGTTGTTATATTCGGGATGCTGATATGCCTTTTGATATTGGTTACGCACCAAAAAAACATCGAAAGGCTACTGAAAGGCAAAGAGTCCCGCGTAAATTTGTTTAAGAAAAAAACTGCCGTATGAAAAAATTATCCTTTGGTGCAATTTTATTGCTTTCCGCTATCCTTTATTCCTGTTCAACCGTTCCGTTAACCGGGCGTAAACAATTGTCATTGGCCGATGATGCCCAGATCAATCAATCGGCGGCGCAAAGCTACAGCCAGCTACTATCTGACCCTAAAACGGTTGTTATTAATAACACCAGCGACGCCCAGCGTGTAAAACATGTCGGCAGTCAGCTGGCAACAGCAATTGAGGGCTACTTAAAGACGAATGGCTATGCCGATCAGTACAATTTCAAATGGGAATTTAACCTCATAAAAAGCAGCGAAGTAAACGCCTGGTGTATGCCCGGCGGCAAGGTTGCCGTGTACAGCGGTTTAATGCCCCTGGCAAAAACGGATGCTGAACTTGCCACCGTTATGGGTCACGAGATCGGCCACGCCATAGCACGCCACTCAGCCGAAAGAATATCTCAGCAAATGGTGGCACAGGGTATCGGAGGCGCGGTTGGTGTAGCTTCATCTAACCAAAGCGCGGCTACACAGGCCATCATCAGCAACCTTTACGGCGTAGGCAGCCAGCTAACCCTGCTAAAATACTCGCGCGACCAGGAGTCAGAAGCTGACCGCCTCGGGCTTACTTTCATGGCGCTTGCCGGCTACGACCCTCATGCAGCACTTACCTTCTGGCAACACATGGCCGCCCAAAACAAAAACGGCGCTCCGCCCGAACTGCTGAGCACGCACCCTGCCGATGCCACCCGTATTGCAGATATTCAGAAACGGCTGCCGGAGGCAATGAAGTATTACACCAGACATTAACACCCGGTATATGGCGAAAAGAAAGTTCATGGAAGCGCGCTGGGAAAATCTCCTGATGCTTAACTACGAAGTGCCGCCTGAAATTTTAGAGCCCTACCTTCCTCCATATACGGTTCTTGATTACTGGCAAGGCAAAGCATTGGTCAGCATGGTTGGCTTCGAATTTTTGCAAACCAGGGTATTGGGTGTAAAGTGGCCTTTTCATGTGGATTTTGAAGAAGTAAACCTGCGCTTCTATGTAAAATATTTCGACGGGCGGGAATGGAAAAGGGGCGCGGTTTTCATCAGCGAGATTGTGCCAAAAAACATGATTGCTTTGATAGCCAATAATCTTTACAATGAGCATTACCGCGCCCTGCCGATGCGTCATTCACAAACGCCGGCAGGTGATAACCATCTGAACTTTTTATATGAGTGGAAATTAAAAGGCCGATGGAACAAACTTGGCGCTACAGTGAGCACTCAATTTAATGATATACAACCCGGCAGTCAGGAAGAATTTATTTTCGAGCATTACTGGGGCTACAATAAGCTGACGGCTGCTTCGACCATGCAGTACCAGGTGGAACATATCAGCTGGCAGGTGGCTAATGTTACTAACCCTGTGTTTGATGGTGATATAGCCGCGCTTTATGGTGAAGAGTTTGTTCCATTTTTAAGCGCTCAGCCATATTCAGCATTTTTCGCAAACGGATCGGCCGTAAATGTGAGGATCGGTGAGAAGATAATGGAGGAGTTGATTCTTCAGTGACCCATTAATATTATAAAGAGTATGGATCTAATATTTTCAGACCATCGATATTTTTAAAGTCCTTAGTATTTCGGCTTAATAAAACAAAATTATGAACAATAGCTGTGGCAGCTATAATTGCGTCGGCAACTTAATTTTCACGACTTTTCGAATTAAAATTGTCTGCTCGACAACGGGTAAACTTAACTCATATTGTTTGGACAAGTCAAGAAAGGAGCAAAGGCTTTTATTGGCGGAATGATGACCTAAAACTTCAATTCGGTTTATTACTGAAATGTTAAAATCACTTGAGATCGCTTCTTCAACCAGTTCATGAGCATTGGCTGGGAGAACGCCCCCGATATATCCCAAAAGGATATTCGTGTCAATTAAAAATTTCTTTCCCAATCGTTACGGCTTTGTTCAATATCGGAAATCATTTTAAGAGCTGTTTCCTTCGATATACAGCCTACATAATCAGATGGTTTACCTTTAGAGGAACCCTGCCTTGGTTTTTCCAATTCTTTCAAATCCTCGTGTTTGGCCGTAATATTATTCCACTCAGCAATGGGAATGAGCACTGCCGTTGGCCGGCCCTCATTATCCGAAACATACTGGAGTTCCATAACTTTAAATCATTACATTTATGTAAAGATAAATAAAACGATTTTATTTACCAATTGAATCCGTTTACACCAAGCACCTCCAATATCGCCTGTGCTTTAAGCAAACACTCCTCATACTCTTTTTCAGCATCAGCATGATAGGTTATAGCGCTGCCGGCATGAAAAGACAGGTATTGCCGGGCTTGATTATACAAAACGGTACGGATAACCACATTAAAATCAAAATCCCCGTCAGGACTGAAATAGCCGATAGCTCCCGAGTATACGCCCCTCCTGCTGCTCTCATATTTTTCCATCAGCCGCATCGCGCTTATTTTGGGTGCACCCGTCATGCTGCCCATTGGGAAAGTATTTTTAATGATCTCCGCGTCGCTTATTCCATCCGCTATCTCACATACTACGGTCGAAATCATTTGGTGTACATGGGCAAAACTATAAATGCCATAAAGCTCTTCAGTTTTAACCGTGCCGGGCCTAGCTGACAGGGTAAGATCATTTCGGACCAGGTCGACTATCATTACATTTTCCTGGAGTTCTTTCGGATGATTTTGAAGCCGGGTCATCAGCTCCTCAT
The DNA here is from genome assembly GCF_030519355.1 of Mucilaginibacter sp. L3T2-6. GTDB lineage: Bacteria > Bacteroidota > Bacteroidia > Sphingobacteriales > Sphingobacteriaceae > Mucilaginibacter. The sequence continues at coordinate 70,275 of NZ_JAUMKC010000023.1, forward strand.
CTTCGGCCGCGGTGACGCCTCTTTTAGCGGTTCCTTTAATTGGCTGCGATATCAGCTTATTCCCGCGCTTAGCTAAAAATCGTTCAGGTGTGGCGCAGAGTATATATTTATCTCTTAACTTAAAAAACGCTGAAAATGGATTTGGTGAGAGCTTATTTAACTCAACAAATACAGAAAGCGGATCGATTACGGCATTTTCCGAAAAAAACTCCTGGCAAAAGTTAGTTACATAAATGTCTCCGCGGTTAATGTGCTTCTTTATTTTTCCAACAGCATTAACATAAGCTGCCTTTCCCGTGCGTGGCTGGATATTTAATTCCGCGGAAATGCGCTTACCGCCAATCTCCTGTTTTCCAATGGCTTCGAAAGTCAGATGGGGGTCGGCTGCCATTATTTCAACTTTATTACCCTGAAAGATGAGCAGGTATTCGGGCTCAAAAAAATACATCCCGGGAAAATTGAGGTTATCAGGATTACCGGAAGTCAAATCTTCAATTTCATTCTTAAGGTCGTACGAAAAAAAGCCTGCCAGCCAGCCAGTGTGCTGTTGCCTGAATTGCTGCAACAGCTCAAAGGCAGAGCCGGGCTCCGCATTAAGTTCAGCTTTCACTGATACAGCTATCAGGGCATCAAACTTACTGTAGTTGTCATTAAAGTCGTTGGAGTCAAGGTAACAGCAAACATCGAACCCTTCAGCCCATTGCAGGGCTTTCCTCTTGTATTCCGCCGTATTTACCAGGTATTGAATCACGCTGTAAAAGTAAAATCAAAAGGCCCCTGAACGGAGCCTTTGAATCAAGTTAAATAAAATTTTTTTATGGATGCAAAGTTAACGTTTGCTTCCTGTCCGGACCAACCGAAAGATATTTAACCGGTACACCTAATTCTTTTTCCAGATAATCTATGTAAGATTGCAGTTTGGCAGGTATTTCAGAGAGTTCGGTTATGCCGGTCAGGTCTTCGTTCCAGCCGTCTATTTCTTTTAACACTGGAGTTGCTTCAACGCCACAGATATCATAAGGCATATAATCTATCTGTTCGCCCTGGTAGTTATAATGCGTACAGGCGTAAATTTTTTCGAAGCCGCTCAACACGTCTGCTTTCGTCATCACCATTTGCGTAACACCGTTCAACATGATGGCGTATTTAAGCGCAGGCAGGTCAATCCAGCCGGTACGGCGCGGGCGCCCCGTAGTTGCGCCGAATTCGTGACCTATACGGCGCAGTTCTTCACCTGTTTCATCATTTAGTTCGGTTGGGAAAGGACCGCCGCCAACACGGGTGCAATAAGCCTTAAAAATACCTATCACCTCGCCTATTTTATTAGGTGCTATGCCTAAACCTGTACAAGCGCCGGCAGTAGTGGTGTTTGATGAGGTTACAAACGGATACGAGCCAAAATCAATATCCAGCATAGTGCCCTGTGCACCTTCGGCCAAAACCTTTTTCCCTTTTTGCAGGTAATCATTCACCAGGTGCTCAGAGTCAACCAGCTTGAATTTACTGATCAGGTCAATCGCCTCAAAAAATGCAGCTTCGCGTTCCGAAAAATCAGGAGCTTCGTTATAAAGCGATTTTAACATCGAAAGGTGTTTATCCACCAGTTTTTGATAACGCTCTTTAAAATCCGGTAAAGTAATATCGCCAACCCGTAAACCGTTCCTGCCGGTTTTGTCCATATAAGTCGGACCAATACCTTTTAAGGTAGAGCCGATCTTCCCTTCGCCCATTTTCTTTTCGGAGGCAGCGTCGAGCAACTGGTGCGTTGGTAAAATCAGGTGCGCCTTTTTGGCTATCATCAGGTTGCCTTTGGCCAGCAAATCGTGGCCGGCATCCTTCAATTTATCTAATTCTTTTTTTAGGGTGATCGGATCAATCACAACGCCATTACCAATAAGGTTCATGGTATTTTCAAAGAATATTCCGGAAGGGATAGTATTCAATACAAACTTTTTACCGTCAAACTCCAATGTATGCCCGGCATTCGGCCCGCCCTGGAAACGCGCGATCAGGTCGTACCCTGCGCTCAATACATCAACAATTTTTCCTTTACCTTCGTCGCCCCACTGGAGCCCTAATAATACGTCAACAGCCATTAATTTTTATATTTTTTATAACGTTCGTCAATTCCAAAAACGACGGCTTTTTTACTTTCTCCCAAGTCATGCCATCTAAGGACTCAGGATCTATATCACTCTCAGCATCCGCAAAGTAGGTGATAGATCTTAATATGGCAAAAGTGTCGTCATAGTAAAATCTATTTTGATAAAATTTTAACAAATCATCCATACAATACTCTCGCAACAGCCGCGCCACATACCAAAAGTCTTTCTTAGCGCCCCTTCCTTTTATAGCATTGAGTTTTAAAGCGATTAAATCTTCTAGAAACCAGGGCCTTTAAAAATCCCAGTGTTGCCGGTTCGACTGTTTCTTCTCGTAACATTTAAAATCAGTTGGTTTGACTTTGAACAGGGCGCAACAAAAACTTATATTAATATCTGATAACCAATTTGCCTGTAACGCTAATTCTCCGACTCTTTTGAACCCGTAAAATTTCAAGAGGTTATCAAAGTCTTCGGTTCTGCCACGTTCTATAATCTTTTCTACAACATGCGCTGCATTTTTTTCATAGTCAATCTTATCCATATCGACATCCCAAAACGCCTGCTTACTTAATTCCGGCTTATTCATGTTTATTGAACTTTCCTATCGCAAAAACCGGCTCGCAGCTTTTCGCAATTGCCATACAGGTTTAACGAGTGGTGCTTTATCTCAAACTTCAGCAGGCCGCCCATCATGCTTTGTATCTGCTGTATGCGCGGATCGCAAAACTCCACTACTTTGCCGCAATCGATACAGATAATATGGTCGTGTTGTTTATAACCATACGATTTTTCGAACTGCGCCATGTTTTTCCCGAACTGGTGCTTGGTCACCAAATCGCACGATACCAGCAACTCAAGAGTATTGTAAACCGTTGCGCGGCTAACACGGTATTTCTTATTTTTCATGTGGATATACAACGACTCCACATCAAAATGGTCAGACCGGGAATATATTTCTTCAAGTATTGCAAAACGCTCGGGGGTTTTCCTGAGGTTTTTATTTTCAAGGTACGCCTCGAAAATCTTTTTAACCATGGGTATGGTTTCCTGTTGAGACATTTTTCTGTATTAAAGGACAAAGTTATTGAAATTAGTTTAAAGTTGATTAAGTTTATTATGTTGATTGCGTTATCAAACCCGGTCAACTCGATCAACAACTCACCCAATCAACTTATTAAGACGCTTTCTCAATCGCCGAATCAAACCTGTTTACACCGGTTATACCTTTAACAGTTTTCAGCTTTCTTATCAGGTTATCCAGGTGATTCGTATCATTCACATATACCATTATCGAGCCTTCAAAAATACCATTGTCGCTATCTACGGTGATAGAGCGTATATTCACTTTAAAATCCTGCGAAATTACGGTAGTTAACTGGTTGATAAGGCCGACCTCGTCGATGCCTGTAATTCTTAAGCCGGTTAAAAAGGCCAGCTCCTGTTGGTTTGTCCACTTAGCCTTTACAATCCTATACCCATAGTTGGCCATCAGCTTAGCTGCATTGGGGCAATTGGTGCGGTGTATTTTTATGCCATCGCTCACGGTTACAAAGCCAAACACATCATCGCCCGGAATCGGGTTGCAACAGTTAGCCAGTTTATAATCGATCTTTTGCATATCCTCGCCAATCAGCAGCATATCACTGTCTTTGGCTTTTATGCTGCGCATCAGCCCCTGCAGTTGTTCTGCTTCTATCCTGTCCTGCGGCTTATTCTCGATCGTTTTTTCTGAAGCCTGGTACTCCTTCAGGTCTTTCATATCGATAGTGCCCTTGGCAATATTGTAGAAAAGATCCTGTGTAGACGGCAGCTTGAAAAAATAACTCAGCTTCTGTATATTTTCGGTATTGTAAGTAATCTTTAACGTTTTCATTTTACGCTCAAGAATTTCCTTGCCGTCTTCGGCTACCTTACGTTTTTCCTCCTTAAGCGCCGATTTGATCTTAGCCTTTGCCTTGGCGGTAACGACTATATTCAGCCAATCCTCCTTTGGTGTTTGCTTGCTTGATGTAATTACCTCTACCTGGTCGCCGTTCTGCAGCTTATACCCCAGCGGTACCAGCTTATGGTTAACTTTTGCACCAATACAGCTCGCCCCTACGTCAGTGTGTATCTCAAAGGCGAAGTCGAGGGCGGTTGCGTTCAACGGCAACTGGATCAGTGCACCTTTTGGCGTAAAAATAAATATCTCGTCAGAGAACAGGTTCATTTTAAAATCATCCAGAAAGTCGAGCGCGTTTGAGTCTGGATTTTTAAGCATGTCCCTCACTTTTTGCACCCATTGGTCGAGCCCGCTATCGGTAGATGATTCTTTATATTTCCAATGCGCGGCAAAGCCCTTCTCCGCAATTTCATTCATGCGTTTAGTACGTATCTGAACCTCCACCCACTGGCCCCGCGGACCCATCACCGTGGTATGCAGCGACTCATAACCATTTGCCTTTGGCGAAGATATCCAGTCGCGCAGCCTGTCCGGGTTGGGCCGGTAAAGGTCCGTAACAATAGAATATGCTTTCCAGCAATCGGCCTTCTCAGCTTCCGGTGCGCTGTCTAAAATAATTCTGATGGCAAAAAGGTCATAAACTTCCTCAAAAGGGATGGCCTTCTTTTTCATCTTATTCCAGATGGAATGAATGGATTTTGGCCTGCCGAATATATCTGCGTGTAAACCTTGTCCTTCAAGTACTTTTTTAACCGGCTCGATAAAATCCCTGATAAACTTCTCACGTTCAGTTTTTTTCTCGTTCAGCTTATTTTTTATAAACTGATAGGTCTCCCTTTCCATGTATTTCATGGAAAGGTCTTCCAGTTCAGATTTTATAGCATACAAACCAAGGCGATGTGCCAATGGGGCGTACAGGTACACCGTTTCTGATGAAAGTTTAAGCTGCTTGTCACGGGGCATAAACTCCATAGTGCGCATATTGTGCAGCCGGTCAGCAAGCTTTATCAGGATAACTCTTACGTCGTCGGCCAGCGTAAGCAGCATCTTGCGAAAGTTCTCGGCCTGTAAAGAGCTGTTTGTATCAAAAACTCCCGAAATTTTAGTCAGGCCATCAATAATCATGGCCACTTTTTTCCCGAATTCCCTTTCAATGTCTTCAAGGGTCATGTCGGTATCTTCAACTACGTCGTGCAGCAGGGCACAGACTATCGAGGTTGTGCCTAATCCAATTTCCTCGGCGGCTATCTGCGCAACCGCTATAGGATGATAAATGTAAGGCTCACCCGATTTGCGGCGCATGTCTTTATGGCTTTCCAGCGCCATCTCGAACGCTTTGCGTATCATTCGCTTATCGCCTTTTTGCAAGGTAGATTTCGACGCCCGCAGCAACGCCCGGTATCTTTTTAGTATCTCGTTTTTTTCGGCTTCAACGTCTATCACTAATTCCTTCATCGTGTAGATTTATCCTTTATTGCGTTAAATATCACAACCTTGCAATAAAAATTATAATTGGCGGTTATAACAATTACCAAAATAATTTGCATTATTTTTGTTCTACGTAAAATTATGAAATTAATTGGCTTATTGCTGTTGTTTTGTTGTTTAATGGGTGCGTCCAGCGCTCAAACAAAACAGGCTGCTCCATTAATTTTAGGCAAAAATGATACCATACGCACCTATCTCACCATCGACAGCGGCCGGCTCACTCCCTGGATTGTTTTAAACGAGGTTAAGATTGAAGAAAAACGTATTTTTAAAAGTCAGGCTGACCTTGATGCTTACCGCCGTTTGCGCTATAATGTGCTGAAGGTGTTGCCCTATGCACGTTATGCGGGGCAGCGCTATCGGCAGCTGCAGCGAGACCTGGCCTTAACCGGTGATAAGCATAAGCAAAAGCAACTGATCAACACTTGCGAAACTGAAATAAAAGGCATCTTTAATAAAGAAATAAAAGACCTGACAATTAGTCAGGGCGAGGTATTAATTAAACTTATTGACCGTGAAACCGGTTACACCAGCTATGCAATGGTACACGAGCTGAAAGGCGGTTTCAAAGCATTCCTGCTTCAATCCGCCGCCCGTATTTTCGGACATAATTTAAAAGAAGAATACGACCCCGCTGAACAAAAAGATATTGAAGCCATCCTGAACCAGGCGGGCTATGTTTCATCTAACAATTGATAATGACCGATAAAACCATTTACCAGTTTAACGTTTTGCAGTTAAACGGTGAGGAAATTAGTTTATCTGAATTTAAGGATAAAGTTCTGCTCATAGTTAACACCGCCTCTCAGTGCGGTTTTACCCCCCAGCTAAAAGAGCTTGCTCAATTAAAAAAGGATTTTCCAAACGGCGACTTTGAAATACTCGCTTTTCCTTCAAATGATTTTGGCAACCAAGAGCCGCTTGATGGAAAAGCGTTGGAAGACTTTTGCCAGGTGCAGGAGGTTAACTACCCCGTCTTTGAGAAAATAAGGGTCCGGGGGCCATACGCGCATCCTTTGTATAGCTTTTTTGCCGACAAGAAACAAAACGGAAAGCTAGGCTCGGTCCCCCGCTGGAATTTTCATAAATTTTTAATCAATAAGTCCGGCCAGGTAGTTGACTTCTTTTTCCCGTTCACTAAGCCAACTACATCTAAAGTAAAAAAACGGATATCGAAGTTGCTGGTAAAATAAACCAATTCGCGAAAGATGTCATTCTTTTGATTTTGTGCTGACGCTTGCACCTTGATTGGTAGCAGTCATAATTCATATAATTGTACATGCTTAAATTAGATATTTTAGTTTTATCGGTTCATCCCGACGATGCCGAACTTGGTTGTGCAGGCACCATCCTGAAACATATTGCCCAGGGGAAAAAAGTGGGAATTGTCGATCTCACCCGCGGTGAACTTGGCACCAGGGGCTCTGCTGAAATAAGAGACAAAGAAGCAGCCGAATCCGGACGCATACTTGGCTTATCCATCCGCGAGAACCTGGCCATACCTGATGGTTTTTTTGAGAATACAAGGGAATACCAATTAAAAATTATTGGGGCGATCCGCAAATTCCAACCGGAAATACTGATTACCAACGCCTATCATGACAGGCATCCCGACCATGGGCGTGCGAACAAGTTGGTTGAAGAATCCGCATTTTTGGCAGGGCTCAGGAAGATTGAAACCTATACTGACAGCGGGCAATTACAGGAAGCCTGGCGCCCAACGCAAGTGCTGCACTTTATACAGGATAACTACATACGGCCTGATATACTGGTTGATGTAACAGATTTCTGGGATAAAAAAATTGAAAGCATCAGGGCATTTGGCTCACAGTTTCACAACCCTGAGTGGGCAGAAGAGCCACAGACTTACATATCATCACCTGAATTTATACAGGTAGTTGAAGCGCGGGCACGAGAGTTTGGTAAGAGTATAAACGTTAAATATGCAGAAGGCTTTACATCCAGAAAAATCCTGGGTGTGGATAGTCTCTTCGATTTGCGGTAAAGGGTTGGTTGATTAAGTTAATTAGAGGTTAGCAACCAAATGCTGAAACTAATCTCTAATTAACTATTCTTTGATTAACTAAATCACGCTTTAACGTATTCAAAACGATTATTTTCCTGGCTACGCTCTCTTTTTAATTTATTCTCATTGGAGAGTTTCAGCAATATTCCTGATAATTCCGAGGTCTTAAAATCTGAATCAAAGTTTTCCTTGCAGTAATCGGCTATGGAAGCAATGGTATGACGCGTCTCAAAAAAATCGGTAGCGAGTAACTGGTTCAATACCTTGGTTGCACCGGGCTTTTTGCCATTCCTCATCTGAGTGTGGCTTTCACCATTTTCGCGTAGCTTAAAGGCCTTCTTTAAATGCAGGTCGGAGTTTTCCAGCTCTACCCTTTCTGCTTCAATCATCGCGTCCAGCAATCGGTCAACTACTCTAACCTGTACAGCTTCTGATTGGAACGAATTTACAACTTCTGAAATCTCTACAAGCTGCTTCTTTAACTTTTCAATGTGCTTACTCATGTTTCAAATACCCTGTTAAAATAATAACTGTGCACTAAATCAATGCCGTCAGCATAATACCCCATAATATGCCGATATTGGAAAAAAAATAGTAAATGTTATCCGGCATATATGTAATTAACGCCGGTTGACCATTTTATTGCAGAATTATCGGAAATATGCCTAATTTCTATTAAAAACAGGTTTTTGTATCAATTGTTTTACATTGAAATTAGAGTGAGGCGGATATTTTTTCAAGTATTTCCAGGCCCTGGTCGATATGTTTTTGCTCAATAATAAGTGCGGGCCTGAAGCGGATGCTCTGCTCGCCGCAGCCTAAAAACATTACATTTTGCTCAAGCCCCCTGGCGATCAACTTATTTCTTGTAGTTGTATCAGGAAAGTCAAAGGCGGTTAACAAGCCTTTGCCGCGAACGTTGCTGATAATTGAATATTTTTCAGAAAGCCCGGTAAGCCGCTGCTGTAAATAAGCTCCCATTTTAGCGGCATTATCACACAGGTTATCCTCATCAATAATAGTCATGATTTTAGACGACCGTACCATGTCTACCAGACTCCCGCCCCAGGTTGAATTGATCCGCGATGAAACATGAAATACATTGTTTTCAATTTCGTCAACCTTAGTGCCTGCCAGGATGCCGCATACCTGCATCTTTTTACCAAAAGCCAATATATCAGGACGTGCTTTTTCGCCAAAGTGTTCATGGCACCAGAATTTACCGGTGAGGCCTACCCCTGTTTGTACCTCATCGTAGATCAGCATGGCTTCGTTTTCATCGGCCAGTATACGCAGCTGCTCTAAAAACTCTTTGCGTACGTGGTTATCTCCGCCTTCAGACTGTATGGGTTCAATGATGATGGCACATATATCGTCTTTGTTCAACTCGAAGGCTTTCTTTATTTGCGCAATCGAGAGTTCTTCCCTTTTTAACAAATCTTCATGATTGGCATCGCTATACGGGAAATTCATTTTCGGAACCGATACCCGCGGCCAGTCGAATTTCGCGAACCACCTGGTTTTAACAGGCTGGGTGTTGGTAAGGCTTAAGGTATAGCCGGAACGCCCGTGAAATGCCTGCTCAAAGTGGATGACTTTAAAGCCCCGCTCTTTGGTATATCCTTTCGCAAAATTCTTTTGTACTTTCCAGTCCATCGCCACCTTCAGTGCATTCTCAATGGCCAGCGCGCCGCCGGCTATAAAAAAGGCGTGGGGCAGGTAATCCGGGATACCGATACGGCCAAAGGTTTCAACAAATTCGGCGTATTGTGTAGTATAAATATCCGAGTTGGAGGGGTTGGTCAATGCCGCCAGCATCAGGTTCTTTTTGAACGCTTCGTCGTCCACCATTTTGGGGTGATTATAGCCTAACGGAACCGACGCAAAGCAGGTAAAAAAGTCTAACAGCGTCCGGTTATATTTCGCATCGTAAATATAAACGCCTTTACTTTTTTCCATATCAAAAGTCAGGTCAAATCCGTCGGCTAATACGTGCTTCTGTAACGAAGCTTGAACATCTTTAGGTGAAACGAGCATGTTGTACATACAAAATTGGTTTGTACAAATCTACCGAAAAGGCCTCAAAATGCAAATTTAAGGGGTTTTTGAACCGGAAAGAGCAAAAAGTAACTTTAAATTGTTTAAAGTTACTTTTTGTACCAATATGTCTTTTGGTCGCCAGAATGTTTGCAGCAAGACCACCAAAATATTTCAAGAATTCTGCGTGCAGAAGCCAAGCACCTTATAGTTTTTCCCCGTGCTGCGTGATATCCAGACCGATCTCTTCTTCCTGGGCAGATACACGTAATGGCGATATCATATCTGTTATTTTAAGCAAGGCCAGCGAACCAAAGAATGCAAAAACCGAAACACCCACCAGGGCAATCAACTGAACAAAAAACAGGTGCGTGTGGCCGAAGAATAAACCGTCGCCGGTTGCATTACCAGCATTTACCTTCTGGTTGGCAAAAACACCGGTTAACAGCATCCCTACCATGCCACCAACGCCGTGACAAGGAAATACATCCAGGGTATCATCAATAGAAGTTCGGGTACGCCATTCAACCACCAGGTTACTTACCACCGCCGAAATAATACCGATAGCCAGCGAATGCGGCACCGATACAAACCCCGCAGCAGGCGTGATAGCTACCAAACCAACCACCGCACCGATACAGGTCCCCATGGCTGACGGCTTTTTGCCGCGCAGCATATCAAAGAATATCCAGCTGATACCTGCGGCAGCCGATGCCGTTGTGCTGGTGGCCAGCGCTGTAACCGCTAAGTGGTTGGCTCCGAATGCTGATCCTGCGTTAAAGCCAAACCAACCGAACCAAAGCAAGCCAGTACCGATCATAACGTAAGTTATACGGGCCGGTGCATGGTCAGCATCGTTCCTCTTTTTTAAATATAAGGCTGAAGCCAAAGCCGCCCATCCTGCAGACATGTGTACAACCGTTCCTCCGGCGAAATCAAGCACTCCTAATTTACTTAAGATGCCATCCGGATGCCATGTTACGTGCGCCAGTGGCGAAAATATAAATATGGCAAACAACACCAGGAAGATGATGTAGGAGTTGAAACGGATACGCCCGGCAAATGCCCCTGTAATAAGCGCTGGTGTGATGATGGCGAACTTAAGCTGATACATAGCAAATAATAACAGCGGAATAGTTGGCGCTAATTTCCATGTAGCATCACCCAGCATACCCTTCATCATAAAAAAAGTAGCAGGATTACCGATAATCCCCCCGATACTGTCACCGAATGCAAGGCTGAAACCAAATATCCCCCAAATCACAGTGATGATCACCATACATACAATACTTTGCAGCATGGTGGAGATTACGTTCTTTTTATTCACCATACCGCCGTAAAAAAAGGCCAATCCCGGTGTCATAATCAAAACAAGCGCGGTCGACATCAGCATCCAGGCTATATCGCCGGTATTATAATGCGGATCGCTCGTTTTCTTGAAATCAACGGATGGAAAAATAAAAGTTAGAACCAAAATGAAGAGTATAAGCGCAAACGGAAAGTATCTTTTCATACAATTTTTAAACTTCTGTAAAATTTATCGTTAAAATGAGGTTTATAACGATGTAAAAATCGTAAAAAAGTTAAATACATAAATAAAATGGCAAAAAATTAATATATTATCACTAATACTGTACGAAAATTAGAATTATGAAATTTACAAAGCATCAGTCGAGCGAAAAAATGATTATTTTATAATTTTAGCAATAAAATTCAGAGAAAATCATAATCATTTTTTGTTCAAATTATGATATTTACACACAAACAACTATCAAACAACTGATATAAAAAAGAAACCCGGCCAAAAAGCCGGGTTCGTCATAATATAGGTTTATAAATGGTTTAGTTTGGTCTGTTTAGCTAATTTTCATCACAGTCTCACAAATAAGCTTTGGATGAAAAAGTTGCTGAAATTAGATTTTTATTTATTAAAAACCAAATAAAAAATAGGTTTTATTCAAAAAATATTGCCATGCATTGGTTTTTAAAGAAGATCACTTAGCATTTGCGGCCAAATTCCCAGCAAAATAATCAGAACAGATATAAAAACGCCAAAAACCACTACGTTTTGGGATTTTGTAAATGTATTTTTTAAAATTTCCGTACGTTTTAGAAATAAATTCAATGGGATTTTGATATAGTAAAATAGCGATACTACAGTAGTTAAAGCACCAGTAATCATCAGCAGCAAGAGCCAAATGTTGTGATCATGCTGATAAACTGAATATACAGAAGAAAAAACAAACACTTTCCCTGTAAAGCCAGCGCTTACCGGTAAGCCTGTTAGGGATATCAGCACAATCACAAAGCAGATAGAGGCCGCAGGATGTTTAAGTCCGAGTCCCTTATAACTACTGATATCGTCAGCATCAAGCGCGTTGGCGAAATAGGTAGCCAATGCCAATGCGCCAATGTTGGCGAGCCCATAAACAGCCAAATAAAAAATAACAGCGGCCACGCCTGTCGAGTTATAGGTCACCACGGCCATTAGTGCAAACCCCGTGTGGCCTATGCTCGAGTAAGCCAGCATACGTTTAACATTCTTTTGCAATACAGCTGCAAAGTTGCCGGCTATCATGGTTATGATGCCAATTATGCTTAATACCAGCTTAAAATCAAAACCGTTCCATTTTTCAAAATAGATAAAGGGCCGCAGGAAGTTAATTAATAAGGCAAAGGCTGCTATTTTTGGCAATGTGGACAACCACGCCGTAACCGGAGTTGGCGCACCTTCGTAAACATCGGGCACCCAAAAATGAACCGGGACGAAAGACAGCTTAAACCCGATACCAATTAATACCAGCCCTAAGGCCAAAGCCACCGCCAGCGGATTAGCCTGCATCAATCCCGGCAACAGGTTTCCGCTAAACAGATTTAAGGAACCGCCAAAGCCATATAGCAACGATATGCCATACAGCATTATGGCCGACGATGCCGCGCCAAACAAAACGTATTTTAATCCCGCCTCGGCACTAAACCTGGTTTCGCTGCGATAGGCTACCATCAGGTAAGAAGCGATCGACACCATCTCGATAGCCAGATAAATCGATAAAAGATTCACCGCCATTGTCATTAGGTGTACAGCGAGAACGGAGCCTATGGCTATCGAATACAAATCTGAAAGACCTTTCCTGTGGGCTTTCAGCCGGTTGTCCCATTCAAAACAAAGTACCATTATAGCCGCCAGTGCGTCGATGATCAATTTAAAATTGATGGCTACACGGTTAAGCAACAACATTTCGCCAAATAAAAATTGACCGTTAACGCGTCCGCTCACAAAAAGCAATGAAATTTGCTGGTAATCCCGTTGAATCACCAACAACAGCCCCGCAAATGCTATGATCCGGCAAAGCTTTTCGGAATTACGGCCAAAAAGCAGGTCTGTTACCAATACCAGGATAAACAATACCGTCAGATATATCTCCGGCAAAAAGAACGGAATGCTGCTTAACGTATCGTTTATGGAACCGGGTATAAAGGGTATCAGGCTATGCATTATTGTTATTGAACTATTACCGATTGGCTTTTGGGATATTTAACCATGTATTTTAATTGCAGCTTCTTATCGTCCTGCGAATTTAGTGTTAAATTCCATGAAACCTTACCTGTAGTTGCATCTGGTTTTGCGCCGGATGTTTCCTGTACCTCGACTTCGATTGCTGAATTCTGGGAAACGGGCACCTGGTCTTCAACCAACAGGCCTATCTTTTGGCTTTTTCGATTTTTTACCTCTATGCTCCAGCTTTTGGTTTCTTTTTTATTGGAACCGAAAGTTTGATTTTGGGTAAGATTTTTTTCGAGGGTGCGCTTAATCAAAATCCCTTTGTCATTTCCCAGCGAAAGGTTAAGGGTATCGCTCATTGCCCGCATATCTATTCTCGATTTACCTATATAAGTTCCCTCAAAAAACACATTAGCATCGCCCGATAAAAGGTTGTATTTATTTAAATCGGTTACGCTTGCGGTCAAAAATACATCTGTGCTTATTTTTGGTGCAGCGTAGTACTGGTAGCTGGCATTAACATTTATGTTGTTTATTTCTACCTGACAAGGTTTTCCGTCGTTTGTTACAGAGTATGGATTATCGATATTAAATTCAACACTGGTCTGTGCTTCCTGCATATCCACGCTCACAGGGATAGACTTTGCGTTACCGTTTGCTACTACCACCTCGGCCAATTGGTTTGATTCCTTATCTCCGGCATTGTTCATGGCAACTCCTGCAACCCGCCCCCGCAATGCTCGCTCAACATCATTATACACATTGAGATAATATGGCATAAGTTCTGGCTTAATAGCGTTGTTGGATGGCAACCCAGTCGACAAAGTGAGCTTTACATTTTTCCAGTCTTCGCCACTATGCTGTAAAACATTGGCCTTATATGCAATGGTTAATGGGGTATTTACGTTTTTAGCACGAATATCATAGCTGGCGTACCAACTGGCGTCTGCTGTAAGATAGCTCACGGCGAATGTTGATTGTAAAGCCGCTTTTGATGATACGGCAACTATAATATTGCTGGTAGCAGTAGTTTGCCCATTATTTATCTCATTAATCTGGTTATCAAATTGCTGACGTTCAGTATATAACACTGTTATTTGATTACCGGCATCCTGCTCCTTTTGCTTCAGCATGGTAAGCCGCTCGGTTTGAAAGTCAAGCGCCTGCTTCAGTTTTACAACATCAAGCGTTGCATTTTCAGCCTTAACAGACTGATTTTTTGCGATAACAGTTTCTTCCGCCTGGTAAATCGCCAGCATATTGTTTAGCATCGTGATTTTGTCATTGATGCTTTTCTGTTTTGTATGCAAATCGAGCAATTGTTGGGTTTTGTTGCTAGTGCTGCTCAAATAATTCATCTCGTGCTTGACGGATAAAATAGTGAATTCACCATTCGCGTGAACTTGTATGCTTTGCGGGTCGATATCTGGTGAGATATTTTCAAATATTAAATCGGTTGTGCCTGCAACGATATTCACGATCGCTGTGCGCGTCACCTGTGCTCCGTTCAAAAAAACCGTTACTTTTTGAACTTTTGATGTTACTTTCTGGCCTTCATCAGCCTTTACCATCAACGCTGCAAATAACACCAGCGCAGCAATCGTCAATCTCTTAAACATAATCCGTTAGTCTAAATAAATAATCCTGTTAATTCAATCCGGTTTAAGGATTGTACATAAAGGATGCGCGTGCCTGTGGTTTTCCATAACTCAGCACGGCTATTTATTTCACTTGCAGAAAATTTATAAACGTAATTACCGATTCATTGATCTTATCGAACACCAAAGAAGGCATAATACCTAATATAAGCGCAATAAAGGCCAGGGGCATCAGGGTCAGCTTTTCGCGGAAATTCAGGTCGGTAAGAGCTGATTTCCATACAGAACCACCTTTTAAATTCAGCGAACCAAAGAACATGCGCTGTAGCGTCCACAAAAAATAGGCGGCGCTCAACAGTATGCCTACCGATCCGCAGATGGCCATCCAGTGCGGCAGGTTACCGTTAACCGATGCTGATTTAAAAGCTCCGGTAAGCGAGAATGCTTCACCAATAAATGCCGAGAACCCTGGCAAACCAAGTGAGGCAAAAAAGGCAACAATAACGAATGCCGCATATTTAGGCATGATAGTCGTTAGGCCGCGGAAGTGAGTGATGCCCCTGTCGTGCACACGATTGTACACTACCCCCGCCAGGAAGAACAGCATCGTTGATAAAAAGCCGTGACTTACCATCTGCATAACCGCGCCGCTTAAGCCTTCGGTCGTCATGGAAGCTATGCCGAGCAGTACGAAGCCCATGTGCGAAACGGATGAATAAGCTATCATGCGTTTTAAGTCGTGCTGCGATAGGGCGTTCAATGCGCCGTATATGATCGATATTACACCAAGCAAACCCAGCCAGTAAGCGCCGGTGTGTGCGATCTCCGGAAAAATGCCGACAGCTATGCGGATAATGCCATAGCCGCCAACCTTTAACAGAACACCCGCAAGAATAATAGAAACCGGCGTCGGTGCTTCCACGTGAGCATCAGGCAGCCAGGTATGCAGCGGCACCAGCGGCACCTTTATGGCAAAGGCAATAAATAATACGATGAAACCAACCGATCGCGCGGAGAAGCCCAAAATTGATTGCTGGCTAACCACTGCGAATACGGAACCCGGCTGATAATTTGCCGGATTCATCATCTGTATCATATTAAAGGTATGCCTGCCCGTGGCAGGGTCGGTAACCGAAAGGTATAGCCCAATCATCACCAGCAACATAAACACCGAACCGAACAAGGTGTACAGAAAGAATTTGATGGCGGCATATTCGCGCCGTGCTCCGCCCCACATCCCTATCAAAAAGTACAACGGCAGCAGCATCAATTCGTAGAAGATATAGAACAAGAAGAAGTCTAACGCACAAAATACGCCGATAACGGCCATATCGAGGATCAGGAACAGCACAAAGAAGCCCTTCAGGTTACTTTTTATTTCCCACGAAGCTAATGCGGCTACAACCAGTACAGCCGAACTCATCACCAGTAATGCAATGGAAAGCCCGTCTATCCCCACGAAATAATCTATCTGCATTTTACCTAATGTGCCCAGGTCGAGGTTTATCCAGGGCAATTTTTGGATAAATTGAAATTGCTCTTCATGGTTTACGCCGGCAAATGCTGCGCCCGTTTTAAAGTTGCAATAAATCCATACAGCCAAACCTAGTTGTACAAGCGTAGCACCCAGCGCGATAAATTTAAAGCTGTGTCTCCATGCCGACGGCAATACCGCTATCACCAGCGCAAACAGTACAGGAATAAATATGAGGAGGCTAAGGATGTTCATGCTGAGAGAAGAGTTAGAGTCAGGAACCAAGGATCAAGAGCCAATACAGGAAGAGAAAATATACGCAACCCGGTCAAAGACCTTTCGCCTTTCACCTTTAAGCATTCGCCATCCGTCTTTAACCTTTTACCTAACATCTAGTATTTGAATAAAAGAAAAATAAAAACTGCTAATATAACTACCAGCATGCTGTACAGGTAATATTGCACTTTGCCGCCCTGGAAACGGCGCGCAAAGTTACCAATTGCGTGTACAGCATCGGCTATGGTATGTAAAAATCCATCTATAATAAATTTATCTATCCAGGCGGCAGTTTTGGATGCCGCTATAGCCAGCTTACCCAGTGCGTGTATAAAGCCGTCGATAGCCCGCCTATCAAACCAGAATGTACTTCGGCCCAAAACAATCACAGGTTTTACTACGTACTTTTTATAAAAAGCGTCGATATACCATTCGTTAAACGATAACTGCCATAAAGCGCTGTTTTGTGAAAATGGACTTAGCTTTCTCTTTCCGTAAATGGTGTAAGCGCCATAGATGACCAGTAAGCTAAAAATATTAACGCAAACCGGTACTATAAAATGGATAAAACCTGCTTCTGCTGTTTTGCCCGGATAAGACATACCAGTATATAACCACGATTGCTCGTAACCTACCGGATTAAACGAAAACAAAGGGAACAAACTGCAAATGGCCAGAAAAACCAGGGGCGCCTTATATAACCAGCCGCCATCGCTGATATGCAGATAGAGTGCGCTGTATTGTTCGGCCAACCGAAATTTGCCAAAGAAAACCTTTACTATTAAACGAATTACATAAAATGCGGTAAGCCAGGTGGCGATGACAGCAAATACCGGCACCAGCATTAAAGCCCGGCTCTTATGCTCCGACCATTCAAAAGCCTGTATTAATATGCCATCTTTAGACAGGTAGCCGGAAGTTAGAGGCAGGCCTGTTAAAGCCAGTCCGCCAACGAGCGCCGTAATGAAAGTAAGCGGCATTTTCTTGCGCAAACCACCCATGTTCTGAATATTTTGCGGGTCGATGTCAAGCTTATTATCATCGCGGATGTGCGCCATTTGATGTATGACGATACCTGCAACCAAAAACAGCAGACACTTAAAAAAGGCGTGTGTAACCAGGTGGAACAAAGATGACGAATATGCGCCAACTCCCATGGCCATCACCATGTAGCCTAACTGTGAAATAGTGGAATAAGCGAGGATCCGTTTTAAATCATTTTGAGTAAGAGCGATAGTTGCCGCCATAAATGCGGTAAAGCAGCCGGCAACTGCCAGAAAGGTAAGTTCCGCGTCGTTAAACATCGGGTATACCCGGCCCAATAAAAATACTCCTGCTGCAACCATAGTAGCGGCATGTATTAATGCTGAAACAGATGTGGGGCCCTCCATGGCATCAGGCAGCCATGTATGCAGCGGGAACTGTGCTGATTTTGCGGCGACCGCCAGGAAGACGCCTGCAAACGCCGCGTACTGCCAGATAACGGGGAGCTGCGCAGCAGGGTTTAAAGCTGCAGGTGTGTTTCGCCCGAACAAACTATCAATGTCAAAGGTGTGGTAAGCAGAAAAAAGGAGAAGGATAGCGGCCAATAGTCCTATATCCCCTATCCTGTTCATAATAAAAGCCTTTTTATTTGCCTGCACTGCCTTGTGCCGCGTAAACCAAAAACCGATTAACAGATACGACGAAAAGCCAACCAGTTCCCAGCTCATGTAAAAAAGCACCAGGTTATCCACCACCACCAGCGCCAGCATGCTGAAACAAAACAAACTCAAATACGCGAAGTAGCGGCTGTACCCGGCATCACCCCTCATATAAGCTAACGAGTAAATATGAACAGGCAGGGCGATCAGATTCACCAGCAGCAGCATGAGCACCGAAAGGTTGTTCAGCAAAACACCGGCGTACACTTTGGTGTCTCCGATGGTAAACCATAGCACTTTTTGATGAACAAGATGATTGGTATCCCAAACTTTTGCAAACACAAATACAGACAACGCACAGCTGAACAATATAGCCGCAGTTGACATCCAGCCTGATACTTTGCTGCCTTTGGCCGGGAAAAATATATTAACAGCAAAGGCCAGTAAGGGCAGTAATACTGCCGCCAGCGTAAATTTTATGGTAAGAGTATCTATTGCCTGTAAAAAATCCAATGCTTATTTTTTCGTCGTGATGGCTACTTCTGTTCCCGGTTTTGAGAACTTAACTTTTAAAATATTTTCTTTGGTGAGGTTAGATAATCTCGCCAGGCAATCCAGCCCTTTATCGCAATGGGTCCCATCAACCGTGTAATTCAAGGCAGAATCATCGTTATTATGCGCATCCAGATATTTTTTATAAGCAGGCGACGCTGCAGATAATGCCTGCTTATATTTTTTCGCCACGCTGCCTTTGGTGGTAACCATAATAACTTTGCCATTTGCTACGCCGATAACAGGGGTAGCAGTATTATTATTCACTACCCTTATCGATTCTATATCCTGCGAATCGATGTCTTCTAAACTTTTATCTGTTACCACGCCGTCAACCACATAGGTAACGCTATCAGGCAATGCAGCGTGGGATTTACTGCTTTGCGGTTGCATGGGCAAGTATGTTTTATTGGCCTTGGTTTCTATCATTATCACACCATTAGCCCCGCCGGCTCCGTATCTTTTAACAGCGTCGGGCGATTTTAAAACGGTGATGCTTTTGATATCATCGGTATTAAGCGTATTAATATTGCCGCCATAAATTTTGCCGTCTAAAACATACAGCGGTTTCATCAACGACCCGGCATCGAACGAAGTGTTAGCCGGTGACTGGTTGCGTGTGGTGTCTGTGCCCTGTGCAAGCGCCCCAAACCCTATGAACAATAAACCTAGTAAACAGTGCAGCTTTTTCATGTTTTAGTCCCTCAATTTATCAACCTGGCCCGGGTCAATGGTTTTAAATCGTTTATAAACATTTAAGATGATGGCCAGTGCCACGGCCGTAGTAGCAGCAGCCAGTACAATTGCAAATAACGAGAACATTTGCCCGCCATTATCCATCCTGTCATATTTGCCAAAGGCGACAAGGTTTAGGATGGCTGCGTTCAGCATCAGCTCAATTCCTATCAGTACCTGGATGGCATTTTGTTTAGAAACGATCATATACATGCCCGTGCAAAACAAAACAGCCCCCACAATCAGGAAGTCTGTTAACGATATCATAATGAACTTCCCTCCTTCCGCGATAAATGAGCCGCACCAATAAGGGCTACCATCAGCAATACGGATACCGCCTCAAATGGCAGCAGGTATCTGGTCATTAAATTTACACCAATATTTTCAGTTGTTGCTGATGTTGGCAAAATTACATTTTTCGTGAACTGTGCTTTTTTTATCCAGGCAAGGTTATCGGCATCTATTCTAAAAATAACGGTTATCAGCACTGCTAAAAATAACCCTGCTAAAATAATTGCGGGCAGTTTATTGATATTGATGAATTTGCGCTTTAGCTCACCAACCGCATTTAAAGTTTCTTTACCCGACAGCATAAATGCAAACAGGATGAGCACTAATATACCGCCTACATAAATAACAACCTGCGTTATCGCTACAAAATCCGCCAGTGCCAGCACATACAAACCAGCCAGTGCAAACAAGGTAACGAAAAACATAAAGATACTGCGCACCAGGTTTTTGGTGGCGGCTACAAACAAGGCAGAAGCCACTGCAATAAACGCCATCAGGTAAAATAAAAGCTGTACTAAACTCATGCCCCGCCCTCCTTTTTCTGCATGGCAGCTAATTTGGCTGCCTGCCGATCTGCCTGCTGCTGTTCAAGCTCACGCCTTTTCTGCGCCGCCACTTCGGGCGGCATATCCGAGAATTCGTAAGTTAGATCACTCAGCTGGAAAACGCTTTTATCATACTGGTTAGTCATTACAATGCATTCTGTGGGGCAAACGATAGTACACAGACCGCAGTACATGCATTTTGCCATGTCGATATCAAACTTAGCCGCGTACAGCCTTTTGGTTGTTCCGTCGGATGTTTGACCAATGGCTTCAGTTGCTTTTATCGATTCGATGTCGATGCAATTCACCGGGCAAACTTTGGCGCACAGGTCGCATACAATGCAGTCGTCAATCTCTACATCCAGCTGATAGCGTCCAACTTCCGGCGAGGGCAGCTTCTGTTTGGGGTATTGTATGGTATTGGTACCTTCCAGTTGCTTAAAGTAGTTGTTATCGCTTGCCGGCACCAATTCCCGCTTTTTATGCGACGCAAAAAGGTGCCTGACGGTGATGGATAACCCTTTCAGTGTTGTTTTAATACCTTTTATCGTGTTCGTCATTGGCCATTCGTCATTTGCCATCCATATCATCGGCCGGTAGCCTGGTTTAAATTCACCAATGACTAATGACCAATGCCTAATGACACTACATTAAAAACACCCTCCATATCCCGGATACCAACATGCAAAGGAAGGCCAGCGGGGTAAGCACTTTCCAGCACAAGTTCATCAGTTGGTCAACCCGGAAACGGGGAAGCGTCCATCGTATCCACATCTGTACACCCACCAGGGCAAGCGTTTTAATTGTTATCCACACAATGCCCCAGCCTGCGCCGGTTGTCCAGCCAGCCAGGTGCAACGGGCCAATATTTGGTAATGGCGTATTCCATGCGCCCAAAAACAATATTACCCCAATCATCGACACCAGGAACATCATAGAGTATTCAGCCAGAAATACAAGCGCAAACCTTAATCCGGTGTATTCTGTATGGAAGCCCGCCACCAGTTCTGATTCTGCCTCAGGGATATCAAAAGGCGCGCGGTTACTCTCCGCAAGCGAGGCAATAAAGTAAATTACAAAGGCTATCAGCAAATGCGGCGCCCGAAACACATTCCATGCGAAAAGGCCGCCTATGGACGAAACGTCCCAAAAGCCAGCAAACTTTACTTCTTCTGTTGACAGGATGCCCTGCTGAGCGGATATATCCTGCAGATTTAACGTTTGGGCTATCATCACGACTGATATAATAGCAAACCCGGCAGGCACCTCGTAAGAAATAATCTGCGCGGCAGACCGCATTGCGCCCAATATAGAATATTTATTGTTGGAACCCCAACCCGCCATCAGGATACCGAGTGTTTCAATTGACAGTACCGCAAAAATGTAATAAAGGCCGAGGTTTAACCTGGCAGGTGCAAGGCCAGGCCCCCATGGTAGTGCGGCGAAACCAAGGTACACAGCGATGAAGATGATAGCCGGAGCCAGAATAAAAAGCAGCTTATCGGCAGCCGCGGGAGTTATCAGCTCCTTTTGCAGCATTTTGAGTATATCGGCAAAGGTTTGCAGCGAACCAAACTTGCCGGTTTCCGTCGGGCCAAGCCTGTCTTGTATAAAAGCGGAAACTTTACGCTCTGCATATACACCAAACAGCGCAAACAGGGCCGAAAAACCGAATAGCCCAATAGCAATGATGAAATATGTAATGTAGAAATTCACCCCTCTGTAATAGGGTACAAACTTAGTGATTTTTGAGCGATTAAGTTAGCTGTTATTAAATAGTTGATTAAAAAGATAGAGTTAGTATATAACGTTATTATAATGAAATTCAGGCACTGGTATAATGGTTCCAGCTGCAACCGTAAGGTCTCATCATAAAAAATTGGCTATTAATTATTTAATTAAAGGTGACAGGTGAAACTGCGAAGTACATGAAACCATCATTTTTGCAACAGGCCGGCTGAATGTCCTTTTTAGCATGAGTCCTGCATACGCAAATGGGCGAGTATTTGCGGTTATCTTCCCGTACAGTTTAAGGGAAGCAGCAGTAGCTAGCACTTTATCTCTGCATACCCCGAATGTACCTTTGCGCCAAAAAACAGCTCTGCATAGTGGTCAAAATCGGCAGTGTCATCAGTAGTGGTAAAAAACTGCTGCGTTTTATTTTTGCTGATGCTTTTCTCCATTTCAGGATGTCGCTGCAGATAGTCTGCCAGGCTTTGGGCTACAATATCCCCCTGCGCTACCACCTGTATATCGGCCGGCAGGTATTCTTTGATTTTCTGCTGAATTAACGGATAATGTGTACAGGCCAGCAGCAGCGTATCTATTTGATCTGATTTTGCCAGTACCTCTTCCAGGTACTTTTTAACAAAGTAATCGGCGCCGGGCTTGTCATATTCGCCATTCTCTATCAGCGGCACCCAAAGCGGACAAGCCTGCTGGTATACGGTTATATCGGGAAAAAACTTCCCAATTTCTATCACATACGATTCTGACTGTACCGTACCTTTGGTACCTAATACCGCAATTTGTTTTGTTTTGGAATAATCGCCGATCACCTCTGCCGTCGGCCTGATCACACCCAGCACACGCTTTTCCGGATCTTCGTTTTTCAAATCGAGTTGCTGAATATTGCGCAGCGCTTTGGCCGAAGCAGTGTTGCATGCAAGGATAACAAGCGGGCAGCCTTGTTTAAAAAGCCACTGTACACACTCCCAGGTATATTGATGGATGGTCTGAAACGAGCGGTTACCATACGGTGCGCGGGCAGTATCGCCCAGGTAAACATAGTCGTAATCCGGTAGTTGCTCAAATATCGATCTGAATACAGTAAGGCCGCCATAGCCCGAATCGAAGATACCAATAGGTTTGTTTTCCATCTGCACAAAAATAAAAAAGCGCCCTGTAATAACAGAGCGCCTTCTCAATATTTACCTTTCGCTTATTATTTTAAGCCTAATTTTAATTTAACGGCACCCATCAGATCATCTCCCGGAGGCGAAACGATCAATTGTGTCTGGTTAGAGTTGATCACATAAGCATAACCTTTTTCCTTTGCTACAGCTTCTATTGCAGTGCGGCATTTATCGCTCAAAGGCTTAAGCAATTCGTTCGATTTTGCTTCAACCTGCTGCTGTGCGCTCTGGTTCAGGTTTTGAATCCTGGTTTGTATATCCTGTAATTCAGCCTGTTTTGTAGTACGGACTGCATCGGTCATGGTAGCCTGTGTTTTCTGGTATTCCTGGCCTTTGCTCTGAAGCTCAGTCTGCATTGCAGTCAACTGGTCAACAAACTGTTTTTGATAAGTATCTAAAGTAGTCTGAACTGTTTTAAATTCAGGCAATTGTTGAAGTAATGCTTCATAGTTGATATACCCGATCTTCGTTTGAGCTTTGGCAAAGTTGCCCATCGCTAAAAAGCATACCGCCACTAAAGCAACTTTAAATAGTTTTTTCATTGTTATTGTTCTGTGTTTAAAATTAATGGGATTAATATATTAAAAATTTATTTTACTGGAGAACCGCCTTTGAGGCCGAGCTTTGCCAAAACATCGTTGCTTTTGTCGTAACGCGGGTTGGCGTATAACATTATCACTTCGCTGTTCTTGTCAAATATCATATCTAAATTATCGTTTTCGGCAACGGCCTGTATAGCTTTTGCCATTTTATCCTGTACCGGTTTTATTATGGCATTACTCTTTTTTGCCAGTTCGCCGTCCGGACCAAATTTTTCGCGCTGAAAGTCCTTTGCTGTTTTTTCCTTGTCGGCAATTTCGGCTTCCCGCCTTTTCTTCATGTCCGCAGTCATCAACACCTGGTCTGCCTGGTACGCTTTGTACAAGCGGTCAATTTCCTGGAAACGCTGGTCAACTTCCTTTTGCCACTGCACGCTCAACGCTTCTATTTGTTTTTGAGCTGATGCATATTCGGGCATGTGTTTTAAAATAAAGTCCGAATCAACATAAGCAAACCGCTGCGCAAAAGCACCGGTGAGTGTTAGTAACGTAAATGCCAATAATAAAATTGCCTTCTTCATTACAAATTTTATAGCAAATCAATTAAATCCGCCGTTTAAGCTCTGCGAAATCGAGAAATGGAACTGGCCTCTGTTAGCATCCGGTATGCCCGGTATCTTGTCGAATCCATAACCATAATCCAGGCCAAGCAAACCAAAAATAGGTAAAAATATCCTGGCTCCAACTCCTACTGAACGTTTTACGTTGAATGGGTCAAATTTATTAAAAGAATTCCAAACATTTCCGCCTTCCGCAAATCCGAGCATAAATATCGTTGCAGACTGCCCCTGTATAATCGGGTACCTTACCTCCATTGTATATTTGTTATAAATGGCGCTGCCGGGGTTGGTGTCTGCTGTATAGTTTGTACCTTCAGGAATGATAGAGAAGTTCTGGTAACCCCTTAAGCCGATAATTTCACTACCCTGCAAAAACTGGTAGCTCTGCATACCGTCGCCGCCCAGTTTGAAACGTTCAAATGGCGATGGGCCAACTTCCGAGTTATACTGCCCCAGGAAGCCAAACCTCACCTGCGACATCAATACCAGCTTACCGGTTAATTTTGTAAACCATTGCGCATCGTATTTAAATTTGTAATACTCCACAAAGTGATAACGCTGCTCAGGTGTTGCTATGCGGTAGTTAATGTTATTGAACAATGAGTATGGCGGCGTAGCCTGCACAGTGAACCTGATGTTCGAGCCGGAAGTAGGATATATAGGCGCATCAACTGAATTACGGCTAAGTTCCTGCGTTAACTTAATGTTGAACGATGTACCGTTCTGGAAAAGGTAACCGGTATAATTATCCAGGTTGTAGTGGTCAAAGTTAAGCGAGTAATTCAGCTGGAAGTAGTTATCAGGCCAGTTTAAACGTTTACCTAAGGTTACACCCACACCGTTGATACGCAATTTATTGTAAAGCGGGTTTGACTTTGCGTAGTAATCTCCGGTCGAGCTCAATTGGGTATAGGCCGATAACGCAAAGTAGATCGGTTTTTTACCGCCAAGCCATGGCTCAGAGAAGGTAAATGAAAAGTTCTGGTAAGTATGCCCGCTTGACTGTCCGCGCAAGCTTAATTTTTGCCCGTCGCCTTTTGGCAGCGGACGGTAAGATTTCAGATTGAAAATATTACGCAGCGAGAAGTTATTAAAGGTTAATCCCAGTGTACCCACCAGCTGGCCTCCGCCAAAACCGCCCGAAAGTTCAATCTGGTCGGATGGCTTTTCCACTACGTTGTAAACTAAATCTACTGTACCATCCTGCGGGTTAATGTTTACAGGTTTTGGCTCTGTTTTCTGCTCATCAAAGTTTCCTAACTGGCCAATCTCGCGGGCACTGCGTATCAATAATTCCTTATTGAATTTTTGGCCGGGCTTAGTCCTGATCTCGCGCATAACCACTTTGTCATTGGTTACGTCGTTACCCTTCAATGTAACCTTGTTGATGGTATATTGCGGGCCTTCGTAAACACGCAGGTCAACATCAACCGTATCATGATAAATGCGGGTTTGTACAGGGTCTACGTTAAAGGTAAGATAACCGTCATTCAGGTAAAATGAAGAAACGTCATCATTGTTCGGTGTCGGTCCCATCAGCCTTTTGTTCATTTCCTCTTCGCTGAATACGTCGCCCTTTTTAATCTGCAATATTTTGTTCAGTACATCCGGCGGATATTTGGCATCGCCGCTCCATTTAACGTTACCGAAGTAGTATTTATGACCCTCGAACACCTTTATCTTAACTGCCACGGTATTCGGGCCGGTTTTATAAACGCTGTCGCTTAATATTTCAGCATCGCGGTAGCCTTTAGCCTGCATTTTCGTTATCAGGTTCTGCTTGTCTTCCTCGTACTTATCCTGCTTGAATTTGCGAGAACCGAAAATGTTGTAAAACTTCTTTTTACGGGTCTTGCTCAAATATTTACGCAGCTTTTTGTCCGAGAAGTCTTTATTTCCCTCAAAAATAACATCGCTTATTTTAACCTTTTTATGCTTATCAATCTTTACATCAAGTATAATACTATTGGCATCGCCCGGGTCTTTCCGTTGTTTAATAGTTACCGTAGTATTCAAAAATCCTTTTTCGCCAAAATGTTTTTTTATGATGGCAGTAGTGGTATTGATCAGGTTGGCATTTACAATTTTATATTGCTTAT
The DNA here is from genome assembly GCF_030519355.1 of Mucilaginibacter sp. L3T2-6. Taxonomy (GTDB): domain Bacteria; phylum Bacteroidota; class Bacteroidia; order Sphingobacteriales; family Sphingobacteriaceae; genus Mucilaginibacter. Next base: position 96,662 of record NZ_JAUMKC010000023.1, read on the forward strand.
CCGACAGTTTCTTCTGCACATCGTCAATTTCGCCTTTGCGTATACCGGTCAGGTGCAGGCGCGACAAACGCGGAAGCTCGGTAACAGCAATCTCCAGGTAAATAGTATCCAGGTTGATCTTGGTGATGTTTAACTGCACATCTTCAAAAAGGCCCTGCGAATACATATTCTTAATCACGTTAGCATTGGCCTCTCCTGGTAAGGTAATGCGGTCACCTTTATTCAATTTGGATATGGTGAGCAATACATCCTTGTCCAGCGATTTGGTACCTGTAATTTCAACCCCGCCGATAATGTACTCTTTAGGATCAAAATAGCTTAAGCTATCTGCAGGCAGAGATTTTGGAAGTGCGTACCTCGGCTGGTTACCCGGGACTTGCGCCAGCGCAACAGTGCTGATAATAGAAAGAAGTATAGCGAAAATATATTTATTCATTCGAATATTTTATCGGGCTAAAAATAATTTATACAGTTGTTAAAAAGTGTTAAAGTTAAAAATTTAGTTAACCTGCTCGCTCGTCATACCAAAACGGCGTTCCCGTTTCTGGTAATCAAGTATAGCTTCGTACAGATCTTCCTTGCGGAAATCAGGCCATAATTTTGAGGTAAAGTACAATTCGGCATAGGCAATCTGCCACAACAGGTAGTTGCTTATCCTGTGCTCGCCGCTTGTTCTTATCAGCAACTCAGGGTTGGGCATGCCTTTGGTGTATAAGTTATTTTCAAATGTGTCTTCGTCAATATCTTCTATAGCCAGTTCGCCACTTTGCACTTTGGCCGCAATACTTTTTGCAGCGCTTACTATTTCGCGGCGCGAACTGTAGCTTAATGCAAGCGTAAGCACCAGGCCAGTGTTGCCGCTGGTTTTTTCAATGGCATTGTTCAGTTCCCTGTGCGCCTTTTCGGGCAGCATGTTCAAGTCGCCAATAGCCATCAGTCTTACATTTTTCTCCATAAAGTTTTTTATTTCTTTATGGATGGTGCTTACCATCAGCTCCATAATAGCCATTACCTCCAGCTTTGGCCGGTTCCAGTTTTCTGATGAAAAGGTATAAAGAGTAAGATATTTCAGATTCAGCAGCGTTGCCCCTTCCACCACATCCCTAACCGAAAGTACCCCGTTATGATGCCCGAAAATTCTTAATTTGCCTTTTTCTTTTGCCCACCTGCCATTGCCATCCATTATAATAGCTATGTGCTCCGGCAATTTTAACAAATCAATCTGTTCCTTTAATCCCATTATAACGTTCATAAAGCCATGGTATGGCCTAAAAATAAGTAGCCGGGATTAATTATTTATATTAACTAACCCGGTTTCAACCCCATATTCAGCAACTTGCGCCGTTTTTTTACGGGGACAAAGGTAAAAACTTAATTGTAGTTTTTTTATTATGACGATGGAAAAGAATATTTGACAGGTTTGATTGGGTGAGTAGTGGGTTAAGGGAGTGGTTTTTGCTTTAAAATCACTTTAAAAATATCGGGCTAAAACAACCAAAGCCGGCCGTACCGGCTCCTGTCTTGTTATTGTGCTGCTTTTAAACGTCTTAGTAAATCCCCTGCTGTTTCAGGATGTTACTATCCTCTGCGGTAAGCTTTGCAATGGCATACGACCGCACTTTTGTGATATTCATTTCATCAAGGGCATCCACAAGGTTTTCATAATGCGAATGCTCGCCCGGTTTAATCAACACCATCATCCTTCTGCCGGTTGAGGCATACACCTGCTTACTCATATCAACTATTGCTTTACGCATGTCTTGTCCGTATTTACTTAATTGAGGCTTGGTTAGCGGACTGGCTGCCATGCCTAAAAAAAACACAGTTTTATTATTTGCACCGAGACAGATCGTCATGGTGCTTTTATCTGACACAGCACCCGGAGGGCCGTCTGCAGGCATAACAACATCCATTGCCTTTGGCTTGGTAAGCGATGTTGTCAGCATGAAAAAAGTGATCAGCAAAAAAGCAAGATCGACCATTGCGGTCAGGTCTACCCGGACAGGCATACGTTTTAAAGCTCCCCTGCCCCCGGTTTTTCCGGTGGATTGATTTAGCTCGGCCATGATGTTAAAAGTTTAAGGTTAAATAATCGGTTGTCAGCGCAACTCTTATGCTGCTGATTTACCTTATAACGTAAACCATAGTTATTTATTGCAACAAAGTAGCATTTAAAACGACGCCCGCTAATGACCTGGGTTGCAGAATTTAAGACGCCCGCATTTACAATATTATTCCATATTCCCGGAAGAAGTCCTGCAATCTTAAAAACCTGCTGAGCCTGGTTTACTGGAAATAACACCGCTGCGGAACCAGCGTATAGGAGATTTTTATCTGCGCAAAGAAATAGGTGTCGCGTGGCCGCAGGTCTCCGCGTTGTGTGCCGGGCGTACCGATGTATATACCTGTCTTTTCGCCGGACCGGTCGGCCAATGCCCCGGGGTACAGGGCCAGCGAGCCCCTGTTGGCATATTTTCCGCTTACATCATCCAGGTAATCTGTGTTGGGCTGCCGGTAGCCAACCTCGGCAGCCATGGTTAGCTTGCCGCTTATATTGTATTTAAAGCCCGCGCCATAAATTGCCGCCAACGCTATGGTAGGGTACGGCCTAAGTTCGCCTTCTGTTTGTGCATCACGCAGTTTATACTTACGGCCATTGTAGGTAGCGTATGGTGTATAATTTAAAGCACCTATCCCTAAAAAAAGGTACGGGGTATATTTATTTTTACCCGCATCGGGGATATAGCTCATAAAGTTGAACTCGCCCATCAGGCTTAACTCACTTAAGGTGGTATTGAAACTTAAATTCCGGTCGCGGAATTGCTGGCTGGACGAAGTACTGTCGGCTGCGGCTATCTTACCGTAGGTGTAATTAAGCCGCAACCCAAGGTATCCGTTAAAATTCCTTTGCGCAAAGCCGCTTAAAGCTATGCCGCTTATTTTTACAGGATTGTTGGGGTTTAAATCGCCAAGGTAGCCAGCGCCACCGCCCGCAACGCCAAATTCCCAGGTTTGCGCCCTTACGCTTAATGACAGGAGAAATAAAAATAAAACCGGTATAAGTTTCGCCATCAGGTATTATTAATAGTTGCGGACATCGAGCCCCCACAACAATTTGTTCCTTAACGTTGATAAATAGCTTTCATTATTCAGCCTGATGAGATTCAACCTGAAATCGGCTTTCTTTACTTCGAAACGCATGGTTTTTTCGATGATGGCTGTCCTTGAATCGCAGGATACCAGGTAATTATTGCTCCGGCATTCCACATCAAAAGCCAGCACGCTGGTGTCTGGCAGTACTATAGGCCTTACATTTAAGTTGTGCGGCGCATTCGGCGTCAATACAATACTGTTCGATTCCGGGAAGATGATCGGCCCGCCGCAGCTTAATGAATAGGCTGTGGAACCTGTAGAAGTTGATATAATGATACCGTCACCCCAGTACGAATTCAAAAACTCTTTGTTCAGGAATACATGGGTGGTAATCATTGCGGCATCGTCGCGCTTATGGATGGTAATGTCGTTTAAAGCGAAGTTATCCTTTCCGAATATCTCCTGCTCCGAATTAATGCAAAGCAACTCGCGGCTGTCCAGCGTAAACTGTTTATTAACCACCGCATAAATAGCTGCATCTATGTCGTTTTTATTGATACTGGCCAAAAAACCCAGCCTGCCGAAATTAATGCCGATAACCGGAATTCCCGAATCGCGGATAAGTGCGACCATGTCAAGCAGCGTACCGTCTCCGCCAAGCGTCAGGAATAAATCGATGAATCCTTTAAGCTTATCAACATTTTCGAGTGTTTTAAATGAGGTTGATATGGCATTCTCCCTCAAAAAATCGCAGAGGTGCGCATGTACATAAATTTCGGCGCCATGCATCGCCAGGTTATCAAACACCTGCCTTATATAAGGTACAACTACCGGGTCGTTAAATTGCCTGCCGTAAACTGCTATCTTCATGGTCATGGGTCATTAGTTCTTTAGCAGCAATATCATAACAAATATTCTAGTTTTCAACCATACACTAATCACTAATGACCAGTGACTAATGATAATTCTTATAAGTTTAAATAGTTCATGAAAGAATTATACCTGTCCCGCGAATTATCGTTTTCCTCGGTATGGTTAAAGGTAGCTTTTATGTCGTAGTCGTAACGTAAAAATGTAGCTGTTATGGCTGATATATCATTCTTGTTTACCTTCAGGGTAACTTCCATTTTTGTTGAATCGGGGAAGCTGCGTACGTATGAGCTTAATATCTGGGCGTTGTCCGACTCCACAATCTGGGCCATGTGGGCCAGCGAATTGTTTTTATTATTTATTTCGAGCACAATGATGGCTCCGGGCTGCTCAACCGAAGTCAGTTCGGCAAAATATGATGTCAGTGCGTTAATTGTAATCAGCCCAAGATATTTATGCGCGGCATTCAACACAGGCACAACAGTTAACTGCCGTTCGTTAAACAACCTGATGACATCATAAATGTGCTGGTCTTCCAAAACATACGGATTTGCCAGCGACAAGGCCAGGGCGCCAACAGGTGTAAGCATATCGCTTTCTGCAGCCATATCGCTTTCAGACAGCAGCCCTAAAAACTGCTCTTCGTTCACAATCGGCAAATGGCGCACGCGAAAATCCACCATCCGCGCAAGCGCAGTACGGATGCTATCCGAAGTATGCACCGGTGGTATCGCGTCAGCTATCAGTTCAATTGCCAGCATGCCTTTATTTTGCTTTTATCTTATCTAAAAATCCCCTCAGGTACTTATTAAACTCTTCGGGCTGCTCCATCATCGGCGCATGTCCGCATTTGTCTATCCAGTGCAGTTCCGAGTCGGGCAGCAGCTGGTTAAATTCCACAGCTACCTCCGGCGGCGTAATTTTATCGTCGCGGCCCCAGATCAACGAAACCGGGATCTGTATCTTATGCAAATCCTTGTTCATGTTATGGCGTATTGCCGATTTTGCCATAGCCAGTATCCGTATTACACTGTGCCTGTCATTTATTATACGAAATACGTCATCAACCAGTTCTTTGGTTGCCGTTTTTGGGTCATAAAAAGTGTATTCAACCTTTTCCTTTACAAAATCATAGCTCTCACGCTTCGGGAACGATCCGCCAAAAGCATTTTCGTAAAGCCCTGAACTGCCCGTCAGCACCATTGCCTTAACATAGCTGGGGTGCGATAACACATAAATTAACGCAACATGCCCGCCAAGCGAATTACCCAGCAATGTTACATCATTAAGTTTTTTATACTTTACAAACTTATGAACGTATTTGGCCAGGGCTTTTACTCCTGTGGTTAATAACGGTAAATCATATATCGGCAGTATAGGTATAATTACACGGTACTGCCCCCTGAATTCTTCAATTACCTTATCCCAGTTGCTTAATGCACCCATCAAGCCATGTAACAGTAACAGAACCTCTCCTTCGCCCTCATCGATATAACTGAACCCATGTTCCTCTTTAAGCACGAAATCCATATAGTCGCTTTGTAAAGTTTAATTTTTAAAAAAATCAGCCCGTATTCCGGCTGGTTGTAGCATCATCAATTATTCCGCTATAAAAATAGGTTATTGCCTGTTAGATGCAAGTTTTATTTGTTGTAATGTTTGAAAGTTGAAAAGTTGTAATGTTGATATTACAAGTGAGCAAACCCCAACTTTGCAACCACTACAACTTTCGCAAACGTTTCAACGCTCTACCCCAGCAACTGCCTTACCACTTCTGATATCGTCCTGCCGTCGGCCCGGCCTGCCAGTTCCTTGTTGGCGATGCCCATTACTTTGCCCATATCGCTTACAGAAGTTGCACCCACACGGCTGATAACATCCTGCAGGTAACCTTCAATCTCAAAACGGGTCATTTGCTGCGGAAGGTAGGGTTCAATCACTTTCATCTCGTCCATTTCAATCTGGTACAGGTCTTCGCGGTTCTGCGCTTTATATATCTCGGCCGACTCTTTACGCTGTTTTACCAGCTTCTGCAATACCTTTATTTCAGCTTCCTGGCTCAGTTCTTCAGCCGCGCCCTTTTCGGTACGGGCCAGTAATAAGGCTGATTTAATAGCGCGCAACCCGCGTAAGCGGTCTGCCTGCTTGGCCAGCATAGCTTGTTTGATATCCTGGTCTATTTGGTTTATTAGTGACATGTTTATAGTTTTTAGCCCGGAAAGCCGGAAAAGTCCGAAAGTCCGGGGGATTATATATAGAATTAGCCGTAAGTCATTACTGACTTTCCGGAGTTTACTCACTTTCAGGCTACGACCTGAAGATCGTTACGGCATTGGCCTGTGCGGTTGGCATCACAACCATATCGTTAATATTTACATGCTTCGGCCTCGACACAACAAACCAGATGGTTTCTGCAATATCATCGGCTACCAGCGGTTCAAATCCTTCGTAAACTTTTTTGGCGCGCTCTTTATCTCCCTTAAAGCGAACTTCAGAAAACTCGGTTTCTACTGCGCCGGGGTGAATTGCCGTAACCTTTATGCCATGCGGCAACAGGTCTAAACGCATACCCTTATTTAAGGCATCAACAGCATGCTTGCTTGCGCAATATACGTTGCCATTAGGATAAACCTCTTTTCCGGCAATCGATCCTATATTGATAATATGCCCCTGCCCGTTCTTAATCATCCAGTTGGATACGATCTTACTTACATACAACAGGCCTTTAATATTGGTGTCGATCATCGTATCCCAATCATCAAGGCTGCCTTTATCAATCGGGTCAAGCCCCTGGCTCAAACCGGCGTTGTTGATCAGTACGTTCACCTTTTTCCATTTGGCCGGCAGCCCGTCTAAATTATCAGCCACTTCCGCCATGCTTCGCACGTCAAACTGCGAAACGGCAATCTCTACGTTGTATTTAGCGTTCAGCTTCTTCGCCAGCTTTTCCAGCCTGTCGCCGCGGCGGCCGGTTAATATCAAGTCGTACTTTTCGCGGGCGAATAAATGGGCGCAGGCCTCGCCTATTCCCGAGGTAGCTCCTGTTATTAATGCAATCTTAGCCATATATAGGTAAACTATCGCAGCGAAATTATGTTTTTTGATTGGAATAACCTGTCATTTATTGGCAATGAATGGCAGTGCAGCCTATTCAAACAGCAAACTAAAGGTAACGGTATGCAAACCGAGGCTGCTTAACGGAGCGGAATACGGATGATTTTCGGGCACCAGCACGTTGCCAAATGAATTGGAAATCTTTATTTCGGGCGACAGCTTAAAAAATTCGAAATAAATATCGCAGCCTAAACCGGCCTCGTACGAACCAAAGCCCCCCACGTTTTTAACCATTTTACTCAAGGGGTCCTGCCCGGCGTCCGAATTCTTTTTTGAGCCTATCGCCAGCGAATATTTTACTCCGCCAAGTATATAAGCCCTGAAATCATCAATCCTGTCTGATTTTAGTTTGATCTCCAAAGGAAAATCAACCATAGTGCTTTGCACCTGCCTGGTTACATCGTCTGAAGATTTGGGATAGGTATAGCTTATGCTCCGGTCGGCAAACACCAGCGACGGGGTTGTCCTCACCTCGATATGTTCGGTAAGCCGGTAACGGGTAATAAAGCCGACGGCAAACCCGGAGGCATTTTTTGAACTGATGCTTTTTAGCGAATCGGTAATATAGCTGTTAACCCCCGGGTCGAAATAGGGGTCGCGCCAGTCAGGCTTTTTGTTGATCTTAAAATAATTGGAAATATACGAGAAACTAAAACCGAAACTCAGATCGTTTTGGTCGGCGCCACCACCCCACGCGGGTACCTGTGCAATGGCAGTGCTGCAGCAAAAAAACAAACAAAAAATGGTCAGGTAACCGTTTTTACTCATTTAATACCCGTATAAATTGAACAAATACCAAACGCTAATGGCCTGTGTTTGGTATGTTTAAAGCCTACTTTATCCATCAGCGAGGTAAAGGCAGCGCCATCAGGAAAGGCCGCTACCGACTCGGGCAGGTAACTGTAAGCCCTGGCATCCTTCGAAAATAATTTACCGATTCCGGGTGTAATATAATTAAAATAAAAGTTATACAGCTGCTTAACGGGAAACGCCCTTGGTTTGGAGAACTCCAGCACTACCGCTTTGCCGCCGGGTTTCAGCACGCGGCGTATATCGGCAAGGCCGGTTTCAAGGTTCTCAAAATTACGGACGCCATAGGCCACTGTAACCGCATCGAAAGCATCCGCATCAAAAGGCAGTTTTTCAGAATCGCCCAGTTTTACTTCAAATTTACCGGCAAGGGTACGCTTATCTATTTTTTGCTGCGCGATGTTCAGCATGCCCTGTGATATATCTACCCCGATAATTTTCTCGGGTTTTAATATCGACAGCGCTTCAAAAGCAAAATCGCCGGTACCGGTAGCCACGTCCAGTATCAGTTTTGGCTGATCTTTTTTCAGCTCGTTGATTGCTTTTTTGCGCCAGATAATATCGATGCCGAGCGATAAAAAGTGGTTCAGGAAATCGTAGGTTTTCGAGATATTGTTAAACATATCGGCCACCTGCTCCTTTTTAGTGCCCTGCTGGTTATGGTAAGGAGTAACTGTCTTGCTCATCGGGCAGCAAAGATAATTATAATTGCTTGATTGACTTGATCGACTTAATTAAGTTAGATTGTGCTGACGAAGCGGTTTGAAACAGCGGCTATCCGGCTAATGTTTCCCGGATCAATTACATGTGTTGTTCCGTTCGGTTATTGAGCGGCACAGACCGAACAGAACGAAACAATTGTTTATCCCCCTAAAAAATACCGGGGTTGCGTTGTCTCTCTTGTTTCACCTTGTGTTGCTCCGCGAGAGAACGGAACAAACTGCCGGCCTTATCCCAAAAAACCGGTATCTTATAATAATCAGTACTGATGTGATTTATCCCTGCTGTTTCGCTTTGTTTCACTTTGTGTTGCTCCGCGAGAGAACGGAACAAACTACCTTATCTTTAAAAGATCAATATTTATAATAATCAATATTTAATGTGGAATCAGAGTGCTGTTTCGATGTGTTTCACCTTGTGTCGCTCCGCGAGAGAACGGAACAAACTACCTTATCTTTAAAAGATCAATATTTATAATAATCAATATTTAATGTGGAAT
>NZ_JAUMKC010000024.1 GCF_030519355.1 Mucilaginibacter sp. L3T2-6
AGAGTTCTTCATCCTTTGACTGTTTAAAGTTAAGACTTTTCGTCCTTTACACAGTCCGGTTTTTAGGAGGGGTTACACGACCATCTTTATATTTCCGTAAATACCAGATAATAGCCGTTAAGAAGTTAATAGGTGATTCGACGAAAAAATCACCTTGTTTCTTTATCCAGTCGCGGTTTAAGCCCAGCATAATCGTCCTTGCTGCTTCTGTCGCATCGGTAATATCATCCATACTATAGGGGTCAAGCGGGTTACAGCGGTGCGTCCGGCTCAGATCATCAAAATTAATGACATAGAATTTGGGTGTTATTTTGTAACCGTTCCTGTTCTTTAACAGCGTATTGTAGGCGATCCTGGTAAGGTCATCGTATTTAAAATCATAAAGGAACAGGGTAAAGCCTTTTTTGATATGTTGCGTAATAATGTGCCTGATTACAAAATAAGATTTGCCCGCACCCGGTGTGCCAATAACCAATAGCCCCCTAAACGGATTGATAAAGTTGATCCAGCTACCCCGTATTTTATCTTTCAGGTTATACTTAGCCGGCAGGTTAATGGAGAATTCGTTTTCTAACAAGCGCTCCTCCTGCGGGAAGGTTTCATTTTCGGTGTTGAAGATATCGTTGTTCAGGCTGATTCTGATCAGCCTTGATAAAAGCCCGCCGCCTGTTAAGATTAGTAAATAACCAGTGGCCGTCAACCCCATATAGGTTATAGCGATAAAATCAGCAAAAGCATTCAAGTAGAAACACAAGACGCTGATAAAATAGATGAGCAAGCCTGATAAAAGATAGGCGACAATGGCATTCTTCTGTATCTTTTCATCCTTGCGACCTTTCACACCCAATAACGAAATGACCAGGCAAAGCAACGCGGCCAGTTTGGGCTTGAGGCTATTGTTAAATAAACCTGTTTTGGCGATATTGGTAATAATGCGCGTCGTGATATTCGCTGTCCAGCCCCAGTGCTGGAAAACCAGGTAACAGCTGATATAAAAATGTATCGCTAAAATAAAGATGCTGATGAGTCGTGTAAATTCGGTGATCTTCCGTAATCCCTGTATGTCTTCTCCTGTTTGCATAATTTTTTTGTGGTTTATAAATGCTGTCCTTGTTCCTGCTTTTTCCTTTTCTTGCGGCGAGGTGTGATTGGTGCACTGTCCCCTGTGGTTTTCTCCATCAAATTTTGAAGTAGTTTATCTACACCCGAATCAAACTGCTGTGTGGCAGGTTCAATGGTTTTCAGGTAGGTCGTTTGCGCATCCCGTTTCAGGTACGTTTGTTTTGGCTGCCCCGTTTTTAACCAGGTCTTTGTCGTTGGTTTGACTGGCTGATCCACACGTCCAAACCTCTCGGTTAATGCTTTTGAACCGTAACCTTTGCCTAAGTCGCTGCCTTTAAATACGGCCATATTGGTATTATCAATAAAGGTTACGCCGTAAGTCAATCCTTGTTCATTCTGCCTGAATAAGGTTTGTATATTCTCTTTTTGCAATTCTGCTATAAAGGTGGTTTTAGTAAGCTGATGATATTTTTTAAATACCCTTTCGATCTCACCCTTCAGGTCGTCCCGGTATGCCGCGCGCCTTACCGTGTTTTGGGCGAATTTTTTTTCAAGGTTAAATAAGGTTGGCTTACTGTAAAAGGCACTGGCCTTGATAGGAATGCCGATCGAACTGCCGTTCTTATCGAGCAGGGAATAAATTAATCCTTCCTTTTGGTACATCATGGTACCCTCTCCGCCACGATCCGCTTGCACATTGAATTGCCTTAACACCGCATTGAATTCAGCTAAAGAGGTGAATTTGTATTGGCTCATTACAGCACCCACGACGTTACTGATGGCACGCTTGGTTGGGATATGCCCGTACTGGGCTTTTGTGATATCTGCAGGTTTGATAGCCGCTTGCTGCTTGAACGTCTTGCTTTGGGCCCTGACCAGGTTGAACTCCTGTTCGATCTGCTTGCGGGCAGGCTCTGATTTCAGCATCCCAATTCGGTGTATATCTATCCGTTCACCGCTGGCCTGCATAGTGGTGGTTACAATGTGTACATGGCTGTGTGCCGCGTCCGTATGGCGGTAAACTAAAAATGGCTGGTCGCCAAAACCGATCTTGTCCATATAGTTGGCAGCGATAGCCTGCATCTTCGCATTGTTCAGTTTTTCACTGGCGTCAAAATTCAGGGAGATATGCAGGGCGTTGGTTTTTACTTTATCACTGAGCATGGTTAATTTTTCAAAGCGCTTTATTTTACTATCAAAATTCATCTGGTCGATCTCGCCTGCAAAGCCGCTGGCCATTATGAGCTGTGCCTGTCCCTGGGCAACTTTATTTTCATTGTAATGCAGGATGCCCTTTATCCTTTTACCGCTTATTATTTTTGCAACCATATTGCCGCCAGTTGGGAAACGATCAACAGCAATTCATCAACCCGCTCCTCCACAGGTTTGAATAGTTCGATTACTTTGATGGCATAAAAGGCTTTCCCTTTTTCTTCCCAGGTACTATTATAGCGTTTGGTGATCTGGTTGATATTGACGCCGATAGCTTTGAGCTCTTTCCGGATTAATGCCAGTTGTTCCATAGTTTGATCCAGTGAAGCATCAACATGAAAAATTTTAATTTCATGGCTGGACAATATCTTCCGGGCCACCTCGCCGATGCTGTGGCAATCACTTTTCCCGATCATTTTTTCAAGTCGCTGGAATGTGGCAGCAGTCACCCTCGTCCGTATAGAACACGTGAACAGTTTTTCTGGATTTGCTGATTTTCTACGCGCCATAATCTGCACTTTAGAGGGGTGAGTTCCGAACCCCGGTAAGCCCCGCGCAGGCGGCAAAGATATTTTTGGGGACAAAAATCCATCTTTGCTGAACGCTGGCGCGTGGAACGGCCACCTGACGGGGCCGTTATGGAAACCTCCGGGTGATTGTTTTAATTACTGCTTTGAATTTTTCGTTTCGGTGGTTTTGCGAAATGTTTCCAGCGGCTCGAATGAGCGTAGGAGTTGCCTGATGGGATGGCGGGGTTGTGGTCTTATCCGCTTGATGTTTGGTGTTAGCTTTGAAACTGCGGTTTCTTTATTAGCGGTGTTATTTGTCATGGCTTATAGAATTTAAGCTAAAGGTGGGGGGATAGTTTTGTAAGGTTTGGGAGTCCAATAATTTGGCGAAAGATTTTAATTCCTGATGGCCGTTCGCAGAATATTTACCTTGAATGTTCCTGGCAAGATACTTCACCACTTTTTAAAACTGCCTGTTTCATTAAAAAACCATAAATAAATTTGCTGGTCAAAGGGGATGAACCATGCTACCGGAACAGATCAACAAACAGGATTTGCAAATTGATGAATTGCTTGCGCAAATCGAGCAGGGAGAGATACCGCTCAAATTAATTGTAGGCAGGTTGGTGGAGGTCATTATCAAACTCGATGAAAAGGAGCGACAGTTGGATGGCCTGATCCAGTCACTTCCAATGCTCGCCGATATTACAAAAAAGATCACCGAAATACATACACTACACTTCCCCGCAAAGCATTTAAAAAAGAAGTCCCAAAAGGAAAAGTTTATGGCCGAAATCCTTTTGGGACCGGTGAAAAAACGGAAATAGCTTTATATCGCTGGTATGAGCTTATCGGTTTGTACAAACTTTAATAAATCCTTCAGATAGGTTTCCGTTTCTACCAGACTGCTGTGACGGTTGGCTGAGCATATTTCAGCTATCGTCCAGCCCGCTTTAAACTTCTTCACGTTGGAAAAGTGCTTAAATGAATAAAGGGTATACTTTTTATTCCGGAGTTTAACCATTTTCAAGCATTTGACAAAGCGATCATATGGGGTATTCTCACCGATTCTATCGGCAGAAATAAATGTCACCGTTGATCCCAGCAAATAATAATCTCCGGGAGAGTTGGCGATATCTAGCTTATCCAGTTCTATCCTCAAACTAGGGTCAATATGGACAGGTAACGATTTTTTGTTTTTAGCGATAGACGCCGGGATGGTGATCGTGTTGTTTTCCAAATTAATGTATTTCACTTTTAAATATCGCAGTTCTTTTGGCCGGATACACGTATAGTAAATCATCCTGACGAATAGAAGTGTATACGGGTCATTGGCTTGGAGCCAATCCATGATGGTTTTAAAATCGGCATCCGAAAAGACTTGGTGCGATTCCGTGGCGATCTTCGTCCTGGTTTCGGTATCCGTTACTGGGTTGACCTCAATGTATTTGTTCTTTTTAAGGTATTTGAAATAGTTGTTAAGGGCAATTCTCGAATTGTTGTAGGTAACGCCCAACCACTTTTCAGTTTGTTCCTGGTGATTTAAGAAATGGGTAATCTCATAATCGGTGATCTCGTTTACTCTTTTGTGCGCACCATAGAAATCAATAAAGGGGTTGACCTTTGACAAGTAAGACTGGATGGATTTTTTTCGCGTGCCTTTCGCTTTGTGGTAGGCTTCAAAAAACTCTTTGGCTTTGTCGAGTGTAAGCGATACGACTTCCCGTTTGAGTTTCTCGTTGGATTTTTCGTCAATAGGGCTCCAGCCGCCGTCCAAAGCATCTTTGTAGGTGTCTAAGAGTTCAGTAAAAAGACTAAGTTTTTCCTTCGGCTCCTTGATCCTGTTCAGGTTCTTGCTGAACCTAAACCTCTCCATTTCCCCGAGACCTGGATTATAAAAAAAGAACTCTACATACCAGCTCTGCTTCGCTTCCTCTTTAGCTTTAGTGCTGCCTTTAGGAACGAGATCAATGGTCTTTCCCTTGAATAAACGGGGTGTTGTGTAGGGGATTTCTGCGCTTTCCATGCCGCCGAAATTGGCGGGCTGTGGCAGAGTTTTGGCAGAGTTAGTACCTGGTGTGTTGCTAAATAGCTGAACACCAGGTACATTAAGTGTCTGAGTGGAGAATATCGGAGTCGAACCGATGACCTCTTGCATGCCATGCAAGCGCTCTAGCCAGCTGAGCTAATCCCCCTTTTTGCGGATGGCAAATATATAATTTAATAGTTACAAATCAGCAGCTATTGTTATTTTTTCTCTGGATCGGGTATCCCCCTTAGCGGGTGATAGAAAATAATGGATGAAATGTTAACTTGGTTGAACAATTTCATTTTTAGCCTCTGATCAAATTAAAGAATGACAAAGCAACTTCTCGTGGTCGCGCTTTTAGCAATAAAAGCTGCCAGTGTTCTGGCACAAGCCACTTACCCGGATAACAATTTGCCAGGTAATGCCCCGCAGCTTTTTGCAAAAGATAAATTAACAGATGGACTTAGCAACCGTGATTTTACTATGTCACCCAAAGGCGACGAGATATATTTTACTATTCAGCATTTACGTTTTGCAAGTTTTATTGTCAGGGTGGTAAAGCAAAACGGGGTTTGGGGCAAACCTGAGATGGCGCCATTTTCGGGTATTAACCGGGATTTAGAAGCTTCCTTCTCGCCGGACGGAAACACCCTGTTTTTCGCTTCAGACAGGCCGCTAACGGCCGGGGGCCGACCTAAAGATTTTGACATCTGGAAAGTGACCCGCAATGCCGGTGGCCAGTGGGGACAACCAGTTAACCTGGGGCCAATAGTAAACAGCAACAAAAATGAATATTACCCCAGCGTTGCTAAAAACGGCAATTTGTATTTTACCGTAGAGGCGGCTTACGGTAAAGGGGGCGAGGATATTGTAATGTGCAGGCCAACGGCTAACGGTTATACTGCCCCTGAAAGCCTGCCAGAAGCAATTAATACGAAGGCCGGGGAGTTTAATGCGTTTATAGATCCGGACGAAAAGTTTATTATCTTCTCATCCGAAGGCCGCGCCGACAGTAAGGGGTCGGGTGATTTATACATAGGCAAAAAAGACAAAACAGGTAATTGGATGCCGGCCCGGCAGTTACCTTCACCCGTAAATTCGAGCGGGCTTGATTATTGCCCATATGTTACCGCTGATAAACAATACCTTATTTTTACCAGCAACCGCCTGCGGCAGGAGTGGTACGCCGATAAGGCAATTAGCTACAACACAATGAAAGACCTGGTAGCCGGGCCGGGCAACGGGCTGGATGATATTTACTGGGTGAAATTTAACCCCGGTTGGTAAGCGATCAATTGCTAACGATTACGACAGACCACATTTCCTTATGGTAAGCCTGCAGCTGCTTTAATACCGGGTTAATCTTTGTAGATTTGCCGATGCTTGTTTCAGAATCTGGTCTCCGCAAATTTACACAAACAGTTTTTTCGGCTATGGGCTGCAGCAATGAACATGCTGCCCTCGCTGCCGACGTATTGCTACAAGCAGATTTACGCGGGATAGATTCCCACGGCGTTGCCCGCCTGATCGGCTATGTACGGCTGTGGGAAAACAAGCGGATAAATACCCGTCCCAATATTAGCATCGTTCATGAAACCGCTACTACAGCTACAGTAGACGGTGATGCAGGGCTTGGTCTGGTAGTTGCTCCTTTCGCCATGCGCCTGGCTATTCAGAAAGCCGAAACCTATGGCTCCGGCTGGGTGTCGGTAAGAAACTCCAACCACTTTGGTATAGCCGGCTACCACGCCCTGATGGCCGTCGAAAAAGACATGGTTGGTTTTGCAATGACGAATGCCAGTCCGCTGGTAGCGCCAACTAATTCAAATGAGCGGCTATTGGGTACTAACCCCATGTGCTATGCTTTTCCGGCCGGAAAATATCCTCCCGTTGTTGTGGACATGGCGACCTCTGCGGCAGCAAACGGCAAGCTGGAAATAGCACAACGAGCCGGTAAACCCGTCCCCGAAGGATGGATCCAGGATGCTGCCGGCAATTATACTACTGATCCTTACGCTTTAAAGGCAGGCGGCTCGCTTTTGCCGCTGGGTAGCGATAAAGAACATGGCAGCCACAAAGGTTTTGGGCTAAGCGCAACGGTTGATATTCTTTCAGCAGTGCTTTCGGGTGCTAATTACGGGCCATGGGTGCCACCATTCGTGGCTTTCTTAAATCCCCCTGCCGACCCAGTCGGGCTTGGCATCGGCCATTTTGTCGGCGCTATGCGAATCGATGGCTTTCGGCCGATTGAGGAATTTAAGTTGCACATGGATAATTGGGTCGCACGTTTTAAATCGGCATCAACCATCCATCCTGAACAAAAAGTAGTTATCCCAGGGGAGCCGGAGTTTGAGGCGGAAGCAGACAGAAAAGCAAACGGCATCCCGTTGGTAGATGCCGTTGTTAATGATTTAAATGGGTTATCGGAGAAGTTTGGGTTGTCTCGCCTGTAATTAATAGGAATGTATCCCATTAAACAATCGTCCCCAGCGTATTTTATGAAAAAATGATGCATTTTCATCCCAGCTCATCCATATAAATAGCGCCTTGCCTACGATGTGGTCTTCGGGTACAAACCCCCAAAAGCGCGAGTCGTCAGAGTCGTGGCGGTTATCGCCCATCATCCAGTAATAATTCATTTTAAAGGTGTAGCTGTCCGTTTTTTTTCCATTGATATAAATGTCGCTCCCTTTAACCTCCAGTTTGTTGTTCTCATAAACCGCTATGCAACGCTCATAAATGGGGTAAGTAAGACTATCCAGTTTAACCGTCCACCCCTTTTTGGGGATGATAATCGGGCCATAGTTGTCAACGTTCCACTTGTAATCAGGCTGCTTGCCATTGAGCATCAGACTTGGCGGCCCAACCGGGTGTTGAGGGTTTGTCGGATAAACCGGCGCATCCGGATTGGTTATTCCCTTAAGGGCAATCCGCGGAGTGACTGATTTAACGCCGGATATATTTTTCAATTTATCAGCTGATTCCTTCGTCATAAACAAATGGCTGGATTCATATGTAGAAGCGTTCAATTCTGCTAATGCGTCCGGATTTATAGGGTTACCGTCGGCAGTAGTATAATCATAATCTAACTCAGATTGCGGCGGATTTGGAGCCGCCTTTCCGTTTACAAAAACCTGGGCATTAACTACGCTTAAAGTGTCGCCACCCACACCCTGGCAGCGCTTAATAAAATTCTCACGTTTATCCACCGGCCGGTACAGCGGTGAGTCAGCGTCCATAGGGTAGTTAAATACCACCACATCGCCTTTCTTTACCTCGCTTAAGCCTGGCAGGCGATAATACGGAAGCTTTACCCCATCCCAATAGGCTTTAGTGCCTATCAGCGGCATGGTATGGTGTGCAAAAGGGAACGCAATAGGCGTCATAGGCGTACGCGCACCATAGTTTACCTTACTTACAAACAAAAAGTCGCCAACCAGGAGCGAGCGCTCCATTGAAGGCGTTGGTATTACATAAGCTTCTATAAAAAAAGTACGTATCAGGGTTGCCGCTATTACAGCAAAAACAATAGCGTCAGTCCATTCGCGCAGCGCGCTTTTTTTCTTTTTAGGGGTAGTCCTTTTCTTTTTACTCCAGAATTTCCAGTTCATGGTTACAATATTGGGAATTTTGTTTTAGAATCAAGAATCAGGAGCCAGGAATCAATACAAATAGGCCTGAAGATCGCTCCCGCATCTAAACTCTTTATATTTATATTTTTCTTGATTTTTTGACTCGTGGTTCCTGGTTCTCCCATTTTTCTATTTAAAGTCAAACATCGCATCAACCGAATAAAACCCTTGCTTGCCCTGTATCCATTCGGCGGCCAAAACTGCTCCCAGGGCGAAACCGTTGCGATTATGTGCTGTATGTTTAAACTCGATAGAGTCAACCTCAGAATCATAAATGACAGTATGGGTGCCGGGTACGTTTTCTACGCGGTGCGATTCTATCAGCAATTGGTCGGCTGTTATGGTCGCTTCATCGCTTTCGGCGCCATCAGCGTTAAGCGAATTAACCCATTCTTTTTTTGTGCCGATGTTGTCGATAATGCCTTCGGCTATGGTTATAGCAGTACCGCTCGGCGAATCCAGTTTTTGTGTGTGATGTATCTCCTCAACCTGTACTTCGTAGTAGGGATAATTGCTCATCAGTTTCGCGAGTATTTTATTGACATGGAAAAAGATGTTTACGCCGACGCTGAAGTTAGTAGCATAAAGCATAGCGGTATTACTTTGCTCATATCTTTGTTTTAGAGCAGGCAGACTGCTATACCAACCGGTAGTACCAACGATAACAGGAGTGCCGGCATTTAAGCACTGTTCAATATTGTTTAAAACAGTCCCCGGTGTGCTGAACTCGATAGCCACATCTGCTAATTGCAGGTTTTCGGCGGTCAGGTCTTGCTGGTTATCCTGGTCAATCTTCAATACTATTTCGTGTTTACGGTCATGGGCTATCTTTTCTATTATTTTGCCCATTTTCCCGTAGCCTAACAAAGCAATTTTCATGTTGGGATTTTAAAAGGCACTAAGTTCATGAATTAAAGCGAACTTTTTACTAAATCACACGAATTCTATCGAATTTCACGAACTATTCCTGCTGAAAACCGGGTTTAGCGGAAACAGCAATGGCCCCGCGTCTTATGTAGCTTATAGCGTCATTGTTAGTTTTATACCGGGGATATACGACCTGAGCGCACTTTGCGCATAAAGGGGCTGTTCCATCATAGCAGGCGTAATACGCATCGAAAAGTTATTATCCAGCGTGTAACTGTGAATAAATTTAGCGTCGATATATGCATCGATAGCGTTTACGCCCCAAAACAATAAGGTTCCCAGGATGCAAAGGTCACGGTCACGACGGTAGCCATCTTTAGCGTCGTAAATTTGCTGGTCACCGGCCTTGCTGTATAAATTATATTCGTCATAATAAGGATCAGTTGATTTGGGTACAATCAGACGGTTCCGGTATTTGGATAGGGCCAAAAAAAGCTTATAATTTTGTGAATTAAAAACTATTCCCGCACCTAATGAGCCGAGCACCCCGTAAATGATAGGCACTTTCCAGATGCGGTGGTTGTAAATTTGCCCCCAGCCCGGTATAATAAGCGACCTTATCACCGCCTTATGGGGGCTATGCGTTGTATCGATATGATAAACCTTTTCTTTATGAACTTTTTTGCGCCTAAAGCTTACAAAGTCTGTATCAGCTTTTGTAGCCTTTAGCGTATCCATTTTGCTCTTTAAGATCTCCTTCGACGTAGTATCAGGATTTTGCCCCCTGGCGGTAAAGGCAAAAGCGGCCAGCAGGCATGTAAAAAGCAAATATTTATACATTCTTTATTTTTGGTTACCACTCCATGATCTCGAGGATGCGGGTCAGGTCGCTTTCCGATAAAAATGGAATCTCGATGGTACCCTTGCCCTGGCCGGCTATTTTCAGCTTAACCCTTGTACTGAACTTAGATGCCAGGTCGTCCTGTATTTTTTGAAGCTGGAACGAAATCGGTTCAGGCTGTTTACCCTCTTTTTTTACAGGCGCCCTCTGTATCTCGCGTGCCAGTTCTTCCGTCTTACGAACGGATAAACCATCCCTTATAATATGCTGGTGTAAAAAAATTTGTTTAGTTGAGTCTTCAATGCTAATCAAGGCCTTGGCATGGCCCATTGTGATCTCGTTATCACGAAGCGATTTTTGAATGGCCGGTGGCAGTCTCAGCAACCTCAGGTAGTTGGTAACGGTCGAGCGGTTTTTGCTAACACGCTCGCCAAGCTCGTCCTGTTTTAAATTACATTCTTCAATCATGCGCTGAAAGCTCAGGGCAACTTCGATAGCGTTCAGGTTTTCGCGCTGAATGTTTTCTATCAGGGCCATTTCCAGCATTTGCTGGTCGTTTGCCGAGCGGATATAAGCCGGAACCGTTGTCAAACCGGCAAGCTTCGATGCACGAAAACGGCGTTCACCCGAAATCAACTGGTAACTGTGAGCATTTAAGCGGCGTACGGTAATAGGCTGAATAAGCCCCTGAAGTTTAATTGAGTCGGCTAATTCGGCGAGCGCTTCCTGGTCAAAATCAGTCCGGGGCTGAAAGGGGTTAACCTCAATTTCCGATAGTTTTATCTCGTTTACCGAACCCAGGCTATTCACTTCGGTTTCTGCCGCTGCAGCTGCTTTATTGGTTGCCGTATGCTGACCGTGGTTTACACTTTCAGTGTCTTTTAATAATGCACTTAATCCTCTTCCTAAAGCGTTTCTTTTTTCTGCGCTCATCTTTTATACTATAGCTGAATCTGTAGAAGCCTCTTCTCTAACCAACCCGTTTTTGCGTAATATTTCGCGGGCAAGGTTTAAATAATTTATTGCACCCTTGCTGGTTGCGTCGTGCATAATTACCGATATGCCAAAGCTCGGGGCCTCGCTCAGCCTGGTGTTACGCTGAATGATGGTATCAAAAACCATGTCTTCAAAATGGCTTCTTACCTCCTCAACTACCTGGTTGCTCAAGCGCAGCCTTACATCGTACATGGTCAGCAATATACCTTCAATCTCCAGCGATGGATTTAACCTCGATTGAACGATCTTGATCGTATTTAACAGCTTGCCCAAGCCTTCTAATGCAAAGTATTCGCACTGTACCGGGATGATCACCGAATCGGCGGCAGTTAAAGCATTGATGGTAATTAAACCTAAAGAGGGCGAGCAATCAATTATAATAAAATCATAATCGTCCTTTACCGCGTTCAGCACCGCCTTCATTTTATATTCGCGGTCTGCAAGGTTTATCATTTCAATTTCGGCGCCCACCAGGTCGATGTGTGCCGGCAGAAGGTCGAGATTAGGTGTTTCCGTTTTCTGGATAGCCTCACGCGGGTCTACCTGGTTAATGATACACTCGTAAATACTGTTTTTAATATTACGCGGGTCAAACCCAATACCCGATGTTGAGTTGGCCTGTGGGTCGGCGTCAACCAGTAACGTTTTAAACTCCAGTACGGCTAAACTTGCGGCCAGGTTTATGGATGATGTGGTTTTACCAACACCGCCTTTTTGATTGGCCAAAGCAATAATTTTACTCATCTTATATGCTGAAAAAATTCATAAATGGGTTTTCGCGGCAGCAAAATCCTGAAATTGCAAGTTATGCACTTCCTAAAATTTTTAGCGCGGGTAAAGATACGTAATTTAAACAATTACAAATTCCACAGTTTTTAGCCACTTACAAACAGTCAGGAAGCATTAAGCCGGGAATCTTAAGCCGAAAGTCTTGGCTCTGATCTGTATCCTGCTCAGCGATTACGACTTAAGACTTCTGACTCAATATACTTACCGCATTATAATAATCCCCGGTGTGGTTTTCGCCGGGCCCACTTTGGTTATCTTATAAATCAATTTAGCGTAAAAGTAGCGGCCGAGGGTATTGGTCTGGTCATTTTGAATTA
Organism: Mucilaginibacter sp. L3T2-6; assembly: GCF_030519355.1. GTDB lineage: Bacteria > Bacteroidota > Bacteroidia > Sphingobacteriales > Sphingobacteriaceae > Mucilaginibacter. Next base: position 12,255 of record NZ_JAUMKC010000024.1, read on the forward strand.
CACCGGTGGTGGTAATGTTTCGCTGGATGCCGGAAGCCTGGTTCAGCAGATCATATGCGTTGATGGAAAAGGTAAGGTTTTGTTTTTTAAGAAAGGTGCGCTCCAATCCCGCGTTCCAAATATAAAATGACGTATTAGCGCTGGAAGGCGTTCCCCTGAACAATCTTTGCGTTACATCACTGAAGATGCGCCAATCCTTCATAGGTTTTACGCTTACATTCATATCGTTGTTAAACGTGTAATATGTTTGGTCCGCAAGCGACTGGAACGAATTTTTGGCATTGTTATAAGTGCCATATCCGCTTAGCGATAACTGTAGTTTTTCCGTATCATAACTTCCGCGTAAGCTTAGCCCCGGCGAAAAACGGCGCACAGCATTTTGGTTACCATTAATAATGTTTACAAACCTGCTTATGTTGCCATTCAGGCCGGTGGAAAATCTCAGGCCTTTTATTTTGGTTGGTTTGCCATAGTTAAAGCCGAAGTTACTGCTGTAATTACCATCGGTGTTTATCGGTTTCGAAGTAGTTATACCGTTTTCATCCACCGTGCTTTCTGTAGAAAACCCGTTCCAGGTAGGTGTAAAGTTACCATACAGATTGATGAACGAGTTATTCTTCATGTCGAACAGGTTATAATTCCCGCTGATATTGAGCGAGCGCGACATCACCAGGTTAGGGTTGCCCTGCCGAATGTATAATGGATCGGTATTGTTAAACACTGGCTGCAGGTCGGTGGCCGACGGCAGGCTTACATCGGTACCGATATTCAGATACAGGTTGGGCCCGTTCTTTTTGCGAAGCGATAACGACGCATTCGGAACAAAGGCAAAAGCATCTCTTTTAACGGTGCTGAATTGGTTGTTGGTGGTGAAATCTCCCTGCAGGCCAAGGTCGGCAACGGCCAAGTTCAAGTTAAGGGTAAACGAGTCGTTTGATTTGTTTAAGCCGGCGGTAGTGGTGTAACGCCAATTCCGGTTGTTGAAATTGCCGGTTGTTAGCGGGTCTGTAATTTCATATTTGCCGGTTACGCCATTGTAATCGAGCGTAAGCTGATCGGCAATTTGTTTGCGGTAATCAAAGCTTTGGCTAAGGGTTAAGTCTATTTTATGTTTAGCACTCAACTGCCGCACGTACGACACTGTACTGTTTAAGTAAGTGGCATTGTTATCCTGGTTGGCCTGCTGATTAATATCAGAGTTGGGGACATTGCCCGCAAAATATCTCGAAGCGGAAATATTGGTATAATTATAGTCGGACTTTGAATAGTTCCCGTTCACAAAAAAGTTCAATGATCCTTTACCTCCGCGAAGTTTATGATTTGCCGAAAACAAGCCGCCGAAAGCAGGACTCGTCCGCCGTCCGTCCAAAAATTGGTTTATATTATTAACGCTGTCCATTGCGCCATTAAGGGTGTTTGATAGCAGCGACGAGTTGTTTTTGTTCAGCGTGGTGCTGAAGCTTGGCTTAAATTTAAAGCTGGTTAAACTATCCAATTTATAATCGAAGCTAAAATTCAGCCTGTAGCTATTACTGGTGTTGTTGCCATGCGAGTTCTGTTTTGTAAACAGGTTGTTCGGGTTATCCTGTAAATCCGATAGTTTTATCAATGTATTAGATGATATAGTCGTAATAAAATTTACGTTAAACTTCAGCTGCTCCTTTTTGCCAAAAATATCTGAATAGTTTATTCCACCGCTGTGATTGGTTATTAAGCCATCGTTCACGCCGGAAAAGGCTCCATTTACATTGGCCCTGCCATTGCCGCCAATACTAATGGAAATGTTACCTCCGGGCGAGGCAAAGGCGCCAAATACATCGCCGCCGGTGAAGTTATTTAAGTCCTCGAAGCTAAAACCCGATTCATTTACATTATTACTCAAGGCCAGAAATGACAGCTGCTTTTTGTTATCAAAATGATTGGCATTAAACTGGCCCAGGTAGCGGTCTTTTGTCCCGCCGGAGGCTGTGGCATTGCCAAACCAGCCTTTCTTTTTATCTTCTTTTAAAGTAAGGTTAAGTACCTTATCGCGCTGTCCATCATCTATTCCGGTATTTTTTGCTTTATCTGTTTTATCATCAATTACCTGCACTTTATCGATAGCGTCGGCCGGCAGGTTCTTGGTAGCAGCTTTCGGGTCGTTTCCGAAAAACTCGCGCCCGTCAACCATCACTTTTTTTACGTCTTTACCATTTGCCTTCAGTTTTCCATTCTCGTCAACGTCCATACCGGGTATTTTTTTTAACAACTGTTCCACGTTATCATTGGCCTGGGTTTTAAACGAACCCGCGTTAAACTCAACGGTATCCTTTTTTACTGTTACGGGGGCCTTTATGCCATTTACCGCCACCTCTTTTAGCCCGCGCACTTCTTTCGCCATCGCCAGTGTTCCAAAATCTACGGAGGGTTTGGCGGCGGTAATGCTAAAGGCTTTCACAAAGGTTTTAAGGCCTAACTGTGCTACAATTAATTTATAACTGCCATTTTTTAAATCATTTATTTCGAAGCCGCCGTTTTTGTCAGACACAGTGCTCTTTTCAAGGATGGAGTCTGCAGCGTTGATAATCGATACAGTGGCGTAGTCAACAGGTTTGTTTCCTTCATCGGCAAGCCTGCCTTTTATTTGGCGTTTGGCGGGCTGGGCAATCGCCGTTAAAGCCAGCAATATAAATGTCAGGAAAGAGAGTGTAATGCGTAAGCTTTGTTTCATAATTCAATAGTAGGCAGACTATATATCAAAGCGCTTTGTTGCAGCTGCGCGAAAATTTAGCCTGCTGTGAGCTGTTTGGTTGATTATGAAGCCAAATTACGATTGTTTCGTATATTTACGAATATTTCGTAATAAAATATTGTAGATTTAACAATTTTTAACAAAACGCAGGCGTGAAGAGTGTGCTGGCTAAATAGAGGTTCATTTCAAAACCATATCAGCTTTTACCGGGTAATGGTCCGACAATTTTTTGGTTATGATTTGATAATTGCTGATATCAAATTGCGGACTGGCCATAATGTAATCGATCTGGTAATTCGGGAAATCACCGTTATAGGTACGCCCAAAACCCGTACCATCTTCGCGAAAGGCGTTTTTTAGGCCTTTTGCCATTTGATTAACTGCGTATGACGCGGGAGTGTCGTTAAAATCGCCGGCGATAATATACGGATACGGGCATTGTGCGGCATGCGCTTTAACCTTGGCTACCTGGTCTGCACGTTTAATAAAGGCTGCTTTTAGCTTGCTGCCCAGGCGCCGTGCTGATGAACCTTCGCCTCCTTTTCCATCGTGTTTGGCTATGCCATTCAGATATTTATAATCTTCAGGGTCGAAACGGATAGATTGCAGGTGCACATTGTAAACTCTGAACTGCTTTTCGCCGTTTTTTACGTCGATAAACAAACATGAGTTTTCATTCATTTTATCGGTGAACGGAACAATTCCATGGGCTGTTATCGGGAACCTGGAAAAAATTGCCAGCCCGATGGCTTCCTGGCTGTTGGAAGATACCGGCTCAAAATAGTACCAGTTTGTGCCCATGATTTTCAATATAGAGTCACGCGTATTGTACTGCCCGGAATTACGGGTATAAAATTCCTGGAAGTTGACGATATCAGGCGGGTTATCCGCAATCAGCTGCAATATTTCATGCTTGGTGGATATGTCGTTTTTAGCGCCGTAACGTTTAAAATTATGGACGTTATAGGTCATCATGTGTGCTACCTTAACGTTCGACCCGTAGGAGCCGGACGAAGGGGCATGCAGCTCGAAATTATTAAGTAATACGTTATAGCCGATGAGGATGGTTACTAAGGGCAGGAAAAAATAACGGCTGCGCCGGATAGCCCAAAAAACCAGGAATATCAGTGCGGCTATTAATAAAAATGGATAAGCGAGGCCAAAAAAAGCAATTATCCAAAACGTTTTAGGATTTACAACAGGGGCAAGGTAGCTTAACAAAAGCGCCAAACAAAGCAGGCCGTTCAGCCAAAGGATTATCTTATCGATAAGTGAGAGCTTGTTCAGCTTTTTTTTAGCCTTCATTACTGCTTGCGCGGAATAATACTTCTTTTTCCTGTTTGCTCAGGCTGTCATAGCCCGACTGCGAAATTTTGTCTAATATAAGGTCAATTTCCTCTTGTCGTGGCTTACCGGCAGATTTTCCATAAGAATTTTTCGAGACCACCTTCAATTTTGGTTTTGCCCTAAAAATACCGCTTATCCGGGCAACCCAGTCGTTGCCTTTTTGCAGCTGTTTGATATAGACAAAGCCAATTAATGCACCGCCCAGGTGCGCAATTTCACCGCCGGAATTTGGGCCGATGATCCCCAAAAAGTCTATCAGCACAAAAAATAACGCTATCCATTTAAGTTTTACCGGGCCTATTAAAAATAAGGATAAGGAGTAATCGGGCAGCAAAGTGGCCGTTGCAATAATTATAGCCATAACACCTGCGGAGGCGCCAACAAGCGAGGTATCCTGGTGGGCAAAAATTGGCAGGGTGTTATAGCATAAAAGGAAGAAAAATGCTCCGCACAGCCCTCCCATTAAATACAGGCCCACGGTACGGTTTTTCCCGAGATACTCCTCGAATATCTGGCCGAACCAATACAGCCACAACATATTGAAAAGGATATGCAGCCACCCGGCATGCATAAACATATAGGTAACCGGGGTCCAGAAATGTTTAAGCAAAACAGACAGGTTTGAAGGCAGCTGCAGGTATTCGTTGCTGTAATAACCAATTACGCCTGTGCGAAATAGGAATTGCGCTAAAGTATCGGGAACATTAATCAGTAAAAAAACAATGATGTTGATACCGATAAGCAGGTTAACCTTACTTCCCGAATGCAGCATTTTGTATTGTAAATTTTGCCAGGCTGTCATAAAAAACGCAATATCAATACACTAATTTAACCGCTAAATCTCAAAAATGTTGCAAGCTATTTTCTATTTTACAATAGGCTAACAGTGGCTATAAATCACTGTTTCTATTAATAGCTGCCCGGTCCTCGTAACCGCCATATTCTTACCATTAAAAAGCCCAATAACGCCCCGCCGATATGGGCAAAGTGCGCCACCGAATCCGTTGGATTCTGTCTGAAGCCCAGGTAAATTTCGAGCAAAACATAAAATCCTACCAGGTACTTTGCTTTTATGGGGAAAGGTATAAACAACATCATCAAATCCATATTGGGATATAACATACCGAAAGCAACCAATATGCCGAATATAGCCCCGGAAGCACCAACAAGCGGCGCATGATAAATACCATAAAGCTTAGCTGCGGCATCCTGCGTAAGCTGTAGTGAATCAGGTATAAGGAGTTGGTCGAGCGTATGTTTATCAGCTGCTGTTAAAGTGAAAGACCCGATCAGGCTGTGAACTTCCATCGCCTGAACAAACATTTGCAGTATACCGGCGCCTATGCCGCAGATAAAATAAAAGTTCAAAAATCTTTTTGACCCGATAGAATACTCAAGTATCGGTCCGAAAGAAAATAAGGCGAACATATTAAAAAAGATATGCTCGAACCCGCCATGCATAAACATGTAGGTAATAAATTGCCAGGGCCTGAAGGAGGAAGAATCGAAATAATATTCTCCGAACAGCGTGGTGACAGGGCCGCGCGGTGAGCCGTGGTCCAGCAGCATATAAGCCAGGAAAAATATAACATTTATGATCAGCAGGTTTTTTACAACCGGGGTCAAGTTGGCGAAAGGAGATTGCCTGTATGCGCTCATAGTTTATTTAAGTAGGCCGCTTGCTGCGGTTATTTGTCAAATCGTTCTAAAATTTCGTTCAGGGTAAAAGTAGTAATTACCTGCTTACCATTCAAAGCCACATTTGGCATCTGGCAGGCAAAAAGCTGATCGATTAAAATATTCATCTCTTCCAATGACATTTTAACCCCTGCTTTTGTTGCAGCATTGCGGGCTAAACTGCGCGCCAGGCTATCGCGTTTATCCAGCTTTAACCCCGACTGGTTATTTTTAAAACCCTCCAGCAACTGTTCCAATATCTCCAATTCCGAAGTATTGTTCAAGTCGGCAGGAATTCCATCCACAACCACCGTGTTTTTGCCAAACTCGCGGACATCAAAACCCAGGGCACGGATATCGGGCAAAAGTTCTTTTAACAATTCAAAATCGCCGGCACTTAATGTAACCGTTTGGGGGAACAGGCTCTGCTGGCTTATTCCGGAATGTGTTTCCAGTTGCTGCAGAAAACGTTCGTATAAGATGCGCTCATGTGCTGCCTGCTGGTTGATCAGCATAAAACCCGATTTTATCTGCGACAGTATAAAACGGTTATGCAGTTGAAAAAGCTGGCGCTCGCTGGTTTTGTTCAGTTCCTGCTCATCAACCGATATACTTTTTTCTTCGTGAATACGGTGTTGTGTGCTTTCTTCCCGCCGGGCTATTTCATACAAAGTATCCCAGTTTTTGGGTATCGGCGAATTGCGGTAGTCCGGGCTGCTGCGTGATGTCTCACGGGCGGCAGGCTTGTCGTTATCAGTATCGAAAGGGTTATAGTTAGGATTAAAACTGATAGTTGGCGGCACTATCTCTTCAAACGGCTTCGGGGTAACCAAATGTTCGATACTGTTTTCCTGGTCGAAATCAAGACTGGGGGTGATGTTATACCGGCCCAATGAGCGTTTTACCGCCGAGCGAATGATGGCGTAAATGGTTTGTTCGTCCTGGTATTTTATTTCAGTTTTTGTAGGATGAACGTTGATGTCGATTTTGGCAGGGTCGATGTCGATAAACAGCACGTAAAGCGGAAAGGTATCCTCCGGCAACAGCTCCTTAAAAGCCATCAGCACAGCGTGATTTAAGTAAGCATCCTTTATAAAGCGGTTGTTTACGAAGAAGAACTGTTCGCCGCGGGTACGTTTGGCAAATTCGGGTTTACCCACAAACCCGCGCAGTTTTATTACGATGGTATCTTCCTCAACCGGCACCAGGCGTTCGTTATAGCTGCTTCCCAGCAAATGAATAATGCGCTGTTTCAGGTTGGTGGCAGGCAGATGATAAACTTCCTGGCCATTATGGTGGAGCGTGAAAAATATTTCCGGGTGTGCTAAAGCTACGCGCTGCAGCTCGTCGATAATGTAACGCATTTCCACCGGATTGCTCTTTAAAAAATTACGGCGGGCAGGGGTATTGTAAAAAAGATTTTTAACGCAGATGGAAGTTCCGGGGTTGGCGGAACAGGCCTCCTGGCTAATGACTTCAGAGCCTTCGATAATAATACAAGTGCCCAGTTCATCCTCATGGCGACGGGTTTTCAGTTCAACCTGGGCAATAGCGGCTATAGATGCCATGGCCTCGCCGCGAAAACCCATCGTACGGATAGCGAACAGGTCGTCGGCTTTACGTATCTTGGAAGTGGCGTGGCGCTCAAAGCACATGCGCGCATCAGTAACGCTCATACCACAGCCATTATCTATTACTTGTATCAATGCTTTGCCGGCATCTTTAATAATTAGCTGTATCTTATCGGCTCCCGCATCAATGGCATTCTCTATAAGTTCTTTTACCGCCGAAGCCGGCCTTTGTACCACCTCGCCGGCGGCGATCTGGTTGGCAACGGAATCGGGTAAAAGCTGTATGATGTCTGACATTTTGGTATAATTCCCTTCGCTTCGTTTTCGAGGATGCTAAATTACGCAATTACGGCTATAGTGTAACGCGGTGTGGGAAAGTATGACCCAGGAATATCAAATCGTACCGCGAGTACTAACAATTGATTGTGGGAATATTGGATAAGGGCGTATAGCATACGCCGTAAGCAATTAAGCAGGTTCTGCCGGCATTTTCATATATCCCCCGGCCAGGGTGTGTGCTATACGCCCTGCGATTAAAATGTCTGGGATGTCTCCGCCGCAAGCTTTATCACCTTGTTTCGCTTTTGCAGCAACCGCTCCATATACTTCCCTAAAAAAAGAATATTGGCCATCCTGCCCAACCATCCTAACGGCGATTCAAACATAAAGATATCCTTCATTACCGTTTGATCGTTAATAGCAAAGAACAAATGCTCATGCCTGAAGCTTTTGAAGGCCCCGTTTACCATCTCGTCGGTAAAATAGTCGGGGGATTTGAATTCAGTAATTTTTGAGGTGAGATTTTGCCATACGCCGAAATGTTTTGCGCGCCACGTCACAGTTTCGCCTAATTCTATTAACCCGCTGGTACGGCCTGCAATCGCCTTTTCACCAGTATGCCTGGTCGATTCCATGTGCAGGTCGATACTGCGCGATAAATCAAAACAAACCTCAACCGGCGCATTAATCATGGTCGACAGCTCAATGATCATTTCATTCGTCTTCATTGATTTTGAGATGATTTCGATGATTTTATAAGTTATGCGCCTGATCCGCATATACCGTGCTTTGATTGACATTGAGGATTATTGCAAATTAAGCTGATTCTTTAATTCCGTTTCAGGCAGACGCCACCCCATCACACCCATCACTCTTAAAAACTCATTTTGTAAAGCCGCTTTAATATGAACGGGCATGCCAGTGACCGGGTGATTAAACGACAGTCCGGATGCGTGCAAAAGCATCGTTTCCATTTCCCAGCGTTCTTTAAACAACTTGTTTTGCTTATTGCAGCCATGTGTCCGGTCGCCAATAATGGGATGAAATATATGGGCAAAATGTTTACGCAGCTGGTGCATACGGCCGGTTTCGGGGTTAGCTTCGACCAATGAATACCGCGAGGTTGCATGTGCGCCCAAAGATACATCAAGTTCCGCCCGGGCCAGGGTTTTGTAGCGGGTAAAAGCTTCCTGCAAAGTCCCGTTTTCTTTTCGCAGCGGGTAATCTATCTCCTCCGCATCAGGCGTATAGCCGCGAACGATGGCGAGGTACTTTTTATTTACCTTACCTTCATAAAATTGCTGTTGCATCAGCTTTTCGGTATCCTTATTGAGTGCGAAGAGTAATACACCTGCAGTCTTGCGGTCGAGCCGGTGGACGGGGTAAACATGCCTGCCCAATTGATCCCGCAATAACTGCAGCGCAAATTCTTCCGCATCAGCCGCAATGGGTGAGCGGTGCACCAGCAAACCATGGGGCTTGTTAATAGCTACCAGGTCATCATCCCGGAATATAATATCGAGCAAGGGCATACGCCGCGAAGGTACTTATTCTGACCGAATGCAGCCATCATTCAAAGTCTTTACCGAAAATGGTAACCAAATTATAATTTTTAAAACTCTTAACGCGCTAAATCGGTTGCTTTATAAAGATCAAACCATGGCGAAAAGTGTGGCAGACCAGTTGGTTGAAATGCTGGTTAATGCAGGAATAAAAAGAATATACGCCGTAACCGGCGACAGTTTGAATAACGTGAACGATGCCGTTAGACGGGAAGGCAGCATTGAGTGGATACATGTACGCCACGAAGAGGCGGGCGCCTATGCGGCAGGCGCGGAGGCACAGCTGAACGGCATAGCTTGTTGCGCCGGAAGCAGCGGCCCCGGACATGTGCACCTGATAAACGGTCTTTATGATGCCAACCGCTCCGAAGCTCCGGTTATAGCGATCGCCTCAACTGTTGCAAGCTTTGAGTTTGGCACTGAATATTTCCAGGAAACCAATACCTTTAAGCTTTTTGACGATTGCAGCGTATATAACCAGATAGCCACAACGCCAAAACAGATGCCGCGCATGCTGCAATCGGCTATACAGTCGGCCATACATAAAAAGGGCGTTGCAGTGTTGGGTTTACCCGGTGATTTAACCGGACAGGACGCTGAAGAAATAGCAACCGCCACACAAGTTTTTAAATCTACTGCAGTTGTTACCCCTTCTCCTGACGACTTGCATCAACTGGCCGGCATCCTGGCCAAATACAATAAAATAACTATTTTTTGTGGTATAGGCGCCGCCGACGCACACGATGAAGTTGTTGAACTTTCCAAAAGAATAAACGCCACGGTGGGTTATTCTTTCCGCGCCAAAATGGATATCCAGTACGATAACCCGAACGAGGTAGGCATGACCGGCCTGCTGGGTTTACCCGCTGCTTTTCACAGCATGAACGAAAGCGATCTGCTGCTGCTGCTCGGTACGGACTTTCCCTACACTATGTTTATGCCGCCGGATTGTAAAATCGTGCAGGTGGATACCAAACCCGAGCGTATAGGCCGCCGCGCGAAAGTAGACTGGGGGTTGCATGGCTCGATAAAGGATACTCTCCAAGCGCTACTGCCGCTGGTAAAACAGAAAAAGGATGATACTTTTTTAAAGGCTCAGCTAAAAGTATATGATGAGGTGAAGAAAAAAATGCAGACCTACGTTGATGACCCCGGAAAAAAAGAATTGATACATCCGGAATTTGTGACCAGTATAATTGACGAACTGGCCAAAGATGATGCCATATTTACGGTAGATACCGGCATGTCGTGTGTGTGGGGCGCGCGTTACATTCAGGCCACAGGCAAACGCAAAATGCTCGGCTCATTCAATCACGGTTCTATGGCGAATGCCATGCCGCAGGCTATAGGCGCCGCACTTGCTTGCCCGGGCAGACAGGTGATAGCGTTATGTGGCGATGGCGGCCTTTCTATGCTTTTGGGCGATTTGGCTACCATTACTCAATACAAGTTGCCGGTTAAGATTGTAGTTTTTAATAACCGCTCGCTGGGCATGGTAAAGCTGGAAATGGAAGTGGCCGGCTTGCCCGACTGGCAAACTGATATGCATAACCCGGACTTTGCCATGGTAGCCCAGGCCATGGGCATCAAAGGCTTTACGGTAACAGACCCCGATAATGTAAAGCAAGCCTTGCAGGAGGCATTTATGTATAAAGGCCCGGCGCTGGTAAATATCATGACCGACCCTAATGCACTGGCCATGCCGCCGAAAGTTGAATTTGAACAGGTTAAAGGAATGGCGCTATCCATGACCAAACTCGTCCTGAACGGCCGTATGGATGAAGTACTGGATACAGTGAAAGCAAATTATAAGCACTTGTTGTAGCCGTTTGCAGCAGGCAGTTTACAGTTTGCAAAAAAATACTGCCCACTGCCAACTAAAAACTGTCAAACTGATTAATACTCCAGCCACTTATTCAGTTTCAGGTTGATTTTATCTCCCTCATTGAATTTGCCGAATTGGTCGTTTAACACGCGCATGGTTACGCCATTGTAAACCATAATGAGGTCTTCGTAGCAACCTTTAAAGAGAACCTGCTGAACTTCCCAATCGTTGCTCGTCCATGTTTTGACAGTTTCAATCCACTCGGGATAGATAACTACGTGGTCCGACTTTGTTTTTAACCCACAGACACGGGCTTCATCGCTGGTGAGCACAGTGCAGTTGGTAAGCAATTGTGCAGTGTAAAGGTATTTCGGGTTTTGATAAAGTTCTTTCGGGCTCCCTGATTCCAGAACTTCGCCGTCTTTCAACACAATAAGCTCATCCGCCATCGACAATACTTCGGCTGGGTCATGTGAGACGATGATCACAGTAAGGCCTGTCTCTTTTACTATCTGCCTGATATCCCGCTGAAGGCCTTCGCGGAAAGAAGTATCTACCTGGTTAAATGGCTCATCCAACAGCAATACCTCCGGGCCCGTTACCAGCGCTCTTGCTATGGCCACGCGCTGCTTTTCCCCGCCGCTCAATTCTGCAACTTTCTTTTCGGCGATACGCTTCATTTTCAGCTGCGTGAGCATTTGCTCCGTCTTTAGCTGTTTGGCTTTAAGGTCGGTGCTGGGCAGCATGATGGAGATGTTTTCCTGCACTTTGGCAAACAGGTTGAGATCGTCCGTTTGCTGGGTCACCATCTTCATGGCATCGTGGCCGGGTATCAGCTTTTCTTCCGGCCCCCAGATGCGGTCTCCTTTAAAAGATACCTTACCGCTATCTGGCGATAACAATCCATACAGCAACTTTAGCAGCGTGCTTTTCCCGCTGCCGCTTTCGCCTATTATGGCGGTTATTTTGCCGGGTACAATGCTTAAATCTATTTTCTTTACCCCCGACGCCTGCATGCCCGGATAAACTTTGCTGACTGAATCCGCCTGCAAAAAAGGTGTATTTGCCATTGGAGCAAAGATAGTAGTTTAGTTAGAAAGGTTGTAAACGGCCAACGGTCGCCAGGAGTATTTGGTGTAACATTTGATTAAGTAATGCGTCAGACCGATTCTTAAATACTAGCACATTAATTGAAGAAAATATACTTTATTCTGATCTTTTGCTTACGCTGCATCGGCTTCCTGATGTTTAACCTGTTGACTGGGCCGATATTATAATAGGCAGTACTGATAAGCTTACATAATTGGTGCTAAATCAACCGAAAAACAGCACATTTGTGTTATGCCTTACGGAACGCTTTATTTAATCCCTGTGCCATTGGCCGAACAAGCTGCCGCTAAATCGTTCACACCGTATTTGGTCGCCACCATCAACAGTATAAAAGAGTACATTGTTGAGAATGAAAAAACTGCGCGTAAATTCCTGAAAGAAGCCGGACTAAAAACGCCGCAAAGTGAATTAATTATCCACGATTACGGCAAGCATAACCGTAAAGAAGACACCGCGGAATTTTTTAAAGGTCTGCAGGCAGGAAATAATGTCGGCCTGATGAGCGAGGCGGGTTGCCCCGGCGTTGCCGATCCCGGCGCACAACTGGTTGAGAAAGCCCACCGCATGGGCATAAAAGTTGTTCCCCTGGTTGGGCCAAGCTCCATTTTACTGGCGCTGATGGCCTCCGGCTTTAGCGGACAAAGCTTTGCATTTCATGGTTATCTGCCTATTGATAAAATACAGCGCAGCAAAAAGATAAAGGAGCTGGAAAATCTGTCGGAACGGAACGACCAGACCCAGTTGTTTATAGAAACGCCGTTTCGTAATAACTCCATATTGGAAGAGATTTTAAAAACAGGCAAGCCCGCCACCCGTTTGTGCATTGCCTGCGATCTAACCGCCGAAACGGAATTTATTCAGACCAAAACCATCGCCGAATGGCAAAAGAAGGTGCCTGACTTGCATAAACGCCCTGCAATTTTTTTAATATATCATCGATAAATGTTACCTAGTCAAAACCATACACAAGTATTGATTGTCGGCGCCGGTCCGTCGGGACTGATGATGGCCGCTCAATTGCTGCGAAATGGCGTTCAGCCGCTGATCATCGATATTAAACAAGGCCCTACCGATGAGTCGAAGGCCCTCGCGGTACAGGCGCGCTCATTGGAAATCTACCGGCAGCTGGGCGTGGTTAACCACGCGGTTGAAAACGGCAAACCTGCGGAGGGGGTGATATTTAACGATAATGGAAAGCAGGCAGCTTCGCTGGCCATGCAGAATGTTGGCGAGGGCCTTACCCCATTTCCATATATCCTGCTTTATCAGCAAAGCAAAAACGAGCGCCTCTTGCTTGATTATCTCACCAGGAACGCCTGCCCGGTTTACTGGGAAACAACGCTTACATCGCTTAAACAAACGCCACACCAGGCAGAAGTACAATTGCAGAATGCCGGAGGAACTACCACCATTACCTGCGATTATGTGGTTGGTGCAGATGGCGCACACAGCGCAGTAAGAAAACTTTCTGGCGGGCATTTTAACGGCGAGACCTATGCACATAACTTCTACCTCGCCGATATGGAAGTCGCCAATACAGAAATAAACAGCGACTACGTAAATCTTTTCCTGGCGCGGGGCGGGTTTTCGGCATTTTTCCCTATGGCCGAAGCCGGCCGCTTCCGGGCGCTGGGCAACCTGCCTGTAGAGCTGGAAAATAAGGAGGACCTGGCCATTGAGGACATTCTGCCCGGGCTGGAAAAAACCAGCGGGCTTAATATACATATTAAACATACCTACTGGTTTACCAAATATCGCCTGCATCATCGTATGGCCGATAACTTCCGGATGCAGCGCTGCTTTTTAATTGGCGATGCCGCACATATCCATTCTCCGGTTGGCGGGCAGGGCATGAACACCGGTCTGCAGGATGCTTATAACCTGGCCTGGAAACTGGCCGGCGTGGTAAAGGGCGAAATAAATACAAGGATACTGGAAAGCTACGCTATGGAGCGCATGCCGGTAGCGAAAGCCCTGCTGCGTACCACCGACCGGATGTTTAACCTCATCACCTCCGCCAGCTGGTTCAATACTATTTTTAAGCGCTGGCTAATGCCCTTACTGCTTAAGCTGGCCTGGGGCAGCAAAACCCTGCGCACGGCTTTTTTTAAGCAGGTGTCGCAGATTGCTATCAACTATCGCGACAGCAGGATCAACCTTCACATCAGTCAGTCTTCCAGGATAAAAGCCGGCGACAGGCTGCCGTATCTGGCACTGTACGACGAGAAGCGGCAGGAAGAAACCGACCTGCACGAATGGTGCGCCAAGCCCGGCTTTACGCTGATCACCCTGGGTAAAATGGCGGAAACCGAGCTTTTTGTGCTGGCCAAATGGATTAACAGCAAATACCCCGGCAAGCTCAATTTTTTTCATCTGCCTAAATCAGAAAGGAACCAGCATATCTTCGATGCCTTTGAAGTAAACGAAAAACAAGGCATGTCCGTCATCGTGCGGCCGGATATGTACATCGGCTTTTTAAACGATAAGATAGATACGGTGCTGATGGATAACTATTTGAGGAAGGTGGTGGGGATAGGGGAAGACCACAGTTCATAGTCCATGGACGATGGCGAAAAACGGGAATACATTAGTTCAGCCTGTTTTTTGGGTTTACGGAAGGTTTACAGTTTTTTCAAGGTTGCAGGCAGTAAGTGTTTGTTTTTCAATATTTTATAGTGAAACAGAATGGTTGCACCTGTAACCATAAAAAGTGTTCCGTTTGTCTGCACACGGAACACCCCGAACGTTACGTAACTTGTTGATTATTAATGTTTTTTGTTTTGTCGTAATTGTAAATTGCTAAAAATCAGTTATTTAGTGTTTGGTGTCACAGCGCACGGTACTTAATGTCAGCTATGGCGTCGATTGTTTTGGTTAACTTCACGTCTATCAGCCATACGTTAGTCCGGACTTATAATATTTATAATCCCGGACTACAATAATGAGGATTTGTAATCCCGGTCCGTTACAAATCAACCAAAATTTGATCGAGGATTGCAAATCCCGACCAACGGGAAAAGGCATTACAAACGCATAAGCAGCACTTATTAGCGCTTGTTCTTCCCTTATATCAAATATAGTCAATTGCGAGCGAAGAATAGATCACTTGCTGAAAACGAAAAACTTTGTGCATTAAAAATCTTAAATTTCCATTTCCAAAATATGCTGATTGCAAACGACGAAACAGCATTGTCAGTATAATCAGGATTTAATAGTAGACACAGTCTACGGACAGCCGGTCAGAATACTGCAATTCTATCGATTTTTATAATATATAGATGTTAAAATTAAAATAATTGCAAAAGAATCTCTAAATATCCACCAATATTGCGGCTGGCTAGAACTCAGAAAATCAAAATATATCATAACAACCAAGAATAAACCGCTAGTAATAACCAAAAATAAATTCGCTTTTGTCACTTTCATTTTGTTTAACTTGAAATTTCATTTTTCCCGTTGCGGGGCGGCTTGGTATTCCGTTTGGTTTGCTTTTTTCTTTGTCAGCTATTTCAATAGTATAACTTTTGACGAAGCATCTACATTACCACAATAAGACCTGCACTTACCCAACGATTTATCGGGCGCAAAATCAATTACTAGCTTCGTACTATCCTGCTTTGACAAGCTACAGATAAGATACTTGTCCAAGTAAGTCAAGTTCTTCTTTTTGCCTTTACTTAAATATGTAATTCTAAAACTGCTTTGACTTTTAAAGTCCAAGGCCGTTTTAATTAAGCTCAAACCATCTATAAAATACGCGTAATTATTCATAATTAATGGATTGCATGTGTTTTTAAGCTGTCTTGCGAAAGCTTTAACCGAGTTGTTACTTAAGTTCAGTATATATCCGTTACCTTCATTATTACCATCCTCATCAACATATGTAAAAATTGAAAACAGTAGGTAATTTTTATCAAAAAAGACTTTACTTATTCCTTTAATATGTTTTTTCGACAATATCATTTTACCTTTTATCGTAACCAAATAAGGTATAAGAGTCTTCCGATTCCTCTTTTACAATTAGCTTTATTCCTTTAGAGGTTATATTCAATGTATTATTATCATCGAAGTCAAGTACTTTAATTCCACTGAAATTTGTAAGGTTAAAGGTCGAAGTATCTTTACCATTAGGAAAACCAAGTGCACTTAAAGAACACATCGGGAATTTTTAATTATAAACCTATTCTTTAACGAATTGCCTTGGGCTATTACACTATAAAGCACCAATACCCCCAATGCAATTCCTAATTTTTTACTACTCATCATCCTTTCTCTTTTTATCCTGTATCATTTAAGATAATCTCTTATTGCTTGAACTTCGCTGTCGGACAATCTGGTCCCATGAACTGTAACATCCGTTCCATTAACATTAACTGTTAACGTTACGTCTGTTTCTTTATTGGGGTCATATATTGGTAAACCATTAACTCCCTCCGTTAGTCCGGATTTATAATCCCCGGACTGCAATAACGGGGATTTGTAATCCCGGTACGCAATGTATTTAAAATCTCGCTGATTACAAATCAACCAAAATTTGATCTGGGATTGCAAATCCCAGCCAACGGGAGGTTTTGTCGGTTTATTTAACCTTGTTTTTTCTTCGTTTTTACAGTTGCCTTTTTAGTTTTTATACTATCGGCAAAAGCGTAGGGGTTGATCTGTCGCGATTAGAAAACTATTTTTTTTAATGAAGTATACTTTCTATATGCTTTTTTATGTGCTTAATTAATGTAGCGGTACTTTGATAACCAACGTCAAAAGAAGATACTATTTTAATATTCTTTATCAATTGCATAAATGTTTCTTCACCTAAATATCCTGTTAACGCAATATCAATAGCTGTATTAATAGTATCATTGTCACCATCAACGGCATCAATCATAATATCCATATCAAAAGTTTCATCCTGAAATTCATATAAGATATATTTCCAATTATTACTATCCACTAAAATCTCTTTTCCCATTTCATTCCTCATTTTCCATATTCCTTGCCAATCACTTTTTGGTGGCTTCGAAGGCAGAAAATGCCAACCAGCGCATTTAGGCGCATTTTTAACAAACTCACGGGTAAATTCTAACTTAGCAGTATCCAAGTTTGGAGAAATTGTGAAATAATATGTCTCCTCTTTCCATGGGCCTATTTCCCAATCAAAGCGGCCAAACTTATTTATACGACTATCTATTTGATATATCAAATCACTCCTTGTCGGGTCGACTAATAAATCTTTTGAGACCGATTTAAACCAGTCCCAAAACTTAATTAAACTATCTGAATCTATTTTTTCCAAAGTATTTTTATTTAGCTTAATTAACTATAAACTTGTTTTACCGGTCTTTGCATCTTGCTCTAATGTAAAGTATTTCGCTTCCTCTCTATCTAAATCTATACTAGCTATTGGACTATTACTTGCAAACTGATATGGGGTTAGTTCAGGATACTTGACTGTTAGCTGATCTACGCTTAAAAACCTCCCTACTCTCGCATCATATATCCTCGCCCCATAATCATATTGGCCGAACTCCCCGGGTTCGTCCGATAATAAACCTTACTTCCCGCTCGTAGTTATATCACCAATTATCGACATTGGGAATTTGATACCGCCGGGAATTTTGGGCGAATCCTTAATGTCAGCTATGCCGTCGATTGTTTTGGTTATCTTTACCTCTATCAGCCAGCACGTGTTTTTGTCGAGTTTAAGATCGGTTGTTGATTTACCTTTTATATCGATAAAACGCATCTCCATCCCGTTTGCCGATCGGTAACCCGGGTTGGCCGAAACCGCGCCCACTGTGGCATCGCCATGTATAACATAAGCATCGTTAGTTACTGCGTTGAGTGCGTAGGTCGTGTTAACCTTTGCCGCCATGCCCGACGACTCTAAAACGGTGGACGCCGTCCATGTGTCATTTAAACCAACCTTTTTTACCGGAAACATAGCAAAGGCATCCTGGAAAGCCCCTTTAAGAGATTTTTCGCCGAACGATTGCGCCATTTGTGTTTTAAATTGCGCCTTTTGTGCATCGGTAGCCTCGGGGACATTTGCAGTCATATTCTCGTATAGTTTCTCCATGCCGGTTACCGAGAGCACTTTCCCGGTCCGCGTAATCGACATATAGAAAGGCACATTTATTACACTTGCCATTAGCTTATCCAGCAGGCTGTTTCCACCGCCACCTGCTGAGTTCATATTTACATGCATGGCCCCAACTTTCATACTTACAGAAAGACTGGCATATTTTACTTCCATATCATAAACAGAATCTTTAATCGCTGTTACCTTGTGGGCGATCCGGCCACCCATTATCATTTCGATGGTTTGCTTTTGGCCGGTTATATCCTGTATTATAGTAAGGCTGCTGCTGCTGTTGAGGTAATAGGTGCTGTCTTTCTGGAGGTTAAGCGCCAGTTTAAATTTTTGTGCGAAAGTGCTAACGCTGATCAGCAGCAACGCCGGGAGTATAAGGTTTTTCATTTAAGGATGAAGATGGGGAAAATTTTGGCAGCGGGCGTATAATTTTATTGAAAAACTTTTTCCCTTTTGCGCGGGTATGAAGGGCCGCCCGGGCGCAATGGCTTATCGTGACACCCAAGGCACTATGGTGTACCTTGCTTACGGCTCTGTCGATTTCCCTAAAACACAGTAGCCCGCTTGTTTTGTAAGCGCGCTACGGGTTTTGTTCTCCTGCATTTTCTCTAACTGTCCTGCGTAGCTCGGGTAGCTTTGCGCTTTGGCCAGCCCGACATAACGCGCGCTTGAATGAGAGTTACCATGGGTATGGCGCTTTCCGCAGCAGAGCTCCGGTTGTTCCAGTCCGCCACAATAAGACGCTTAATCTTGTTATCCCGATAAAATAACGTAATCCCCCTCGTTAGCCGAAGACAAATAGTGTTCATACGATTCCATCGCCCGAGACACTTGAATAACATCTTTTTTAATAATTATGTCATATTCCTTTAAATTTTCGGTATTGCAAAATGGACAGACCGCCTCTTCTGCTAAACCATAAACTTTGACTAAAGGCAGATTGGGTATGCCCTTGTCATTTCCTCCCCATCTAATGGTATCGCCGATTTTATATCGGAATAACCAAGTGTCCCCAAAGCTAAATTGTATACTGATTTTAATTCGTTTATTGCAATTTACGCAAACAATGGCTTCCTGTAAAATATTATACATTCCCATATTAAAATGCTGATTGGTCCTCCGGACTGCAAAATAGGGATTTGTAATTTCCCATCCTGATTCAAATTGAGCAACGTGTAACTTAGACCTAAATTCACCAAGCGTCCTGCTTGCGACGCACGATTGACTTGGTTATGCTATCAAAATGTCGTTCAATTAGTTTCGGGATTATGCGACAGGTGCTGCAATTTGGGCCACGGTAATGTTTTAGATAGCTAAATTGGAAGCTAAATATTGGGGGGGCTGATTAATAATGTTAAACCTGGCCGGAAAAGAGGAGAGCCCGGCCCCGGCGCAAAGCCGGTCTTCCTAATCTAACAAATATTTACGCTTTCTCTTTTAGCTTTTCCAGCACTTCCAGGTAATAATTCTCGTACACCGGGAGAATGTTCGCCAAATCAAACTTTTTCGCGCGTGCCAGGGCGTTTTCCTTAAAAGTTTTCAGGCGTTCGTCGTCCTCCAGGATGTAGATAGCTTTTTCAGCCATGCCGTTAACATCCCCCACGTTTTTTAAGAACCCGGTCTCGCCATCTGCATTCAGTTCAGGCAAACCTCCCGCGTTGGAACTGATAACAGGCACTTTACAGGCCATTGCCTCAAGTGCGGCCAGGCCGAAGCTCTCCGACTCCGAGGGCATAAGGAATAGATCCGATACGGATAGTATTTCTTCAATGGCATCCTGCTTACCTAAAAAGCGTACCTCGTCGCAAACATTCAGGTCGCGGGCCAGCTGTTCGCATTGCGACCGCTCCACGCCGTCGCCAACCATCAGCAGTTTAGCCGGTATTTTCTCAACTATTTTAGCAAATATCCTGATGACATCGGCAGTGCGCTTTACCTTGCGGAAGTTAGACGTATGGATGATGATCTTTTCGCCATTCGGCGCAATGGCTTTCTTGAAATGGTCTTTGGGCTTCAGGTTAAAGCGGTTAAGGTCGATAAAGTTGGGGATCACCCGGATATCATTCTCTATCTCAAAAAAGTCAAAAGTATCGTTGCGCAAATGTTCAGATACGGCCGTAACCCCGTCTGATTTATTAATGGAAAAGGTAACTACCGGCTTAAAAGTGCGGTCTTTGCCAACCAGCGTTATATCGGTGCCGTGCAGGGTGGTAACTACAGGTATATAAATACCATAGGTCATCAGTATTTGCTTAGCCATAAAAGCAGCCGAAGCGTGCGGAATAGCGTAATGTACATGCAGCAGGTCTAATTTTTCAAACCGTACAACATCAACCAGCCGGCTTGCCAGCGCAAGTTCATAAGGCGGAAAGTCGAACAAAGGATAGTTGGAAACAGATACTTCGTGATAAAAAAGGTTTTCCGAAAACAGGTCGAGCCGGGCGGGCTGGTTATAAGTAACAAAGTGTACCTGGTGACCGCGATCGGCAAGCGCCTTGCCCAGCTCGGTGGCTACAACCCCGCTTCCGCCAAAGGTTGGATAGCAAACTATTCCAATTTTCATTAAAGTTATTTAAGTGATAACGAACCGGCTTTAAGCGAATGTTTTGCCCAGGCTGATTTTTTATACAAGTTTAACAGCAATTTATTGGAATAGTGTTATGCGGATGTAAAATGATTGGAGCGGAGTGCAAAGTACTTCACATCATTTCGCTTCTAAGTTTGCTGCCTATCCGGATAAAAAAATTAAATTTCATTTAATTTTCATCTTGATAAAATATTATATTTATAACATCGTTTAGTATCTGTATAAACCTAAAAAAAGAAGACCGCTTATGGATGAAACTTTTACAACGACTTTAAATTTACTGACTGACAAAGCCATGGTGAACGAGGAATTACAGGAGAACCTGGAAGGCGACGACTTGATGTTCTATCACTCATTACGGGCTGATCTGGACCTTCTCAAGAAGAACCCAAGGGTTCAAACTATCCACCACATTCTCGATTATTCAAAGAGCTTAAAGTAACAGTATCTGCCACTTCACTGGTTCACGGGTCACAGCTGTTTCTAAAGGGAGGGTCTGCGGCTTGTGAACCTTTCTATTTTCCGGTAATTTGAGGGTGTTTAGCACCCTTAGCCGGTTAGCGCACATTTAGGGCAAATCCTTTTTCTGTATTTGTTATATATTGATGATTATTGCAAAATCTATCGTTGGCGTAAATAACCAATGACTGATGACTAATGACCAGTGACCAATGACCAATGACAAAGCAGGAACGCTATAAACATTTCGTAGAATATTTTTCAAAACACCAGCCCAACGCCGAAACCGAGCTGCATTACGGTAACCCGTTCCAGTTGCTCATAGCGGTTATTCTTTCGGCGCAATGTACCGATAAGCGCATTAACCAGGTTACTCCTGCTCTTTTTGAGCGGTACCCAACCCCTGAATCCCTGGCTAATTCAACGCCCGAAGAAGTTTTTACTTATATCCGCAGTGTAAGCTATCCCAACAATAAGGCGAAACATTTGGTAGGTATGGCCAAAATTTTGGTTGATGTTTTTAAGGGCGAGGTACCTTCAGCGGTAGAAGATCTGCAGAAGATGCCCGGAGTTGGCCGCAAGACAGCCAATGTAATTTCGTCGGTAGTTTTTGCTGCGCCGGCTATCGCCGTCGATACGCATGTGTTCCGCGTTTCCGGCCGCATTGGCCTTACTACAAAAGCCCGTACCCCTTTAGCTGTTGAAAAGCAGCTGATGGAGTTCCTGCCGAAAGAAACCCTTGGCGTCGCTCATCACTGGCTGATATTGCATGGCCGCTATATCTGTGTGGCCCGTAATCCTAAATGCGAAATATGCCCCATCAGCTGGTTTTGCCGGTATTATGCCCGTACGCACACAGAAGCTTATTTATTAAAGGCGGAGACCGCGAGAATTAAAAAAGCGGAACAACAAAAAAAGCTGGCTAAATTAAACAAGATAGCCAAGGAGTTGAAGAAAAGAAGTGTTGATAACAATGGTTGATTGAGTTGAATAAGTTTGCTAAGTTTATTTGTTGGAAAATGCGATCAATCGGCTAATCAAAACCTCATCACCACAACAACCAAACAAATTAAAATATTACTAAAAAAATTAGCATTTATCAAAAACAGTATTTATATTTGCCTATAGAATTTTTAAAATGAGCAGTTCAGATAAATTAAAAGCATTACAGCTAACCTTAGATAAGCTGGAAAAATCATACGGCAAAGGCACCATTATGAAGCTGGGTGATTCCGTTATTGAAAACACCGAAGTTATATCGACCGGCTCTTTAGGCCTTGATATTGCCCTGGGTGTAGGCGGTTTACCAAAGGGCCGTATTATCGAAATATACGGACCAGAGTCGTCAGGTAAAACTACACTGGCTATCCATGCCATTGCCGAATCTCAGCGTAACGGTGGCATAGCTGCTTTTATTGACGCAGAACATGCTTTCGATCGTTTTTATGCGAAAAAATTGGGAGTGGACGTAGAGAACCTGCTGATCTCTCAACCCGATAACGGCGAACAGGCGCTCGAAATTGCTGACAACCTGATCCGTTCCGGCGCTATCGACATTTTGGTAATCGACTCGGTTGCTGCCCTGGTTCCTAAAGCCGAAATAGAAGGTGAGATGGGCGACTCGAAAATGGGTTTGCATGCCCGCCTGATGTCTCAGGCTTTGCGAAAGCTAACCGGTACCATCAGTAAAACCGGATGCTGCTGTATTTTTATTAACCAGTTGCGCGATAAAATCGGCGTAATGTTTGGCAATCCTGAAACAACTACCGGTGGTAATGCGCTTAAGTTTTATGCTTCGGTGCGTTTGGATGTGCGCCGTATTTCGCAGATAAAAGATACAGATGAAGTATCAGGCAACCGCGTAAAAGTAAAAATTGTAAAAAATAAAGTGGCCCCTCCGTTCCGCGTTGCCGAGTTTGATATTATGTTTGGCGAGGGCATTTCCAAAGCAGGCGAAATTATCGACCTGGGCGTTGATCATAATATCATCAAAAAAGCAGGCTCATGGTTCAGCTACGGCGAAACCCGCCTTGGCCAGGGCCGCGATGCTGTTAAACAGCTGATACTGGATAACCCGGAACTGATGGAAGAACTGGAAACTAAGATAAAAGAAACGGTAACCGGTGACCAGCTGGTAGAAGAATAACGTCGATTTTACCGATTTAAAAAAAGTGATTAAAGCAAAGCCCTGGCATTGCAAAATTTGCCGGGGCTTTTTATTGAATAAGTTGTGAGTTGCACTATTCAATACAGTTATCCTTCCTGCGTGTATCCACGATGTAAATAATTTTCCAGCCTGATGCGGTTTTCATCAATGAGAATACGTCCACGCCGCAATGGCTGAATTTGTCGCCCACGTAAAACTTGTATGGCGCCCATACACTGGCTAAGTCGCCATCAATTTTAATATCATTAAAAGTAATGCGCTCGTCGTAAACCGCATTATGCGGTGTGCCTATGGCCCTGGCAAAATCATCTGCGCTGTCCACCGAAATAACCGTTTTTCCGGCCTTATCACTCGAAACACTTTGCAATACCATTTCCTTCGCAAAAACGGTCCTGATCAAAGCGCTGTCGCCTTTGCGCATGCCGTCGAATAAGGTGTTGATGGCCTGTTTAACGCCATCGGTGGCGGACTGCTGGGCAAATGCACCGCAGCTTATAAATGCAGCTACCGCTAGTGTAAGTAAAATCTTCTTCATAATGTTCAATTTTTTGTGTTGGCAATTCCGTCTATTTCTATCATTACATCTTTGTTAAAAAGCGCCTTTACGCCAATTAAGGTAGATACCGGTGGCTTATCAGTTACAAAATCCTTCAGATACTTTCTAAGCACCGCCAGCTTATCTGGATTTAAATCTACTACATAAATGCTGATTTTCACCAAATCGGCTGTCGTGGCATCTGCAGCGGCAAGTACAGTCCTGAAATTGTCCAGGGTTCTTTTCACCTGCGCATCAAAATCACCTTTGCCTACAATTTCCTTTTTGTCGTTAACTGCGGTTTGCCCGGCAATGTAGATGGTATGGCCGCCCGTTACTTTAATTGCTTGTGAGTAGCCATTTGAAAGCGGCGGCAAGGCCCCGGGGTTGATGAATTGTTTTTGCTGGGCATAACAACATAAGGCAGTCAATATCATAGTCGATATTAAGGTCAGTATCTTTCTCATAAACTGGGATTATAGTGAACAGATAAAGTTAGCTATTTGCTGGGGTTCGCATAAGTAAGCCGGTCAATTATAATGGAAACTAAAAAACTACATGCAATTGCCAGGATTGAAATCTTCGTTAGCAGTTTCATAGGCGTTAAAAAACGATCTGTCAAATTTTTTCGCGTTTCCCCGGCAACTATTTTCTTTATTTTTCCTGAAACAAATTGATTGTTAACAAAATAAAAGGTTATAAAAGCGTGCAATAGAAGTATTAAAACAATCAGGGCGCGGCCATGAAGCTGCGACTGGCGTAAGGGACCGGAATTAAATCCACGATGCGTGTACACATGATCCGCTATAGTGCCCCATGCTACATACAGGAAATATGCCATCGTAAAAACGGCAGGTATCAAAGCGTTTAATTGAAAAAAGCCCGGCTTGATATTGGAAACATTGATAAAGCCGCTCACCAGATACGTTTGGTAACATATAACCAGGGCCATGCCAAATGTTGTTAACAAGTTTGCTATTGCGAAGTCAATGCGTTGATCAGCTCCGCCGGAATAAGAGAGCCTCATAAAAAGTTCGCCGGCGGCAAAAGGCAAAAAAAGCAAGATGGTTTGCCAAAGGTTTAGTTTAGCAGGCATTTCAAGAGTAATTTTCACTAATGTAGCGTTTGAAATGGTGGTATGCAAAAAAGCCCTGCACAAAAAAAGTACAGGGCCTCAAATCATTATTATAAGATCAGTTAGGACATTTTAAGCTTCTTCTGAATATCGGCTACGTAGCCTTTGAATTTTTTATCGGTATCAATCAAATCTTCTACGGTCTGGCAGGCATAGATAACCGTAGAGTGGTCGCGGCCGCCAAAGAAATGACCGATAGATTTAAGCGAGCTTTTGGTGTGTGCCTTCGCCAGGTACATAGAGATCTGTCGGGCCTGTACAATCTCGCGTTTGCGGGTTTGCGATTTTACCATTTCGATAGGTACCTCGAAGTACTCGCAAACCAGGTTCTGGATGTACTCCATCGAGATCTCCTTCGAAGAGTTCTTCACAAAGTTTTTCAACATTTGTTTAGCCAGGTTCAGATCGATCTCCTTGCGGTTCAGGGTTGACTGGGCCAGTAAGGAAACCATTGCGCCTTCCAGTTCACGCACATTATTATCGATGTTATGTGCAACGTATTCTATCACATCGTTTGACAATTCGATGCCATCCTGGTAAGTCTTATTTTTAAGGATGGCCATGCGGGTTTCCAGGTCAGGGACTTGTAAGTCGGCCGAAAGCCCCCATTTAAATCGGGATAGTAAACGCTCTTCCAGGCCAGCGAGGTCTTTGGGTGCTTTATCCGATGTTATAATAACCTGTTTGCCTGATTGGTGCAGGTGATTAAAGATGTGGAAGAAGAAATCCTGGGTCTTTTCTTTACCGGCAAAGTTATGCACATCGTCCATGATCAGCACATCAATAGCCTGGTAAAAGTTCACAAAGTCGTTAATGTTATTATGCTTCAGTGCATCAACAAACTGCTGGGTGAATTTCTCGCACGATACATATAATACCAACTTATCAGGCAGCGAATTTTTAATTTCGTTACCGATAGCCTGGGCAAGGTGTGTTTTACCTAAGCCTACACCGCCATATATCATCAGCGGGTTGAATGAGGTTCCGCCCGGCTTTGCAGCCACGGCATAGCCGGCCGAACGGGCGAGCCTGTTACAATCGCCCTCTACAAAGTTAGCAAAGGTGTAATTACGGTTAAGCTGCGGGTCTACATTCAGCTTTTTTAATCCGGGGATTACGAAAGGATTTTTGATGTCCTTATTTATTGAAATCGGTATCGGCATCGACTGATTTTTTGCTTCAGCGCCATTCCCGTTTGAGGGTAAATTTGTGGTGTATGGCTTGCTGGATGATGACTGTTCTACTACTATATTATACTCCAAACGCCCATCGTCGCCTAATTGTTTTTTAATCGTCTTGCGCAATAGCCCAACATAATGTTCTTCTAACCATTCGTAAAAAAATAAACTTGGCACCTGAATGGTAAGTACGCTTCCTTCCATCCTTAAAGCTTTAATTGGTTCGAACCAGGTTTTAAAGCTTTGTGCCGGTATGTTGTCTTTTATGATTTGAAGGCAGCTATTCCAAACAGAAGTACAAGTTTTTTCCATATGTAAAATTTTAAAATATTGATTTCCAACCCCCAGCGAAACACAATTTGGAACTGCTACGGAACATCGAATATTCTAAAAAAAAGTGGATAAAAAAATTAATTTTCAACATTTTTAGTAAATAAATTTCTCAAATAACAGGGCGTTTTTTAGGGGAATTTGAAGATAAAATATTATACTTCGCGCCAGCAATATCTCGTTGATTATCTATTTAACTAAACCAATATTTTTTTAATTATTTATCGCATTCCGAAGCCCGAATGTGCTTTCCTATCTGGGTTTAAAGGTCAATAAGTTGACAGTTTTTAAGCTATAATAACCAACGGGATCAGGGATGGTTTAACTTTTTTGCAATAAATGTTACTGCTTTTTAAAGACACGGCATAGCCCTGAATACAAACCGGTTAATAAAATATTTTGTCCCTAATATTCGCCAAAAATACTCCGTAACACGTCGGATATTTCTCCGAGGGTAGCGTAAGCCTCAACGGACCTTAAGATGTAAGGCATCAGGTTTTCGCTGCCTTCGGCAGCTCTGCCAAGTTCATGCAGACAGTCAGCAACGGCTTTGGCATTTCTGGTGCTTTTCAGCCTTTCAATTTTTTCCGATTGGGTCTTCCGTATAGCGTCATCAACCCTGAAAACACTAACGTGGCTTTCTTCAGCTTCTGTGAATTTGTTAACTCCTACTAACACTTTTTCACCACTTTCAATATCCTGTTGATATTCGTATGCCGACCGCGCAATTTCCTGCTGGATGTAATCCTGCTCAATTGCTTTTACCGAACCGCCCATGGCGTCTATCTTATCTATATATACCTGCGCCCCCTGTTCCAGCTCATTGGTAAGGGCCTCTATAAAATAAGAACCGGCGAGAGGATCGACGGTGTCTGTCACCCCGCTTTCAAATGCGATAATCTGCTGGGTACGCAGCGCTATTTTTGCTGCCGCCTCTGTTGGTAATGAAATGGCTTCGTCGTATCCGTTGGTATGTAATGATTGCGTTCCGCCTAAAACCGCTGCCAGTGCCTGGTTACTAACCCGAACAATATTGTTCATGGGCTGCTGTGCCGTTAGAGTTGAGCCCCCGGTTTGGGTATGAAAGCGGAGCTTTTGGGCGCCCGGGTCGGTAGCGCCAAGCGCTTTGGTGATATGTGCCCACATGCGGCGGGCTGCCCTGAACTTGGCTATTTCTTCAAAAAAATTGTTATGGCAATTAAAGAAGAACGAAAGCCTTTTAGCAAACACGTTTATATCAAGTCCTTTCTGCAGCGCAGCCTTTAAATAAGCCTTTCCGTTTGCCAGCGTAAATGCCAGTTCCTGCACGGCAGTAGAACCTGCCTCACGGATATGGTAGCCGGATATAGATATGGTATTCCATTTAGGTACCTCTTTGCTGCAATATTCAAATACATCTGTAATTAAGCGCATGGAAGCCTCGGGCGGATATATATAGGTACCGCGCGCGGCATACTCTTTTAGTATATCGTTTTGTATGGTGCCTGAGATTTGTTTGATATCTGCACCCTGCTTTTTAGCCAATGCGATATACATACATAATAATATAGGTGCGGTAGCATTGATCGTCATTGAGGTAGTGATGTTCTGCAGCTGAATACCGTCAAAAAGAATCTCCATATCCTGCAGCGAATCGATAGCCACCCCAACTTTGCCTACTTCGCCTTCCGCGAGTTCATGGTCAGAATCATAACCAATCTGTGTCGGCAGATCAAAGGCGACGGAAAGACCCATTGTTCCCTGGCTAAGCAGGTAGTGATATCTTTTGTTTGATTCTTCCGCAGTTGAAAATCCCGCATACTGCCGCATGGTCCAGGGCTTACCCCGGTACATATCTTTCTGAATACCCCTTGTAAATGGAAATTCACCCGGCCGCTCATTCATTGCAGACGGTGTGCAATAAACTTCCTTTATTTCAATACCGGATGTGGTGGTAAATTTCTTATCGCTCATATATGCATTCAACTAATCGCTGATAGCGGCCCCCGATTAACTCATTTAAAATATTTCTTCCAAGTCCCTTCTTAGCAACCCTGCGCCCGCTTCGTACGGATTATCCTCCAACTGACTTAAGCTCGCCAGTAAAATTTTACTGAATTCAAGTCCGCTGGCGCCATCCGGCATGCCTTTGGCAGCATTATTAATTATGCCCACGGTATCGTCCTTTATACTTCTGACTACCCCCCAGGCCCTGCTGCTTACATATATCTGCTGGGTTACGTTATGCTGGTATTCGTTGCGTATTTCTTCAAGCAGCAGGCTGTATAACTCGTGTGCCGAATATGCAGGCGCATTTAAACGGATAAGCATATTGGCCGGGTTAACGCGTTCAATAAAAAGTACTAAACGCTCATAGGCCTGCAGGCGCAGCGGCAGGGTTTGATTGCTCAACGTTTTTTTAAATTCCAGTAATTGTATCTTTTCGTCCCTGTCAAGATAAGGCCTTATTAAATAAAAGGCTATCAGGATAAGCCCGATGCCGGCTATGGTAAACTTTAATATGTCCAAAAGGAAGGGCAACAGATTCATGCTGATGAATGTTAAATGCGGGTCATAAATAAATTGGTCCGTGCAAAAATCCGCATTTTACCTTATATTTGTTTAGTTAATTGAAAATAAGATGAGTACTGCTGTTGAAACTTCAACCGGTCCGGTTAGCTTTACGCCGGGTGCGGTAAAGGAATTAAATAAGTTACGGGACCAGCAAGAAATAGGCGATGATTTTGGTCTGCGTGTTGGTGTTGAAGGCGGCGGCTGTTCGGGTATGAACTATGTTTTAGGCTTCGACCAGAAAAAAGACGGCGACCAGGAATATGTTATCGACGGGATAAAAGTTTTTATGCACAAGGCTCACGGTCTTTATTTAGCAGGCATGCAGATCGATTTCCAGGACGGCTTGAATGCCCGCGGTTTTACTTTTAACAACCCTAACGCGGCCAGTACGTGCGGATGCGGCAGTTCGTTCTCGGTATAAGAAATTTAAATATATAATTCAAATGGCGAAAGGTATCAACTGCTTTTCGCCTTCTTATTTTTGTTCTGCAGCTTATTTCGCCAGTTCCTCCGCAATTAGTTTGCTAAAGTCATCTAGCATACCCGGCCCGTACCCCATGCTGTGTTTTTTAATATCTCCATCTTTTCCAACTATAACATTTGTCGGATAGCCCTTAACCTGGTACATAGCTGCGATTTTTCTGCCATCAGCAATATGATGATATTGAAAAGGCGTTGTCTTTAAAAACTCCTCGATTTTGTCTTTCTCATCAGTAGATACCCCAATAAACACTACATCAGGATTATTCGCATAGGCTGTTGCTATTTTGTTAAGTTCAGGCATCTCGGCCCGGCAAGGCGCGCAGCCAATAAACCAAAAGTTTATAATTACGACCTTGCCGGCCAGCTTATCCGGAAGCACCTCGTATCCATCAATTGCTTTGGCTCTAACAAAATTGAATTTAGCCCCTGTT
This sequence comes from Mucilaginibacter sp. L3T2-6, assembly GCF_030519355.1. Lineage (GTDB taxonomy): Bacteria > Bacteroidota > Bacteroidia > Sphingobacteriales > Sphingobacteriaceae > Mucilaginibacter. The sequence goes on from NZ_JAUMKC010000024.1 coordinate 42,303, forward strand.
CTGATCACACCGCTTTCATCGGGGTTCATTTTAGAACGCATTGCCTTGATTCGGGCCAGGTCCGCATCACTCAATTTAACGAGCATGTAGTTATCCGAGCTATCGTCGGGCGCGCTATTTTTCCGTAGCATATAGCGGCCCGACAAAACCTTGTCATGCCACTCCTTATAAGCATACCGCCTGCCCATTGAATCTTTTACTAGTGTGGTCGAATCCATTACGTGCGTCCGGCTAAAGCTTTTGGTTGTAATTCCGGCAGCAGTTGTTCGTGTTATCGTTCCGGTTTCGGTTTTTGTAGCCGTTTGGCCCCAGGCTATATGGCCCAGCAATACCATACATAATAGAAGTACACGTTTCATAGAGATAAGTGAGGTTGATTTTTGCACATACATAATTACAGATAAGTATGCGGCAGGCACAGCAAAAGATAGGTAAAAGCAACCACCGAAAGTACCGCGATAGAATAGGGTATCAGGTCGGGGTACTCAAACTCCTTAAATAACCTGCGTTTGGTTGGATGAGTGATGATTGTGTCCATTTTTGTCTTTATTATCAGCGTATTAGCCCGGCCTTAACCAAAGTTAAGCAAAAAATATCCAATACAATATTGTCTTTATGACTGTTTCCCTTTCAGACAGCATAACTTTACGGTAAATTTTCATCAGAAAGTTATACCAATATTGGCGTGTAACAAACCAGTGGGTACCATAGTCTTACTGTCAAGCACTTTTTAACCAGATATGGCCGTAAAAACCACCTACAGAGAAAATATATCTATCGCCCTGCAGTCTATAGGCGGCAACAGGCTGCGTACATCGCTCACTGCGTTGATCATCGCTATTGGTATTATGGCCCTGGTAGGCATTTTAACTGCTATTGAAGGGGTAAAGCAATTTACCAATGATGCTTTTTCCGGGCTTGGCGCCAACTCATTTACATTGCAAAATAGGGGTCAGGGGCTTGGCTTTGGTAATGGCGGTCACCGTAAGGTTTACCCTGCCATCAGGTATGACCAGGCCAGGGCATTTAAAGAAAAATTTGCCCTGCCAGCAGTCATCGCTATTAACCTGCAGCTTTCGGGCACTGCAGTAGCTAAGTATGGCAATCAAAAAACCAACCCCAATATTTCGGTAAATGGTTCTAACGAGAACTACCTGGCAACCAACGGACAGAAGCTGGCTTTCGGCCGTAACTTTTCTGCCTCGGAAATGGAGCACGGCAGCAATGTGGTGATGATCGGCAACGAAATAAAAAAGAAACTGTTCAAAGACGCAGACCCCATAAATAAGATGATTTATGTAGGCAACAACGAATATAAGGTGATAGGCGTTTTTGCGTCAAAAGGCTCCAGCGCCGGCTTTGGGGGAGATAAATTTTGTGTGATACCTGTTACCAAAGCTAACCAGCTTAAAGATTCATTGCATACCTCATTTACCATCACCGTAAAAGTAAGCAATCCGGCGGCCCTTGATGCCAGCATCGGCGAAGCCACCTCGTTATTCAGAAATATCCGCGGCCTGCGCGTTGGTAAAGAGGATAATTTTGAAATTGAAAGGAGCGATTCTATACAACAGGAGTTGTCCGGTCAGTTAGCCTACATGACGATTGGCGGCGCCACCATAGGAATTATTACTCTTGTGGGAGCAGCAATCGGTTTGATGAATATTATGCTGGTGTCCGTTACTGAACGCACACGCGAGATCGGCCTGCGTAAATCACTGGGAGCGACACCGTCCATCATACGCAAACAGTTTTTAATAGAAGCTATCGTAATATGCCTTATCGGCGGTGTTGGCGGTATTATTCTTGGGATGGCAATCGGCAATCTCATTGCCGTAAATATCAGCGGGTCATTCGTAACACCCTGGAAATGGTTGTTCGGAGCTATTGCGCTTTGTACCGGTATCGGCCTTGTTTCGGGTTTCTATCCTGCAAAAAAAGCGGCCCGGCTCGATCCGGTCGAAGCCCTGAGGTATGAGTAAGATGTGCGAATAAGTCAATCAGACGTGCCGGTTTGGGTGGTTAAGAAAACCTTAAATAACAAGGTCATCAAATTTCTCATCCGCACATCTTAACAACCGCGTGTTACTTCAGCAGCGTGTTTTTCAGCGGGTAGTCAAAAAGCAGTTTTTCAAGATAGGGCATCCTCAGCGCCTTCTTGAATGCCTCGGCATGCCTGGGATGGTGCATATCGCTGGATATAAAATTGATCAACTGGTTATCTATTAACTGCTCGGCAATTTTCTTTGCCCCCAGGCCGTAGTAACCGGTTAACGATATAGTATTCATTTGAAAGTCTACCCCCCAGTCGTGAAGGTTCCTGAATTGCTCCAGGTCCATGTAGGGATACCGTTCAGGATGGGCCAGGATCGGTTTATAGCCTTTGTCCTTTAGTTTTTCAACTACAGGAATAGTATTAACGGGCTGATTGATGAATGAGAATTCAAAAAGCACATAATTGTCGCCCATTATCATCAATTCACCGGCATCTATCCTCTTTTCAAAAGTCTCATCGAAATAGTGTTCCGCAGCGGCCTGCACTTCTACATCAATGCTTTCCTTTTCCAGCTCGGCCTTAAGAATAGTAAGGGCGTTAGTTATAGTTTCAGCGTTGTTTCGGTAATAATCAACCATGATGTGTGGGGTGGCAATAAATTTCTTTATACCTACCTCCATCATTTGTTTGATCAGGAATATTGATTCCTGCGGATTTTGTGCACCGTCATCAATGCCCGGCAGGATATGCGAGTGCATGTCGACGCCTATCGAACTATAATCAAAAGTAATTTCCCGCTTCGCCTCTTTCTTTTTAAATAACCCAAACATCTTACCGGTTGTTGTATTGCTCGTTGTAGTATTGCTGATAGTGGCCCGAAGTAACGTCATTCAGCCAATCCTCATTTGCCAGGTACCAGTCAACGGTCTTTTCAAGGCCTTCCTCAAAAGTTATGGATGGCACCCATCCCAATTCGTTTTTTAGCTTCGACGCGTCAATCGCATACCTTAAATCATGGCCTGCCCTGTCGGTAACAAAAGTTATCAGTTTTTCCGACTCACCGGCCTGCCTGCCTAACTTTTTATCCATTATCCGGCAAAGCAGTTTAATCAGGTCAATATTTTTCCACTCATTATGGCCGCCGATGTTATAAGTAGAACCGGCTTTGGCCTTATGGAATATTACGTCGATAGCCCGGGCATGATCTTCAACCCATAGCCAGTCGCGCACGTTCTCGCCTTTACCATAAACAGGCACCGGCTTCATCTGTTTGATGTTATTTATAGCCAGCGGTATCAATTTTTCAGGGAAATGAAACGAACCGTAATTATTTGAGCAGTTCGAAATTACGGTACCCAGTCCATAAGTATCATAATAGGCACGCACAAAGTGATCGGAACTTGCTTTGGAGGCTGAATATGGCGAATGCGGGTCGTAGCCGGTTTCTTCGGTAAACATCCCGTCTTCGCCCAAGGTACCGTAAACCTCGTCGGTGGATACATGATAGAACCGGGTCGCGTCATATTTTCCCTGCCATGCGTGGCGGGCAGCATTCAATAAGTTCACCGTACCTACCACATTGGTGATAACAAAATCAAGCGGGTTGGTAATAGAGCGATCTACATGCGACTCCGCCGCCAGATGTATTACTGCATCGGGTTGCTCGTCAGCGAAAAGTTTTTGGATAAAGTCTTTATCAACAATATCGCCCTTTACAAATTTATAATTTGGCTCATGCTCAATATCGCGCAGGTTTGCCAGGTTGCCTGCATAGGTCAGCTTGTCAAGATTAATAATGGTGTAATCCGGGTAATTTTTTACAAACCGGCGCACCACGTGCGAACCTATAAAACCTGCGCCACCGGTAATGATTATTTTTTTCATTAAAATAATGCTTTCGTTTTACGAGTAATCAATTGTATTCAGAAACCTTTTCAACCAATAGCGGTTTGATTACAATTATACCCGCTTAGTTACAATTATCAAATCGGTTTTTGTTAAAAGAGGTTAAATATTAAATAACTCAAGCCGCCGGTTTACAATCGCACTATGAGGGGTTTTGCGATAAGTATTTTTCCCATTCCCAGGCCGACGCCATCATAACATCAATGCCCAGCTTTGCTGTCCACTTTAATACGTTGGCCGATTTGGTTACATCGCCCCAAACTTTTTCAACGTCTCCTTCGCGGCGGGGCCCAATTTCATAATTTAATTTTACGCCTGTCGTGTTCTCAAACGCCGCGATTATTTCAAGCACCGTATTCCCGTTGCCCGTGCCCAGGTTAAATACGTCATAACCTTTAAAATCGTTATTTGCCATCAATTTTAAAGCAGCCACGTGCGCTTTAGCTAAATCCACCACGTGAATATAATCGCGTATGCAACTGCCGTCTTTGGTGTTGTAATCGTTTCCAAATACGGTTATTTTCTCACGTTTGCCAATAGCTGTTTGCGTAATAAAGGGTACCAGGTTTTGCGGTACGCCATTTGGCAGCTCGCCAATCAAAGCACTTTCATGCGCCCCTACCGGGTTAAAGTAACGGAGGGCAATAACTTTCTTAACGTCGCCCGAAACTACCGCATCCTTTAGTATCTCTTCTGCAATTTGCTTGGTGTTTCCGTATGGCGATTGCGCGGGTTTTACAGGCGCATCTTCAGTTACCGGCAAGATGTCGGGCTGCCCGTATACCGTACAGCTTGATGAAAAAACAAAATCGGCTGGTTTATCCTTATATACTTTCAGTAAGTTAACCAGGGAGGCAATGTTGGTGTGATAGTATTTTAACGGATTCTTTACGGATTCGCCTACAGCTTTAAAAGCAGCAAAATGAATTATTCCTTCAATCCCGGGTTCGGCTGCCACAAATTTTTCCAGCTTTTCCATATCACAAAGGTCAAATTGGTGAAAGGCCGGTTTAAACCCGATGATTTTACTAAGCTGGTCTAATATCTTAATATTGGAGTTAGATAAATCGTCTACGATCACAGGCTCGTATCCTGCTGCAACCAGTTCAACCACGGTATGCGAACCGATGTAGCCCAGGCCGCCTGTTACTAAAATTTTAGCCATTAGTTTTTGTTATAATAGGTAAAGTCTTTATGCTGTATCTCCTTTTTGGGCAGCGATTTAAAGTATTCGTAAGTGATTTTCAGGCCTTCGCTTCGGGAAACTTTCGGCTCCCAGCCCAAAATGCTTTTAGCTTTGGTAATATCAGGCCTGCGTTGCTTTGGGTCGTCCGTTGGCAAAGGAAGGCTGATCAGCTTTTGGTCAGTTCCTGTAAGTTTAATGATTTCTTCGCCAAACTCACGTATCGTTATTTCATCCGGATTGCCTATGTTCATTGGCTGCGCATAGTCGCTGAACAACAGCCGGTAGATGCCTTCAATCAGGTCATCCACATAGCAAAAAGAGCGTGTTTGAGATCCATCCCCAAACATTGTTAATGGTTCGCCGCGCAGGGCCTGGCCAATAAATGCCGGCAATACGCGCCCGTCATTCAAACGCATACGCGGGCCGTAGGTATTAAATATACGTACGATACGGGTTTCCAAACCGTGGAAGGTATGGTATGCCATAGTGATCGCTTCCTGGAAACGTTTGGCTTCGTCATAAACGCCGCGCGGCCCGACAGGGTTAACATTACCCCAATATTCCTCCGGCTGCGGGTTTACATTCGGGTCGCCGTAAACTTCGGATGTCGAAGCTATCAGCATGCGCGCTTTTTTTGAGCGCGCCAGTCCCAGCAGGTTATGCGTCCCCAGCGAACCAACCTTTAATGTTTGTATAGGGATCTTTAAATAATCAATAGGGCTTGCCGGCGAGGCAAAGTGCAGGATATAATGCAGGTCGCCCGGAACATATACAAACTTGGAAACATCATGGTTATAAAACTCAAAGTTTTCCAGTTTAAATAAATGTTCAATATTACGCAGGTCGCCGGTTATCAGGTTATCCATGCCGATAACGTGGTAATCTTCAGCAATAAACCTGTCGCACAGGTGCGAGCCCAGGAAACCCGCCGCGCCGGTTATCAGTATTCTTTTACGGTCTGCCATTATTTAACTGTTTTACGCCCGATGCTGCTGTAGTAGAAACCGTACTCCTTCATCCTGTCCAGGTCGTAAAGGTTACGCCCGTCAAAGATAACAGGAGCTTTTAGTTTTTCCTTCATAAATTCGAAATCAGGTGTCCTGAACACGGGCCATTCGGTTACAATCAGTAAAGCATCGGCGCTTTCAAGTGCATCGTACCTGTTTGCCGCATAGTTTATTTTATCGCCCAGCAGCCTTTTTACGTTTGGCATGCCTTCCGGGTCGTAGGCAATAATTTTAGCGCCTTCCTTTAACAGCTCGTCAATAATGTATAAGGCGGGGGCTTCGCGTATGTCGTCAGTTTCCGGCTTAAACGCCAGGCCCCAAAGCGCAAAAGTTTTACCTCTAAGGCCGTCTTTGCCATAGTACTCACGCATTTTAACAACCAGACGTTTTTTCTGCGTTTCGTTAACCTCCATTACCGAGTTCAGAATCTTAAACTCATATTTATTCTCCTCTGCCGATTTAGCCAGTGCCTGTACGTCCTTAGGGAAACAGCTGCCGCCGTAACCAACGCCAGGGAACAGGAAGCGCTTCCCGATACGCGCATCGGCGCCTACGCCTTTGCGCACCATGTCCACATCGGCGCCCACAAGTTCACACATATTAGCTATCTCGTTCATGAAGGTAATCTTGGTTGCCAGGAACGAGTTAGCGGCATATTTGGTAAGCTCAGACGAGCGTTCATCCATGTATAATATCGGGTTGCCCTGCCGGACATACGGTGCATATAAGTCGCCCATTATCTGGCGTGCTTTTTCGTCCATGGTACCAATTACCACACGGTCGGGTTTCATAAAATCTTCAACCGCCACGCCCTCACGTAAAAACTCGGGGTTTGATACTACGGCAAATGGAGTTTCTGTGTTTTCCATCATTACCGCCTTCACCTTATCAGCCGTGCCCACCGGAACGGTTGATTTGGTAACAATCACCTTATATTCAGTAATTATTTTTGCAATGTCCTTCGCGGCGCCCAGCACATAGCTCAGGTCAGCGGCGCCATCGGCGCCCGGAGGGGTTGGCAGTGCTAAAAATATTACTTTAGCGGGCGCAATAGCTTCGGCAAGATTGGTGGTAAATGTTAATCGTTCCTGTTTGATGTTTCTGTGAAACAGTAAATCCAGACCGGGTTCATAAATCGGCATTTCGCCCGCCCGCATCTTGTTTACTTTTTCTTCAACAATGTCTACGCAAACAACCTCATTACCGGTTTCGGCTAAACAAGTTCCGGTAACAAGGCCTACATAGCCGGTTCCGATAACAGCAATTTTCATATAATAATATGTTTTATGTGATTACATTTATCCCCGCGAAGTTAATAATTCATAATAATTAAAATGCTCTTACTATATAATTCCGGGGTTAGATTATATTTCGTCGCAGTTTATATAGCTTCATTCTTTAACAGGAAGGCCAGGCTATGGATAGCCGGGCGCAAAAATCAGGCTCTTATACGGTTAGAGCAGAGCATTTGGTTTCACTTTGCCTCACTTGGTGAGTTTGAACAGGGAAGGCCGGTGTTAGAATACTTCCGTACCACATTTCCCCGAAAGAAAATCGTGATTACTTTCTTCTCGCCCTCGGGATATGAGATACGGAAAAACACCCTTCTTGCAGACCATGTATACTACCTGCCGCTTGATACAGCAGCCAATGCACGGAAATTTATAGATGCCATTCAGCCGGAACTCGCTGTGTTTACCAAGTACGAATATTGGTACCACTTTTTCAACGAATCTCATCAGCGCAATATCCCCCTTTATATTATTTCGGGAATATTCAGGCCGGGGCAAGTGTTTTTTAAATGGTACGGCGCGCTGCACCGCAGGATGCTGGGTTATGTATCGCATTTTTTTGTGCAGGATGAAACATCAAAGGAACTGTTGTCTGCCATTCATATTGCTAACGTTACCATAAGCGGCGATACCCGCTTCGACCGGGTTTGGGCAAACGCGCAGCATCCGAAAATTATCCCGGTAGTGAAAGAATTTACCGCCGGGCATAAGGTATTCATTGCCGGCAGCACCTGGCCGCCCGACGAAGAACTGATTGCAACTTTGGCAACCCAATATCCTGGTTGGAAATTCGTCATCGCCCCGCACGAGATCGGTGAGGACAAGATTCAAAAGCTGATTTCACTATTACCTCCCGGTTCTTCGGTCCGCTATTCAGAAATTGCAAATACAACGGATGTCTCACATCTCGCATCTCGCGTCTCCCATCTTATCATAGACAATATCGGCATGCTTTCGTCACTTTATCAATACGGTGATATAGCTTATATAGGGGGCGGCTTTGGCGTCGGCATACATAACACGCTGGAGGCCGCGGCTTTCGGTCTCCCGGTAATTTTCGGGCCAGAATATTCAAAGTTTAAAGAGGCAAAAGACTTGATAGCGCTACAGGCAGGTTTTAGCATCAGTAATGAAGCGGAATTGCAAAACGTAACAAATAACCTCATTAATAATCAAACCTTTTATAAGGATGCCGGGCGAAAAATCAGAAGGTATGTAGAGGAACATACCGGCGCAACGGCTATCATTGTCGGGCACATTAAAGATGGTATACCCCAGGAAAAATAAGCTCATTTATTGGTGCATGCATCAATACGTAAAGTTTCTTGTGCGTACTAAATTTCAGCAGCTTATTTTTAATACCATCGATATTCATGAAAATAAATCTATTCTTTTACTGGCAAATCATTTCAGCTTTTGGGATGGCCTGATATTACATTGCGTTAATGATAAGCTGTTTAAAAAGAATTTCTATTTCATGGTTAATGAAGACACCGCCTATAAGCTCCATTACCTGCAATATGGTGGTGCATTTTCCATCAACAAAAGCTCCCGGAAAATGATTGAATCGCTCGATTATGCCGCGAAACTTCTAAATCAACCCGGTAATCTTGTGCTGTTATTCCCACAGGGTAAGCTCTTTTCGAATTTTGTGGAGGATGTACGTTTTGAAAAAGGTGTATTAAGAGTGATGAAAAAGGCGGCGGGTAAATTTCAGTTGGTATTTGCCGCAACCTTTATCCAGTTTTACAAGCACAGGAAACAAAGCATCAACGTATATTTAAAAAGTGAATCGGCGGATTATCATGATAAAAGCATAGCAGAATTAAAAGAAGCATACCAACGGCATTACGATGCCGCTAAAAAATCACAAACGGAAGTAGAACTCTAAAATCACGACAAGATGAGAATATCGCTTCTATTAACACTTTCCTTTATCTGGCTAAATGCAACCGGGCAAAAGCATACATTTAAGTCCGTTAAATCAATAACAACTGATATTAACGAGGACGGTAAAATCGACACAATTATTTTAAGTTCATCTTTACAGGGATATGTAAACTACAACAGAATTTCAGTTAGTATTTCTGGTCTCCCGAAAAAGACATTTCGCGCTAAAGGCGAATGGACAGAGGTAGATGATGAGTTTCTCAAATCGAATAAGAATTCAATTGATTCTAAATGGCTGTTCTTAAAAAAAACAGATAAGCATAGCGCTATCTTACTATTTGGCGTTCAGGACGGTGCTGGCTACAGAAGCGAATTCTCCATACTTAATATTGAGAATGGTGATGTTAAAATGGTTATTGATGATACCGGTAAGTTAAATATTGAAAGCCCGATTGCATTAACCGACCTCAACGATGACCATCGTTTAGATTTTGTTTACAGGATAACGTTTCAGTGCGACCAGGTATTATCGAATGGAAAAGTGTGCGCATACAGTCCGTATTTTGTATATACTGTTGCCGATAACTGCAATCTTAATAAGCCGTTAATGAAAGCTTACAACCAAAAATACTATGTTTTTGATGGATATGAATACAGTGAAGAGATTGCTATCTTTTATCCCGACGATGGCAGCAAGCCACGTATTTGGCGTAAGCCTAAAGCCAAAAGATAATAGCTTTAAAACTTGAAGGGTTACTTTTTAATACGACCTAAAAGTAAGAGCGCAAAGACAATTTATTACCTTTATCAGGTGTTAATCGCAATATCAATTACCCTTTTATTTATCGTTCTGCGTTTTACGGTAACGGTATTTAATTTTGTTTCCAATCCCAAGCTCACCAGGGTAAACCGCCATTATGATGAACGGGTATCTATCCTGGTTCCCGCCAGAAACGAACAAGGTGCTATACTGCCGTTGCTTCAGTCAATCATTAAGCAGGATTATAAAAATTATGAAGTGATTATTTATGATGATCAGTCGACTGACAATACCTACGGGATATGTGAGAAGTTCGCCCGAACCCATTCAGCAGTAAGTATAATTAAAGGCGATGAACTCCCGCAGGGCTGGCTGGGTAAAAATTATGCCTGTCATCAACTCGCCAGGAAAGCTAAAGGCAAATACCTGCTGTTTTTGGATGCTGACACAACTATTTGCAATGGGTTGATCAATAGTGCAATACACCGAATGCACATTAATAAGCTTGGCTTGTTGAGCCTTTTCCCTAACCAGCAAATGCATACATTTGGCGAAAAAGTAACAGTGCCGCTGCTCAATTTTTTGCTACTAAATACCTTCCCCGTGCGCCTGGCGTTTTTAACAAAAAGCCCTTCGGCAGCTACCGCGTGCGGGCAATTTATGTTGTTTGAGTCCGAATCGTACCACGGGCACGAATGGCACCGGGCCGCTAAGGATAAAGTGGTTGAAGATGCCGAAATAATGCAGCTTGTAAAATCGGCATCATATAGCGGCGAAGTATTGCTGGCCAACGGCATGATGTTTTGCAGGATGTACCGGGGTTACCGCGAAGCGTTGAACGGGTTCAGTAAAAACGCTTTAGCCGCCTTTAACTACAGCATCATAGGGCTGTTAATTTATATCCTGTTGTTGTTTGGCGGGCCCATGATTATATTAATGACGTTAAACTTTAACCTGATACTTTTTACGGCCGGTCTGATCATCCTGTCACGTATTATGATATCGCTGGCATCGGGCCAAAACGCTTTGTATAACATCATTCTGCATCCTGTTCAGATGGTAAATATGGTGATCATTGCCTTTCTATCCATTCAAAAACATCTCACCAAGACAAATATCTGGAAAGGGAGGAGGGTTTGATTTTGATGTGAAGGAAAAGACAATGGCTTGATTGAACCATTGAACTTTATTACTTAATTTTGCACAGTAATGGGAGATTACGGTTTACAGGTTACTATCGATCAGGATTCCGGCTTTTGCTTCGGGGTTGTTTATGCTATTGATATGGCAGAAGAAATACTTGGCGAAGACGGGTACCTGTATTGCCTGGGCGATATTGTTCATAATGACGAAGAGGTGGAACGCCTTAAAGCCAAGGGTTTGCGCATTATTGATCACGCCGGCCTCGCCAATCTACGAAACGAGAAAGTATTGATCCGCGCACATGGCGAAGCGCCGGAAACTTACCGCATAGCGCTTGAAAATAACATAACACTTATCGATGCCTCCTGCCCCGTAGTGCTTAAACTACAGAACCGGATAAAAACGTCATACGATTCCAATGAAAAGATAATCATTTTCGGCAAACACGGGCACGCCGAAGTAATAGGACTACAGGGCCAAACCAATAACGAAGCTGTTGTTTTCCAGGACATTGCTGAGCTGGATGATGTGGACCTGCCTGAAAATATCACGCTGTACAGCCAAACTACCAAGAGTATGGAAAAGTTCTACAGTATTAAAGATCAGCTGTTGCAACGCGGTTATAATCTGAAAGCCAACGACACCATTTGCCGGCAGGTGTCTAACCGCGACATGGATTTGCCCAAGTTCGTCAGTAAATTTGACAAAATTGTTTTTGTGTCGGGCCGCAAATCATCAAATGGTAAGGTGCTGTTCGAAGTTTGCCGCAAACACAACCCCAATACTTATTTTATTTCATCGGCGGCCGAGCTGCAAAAGGAATTATTTTCGCCTGGTGATAAAGTGGGCATAGCGGGAGCTACTTCCACGCCTATGTGGCTGATGCAGGAAGTAAAAGCGGAACTGGAGACGTTTTGAGTTAGTAGTGAGCAATTTGCGGTTAACAGTTGTAATTAGTCATTTCTGCATCATATCTTACACACTTTAGGACTATTAATGATTTTTAAACCAGTTCATTTTTAGCTAAGCTCTAATCTCTGACCGCTAATCACTATTTTTACAACCCGAAATTATGGCTAAAAAAGGAATATTACTGGTTAACCTGGGTACACCCGACAGTCCCGAAACCAGCGATGTAAGAAAATATCTCAACGAGTTTTTGATGGACCCGCGGGTTATCGATATTAACCCTATCTCCCGCGCCTTGTTGGTTAAGGGAATCATCTCGCCATTCAGGGCGCCGAAGTCCGGTAAGTTATACAAGTATATCTGGAATGACGAGACAGGCTCGCCGCTTTTGCATTACAGTAAACTGCAGCACCAGGCCCTGCAGCAGCGTCTCGGCGACGAATACCAGGTTGAGCTGGCCATGCGCTATCAAAGTCCGTCAATTGAATCGGCACTTGAAAGACTGAAGGCCGGCCTTGTGGAAAGCATACAGGTTATTGCTTTATTCCCGCAATATGCTTCGGCCAGTACAGGGTCGGTTTACGAAAAGGTAATGGAGATCATAGGTAATTGGCAAACCATCCCTTCGCTGTCTTTCGTTAACTCATTTCACGATAATGAGCTAATGATCGAAACATTCGCCAATAACGGCCGCAAGTATCAGCCTGAAACATTCGACCATATCTTATTCAGTTTTCATGGCCTGCCGCAGCGCCAGCTCATGAAATGTGATCATACCGGCAATTACTGCCTTAAATCATCCGGCTGCTGCGATTCACTTAACGACGTAAATAAATATTGCTACTCAGCCCAATCGTATGATACGGCGCGTTTGATCGCAGAAAAGCTCAATCTTCCAAAAGAGAAATACACCGTTTGCTTCCAGTCGCGCCTTGGCAGCGACCCCTGGGTACAACCGTATACCAGTCAGGTTATTGCCCAATTGGCAAAAGAAGGTAAAAAAAGGCTGCTGGTATTTTGCCCTGCTTTTGTGGCTGATTGCCTTGAGACTGTTTACGAGGTGACCGAGGAATATGGCGCAGAGTTTAAAGCCCTCGGCGGCGAGCATGTGCAACTGGTGGAAAGCCTTAATGACGCCCCCACCTGGATTGATGCGCTGGAAGAAATGGTTGCAGGCAAGAAGTAAACTTGCGGAATAGCCGGATATCAATGCCGGTGGTTAATAAAAAGCCCGTTAATCACCTGGAATGATTAACGGGCTTTGTAATTATAGCCGGGCTATAATTTATATTGTTATTTACTGCCAGATACCTGCATCGGGTTTACGCCAACCGATTGCCCGCGGGCGGCAGCAGCGTTAACTTTTTGCTTAAATATCTGGAATTTGGAAGGCGATGGCAATTTGCCCCAATAGTTATTGCTTTCATCAATATCAGCAGTTTCGCGCATCGGGTCGAGCTTGATAGAGGCCACTTCTTTATCCTGTACATAGAATTTTGAACAGTTTTTCTCATTCAGTCTCCAGATCTGCGCAGGGATACGATCGACTGACTTGGTGCCGTCAGCATAGGTAAATTCGACAATAATCGGCATAACCAAGCCACCCTTGTTACTGAAGTTAAGCTGGTAGAAATACTTACCTGCATATTTGGCTTTATCCTCATCGGTAATGGCTTCGTCCTCGGCGCTGCGTTGAGGCGGCGTCAATTCCTTGGTCATGTTATTGAACTTGGTAGTATCAACAGCGGCCAGTCCGCGATCGTATTTATAGTAAAAGTCGCGGACAGAAGTATCCTTATCTACATAAAATTTAATGTTTTTGTCTTCGCGGTTACGGATCTTAGAGATATCCTCGAAGGCATTAACTGCCGGCGCATCAACCTTGCGGGCTCCGCCCCTGCGGTTAAACTGGGGGGCCTTGCCGGTTAAATCAGCTTTGGCAACCTTAACTGAATCCAGCGAAATATCGCATGGCTCGGTATTATAGAACCAGCCTCTCCAGAACCAATCCAGGTTTTCGCCACTGGCATCGCTCATGGTGCGGAAGAAGTCTGCCGGTGTTGGGTGCTTAAATTCCCAGCGTCTTGCGTATTCTTTAAACGCATAATCAAACAGCTTGCGGCCCATAATGGTCTCGCGCAAAATGTTCAGTGCGGTAGCAGGCTTGGTGTAAGCATTAGGCCCAAAGCGAACAATGTTTTCCGAGTTGCTCATTACCGGCTCCAGTTCATTTTTAGGCAGCTTCATGTAGTCAACAATGGTGTAAGCCGCACCTTTCTTGCTTGGATATTTGTTATCCCAAAGTTCTTCGGTCAGGTACTCCACAAATGAGTTCAAACCTTCATCCATCCATGTCCACTGGCGCTCATCGCTGTTTACTATCATCGGGAAAAAGTTATGGCCAACTTCGTGAATAACCACACCTATCATACCATTTTTGGTGCTCTCGCTGTATGTTCCATCTTTTTCGGTGCGGCCATAGTTAAAGCAGATCATGGGGTATTCCATGCCGTTTGCTGCTTCAACACTTTGCGCTACGGGGTAAGGGAACGGAAAAGTGAAGCTTGAGTAAGTTTTTACAGTATGTGCAACCAGTTTTGTAGATAGCTTACGGTACAAGTTGTAAGCCTCTTTACCATAATAACTCATACACATTACTGTTTTGCCTTCAACCTTCTGGCCCATGCCATCCCATATAAATTTACGTGATGATCCCCAGGCAAAGTCGCGCACGTTGTTGGCCTGGAAAATCCAGGTCTTCTTTGCGCTGCTTGGAGATTTTTCTTTCTTTTTAGCCTCGTCAAGGGTCACAATCTCAACAGGTTCAGATGCACTCCTTGCTTTGGTGTAGCGGGCCATTTCGGTTGGCGATAGTACGGATGCATAGTTGATACATTCGCCTGTTGCGCCAATAATATGGTCAGCCGGAACCGTCATGGCCACCTTGAAGTTACCGAACGTAAGAGCAAATTCACCCCTGCCTGTAAACTGGTGGTTCTGCCATCCCTGGAAGTCGCTGTACACGCAAAGGCGCGGGTACCATTGGGTCATGGTGAAGAGATAATTCCCGTCTTCAGGAAAATATTCATAACCACCACGGCCGCCAAGGCTCATCCTGTCGGATATTTTATAGGACCATTTAACGGTGAATACCATCTTAGCGCCGGGCTTCAAAGGAGTAGCCAGGTCAATACGCATCATGGTTTTGTTAATGGTATATGGCAATTTCTTACCAAGTGCATCGGTAATGCTGGCTATTTTATCGCCGTAACCGTTGTCAGCGTCCGATTTTTCAATCCTGTCTAACTGTAAGGTACCTGCGCCGCGCGGCATAACCGTGCTTTGCTGGTAATTAGCGTTATCCTTATTGTTGTGCTGGTTCTCATCCAGTTGCATCCAGATGTAATCCAGCGGGTCGGGCGAGTTGTTGTAATAGGTAATGGTTTCGGATCCGGTAAGTTTCAGGTTCTTTTCATCCAGGTCGCATTTGATGTCGTAATCCGCGCGCTGCTGCCAGTACTTATTTCCCGGCGCACCGCTGGCTGTGCGTTGTTCATTGGGCGTGCTGAGTATGGTGCCCAATTGCTCAAACTTATTGCCGTGGTTGCTGGTGGGATTATTCTGAATATCCTGCGCACCCGCAAAACCGGCAATTGCAAAGCTGAAAAAGAGTGAGGTAAAAACTTTTTTCATCGTTTGTAAATTATTATTTATAAGATCAGTTACTTTTTGTTAAGTCCGGAAAGCCGGAAAAGTCCGTAAAATGTATTTGGCGCCTTTTCAATTCAAATTCCTAAATCGCAAACCGGAAATCAAAAAGGCAATCTTTCCAAAGCCATTTTTAACGATAGCGCAAACACACCTGCCGAAAGAAAAAACACCCAATCGCGGCGCTTTACTTTGACAATATTCAGGAATAATATTCCCACTATCAATATAATTGCCACCACTAAAATTTGTCCTGCTTCCAGCCCGATATTAAAACCAAACAGGCCCCAGCCTATGGTTTGGTCTTTGGCCAGCATAATACGGATCGCATTAGCGAAACCCATGCCGTGTATCAAGCCAAAACACAGTGCAAGATAATAATTTATCCGTGCGCTTGTATCTCTTCTGTCTATCTGAAAAATATTCTTCAGTGCGGTTATAAATATAGTGCAGGGTATCAGAAATTCAACCCATTTGCTGGAAAACCTGATCACATCGTACACGCTTAAAGCCAGTGTTAATGAATGCCCTATGGTAAAAGCTGTTACCAATATCAGCACCCGCTTAATATCCCGTATAGAATACACGCAGGCCAGGGCCAGTATAAACAGCTGGTGGTCAAGCGCATCGGTGCTGATGATATGGCGCCAGCCCATCACAAAATAAAAACTAAAGTCGGACATTGTGAAACTAACCCTTGAAAGCTTTAAATTTAAGCCGTTTTTTTTACTATTAAAATCAGGGTACGCTATGTGGGCTTTTATTTACCAACCGTTACTATATTGTTACATTGCCTTGGGCATGATGGCGCCGGCGAAACATACTTCTTTCGCTTTTCATCCCATTCATGTAAGTACGACTAACGTTGAATACAACAAGCAGGACAACAAGTTGGAGGTTATCTGCACCATTTTTACCGACGACTTTGAAGTTGCCCTTGCCAAACAATTTCGTACTAAAACCGACCTTACCCGCGCCGACATGCATAAAGCCATGGATGAGCTGGTAAAAAAATACATTAGCGCCAATCTGCAAATTAAAACCGACGGCGCACCAGCAAATCTGAGCTACCTGGGCTTTGAGATAAATAAGGAAGCAACCGACGTCTATCTCGAATCGGCCAAAATACCTGCTGTTAAAAAAGTGGGGGTGAATGTGAGCCTGCTGCATAACCAGTTTGACGACCAGATAAATATCGTGCACATTATTGTTGGCGGCGTAAGAAAAAGCGAAAAACTTGATTACCCCGATAAAAAAGTGGAACAGGTATTTTGATTTTCATTTCTACGCGCTGAAATATTTTCCTGCGGCTGTAACCAATCCCGTTTTTTGCCCGTAATTGACAATACACGCACACCCTAACCATTATATTGATTGTGCGATTTGATTATTTTTGATTTTAAGCTTCAGTCATTCTATGAGAAAAATAAATCTACTGCTTTCGGCTGCAATTGTATTGGCTGCGGCCGGTTCATGTTCAAAAAAAAGCAATCCTGCGCCACCCACTGACCCCGGAGCGGGGTTTACTAAAATAAGCTATCTGGGCAGTATTGATATGACAGTAGCACGAAGCGGTCTGGCGGCTGCAGGGCTTGCAGGCAGTGTGTTTTTTGCAGGCGGCACTACAGATAATGGCGCAACGCTTTCAAAAACTGTAGACGTATATGATGCCCTGCAAAACGTATGGTACACCGGCAGCTTGAGCGAAGCCCGGTATATGCTGGCTGGGGCGGCAGCTGGTGGAAAGATAATATTTGGGGGTGGTAAGAACGCCACATCTTTTTCAAATGTTGCCGATATTTACGACCTTACTAAAAACATCTGGATAACCGCACAATTGAGTGAAGCCAGGGCCGGCCTTGCTGCGGCAGCTTTAGGTAATACTATTATTTTTGCAGGGGGCAGGGGCGCATCGGGCGTTTCAAAAACAGTTGACATTTATAACACCAACACCAATACCTGGACAACCGCTCAACTTAGCGTAGCGCGCACAGGGCTGGTAGCTGCGGCAGCAGGCACAAAAATTGTTTTCGCTGGCGGCGATGACAATGCCGGCATACCCTTAAACACCGTTGATATTTATGATATAAATACGCATGCCTGGTCTACAGCAACGCTTAGCAGCGCAAAAGATCATTTTGCCGGAGCAGGTGCGGGTGATAAAATTGTATTTGCAGGCGGACAAACTACTGCTGCCGGACTGGTAAAAACAGCCGACATTTATGATGTATCAACCAATACATGGTCGACCAGTGAAATTTCGCAGGCAAGGGAAGATCTGGCAGCCGCAGGGAGCCCCAATAAAATTGTTTTTGCGGGCGGTTATATCGGTACCGGTTCATCAACGGCCGCCGATGTTTACGATATCAAAAGCGGAACATGGTCTGTGCTTACGATAGGTACAGCCCGTAATTTGCTGGCCGGAGCAAGTACCGATTTTACCATTATGTTCGGCGGCGGAGTAGCGCAAAACGGGGTTTCTAAATCTGCCGATGTGTTCCGTTTAAGTAATGATTGATGCCACAATGCCGAAAGATAGCCGATTGGGGTTTATATTTTTTTAGCCGTATCGTAATATGAGCGGCTGATCTTTGTTCAAGTTATTTTTTTAGCTCTCCCCGTCTTGTCCAAAAATAAATTGCGGTAATTACTGCTACCACAGCCAGCACAGCGCCGAATTCATCTATATAGTACTTCGTTTTTTCATTGCTGAGGGTAAGCGGGGTAAAAATACTTTGAATAAACAAATTGTGACTGGCATGAAGGATGGCGGCCGTCCATAAACTTCCGGACTTTAACCGAAACCATGTAAAAATAAAGCTGATACTGATTACCATTACCGCGAACCAGCTTAGGCCATACCATGCCGGTGTTCCGCTGTTATAATCGGCAAAAACTAAAATTGGCACATGCCATAGCGCCCAGATTGCGCCCACTATCAGCGAAGTGGTAGTATAGCCGGTTATCTTGTACATTTCGGGCACCAAAAATCCCCGCCAGCCGATTTCCTCGCCAAGGCCGGTCGCCAGGCTGCCGGCCATGCCGATTGTGCCCGTAAAAATAAAGTATAAAAAAATAACGACGCCGTCCGGTAAACCGCTCCATCCAAACGATGACGATACCTGCTTTACGAAAGCTGTGTTATAAAAACTGCCCCATCCGGCAACCCAAAGAATAATGTAGGCTATTAATGAATAAAGAAGAGGAACCAGGTAAGCCCAAAGCATATATTTCGGCTTATTCCAGCTCCAGCCTAAATCAGAAATTTTCCGGTTCAATATACGGCACGTGGCGAACGCAGAAAGTGCCGGCGCCCACATTATCCCGGTAACGTACAAGCCGAAGCCGCTGCCCAGCTTGCCGGTATGGATAACCAGGAAATAATATATACTGCTGATAGCAAAGGTAATAAGCAGAAAAATTGCGATGGCTTTACGGCTTTGGCTGGGGGTTGTATCCATAACGAGGGGGTGGTTTGACTTGATTGTCAGGTAAATATAGCAAACTTGTATCGCAAAGCATATATTTAATCATCCTGTAATTACTCCCCAACCGCCTCATTCACCAGGGTCATCAGGTCCATATATCTTTCATTACGGCCGGTATTTTTAATGTAGAAGGTCATTAAAAATCCGCAATATTTTTTCTCATTATTTACCCAGGGGAAACTGCCGAAAAGCCCTGGACTGCTCACCCCATTGCTGCCCATCGTCCATTCTCCAAAACCATAGCCCAGGCCTTTGGCTTCGGCTGGAGAATAGGCAATTTTTACATCAGATGTTACTCGATTTACTTGCATCTGGGCAACACTGCTTTCACTCAGTATCCGCTTACCATTATAAACGCCCTTGTTCATTATCATCACCAAAAAATTCAGGTAATCTTCGGGCGTACTGTATGCACCCCCGGCGGGCAGGGCAACCTTGCCTTTGCCAAAATCTGTGTTTCTCATACCAACGGGTTGGGCTATCCGTTCGGCAAACAGGGTTTCAAAACTTTTGCCGCTGATCTTTTCCACTATCGCCCCGGCGATCTGTAAACCTACGTTGCTGTAATGGAAAACCTTACCGGGTTGTCCTTCCATCGGCATTTTGGCTATCTCGGCAATTGCGTCGTCCATACTGTTGGCATTGCGCATTTCCTCCAGATTTTCCTTTAATTCAGGTGCTTTAATGCCGGTAAGGTGCGAAAGGCACTGGCTGATGGTTATTTTACCCTTGCCGTTTGCCGACAAAACCGGCAGGTATTTCCCTACTGTATCAGTTAGCTTTAATTTGCCATCATCAATAAAAGTCATCACCAGGGCCGCGCTCAGCCATTTGCTGCAACTGGCGATGCGCAGGCGGGTGGTGAGTGTATAATCGCTCATATCGGCCGTATTGCCTTGCCGGCGGGCAACATACCTCACCGCCATTTTTTGGCGCAGGTTCATTTCACTTTCGGAGTGGTTATAAATGATCTTGCCATCCTTATAAAGCACTAAAATGCTGCGGCCGCCCATTTCGCGGGTGTTACCGGCCATCCAGTTGTCCAGTTTTTTAAAGTTATTTTGTGCAGATGCATTCTTTAAAAGTGACAGCGCCACTAATATCGAAAGGAAAAATTTGTATTTGTTTATCATAAGGTTAATGTACTAAATATCTAAATAACAGGCATGAACAAGTTGATATTTGCATTCGTTTGACCAGATGACGGGTAAATAGTTTAAATTCGGTTATGCAAAAAGCCGTGGCTCCGTCCAAAACCAAAATCGCTTATATCGACCGCCTGAAAGTCCTCATGACCATACTGGTTATCCTTCATCATACATTTATTACTTATGGCGCGCCAGGTGGCTGGTATTTTTACCAAAAAACAACTAATGAGATAGCTAAAATACCGATGACGCTGTTTGTCGCGGTGAATCAATCATTTTTTATGGGATTTTTCTTTTTTCTGTCGGCGTATTTTATGCCGTCGTCTTTAAAGAAAAAAGGTCCTGAAAAGTTTATTGCCGACCGTATCATACGGTTAGGAATACCATTAGTTTTTTATTCATTTGTGCTTGGTCCGCTCATGAATTACATGATATATTACTGGGGCTATGGCAAGCATATTACCCTTTTGCAATACATCAGCGGGTATGATAACTGGATAGACTTCGGCGTACTGTGGTTTGTAGCGGCGCTGCTTTTATTTACGTTGATTTATGTTGGCTGGAATACACTCACTCCCCCAAATGATGACCGGCCGCAAAAAATCAAGTTTAGGCATATCGTGCTTTTTGCAGCTGGAATCGGCATAGTTTCTTTTCTGGTGAGATTAATTTTCCCGTTGGGCTGGGTGCTGAAGCCGGTTGGCTTTCAGCTGGCATACTTCCCGCAATATATCGCTTTATTTGCTGCAGGCATTTTGGCGTCAAAACGTAAATGGCCCGACAGTATTGCAGATAAACAAGGCCGAAGTGGTTTAACCCTGGCTTTGCTGATGGTCTTTGTTGTATTCCCTATACTATTTATCGGTGTTAAAGTTTTAAAATTCCCGTTCGATTGGTTTAACGGCGGCTGGCACTGGCCGGCGTTTGTGCTTGCACTTTGGGAACAGCTGACAGGCTTTGGTATAATCGTCGCCCTTACAGCCAAGGGCAAACGATCGTGGAATAACAGTTCGCCGTTTTGGGACAGCTTATCGCGCCGGGCGTTTGCGGTATATATTTTTCATCCGCTGCTGGTTATTTCGCTTACGCTGGTATTTTTTAAATGGAGTATCGAACCTGCACTGAAGTTATTGGTAGTTGCCCCGCTTGCTGTTGCCGGCAGTTTCCTGCTGGCATCGGTGCTGGTGTTAATTCCGGGCGTAAAGAGGATTGTTTGAATGCCACAAAGCACGTCAGACATTTTCCCTAACTTTGCATCATCCGGGATAAAAACCCGGCAACAGCATGGTAAAGGAAACTGAAATAGTTTGTCCGCCAGGACAGCATGAAGATGACGCTGCATTAAAAAGAATTGCAGCAGCAACGCTGAGGACATCTCCTCAAAAAATATCCGGTATAAAAATACTGAAGCGATCTATTGATGCCCGGGGGCGTAAGGTGGTCTACCGTATGCAGGTACAGGTATTCATCGATGAGACCTGCGCCCCGGAAATATTTACTGTAAAGTATCCGGATGTAAAATCCGCTAAGCCAGTTGTCATTATCGGCGCAGGGCCCGCCGGGCTGTTTGCAGCTTTGCAGTGCATTGAGTTGGGTTTAAAGCCTATAATTGTAGAGCGCGGCAAAGACGTAAAGCAGCGCCGCCGCGATTTAGCCAATATCAACAAACAGGGCGTAGTAAACCCCGAATCGAACTATTGCTTTGGCGAGGGCGGGGCAGGCACTTATTCGGATGGCAAGCTGTACACCCGCTCAACCAAGCGTGGCGATGTAAATGCGGTATTGAAAACATTTGTCGCCCATGGTGCGCCCCGGGATATTTTAATTGACGCCCGCCCGCATATAGGCACCAATAAACTGCCGCAGATAATCACCGCAATAAAAGAAAGCATTTTAAATGCCGGAGGTGAAGTGCATTTTGATGCTAAAGTGACCAGCCTGCTGGTTGAGCCTGGAAAGGTGAAAGGGGTGGAGCTTATTGGCGGCGATAAAATAGCAGCCAATGCGGTGATACTGGCAACCGGTCATTCCGCCCGCGATATTTTTGAGATGCTGCACCGGCAAAACATATTAATTGAGGCCAAACCATTTGCCCTCGGGGTGCGCATTGAACACCCGCAGGAAATCATCGACCAGGCGCAGTACCATTGTGAACACCGCGGGCCGTATCTGCCGCCATCCTATTACAGTTTGGTGGAGCAAGTGGATAACCGGGGGGTATTTTCCTTCTGTATGTGTCCCGGAGGTATAATAGCACCCTGTGCAACGGAAGAAAATGAAATAGTGGTGAACGGCTGGAGTCCCTCCAAACGGAATAATCCCTTTGCAAATTCGGGCACAGTGGTGCAGGTAAATTTAGAAGACGTTAAAGGAGATGAAAAAGACCCGCTGCGCATGCTGCGCTTTCAGCAGCAGGTTGAAAAAGCGGCGTTTATTGCGGGTGGCGGCAAATTGGTAGCCCCCGGCCAGCGAATGGTTGATTTTGCGGAGAACCGGTTGTCGACAGATTTACCTGTAAACTCGTACCTGCCCGGCACTAAATCTATTGAGCTGAAAGAAGTGCTGCCTCGCTGGATAAATGAGCGGCTACGTAAAGCACTTCCTGTTTTCGGAAAAAAGATGAAGGGATATTATACCAACGAGGCTATTTTAGTAGGCGTTGAATCGCGTACCTCGTCACCCGTAAAGGTGCCAAGGGATAAGGAAACCCTGCAGCATCCGCAGGTAGCCGGTTTATTTCCATGCGGCGAAGGCGCAGGTTATGCAGGTGGCATAATTTCTGCGGCTATTGATGGTATTAACTGCGCCGTTGCGGCATCAAAAATCATTTAGTATGAGCATCTCTGAAACTCTAAGTAACGAGCTGGAACAAGCACTATCAGGCGATGCCTGGTATGGCGATCCGGTGTACAAAATATTGGGAAAGGTAAACTTCGAAACCGCCTACGAAAAACCTGCCGGCTCGGTGCACACCATTGCCGGCATTTTGCTGCACATGCTGGCATGGACAGAAGAAGTAATGGACAGGCTGAATGGTATGACAGCCGGCCTGCCCTCCAGCGGCGACTGGCCCGACCCAGGTGCGCCCGACGAACAAAAATGGCAGCAGTTTGTTAATGATTTTAAGCTCGTGAATGTAAACCTTGTGCATCTTATCCGGACTTTCCCCGAAGAACAATGGAGCGAGCCGATACTCGACGAGCGTAATCGCGAACAAGGCACAGGTGTAAGTCACGAAGCTTTGGTACGCGGATTGATTCAGCACCATATATACCATTCGGGGCAAATCGCCCTGCTGGTAAGGATAATTAATGGCTAACAAATTGAATAGTCTGCCTAACGTAAAACAATCAATACATAATCATTAACTGTAAGGGAAGTCGTTATTAAATCAAAAGCTAAATCGGTGAAATCCCATGAATAAAAAAACGCTTATACTGGGCGCTACGCCAAATGAAGGCCGGTATGCCAACCTCGCGGCCAATAGATTGGTACGTGCCGGGCACACTATTGTAAATGTGGGGTTAAAAGACGGTGAAGTCGCCGGTGTGCCGATAGAAAAGCCCGAAACCATTCACGACGACATTGATACCATAACCCTTTACGTAGGCCCGTCTCATCAGTCCGGACTGTATGATTATATCCTGGCCACCAATCCCAACCGTATCATCTTTAACCCGGGTACCGAAAATTCAGAACTACGCCGGTTGGCTAATGAGCGGGGCATTAAAACCGATTATGCCTGTACACTTGTGTTATTGTCAATCGGCCAATATTGAGCAGGGGGGAAATCCCAAAATAAATTAATCCTAAAAATCTTAGTTATTTTTTGCTAAAATTGTTATTATTATGGATATGTACATATTAGCAGCTGCAATATTGGTATTGGTTGTTGCCGTAATTTTATTCCTGAAAAAGCCGGTTTCGCCAAACGGCATTGCTTTGGACGACTTCAATCGCCTGAAGAACGAAAACCAATCGTTACAAATAGAACTCGCCAAAGCCGGACAATACGCTGCCGGACTTATCGCTGAAAAAGAAAGCATTACAATACTGTTGCAGGCCGAAAAGGCCCGCCTGCTGGATGAGTTGGCTTATGAGCGCTCACAACTGGCAACCGCTAATCAAACACTTGAAAATGCACGCGCCTATTATAAATCGCAGCAGGAGAAAATACAGGAGCAAAAAATTGAAGTGGAGCAGATCCGTAAGGACTTCCAACTCGAGTTCCAAAACATTGCAGGCAAGCTGCTCGACGAAAAATCGCAGAAGTTTGTAGAGACCAACCGCACCAGCCTCGACATTTTACTGAACCCGCTAAAAGAAAACATCAGGGCCTTTGAAGAAAAGGTTGAGAAGGTTTACAACATGGAGGCCGCCGAGCGCAATACGCTGAAAGGCGTTATCACACAACTGATGGATCTAAACAAGCTCATCAGCAGCGAGGCGCAGAACCTTACCCGCGCCCTGAAAGGCGATAATAAAAAGCAGGGCAACTGGGGCGAGGTAATCCTGGAAAAGGTGCTGGAACGTTCGGGCCTGGTGAAAGACCGCGAATACCGCCTGCAGGCCAGTATAACCGGTCCGGACGGCATACGTATGCAACCCGATGCCGTTATCGATTTACCGGACGACAAACACTTGATCGTTGACTCCAAAGTTTCGCTCGTAGCCTACGACCGACTGGTAAATTGCGAAACTGACGAGGAGCGCAAGTTATTCTCCAAAGCGCATGTGGAATCGATACGCGGACATGTAAACGGCCTTTCGGCAAAAAATTACCACGATCTATACCAGATCAACTCGCCTGATTTTGTATTGCTATTTATTCCTATTGAATCGTCATTCAGCATTGCGGTACAGATCGATGCCGAATTGTTTAACGATGCCTGGGATAAGCGGGTGGTGATAGTAAGTCCTTCAACTTTGCTGGCAACGCTGCGTACCATCGCCAGTATGTGGAAACAGGAGCGCCAGAACCGCAATGTGCTGGAAATTGCCCGCCTGAGCGGGGCGATGTACGATAAGTTTGTAGGCTTTGTAGGTGATATGGAAGGCATCGGCAAAAACCTGCGCCAAAGCCAAACCGCTTATGACAGTGCTCTGAATAAGCTAAGCGATGGCTCCGGCAACCTCATTAAAACCGCCGAAAAAATTAAAGGACTGGGTGCCAGGGCTAATAAACAGCTGGAGCAAAAGTATTTAGGGGAAGATTAAACCCCAGCATACGGTTTAATATTTTTTAACAGGCCCCTCCAGGATATCAACGACAAGCGGGTGGACGCTATAGTCAAACCATTCGTTAAATAATTTCCAGTCGCGCTTTGTGGGCCAGTCTTCTTCGACTGTACTTTGCCCGTTCAGCTCGTTTTCGAAGATTTTTTTGTAATTCTTTTTGAGCCATGTCTCCACGGCTTTATTGTCATCCATCATTTTTACCAGATAAATTATCCCAAGGCTTTCTGTTTGCGGAAAATCAGGAGTTAATGCATTGGTCCAGTCAAGAAATGGCTGTTTCGGCTTTATGGCGACAGCGCTGCGGTCTACTTCATCGTAAAAGACGGGAATGGGTTCCATAGAGAGCTTTTTTTGACAAAGGTAGGAATTGTTGTAATGGCTTCATTTTTCGGTGCTGACCTTTCATATATGAAATGAGATAAACCCACCGCCGCTGGCGCACGCGTGTCGCGTGTGGCTATGCCAACATATATAATTGGTCGCACGCAAGACTGTCTGACTAAAGCACACGCGGCACGCGTGCGCCAGCGTCCGGGGCACGCGTGTGGCGTGTGGCTATGCCAACATATATAATCGGTCACACGCAATACTGTCTGACTAAGTGACACAACAACTACAGTTTTTAAAATATTTGATCTAATATTAAACCGGACGTAGAATAAAGCGATTCATCTTTCTCTTGTAATTCATATCCTTCAGCAACGCATTCAAAGGTTTTTTCGTGAAAAGTTATGATATAATGTTTGTACGTCTCATACTTCTCGTTATTAAAATACGGATGGACAGCTTCAATATGCTTTAGTTCATCAATCAGGTCAGAATTTAATAATTCATAAACAGCATAAGAGGCTAAGCCAAGTCCGTAATAACGATGCCCCGATATAGTTTCGTCGCTTGGTAAACCAAAGCTAAATTGTAAACAATTATTAAATTTCACTACGAGGATTTTATTTTTTTTTTGCACGTTTTCCTCTGTTACGCATGATCGAGATGTCATTTTATTATACGTAACATACAGATTATTGTCATTGGCAATAATGGTAGGAGACGGTGCACCGGTATCCATCTGTGGCACATTTGCGAGTTCAATTAACTTCATTGTCGACTTATAAAAATTCAAATTCTTTTAAATGTGATTTATTTGTTTGTAACTATAACGCCTGTTACCTTTGAAAATATTCTATCAAAACCGCTTTCCCCGCCGCCCCCGCCTCCCCGCCTCCCCGCCGCCCGCCGCCCGCCGCCGCCTCCCCGCCGCCGCTGGCGCACGCGTGCCGCGTGTGCCTATGCCAACATATATATATCGGTTATATGCAAGACTGTCTGACTAAGGCACACGCGACACGTTTGCGCCAGCACGAATAAAAATTATAAAAGGCAAATATCAACTAAGCCCTTTACACCTGTGTAGTAATCAACAGCGCTGGAATAACGCCAATACCAGGGTTCTGCAACAAAACCTGCTACAACGGGATTATAATGTAAATAATCTGCCTTTTGCTCAATTACATTAGCACTCCAAATTTGTATCGGTTTATTATTGTGTTGCCAAAACTGGTGGTTACTTACATTACTGCTTTTTGCTGCCGCTCTTTTAAACATCCACAAGAGCCATTCACGCCGCGACTCCTGCATATTAGCGGTGATTGCCTTTATCAGTGCTTTGGACGTATGTTCTTTAAAACGCCCTAATATTATTTCCGGGTTATTATCGCGGGCACTATAAATCAAATGCAAGTGGCTGGGCATTATGCACCAGCAATAAAGTTCCATACCCAGGTTCTTAACGCAGTAGTTCAAGCTGTCAGTGATTATTTCGCAGTAATCCGGCCTTACAAATACATCTATCCAATTTACTGTAGCGAAGCTTACGAAGTACAGCCCGTCCTTTTCTAAAAACTTATATTTTCTGCTCACGGCAATTCTTAAAAACATAAAGCTATACAGATTTATGAAAAATACGATCAAGTTTAATGCTGGTTGCCGCTAACGCGCTGGCGCACGCATGCGGCGTGTGCTCATCCCGCTAACCCCGTTTCTACCAAACTTACAACCTGTCAATCAACTAAAGCACACGCGGCACGCGTGCGCCAGCAATGAAAAATACAATCAAGTTTAATGCTGGTTGCCGATAACGCGCTGGCGCACACAAGCGGCGCGTGCTCATCCCGCTAACCCCGTTTCTACCAAACTCACAACCTGTCAATCAACTAAAGCACACATGCGGCGTGTGCTCATCCCGCTAACCTAACTAAGGCACACGCGACACGCGTGCGCCAGCGTAAGGGCTACCCAACCCACAATTATCCCTCAAGCCCTCCCTATTTAAATTAAAATTCCCTAAATTTGCAGCCTCTAAAATTTGAGGTGGAATTTACTGATGTACAAGGAATATAAAGCTTTAAACTTATCGCAAACAGGCAAGGATGTACTGGAGTTTTGGCAGCAGAACAACATCTTTGAAAAGAGCATCAGCAGTCGCCCGGCCGGTAATCCGTACACGTTTTACGAGGGGCCGCCGTCTGCCAATGGCATGCCCGGCATTCACCACGTAATGGCGCGCGCCATAAAAGATATTTTTTGTCGCTACAAAACTTTGAAGGGCTACCAGGTAAAGCGCAAGGGCGGCTGGGACACGCACGGCCTGCCTATCGAGCTGGCGGTTGAAAAGGCTTTAGGCATCACCAAGGACGACATCGGCAAAAAGATCTCGGTAAAAGATTACAACGACGCCTGCCGCAAGGAGGTAATGCGCTACACCGACATCTGGAACGACCTCACCGAAAAGATGGGTTACTGGGTTGATTTGGAGAACCCTTATGTTACCTATAAAAATGAATACATCGAGTCGCTTTGGTGGATACTGAAGCAGTTTCATGATAAAGGGCTTTTGTATAAAGGCTACACCGTACAGCCATATTCGCCCAAATCGGGCACCGGATTAAGCTCGCACGAGCTGAACCAGCCGGGCACCTACAAGATGGTGAAGGACACCAGCATCACCGCGCAGTTTAAGGTGAAAAGGGATAAGGATTCGGAGTTTTTATTTGAAAACATCACCGGCGACCTTTTCATTTTAGCCTGGACGACCACCCCGTGGACGCTTCCTGCAAACTGCGCCCTGGCCGTTGGCGAGAAGATTGACTACGTAAAAATAACCACCTTTAACCCATACACCTATTTGCCGATAACAGTAATACTGGCTAAGGATCTGGTGGGAAAGCACTTTAAAGCCGAAGGCGAAAACGCATCGTTTGCCGATTATAAAGGCGGCGACAAGGTTATCCCGTGGGAAGTTAAAGGCGCCTACAAAGGTTCGGATCTGGTTGGCTTGCATTACTACCAGCTGCTGCCCTACGTCATCAACGAAGACCTGGAGAAAAACGCCTTCCGCGTTATCCCTGCCGACTTCGTAACCACCGAAGACGGCACCGGCATCGTTCACACTGCCTCTGTTTTTGGTGCGGACGACTTCAGGGCCTGTAAAGAAAACAACGTACCGTCGGTAATGGTGAAGGACGAGTTTGGCAAAGATGTGCCGCTGGTAAACAAGCAGGGCAAATTTGTGGACGAGGTTACCGATTTTGCCGGCCGTTACGTTAAGGAAGAATATTATACCAAAGAAGAACGCGAAGCCGAAGGTTTTAAGCCGACCGATGTTTTGATATCTATCAAGCTGAAGACCGAGAACAAGGCTTTCGACGTAAAGAAATACGAGCACAGCTACCCGCACTCCTGGCGCAGCGACGAGCCGATATTATACTATCCGCTCGACAGCTGGTTTATCCGTACCACCGCCGTTAAGGATAAAATGGTGGAGCTGAACAAAACCATCAACTGGAAACCGGAATCAACCGGTGCTGGACGTTTCGGCAACTGGCTGGAAAACCTGGTGGACTGGAATTTGTCGCGCTCGCGTTATTGGGGCACACCGCTTCCAATATGGAGGAGCGATGCTAAATACATCCCACAACCGGAAATTTGTATTGGCAGTATCGAGCAAATAAAGAAGGACGGAATATATTTTTACTTTGAAAAAGCCAAAGAATATTTTCTTCAGCACACGGAAGCCGAAATAATGGAGTTTCTGTCAATTCCGAATGACGAAGACGGTGAAGAAGATTATGCCGCTATTCAGCAGCTTCGGATTGACATTCAGAAAGGCGTTGTGGAGTTAAGGAATCTCATTGATTTCTGCCCTAACAGGGACATACTTGTTCAAAAATTCTCATCGTCGGTTGAAGATTTTTTTGTAAATGAAAACATTCCTATGGATCTCCATAGGCCATATGTAGACAACATTATTTTTTCAAGATTTTATAATGGTCAGGCTTACTACTATTATAGAGAATCTGACCTGATCGACGTTTGGTTTGACAGCGGCGCCATGCCTTATGCTCAATGGCATTTCCCGTTCGAAAATAAAGAAGAATTTAAAAACGCCTACCCGGCTGATTTCATTGCCGAAGGTGTAGACCAAACCCGCGGCTGGTTCTTTACCCTGCATGCCATAGCGGTAATGCTGAGCGAAACCAGCGACGAGATAAAAGCCATTAATACCGAAGTGGGTAACAAGGGTGTGGCGTTTAAAAACGTGATATCGAACGGTTTGGTGCTGGATAAGAACGGCAACAAAATGTCGAAGCGTTTAGGCAACGGCGTTGACCCGTTTGAAACCATAGAGAAATTTGGCGCCGATGCGCCCCGCTGGTACATGATCAGCAATGCAGCCCCCTGGGATAACCTGAAGTTTAACCCGGAAGGTATCGACGAGGTGAGGCGCAAATTCTTCGGAACGCTGTATAATACCTACTCGTTCTTTGTAATGTATGCCAACATCGATAAGTTTAACTACAGCGAAGCCGAGATAGCGATAAGTGACAGGCCGGAGATAGACCAATGGATCATAAGCCTGTTGAATACCCTGAGTAAGGAAGTTGACGGCTTTTATGCCGATTTTGAGCCTACCAAAGCTGCACGCGCGATACAGGATTTTGTAGATGCGCACCTCAGCAACTGGTATGTGCGCCTGAGCCGCCGCCGTTTCTGGAAATCGGACAACTCGGACGATAAGCTATCGGCCTACCAAACATTATACACCTGCCTGGTTACCATCGCAAAATTAATGTCGCCAATTGCGCCATTCTTTGCTGACAGGTTGTACAACGATTTAAACAGCGTTACTCAAAAAGAAGATTTTGAGTCGGTGCACCTGGCTTACTTCCCTGAATATCATGAAGATTTGGTAAACGGGGCGCTGGAAGAGCGTATGCAGATGGCGCAGGATATATCGTCGCTGGTGCTGTCGCTCCGTAAAAAAGTGAGCATCAACGTTCGTCAGCCGCTGAGCAAAATATTGCTGCCGATACTGGATAAAAACTTTAAGAAGCAGGTGGAGCAGGTGAAGGATTTGATACTTTCTGAAACCAACATCAAAGCTATCGAGTACATTACCGATACTGCCGGTTTCATTAAAAAGAAGATCAAACCAAACTTCAAGGCCCTCGGCGCCAAGGTAGGCAAGGACATGAAAGTAGTGGCCGAAGCTATTACCGCCATGAGCCAAGAAGATATCTCGATGCTGGAGGACAAAGGCGACTTTTTGTTACCGACACAGCATTTGATCAACCTTACCGATGTGGAGATTATCGCGGAGGATGTACCGGGCTGGCAGGTTGCAAATTTAGGCAAACTAACCGTGGCTTTGGATGTTACCATAACCGACGAACTTAAACAGGAGGGAATCTCGCGCGAGCTGATCAACCGCATACAGAACCTGCGCAAGAGTAAAGAATTTGAAGTTACCGATAAGATAAACGTAAGGCTCAGCAACCATCCATTTATCAGCGGAGCCGTAAATAATAATTTATCCTATATTTGCGCCGAAATTTTGGCGGATAGCATTGTGCTTGATAATGAGCTTAATGAGGGTGACTTAGTCGAGATAGACGGGAATGAAATTTTGATTGTTATTAGTAAAATTTAAATGAAACAAGAAACCGAAAAAACCAGGTACTCTGAATCGGACCTGCAGGAATTTAAAGGCATTATCCTGGAAAAACTGCGTAGTGCCAAAGAAGAACTGAATGCGCTTGCAACGTCGCTTAGCTCGCCTAACGCTAACGGCACTGACGATACCGCCGGTACCTATAAAACGCTGGAAGACGGCTCGGCTACTTTAGAGAAAGAGCAGATAAACCAGCTGGCTGCACGCCAGAAAAAGTTCATTGAGCAGCTGGAAGCTGCCCTGGTGCGCATTGAGAACAAAACCTACGGTGTTTGCCGCGAAACCGGTAAGCTTATACCTAAGGAACGCCTGCGTGCCGTGCCGCATACTACCCTGAGCATGGAAGCCAAACTGAAGCAGTAAATGAAGGCAGCTTATTACAAACCTTTTATTGTTGCTGCAATAATTGTGCTTGCAGACCAGTTGATAAAAACCTGGGTACGCACGCACATGGATTTTACTTCGGAAATACACTTTTTAGGCAACCATGGCATGCTGCGCTATACCGAAAATAACGGTATGGCCTTTGGCTGGGAGCTGGGCGGCAAGATCGGGAAGCTGGTTTTAACCATTTTTCGCATTGTAGCCGTTGCGGGCATAGGCTATGGCCTGGTTTACCTGATTAAACACAAATACCACCGCGGATTGATTATGTGCGTAGCGCTGATATTTGCCGGCGCGCTGGGCAATATCATCGATTCTACCTTTTATGGACTGATATACCAGAACGGCCATATTTTTGAGGGCCGTGTGGTAGATATGTTCTATTTTCCGTTGTTTAAGGGCACTTATCCGGGCTGGGTACCTTTTTGGGGCGGGCAGCCATTCGAGTTTTTTGAGCCGATATTTAACCTTGCCGATGCATCCATATCGGTGGGCGTAATTGCCATATTATTATTCCAGAAACGCTACTTTAAACGCGAAACACCTGAGGTGTCCACACCGAATAGCGAAGTGGAGGAGGTGTAAAGAAAATAATATCGAATAACGAATTTTGAATATCGAACACTGAAGTAAACTTCATTATTCGATATTGGATATTCGGTGTTCGATATTTCTTTTTAGGCCTTTATTGGATATTTAACCTCCCACTCATATAATCCTGCTATCTTTAGATAAATGCTGATTTTAACATTCTTCATCGGGTTAATAGCAAATGCCATCGGTTATATCCCGCCGGGGAACATTAATTTGACGGTGGTGCAGCTTACTATCAACCGGGGAATGAAACAGGCGCTGATGTTTATCACCGCTTTTTCGTCCGTCGAATTCTTTTTTACTTACTTTATTATGCATGCCGCCCGCTGGCTGAGCGCCGAAGTGCGGCTGGACATGGTCATCGATTGGATAATGGTGGTATTATTCGGCGTATTGGGCGTCATTACCTGGATCCGCCGCAACAGGCCGCCCCAATCCAATTATTCTGATAAAGAAAGTATACGGTATGGTATACTTCTTGGCTTTGTTAACCCCATGCAGGTTCCGTTTTGGATGATAACAGGCACTTATCTTATCACCCACCAATGGATTGAAGACGGCAGGGTAGCCCTGGTAATTTTCAGTATCGGCGCAGCTGCCGGAGCTTTTTTAGCGCTGTTTATGTATGCCCATTTTGCACGCTATATCCAGAAAAAATTTGCTTTAAGTACACGGCTGGTAAATACCGGTATTGCAGTATTGTTTTTTGGTTTTGCCGTGTATCATATTGTAAAGCAGATATATTTGATATCTGTTCATAAGGGGTAATGCGATAGGTGCAGTAGCTTTGAACTATGAGCTCTCAACCATGGGCACTTCTGAAATTCCAGATCTTCTCCGCTTTCCTTCCTATCAGCCAGAAGGAAGCACCGAGAATTGCAAAGAATAAAGCTTTGTTAGTATGTTCCCAAAAGTACTCGAAGTATTTGGTGTAGATGAATATCAGCAGGAATGTTATGCCGAACTCGCGGGCTATAACGTCTTTTGTTTTCAAACCAAGCAATAGAAAGCCACCGGCCACCACAGCAGTGATGATCCCCCAATAAAACAGGCTGATTTGTTTGATATGCCACCAGCTATCGATGTTGCCGAGGTTGCCAAAAATGCTCAGCAGCCACAGCGATACAAACAGGTACAGTAAGCCGACTATATAGGTGATCTCCCAGAACAAGGCAAACCATTTGCGGTTTTTAAGCAGGTAAATTGCCGCTAAACAGACCAACCCGAACAGCACAAAGCGCAGCGGGTAGTTCATTCCCAAAAAGTAATCGGCCCAGTGGGTTTGGTAGCCGGATTCTGTACCAAACCAGCTGCCCAGCGATACCAGTGCAAACAGCCAGATCAGCCGCGACTCCATTCGATAAGCCAGCACGCCATATACAAATACCGACAATAAAAATAACAGCGAATAGTGCCCTGAACCGTTATCAAAGGTTTTGCCCAGGTAGGCTATGCAGCACGCTGTTGACAATACGCCGCTGAAAATTATAGCTTCGTTGCTGAAAACTTTTTCAGGATATTTTTTCTCCCAGCGCCTGCCGAAATAAAACAGTGCAACTGCAAGGATGCCTGCTAATATGGCGATAACGACATCTGGAGTATAATATAAGCGTTTAAGCCAGCGGATAACAGAATCGTCGATAATAAGGGAGCCAACTGCAATAAATCCGCACACGAGTGCTATCCAGAATGAATATTTAGCCAGCCGCATCCAGTCAAAGCCCTTTACCTCGTATGAGGAGCGCAATTTTTCAGCGGTATCTGCGTCCACCAGGTTGTTATCCTGCCAGTGCTTAATAGCGCGGTTTAAAAATTCGCTTTCCTGTTTATCCAGATTGAGCATCAGTAGTCCATAGTCTATGGTTCATAGACCATAGTTTAACAATTTGTTAAATATAGAAAATGTTAGTTAAAAAAATATATTATTGATGTTTAGCTATGGCCTATCGGCTATGGGCCATGGACTTATATACCTCCCAGCAGCGCTTCCACATCCAGCTTATCCTTGCGTATTTGCTCCTTAAGGGCATCAAGCGAGTCGAACTTCATATCGTCGCGCACAAAGTTGTAAAACTCCATGCGGATTTCCTGGTTATAGATCTCACGGTCGAAATTAAAAATATTCACCTCGATATTACGCCGCACGCCGTTAATGGTTGGCCGTGTGCCGATGTAGGCCATGCCCCCATAACTCTCGCCATCTATTTTAACCTTTACGGCAAAAATGCCATCAACAGGGATAAGCTTATACTTTTCGCTGATAA
Organism: Mucilaginibacter sp. L3T2-6; assembly: GCF_030519355.1. Lineage (GTDB taxonomy): Bacteria > Bacteroidota > Bacteroidia > Sphingobacteriales > Sphingobacteriaceae > Mucilaginibacter. The sequence goes on from NZ_JAUMKC010000024.1 coordinate 77,222, forward strand.
CGATATTGGCCGTAGGGTAGCCTATGGTACGGCCGATCTGGTCTCCGCGCACTACCCGGCCCGTAATAAAAAACGGATAGCTTAAAAAGGTATTAGCAAGTTCAATAGCACCATTCAGCAGCGCCTCACGAATGCGGGTTGAGCTAACGGCAACTTCATAAATATCTTGTTCGGGTATCTCTATCACATCAAAGCCAAACGCAGGGCCAAGTCGCTGCAAATCGCTCAGGCCGCCCTGGCGGTCTTTACCAAAGCGATGGTCATAGCCGATCACTATTTTTTTGGTGCCGATCTTATTCACCAGCACATCGCGGATATATTCCTCGGCACTCTGGTTGGAAAAGTCGCGCGAGAAAGGCGTAATGATCAAATGGTCAATGCCCAGTTCTTCCAGCATTTCCGCCTTTTCGCCAATGGTATTGATCATCTTAATGCTCTCATCTTCCGGGTGCAGTATCATTCGCGGGTGCGGAAAAAAGGTAAGCAATACCGTTTCGCCGTTAGTTTCGGCTGCAAGCTGTTTTAAATCAGCAATGATTTTACGGTGGCCGGTATGTACGCCGTCGAAAGTGCCAATGGTAACAACGGCATTATCTAACCGGGTAAATTCATCAATATGATGGTAGATGCGCATAGGCAGCAAATATAACGTCTGAACCCGAATTTTTGGAATTGAAGAACTTATCGGATTTCAATTTTAAAATTCCAGGCATTCGTAAAATCAATAAATTCGGATTCAGGCAGTTTCTTTCAAACTTCTTATTGTATTCACCAGCTCCATTACTTCCCAGGCATCATCAACTTTGTAATCTCCGCTGCGTGTTCTTCTTAATCTGGAAAGGTATGCGCCATTATTAAGCGCTTTGCCAAAATCATGTACCAGCGAACGGATATAAGTTCCTTTGCTGCATACCACCCTGAAATTGATTTCGGGCAGGGCAACATGGGTTATCTCAAATTCGGTGATGGTAACGGTACGCAGCTTAAGCTCTACGTCTTCGCCGCGGCGTGCTTTTTCATATAAACGCTCGCCATCAACTTTAATGGCAGAATGCGCAGGGGGGTATTGGCCAATTTCGCCAATAAATTGTGCGCAGTTTGTCTTTATCTGTTCTTCTGTGATCTGACTGATATCAAATTGCCGGTCGGCTTCGGTTTCCATGTCGTATGATGGCGTAGTCGCGCCCAGGATCATCGTGCCCGTATATTCCTTTTCCTGCGCCTGGAAGGTATCGATCTGTTTAGTCATTTTGCCGGTACAAATAATGAGCAGGCCGGTAGCCAGCGGGTCAAGCGTGCCGGCATGACCTACCTTTAATTTTAGCGGCTTAAAGGCATTGCGTATTTTACCGACAACGTCAAAGCTGGTCCATTTATAGGGTTTGTTAACAAGCAGAAGCTGGCCTTCCGCAAATTCCTGTATGTTAGTATAAGTTTGTTTCATTGATTATGCCCCGGTAAGGAACAGTTCATTTTTAATAGCGGGGATGATGCCGTTTTTTAGCGCAGTATCAAAAAGCAGTTTAATGGCTTTCTTACCTTCGGCGCCCAAATCTACGGAATATTGGTTTACATACAGCCCGATATGCTTGTACATAACTTCCTCGCTCATCTCCTGTGCATGGGAGCGAATAAATTCAAGCCCGGACTTCGGATTCTCAAAGGCAAATTCAACCGAACGGCGTATTACACGGTTAATTTTATGCTGAATATCTGATGGCAGCTCCCTGTTGGCCACTATGCCGCCTAAGGGGATCGCGCAGCCGGTTTGTTTTTCCCAATAGTCGCCAAGGTCGAGGATCTTTTTGAGGCCTTTATCCTGGTAGGTGAACCTGTTTTCATGAATGATCAGGCCGATATCTATGCGGCCGTCCAAAACAGCGTCTTCTATCTCAGAAAATACCAGCTCAATCTTGTTTTCGGCATTCGGGAAAGCAGTACCTAATAAAAAGTTAGCGGTGGTGTACTTACCGGGGATACCGATTATGAGTGGTGAATGGCTGGTGCTGAGCTGTTTATAAAGTTCGCCCGGGTCGCCTTTACAAATCAACAATGGCCCTACACCGAAACCCAGAGCACTCCCCGCATCCAGCAAAACATATTTATCGGTAACATAAGCAAAGGCATGGTAGCTTAGCTTGGTAATATCCAGCTCGCCACGCATGGCTTTTTGGTTAAGGGTTTCCACATCATCATAAAATACTTCGAAGTCAAGGCCTTCGGTGTCAATTTTATGATGGATCATCGCATCAAATATAAAGGTATCATTTGGGCAGGGCGAAAAGCCGAGGGTTAGTTTCATGTTTGGTTGATTTATAAAATTTTGTCATTGCGAGCGGGGAACGAGCGTGGCAATCCTCGTCGTTATACTTTTAAACTATGCATGAGAGGTACAGGCAAAGCGACGGGATTGCTTCGTTCCCCGCAATGACAAAATGCGTTACGCATACAGCTTCAAAAATTCAATGGCAAAGGTATTCAGATTTTTAATGGCGAGTCCTATGTTCCAGTTATCGCGGTTACGTTTTTCAACATAATTTGACACGGCCCTGATTTGCAGGCATGGTACATTAATTTGTTTGCAGGCATAAAAGAAGGCGGCGCCTTCCATACTTTCTACCTGGGGGTGTAAACGTTCTGTTATTTTTTGGATAGAAGTTTCATTGCCATGCACGGTATTCACTGTAATAGCTGTAGTTTGTTTCAGATTGAAGGTATTGAAGAGGTTATACAAGTCTGCCAGTTTTGTCGAGGGATTGAACGTCGCTTCCCCAAAGCCCATCCCGGTTATCGGCAAAAAGTTGGTATCATCTTCTGCGCCAAGCTCGGCAAAGGTGTCTTCTGTTATTTCAACTATTTCGCCTAAGGCAATCTCGCGGTCAAAGCTGCCTGCGATACCGAAATTGACAACAAGATCATACTTATTTGATGAGAGATGTCTGCCGAGAGCAAAGGCCGTCGCTACCATGCCAACCCCGGTTACAAGTAGCTGGCAGTTGGCGGTTTGCAGTTTGCAGTCGAAAGGCGGCGCAGAATCATTTACATTTCCGCCTTCGCCCGGTTCCAAAACCGAAATTCCGAATTCCGAAATCAACGGAGCAACTTCCTCCTTCGTAGCTACTACCACCAATATCCGCATATTATTGCTTTTTTTTGACGGCTAAGTTAAAACTTAAGGCCTGATTTTGTTTTGTATATTTGCACCATTATTTGTTATGATGATATATATAACGCGCAAAGAACATTTTAACGCAGCGCACCGCATGTACCGCGAAGAGTGGAGTGAAGAAAAGAATGCCGAAGTGTTCGGCAAATGCGCAAATCCCAACTGGCACGGCCACAATTACAACCTGTTTGTTACGGTAAAGGGCGAGGTTACCCATGCCACCGGTTACCTGATGGACCTTAAAGAGCTGAAGGTAATTATAAACGAATACGTAATTGAAAAGCTCGACCACAAAAATATCAACAAGGATGTTCCGTTTATGGCCGGTAAAATGGCATCGACAGAACTGCTTTGCATTGAAATATTTAACCAGCTGAAAGCACCGATTGAAGCTTATGAGGGTGTTTTTTTACATTCAGTTAAGCTTTACGAAACCGAAAACAACAGTGCCGAGTATTTTGGCGACTAATTTAAAATGAGCGACCTCCACAACATTCCCGACAGAGACGAAGATATTGACGGCTATGTAAAGATAGACCGTTACAATCCCGACCTGATACAAAGCCTTTCGGGCCATTACTACGAAGTACTTAAACAAATCGGCGAAAAGCCGGAACGTGAGGGTTTATTAAAAACCCCCGAGCGTGTAGCCAAAGCCATGTTATATCTCACCCAGGGTTACGACCTTGATGCCAAAGATATATTGAATTCGGCCATGTTTAAGGAAGAATACAGCCAGATGGTAATTGTTAAGGATATAGAAGTGTATTCGATGTGCGAGCACCATATGCTGCCATTTTTTGGTAAGGCACATGTGGCTTATATACCCAACGGTTATGTGGTTGGCTTAAGCAAAATTCCCCGCATAGTAGACGTGTTTGCCAGAAGGCTGCAGGTGCAGGAACGCTTAACCAACGAGATCCGCGACTGTATACAGGACACATTAAACCCATGGGGCGTTGGCGTAGTGATTGAATGCCGCCACCTGTGCATGAGCATGCGCGGCGTGCAAAAACAAAACTCGGTTACTACCACATCGGCATTTACCGGTGAATTTTTAAAGGAAAAAACAAGAACGGAATTTTTAAACCTAATCTCAGCGAAGCTGGGATAGTGATTAGAGGTTAGTTAATTAGAGATTAGGTCTTTGTTGCATATTTACTAATCTCCAACCAACTAACCAACAATTAACTAAACACAACTAATCACCATTAATTAACACAACTGATCGCTGATTAACTAACCACTAATCTCTAATATGAAAGCATACATCTTCCCCGGGCAAGGCGCCCAGTTTGTCGGTATGGGTAAAGACCTTTACGAAAAATCGGAAAAGGCCCGTGAAATGTTTGAAAAGGCTAACGAAATACTTGGCTTCCGCATTACTGATTTGATGTTTGAAGGTACCGAAGAAGATCTTAAACAAACCAAAGTAACCCAGCCTGCTATTTTTTTACACTCTGTAATATTAGCCAGTGTTTTAGGTGACGGCTTTAAGCCCGATATGGCCGCGGGTCATTCACTGGGTGAGTTTTCAGCGTTGGTTGCTTGCGGCTCGCTATCGTTTGAAGATGGCTTGCGCCTGGTTGCAGCCCGTGCAAATGCTATGCAGAAAGCCTGCGAAATACAACCATCGACCATGGCTGCAATTTTAGGGCTGGATGATTTTACTGTGGAAGATATCTGTCAGCGTATGACCGATGTAGTTGTGCCGGCTAATTATAACTGCCCGGGCCAATTAGTTATATCCGGCACCATTGCGGGTGTTGATAAAGCCTGCGAGGAGTTGACTGCTGCGGGCGCAAAACGCGCGCTGAAGCTTAACGTGGGCGGCGCTTTTCACTCACCTTTAATGGAGGCTGCAAAAATTGAACTGGAGCATGCCATTGTGCATACCGAAATTAAAGCTCCGGTTTGCCCCATCTATCAAAACATCGACGCAAAACCGTATACCGACCCCGAAAAAATCAAACATAATTTAATAGCGCAGTTGACCGGCCCCGTGCGCTGGACGCAAACCGTTAAGCACATGATGGAAGATGGCGCAACTTCATTCACCGAGGTGGGGCCCGGCAGCGTATTACAGGGCCTGGTTAAAAAGGTTGACCGCCACATGCCGACAGAAAGCGCAGTTGTGGAATAAGCCCCGGATCCGGAGCCGAGAGACATTCGCCGGACTATCTTTTAAATAAGCCGAAAAAGCCCCGGGCAGCAGATTAATTTAGACTAAAGACTTAAGACTAAAAACTAAGGAGTGATATTTTGGTTACATTTGGGTCATTACAGAGATAAATTAATTGGCTACCTCGGGGAAAATACGTTTAATGCTGGCCTTACTATGCGCCAGTCTGCTGTTAACGGCAGTTATTATCCGCATTACTTATACCCCGGTAAGCAACCTCGATCAAACTGCTAAGGTCCTCGAAAACAATCTTCAAAAAAAAGAGCGTTTTGTTTACTCGTTCATCAACGATAAAAAGTCCTACGAGAGCCTGAAACAATTGCCGCACAATTCAAACGCTGCGATTGATTTGATTAGGCGATTTACCACTGATAGAAATATCTGGTTTGTAACGCTGACGAATAATCAGCTCGACTTTTGGAGTGGGATAAAGGTGATCCCAGACTACCCTGCTACCATAAAAGAAGGCCCAAACTTCAGGCGCGAATCAAATGGCATGTATGAAGCCATACGGAAGAGCGAAGGTAACTTTTCTGTAATTTTTTTTATACCGGTAAAGTTTAATTACCGTTTCCAGAACGAATACCTGCAAAATACATTTGCTACAGACCTACTGAAGGACGACAATATTGAAATTGCGGATTTTACCGATAAGGCTGTTTATGATGTCCATAGTATTGATAATAATAAGTACCTGTTCTCAGTAAAGCTGAAGCCAGGCGAGATTAACCATACCTTTTTTTATTACGAAATAACCATCTGGCTGCTCACGCTGTTGTGCTTTTGCATACTCATACATAATGTGTGCAATTATGTGGCATCTAAGGGATATTTTGTGGTAGCGTTGATTCTGCTGGCGGGTTTCATTTTATTAACACGGTGGATAAACCTTTACTACGGCTGGCCTGAATTTACGGTTAAGCTTGACATTTTCAGCCCGCAACTGTATGCCTCAAGCGTTATTTATCCCTCTCTTGGCGACTTATGCATCAACATAATTTTTATTTGCTGGTTCGTAAGCTTTTTGTACAGCCGGCGGCGTAACCTGTTAAAAAATATGCCAGGTACAACCGGCAGCTATGTAATTTTTACTGTGAGCCTGGTTTTGCTTCTGTTTTTAGCGACTATGCTGCTGGATATTTTCAGGGGGCTGGTAACAAATTCCAGGATAAGCTTCGACGTAAGTAACGTACTTAACCTTTCGCTTTTTAGCCTTTTAGGTGTACTTGTACTATGCTTTACTTTCCTGGTATATTACCTGCTGATCGATATTTTTTTAACTATAGCGGGCCGGCTGCCCATCCCTAATTTAAATAAATCGCTTATTATAGTTGGCTGCGCAGTATTGGCCACGGCTATTGCCGCTATTTACCAGGGCTTCACTTTATTTTACCTTTTAAGCGCGGTGTTGATATTTGCACGGGCTTACGCCTACCGTTACCAGGGCGGCAAGCTGAATGCAATCTCATTATCGTTTATAATTTTAATATGTGCTTTAATATCTGCTATAAAGCTCAATCATTTTGAAGGGGTAAAAGAACGGGATACCAGGAAGGCATTGATAGAAAAGCTTGAAGCGCCTGTAGATGCTACCGCCGATTATACCTTTAAAACCGTTGAGTATAGCATTATTAAAGACCCTGTAATTATTCAATACTTTAAGGATACTACACACAATGCCAGTTTTGTTAAAAACCGTCTTCAAAAATTATATTTTAACGGCAGTTTGCCAACGTACTATTTTAACGTTCGTGAATTTGACAGTGAAGACAGGCCACTTTCGCCTGATAAGACTTATGCATTACAGGTATACAAAGATCTGGTGAGATACAGTTCGCAAAAGGTATCCGATTTCTTTTACAAAGTAAATGAGTCATTTGGCGTTCAGAATTATTTCGCCATACTTCCGATTTTCGAAAACGGCAAAAAGCTGGGAACAGTAGTTGCCGATCTGAAATCTAAACCCCTGCAAACGTTCGCCTCGTTTCCAGACCTGCTGGTTGACGGAAGAATAAATAAAGATGATGAATTTAAAGATTACTCATACGCATACTACAGCGATAATAAACTGGTCACCCAAAGCGGTAATTATGTTTACGACCTGGAGAACACGGATTTGCGCGGGGTATTGAAACACTACATTGTTAGGACTACTAAAGGCCCGAGCCTGCATTGGTACCAGCAATTTACCAGCTACAGCCACCTTATCTATCAGCCCAGCGAGCGCAATATAATTGTGGTAAGCAAAGAGCAAAACCTGCTTTTTATAGCGATCACCTCCGTTACCTTCTTTTTTGTGGTTTTTCTGCTATTCAGCGTTATGGTGTTGTTAATGGGCTGGCTATGGATAAGGATCAAGATATTTAATATTAAAAATAACCGCATCAGGTGGAGCTTTAAGATGAATTTTGACCTGGTGCTGTACAAAACACGTATTCAGCTGTCCATGATCCTGGCCGTAGTTGCTACCTTACTGGCAGTTGGCTTTATCACTTTTTTCTCGATTAGCAGCCAGTATCAAACGCAGCAGGATAAAACCATCCGCGAAAAAATTAACCGTATAGCCAGTGCATTTGAAAATAACCCTTACAACAAATATTTATCGAACATAAACGAGGAAAGCCAGGTAGACTTTAATGCTTTTGCAAACACTTATGCGGCCGACCTTACCCTTTATAACAGCAAGGGCATGGAACTGATAAATACGCAGCCTAAAATTTACGACTTTGGCCTTCAGGCCAGGCGCATGAATGCCCGGGCTTTTATCAACCTCAGCAAATTACAGAAATCGGAATTTGTGAATGACGAGGTAATAGGCAGACTGAATTATAAGGCGGCTTATGTACCCATCAGAAATGCCGATAACCGCACAATTGCTTATCTGCAATACCCTTATTTCAGCAACCAGGTGGAATATAAAGAAAGGATAGGCTCGCTGCTGAATATAATGATAAATGTGTACGCCCTTATTTTTGTGGGTATAGGCTTATTTGCCGTTATTATTGCCAGGCAGATAACGGCTCCGCTTAACTTTATCCAGTTTAGCCTTAGCAAAACCACGTATGGCAAAAAAAACGAACCCATACGCTGGGATCGTAACGACGAAATTGGCGCATTGGTAAAAGAATACAATAAAATGATTGCCGCACTTGAGCAAAGCGCTCAAAAACTGGCCCAGAGCGAGCGCGAAACGGCCTGGCGGGAGATGGCAAAACAGGTTGCGCACGAAATCAAAAATCCGCTTACCCCGCTCAAACTGGGCCTGCAGTTACTGGATAAATCGTGGAAGGATAAAGACCCTAAATTCGATCAGAAATTCGAGCGTTTCAGTAAATCGTTTGTAGAGCAGATAGAAAGTTTATCTAACATTGCTTCGGAGTTCTCCGCCTTTGCAAAAATGCCGGATACGCGTTTAGAACGGTTAAACATTTTTGACGTGCTGACGCAGGCCGTTACCATTTTTAAGCAGATGGATAATGTGCAGATTGAGTATGCAGCGCCCGAAGCCCCGTTTTTTATCAATGCCGACCGCGATCAGCTTTTGCGCTGCTTTAATAATCTTTTGAAAAATGCGATTGAAGCCGCCCCGGGGGACAGGATCAGTGTGATTGCCATTAATCACATGATTACACACAAGAATATTTTGCTGACGATAAAAGACAACGGAAATGGTATACCGGAAAGTCTGCGCGAAAAGATATTTGAGCCAAACTTTACTACTAAAAGTTCAGGAACTGGGCTGGGTCTTGCCTTTGTGAAAAATTCTATTGAAAACGCAGGCGGCAAAGTTTGGTTTGAGACTACTGAAGGCCAGGGGACAACATTTTATTTTAGCTTGCCTGCTACCGGGTAAGGCGAACCCAACAAAGATGGACCATATGAATACCGGGGATTGGCCCGTCTGTTATTTATTTGGGCCAGGTTCTTTTAACCGCGCTTTACTTCAATTGTTATCAACCTCCGTCTTTTTTTTATAAGCTACCCAAATATAAAACGGCAGCCCGGCCATCAGGCATAAAAAACCGTAAAATACGGTGTCTTTTCCCGAGCCGGCAATAGCCCAGATAGCGTAGGCAAACGCCAGCGCCCCCACTATCAGGCCAACAAATAAACTGCTTTTGTAAAGCTGTTTGGTTTGCAGGCGAACGATCATATACGAAGCTGCGCAAAAAAGATAAGGCACTAGTGTGTTGAAGGTAGATAAGAGGATAAGTATTTTAAATTGCTCTACCAGGCCCTTTGTGTAGTTCATCATCATAAATAATGAAACAAATGTGCTGCTGATTACAATGCCGAAAAAAGGCGCGCCTTTTTTATTCTGCCGCCCAAAAATGGCAGGGAAAAGCTTGTCGCGGGCAATAGCGAAGGGCAGCTTGCCTTGTATCAGCGTCCAGCCGTTCAATGCGCCAAAGGCTGCTATGGCCATGCCTGCACTTGCCCAATACCGAGCATTATTGCCGAACATAATGGCAGCGGCGTCGGCATACGGCGTAGGAGATTTTGCCAGCACCTTAGCAGGAATAATACCCATAATACTGATGCTGCCCAGCAAGTAAACAACGGTACAAATCACCAGGCCAAGCATGGTGGCCCTGGCGATGGTCTTGCCGGGATTTTCAACATTATCGGCCGGTATAGTTGCGCATTCGATCCCGACAAATGAAAACAGGGCAATTGCTGCCGAAGTATTAATAGCGTCATAAACGGAACCGCCGCTGCCGTTAAAAGGATGAAAATTTTCCGGACGGATAAAGAACAATCCTCCGATAGAAATGATGATCAGCGGCGCGAGCTTCAGAATGGTGGTTACCAGCTGCACTTTGCCTGACGACGCCACGCCGCGCATGTTTACCCAGGCCAGCAGCCAGATAGCTGCAAGGCCGGTTGATACCGCTGCCAGTGAATTTTTAGCGAGTACCGGAAAGAACGTGCTCATTGCGCTCACAAACGAAATGCTTATGGCCGCGTTTGCGGTAATTATCGAAATATAATAGCCCCAGGCTATCATAAAGCCCGCAAAATCGCCAAAACCGTAGCGGGTATAGGCGTAAGGCCCGCCGACGCCCGCCGGAACCATTTCGCTAAGCCTGCTGAATACCCGCGCAATAAAAAATGCCCCCACTGCCGAAAATAGCCATCCCAATAAACTTACACTGCCAAATGAGGCCATTGCAGCCGGCACCAGGAAAACGCCGGAACCAATCATGCTGCCGACAACCAGCGAAGTGCTCGTCCAGATGCCTAATTTGTTTTTGGATGCTTGCGCCATTAACAGGAGTGATTTTTTAAGGTTGTATCAGCAGTCTAATATATTGTTTTTGGTTGATAAGACTAACGGCTAAGCTTAGTTTTTGAAACTAAAGGTAACTCTGGCGATATTTATTCACGTCAAAACACAACAAAATGTAACTGCATGCCGTTTAAAGGCTTATTCCAACCCATTCCAGTCGCGTTTGCTTTTATAGAAAATTATGTACCTTTACATAATTAATTTAAACTTGGGACAAAAGATTAAATGAGAATTACCTTCCTGATAATTTGCTGTGTATTCAGCCTTTCTGCATCTGCACAGTGGTATCGCGTAGATCTTTTATTTAAAAAGCATGAACGTTTCCCGTTAATTGAACAATACAGTCCTTGCGCTAACGCCATTTCTAAAATCCATATCCAGCCATCGTTTTCAGTTTATAAAATCAATAAGGCAGAACTCGACCGCAGTGAGTATAGTTTTCAGGCGGCTGAAAATATAGTGATGCGCAGTGCCCAGCATAACATGCGTTTCAGGGTGTACAGTGATGCCAGCTACAACTTCAGCGCACTGGCTAAGCTTTACATACAGCAAAACCGCTATTCTGAAGCTAAATGGTACCTGCTGCAAAGCAATATTTTATCGCGCCAGCAAAATGATGATAAACATACCATTGCCAACCTGATGGATCTGGCCCTGATTAAATCAGACTTGGGCGACTATTCACAGGCCCGGCAGGATCTGAACGAGGCAACGGATATTGCCCGTGCGCATGGTTTTAATGATGATCTGGCAGCTATCGGGAAAAAGATGGCCTATATTCAACAAAACCGGAACAACGCCCCCAAAACAGATGTGCGCTACGCCGAGCTTCCGGCTACTGCCAAAGGAGAATAACATATTACATACGCCGGTTCTTCACAGCACATCAAACCGGAACAAAGTGATTTTCACTTATCTTTGTATGCACAGTGTAATTATTTTTAGAAACTGCGTTTTGGTTTGCGCGCTCACAATAAATTCGTAACATTACCGTAAAATGTAAGTGTGTTATTGAAAACAATCCAAACATTATTGTAATATTGTTATTCATTAATTAGACGGCAAACGGGCTGTCTTTTTTTTTAGGTTTGAAGGAAAATTTAGGCACAAGTATTGATGTTTTATATAACCCCCGATTTAAAGCAAGTAAAAGATATGTTTAAGAAATTTTATCTGGTGCTGGTTGTTGCTGCCACCCTGGCATGCAGCGCTAAGCCCGCCGCAATTATAAAGGTAGATGGCTCAAAAAATATACAGCCTGATGAGCAGCAGGCGGTGGTTTGTAAAACCATTGCGGCAATGATATCTAAGTATAACTATAAAAAGGTTGACCTGAACGATTCTATCTCTGCTGTGATTTACAACCGGTATATCAAGCTGATGGACGAAAGCCATAACTATTTCCTGGCTTCGGATATTGCCGACTTTGATAAGTACAAGACTGTGCTGGATGATGATGCAAAAAACGGGAACCTGAACGATGCATTTTATATTTTCAACGTTTATCAGAAAAGATATATCGATCGTATTAAATATTCGATAACTCAGCTCGATAACGACTTTGATTACACTAAAAACGACCAGTTTACCTACGACCGCGATAACCTGCCATGGGTAAAAACGGAAGCCGAAATGAATAAGCTTTGGACAGAGCGTGTAAAATACGATATGCTTAACCTGAAGCTGGCCGGTAACGACGTTGCTAAAAATAAGGAAACCTTGAAAAAACGTTATGAAAACCTGCTGTCTCAAGCCAATAAGCTGAACAACCAGGACGTTTTCCAACTATTCATGGATGCCTTCACCAACGCTATCGACCCGCATACCAACTACTTTAACCCCGCAAACGCAGCTAATTTCAATATAGACATGTCACGTCAGCTGGAAGGTATCGGTGCGGGATTGAACATTGAGAATGAGTTTGTGATCATCAAATCGTTAACACCCGGCGGACCTGCCGAAAAAAGCAAGCAGGTAAGCGTTGACGACCGCATCATCGGGGTTGCACAAGGCCCCGCAGGTGAGTTTCAGAACGTAGTGGGCTGGCGTATAGAGAACGCCATCGCGCTTATACGCGGCAAAAAAGGCACTATTGTAAGGCTGGAGCTGTTGCCAAAGGGTATGAGCGTAGGCAGCAAACCAAAGATTGTAGAGCTGGTACGCGAAAAGATCATTCTGAAGGATGAATCAGCCAAAAAAGAGATTAGAACCTATAACGAAAATGGCAAAACCTTTAAAATAGGGGTGATTTCGGTACCTGCGTTTTATATCGACTTTAATGATTATAAGTCGGGTAACCCTAACTATAAGAGCACCACGCACGACGTAAAACTTCTGATCGACTCGTTGAAACAACAGGGCGTTGAGGGTATTGTGATGGATATGAGGCAAAACGGCGGCGGCTCGCTGCTGGAGGCGGTTGACCTTACCGGCTTATTTATTAAAACCGGTCCGGTAGTACAGGTGCGTAATTCAAACGATGAAGTTGAGGTAGACAAAGATGAAGACCCTTCAATCGCATGGAACGGACCGCTGGCAATTTTAGTCGATCGGTTCAGCGCTTCGGCAACAGAAATTTTCTCAGGTGCAATACAGGACTATGGCCGTGGTATTATCCTTGGAACTCAAACCTATGGAAAAGGCTCGGTACAAAATGCTATTGATCTGGATAAAGTTATCCCGCCATCAATGCTGGAACGCGCAGCAGCGCTTGTGGGTAAAGACAAAAAGAGCTTAAAGGTATCAACCGGCAGCCAGAGCGTATTTGGCCAGCTTAACCTTACCATAGCCAAGTTTTACCGCATTACCGGTAACTCTACGCAGCATAAGGGTGTTACGCCCGATATTGCCTTCCCGTCAGTGATCCCCATGGATAAATATGGCGAGGACACCGAGCCATCGGCCATGCCTTTCGATATTATAGCGAAAACCAATTACACTAAAGTAGGCGATTTTACCACCGTATTACCGCAGCTAAAAAAAATGCACGATCAGCGTATGGCTACAAGCCCTAATTACAAATACATGCTGGAGGATATTGCTGAAATTAAAAAACACGAAGCTGAAAAAAGTGTAACGCTTAACGAGCAAAAATTAAAAGCGCAACGCGACGCCGACGACAAAAAACAATTCGAGGAAAACAATCAGCGCCGCATAGCAATGGGCTTGCCTGCCTTGAAAAAGGGTGAGACTAAAAAACGCGGCGACGATCTTGACTTCCTGAAACGCGAAGCAGGCCAGATATTGACCGACTATATCAGTCTGGACAATAAATATTCCAGCACAACTGCTCCGGGAACGCCGGTTCAGCAATAACCGGAATTGCCGATAAAACAACAAATCCTGGCTCTGGCCGGGATTTGTTGTTTATTATTCGTTAATAAATTATTCTCGCCTCCAACTTTATCTCTTCGATTTTGTATATAGTTTTGTAGATTACCGCTTTTTAAATAGTGAAACCCTATGAAGAAATTTTTGCCGCTGCTTGTGGTTCTTTTCTGTGCCTGTAAACAAAAAGAATATAATGCCGATTTGCTGGTTAAGGATGCACAGGTTTACACGGTTGACAGTTTGTTTACCACTGCTGATGCATTTGTAGTGAGCGCAGGCAAGATAATAGCCGTAGGCAAAGCCGATACCCTGGAAGAAAAATATAACGCAAAGCAGGTTATTGACGCCGGTGGCAAACCGGTCTATCCTGGCTTTATTGATGCGCATGCCCACTTTTACGAATACGGCCTCGGCCTGCAGGAGGCCGACCTGACTGCCACAAAGAGCTGGCAGGAGGTGGTTGACTCTGTTAAATCATTTGCAGCACGAAACCCGGATGGCTGGATTGTTGGCCGTGGCTGGGACCAAAACAAATGGAAGGTAAAGGAGTTCCCTAACAAAGCAAAACTCGATTCGCTGTTCCCCGCGCGGCCTGTAATATTAAGCCGCATTGATGGCCATGCCGTAATGGTTAACCAGGCGGCGTTGAACCTGGCCGGCGTTAAACCAGGGCAAACTATTATCGGAGGCAAGATAGAGACGATAAACGGCAAGCTTACAGGTGTAATGATCGATAATGCACAAGGCATTATTACACGCAAGATTCCGCCACCTACCGATGCCATAACGCAGGCGGCATTACTGGACGCTCAAAAGAATTGCTTTGCCGCAGGCTTAACCACAATTGACGATTGCGGCCTGCCTTATACCATGGTGAACACCATTGCAGAACTGCAGCATAAAGGAGCGCTGAAAATGCGCTTGTATGTGATGCTTGCTGATCAGCCTGATAATTACGATTACCTGTTTAAACGCGGCGCTTATAAAACTCCCACGCTTAATGTGCGCGCGTTTAAGGTATACGCGGATGGTGCGCTTGGCTCACGCGGCGCCTGCCTGCTGAAACCTTATGCCGACCAAAAGGGCTGGAGCGGCTTCCTGCTGAGCCAGCAGAAGCATTTCCAGGAAGTTGCGGAAAAAATTGCTGCCCATGGCTTTCAGATGTGTACACATGCTATTGGCGACTCGGCCAACCGGGTAATGTTGAAAATATATGCATCGGTTCTTAAAGGGAAAAACGATAAACGCTGGCGTATCGAGCATTCGCAGATTGTAGCGCCGGAAGATGTTAAGCTGTTCGGCGAGTATAGTATTGTACCGTCTGTTCAGCCAACCCATGCTACTTCTGATATGTACTGGGCCGGAACACGTTTGGGCAAGGCGCGGCTTAAAACCGCTTATGCATATAAGGATTTATTGGCACAAAATGGCTGGATGCCCCTTGGCACCGACTTCCCGGTAGAAGACATCAACCCCATGTATACATTTTACGCGGCTGTTGTACGCAAAGACCGCAAAGGTTATCCTGAAGACGGCTTTCAAATGGAGAATGCCATAAGCCGTAAACAAGCATTGCAGGGTTTGACCATATGGGCTGCGAAAGCAAATTTCGAAGAAAAGGAAAAGGGCAGTATTGAGCCGGGCAAGTATGCCGATTTTGTTATTTTGGATAACGATATTATGAAAGTTGACGGCAAAGTATTGCCGAATGTTAAAGTTTTAAAAACGTTTGTGAACGGAGAACAGGTATATGAGAAAAAATAAGTGGCGATTAATACCATCAATTGTTTTAACCGGATTTATATTATTTAACTCAGCCTGTGCACAAAACCCGCCATTTACAGGGATGGCTTATGTAAACGAAGAAAGGCTGGCCGAAAAAGCCACCTATCTGCTCAATAATGCTAACTATATAATTCCCCTGCAAAACCTGGAGCAGGCAAAAGTTGCAAGTGTACATTTTTCAAACATGTATGCCCGGGAGTTTGACAGCCTTGCCAATAAATACACCAAAGTTGATCCCTTTAACGGAAATATATACACCGGCGTAAAAAGCCTCGACGATTTGTCGGCAGACCTTAAGTTCTACAATACCATTATTGTTCAGCTGAACGATGCTGACATGAACAACCCGCTGATAACCGGCTTTATCAACACCAATCAAAAACTTAAAAACGTAATTATAGCTTTATTTGGCAGCCCGGCTTCGCTGGCACGGCTCCAAAATACTGCTGTGCCCATTGTCTGGTGTCAGCGTATTTCGCCGGTAACGGCCTTTTACAGCGCGCAGGCCATATTCGGGGGAGTAGCGGTAACGCAAAAGTTGGGCGTCAATATTTCAACGCTTTACAAAAAGGGTATGGGCTTTGTTACCACTAAAACCCGTTTGCAATATACGGTGCCTGAGGAGGTGGGAATCAGGACAGTTAATCTTGATGGCATTGACAGAATTGCGCATGAAGCCATGCAGGAGCGTGCAACGCCCGGATGCGTGGTGTTGGTAGCAAAGGACGGCAAAGTGATATTTAATAAGGCTTATGGATACCACACTTATAACAATGATATACCTGATAAGCTGACCGACATCTTTGACGTGGCCTCGATGACCAAAATATCAGCCACTACCATGGAGGCCATGCAGCTTACCGACCAGGGCAAATTGAACGTGGATTCAACACTTGGTACCTATCTGCCGCAAACACGTAAAACCAATAAAAACGACTTGACTATCCGCGAGGTGCTGGAACACCAGGCGGGGCTGATACCTGATATACCTACATTCGATAAGATCAAACCTACCGACCACAGTACCGATTCGTCGGCTATGTTCCCTACCAAGGTTAACGAGAATTACTTTCTTCGAAAAGACTATTTTAAGGAGGTGATGTGGCCTGATATGCTGAATTCGCCGGTGCGCACAAGGGGGCAATATGTTTACAGCGATTTGAGTATGTGCTTTATGCAGCAGGTGGAGGAAACCATTACAGCCATGCCCGAAAATGTGTATGTTCAGCAGCAGTTTTATGCGCCCCTGGGTATGCAGACTGCCGGTTTTTTACCGCTCTACCGTTTTACGCCCGACCGGATCATCCCCACAGAGGACGATAAAAAAGACAGGCATGCATTGCTTGACGGCTATGTGCATGATCCAACTGCTGCCTTGATGGGAGGAGTTGCCGGACATGCAGGTTTGTTTGCCAGCGCAAATGACCTGGCTATTTTATACCAGATGATGCTGAACCGCGGCACTTACGGCGGCGCATTGTATATTAAACCCGAAACCGTTGATAAATTCACTGCTAAGCAATCGCCTGTTAGTCGTCGCGGCCTTGGTTTTGACCGCTGGGACCCGATGCTTGACCATCACTACCCCTCTAAGCTGGCATCCGACCAAAGCTATGGACACACGGGTTTTACAGGAACCTGCGTATGGGTGGACCCTAAATATAACCTGGTTTATATCTTTCTTTCAAACCGTGTAAACCCCAGCGTAAGCAGTAAGCTATCAAGCCTGAATATACGCCCAAGGATACAGGACGTGGTTTATGAGGCGATTCAGAAGGGAATGTAAGGGATTTTCGGTTGGGAATTTACGGTTTGCCATTGCGAACAAAGTTGCCTCGGTTCTTACAGCGATGACAAAGCTGCCATGTGACTATTCATAAGGAATATTTGATTAACTTCGGATAAGTCAAATTCCATAACTGTCAATCCGGATTCCGCAATGAAGTACTATACCATACAGCCGCCGGTAGCATTGCAACCATATGTACGGTGTTTCTGGGTGCTTGAGCATGAGTTTGCGCCGGGTGAAGAGTCATATATCTATCGGTCGGTGGCAGATGGCTGCGTAGAGATGGTTTTTCATTACCAAAGCGCTTTTAACGAATTGGTTTTTGAGGGAACGGCCCAATCCTGGTTGTCGGGCATGCATTTCCAATCGCAGAAATATAGAAGATTTGAAACCAGGCAGAGCTTTGGCATTTTCGGGGCATATATTTATCCTTTTGCAGTTCCAATTCTTTTTAATGTGGCCTCCGATGCAACAAGCAACGAAATGCTTAGCCTGGATATTTTTCTTGGCCCGGAGGGGAGCGAGCTGGAAGAAAAGATGATGCTGGCCGGTTGCAATCACAAACGGGCGGAAATACTATCTGAATGGCTGCAGAAACGATTGGTGACTATCAAAAATAAAGACGTAACCATCGCCGCAGCCATAAAGCATGTAATACACTCTGCGGAGATTCGCACTGTTGAACAACTGGCTTCGTGCTTTAATCTGTCCGAACGGCAATTCAACCGCAAGTTTAAGGAATACGCAGGGTTTAGTCCAAAAATGTATATGCGGCTTACACGTTTAAACAAAGCTATAAAGCAGCAAGTTGCCAGTAAGCCGCTGGGCCAGGTAGCTTATGAATGCGGATATTACGATCAGTCGCATTTTATACATGAGGTTAAAGAGTTTACCGGTTATCATCCTTCGTTTTATTTCTCGGGCAAAGCCGAAGGCACGGAGTGGCTTTATATTTAAGATGTCCGATATTTACAATTAAGTTCAATACGGCGGCTTTACTTTTGTTTAAAAGAAACTGTTATGAAAAATGTAAATATTCCTGAAGGATATCAGCAGCTGATGCCTTACCTGATTGTAGAAAACGCCTCAAAATTTATTGATTTCACCCGTAACGTTTTTGGCGCGACTGAAAAATTTAAGACCATGCGCGATGAGCGAACTATTATGCATGCCGAAGTAAGCATTGGCGATAGTGTAATTATGTTTGCGGATGCTACAGAACAATATCTCCCGCAAAATGCCGGCATGTTTTTATACGTGGATGATTGCGATGAAATATTTAATAAGGCAATCGATAACGGCGCCACAGAAATAATGCCTCCTGCCGACCAAAGTTACGGCCGAAGCGCCGGCATCAAAGATCCGTTTGGCAATGCCTGGTGGATAACAAGTGTGTAGTTGCCTGAACCAAATTAAAGAATTAGCAGAATTTCGTCATCGTCACACTCATATCAAAGGCCATTGGGCGGTATCTTACGGGTACCCGATGTTTTATAAAAAACGCGAATCAGCTATTAAACAGTTGATTCGCGTTATGTTTTCTGCTTGAATTCTTTCTTTTCGGAGTTTACTGACTTTCCCGGCTTTTCGGACTCCCCTCTTAATTCTTCAGGCTCAATTCTTTACTCTGCATCATTTTGCGGAGGTTATTAAGCGCGTAACGCATACGGCCAAGAGCGGTATTAATGCTTACATCCGTAATATCGGCAATCTCCTTAAAGCTCATATCGCCGAAATGGCGCATAATCAAAACTTCCTTCTGTTCGGCAGGTAAGAGATGAATCAGGGTCTTCAGGTCGCGATAGGTTTGCTCGCGTACCATTTTGTCTTCGGTACTTTCATCATAGTGCCCCAGCACTTCGAAAATATCAAAGTCGTCGCCGTTGCTTACCATCGGAGCCCGTTTTTCGCGGCGAAAATGGTCGATCACCAAATTATGGGCTATGCGGGTAACCCATGGCAAAAACTTACCTTCCTCGTTATACTTTCCGGCCTTTAATGTATTTATCACCTTGATAAAGGTATCCTGGAAGATATCTTCCGCAAGATATTCGTCCTTAACAAGCAAATAAATAGAAGTGTATATTTTTGATTGATAGCGGCGGATTAATTCTACCAGCCCCCCTTCATCGCCCGCAACGTAAAGATGGATTAAATCCTGGTCACTCTTCAATTGAACATCCATAGAAAAACTACTAACTTAGTTAATTTTAAAATCTGTTGAAGTAGAGTTTTATCTATAGCCTTATTTTTTAGGGATTAACAAAATTGTTATCCCAAATAAAGCAAATTATCGCGGGAAAAACAAATATTATTTCCCTCACAAATGTTACAAACTAATATTTAACATTTTTTAACATTTCCGGATACAATAAATAAGCAATGTGCGATGTTGCAAAAACGCTATTGTCAGCCTTATGCAATCCATTCAATAAATTGCAAACTAAGCATATACATTTCTTAAACACATTTGGATGCTGCTAATTTTTTTAGGATTTTTGCATTCTCAAAAGAAGACCGTAGGTCAAGGCCATAGATTATAGTCCACAAACCATATTAAGGAAGGCAAATGGATCGAGGCTATGGACCATAGACTATGGACTATGGATTACAATGAAGGAAGCAGAAAAAGACCCTCAACATCATATTATTATAAAAGGCGCCCGGGTGCACAACCTGAAAAATATGGACGTTGCTATACCAAAAAATAAGTTGGTGGTAGTTACGGGCATGTCTGGTTCGGGTAAGTCGTCGCTGGCGTTTGATACGCTGTATGCCGAAGGGCAGCGGCGTTACGTGGAGAGCCTTTCGGCTTATGCACGGCAGTTTTTGGGCCGGATGAATAAGCCCGACGTTGATTATATAAAGGGCATCGCGCCGGCTATCGCTATCGAGCAGAAAGTAATTACATCCAACCCGCGTTCAACAGTAGGAACATCAACCGAAATTTATGACTATCTGAAGTTATTGTTTTCGCGTATCGGTAAAACTATTTCTCCGGTATCCGGTGAAGTAGTGAAGAAAGACTCGGTTACCGATGTTATCAATTTTATCATGACCCTGCCTGATGATACGCAGGTGACCATATTGTGCCCGCTGCACCCGCACAATAACCGCAGCCTGAAGGAAGAACTGGCAGTGCTGATGCAAAAAGGCTTTGTGCGTGTAGAATATAGGGGTAAGCTGGCAAGAATTGAAGATCTGCTGGAGGACATGAGCATTGTAGACGATGGCAGCTGGCTTCAGGAGGAGGTGAAAGGTGAAAGCGGAAAGGCGAAAGGCGGAAAGAAAGGTGAAAGCAAAAAACAGAAAACCGGGAGTGATGGGGTTGACTCTCAAATCTCGTCTTCGGTTCGTATCGTTATCGACCGTGTAACAAAGAATACCGAGGATGAAACTGTGAGCCGCCTGGGCGATTCCATCCAGACTGGCTTTTTTGAGGGCAAAGGCGATTGTTTTGTACGATACAGGCAGCCTGATGCCGATGAGGAAACCGAGCGGTTTTTTTGCGATAGATTTGAATTGGACGGAATAAAATTTGAAGAGCCGACGCCAAACTTCTTTAGCTTTAATAATCCGTATGGCGCCTGCAAGCGCTGCGAAGGTTATGGCAAGGTTATCGGCATTGATGCTGACCTCGTTATTCCCGACAAAAGTAAAAGTATTTACGAGGGCGCCATCGCCCCCTGGCGCGGAGAGAAGATGCGCGAATGGAACGACCGGCTGGTTAAAAGCGCCCTGAAGTTCGATTTTCCAATTCATAGGCAATATAATTTACTCACTCCCGAGCAACAGGAATTGTTGTGGACAGGTAACCAGTATTTCCAGGGGTTGAACGCCTTCTTTAAAGAAATGGAGGAACAGACCTATAAGATTCAGTATAGGGTGTTGCTATCGCGATACAGGGGAAAGACTACCTGCCCGGAGTGCAAAGGAAGCAGGCTGCGGCAGGATGCGGCTTATGTAAAGATAAATGGCAAGTCGATAACCGATATTGTTTTAATGCCATTGAATAAGGCTCTGGAGTTCTTTAACACTATTGAACTGAACGAGACCGAAGTTAAAATTGGTAAGCGCCTGCTGATGGAGATAACTAATCGCCTGTCGTTTTTAAATGATGTGGGATTAAGTTATTTAACACTTAACCGTTTATCCAACACCCTTTCAGGTGGTGAATCACAGCGTATCAACCTGGCAACCTCGCTGGGTAGTAGTCTGGTCGGCTCTGTTTATGTGCTGGACGAGCCCAGTATCGGGCTGCACCCGAGGGACACGCAGCGACTGGTAGGTGTTTTAAAATCCCTGCGCGATGTGGGTAACACCGTATTAGTAGTGGAACACGAGGAGGAGATCATGAAGGCCGCCGACCATATTTTGGACATCGGCCCGGAAGCAGGCACCCACGGCGGTAACCTGGTTTTTACCGGTACTTATGATGAAATTATAAAAGATAATGATAGCCTCACCGGTCGTTATTTAAGTGGCAGGGAGGAAATTGCCATTCCCAAGAACCGCCGCAAGTGGAATGATTATGTAGAGATAAAAGGCGCCCGTGAAAATAACCTGAAACATGTTACCGCTAAGTTCCCGCTGGGCGTGTTAACCGTAGTTACCGGCGTTTCCGGCTCGGGTAAAACCAGCCTGGTAAAGCGTATACTGGCCCCCGCGCTGCAGAAAACGCTGGGAAATTATAATGCGGAACAAACAGGCGCCTATGACGGTATTGACGGCGATTACCAGAAAATTGAACAGGTAGAACTGGTAGACCAAAACCCTATCGGCCGTTCTTCGCGTTCAAATCCCGTAACGTATGTTAAGGCCTGGGACGAGATACGCAACCTGTATGCGGCGCAGCCTGCAGCGAAAGCAGCCGGTTTAAAACCATCAGCATTTTCGTTTAATGTTGAAGGCGGCCGTTGCGATGTTTGCCAGGGTGAGGGCGAGGTAAAGATAGAAATGCAGTTTATGGCCGATATCTTTCTTACTTGTGAAACCTGCGGCGGTAAGCGCTTTAAACAACATATCCTTGACGTTACTTACAACGATAAGAATGTGTCGGACGTGTTGGGTATGACCATTGAGGAAGGCCTGGAGTTTTTCGCGAAGGAGCCAAAGATCATCGCCAAAATAAAACCTTTGATGGATGTGGGTTTGGGGTACGTGCAGCTGGGGCAATCATCGAACACCCTCTCGGGCGGTGAGGCGCAGCGTATCAAGCTGGCATCGTTCCTGGTGAAAGGCAACAATACGCATAAAACCCTGTTCATTTTTGATGAGCCAACTACAGGACTGCATTTTGCCGACATTAAAAAGCTGCTCAAATCGTTCGATGCCTTGCTCGACCAGGGTAACACCATCATCGTTATAGAGCACAACATGGACGTCATCAAATGCGCCGATTGGATTATCGACATCGGCCCTGAAGGCGGCGACAACGGCGGGCAGGTAGTTTTTGAAGGCGTGCCGGAGGATTTAATTAAGAAAGATGGCAGCTATACGGGGGAGTTTTTGAGGGAACGCTTTATTTAAGGAATTTCAATGATTATGGAGGGATTACGCCGATTCTGTTTTACAAAATCGGTGTAATGCCGAAATATTATTCCTTCGTAATGTCCTGGATCATCGATTGCAGCTCGGCACTGTGGCTATTTATAATTTGCTGATCAAACATCATACATTTTTGCGTTAGCTCAGGCATCACTACCGTGATTTTTTTCCCAAGTGGCGAATTATAAAAAGCGGTTAGCTGATTTAGTTCGCTTTCCGTAAATGTTTCTGCATATATTCGTGCCATATCTTCCCTAAAACCGTCGAGGGGAAGGTACTTGTCAAAGAACTCACTTAATTTCGCAACAAACTTTTCCCGGTACTTTTCTTCGATATTTGCGCTAAAAATTTTAATGCTGCTATTCCGCATCACAGTAAAACGCACGTCTGTCATCCCTGTTGCTGAAATTAGTTGCCGTGCCGCCGATAAATGCGATGGCGTAAGTTTGGTGGGGCCGCTTTGGGCTTTCAGCTGATAACAATTAGAAAATAAGAGCCCGGCTATTGCGATTAGGATCAGTTTAAGGCGCATGATTTAGTTTAAATTTCTTCTAAAATAGCTAATTCTGCGAACTCCGAAAACGATTACATCAATTAATAAAGATTATAGAAAAGTTTTGTCATTGCGAGGAGGAACGACGAAGCAACCTCGTCGTT
>NZ_JAUMKC010000025.1 GCF_030519355.1 Mucilaginibacter sp. L3T2-6
AGATCAATATTTATAATAATCAATATTTAATGTGGAATCAGAGTGCTGTTTCGATGTGTTTCACCTTGTGTCGCTCCACAAGAGAACGGAACAAACTGCAACTATCAGTAACATAAACTTATATCTATATTAAATAATTAAAATATAACTGATTATAAATATATCAGCCATTACATCCACATTAAAAACCGGGGATATTTTTAAACTGAATAGTTTTATCAGATATATACTGATAGTAATTATATTAATAACACAGCTGTCTGTTCCGTTCGGTTCCTGTTCCGGACACCGGGATACAGGGTGAAACAATTTTATCTTTTGAATTAAAGACAGATGTTTTCATCTCTGCCATTAAAATACTGATTAACCGTATAGCTGCCACGCCTGTTTGTTCCGTTCGGTTCCTGTTCCGAACACCGTGACACAGGGTGAAACAATTGTTCTTTCTTCGCCTCGTCAGTTCCGGCCGATGAAGCAGCAAGACCGCCGGACAGTAAACAAGAAAGCCGCGTTATGCGGCTTCTT
Organism: Mucilaginibacter sp. L3T2-6; assembly: GCF_030519355.1. Classification (GTDB taxonomy): domain Bacteria; phylum Bacteroidota; class Bacteroidia; order Sphingobacteriales; family Sphingobacteriaceae; genus Mucilaginibacter. The sequence continues at coordinate 526 of NZ_JAUMKC010000025.1, forward strand.
CTATTTTAAAAATGCTATATTTTAGCTTCGTTTGATTACAGCGTTGAGTTCTGCCATAAAATCATCGGCGTCCTTTTTAGTGCGAATAACTTGTGATAAACTATCAACATGACCAGAATTCATTGGGGAAGGCTCACGTTTACTTCCCTGGGTTTTAGCCAGTTTTTTAAATTGATCAATTTTTTCCTGAACAGATTTATTCATATACAAATATACTCAAACAAATAAGGTTGAAATACAGACCGTGTAATTTAAAAAAACACTTATGAATATTCGCTTTAATTGCTACGAATAAACAGGTTCTACAAATATTTTTATTTAACACAACAAACCCCTACCTTTCGCTATTGATGCATCTTCCCCTAGATGGTCGTCAACACCAATTTTCCTTTACTATTTAACAAACCTGTTACTGTACTATGAAAGAAGAGAACGAACAACCCTCACGCAGAAGTTTTATTAAGAAGTTCGGCGCCGCAGCTGCCGCAGTGGCCGTTGGCTCAAATGTTCTGGCTGCCGAAAAGAAACCTGAAGTTTTTGCATACCTGAAACGCAAAGGCGGCATAGCAGCTAACGACCAGCTAAACATTGCCCTTATAGGCGCCGGCGGACAGGGCAGCGAAGACACTAACGTAGCCTTGCAGGTGCCCGGCGTTAAGCTGGTAGCCGTTTGCGATTTATACGATGGCCGCCTTGCGGATGCTAAAAAACGCTGGGGTGCAGATATTTATACTACCAAGATCTACAAAGAAATACTTAACCGCAAAGACATTGATGCGGTGATCATCGGTACGCCCGACCACTGGCACCAGCAAATATCCGTCGACTCGATGCATGCGGGCAAGCATGTTTATTGCGAAAAACCAATGGTTCATGCCATTACTGAAGGCCCCGCCGTTATAAAAGCGCAAAAGGAAACCGGGAAGGTTTTCCAGGTAGGCAGCCAGGGCGTGTCTTCATTAGGCAACGAAAAAGCTAAAGAGCTTTTGGCAGCAGGCGCTATCGGACAGCTAAACTATGCTGAAGGCTTTTGGGCACGCCGCGGACCGGTGGAGGTTTGGCAATACCCTATCCCTGCCGATGCCTCGCCGCAAACGGTAGACTGGGAAACTTATGTCAGCAATACGCACAAGCGTCCTTTTGACGAGAAGCGCTTTTTCCGCTGGAGGAATTATACCGACTATGGCACCGGCATGGCAGGCGACCTATTTGTGCACCTGTTCAGCAGTCTGCACTTTATAACCGGTTCGCATGGCCCCGAAAAGATCTATGCGTCGGGCGGATTGCGTTTCTGGCATGATGGCCGCGAAGTGCCGGATGTATTATTGGGCACATTTGATTATGCGCAAAATGCCATGCACCCTGCGTTTAACCTTTCGCTGCGCTGCAACTTTGTGGACGGCACCAGCGGTACTACCTACCTGCGCCTTGTAGGAAGCGAGGGCGCGATGGATATTACCTGGGACGAAGTAGTGCTGAAACGCAACAAGGTTTTTGCGTCTGATGATCCCTTCTATCTTGAAAAGCTCCGCCAAGCCGGCGACCGCAACCCCGAACGCAAAAAGATGCTGCCTCCCGAAGAGATAGTGTACAAGGCCGATAAAGGCTACCTGGGCGGTCCGTACGACCACATGAACAACTTTGTTACCGCTATACGCAAAAACGGCAAGGTAACTGAGGATGCTGTGTTCGGCTACCGTGCCGCTGCTCCGGCCCTGCTGTGCAACGACAGCTACTTTAAAAATCAGCCGATGTTCTGGGATCCTGAGAAAATGGAGAAGAAAGGTTGAGGTTAGTGATCAGAGACTAGAGATCAGCGGTTAGGTAAGACACTTAACCGCTACAACATTTACAACTACTACGACCTATATGAAAAAAACAAACATACTCTTAACCTGCGTTGCTTTGATAGCAACGCAGGCTATGGCTACCCCGCCAGGTAAGCCGGTAAAGCCATCAGCCAAAATAAAAAAATGGGTAAGCCTGTTTGATGGCAAAACACTGAAAGGCTGGCACAACTATAACATGAAGGGCGAGGTGAAAAATTGGGTAGTGCAGGATGGCAATTTGGTGTGCCTGGGCGGTATACCCGGCGGCGATATTGTTACCGATGGCCAGTATGCCAACTTTGAATTGTCGTGGGACTGGAAAATAGAGAAGGGCAGCAACAGCGGGGTTTTATATCATGTGGTTGAAGACCCCAAATATCCATACACGTCTGAAACCGGCCCGGAATACCAGATCATCGACGATTTGGGCTGGCCCGACAAACTGGAAGACTGGCAGAAAACCGGCTGCGATTATGCCATGCACCTGCCCAACAGCAATAAAAAGCTGATGCCAGTAGGCGAATGGAATACCAGCAAGATCATTTTTAACCATGGTCATGTGGAGCATTGGCTGAATGGCAAAAAGATATTATCCTTTACCGCGTGGGATGCAGACTGGAATAAGAAAAAAGCTGAAGGGAAATGGAAAGACCATCCGGGCTATGGCGTGGCTAAAACCGGCGTTATTGCCTTGCAGGAGCACAATAATAAGACTTACTATAAGAATATCTGGATTAAGAATTTGGATTAAACGGGATTTAAAGATTACGTTAGTTACGTTAGTCCGGATTTGCAATCCCGGACTAACAAACATGCGGATTTGTAATCCGCGAAATAAAAAGATTATTACGGGGATTGCAAATCCTCAAAAACCTTAGACCGGATTACAAATCCGGACTAACAACTGAGCATACATTACGTTAGTCCGGATTTGCAATCCCGGACTAACAAACATGCGGATTTGTAATCCGCGAAATAAAAAGATCATTACGGGGATTACAAATCCCCAAAAACCTTAGACCGGATTTCAAATCCGGACTAACCTGTAAGGTTTGTTACGTTAGTCCGGATTTACAATCCCGGACTGGCAAACATGCGGATTTGTAATCCGCGAAAGATGCTGTTTTTCCAAAAATCAGTTAAGTTCTCCCAGCAGCCCTTCCAGATCCAGCCTCCGGGTAAACATCGTCAGTTCGCCGTTTTCATCAAGCGGCCATTGTTCACGGGGCCTGTCCCAATATAGTTCAACGCCGTTGCCATCCGGGTCATCCAGGTAGATAGCCTCCGATACGCCGTGATCTGATGCGCCGGTTATGGGGTATTTGGCGTCGATTAAGCGTTGTAATATTACGGCCAAATCCTTCCTTTCAGCATATAGAATAGCAGTATGATATAAGCCCGGCGCATATTCAGGTGCAGGCGGTGCGCCTTTGCTGTGCCAGGTATTTAAGCCGATATGGTGATGATAGCCACCGGCGGATATGAATGCAGCCTGTCCGCCATACATCATCATTTTATCAAAGCCCAGCAATCCGCAATAAAAATCAAGCGACTTCTGCAAATCGCTAACCTTTAAATGCACGTGGCCAATGCGGGTTTGGGCTGGTATTTTATACGGTTCCATTTTAAATTACATGTTTAAACATCAAATTTACTAAACATTTTGATAATCATTTGTTTAATCAGTGTCATATCATTTTACTCAACTAATCTATAGTCAATTATCCGCTAATCTCTCAACCAAAACCCTACCTTTGCCATATGATCATCAAATCTGCCGAGTTTATTTGCAGCAATTCCCAAATTTCAAAATTGCCGCCACCGGTAATGGCTGAATATGCTTTTATTGGCCGCTCGAACGTGGGCAAATCGTCGCTGATAAACATGCTGACCGGAAAAAAGGGACTGGCAAAAACATCGCAAACGCCGGGCAAAACCCAGCTTATTAATCATTTTTTAATAAACGATAGCTGGTATATTGTTGATTTACCCGGTTATGGTTATGCCAGGGTATCGAAAAACAAAAAAGCCGATTGGGATAAATTCATACACACCTACCTGGATAAGCGCGAAAGCCTGCAATGTGTGATGGTTTTGATCGACAGCCGGCTTGAACCTCAAAAAATAGACTTGGAGTTTTGTAACTGGTTGGGTGAAAAAGGTTTGTCGTTTGTTTTGATATTTACCAAAGCCGATAAGCAGTCGGCCACAAAAACCGACCAGAACGTTGCGAAATTCCGGAAAGCGCTTTTAGCTACTTTTGAAGAAGCGCCCATGCATTTTGTAACCTCGTCAGAAACGCAATTGGGGCACGACGAAGTTTTAAGCTTTATAGATGAAGTTAACCAGCAATTTATAATACCCGTAATAAATCATTAAAAACAGAAACTATGAAACGTACAGCACATGCTCACTGGAATGGCACTTTACAGGAAGGTAAAGGCGAAATCACAACCCAAAGCACCATTCTTAACAACACACAGTATTCATTTAAAACCCGTTTTCAGGATGGTATCGGCACTAACCCTGAAGAACTGATAGCCGCTGCACATGCTGGCTGCTTTACCATGGCCGTTGGCGCTGCGCTTAGCCAGGCCGGTTTTAAACCGAACGATTTGACCACCGACGCTATATTAGACCTCGACATGCAAAAGTTAGAAATAACAGGCATTCACCTGGAATTGAAAGCTTCAGCGATTGATGGTGTATCCGAAGAAAAATTTAAAGAAATTGCCGAAGGCGCCAAAGCGGGCTGCATTGTCTCAAAAGCGTTGAGCGTTCCCATTACGATGAATGTGAGCTATTCGTAATGCAAACACGATAACCCTGATATGTTTAATATTAGAAAGAGCGGCCACCAGTCGCTCTTTTTTTATACAACCATCTGTATTTCAGGTTAAAAAAATGTTAACAAATATTATAATAAATGTTAATTTTATATATTTGATAACATTATAAACCCATTAAAACCTTTATTCATGAAAAAGATCCTATTAGCGCTATTCGTGCTGGCGGCTGCAGCATGCAGCAGTTTTGCACAAACAACAAAAAGTTCGGATGTGGCGAAATTCAGTATCGGTGTTGACCCGGGTTTGCCGGTAGGCAACGCCAGTAATGCCTACAATTTTGCTATTGGCGGTTCACTTAAATACGACATGCCAATCGGCTCCGGTACTTTTTTTAACCTGTCAGCCGGTTACACGGCATTTTTAACCAAAGATGCACTTAAGCAACTGGGGGCCAAGTCATCTTATGGTTTCGTGCCATTAAAAGCAGGCTTAAAATACTACTTTAATGGCCAGGGTTTTTACGGCGAGGCACAGTTGGGCGCAGCCATATCGACTGAAAGCGGCGGCGGTACTGCATTTGCTTATGCGCCCGGCATCGGTTATACTGCAGATGGCGGATTTGACATTGGCGTTCGTTACGAGGGATGGTCTCATAATGGTACAATCGGCCAGATAGCCCTGCGTATTGCCTACGGTTTCTGATTGGATAGATTTTTGCAAATTGAAGAGAGCGGACCAACATCCGCTCTTTTTTTGTTTTATATCAAGCTATCCGCTGTATCCACGTTTAAGCAGATACTTTGCACCTGCCTTGAATGCATCGTCAGAGGGCACAAAAAAATCAAAAGTATCTGCCAGCCGGTTCGTTACGTTAAATGCAAAGCAAACTGCCAGTGCATCTTCAATCTGACTAGTTGAAACACCAACTGCAATTACCTTACGTACATCATCCGCGCTGACTGTACCCTGCCTGGTGAGCTTGCCCAGCATTAACAATGTAGCACGCAGCGGTAACGTGATTGCCGCTTCCCCGGGGTCGGTTAAAACCGATTCTACCTTCGTGTTATCGCCGTAAGCAGCGGCGGATACCGCACTATGAGCCTTAACGCAAAATGTACACTGGTTCAGTTTGGAGACATAGGCAGCCATTAGTTCCCGTTCAGCTACCGACCATCCGGAAGGGCCACGCATGGCACGCTGGGTAAATGCCTTAGCAGGCGTACCGTAGAAATCAGGGCGATAGAAAACTAACCTGGCAGCATCGGGCAAGGGATAGCCTGAAACTATTTTAATGATAGAAAATAATAACCTGGCGCCAAGTTTATACCCGTTATTTAAAATTTCAAGACGCATGCTGCCCTCCTTCCTGCATGGCTTCAGCCAGTGCCGCCAAGCCGTTCTCATATTGCCGTGAAGCTGCACCAACAGCCGCACAAACAATAAGTTCAAAAATCTCGTCCTCGCTAACTCCCGATTGTTTCACTGCCTCAACCTCGCCGTCGGTCACTTTAAAAGCCGCATTTGCAACTTTCGTAATAAACGCGTGTAAAGGTTCCGGTAAATCTGAATTATTAAAAGCTGCCTGCCGCAGGCCGGCCGTACTGTAACCGTCTCCCTTCAGAATACGGTTAATAAGGTTTTGAAAAAGCGCTCCATAATCGCTCGTGTCCTTCACTGTATCCATAACTAAGATATTGTCAATTATTGTTGAACCTGCTCAAATCTACAAAACACTCCTATTTATGATAAAACGAAATTCAGCAAAGAAACGAGACAGTTACGGCAAAAAAGTCAATCCTTAATAAAATCCAGCTGCACATGCTGGTAGGCGGGCTTTTTCAGTTGGAGTTTTAACGCCTGGAAACTTTTCATGGGCCCGCTGGCAGCTAACAGATTTACCAGCCATGCCGGTATGTCGCCGCCCGGGTCAGTCTGCAATGTGTACACCACCCTTACCACATCTTTCCTTACCGGCGTAAGTATCCAGAGTCCTTTGGAGGAATGAACCCTGACGATGCCTTCCTTTTCCGGCACGAAACCATCAACTGCGGGTCCGTCCATAGTCACTACTTTGGTGTTGGGGTTTTGGCGAACAGTAAGATGGGCTACAAAGTCGCGGTTCTGCGCCGGCCAGGGGATATTGATTTCGGAATAATAATATAATTCTGATGGGGACACCTGTTTCAAAAGCGTACAGGATTTGGTATGGTCTACCCATTCGGGGCAGGTCTTTATATCCAGCAGCACTTTAACCAGCTGCGATAAGGTGGTATTCAGTTCACAATCAACCCTTATGGCCTTAAATTTCGAATCGGGAACGGCGCCAACGTAAACTTTTATGCCGTCTTTTTCATTTTTCAACTTCCAGCCGGTTTGAGCGGAAGCAACAGTTGTTTGTGCTGTGATGAATAGTGCTGCGAGTACCTTTAGCATTAAAAAATATTTACCTGAATGTCAAATTTACGTAAACGACGGCATCGTATCGCCTGCCGGAAATATTTTTACATTAGGCTGCAAATAGAACTAAACTTAATATAGGCGCTTTTTTTTTTCAGAAGGCTTATGATTTACAAAGATAAATTCCCCTCTTGAGAGGAATTGGGCGTGTGTTGCCCGGATAACTTCCCAATTCCTATTATGGTTTCCAAAGACAAATTCTCCTCTTGAGAGGGGTTGGGCGTGTGTTAGCCCGGATAACTTCCAATTACTATTATGGTTTCCAAAGACAAATTCCCCTCTTAAGAGAGGTTAGGGGTGTGTTAGCCCGGATAACTTCCAATTCCTATTATGGTTTTCAAAGACAAATTCCCCTCTTTGAGAAGGGTTAGGGGTGTATTAGCCCGGATAACTTCCCAATTCCTATTATGGTTTCCAAAGACAAATTCCCCTCTTGAGAGGGGTTAGGGGTGTGTTAGCCCGATAACTTCCCAATTCCTATTGGGCCCTCCTCTCCTGCCTGTCTAAAATATAATACTCAATTGCCCGCAATACATTAACCATATCTTTTCGCACCTCTTGCTCGGTAAAACGTAAAATTGTTAAATCATATTTACTTAATTCGTCGTCTCTTAAATTATCAGACAAAGACTTCTCGTCGTTAAAATGATATCGTCCGTCAACTTCGATAACCAGGTTCAATTCGGCACAATAAAAATCAACTATATAATTTAACAAGGGCTTTTGGCGATGGAAATCATATCCTAACATTTGTTTGCTCTTCAACTCATTCCAAAGAAGTACTTCGCCAAGTGTTGAATCATTTCTGAGCCTTCGTGCTAATTCTTTCAGGTTTGAATTATAGGGAATTATTTTGCGTGACATAAGAATGGCAGGTCAAGTATAGAAAAGAAAATACAGGAAACCAACAGCATCATACAAAAGCATGGCGTAGAACACACCCCTGCCCCTCTCAAGAGGGGAGCCCGCTGCACAGGCCGGAAATTTCACCCTCCACATTTCTATTCTTTTCACACCACCGTATATAATAAATGTGCTGCCCAAGGTTTTGCGTTAGCACATTATTGTGTAATTTCGGCCTCATCACTGTAAATCGAAAGTGCTTAGCATCCTCAAAAAAGAAATCACTTCTTACCTCAGTTCCCTGGTGGCGTATGTTACTATAGGCGTTTTTTTACTGGTACTGGGCCTGTTCTTATGGGTCTTTCCTGAATCAAGCATACTGGATTATGGCTATGCCGGGCTCGACAGCCTGTTCAGCACAGCGCCTTATCTGTTTATGTTCCTGATACCGGCAATCACCATGCGCTCGCTTGCCGAGGAACGCCGCGAAGGTACTTTTGAATTGCTGCTGACCCGTCCGCTTGCCGACTGGCAGATTGTGCTTGGCAAATACCTGGCCTGCCTGGTACTTGTACTGTTTGCATTAGTACCCACATTGGTTTACTACTATTCTGTTTACCAGCTTGGGGCGCCTAAGGGCAATATTGATACCGGCGGTGTTATCGGTTCGTACATAGGACTATTTTTATTAGGCGCTAGTTTTACTGCAATTGGTTTGTTCTCATCATCAATCAGCAAAAACCAGATTATTGCGTTTACTGTTGCCGTTTTTCTTTGCTTCTTTTTTTACAGCGGGTTTGATTCACTGAGCCAAATGCTGGCTTTACAAAGTCTGAACTTACAAGACCTGGGCATAACCGAGCATTATCAGTCCGTAAGCCGCGGAGTACTTGATACGCGCGATCTTACCTATTTCGTCATCGTTATAGGCCTATTTATCTGCCTTACGCTTGTAGCCCTTATCAGGCAGCAGCAAAAATCTTTAAAGGATAAAAAGCTGATCGGCGCACTGGTTTTTCTTATTGGCATCTATATTATTTCGGGGTTTACCTTTGTCCGGTTCGATTTCACCAAAGAAAAACGCTTTACGGTATCGCCTATAACGCGCGATATCATGAAAAAGCTGCATAACCCGGTAAAAGTTACTGTTTACTTGCAAGGGAGCAATTTTCCGGCGGACCTTAAAAGACTGCAACGAGCCACCCGGGATATGCTGATCGACCTGCGGGCCTATAGTAATGACCAGGTACAATTTGATTTTGTTGACCCGGCAGCATCGATAAAAAACTTACCTGACGAACAACAAAAGGCTGTCTATGATTCGCTGGAAGCAAAAGGTATAATCGGGCAAAATAAAACCATTAAAACCGATAATGGTGTTTCAGAGATGCTTATTTTCCCGCAGGCTTTAGTGCAGTATAAAGGCAGGGAAATGGCTGTGAACCTTTTGCAGTCGCAAATAGGCCTGTCAGACGAAGAAGAGGCCAACAATTCCATACAAAACCTGGAGTATGCTTTCTCATCAGCCATAAAAAAGATCACCGCTAAAGGCAGGCCCATAATAGGCTTTACGGAAGGGCACCATGAGCTTACCGACTTGCAGTTGAACTATGCAATGAGGTCGCTGGCTGACGGGTACCAGGTTGGCCGGATCAACCTTGGCACCATTCCGTTCGAAGTGCTGATGAAGCTGAACCTGCTGGTGATACCGAAGCCCGATACTAAGTTCAGCGAGGCTGAAAAATTCAAGCTCGACCAGTACATTATGCGTGGCGGCAGGGTGCTATGGACCATAGACCAGGTGAATGCCGAAATGGATAGCTTACAGAAACACGGCAGCGAGCAGATGTCGTTCCCGAAGCAATTGGAATTGGATGACCAGCTTTTTACCTATGGCGTACGCATTAATTACGATTTAATTGCTGACATGAGGTGTGCACAGATACCGATAAGTACAGGAGACGTTGGCGGACGGCCGCAGATCCAATTGCTGCCGTGGTTGTACTACCCTGTTTTTATTCCATCTTCAAAGCATCCCCTGGTGAAAAACCTGGATGGTATCCGCAGTGAATTTGCCAGTACAATTGACACATTGGCGATAAAGAATGTACAAAAAACGGTGCTCTTAACGTCATCCCCTTACAATAAAAAAATAAGCGCGCCGCATATTATCTCGCTGCAGGCGGTGGAAAAGGAGCCGGACGTAAAGGAATTTCAAAACCCGCCGAAAATTGCGGCGGTATTGCTGGAAGGCAGGTTCAAGTCGGATTTTTTGAACCGCCCTGTACCTGAAGGAATAACCGAAAACATACCGGAAATAGCGCAAAGTGTTCCCACCAAAATGATTGTTATCGGCGACGGCGACATATTTAAAAACCAGGTAAGTTCAGACGGCATCCCCTATCCGTTGGGGTATGACCATTATATGCGGCAAACTTTCGGTAACAAGAATTTTCTGCTCAATATTGCCGATTACATGACCGACGATTCGGGCCTTATTTCACTGCGGATGAAAGAGGTTAAGATCCGCCTGCTCGATCGTCCGCGCATCCGTACCGAAAAGCTATTTTGGCAGATATTAAACAATGCCTTACCCTTCGGTTTGTTGGTAATATTTGCTATTTTTCAACATTATTTACGCAAGAGAAAGTATGCTCGTTAAATTAGTTACTTTTGATTGATTAATTCCCAATTCTATGAGATTTATTGTTTCTACATCAACATTACTCAAGCAACTGCAGGCAGTAAGCGGCGCCCTCAGCAACAGCACCGTATTGCCTATACTTGAAAACTTTTTGTTCGAGATAAAAGATGGAAACTTAACTATTTCGGCAACGGACCTGCAAACCAGCATGACCACTTCACTATCGGTTGAAGCCAAAGAAAATGGCCGCATTGCTATTCCGTCGCGCATTTTGTTAGATACACTGAAATCGCTGCCGGAGCAACCGGTTAATTTTTCAGTTGACGATACCACCTTCGCTATAGAAATAAACGCCGGCGACGGTAAATACAAGCTGAATGGCGAAAACGGTGAGGACTTCCCGAAAATACCGGTAGTTGAAAACGCATCGTCTGTAAACCTGCCGGCCTCTGTTTTAGCCGAAGCCATTAACAAAACCATATTTGCAGTAAGTAACGATGAGCTGCGCCCGGCGATGACCGGCGTTTACTGCCAGCTTTCTACACAGCATATTACTTTTGTTGCTACCGATGCACACAAACTGGTACGCTACCGCCGCAAGGATGCCAAAGCTGCCGGTACAGCATCGTTTATATTACCTAAAAAAGCTTTAACGCTATTAAAATCATCGCTTCCTTCTGACGATGTGAACGTTGCAGTAGAATATAACAGCACCAGCGCCTTCTTTAAATTTGGCAACATTAACCTGGTTTGCCGTTTGATTGATGAGCGCTATCCTGATTACGAAGCGGTTATTCCGTTAAACAATCCGAATAAACTAAGCATCGATCGCCAGGCGTTCCTGGGTTCGCTTAGTCGCGTTGCTATTTATGCCAACAAAACTACGCACCAGGTGAGGCTTAAAATAAGCGGCAGTGAGCTGAACATATCTTCAGAAGACATTGACTTTGCAAACGAGGCACATGAGCGTTTAAGCTGCCAGTACGAAGGCGAGGATATGGAAATCGGCTTTAATGCCCGTTTCCTGATTGAAATGTTGAAGAACCTGAGCTGCGAAGAAGTAATGCTCGAGATGTCGACCCCTAACCGCGCAGGCATCCTGCTCCCACAAGGTGGCGACGAAAACGAAGATGTGCTGATGCTGGTAATGCCGGTGATGTTAAATAGCTACGCATAATAGTCATAGGTCATTAGTCATTGGTCATTTGTGATTAGCATTATGGACCAACTAATAACCAATGGCTAATGGCTAATGACAATAAAAAAAGTCCGGCGTCAACGACCGGACTTTTTTTATTCGCGCTGATAACAAAATTTATTATAAGCAGTTATAATATTCTGTATGAATTTGAGGCTGACATGCTTGTTTCTGATAACCGCAATAAGCGGCCTGGTTTCGTGCAAAAATAACGACAACGTTTTTCCGCAGAAAAACCCCGATGCCACATTTAAAATAATTAATGCGTCGCCAAATACAATAAACTATTATTTAAATGGCACACGGTTAAATAATGGCACAAGTCTTTCTACCGGTGTCGCTACTCCCTATATAGCCACAACAGCCGGTCAGCAAAACTTCGGGTTTAAATTAAACGGAAGCGCGGATGTGCTGTTCAACTGGCCCGAAAAGATGATCGACAGCGTAAACTATTCGCTTTATATTACCGGAAATACCGCTGACAAAGCCTTCAGGACAAGGGATACATTAATTGTAGATTCTGGTTTTGTTTCGGTTGGCTTTGTAAACGCGGCCCCAAATGCAGGCGCTTTGGATGTCAGCATTGGCGACACATTAAGATTTAAAGCAGCTGGATTTAAAAGCCAGGCAAAGTACACAGCAGTTGCAAATGGCGACAGGGAAATTAAGGTTTACAAAGCCGGCACAACCACCCTGCTGAAGGACACCGTATGCACCATGAACCAAAATAGTATTTATACGATATACACCTATGGCACACCGGGAGCAACCGGAAGTTCGCAGTTCGGCGTGGGCATAACCCGTAATTTATGAAGCTAATATTTAAATATTTCTCTTTTAAAAATTGCAGCATCGCGCTATTCACCGGGGCTGGCTTGTGGCTGGTATCAATTATTTCATCCTGCGGCAAGGGCCCTCAAAACGAAGCTATTAATTTAAATATCAGGTACGAGGTTTTAAACCTTAGTCCGGATGTTTTTCCTCTGGATATCTATTTCAATTATATTAAGGCTAATTCAGGCCATTTGACATTCGGTGTAAACCAGGGCTATTTCAATGTCCCTTCCCTGGTGTCGCCATCTTATCTCAGATCGTCGGATATCAGGGTGGACACACCTTTGCTCAAACTGACGGATACGTTAAAGCGAAACGTACAATATTCGTTATTTATCACCGGCGATGTCGCCAACAATTCCATTAAAACTATATTTACGGTTGATACTGCCACATTACCCAAAGTTGGCCGCGGTAAGATAAGATTTGTCGATGCCTCGCCCTCTGGCAGCGCTGGGCTTGATGTATACGCCAACAATACAAAGGCTTTCAGCAAGATCGCATACCCTAAGTTTTCCGATTTTATTGAGATACCTAACGGATTTTATGACTTTAAGATAACCGCCACAGGTTCATCAACCGTTTTAAAAACCATCACCAACGTTCAGATCCAGGATGGCAGCCTGTACACCCTTTATGCTTATGGCTATACAAACCGTGCTGACAGCGCCGCATTCAACGCCGCGTTTATTACTAATCATTAGTAGTTGAAGAAGTTAGAGTTGTTGTAATAGTTGTATTGGTTATAAATGTTGTCATAATCTTCAAACATGTCTTATTATCTATAAATCTTATAGCTGCTACGGCTAACCTGTACCAATATAATAACTGCAACTAATACAACTAAATTCCCTATTTTTGCCCAAATTTTAAAGCCTTGGAAATAGTTAAAAGCCTGATTGATTTTATTTTACACATTGATAAGCACCTGGCCGGCATCATCAGCCAATATCACGCGCTTACTTACCTTATACTGTTTGCAATCATTTTTGCTGAAACAGGCTTCGTGGTAACGCCCTTCCTGCCCGGCGACTCTCTGCTATTTGCTGCGGGCGCATTAATTGCAGGCGGTGCTACAGGCTTAAATATTTTCCTGCTGACAATAATTCTTATCATAGCCGCCTTTACCGGTAATACAGTCAATTATCTTCTCGGCAATTACCTGGGGCCAAAGGTGTTTAAAGAGAATAATAAAATACTGAAGCTGGATTATTACCTCAAAACCAAGGCATTTTTTGACAAGCACGGCGGCAAGGCGGTAATCTTCAGCCGCTTTATGCCAATTATCCGCACTATTGCCCCCTTTGTGGCGGGCGTTGGAAAGATGCCGATGGGACGCTACAGCCTGTACAACATTATAGGCGGTGCGGGCTGGATCGTTCTTTTTCTTTTTGCGGGATATGAATTGGGAACTGTGCCGTTCTTTAAGGAGCACTTCGCACTCATCGGCGTGGCTATCATCCTGATATCTATCATTCCGCCGATTTATGCTGCTGTTAAAACAGGCCGCACCAGAAAGGCCGTAGAATAAAAGCCTTTAGGCGGTTAGGGAACCTTACTGGCCAAAACCAGCTTTTTTCCGCTTTTGAATAAGGCTTCTTCCTTTCCAAGCTTTAAGTTTTCATCCATATTCAGTGGCTTCGCTATCAGCTTATTTAAATCCGGCTGTCCTGCGTCAACCCATGCGGAATACCAAAAGCTGCAACGGCCAGTATTGCCGAGCGCATCCTTTTCTCAACCATACCGTGCAGCATCATATGATAAGCTTTGGCATATCCTGCTGAATAATCTTTAATCTCTTTTTTGCCATGTAAAACCAGCGCATATTTTTTTTCGGCTGGAAAAGTTTTACTAAGCATACGTTCGAAACGCAGTACGGTATCCGCACTTTTAAATGAGCTGTTGCAAATTCTGAATGCTTCATTCAGCGGGTTCTCAATATACCTGGCCCTGCCGGCGTAAAGCCTGTAATTATCACTGAACAGTTCCGGCAGCCGGCTTTCCCAAAGCGCGTGAATGCCATCCTGACCGGTTAATTGTCCGTTGTAATTTTGTGTAAGATGAAGCGGCACATGCGCATCCGCAATGTAATGACCAAGATTTGCCGAGGTATTTAAAATGGCAGTAGTATCGTGTTCCTTAAAGGCGCGCACTAACCGGTAATATTGATATTGAATAGTCCACGGCACGGTGCCATATTTGTCCAGTGTATCCGCTGTGTATTTTAAAGCCGCATCGTACCAGTTGTGCGGAATCACTTTAAATGGATATTTGCCAAAGTGGTCGGCATTCAAAAAGTGCCGCCTCGCCTCTGCCGAGTCAACATAACGGCGCTTATCAGCGCTGATGGCATGTTCCGTCAGGTAATCTATGTTGGCTTTGTAGAACCCCGCCATAGCCTTTGGTAGCGTATAAACAGCGAGCCGTCCGATCTTATAATGCGCGAAGAAACCCCAGGAACTGGTTGTCAGGAGTACCAAAATACAAATCGCAAAAGTTGCTGCACGCTTCATGTTTTGGGAGAGTTGTAGCAGTTGTAGTTGTTGAAATGGTTATAGTCCTGTGATGACTACTAATTAACCTTTTTTGTTAAGAATCCTATGTAACCATTTAATAATCGAAGGCATTCTTCATATTTTGTTCTAAAATGTTCCAGTTTACCAGCGGGTACCAATTGTTCATCAACTGCACAAATCAAATGATCCAAGATTTCATTCAGCGAGCCTCGTGCATTTCGACAAAACCTTAAGTTGTCCTGGTAATGAAATCGGCCATGTCCTTCAGCGATATTAGCTGTAACAGATCTTGAAGCCCTTATTAGTTGATCCGCCAGTCTATACTTTTCTTCGGCCGGAAAGGTCTTAACCAAATCAGAAACTTCAAGCCTGAACGCCCGGCATTTCCTCCAAACCTCCAAGTCCTCAAAACCATTCATGTAAATTCTTTAATTATGTCACAATAATACCAAAACCAAATTACTCCCTATTAGAACGTCTTTCGCAATTATCTTGATTGTCTTACATAAACTACAAATTTACTTCCACTGCAACCTTTCAATAACCAATATAACAACTACAACTTTTACAACCAATACAACCCTTTACAAAATTTTAAAAAGGTATTTGATTTTTAAAATAATCGTCATATATTTGCAGTCCTTAAAATAAAAGAAAGAATAACAAAGCTATACAATGGCAAATCATAAATCATCATTAAAAAGGATTCGTGCAAACGCTGCGAAGCGCCTGCGCAACAGGTACCAGGCTAAAACAACCAGGAACGCCATAAAAAAATTAAGAGGCTCTACTACTAAGGCTGATGCCACTCCGCTTTTAGCCAAAGTGATTTCGATGCTTGACCGTTTAGCAAAAAAGAATGTTATTCACAAAAACAAAGCTTCAAACAACAAATCGAAGCTTACTAAATTCGTTAACAACTTAAAGTAACACTATTTAATATATTTTAAACCCGCTTCCCAAAATGGAGCGGGTTTTTTATTTTCCGGTATTTCGGTCACACCTTTAAAAAAATTGAATCTTAATTAAAAAAGTTGGAACAAAACCAAATGCATACTCCGTATAAAGCCCTGTAAAACAGTTGCCGGACGGGGCAATTGTATTGGCTGAATATGTTAAAATTTAGAATTTACTTTACCTTTTCACTGCTAATCGTATCAATTTCGGCTTTTGCCGCTATCGACAGGGGCCGGGTTGACAGCCTGAAAACTTTGATCGCATCATTAGTAAATAAGCAAACTGTTGCGGACAGTATCAGCATCAACAGGCTCAATCAACTGGCAACAAACTATTTCGAATCGAATCCGGACAGCACGCTGTTTTATGCACATAAAGCAATTGACCTTGCGCGCAAAACAAACTACAAAGCAGGAATTGCTAATGGGTTAGTTCAAACCGCGCACGCTAACTTTTTCAAAGGCAGATCTCAGCAAGCGGAAACTGAATTTGCCGAAGCCATAGCTATTTATAAAGATATAAACGACCTAACCGGGCTTAGTAACGCTTACAAATTGCATGGCCGCATGGATAATCTATTGGCCAGGTATAAAAGCGCATTGTTTTACCTGGGAATGGCAACGGATATTAATAAAAAGTTAAATAATGGACCCGAAATTGCTGATTGTTACAAAAACCTCGGGATAGTTTATTTTAGTGAGGGCCAAAATTCAACCGCATTAGATTATTATTACAAGGCGCTTTATATAACCCTGAAAAGTAACGATAAAAACAGCTCCGCTGCGATTTATAACGACATCGGCGTGGTATTGCAGGGGATGGAAGTTTATCCCAAAGCGCTCGAATATTACCGGAAAGCGCTTAACCTGCTGCAATCAACCAATAACCTGAACGGGGTGGGCACAATTAATGAAAACATAGGCGAAGTGCTTATTGCCCAGAAAGAATACGATAAGGCCATCGGTCATTTAACTAAGGCGATAAAAATTGCTAAAAAGCAGGACGACAAGGACGGGATGAGTTCTGTTTATACAGATTTCGGTTTGTGCTACTCGCATAAAAAGCAATTTACCCTCGCCAAAGCCTACCTTGATTCATCATTACAGATAGCCAGCAAATACAAAATCGTATATAACCAGGCCTATGCTTTAATTGGGATGGCAACCATGTACAACATGCAGGGGGATTTCAAGAACGCCTACGTATACGCCACACAGGGCCAGCAACTTGCGGGCACCTTGCGCAATCTTACCGTGCGCTCAAATGCGGCCCTGCAATTAAATAAAACCCTTGCAGGCTTAGGAAAGTACAATGAAGCCTATCAAATGCTGAATCGCTATAATGAGTTAAAGGACAGCTTGAATAACAATGAGAGCATTCAAAAACTTACTTCTTATAATCTCGCGCTTGACTTTGCTTCCAAAGAAAAACAGCTTGCAGAACAGCACCGCGAAAAAGACGAATCCTTCAGGCAGCGTATTAAGCAGCAACGCCTCATCAACGCTATATTCCTCAGCATTATAGCAGGCATGCTTACCGTTTCTATTGTTTATTACCGGCAAAAACGCAAGCAGCAAAAGATTAATGCCATGCTGGAAGACAAGAACCGTGAAGTATTGCAGCAAAAGGCCGACCTTGACGATCAGGCGCAAAAGCTTAACAACCTGAATGTTTTAAAAGACAGGCTGATATCCATACTCGCCCATGACCTGCGCGCGCCGTTGAGCACGCTGCGCGGCCTGTTTGGCCTGCTGCAGGACGAAACCATATCGCACCAGCAGATGCTGGAGATGATCCCCAGTGTGCTAAAAAAATTAGAGTACACCTCCGACTTTCTCGACACCCTGCTGTTCTGGATAAACAGCCAGATGGATAATTTCGAAAATTCGGCCAAGAACTTTCATATTAAGGATATTGTAGCCTACGAGACCGAAAGCTATCATGAACAGGCCCGGCTGAAAGGTATCAACCTTATCGATAATGTTCCGAAAGAAGTGGTAGCTTCCGCCGACCCGAATTCTGTGCGCATTGTTATTCGTAACCTTATTACTAACGCCATAAAGTTCTCGCGTCAGGATGATACAATTGAAATCTCGGCTGCGCAGCAGGACGACCACAATTATGTTATCTCGGTAAAAGATACCGGAATGGGCATGAGCGATGAACAGCTTGGAAAATTATTTAAAAGCAAAGTAAACAGCAATACAGGCACCAATAATGAATCGGGCACGGGCATGGGCATGCTGTTTTGTAAAGACCTGGTTGAAAAATGCAGCGGTAAAATTTGGGTAACCAGCAAGCAGGGACAAGGCACCAAAT
The DNA here is from genome assembly GCF_030519355.1 of Mucilaginibacter sp. L3T2-6. GTDB lineage: Bacteria > Bacteroidota > Bacteroidia > Sphingobacteriales > Sphingobacteriaceae > Mucilaginibacter. The sequence continues at coordinate 18,912 of NZ_JAUMKC010000025.1, forward strand.
TTTCGTTTACACTGCCGATGGGAGCTTTATCTGAGCAGCATTTAGCGGTGGCTTGATAGATTTTTAAGAGAATCAATTGTCATCACAATTTGTGATAACATAGCAGGTAAGGTTTTGATATAAAACGATCAGAAATTATAAATTCGTCAGCCCGATAAATATCTTTTCCAACGACTTACCCTTGTTCTTACCCCTCAAACCTTCAAGTGAATCGTTAGCTACAATATGGCCTTTGTTGATGATGATCACCCGGCTGCACACAGCTTCTACTTCCTGCATAATGTGAGTAGATAGCACAACAGTTTTGGTTTTTCCTAAATCAAGGATCAACTGCCGTATGCCGATTAACTGGTTGGGATCAAGGCCCGAGGTTGGTTCGTCAAGTATCAGCACATCAGGGTTATGCAAGATAGCCTGCGCCAGCCCGACACGCTGCTTATAGCCTTTGGAAAGCTGGCCAACCTTTTTATGCTGCTCCGGACCCAGACCTGTTTGCTCTATAACTTCTGCGATTCTCTTTTGCGGCGATTTCATCTGATGGATGCCGGCAATAAAACCCAGCGACTCCTTTACGTACATGTCCGGATAGAGTGCATTGCTCTCTGGGAGATAACCTAGACGGCGCTTCACCTCTATAGGCTGTGATTGCACATCAAAGCCACATACCGACGCTTTTCCTGATGTTTGCGGTATAAAACCGGTGAGTATTTTCATGGTGGTTGATTTCCCCGCTCCGTTAGGACCTAAAAAACCCAATACGCCTGGTTCGGCACTAAAACTGATTTCATCAAGCGCCTTTTGCGCCCCGTAAACTTTGGTTAGCGATTCAACAACAATACTCATACCTCAAATGTAGCGGTTACATGTGAGAACTGAGATTTGAGTCTTGAGAAAATGTGCAGATAGGTAATAATTGTAAAAATATATGTTTAAAACGCATGGCAATGTTTAAAATTATCAGCCAAAAATTCAGCCTAAAGTCAAACAATTGTAAGCGAAATATCTTACTATTGTCAACAACAGTTTAAACCACTCAATTAGTCAGTTTTGCAATAATTTTATTGTCATATTGTCATTGAACCAATTGCGGCAAGCTATTTGAATACCATATATTTGTAACACAAAAAATTTAAATTTAAAAATCATGGCTTTAGAAATAACTGATGCAAACTTTGAAGACCTTGTCCTCAAATCAGACAAACCGGTATTAATTGATTTTTGGGCAGAATGGTGCGGACCATGTCGCATGGTTGGCCCGGTAGTTGAAGATATTGCGAAAGAATATGACGGCAAAGCTGTTGTTGGCAAAGTTAATGTTGACCACAATCCGGGTATCTCCGTTAAGTATGGTATCAGAAATATACCTGCCTTATTATTCTTCAAAAACGGCGAAATTGTTGACAAGCAAATCGGCGCCGTGCCAAAATCAGTCTTGACTGATAAATTGGCTAAGCAACTGGCGTAAATTGTGATTTCACAGATTACGGAATGATTTCACAGATTATCGGGCGGATAATCAAATTTATATATAAACTTGCACCAATCAGTTAAAACTGGTTGGTGTTTCTTTTTTAAGAGCATTAATGGAAGATGATGTTAGAAAAATGTTGATCTGAGCGCTAGAAAGACATTATATTGACGGCCGCAATCATATTTAACAAATTGCGTTAAAATCATTAAATCATCCTCAATCGCTGGAATCAAAAATAAATCGGTGGAATCAAAAACAAAGCTTAGCGAAGACCAGCACATCAGGCAATTAGTCAATCTTGAACTTTTAGCCCGGCAGGTGGTTGAGGGTTTTATTACCGGTTTACACCAAAGCCCATTCCACGGTTTTTCGGTTGAGTTTGCAGAGCATCGCCTGTATAACAGCGGCGAATCGGTAAAAAATATTGACTGGAAGCTGCTTGCGCGTACAGATAAATTATTCGTAAAGCAATTTGAGGAAGAAACCAATCTTCGCTGCTATCTCTTGCTGGATACTTCGTCCTCAATGAACTTTCCGGATAAGGGAATAAACAAACTACAATTTTCCATTTATGCCGTTGCATCATTGATGTATCTGTTCAAAAAACAACGTGATGCATTTGGTTTATGCCTGTTCAGTGATAAAGTTGACCTGATGACTCAAATCAAGTCGACCACATCACACCTCTTTTATCTTTATGCGGAACTGGAGAAGGCCTATAGTGCCCCAAAGCAAAATACGTTAACTAACATTACAAATGTATTGCACCAGGTTGCAGGGCAAATTCACCAGCGCTCAATGGTTGTTATCTTCAGCGATATGCTGGAGAATAGCCTGAATTCCGAAAAAATGCAGGCCCTGTTTGCAGCCATTCAGCATTTGAAATACAACAAGCACGAGGTGGTGATATTTAATGTGAATGACAGGAAAAAAGAACTCGAGTTTAATTTTGATAACCGCCCCCACCAGTTTATCGATATCGAGAGCGGCGAACAGGTGCGCGTTCACCCCGGCAAAATAAGGGACGCTTATATTTCTTCATTAACACAATACCGCCACGAATTAGAGCTCAAATGCGCTCAATACCAGGTCGACATCGTGGACGCATTTATTGAAAATGGTTATAATGAGGTGCTTAAATCCTACCTGATTAAGCGTAATAAAATGATATAAAGCAAAAAAGCTGTCCTTTCTACAAAAGACAGCTTTATAGGGGTAACAAGGAACTAAAACTCTATACACTTCAAAATAACAGAGCTTTTATGAAGATTCTGTGAAGTTGATCAATCAAAAACGAGTTTTACAGCGGTACCCTTATCTTTCGCCGACGAGATCCGGATTTTGATATGGTGAAACGCCGTTATGCTTTTCACGATAGCCAGGCCGAGCCCGTAGCTGTCCTTTTCGTCACCCTCCAGCTTTTCAAAGCGGTTAAAGGCTCTTTCAATCTGTTGCTCGCTCATTCCAATCCCGCTATCTGCTATTTCAAGTATATATTCATTGTTATCAAGATAATCAGTTATAGTTATATTCCCCTCTTCATGATTGTATTTAATAGAGTTATTCACGATATTAAATAAAAGGGTATGCATCAGGCTATGATTACCCCTCATAGTCCGCGAATGCTTCATGTTATTATGGAAAGCAATTTGCTTATCTTCCAGCCTGTCTTCCAGTTCCTGGTAAACTTCGTCAACCACCTCGCCAATCTTTACCTCGTCGGTTTTATCAAACTGGTTATTTTCAACCTTCGAAATTAACAGCAGGCTATTAATAATCGACTTTAGCCTGTTAAGGGTTTTAAGAGAGGCGAAAATCTTATTCTCAGTATCCTCTGTCAGCTTTTCTTGCAACAGGATATTCTCCAGCCTGGAACTGATAATCGATATCGGCGTCAGTAATTCATGCGAGACATTTGCGATAAACTGTTTTTCGAGCGCAAAAATGTCTGCAATTTTCTTCATCAGTGTGCTTATACTATCATCAAGCAGCTTAAAGTCCTGGGTACTTGTTTCAATTTTGGCATAGTCAAAATTCAGCGGGTCGTTTACCTTTATCAGTTTCCTGTCGATAATGCGGTAAAAGGGAGCCAGCAGGTATTTGGTAAAAATAAGGTCGATAACAAGTGTAAGTAAAAGGGCCACTACCAGCATGAGCAATGAAAATTGCTTGATAGTTTGCTTTAACTGTATCACCGCGTCCATGGTATCCCCTATCTCAAGCAGATAGCTATGCCCATCAAAATTGAACCTGTAAGTAAGGATCAGGTAATTATCGGTTACGTTTTCTATCGTACGGCGCTGCGTACTAAAGCTTTGCGTTGGCTGTCTGTCCGGCTGATAAGGCGTGGGCTTCAGGAATATAAACTCTTCTTTCAGGATATTGTAATTGGTAAAGCTTTGCTGCTGCTTTAGTATCTGGCTAATCTCACCGGGCGACAAATTTTTAAGGAATGCTTCCTTTTTATTGTTAAGCCGTGAGGATATATGCGAATAGGTGATGTTCTCCAGCGAAAACAATATAAGCAAGCCTGTAATAACAATAATCGCCAGTTTGGTTAGCGTATTGTATAATACCAGCTTAATTTGGAGTTTCATCTTGCTGTTGTAAAGTTGTAAAGTTTAAAAGTTGGAATGTTGAGTTATTGATTGGTTAAGACGGAACATTACAACTCTGCCGCCTTTCAACCTTACAATAATCTTAAATTATATATTCACCCTGTACCCTATACTCCTTACCGTTTCAAACCAATCGATCGTTTCAAACTGCGAAAGCTTTTTGCGGAGGTTTTTTACGTGTACATCAACAAAATTTGAGTCGGAATTTATTTCGAGCACATCGCCCCAAACATGTTCGGTTAGGTTAGTGCGCGATATTACCCGGTTTTTATTCAACACCAGGTAGTTAAAAATTTCGTACTCCTTTTTTGTAAGGTTTATCCGCTCGCCGTTAAAATGCACCGTACGGTTTTGTATGTTAATTCTAAAATCTTTCACGGCTATATCATTGCTTTCCAGCTTATGCTTACGCCTTATAATGGCATGCATACGGGCGAGAAGCTCATTTAATGAGAAAGGTTTCGCCAGGTAGTCGTCAGCACCCTGTTCAAGGCCATGTATCTTGTCGTCCACAGCGCCGCGTGCCGTCAGAATAATTACAGCATCGTCACGGTCTTTCAAACTTTTCAGCACATTCAGCAAATCAAAACCGTCACCATCAGGCAGGTTAAGGTCCAACAGGATGAAATCGTAATTATTTACAAAAATCTTTTCAGCGGCTGTCTTTTTTGTCCGGGCATGATCAATAGCAAAGCCTTCGTGGCTTAAAAACTCATTTATCTCATGTGCCAGGCCTTTTTCGTCCTCTACTATTAATACATTCATTGCCTGGCAAGATACTAAATTGCCAGTAAAGCTTGTAGTAGTTGCAAGCGCCGCTAATTTTCGGCCGACGGGCAGGTCAATTAGACGTGCCACAACTTCTATAAGTTAATAATCGTAAAATTGCCGCAATCAAATTGGGCTTATAGCTGTTAATTAACTAAATCCCTGTTTTTATATGAGACTTTTTATCGAACGCAAGCCAATCAGAATAAACCCAGACCCAAAACGCGTTATAGCCAGATTTTTTTTTAACGGAAACGACAGAGCAAAAGAAGTCATCCAACGGGTGATGGAGATTGATGAGGATACGGTATTTGGTATTGTTTCGCCACTATTACAGGAATACTCAAAACGGCACCGAAATATCACCCGCGCTTTAAACAGGCATTGCAGTAAACTAAAACCACTTTTTACTGAATTGGATATCGATTACGACGCACTTACGGTATACCGCAAGCTGCTGATAGGTTCATACTTTACTCATGAATATTCAATCGAATCGGCGGCATTCTTTAACCCCTCAATAGTTGAAGATCCAGATCAAACGGAACTGCTGGAAGGCGAACGGCGAGTTATCATCAGCTTCAGGGCGGTGGGCGAAGGGCACATTTCATCCATAACCTTCAGGCGGGCTTTAATAGACCAGGCCAATAATATAACCGTATCGCCCGCAGGCAGCTACATCGACGAAGCTGAAATAGTACGGAATGCTGTTTACAACAAAAAGTTATTTTTCGAAAAGGCTGCGATTACGCAAATCAACATTGATGTACTAAACGAACTGGAATCAAAACTCGACCATCACTTTGAATATGCTAACCTGCGCAGAATAATCATCGATTCGCAAAAGCTGCAGGAAAGCGACATAACCAAATTGGAATATGACAAGGTGTTGTGGCTGGCCGATTCGTACTACGAAATTGTATTTTCACTTGACACCGATATATCCGACCGGGTTATCTTCCCTATCTCTGAATATGAAAGGAAGGGCATTGAAGACGCCAGGTTCGTGCATTTTAAAAACGACGACGACAGCACGGTTTATTACGCCACTTATACCGCATACGATGGTTCACTTATAATGCCGAAGCTGCTGCAAACCAACGATTTTTATAATTTCAAGATAATGCCGCTGTACGGAGCAGGAGCCCAAAACAAAAACCTGGCGCTGTTTCCCCGTAAAATAAACGGCAAATACGCCATGATCTCCCGGATCGATGGTATCAATAACTACATCATGTACTCGGATAAGATAAATATCTGGGAGAAACCCATCAAACTGCAGCACCCAAAGTTTAGCTGGGAATTTATACAGATCGGTAACTGCGGCTCGCCTATCGAGACAGACCAGGGGTGGATTGTAATAACCCACGGTGTAGGCCCTATGCGCCGGTACGTACTTGGCGCCAGTTTGCTTAAGCTCGACGACCCCGAAATTGAGATCGGCCGGTTAAAGGAACCTCTTTTAATACCAACCAGCGACGAGCGCGAAGGCTATGTACCAAATGTCCTTTACTCATGCGGCGCATTGGTACATAACGGCAAGCTAATTATACCCTACGGTGTATCCGATTCGTCAACGGCTTTCGCCGAAGTTGATCTGAAAGAACTTATTTCTAAACTGATCGCCGATAAAAAGGAGACGGACAGGACAGAAAAAGCAAAAGAGAAAGTAGTGTAATTCATCATCGCAGTCCATTTTTGCATACACATTTTCGGGTTATCTGGCGCCTGCCAGGCAGGTATTATTTACAGAATTACATCCTGGCCGTTTTTACAGCACTTTATTGATCTGGCATATCTCTTGCTGGTATATAACAGTTACTTATTCATCTAATAACGTGACGTTTATGACCATAAAATCTACAAAACCATGGACCACTACAGAGAGATAAAAAACACCCTGCACTGGCACAATGAGGGTAAATTTGAGGTAGAATTAGTTAATGGCATAATTACTAAACTCAATTTTTGCGAGCCAGGCAAAGGGCCTGAAGATACCGGCAAAAGCCTTACTTCAACAAATTATAAATTTCTGCAGGCTGTACATTCGTGCCTGGGCGAATTATTTGCATTCATAGACGAAGAAAACAAACGGCTGGGCTACAAATTTGCCCGTGAAACAGAAATTCAGCCTTATTGGAATGGCGCCCAGGAAGATGACCAACAACCCAGCGAAACAATTTTGCGGCCTTTGATTAATTACGGTCACCAGCCAGAGGTTAACGATACCGGCGAGCATCTTTCACCCGGGACTATAACCGGTGCAACCGTAAAAAGTGCTTAAACAATGTTTACCTCCCCGTGTTCGCGGGTCAAAACCGGGGAGCTATTGAACAATAATTTGTTGATACAGTGCCAGATAATCCTGTACCATTTTATCACACGAGAATTGGCTTCCTGACCATTCCGCACAATCCCTGCGCCGGATATTTTTAATATCATCAGTTACTGACGCTGCTTCGGTTACATTATTCACCAGGAAGCCCGTTTTTCCATGCTTGATCAGCTCAGGCATCGAGCCCCTGTTAAATGCTATAACGGGCGTTCCGCATAACATGGCTTCGGCTACGCTCATCCCAAACGGCTCATTAAAATTAATCGGGTGAAGCAAGGCGTAAGCATTTTGCAGGAGTTTATTCCGTTGCCCGGGTTCTGCATTACCGAGATATTCAACATCATCCGATAAATAGGGCGCTACTTTCTCCTTAAAATAATTTTCATCCTGGATCAGGCCGGCAATCAGTAACCTTCTCTTGCTTTTTTGAGCTATTTCTATTGCTTCGGCCGTGCCTTTATCATGATGGATGCGTCCGAAATATAAAAGGTAATCCCCTGGCTGGTCGTTAAACTCAAACTGCGTAGTATTTAAGCCATTGTAAACGGTCGCTATGTAGTTTAAATCCTCGCTGCGGTCGGCATTACTGATAGAAACGTAATGGTTTGTCGGGTTATATTTTTTATAAACGGGTATAATTTGGCGTGACGAAAAACCATGAATAGTTGTAATCATTGGTGTTTTTATCAGCCGGGAATACGTAAGCGGTAAAAAATCGAAGTTATTATGAATGATATCGAATTCTCCCGCCCGCTCCATAAGGTTGCTGATATGAAGGCATTCCAGAACTTTTGCATCCTGTGTCCTGTCTTCCTCGTAGCCTTTAGCGCAAATCGAATAAAGCTTTCCGGAGGTAATAGAATCGCCTGTGGCAAATAATGATACATCAACCCCTAATTTGAGTAAACCCTCCGCAATATTAGAGGCCACCTGCTCCCAGGGGCCGTAGTGCCGGGGCGGCGTACGCCAGGCAACCGGCGATAATACAGCTACTTTCATTTAAAACGATAGTGATACAGATTGCCCGGCCTTGTTATATTCATATTCAAGCTCAAACGCCTTAAGAACGGTTAAGTGTGATATTAAATAGGCCAGCGTACTCTCGGCGCCCTGGTTGCGGTTAATTCCGCCAGGCAGCAAACCATCGCAGCAGCCCTTGGTTTCATGGTCATAAAGAGGGGCGCGCAGGCTGTTTTCGCCCAGGAACCATTTGTAACACAAAAACATCTTTTCGATATACTGCGGCTTCCGGAAATTGGTATAGGCCTGAAAATGCATCAGAACCATAGCCATAGTCTCTATAGCCTGCTGATCGTACACCGGGAAATTTTTCCCTTTGCTGTACCAGCCATCATTTCCCACCGGGCTCAAATACCCTTTTGATAATGTCACCTCATCCAAAAAAGCCATTGTTTTCAGGGCTGTTTGCTTAACCTTTTCATTGCCGGTTATATGGCATGAATGCAATAATGCAAGTGGAAGTATGGCATTATCATAAGTCATCTTTTCTTCAAACCATTGCCAGTCTTCTGTTTGATGCCGGTCATAGGCATCTATTAGCGGCTGGGTAAGATTGATCATTTCACTAACCATTCCTTCATCGCCCGGCACGGCCTGCAGATACAGGCTTATGCCAATGATAGTGTTGGCCATACCGCGCAAATGCTTTAGCGTTTTAAAATGGGGGAATGATTTGTGAAACAGTTCTGTTGCAAACTCCTTGTATGAATTGTTTGACGAACAACCTATTAAATATCCCAGCGACCAGATGGTGCGCCCGAACGAGTCCTCTGAACCTACGTCATCCAGGTATCTGCGGTCGAAACTTAAAAAATTGCGAAAGTTGCCATCCTCAGTTTGCATATAATGGATATAGCTCAGGTAGATGGGCAGCAGTTCAAAAGCCTCCCGGCTCTTACTGCGCTGGTACGCCATCAATGCCATAATTAAAGCCCGGGCGTTATCATCCAGGCAGTAGCCCTCTTTTAAATTTGGAATACCATACTTGGCATGTTGCACAATGCCGGTGTCGTCTGTTAACCGTAATACATGGTTAAGACTGAATTTCGGCATTATTTCGGGGTCAACAATACTGTTTTTAAGTATCCTGTCGCTAAAATCATGCGTCGCGCATGATTCATGCGCCACCCTTATATATTCAGCGCCAATAACAGGCCACCGCAAATGCAGTCCATAATCATAAGCGTTTTCCTTCAGCTCGTTTAAAACACGTTCCTGGTTCAGTAGTTCAATCACTATTTCTGCAAGCGCATCGGCATCCTTAAAATCAAACAAACGGCCGCGGTTATCCGCCAGCAGCTCGGTAGCATGCCAATAAGGCGTTGATACTACCGCTGCGCCCGCGCCTACCGCATAGGATAACGTACCGCTGGTTATTTGTGCTTCATTCAGGTATGGTGTTACATATATGTCGGTTGCAGCCAGGTAGTCCACCAGTTCCTCTTCCGTAACAAACTTGTTTATAAAGCTAAGATGGCTTGATACATTCAGTTGTGCAGCCAAAGTCTTCAGGTGGTCGCGGTATTCCTCTCCCGAGCTTTTAATAACCCCCGGGTGCGTGTTTCCTAAAACAACATACATAATTTCCGGGTGAATCCTGGCTATCTTCGGTAACGCCCGCACCACGGTTTCCAGGCCTTTTCCGCGGCTTATTAAACCGAAGGTCAGCATTACTTTGCGGTTTTTAAACTGGCTTAAGCTCTTTACCGGGTTCGGCTTTGAAGCCTCAACATCAGGCACCCCATGCTCTATAATTACTATTTTTTCTTCCGGAACATCATATATAGTAGTTAAAAACTCTACTGCCCGCTTACTCATTACCACTATCTTTGATGACTGCTCGGCTATTTCGCGAATGATTATGCGCTGCACATAGCTCGGGTCTTTCAGTATCGTGTGAAGAATAGATATCAAGGGCTTTTCCAGCCTGTTGATCAGCGGTAAAATATAAATACCGCTTTCTCCTCCATAAATACCGAACTCATGTTCCATAATACACACGTCGGCATTACTGGTATTAATATAATTTGCCGCCCGTATGTAATCTTTTTGATGGTTTTGCCTGATGATATACTTTACTTCTTCAGGATACTCATACTCCTGCATGTTTTCTGAGTCGTTAAGCGCTACCACGAAGCCGCCATTTAACAACGATTTTCGTTCAGGAAAATTTGCGTTTACCGCACGCATAAGGTTACAGTTAAATGTGGCTATTCCACATTCACGTGGTGGATAGGTAGATATATATGCTATTTTCATTAAGTGCGTATAATGTCACTTATAAAACCCTGTTTTTCATTTATTGTTTATGCGGCCGGCTAAAAAACTGCGTCACAGCGGCGAATCAAGGCTTTTTAAATCAAAAGTCATTTTTTCTGAAATATACCTGGTTAAGGATCACCGCACCAGCGTGCCCCCAAATTGCAGGCCGTAAATGCATCAAACATTCTTCAATCAATGCTTTGATTATGATGCGCACATTTGCACATTTGCATATCCGCACATCAAACGTGCATCTTCAATCATGATACATAAGAAAACAAGAACATACATACCGGAAGGATTTGAAATAAAGTGGGAAAGTATCGAGCCGCTCTTTGTTGAACTGCGTGACCGCCAGATAAATTCTGTGGCTGATTTAGAGAAATGGCTGCATGACCGCAGTGAAGTTGAGGCCGCCCTGGAAGAGGATTTTGCCTGGCGCTACATCCGCATGACCTGCGACACCAACAGCGCGGAACTATTGCAAAGCTTTCAATATTTCGCTACCGAAATAGAGCCAAAGATGGCGCCCTACAGCAACGAACTGAACAAAAAATTAGTTGCAAGCGATTGGGTTGATAAACTGGACAGCAATAAATATTTTATTTACCTGCGCGGTGTGAAAAAGTCGCTGGAACTGTTCAGGGAAGAGAATATTCCGCTGCAAACAGAGATACAGGTTGAGCAGCAGAAATATCAATCGATAACCGGTTCGATGTCGGTACACATTGGTGAAAAGGAATATACGCTTGAACAGGCGTCTGTTTTTTTGAAAGATACCGACCGGGCCAAACGTCAGGAAGCCTGGGAAAAGATAACTCAACGCCGGCTGCAGGACAAAGATACGCTTGATAAACTTTTCGATCACTTGCGTGTACTCCGGCATAAGGTAGCCTTAAATGCAGGATTCGAAAATTTCAGGGATTATATGTTCCAGGCACTGGGCCGCTTTGATTATACGCCTCAGGATTGCTACGCTTTCCATGAAGCTATAGAGAAAGAAATTGTACCCATCCTTCGCGAACAGGCCGAAAAACGCAAAGATGCTTTACAGTTGGAATCGTTAAAACCATGGGACCTGGATGTAGATATTTCAGGTAAACCTGCTTTAAAACCATTTAATAGCGGCGCCGAGTTGATTGAAAAATCGATACAGTGTTTCCGCAACATCAACAGCTACCTGGGCGAACGACTGGAAATAATGAAAGACAATAACCTTTTCGACGTGGAAAGCCGCAAAGGCAAGGCGCCGGGCGGGTATAACTATCCTCTTTCTGAAACAGGAGCGCCATTTATATTCATGAACTCCGCCAATACGTTCAGGGATTTAACTACGATGGTACACGAAGGCGGGCATGCGGTACACACCTTTCTGACAGCAGATTTGGAACTGAACGATTTTAAACATTGCCCAAGCGAAGTGGCAGAATTAGCCTCCATGTCGATGGAACTGATTTCGATGGATAACTGGGATGTTTATTTTGATAACGCAGAAGATCTGAAACGTGCCAAACGCGACCAGCTTTTTGACGTATTAAAGACCTTGCCCTGGGTAGCCGTGGTGGACCAGTTTCAGCATTGGATATATACCAACCCAGATCATACGGACGCCGAACGAACCGAGGCCTGGATAAAAATTTATGAGCCGTTCGGTGCTGGTTTCGCCGACTGGAGCGGACATAAGGAAGCTGAGGAAAACCTATGGCAAAAGCAACTGCATATTTTCGAAGTGCCGTTTTATTATATAGAATATGGCATGGCGCAGCTTGGTGCGATTGCGGTTTGGAAGAACTACAAAGAAAATCCTGAAAAAGGGTTACAGCAATACCTTGATGCTTTGAAATTAGGCTACACCAAAACCATTAAAGAGATTTACGAAACTGCCGGGATCAAGTTTGATTTCAGCGCGGATTATGTAAGGGAGCTGGCGGAGTTTGTGAAGGGAGAAATGGACAAGTTATAATATTAATATTCTGTATAAAAATGGCCGCTGCAAATGCGGCCATTTTTATTTAATGTGTATTTCCTCTTCAAAAACCGCTCTCAATATTTGCGGCTAATATGCTGTTTATGATACTGGTACGATAATTGAAATATCATTTTATACCGCTTAAAAGCGTCAAATTTAAAACCAATTGAGTTTTTGACAGTTTAACAATTATGAAAAAGATATTATTAAGTTTCGCCATTATATTAGGATTTATTATAACGGCGTACAGCCAGACAGCGCTCAAGCCTGTAAAAATAGATAGCCTGGTGACGGTGTCGTTGCCTGATGGTTATCAGAAAAAAGACACATTAGGTCAGCATATATATTCAGCAAATGCACAATATGGTTTCATGACAATTATTGTGGCGCCTAATGAAAAAAACAACACGCCGCTAAAAAAGGAAAATGACCTGGATAAGGTGCTTAAAAAATATATTACCAGCATCGAGGGTCAATCTGGTGCAGGCAGCAGCGCCCAGCATGTGCGCGACACGACCGTGGGTTCATTAAAAGCAAAAACCTTTACGCTGAAAAAAGATGATGGCAGCGGAACTGTACAGCTGATTAATTTTACATTGCTTTATACCCAACAAACTACCTACACTTTCGAGTACGTGTACAGCGAAGACAGGAAAGATGTTGTTAAAGATGAATATAAAACATTTATATCGTCGATCCGCACTTCGCCTGAATTGCAGCGTAATGACCAGTACCTATCAAATGCAAAAGGATTATCGCCTGTGCTTAAGGTAGCCATCTTTGGCGGCGGTGCTTTAATACTGATATTGATTATCGTTACTATCGTACGCAGAAAGAGACGTTTATCGTTGAGCTAAATACATTTATTTTAGAAGCTTAGCGGAAGCCCGGAACTAATGATCAAAGTCATTGCTTTCGGGCTTCTGGTTTTAAGGTGTGCAGTAATCCTTTATTCCACGACGGGCGGTGTATAAATTGCCTGCCTTCTATAAAGCCCAGCCAGCAGATAGTGCCAAACACACCAATGGCCGAACCGGCCACAACGTCTTCAAAAAAATGTTCGCTCAGGTACATACGCGAATAGCCAACAGCAATGGCATAGATTAATAGCGCAGGCCACCAGTTCTTATTTTTTACCAGGTAAAGAATAACTATTGCCGCCGAAAAAGCAGTAACCGTATGGCCTGAAGGAAAACTGTTAAACTGCAGCATGTAAACCCCTTTTACTAAATGTATACGGCTAAGCTGATCTTTATAAAGCAAGGTAGGCCGGGGCAAGTCGAAAATATATTTAACAATCTGTGCCGAAATTGATGTGAGTGCATAGGTGCTGGCCATTAAAAAGCCTGCCCGGTAATTAAACAAAAGTAATATGGCGGATAGCGAAATGATCGTCCAGCCGTTTCCCAAGTCGGTTATATACGGAGCGAGCCAATCTGCAAATGCATAGAAGTGGGCGTTTACGGCAAAATAAATTTCGTGCCTGGTAAACAACACTTTAATAACGAGGCAGCAGCAAAGTAAAATGACATATAGTATAAAAAACAGCCTTACTTGTTTTAAAACCTCATTTATTCCTATCTTCATCGTGCAAAGTAAGCATATACTTATCGAATTAAAAAAAATGGTTATGTTTACCAGTGCTGACCTAATTGATTAAAAAGAATGGCGAAAGGGATATTTCGTAAAAAAAACATAAGCAAAATATTACTGGATGTTGAAAGCGGTTTCGGCGATTCGGAACATTCCGGCGGGCACTTAAAGAAAGAACTGACCGTTAAGGACCTTACGCTGATGGGCATTGCTGCCGTTGTAGGCGCAGGTATATTCTCCACCATTGGGTTAGCATCTTTTAACGGTGGGCCGGGAGTTACCATATTATTTGTTTTAACAGCCATTACCTGCGGATTTTCAGCCCTGTGTTATGCTGAGTTTGCATCGCGTATACCGGTTGCAGGCAGTGCTTATACGTATGCCTATGCTTCTTTTGGCGAGTTGATAGCCTGGATAATCGGCTGGGATTTACTGATGGAGTACGCTATTGGCAATATAGCGGTGGCGATATCGTGGAGCACCTATTTTGTTAATTTATTAGAGGGGTTCCATATCCATGTGCCGGTTTATTTAACCATGGATTATTTTACCGCGTTCAAGGCGCACGAAACTATGCAAGCCCACAGCGCCGAAATAACTGATACCATAAAACAAGGAGCGCTGGCCTGGAACACAGCCCCAGGCTTTGGCGACTTTAAGCTGATAGCAAATATACCTGCGCTGCTGATTGTCATCATTATTACCTACCTGGTTTATGTTGGGATTCGTGAGACCAAGAAAGCTACCAACGCAATGGTATTTTTAAAGATCGCTATAGTGATAGCGGTTATCCTTATCGGCTTTTTTTATGTTACACCGGCCAACTGGCATCCGTTTATGCCTAATGGTTTCAGCGGTGTAATGAAAGGCGTATCGGGCGTTTTCTTTGCTTATATCGGCTTCGATGCAATATCCACTACGGCAGAAGAATGCCAAAGCCCACAACGCGACCTGCCGCGGGGAATGATTTATTCGCTGATTATTTGTACGGTTCTCTATATCCTGATAGCCCTGGTGCTTACGGGCATGGTGAGCTATAAAGAATTAGCCGTAGGCGACCCGCTTGCTTATGTGTTCACCAAGCTGCATTTAACGTTTCTGAGTGGCATTATATCCTTCAGTGCAGTTATAGCTACGGCCAGCGTGCTATTGATCTTCCAGCTGGGGCAACCCCGCATATGGATGAGCATGAGTCGTGATGGTTTGCTTCCGCCGGCATTTTCAAGGATCCACCCCAAATTCCGAACGCCATCTTTCGCAACTATCGTTACCGGTTTTGTTGTAGCAATCCCGGCCCTGTTCATGAACCTTACCGAGGTTACCGACCTTACCAGCATAGGCACGCTGTTTGCATTTGTATTAGTTTGCGGCGGGGTGCTTTTACTGCCGCGCGAACAGGCCGCAAAAGGGCGTTTTCATCTGCCGTACATCAATTCAAAATGGATCGTGCCGGTAGTGTTTATCATAGGAGTTTATTTCTTGAAAGATTACGTTTGGCAGCTGCTCACCGGCAAAAACGCGCACGAAAGTTTCCCATTCTTTTTATTCGTGATTTTGTCTGCCGTGCTTACCGTACTCGCATTCATCAAAAACCTGTCGTTAATACCGGTGCTCGGGTTAATGAGCTGCTTTTATCTGATGACGGAACTGGGGTACACCAACTGGATCCGCTTTCTGGCATGGCTGGTGATAGGGTTAGTGATATACTTTACCTACAGCTACAAGCACAGTGTATTAGGCAGAGAAAAACACACGACAGGACGATAATATTGATTGGGAGGATTCGGGGCGGCTAAACGGTTTTAACTTTATAACCCTTTCAACTACTGCAATCTTTACAACCAAACTACAATTGCATCGCAAAAGACAAGCCTTTTACACCATCCTGGTATAAGGGCATTATCATGGTCTGTTTTCCTGACTTGTCTTTGTGCGTCAGTGCGTTTCGCAGGTAAGGATAAACAAGATAAGCAGCCTTTGTTGATAGGATACCAAAGCCGGCGCCGGCCACAACGTCGCTAAACCAATGGTCGCGGTGGTACATGCGCATTACACCGGTTGTTATAGCCAGCGAATAACCTGCAATGCCGTACCACGGTGATTTTCCTGCATATTCCTGCGCTAAAAATTCCGCTCCCATAAATGCGTTGGCGGTGTGTCCTGAAGGGAATGAAAGCTTATCTGCCTTGTTTGGCCTCAACCGATGGGTGGTGGTTTTTAAGCCGTAAACGCTTACACCGGCAAAAGCGGCCGACAGCCCCAGCAAGGCCGTGCGGTCAATAAACCGGTTTTTTCCGGTAACACCCACAAGGTTTAAACCATATACCAAAGCTACAGAGCCAAATTGAGTATAGTTTTCAATACTACCGGGATATTTAGGATAGTATTTATCAAACCGGCCATTTACATAATAATCAATTCTTCGTACGGGGTGAACAATAAATGAAACCACGCCATAACCAACCAATGCAGCAGGAGGAATAAGTGCGGCGGTAGAACTATGCAAATGTTTTACCGTATCGGGGGCTGTAAGTATATCCTTTTTAAGGGTATCGGCAAGATCTTTCTTCGTGGTATCTTTAACTTGCGCATTTACACCAATCCAGGTAAAGCACAATAGAACAAAAGTTATTTTTCTCAAGGGTTGATATATATTTCTACTAATCTAAAATTTTAGCGCTGATATATGCGTCACATAGGTACGACTTTATACAGCAAACTCTGGCAACGTAAAAATATCCGATAATTCTGTAGTAAATCTGAATTAATATTTATTTAACCTGATATAATACGCAGAATAGCATAAAATGTTTTTCAACAAATAAATACTCATCCGCAAATGCAGCCCGATCCTTAAAGCCGGTTATATGATACGGGTAAGCTCAACCGTATCAGGTGCAGATAGCATAAGTGGCACCTTCTCAACCGTTACAAAACTTAAATCGAGGCCAAAACCACGCTCTTCAGACAAGCTTACCTTTTTCAGCAGTTTATAATAGGCCATTATAAAGCCTTCGTAAAATGAAAGATTGTGTGAGCGCGATAGCACTTTTTCGATAACTACGAACCTGAAGTCGCCAACAATTTTGTGCTTATGCAAAGA
Source organism: Mucilaginibacter sp. L3T2-6 (assembly GCF_030519355.1). GTDB lineage: Bacteria > Bacteroidota > Bacteroidia > Sphingobacteriales > Sphingobacteriaceae > Mucilaginibacter. Next base: position 36,051 of record NZ_JAUMKC010000025.1, read on the forward strand.
TTTATAGGTACTGGTGATATCAACTTCGCCCTTCTTCACCAAATCTTCCACCACTTTCCTGAACAGGAGGTTAATTTGTTGCTCAACCCTGAAACCGAGTTTAAAGTCGATCCTGATTAATTTATTCGGAACCAGAAAATCTACCTCGTATTCTCTTTTATAGGGTTCGTCAACCACATCAACATGCACCAGCCAGTACACGTCGGCGCGCTTGGGTTGTTTTTGCAGGATGGAATATATGATTTTCGATTCCACCTCGGAATTGAAATTTGCGCTGGTAAGGTATACCAGTTGTGAGGCGTATTTCGGCACTGTTTCGTCCTCGCTCAGTTCTTTCAGAATGCCATAGTAGTCTTCAATCTCAATAAATTTAACGTAGCGGTTGCGTATTTTGCGGGCCATGTGCCAGGTCCACATTACTGTAAACAGCAGGAGTCCAACTGACAAAGTAAACCAGCCGCCGTGTACAAATTTCACCAGGTTACCGGCAAGGAAAGTGCCTTCAATAAGTACATATACGGCCAGGAATATGCCAACAATGTAAATGGGCAGTTTTTTCCGGCGTAAAAAGTTGGCTACCAGCAAGGTGGTCATCAGCATAGCTACCGTTATACTTAACCCGTAAGCGGCCTCCATATTTCCGGACTCTTCAAATAATAATACCACACCGACGCATCCGGCGCACAACAGCCAGTTTACACTTGGCACATATAGTTGCCCTTTTTGTTCAGACGGATAATTGATGCGCACTTTTGGCCACAAGTTCAGCCTCACCGCTTCGGCTATCAACGTAAATGAACCCGAGATCAGCGCCTGGCTGGCAATAATAGCGGCAACCGTGGCTATACCGATACCATAGATCAGGAACCATTGCGGCATTATGGCGTAAAACGGGTTGTTCAGGTTCAGGTCCATTGACTTCCCGGTATTTTGTAAAAGCCATACCCCCTGCCCCAGGTAGTTAAGTATCAGGCAAGTTTTAACATAAATCCAGCTTATCTGTATGTTTTTGCGTCCGCAGTGGCCCAGGTCAGAGTAAAGTGCTTCAGCACCCGTGGTACACAGGAATACCGCGCCAATAATGATCAGGGGGTGCACACCAGCCGGCGGGTGCATCAAAAGTTTTATTCCGTAATAGGGATTTAGCGCTTTGAATATCGACGGATCTTTCAGTATAAAGGTGATTCCCAGCACGCCCATCATGGTAAACCAGATAAACATTAAAGGCCCGAAAGCCTTTCCTACCAGCGATGTGCCAAATTGCTGTATAATGAAAAGCGCAATAATAATCGCAATTACTATAGGCACGGTCTCGATATGCGGAAACTTGCCCTGCAATCCTTCAATTGCCGACGAGATGGTAATTGGCGGCGTAATAATTCCGTCGGCAAGCAAAGCACATCCGCCCAGCACTGCAGGCACGATGAGCCATTTCGCTCTGCGGCGCACTAACGAAAAGAGAGAAAAGATGCCACCCTCTCCCTTGTTATCGGCACGCAGCGTAATTACAACATATTTTAAGGTGGTTTGGAGGGTTAGGGTCCACGCGATAAGCGATATGCCACCTAATATCAATGTTTCGGAGATGCTTCTGTCGCCCACAATGGCTTTGAAAACATACAGGGGGGAAGTACCTATATCACCGTAAATTATTCCCAAACTAATCAGCAGGCCTGCCGCCGTTAGTTTTTGCAGATCTTTATGACTTGACACTTTCTAGTTTCAAAGCCCCAAAAGTATTAAAAATTACAATTAACCCATTAAATAATAAATATTTGAAAAATAAGAACTAAATTTAAAGACACATTAAACCTTGCAGTGTTAAAAATTGTTAAAATGTTAGATAAAAGGCCCTGATGTTGAAAATGATGGGCGCTTTATTTATACTTTTGCAGTTGATAAGAATATGAGGCAAAATTCTACCTTTAGAAGATCTGGAGTCATAATAATTGCGATAGCGATATTTATGAGCTTTGCCTTTTCGGATGCTATGAGCTATCAAAAAACCGATACCGGCATCCTGCGCCTTTTAAAACCCCATCCCAATAAAACCGTTTTATTTAAAAATAATCTTCACCTGGTATTGCCGCCCATAAGGCCGGCCGTCATATCAACTACCAAAGTTTCTGTTGCACGATCAGACGATAAGCTGCTAAGCAATGTCAGCGTGTATCCTAACCCCGTTACCGACCAGATCAATTTAAAGTACGATATATCCCGCGCTTCAACCGTTACCATTAAGGTTGTTGACGTTTTGGGTAATGAGCTGGTAACCCTGTATAACCAGCGCACAGAACCCGGCGAGCGCACATTTAGCTACTCGCTTAACAGCAAGCTAAGCAAAGGCTTTTACTTCTTAAGGATAGTTGCCGGTACAGAGTCGGTAATTAAGAGGATATCGGTTCTGTAACTAAGATTTATAGGATTGCAGGATCATTGCTGTTTCTTATAGATTCCGCATTAGGATCAGGATTTCAGGAAGTTATATATCAAAAGCATTGGCAATCGAAATGCAAAAACAACATCTTTCCTTTGATAGCGAAACGGAAATGTCTGTATACTACGATGGTATTCATTATTGCATCGCAATAATAAAAAATCCGGTAATCTTTTAATCCTACAAATCTTAGTTTAACTTCGGCGTTATGAAAATAATTGCCATAGGCCGCAACTATGCAGAGCATGCTAAGGAGCTGAATAATCCCGTTCCGGGAGTGCCCGTTATATTTATGAAACCCGAAACGGCGCTGCTTAAAGACAACAAGCCTTTTTATCACCCCGAATTCTCGGAGGATATCCATCATGAAATTGAGATCGTCATCAAAATAAGCAAAGAGGGCAAACACATCAGCGAAGAATTTGCTCAAAATTATTTTGAAGAGATTGGCCTCGGTGTGGATTTTACCGCCCGCGACATACAATCCAAACACAAAGAAAAAGGCTTGCCGTGGGAGTTGGCCAAAGCCTTTGACGGCTCTGCGCCGATAAGCAGTTTCGTACCAAAAACACAGTTTGCAGATTTAAAAAATATCAGCTTCAGGCTCGATGTTAACGGCGAAACCCGTCAGCAGGGCAATACTTCATTTATGCTTTTTTCGTTCGAATATATTATTGCTTTTGTTTCGAAATACATCACCCTGAAAAAAGGCGACCTGATTTATACGGGTACACCGCAAGGGGTAGGCAAAGTAAATATCGGCGACAGGTTGGAAGGCTACCTGGAAAACCAAAAGATGCTTGATTTTGTTGTGAGGTGAGTCGGAGAAATCCGGAAAGTCAGTAAAGTCCGAAAGAAAACAAGAAATCGGTGAAATCATTCTCTAACCGGTGAGATCACAAGAAAATAATAATGTTAAAAAAATATCTGCTACCTCTTGTACTAACTTGTTGTATCTATTTTAACGGCTTTGCGCAAAGCCCTATTCAAAGCAGGCAATATCCGCAGAATTTCTTTCGGTACCCGCTTGACTTGCCTCCATCTACAGCCGGTTCCTTTGGTGAGCTGCGCGGGGCTCATTTTCATTCGGGGCTTGATTTTAAGACGAACCAGGTAACCGGCTACCCGGTACATGCCGCTTATGATGGCTATGTATCGCGGCTCAGGGTGCAGTTTGGCGGGTTTGGCCATGCCATCTATATAACCCATCCGAATGGATTTACTACAGTTTACGGGCACGTTAAAACGTTCAGCCCGGCCATGGAGAAGTTGATCAAAGCGGAGCAATATAAACAGCAAAGCTTTGAGGTAGATTTTAAGCTCGACCCGCTGCAACTCGAGGTTTGCCAGGGTGATGTTATCGCGCTGTCGGGTAATGAAGGCGCATCGGCAGGCCCGCATCTGCATTTTGAAATACGCGACACGCAGACAGAAGAAACCATAAACCCCCAACTGTTTGGACTCACTATCCCCGATAAGGTGCCGCCATCTATAACCGCCATTGCCATTTATCATTTGGATGGCAGCCCCTTCAGCGAAAAAACACAGCGCCAATTTTTTGCTGTGAAAGGAAGGTCAGGAACGTATAATTTGGTGAAGCCCCAGGTGATAAACCTGACCGGGCAGATCGGCTTTGGTTTAGCAGCAACCGATATGACCAGCGTTTCCCCAAACCATAACGGTATATATTCATGCGAGCTAAAGCTGGATGGCAGAACGGTTTATACATTCGCTGTGGAGCGCTTTGCATTCGACCAAACACATGCCATTAATGCTTATATTGACTATCCTGAACTGATGAGGACGCACCGGTGGATGCAGAAGTGCTTTATACTTCCGGGAAGCAAAATTTCGCTTTACCCGCAGTCGGAAAACCGGGGTCTGATCAATTTTAATGACGGCCGGCTGCATGATGTACAGTACGTGGTGAAAGATGTTGCAGGTAATACATCTACGTTAAATTTGAAAATAAAAGCCGGGCTGGCACAAAATAATTTGCCTGTTGTTAAAGCCGGCGGCGATTTGTTTCATTACGATCAGAGAAACGAGTTTGGTAACGACAAGGTAAGGGTAATTATTCCGCCGGGAAACTTGTATGACGATATGCTGTTTACCTATAAAATGCTTCCTAAACGGCCGGGGGCATATTCGGCTACGCACAGCATTCATAATAAATATACGCCGGTGCACGATAGTTATGAGCTTTGGATAAAACCAGACAGCAGCATCGGGAAGTATGCTGATAAAGCTGTGCTTGTAAGCACTGACGGCGCTATGGCGGGCGGAACCTACCAGGATGGCTTTATAAAAGGCAATCCGCATACCTTTGGTGATTTTTTTATTAAAGTAGATACAGTTCCGCCGGTGGTGGTTCCTGTAAATATTAAAGCCGGCGCCAACCTGAAAGCCGCAAAAGGCATCTATTTCAGGATTGGCGATAACCTGTCGGGCATAAAATCATATACCGGTAAAATTGACGGCCAGTGGGTACTGATGGAGTGGGATTTTAAAAGTAAAGTTCTGGGTTTTAGGTTTAATGACGATATTGCACCCGGTAAACATATATTTGAATTAACTGTTACCGATAATAAAAATAACAGCAAGTACTTTACCGCATCATTTACCCGATAAAATGGAAGCACTTAAAGAAGGCGATAAAGCCCCTGATTTTACCTCGAAAGACCAAAACGGCAAGACCGTTTCATTAGCCGATTTTAAAGGAAAAAATATAATCCTTTATTTTTATCCTAAAGATGACACCCCTGGCTGTACCGCCGAAGCCTGCAGTTTCAGAGATAATTATCAATCGTTGCAGGGTAACGGTTTTGAAGTTATAGGGATAAGCACCGATAGCGAAAAATCGCATAAAAAATTCGAAACCAAGTACAGTTTGCCATTCCCCCTTATTGCTGACGAGGACAAAAGCATTAACGAGGCCTATGGTGTTTGGGTAGAGAAAAACATGTATGGCAGAAAATATATGGGCACCGCCCGCAAAACGTTTCTGATCGGTCCGGATGGCATTATCAAAAAGATAATTGAAAAAGTTGACACCCAGAACGCTTCGAAGCAGGTGCTGGACCTGATGCAGTAAATGGTTTATGTTTAGAAAAACCTTTAATATTGTTTAAGCAAGCAAAAAGCAGCTAAAATTTTAACTATAGTTACATGCCAATAGAGGTAGACGACGCAGAGATTTTAAACAAATTCCAGGATGAGAAGACCCGGAACGAGGCATTTAACCTGCTGCTCAAAAAATATCAGCAAAAAATATACTGGCACGTACGCCGTATGGTAATTGACCACGATGATGCTGATGACCTGGTGCAGGATATATTTATAAAAATATGGAAGAACCTGGCGGGTTTCCGCAGCGATGCGCAATTGTACACCTGGATGTACCGCATTGCCACAAACGAGTGCATTACATTTTTAAATAAGAAAAAACAAAAGAATAACATATCGCTCGACGAGGTGGATTACTCGCTGGCCGATACTTTGGCTGATACATCATACTTCAACGGCGACCAGGCCCAGCGCAAATTGCAGGAAGCGCTGCTCACCCTGCCCGAAAAGCAGAAACTGGTGTTTAATATGAAGTATTATGATGACATGAAATACGAAGAAATATCGCAGGTATTGGGTACCAGTGTTGGCGCTTTAAAGGCATCGTTTCACCTGGCGGTAAAAAAAATAGAGGCCCATTTACTAAATAAAGATTAAATTGAAATTTAGATTAAACCTTTTAACAGAAGTTATATCTATAGTTTTAAGATATGAAGAGTGAAATGGAAAATAAAGAATGGCTAAATGAATATATGTCACTTAAACAGGTTAATCCTGCTAATCCGTTTGAAGTGCCGGCCGGTTATTTTGACAACCTCGGAGATCGTATTGTAGCGCTAAGAAACTTAGATGAATTAAAAAGCAAAGGATTTTCAGACGGTTTTGAAGTTCCGCCGGACTATTTTAAGGAACTTACTGATAACATACAAAGCAGGATAACGATTGAAACGGCGATGACCGGTGATCCCGGCTTTGCCCTGCCTGATGGTTATTTTGAAAACCTGCAGCAACAAATTGAAAGCAGGATTTTTATTGAAGAGGCTTTGAATGGGCCCGCCGAAGATTTTGCAGTGCCCGCAGGCTATTTTGATAAGCTTAACCAAAGCATTCTGGATAAAACAGTTAATCTTAACACGGTTAACCAGGAAAAGATTAAAGGCGGCGGTATAGTACGCAAGCTGTACGCATCTAACTTTTTTAAATATGCAACCGCAGCCTGCGTTACGCTGGCCCTTTGCGGTGGTATTTTGTTAAGTGAGCTTACAGGCTCGGTGGTTGAGCATAAAGGCACTTTTTTACATAAAGAATTGTCGCAAGTGCCGGTTGATGATATCAGGAGCTACCTGGAACTCAATGGCGACCTTACCGACGCACAAACAACTGAAGCGATAAGCGATGGTGCAATTGATGACCGGCAGTTGGAAAATGCCTTGCAAAAGGATGTTTATAACGGACAGTAATATTTTAATGACGAAGCTGATAAGGGTTGTTTTAAGTATATTGATGATAACGGCGTTTAGCTATACCAGCTATGGGCAACGCCGTGTAGTTGTGCCTGTGCGGCCTTATACTAATCAACAACGCCTGCAGCAATATCAGCCACGGAATGCTGCAAAGGCTGGAAGCGGTAAAAGAATACAGGCCGTAAAAGAAAACTTTATAGCCCAACGGCTAAATCTAACCCAAAAGGAAGCAAAGGCTTTTTGGCCGATGTACCGCAGGTATAACCAGGAACTAACGGCAGTTAAGATATTGAAGCGGGAAAATAACTCGAATGCAACTGCAGACGGCGCCCAGCAAGTGGATACCGATTTAAAGCTGGAAACCCAGCTTGTTGATATAAAAAAGCGTTACCGCGATGAGTTCTATAAAATTCTGTCACCCGAAAAGGTTAGTATCCTTTATAAAAGTGAAAAGGAATTTAACGATGAGGCCTTCCGCATACTCACCGAGCGCAGTGTAAGAGCGGGTGATTAGTCCGAAGTTCAATGTCGTTAGTCTTAAGTATTGAATTCAAAATCAAGAGCGGCAACGGGTGCAAATGGTTTAATTGCCAATTTAAGCGACTTAAGACTTAGAACTTAAGACTAAAGACTTACTTTTGCCTCATGCCCACCCTCCGACAGCTATTTCTTGCCAATAATGCACAGACTACCAACTTTCCCTTACTGCTGGAATTTGAGCGAGCGGCAGGCGTGTACATGTATAACAGCGAAGGCAAGGCATATCTTGATCTGATATCGGGTATTGGCGTAAGCAACCTGGGGCATAGCCATCCTTATGTAGTGGAGGCAATAAAAAATCAGCTGGATAAATACATGCACCTTATGGTGTATGGCGAGTATGTACAAACCCCGCAGGTACGATTTGCCGAAAAGCTCGTTGCTGTCCTTCCGGACAATTTACAATCTGTATATTTCACTAATTCAGGAGCAGAGACTGTTGAAGGGGCGTTAAAGCTGGCTAAACGATACACCGGCAGGCCGCATATAATAGCCTGCAAAGATTCTTATCACGGCAGCACACACGGTGCGTTGAGCGTAATGGGTAACGAGGAGTTTAAGCAAGCCTACCGCCCGTTACTGCCCGGGGTTAGCTTTATTGGTTTTAACAATATCGTTGACCTGGGGCTGATCAATGATCAAACAGCCTGTGTAATCATCGAAACCATCCAGGGGGAGGCCGGTATCCGCGTACCCGATGCGGCCTATATGCAGGCTTTACGTGCACGCTGTAACGAGACAGGCGCCTTATTGATATTAGATGAAATACAGGCCGCATTCGGTCGTACCGGCAAATTATTTGCATTTGAACATTTCGGTATCAAACCGGATATTTTACTTCTGGCTAAGGCGCTGGGCGGTGGAATGCCCGTGGGAGCATTTATATCCTCAAACGAGGTTATGGGAGCGCTCAAGGAAAATCCCATACTTGGCCATATTACAACCTTTGGCGGCCACCCTGTTTGCTGTGCTGCCGGGCTCGCGGCGCTCGAAGTACTGTTGAATGAAAACTTGATTGCCGGCGTCGCCGAAAAAGAAACGTTATTTAAAGAACTGCTCGTTCACCCTGCTATCAAAGAAGTGCGCGGTAAAGGCCTGATGCTTGCTGCGGAATTTGACAGTTTTGAGTTGAATAAGAAAATAATAGACCGCTGCATCGAAAATGGCATAATTACCGACTGGTTTCTGCATTGCAGCAACTCTATGCGCATTGCGCCGCCGCTGGTTATTACAAAAGAGGAGATAGAAAAAGCCTGTAGCGTGATCCTGGAAGCGGTGAATTACTTCGCTTAGATCTATCTTTCCCGGTTGCTCTATTCCTAAGATAAGAGCCCGTAGCTGCCCGGGCAGACCTGCCCTCTGCAAATACCGACTCTCCGTTTGGCTCATCCTTTCTTATACAACGTCTCCGACAAGGCCTTTATCCCTTCCTCATAACTCGTCGGTTTCATATTGAAAGCTTTTTCAAATTTATCGCTGTTAAAATTATAGTCGTGGTTGTACTGGTAATACATCTCTACCGTACCCATCACTACTTTTTGAAACAGCCCGACCAGCCAAAGCATAAATTTGTTAACCGCCATAAATTTTGGCTCTGCACCATAAATGCGGGCCGCCAATTCAATAAACTGTTTGCCGGTAAGCGGTTTGGCAGTGGGCATGTGCCATATTTGGTTATCGCTTTCAGGATGCTGGCCAAGCAGGAACATACCCTTACCCATATCTGGTATATAGCTAAAATTGTGCAGCTTGTTAGGGTTGCCAATCCATTGTGCTTTTTGCTTTTTGGCAAATTTATCCAGCACCATCATATCGAAAAAGCTGTTCATGTTATCCGTGCCGTAAAAATCTGCACCGCGGGCTATCGTCGCGCGTATGTTGCCGGCTTTTGCCTCGTCCATCAGCATATTGGCAATTTTTGCCCGGATACCGCCTTTAACACTCGATGGCCTGTATGGCGTATCTTCTTTCATCGGGCCATCAACCAGGCCATACATGTATACATTATCAAAGAATATCAATCGCGCTCCGGTTTCTTTACCAAGCCTTATAAAGTTTTGCATTATAACAGGCCACTGCTCAGCCCAGATTTTTTTATCGTAAACCAGGCCGGCAGTAAGATAAATTACAGACGAGCCCCTGGCAGCAGCTATCAATTCGTCATAATTTAAAAGATCGGCTTTTTGCCAGGTTACATTTTTGCTGCCGGGTTCAACCGGTTTGCGGCTCACCAAACGAACGGTATCGTTGTTGTTTATCAATTCGCGGGTAAGTGCGTTGGCTACTGCGCCGCCGGCTCCTAATATGGTATGCATAATTTTTCTGTTTTGATTTACTCAAAGGTAGGGTTACCCTGCTGCTCAAAACGTTAACAAAAGATAAGGAATTTAGTGGATGAGTGGCGACTAGTTGATCAGAGAATAGTTGCTGCCGCTTTGACAACTACTTTTCTATCAAAATCCGCCTTCTGATGCGCGAGAGTGACACCGGGGTTATCCCTAAAAAATGGGCGATATAGTGCTGCGGCATGCGTTGTAAAATTTCGCGGCCGGTAGCCAGCAGATCCAGGTAGCGTTCCTCCGGCGTTTTGGTTACGAATGAGGAAACACGGTCTTCATAACAGATCAGGTAATATTCTGCTACACGGCGGCCGAATTGTTCCATCTTATAACCCAGCACAGGATTAGCCAGCATAGCCTCCATGCTTTTATGGGTAATGATGATCAGTTCCGTATCTTCCAGCGCCTGTATATAGTTTGTGCCTGGCAGCCCTGTAAGGTAACTCTTATAGGAGCTTACAAACTCATTCTCAAAACTGAAATAACCTGTAATCTCTTCGCCATCCTTTACATGGTAATACCTCACTGAACCTTTTACAATAAAGCCGATCTCACGGCAGACTGTTCCCGGCTGTGCAAAAAATTTCTTCTTTTTAATCGCGCCAAAATCAAGATGCTGCGCGAATACTATCCACTCCGCCTCGTTCAAGTCGACGAACTTTTTAAGTTGTTCACGAAAAATACCCTGAGCGGCTAGTTTGTCCATAGGTTGATGAGCGGATATGCAAATGTGCGGATGTGCGAATGAAAAAGCAAATAAACACCAACCGATAATTTACGCGCCATTCATCTGCGTCACCATAAAATCTGCTTACATCTGCGCTCTACCTTCGGACTTTACTGACTATCCGGCTTTCCGGCCTACTTAATCCAAATCCTATCCAGCAAAAAGAATACAGCAAACACCACGCTGGCGATACCATTAGTGGTCATGAATGCGAAGTTCACCCGGCTTAAATCGTTCGGCTTAACTAATAAATGCTGATAGATCAGCATTACGCAAAAGAAAACGATACCTGCATAATACAGGTAGCTAACAGGCGTAAAAAATACCGGCATAACCACAAACGCCGCCGAAAGTACATGCAGGAAAGTAGATAATCTTAAAGCATTTACCTTGCCCAGCCAGGCCGGTATGGAGTGCAGGTTCTGGCTGCGGTCGAAATCTTCATCCTGCAAAGCATAGATGATATCGAAGCCGCTCACCCAGCAAAGCACAGCGAACGAGAAGAACAAAGGTGTTAAGGCGAATTGCCCGGTTATTACCAGGTACGCCCCAATAGGCGCCAATGACAAGCCTAAACCCAGCACCAGGTGGCAAAGCGCTGTAAACCGTTTAGTAGCGCTATATCCCAATACCACCAGCAATGCTACCGGCGAAAGGAAGAAACAAAGCTGGTTAATAAAATAAGTAGTGCCAATAAAAAGCGCGCAGTTGATCAGCGTAAAAGTAAGCGCCGCTGCCGGGCTTATCCTGCCGGCGGGGATATCGCGTTGTTTAGTTCGCGGATTTTTTGAATCGATGTCCCTGTCCAGATAGCGGTTAAATGCCATTGCCGAATTACGGGCAAATACCATACAAAGCACCATCATCACCAGCTTCAGCCAATCAAACTTATTGCTGGTGGTGGTTACCGCCAGAAAAAAGCCAATAAATGCAAAAGGCATGGCAAAAATGGTATGCGCAAACGTTACTAGGGAGAGGTACTTTTTCATTATTTATAATAACGAACATCGAATGTTGAATTTCGAATATCGAAGTTCCGCAAAGGTAAGCTATGCGGACTTAATTCCTTGCTTCATCATTCAAAATTCGACATTCGGTGTTCCATATTCAATGCCTTTTACCATTTGGCCCGCTCATATTGCACCGGCCATTTTATGTCGTGACCAAGCTCATGTGCCGCCCGCAGGGGGAAATGCGGATCGCGTAAAAACTCGCGGGCTATAATTACCAGGTCAGCCTGGCCGCTTCGGATAATTTCATCCGCCTGCTTTGGCTCAGTTATCAAACCAACGGCGCCGGTTAGTATCCCTGCCTCTTTTTTTACCTTTTCGGCAAACTCAACCTGGTAGCCGGGTTTCAGTGGTATTCTGGCAAGCACATTACCGCCGGATGAGCAATCAACCAGGTCGACGCCTTTACCGATCAATATCTTTGCTAATTCTACCGAATCATCTGCTGTCCAGCCGCCTTCTGTCCAATCTGTTGAAGATATACGTACAAACAGCGGATTTTCTTCAGGCCAGGATTCTTTAACGCTGTCAATAACTTCTAGCAGTAAACGGATACGGTTTTCAAAGGAACCTCCGTATTCATCTGTGCGGTGGTTGCTTAGTGGTGATAAAAATTCATGTACCAGGTAGCCGTGTGCCCCATGTATCTCAATCACCTTAAAACCGGCCGCTAAAGCGCGGGCTGCGGCTGCCTTAAAATCAGTTTTTATTTTTTCTATGCCCGCCCGGTCAAGCTCAAGCGGCGTTTCCTCATTCGGGATAAAGGGAATTGCACTGGGCGCAACCGGCTTCCAGCCATTTGGTTGGCCGGATGGTATTTGTGCGTTGCCTTTCCACGGAACTTCATGACTGGCCTTTCTTCCCGCATGCGCCAATTGTATACCGGCAACCGAACCATGTTCGTGAATAAAACCCGTTATCTCCTTTAATTTTTCGATGTGCTCGTCTTTGTAGATACCAAGGTCGCCGTAAGATATTCTTCCTTCCGGAGATATCGCCGTGGCCTCAGTAATCACTAAAGCTGCCCCGCCCACAGCGCGGCTGCCCAAATGTACCAAATGCCAGTTGTTGGCGAAACCGTCTTCGCTGCTGTATTCGCACATTGGCGATACCACCAGGCGGTTCTTCAATTCAATGTTTTTTATTTTTATAGGTGAGAATAGATGTAGCATAACGCTTTCTTTTTGCGCAAAGATGAGAAGCTGCCGTCGCCTTTTTATATGGCCTTCATTTTTTTTACCGGCGGATGATGTAGCATACACCTGCTTTAAGGTTTACAGAGGGTTTACAGTTTTTAGTGTAACCTATTAATTAGGTAACTGATAATCAGATTATTAATTAAAAATTCAAGGTTACACCTGTAAACCATGTTCATAGGGTGCAAAATTGGCCGCCAAAAGCATATTACTTACCTCTTAAGCCTGCCGGGCGGTGGTCTGGAATCCAAATTCCGCCCCCAAAAATCCTGCTATATTCCCAGCACCTGTTTCAACTTCACATACCCGGTTTTGCTAACGGGTATCTTGGCGCCGGATTTTAAGATCGCCAGGTGCGCGTCCTTTTCGTAAGGATCAATACGGGTTATCTGCTGTATAGCTACAATGTATGAGCGATGCACGCGAACGAAGTACTTGGGGTCCAGCGTTTGCTCAAAAAAGTTCATGGTTTTATTTTTCAGGTAGGAACCTTCGGCGGTATAAACGCTTACGTAATCATCATCTGCGGCCAGATAAAGCACATCCTGAACGGGGATGATTTTAACCTTGGTTCCTGTTTTCACTACGATACGCTCATTCTGTGCAGGGGAGTTCGACGCGGTCTCCAGCAACTCTTCCGTATGTTTTTTTGCCGGAGCGGTATCTGAGGCGGTTGCGAGGTACTTTTCTATTGCCTTGTTGAAACGGTCTTTGTTGAACGGTTTTAAAAGGTAATCTACAGCATGTGCTTCAAATGCTTTTATAGCATATTCATCAAAGGCAGTGGTGAATATTACGGCCGGCGGGTTCTCTACCAGTTCCAGCATTTCAAAGCCGTTTATTTTAGGCATTTGCACGTCAAGGAATATCAGATCGGGCTGATGGGTTTGTATAGCCTTTAAGCCTTCAAAACCATCGTTACACTCCTGCATCACCTGTATCTGCGGAAAATCGCGCAAATACTCCAATACAACCATCCGGGCCAGGGGCTCGTCGTCAATAACTAAGCAACGTTTCATATTTATAACTGCGGTACTTTAATAATAGTTGTAAATATATTATCATTTGCATGAGTTTCCATCAAATCATTGCGTGCAAAAAGCAAATATAATCTGCGCTGTACCCCGCGCAAACCAAAACCGGTGCCTTTTCGCGGTCTTGACGTTTGCGGGTCATAAGGGTTTTGCACCATCAGTATCAGGTAGTTACCATCCATTTCGGCCCGTATGCTCACGGTTACTTCGCCAATCGTATCGTACAAACCGAATTTTATGGCATTTTCAACGATCGGCTGCAACAACATCGATGGCAGTACCGCCTGCCCTGAATGGTTATCGCAGCTGATCTCTGTTTGCAAACGGTGACCGAAACGCACCTTTTCAATGTCGAGGTAAAGATTCAGGTGATTAAGTTCTTCGGTCAGCGGCACCTGCTGCTGGTCATCCTTTTTTAACGTACCGCGCAAAAAGTCTGACAGTTGGTGGATCATACGGCGCGCTTCGTCAGGTTTAAACCCGATGAGTGCATTTATTGAGTTAAGGCTGTTAAATAAAAAGTGGGGCTGCAGTTGCTGTCTTAGGTTGTACAACTCCGCTTCGCGTGCCAGTTGTTCTGCCTCCGACTTACGTTTTTCGTTTTCCTTTTGCTCAAGCTGCGTATAGTACAGCATGCTGATCATGGCCATCCATCCGATAGCCAGGAAATTAGTGAAGAAACGAATAGTTAATGAATTGAGTAAAAATTGGGTATAGGCCGGCCCTGTTGCCAGGAAAGGCAAAATCCAGCGGCTGCCAAAGGTGCATATCGCTGCCAATGCTCCAATCCATATCAATATATTCAGGTAATTTCCTTTTTCAGGCTGATAATAGCGCAGGTTGTTATTGATAAGCCAGCAGGCCGAAGCCAATAAAACAGAGCAAACAACACCATCGGTAGAAGCGATATACCAGTTAAACCCAAAGCTATGTACCACATAGGTTTGCAATGCAATCCATGCCAATCCGCAGGCTGCAAATCCTGCGTAAAGTCGCGATGCGGTTATATTTCCACTCAGGGCCATTGTTTATTAGTCCGGACTTTGAATCAAAAGCTTCTTATATCCACCCCTGCAAATATGGAAACGCCTTTTAATACTAAAATTTTATCGCTTCCTGCGGTTGCAGTGCTCTTCAGGCGTTTATCATCTATCCCTGCAAACACAGCGGCAATGTCTGAAACCACCTGCCAGTGCGGGGGTACGATCATTTTTACGCCGCCGAATATTTGTGTAATGTCTATAAATACTTTTCCGTTAATATCGGCCTGGGTGAAATCAAGCTCTGCGCCACCGAAAATATTTACGATCTCGCCGCCCCTGAAATGTTTGGAGAGAATAGTCTTTTTTACTGAACCGAAAACAGATACTGCATCCAGGTAATCGTCGCCGGTATATGGGCCGCTGTAACCGGGATCAGCAGGGGGAACGTCGTTTACCGTATAATCAACAGCTGGGTCGCCGGGAGCCTGGGGCGGGTAGGTGTAGGTATAATCTTTCCATTTTTCGCCCTCCTGGTTTTTCCAGTTGTTTTTATCAAAGCTGTGATGACGCCTTAATATCATCCACAAACCGAAAGCAATAATACCGATTGGCCAGGCCACATCTCCGGCGCCGTGGATATTGTTTACAATGAGCAACACCCCGCCAACAATCATCAACAGAAATGCGGACGGTTTGCGATAATTGCTTTTTACGCCTATATACAAGCCCCAGCCAACCAACCATAGCGGCCAAAGCTGAATATTGTCGGGGAAAATATCGAGTTGCTTTATCAGCAGAAGGCCACCCACGGCGAGTAAAATTACCCCGGCAAGGACTTTCCCATTGCGCGGGTTATTGGGTTGTAATATATCGTTGTTCATTATATGGTTTGCAAATTAAATCTTATCCAAAACTAAGGTAACATTATATGTATGGCAAACAAAAACTGGCAGCATGTTTAAACAAGTCGGTAAGATAATGCAAAGTGTCGGTGAAAAAGTTGGATTTTTTATGGTGTCTGATTTAATTTTTCAAAATTGATGGTCTGCACCGGTTATTATGCCTGCAAATGGCTTCATTTCAGGCTTACTTCTACGCTCCAGTCTGCCCCGCTTTTAATGTGATGAGCTTTGGCAAAATCGCCTTGATTTAAGGCGAACGAAAGCTGTAAGAGGCTATTCAGGTAAGCCAGTGGTTTCCCTGCTGCTACGTCTCCAAAAGTCTGACTGTAAGGCATATCTCCCTCATATACTTGTTTGCCTTTGTCCAGTATAATTACATGCAGCATATTGCCAAATTCAGGCCTCAGTTTATTGAATAAATCGCCGGGTATATTAGTCCATACATTGCCGTACTGCACATCCAGCACCGGTATATCACCTTTTAATGTTTTGCCGGTCAGCGTAGCATGCTGGTAAGGAATAGTAACGATCTTACTGCTTAACAACGGACCAACCTGCTCAAAAGTGATTACGCCCGCTGCCAACCGTGCCCCTGTGTACGAATACACATCGCGGCCATGAAAGGTGTAAGACTTTTGCGAATCTTTACGGCGGTTTATTGCTTCATTGATCTCGCGCACTTCAGCGACACCCAGCGACTGCGCCACCAGCGTCAGCGTGCCATTATCTGGCGTCACAATGAAATGCCCCGACTTTGTTTTCAATACCACCGACTTACGGCTGGTGCCAACGCCCGGATCCACGACCGAAACAAAAACAGTTCCCTTTGGCCAGTACCGCACGGTTTGTTCCAGGCGGTAGGCCGCTTCCCAAATGTTATAGGCGGGAATTTCATGGGTAAGATCGAACAATTTCAAATCCGGCGAAACAGTCATGGCTACACCTTTCATTTCGGAAACGGCGCCATCTTTAAGCCCGAAATCTGTTTGGTAAACAACTATTTTGTTTTGGGCTGATGACAGGCCGATCGACGCCAGGGATAGTAACAAAACAGTAGCAAAGCGTAAGGTTTTATTCATGCTGATAAATTTATAACCGCTTTACAAATTAAGGGATTTTAATATATCAGGCAGCATATTTTTTTGACGCAGGCGGAATTCACCGGACGATATCAACTTTTCAACGTTCCGACATTACAACCTTCCAACATTACACTTTCCAACAAAAAGAAAGCCACCCCGGTAAACAGGGCAGCCTTCAACCGCTATGAAAAATATTGCTGTGAAAAATTATATTTTCTGGAAGTTATTATCCTGGTACTGCGCATCAGCCCGCTTGTTATGCCTCATTACCATCCAGGCGCCTGCAGCAATTATGGCTAAAGGCCATACTACCCGGTCGGCGTTATCAATGTTCTCGGTGAACAGGAATGCGGTACCAATAATTACCAGCCATGCCCAGATTGGCTTTCTGAAGTTGTGTTTGCCGCCCAGGTAAAGCCCGTAAGCTACCAGGAACATTGGCCAGCTGATCAGCCAGTCAGGCACAAAAAACAGGTTCAAATTGTCGATAAGTAAGATGCCGCCGACGATAATAATAATGATACCTGCCATTACTTTACCGTTAAATTTGTCGGGGTTATTTATGATAGTTTCCATTGTTTTCGAATTAAAATCTTACCCAATATTACGGCAGTATCAAGCGGGCAACAACGCAATGTTGGCGAGGTGTTTACAGAAATCGGTAGGAATGGAAAAAGTGTCGGTGAAAATGGAAGGACTTTAAAATAGAATTTAATAGTTTTCTATCGATTTAAACTCTACTGCGTTTCTTCCAACAGTATAGCAATATGTACTGCTCGGAGAAAAGTCATAGGTCAAATTATTATCCGTTTTTATTTCTTCAATGTCTAACGTGGTAACCAATGTAACGGAGATATTATTTTTGATACAAAAAGATTTCAAATTTGCCAGTTTTTGAATGCTTTTTACATATCTGTTACTCCATTTAATTTCAACAGCCCAAGATGGTTTTTGCTTGATATTTAAGCCAACAATGTCAACCTCGCCATCCTTCCATCTTGCGTAATAAGGAGTAAATTCTGTATTGTGGCTCCATTGCGAAAAAATTGCTGTTTCGACCATGTTACCGATAAAATCGTCATCAGCTCCAATAGGCGAGAAAAGCGCAGTTCTTAATGAGGGGTTAGTTAAATAAATTTTAAAAAAATTAGCCCTTTTAAATTTTTTTGCATTGATATCTATCCTGTTCACAACTTTAATTAAGAAAGCGGCCTCAAGATAAGTAATATATTTTCTTATCGTATTTTTAGCTATTCCAGAACTGGATGATAATTCATCGAGCGTGAACTCATTTCCCGAATTATAGGCTATAGTACTAAATAGAGTGTTTAGCTCCTGAACATCCTGGATACCATATAAGCTTGGTAAATCCCTTAGTAAAACTTTGTCGATAATATCATTTCTGACATACCGCCCGGGATTTGCCTGCATTTCCTTTGACAAAGACAACTCGGGATAACCACCATAATTGATGTAGTCAATAAAATGTCTATTAAATTCATTAATATTAGTTGTTCTGTAATAATTCTTTTCCGAACCATTCCATGATTTTATATACCCTACAACTAAATGATCAAGGTTTTTCAAGTCAATGTATTCGTGAAATGTTAAAGGCGGGAGAATAAAATCCGTAAAGCGGCCAGCTCCCGATTCATTACTCTTTAACCGCAATGCGGCAGCAGCCGACCCCGATGCAATGAAGTTACTATAATGATAGCTATCAACTAAGGTCTTTAAATGGCGTTCCCAATCTTTTAAATATTGAATTTCGTCAAAAATTACATAATAATCTTTTATTGAATCATCATTATTAGCTTTCCTGCATAGTTCGAATAATTTTTCAAGTCGAATTCCACTGTAAATCGGATTGTCAATTGATAAATAACAGATTTTTTGGGGATTTATCCCTTCGTCAATGAGGTCTTGAATTAAATGAAATATCATAACGGTTTTACCAACCCTCCGAGGCCCCATTAATACAACGGCTCTTTTTATTTGACTTTGCTTAATCAGCGGTTTGAAAAGGCGGTAGTACAAGCGCCTTTTCATAGAAGTGTAGAAATCCTCTATTCTCCCTGATTCCCACCATGGATTTTCAAACTTGATTTTATCAATTATCTGAACTTCAGAAAACGCCTTGAGGTTTTTCATTCCATCAATTATTATAACAAATATAAATAAATAAGATCAAGGCTTTAATCTTATTTATTTATTAATTTTAAATAATTGACTATGAGATACTTATAAGCATTTATAATTTAACTTTTTAACTAAGATAAGGTTTATCCGATTTGAATCAGCCTCATTTTTACACCTCCGGCTCCTGCTGGCTCAGGCAATGAAAACTGCCCAACCCCCAGATAATATCGGTAGAATCGATACCCACAACTTTCCTCTCCGGGAAACAGCCCTGGATAATATCCAACGCTTTTACGTCCTTGTCGCAGCGATATGTAGGCACAATAACCGAATTATTGGCGATATAAAAATTAGCGTATGAAGCAGGCAGGCGCTGGTCTTCGTAAATTACTGCATCCGGCATTGGCAACTCTGCAATATTTAGCTGCTTGCCATTAATCAGGCGCATCTTTTTCAGCATTTCAAGATTATCCTGAAGCAACTGGTAGTTCTCGTCGGTTTTATTTTCTTCTATAACGGTAAGCACCGTATCTTCATTTACAAAACGAACAGTATCATCAATGTGCCCGTCTGTATCATCGCCTGTAATCCCCTCGCCTACCCACAACACCTGCTCCACGCCGTAGTAATTATACAGGTATTCTTCAATTTGCTGCTGGTTTAAAGCGGGGTTGCGATTTTCATTCAGCAGGCATGCGGTGGACGTGATCAAAGTACCGGCCCCGTTAAAATCAACCGAGCCGCCTTCCATTACAATACCCGGATGATAAACCGGCAAGCCAAAGCGTTCGCCAATTTTTGTGGGGATAACATCGTCCAGATCGAACGGGGGATATTTTCCGCCCCAGGCGTTATAGCCCCAATCAACAATCGCCTTCTGTTTGGTAACCGGGTTTATTAAAAACGCCGGACCATGATCGCGGCACCAGGCGTCGTTGGTTTCAAACTCAAAAAACTCCACCTGTTTTAAATCAACATTTTGCAGCAGCAACTGTTGTTTGGCAAAGGCGGCCATTTGCTCATCTTTTACATTGATGCGCACCAACTCGCCCTCAGACAATATCTTGATAAACTCGCAATAACGCGGAAAGATCAAATCGATCTTACCGGGCCATGAAGCCTCTTTATGCGGCCAGCTCAGCCAGGTAGCGGTATGTTTTGCCCATTCTGCCGGGAAATGGAATCCGTTTTGTTTGGGTGTAATCATTAAGTTGGATACTATTAGGTTTTGTCATTGCGAGGTACGAAGCAACCTCGTCGACATATATAGTCCGCTATGCATTGCGAAGAGATTGCTTCGTCGTTCCTCCTCGCAATGACAATATTATTGATTAGTCTTCGTCCAGAAAGCGTTTAGTGATCGGTTGATACGACTCGATGCGACGATCACGCATAAACGGCCAGTGACTGCGGTAATAATCCGATTTATCCAGGTCCAGTTCCTGCACTACCACTTCTTCTTTATCGGCAGATGCCTGGTAAATTAATGCGCCGAACGGATTGGCGAAAAATGAGCCGCCCCAAAACTTAAGGCCGGCCTCCTCGCCCACGCGGTTAACACTTACAACGTGCACGCCGTTGGCTACCGCATGCGAACGCTGGATGGTTTGCCATGCATTGTATTGTTCGGTATTTGTGGCTTCATCCTGGGTACTGGCCCAGCCAATAGCTGTAGGATAGAATAATATTTCAGCGCCCATCATCGCAGTGATTCGGGCAGCTTCGGGATACCATTGATCCCAGCAGATCAGTACGCCGATGGTCGCAAATTTAGTTTTGAAAACTTTATAGCCCAGGTCGCCGGGCGTAAAATAGAATTTTTCGTAAAAGCCGGGGTCATCCGGGATATGCATTTTGCGGTATTTGCCGAGATATGCGCCATCGGCATCCAGCACGGCAGTAGTATTATGATAGATACCCTGTGCCCGTTTTTCGAATAAAGAGGCAATGGTCACCACGCCCAATTCCTTGGCTACTGCCGAAAGCGCATCGGTAGACGGGCCGGGAATAGCTTCCGCCAGCTTAAAGTTGTCGTAATCCTCAACATCACAAAAATAAAGCGATGTAAACAGTTCCTGTAAACAAACTATCTGCGCGCCCTTTTGAGCGGCCTCGCGCACTTTAACAATAGCTTTGTTTAAATTCTCCTGTTTATCGGAGGTACAGCTCATCTGCACCATTCCCACTTTTACTTTACTCATCCTGCTAAATTTTGCGCAAAAGTACGTTTTTAGTCCGACAGTCGGGAAAGACCGAAAGTCCGAAAGACGAAAATTACAATTCACAAATGTTGAGAGGAGTGCGGGAAGGCCAAAAAAAGCACCGCCCAATAGTCAACTTAAAAGCAGCTTTTTTAGCTTTTTGACTTTACTGACTTTCGGACTTTACTGACTCAACCAGCAATCCGTTCACCGTATCAATCAGTTCATCCAGCCCGAAAGGCTTTGAGATAATGGCGTCGCACCCGCATGCGAGCATATCGTCTTTGTTGAGGTATGCCGAACAAATAATAACCGGCATATTACAGAGCGCGGGATGGGCTTTTACCTGCCGGCAGATTTCGTCGCCGCGCAGCCCACCCAATTTATAATCGAGCATTAACAGGTCAGGCTTGTGGTTGCTGATACTTTCGATAATGTTCTCCGTCTCCGAAGTTATAGTTACTTCAAACCGTTCGTACGACAGGGCTTCTTTAACAACATCAAGTACATCCTGGTTATCATCAAGCATTAATATTCGCTTCCGCATAATGCAATTAATTGGGTGAAGTAAAGGTTTTGCTAATAAATAAACGGAGCTTAATTACAGAATTTGATTGTTTTCAATATTTATAAAACGCAGTAACTGCCGTTTTATTTGATTCGGCTACAATAACAATCAGAAAAACATAACATTAATACATAAGAACATGAGAACTCGTAAAACCGCGTAGTTGTGAAAATCAATAAGACCCATTCGTCTTTTAAAGATCATGATAGATAGATCTGAAGGTACTGCGTAAGCCAAAGGTGATCGCGGTAGTCTTCCGGGAATTAACATCTGTAGTTTCGTGGCGTATCAGGCCGCCAAGCTCAAATCTTAAATTATACTTAGGGTTGATCAGGTAAGACACCGTGCCTTCAGCATAATAAAACTTGGCAGGTACGCCCTGACCGATCACCCTATCGGGAGTAGATGCGGAAGTTGATGTGTAGGTCAGTTCCTTACCGTAATTCTGGCCGGGAGGATTAAGCCCGTATTTAGCATAATTAACCTGCCCCATAAAATCAAAATTTCCGATAGAGTAATTCAGTATGCCGATAAGTTCCCTGAAGTTGGCGCCAAGCGGATCGCCGAGGGGTTGGCTATAGTCGGTATAATTGGTAATGATTTGCGGACTGGTATAGGTATATGGTTTTACGGTATTGTATTCAAACAGGTAGCTAAAGTTTTTTACGCCGAGCAGGTCGCCGCCGCGAAAGCCAAGCTGGTACCCGTCAGTATTGCTGTTATCCATCAGCAATTGTGCATAAACGGCTGTCTTGTCGAATATTTTATACTTGCCTGTAAAACCCGACAATATGTTATCGGGCTGATTTTTAGGTCCAATGGATGCGGCAAAGAACAATGGGTTGATCAGATTTGCATCAAATCCGTGGAAATGTCCATTGTCATCGGCTTCCTGCGCAATAACTGCGTTGAAAAAGCCCAGGGAAAGGCGATTGGTAACATTCCAGTCGAGGTAATGGAAGGCGCCGTATTTACGCCGGTTGCTAAAAAACGTATCAAACTTCGGTATATTTATGTCTTCCATGTACGTCCACATGGCCATATATTGTACCGGGCCCAGGTTCGCTGTTAAACGCAGTAAAGGATAATTTGCCGAAAAATCAGACAACAACAGCGACCGGTAGCCATCGCCAATAAAGGTTTTGTCCGTTCCAAGGGTAATATTTAACTGTTTTATTGGTGTATACGAAACATACGCTGTAACATACGACCAATCCTGGCTGCCTATTGCCTGCCCGCTGTAACTCCTGTTATAGGCCTGCCCGGGGATGAAAGCGTATTTATTAATTATATCGTTATAATATCCGTTAAACCGGGCCGAATT
Organism: Mucilaginibacter sp. L3T2-6; assembly: GCF_030519355.1. GTDB lineage: Bacteria > Bacteroidota > Bacteroidia > Sphingobacteriales > Sphingobacteriaceae > Mucilaginibacter. The sequence goes on from NZ_JAUMKC010000025.1 coordinate 59,062, forward strand.
TTCAAACCCGCTGGAATAAAAAGAGAACTTGCTGCCTATAGTACCGCCCAGTTGATAACCGCGGGTATTCATATTGGTAGTTATCTTGTCCGAAAAATCGCGTCCAACCATCAAATCAGGAAGATAATCAGCATAAAAGGTATAGTCTTTGGTTTTTACATCAAACACGTGCTCGTTAAAAATCTTACGCACTATCCACGTATGCCGGCTGCTGTCGACACCCCGGTTCATTACAGCGTCATAAGTGGGCCGCAGCGTACTGTCAATTAAAAATGGCTTGAGTGACGTATGAATACGACTGTCTAATGAATAGACGCTCGAATTAAATTTTTGATCGAGCTGGTAGGAATAGGGCAGATATACAGATTGCGCCTGACTTAAACGGATTGAAAAAAATATAATTGCAGCAATTAATAGCAGTTTTTTCATAAGCAGTCAGCCTGTTTTTTGCACCGCACGAAAATAACTATTAATTGCGGTGAAATAAAAATTTGATTTAGAATGGTTGACATGCAGAAAGCAATTGCGAGACGCTCGCCTCCGATTCCTTAATGACTTTTCGGACTTCACTGACTTTCCTTACTTTTTCCCATATTTGCGCCTTTAAAACCGGAACACCTTAACTTTAATATGTTAAAAGTTGTTAAGCCCGGCCTTATTTAGTAAAAAAAGTGTTAAAAATCCTGATATTTACCCTGCAATAAACCATTAGTTGTAATCCATGCAATACAATAAAATAAACAATCTTTTAGGCTGGCTTTGCTTTGTCATCGCATCTCTTACTTACATTTTAACCCTCGAGCCGTCTGTTAGCTTTTGGGATTGCGGCGAGTTTATATCCTGTGCCTACCGCTTACAGGTAGCGCACCAGCCAGGTTATCCAATGTTTGCCATGCTCGGTAAAATGTTTTCGCTTTTATCGTTCGGTAACAATGCTAAGGTGCCTTATTTTACCAACATGGGTTCGGCGCTGGCCAGCGGCGCCACTATTATGTTCCTGTTCTGGAGCATAACCGCCATCGCTAAAAAACTGCTGCCTGAAAAACAAACTCAGGAAGAAAATAAAAACCGCACCCTGCTGATCATGGGCGCCGGCCTGGTGGGCGCTTTAGCCTTTACCTATACCGACACATTCTGGTTTTCGGCGGTTGAAACCATCGTATTTGCTATCTCGATGCTATGTACGGCCGTTGTTTTCTGGGCAATATTGAAATGGGACGCTCATGCCGATGAACCTGGCGCGGATAAATGGCTTGTTTTTATAGCCTATGTTATCGGTTTGTCTATAGGCATCCACCTGCTCAACCTGTTAACCATCCCTGCAATTGCAATGGTTTATTATTTCCGCAGGGGTAAAAATATCAACCTTGGCGGCGTCATCGGCACATTTTTAATCGGCGTGCTGATCTTGATTTTTGTACAATACGGTATAAGGGGCTATACAATTAAAATAGCCGCCTATTTCGATTTATTTTTTGTAAACAGCCTGGGTCTCGGTTTCTGGAGCGGCGCCCTTTTCTGGTTCCTGATCATTGCCGCTGTATTGGTTGGCGGTATAATTTACAGCACCCGCAAAAAGAAGCCATTAATGAACCTGGCCTTTTTGTGCACCGCATTTGTTTATTTTGGCTACGGCTCATTTGCGTATATTCCAATCCGTGCTTCTGCAGGTACCAACCTCGACAACTCGCACCCGGATAATGCCTTTGTAATGTATGGCTACCTGAACCGTATACAATATGGCGAAAACCCGCTGTTATATGGTCAGTACTTTGATGCTAAAATCATAGATCAAACAGAAGGCGCTACCCTTTACCGTAAAGGCAAAACCAAATACGAAAACGCCGGTAAAAAACAGAATTACGTATACGACCATAATACCATTTTCCCGCGTATGTACAGCAGCGACGGCCAGGACCCGCAGTTCTATCGTCAGTGGCTGCAAATGGACGATAACGCCGCCCCTACCATGACCGACAACCTGAAATGGTTCTTCAGCTGGCAGGTTTACCAGATGTATGTGCGTTACTTTATGTGGAACTTTGTAGGCCGTTATAACGATTTGGATGGCCAGCAAAGCATGACCGGCATTGACGGAAACTGGACCAGCGGCATATTAGATGGCGGCAAACACCTGCCTAAGTCTGTTACCCAAAGCGTAACCTACACCCCGCTGTATGCCCTGCCGCTCATCATTGGCATATTGGGTGTTGTTTACCACTTCCAGCGCAAAAGGCGCGATGCATTGGTTGTACTGCTGCTGTTTATTTTTACGGGCGTCGCAATCGTGCTGTATGTAAATCAACCGAGCATACAGCCCCGTGAGCGTGATTATTCATACGTCGGCTCGTTCTACGCCTTTGCCATTTGGATAGGCCTGGGGGTAATTGCCATAGCCGAAATGCTGAGGACAAAACTAAATGCCAAAACTTCAGCTTTGTTGGCTACCGTTGTTTGTCTCCTGGCAGCCCCTGTTGTAATGGCAAAACAGGAATGGCCGTCACACGATCGCTCAACCAAAATGACGCCGCACGATATGGCTTATAACTATCTTATATCGTGCCCGCCAAATGCTATTTTGTTTACCTATGGTGATAATGATACTTACTCACTATGGTACGACCAGGAGGTTGAAGGCATACGTCCGGATGTGCGTATAGTTAACCTGAGCTTATTTACCGGCGACTGGTATATCCGCCAGATGCAGGGAAAAATGAATGATTCGGCGCCATTGCCGATCACGATGCCTTACGATAAATATAAAGAAGGCGTACGCGATGTAATTTATTTTGATGATAAGAAATTGCCCGGCTATACTGAAATTAAGGACGTGTTCGACTTTATTACTTCGGATGATAAAGCTACGCAGGTGCAGTACCAGAGCGGCGACTGGGGAAATTATCTTCCAACCAAAAATCTCAAAATCACCATCAATCCTGATGATGTTTTAAAAAACCACGTAATTACCCCGGAGCAGAAAGACAAACTCGCTACCGCTATGGAGTGGAAATACACCTCGAACTATGTAACCAAGGAAAACCTGGCCATGTTCGATATCCTTGCCCATAACAATTGGAAGCGGCCAATCTGCTTTACCACCACCATTGGCAACGAAAACCTGATCGGTTTACAACCCTATTTGTATAAGGAAGGTTTCACTTATCACCTGATACCATTTAAGCCGGATACTACCACACACGATCAATTGGGCAAAATAAACAGCCTGGTGATGTATGATAACATGATGAATAAGTTTAAATATGGCAACTTTAAAACGGCTAAGTATTTAGACCATGAATCTACCACCATGTTCTACCCGGTAATGGTTACTACGTTCCTTGATCTGGCCGACGGTTTGGTTAAAGACGGTCATCCTGACCTGGCACTTAAAGCGCTGCACAAGTTTGACCAGGTAATGCCCGACATTATGCCGGGAATAGAGGTTGCTAACCGCAAGATATTTATGGCCCAGACAGCTTACAACCTGAGCGACAATGTGTTAGGTAACAAACTAATGAATAATGTAAATGATTACCTGAAAGACCAGCTTGATTATAACTACAATTTATTAAAGGATAACAACAACAACCTGGATGTGCGCACGGTACAGTATGGTGTTTCCTTTATCAATGCAATGGTTGGTATTACAGCCGATGGTCACCAGGCGGCCCTGAGCAAAAAGCTGTCGGATGAGCTAAAAGATTACACCAACAAATTTGCTCCGATTTTACAACGGCAGCAGCAATAAGCAGGTGAAAGGTAAAAAGCGAAAGCTGAAAGGTTTTTGCAATTCATAAAGTAAAAGGCCAACCTTCCGGGATTGGCCTTTTACTTTGCACCACAAATTGTGATTGCAAATTTATTAATCAGTTTTCACCTGCTCAACTTTACCGACCTTCCAAAAACGCCGCCCGGCGTAATTATGCGGGGCGCCGCAATATAAAGGCTATGGCTGGTAAAATTCTTTATCGTACTGGTTTGCACCTCTCCGTTTAATATTGCATCGAATTGGGGAATAGCAATTTTGGTGTCCGATATTAAAGTGTAATTCAAAGTATCCAAAGCATCGCCCTCCCTGGTATAAATTATTCCGTTACTTCTAAAATCAAAATAGTCGCCGGGCTGGCCTGCATAATTTACCGGGGTATTGTTTATTCCCATTCCCACGTGCGATGAGTCGCTCACCACGTTCCATTTACCGATAATTTTAATCTTAGGATTTGCAATGCCATCTGGCTTTTTACACGCCGCAAACATCATTAAAAGGCATACTGCCAGGAGTAAAAAGTTCTTCTTCATACAAGCAGGTATTAAAAGTTAATTAAAGCCTTTACGCGATTGATTTACAATTTGCTACAGCCGGTTTGTCATTGTTTGCCAAATGTTTTTTATTCCGGCTTTTTATCTATTTTAGGATCGGTTAAACCTGAGTTAAAAACCCTGAACTAATTTATGACAACAGCCGCTGCCACCGAACCGGTAAACTGGTCGAACACGCAAAAAATTGCATTTCGCTTCTGCTTTTTACTTTTCACACTCTTTATACTTTTTGATCCTAACGGGTTGCCCTTTGTTGACGAAGAAACAGGCATTTTTTACCTGGCCCCGCTGCATAAACTGATCGTATGGATTGCTGCCCATATTTTGCACCTGGCCAAACCGATTACGGTATTTACCAATGGCAGCGGCGATACCACGTACGATTATCTTGTCGTCCTGCTCATCGCATTCCTCTCAACTCTCGGTGCGATTATTTGGAGTATTACCGGTCGCAACACGCGCAATTATAACAAGATGTTTTACTGGCTTACCGTGGTGATCCGGTATTATGTGGCCATAAATATGGTGTCATACGGTGTAGCCAAGGTCATTAAACTGCAGTTTCCCTCCCCGTCCCTCCACCGATTACTGCAACCATTGGGCAATATGTCGCCAATGGGCCTGGCGTGGACTTACATGGGTTTTTCAACAGGCTTTAACTATTTTACCGGATTTGCCGAACTGATTACCGGCCTGCTGCTGTTCAACCGGAAAACAACCACGCTGGGCGCGGTGGTAGGCCTGGCCGTTACAGGCAATATTATGGCCATAAACTATTGTTTTGATGTGCCGGTAAAAATTGTGGCGACTGCACTGGTGCTGATGTGCCTGTTTATTTTAATAAGAGACACCAAACGCTTAGTCAATTTCTTCTTCACGAATAAAGATGCGCAGCCGTCCAATCTTTCGCCGCACCGGTTCAAGGCCAAATGGAAAAATGTTACCCTGGCAGTATTTAAATGGGTGCTGATACTCTATGTACTGCTTTCGAATTTTAACAATGCAATAAGCCTCGAAAAAACATTCGGTGAGAAGGCCCCCAAACCGCCTTTGTATGGCATTTATGATGTTGAATCGTTTGTTGTTAACCGCGATACAATAAAGCCGTTAAAAACAGATACCATCCGCTGGGATAAGTTAATAATTGGCTACCCGGGCGTTGCCGAAATCAAATTTGTAAATGATTCTGCTAAATACTGGCAATTAAATATTGACCAGAAGAAGCATACCGCTACGGCTAATACTTATACAGACACTTTACACAAGTATTTATTTACCTACGCTATATCAAAAACAGAACGCAAAAATTCCGGCGGACACGCAGATACCGTGAGCTATTTAACGTTAAGCGGGACGCATCTTAAAGATTCGCTGTCGATTAAATTACGCCGCATGGATGAGAAAAAATTCCGCCTGATAAGCCGCGGATTTCATTGGATAAACGAATATCCATATAACAGGTAGCCCGTCTTGCGGGCTACCCCATTCAATCCCGGGTAATTGTCAATTATTCGCTTTCAGGTGTGTCGTCTGTGGCCGGGCCGGTGCTTCCATCATCCATACTGTCAAGGTCGGTGCCCTCGCCCTGTACTTCATCGGGTGTGCTGGTGTTATTTTTGTCGAACGCCGCTGCAGTTTCAGCATCAGGCTCGTTCAGGTCATCATTTACCTGTACCTCATGTAAGTCATCCTCCTGCAGCACATCGCTGGTAGCGCTTTCGCCGTTTTCCGGCCCGGGCCGTTCTGCGCGGTCATAAATATCATCGCCCGCACTATTGCTTAACATATCATCATTTTTAGCCGTGATCATAATTTTCTTTTATATAAATAACAGCCTCCGGTAAGGTTTGTTCTTAATTTATAATCAAAAACAAAGGCGGATATTGCTACCCGCCTTGTCCTCATTTATTAATCAATCAACCTAATTAATACTTTTCTATTTCGGAATCCCGGCTTCCAAATTCAAATCAAATGCGAAACCGAACGTCCGAAATCCGAAATCAATTAATCTTCTTCTTCGCCTTCAATCATTTTCTGGCTGCTTTCCAGGTGCTTCAGGATCTTCGCCTCTACATAAAAAATAATTTCTTCGGCAATGTTCTTAGCCTGGTCGCCCACGCGCTCCAGTTTACGGATAACCGATAGCATATAAAGCGCTTCGGGGATACCGTTCAAATCGGCCTTTATAACTTCGGCTACGGTTGCAGGCGCTTTTTCATTTATGGCGTCCAGTACATCATCACGTTTAAATATGCTGCGGGCCAGCACGGTATCTTCCTTTTCAAAAGCAGTGCGTGTATCTATCAATATATTCACAGCCTCCTCGTACATGCGGATAAGCGATATACTTTCCAGCTTTTCCACGTCGAAATGAACGTTCGATTCTACAACGTATAAAGCAATCCCGGCTGCTATATCGCCGATACGTTCAAGGTTGGTGTTGATCTTAAGCGCCGCAAGCAAAAACCGCAGGTCGACAGCTACCGGGCAATAAAGCGCGAAAATGTTTTCGCAGTCCCTGTCTATCTTCAGCTCAAAGGAGTTTACCCGTTTTTCTTTTATCAGCACTTCGCGGGCCAGGTCCTTGTCAAACTGAACCATGGCTTCTTTAGCCTTATTCAGCTGCGACTGAACCAATATCCACATGCTGATCAGTTCCTTTTTAACCGCGGTGATTTCGTTTTCTAATGGTGTCATTTCTTTTTAGTTATAATTGTTGTAAGAAGTTGTAAATGTTGTATTGGTTGTAGATGTTGTATTGGTTGGCAGTATTTTAACTACTTCAACATTTACAACTTTTACAACCCTTCCAACCACAACCTAACTGAATCTTCCTGTTATATAATTTTGTGTGCGTACATCGCTTGGCGCGGTAAACATTTGCTTGGTGTCATCAAACTCTACCAGTTCCCCCATGTAGAAAAAGGCTGTTTTGTCGCTTACGCGGGCAGCCTGCTGCATGTTGTGGGTAACGATGATCAGCGTATAATTCTCCTTCAATTCATGAAACAACTGCTCTACGCTCGAGGTGGAAATAGGGTCGAGCGCCGAAGTTGGCTCGTCAAACAAAATCACCTCAGGCTCCATGGCAATTGCTCTGGCAATGCACAAGCGCTGCTGCTGCCCGCCCGAAAGAAACGTACCTTTTTTATGCAGTGAATCTTTTACCTCTTTCCACAACGCAGCTGAAGTTAATGATTTTTCAACGATGTTATCAAAATCCGCCTTCGGCATTTTAAGGCCGTTCAGCTTGTAACCGGCAATAACGTTATCATATATGCTCAGATTCGGGAACGGGTTGGGCCGCTGGAAAACCATACCAATTTTATACCTTACGTATATGGGGTTCATCTGGTATATCTCGTCGTCATAAAGCTTTAACGAGCCCTTTGCGGTAGCCCCGGGTATAAGCTCGTGCATGCGGTTTATACAACGTAAAAAGGTTGTTTTACCGCAACCCGACGGCCCCATAACCGCAATCACCTGGTTTTTCTCGATGGCAATGGATACATCCTTTACCACGTGATTATCGCCAAACCAGGCGTTAAATTTAGATGAGCTTATAACTGTATGTTCCATTTTCTTGTAATCAGTTTTGTAACTATGTTTAATATTAAAACAAACATTAATAATATAAATGATGCGCCCCACGCCAGGTTGTGCCAATCATCATAAGGGCTGGTGGCATAAGTATAGATCAGGTGAGGCAAGCTCTCCATCGGCTTTTTCATCGAGTAGGATAAAAACGAATTACCCAGCGCTGTAAACAGCAACGGAGCCGTTTCACCAATGATACGCGCCACCGACAACATAATACCAGACAATATACCCGAAAAACCACACGGCACAATTACCTTGATAATTACGCGATGGTACGGTACGCCCAGTGATAAAGCAGCTTCTTTTAACGATGGAGGCAATAACCTCAGTGTTTGTTCAGTCGAGCGTATGACTATCGGGAGCATCATGATGGCCAAAGCCACACTACCCGAAATAGCGCTGAAAGTGCCGGCAGGCTTCACTATCCAAAGGTAAACTACGATGCCGATAACAATCGAAGGCACTCCCTGTAAAATATCAACGCATAAGCCGCTGTAGTAAGCCAGTTTGGTTGACGGGTTTTCGCTCAGGTAAATGCCGCTCAGTATTCCTACCGGGATGGCAATTATTGTGGCAACTGCAACCATCAGTATACTGCCTACAAGCGCATTGGCTATACCGCCGCCAGGTTCGCCTACCGGCGCAGGCACATGCGTTAAAAAGTGCCAGTTTACCTGCATTACACCCTGTTTAATTATATATAGCAATACAACTATCAATGGAATAGTGATCAGGAAGGCCAGGAAAACTATCAGCCCCTTAAACAACAAACTTTTGGTGTTTCTTATTTTTAAACGTGCTTCCATGTGTTTAGTGTTGTGTAAAACGGGTGATTATTCTTTTGCCAATAAGGTTAATGATAACGGTAACGAAGAAAAGCACCAGGCCCAGCTCTACCAACGCCGAAAGATATTCGGTATGATCGGCCTCGGTAAATTCATTCGCGATTACGGATGCCATGGTATTGCCCGGCCCGAATAAAAGATCTTTAAAAGTACCGGCTATAGAAGTGGTGTTACCGATCAGCATCGTTACAGCCATAGTTTCGCCAAGCGCACGGCCTAACGACAACAGCACACCGGCAAATAAACCCGTACGGGTATAAGGCAAAATTACGCTGCGGATAACCTCGAAACGGGTTGCACCTAATGCATACGCCCCTTCTTTTAATGATGCCGGCACCATGCGGATCAAAGTAATACCCAACGATGCTGCATAAGGTATGATCATAACAGCCAAAACCAGCGAAGCGGTAGTTATACCAATGCCGTATGGGGCCACGCCGATCTTCATTTCGATTGCCCGGATAACCGGTACCAGCACGAATAAGCCCCAGAAACCGTATATGATTGATGGGACCGCCGCTATCAGTTCGATAGTATTTTTAAGCAGGTTCGATAACCATCCTTTAGGGTTGTATTCACCAAGATAAATAGATACAGAATAGGAGAAAGGCAGGGACAGGATGAGCGCAATGAATGAGGTAAGCAGCGTGCCTATTAAAAAAGGCAGCGCGCCATAAATATTTTGAACCGGGTCCCATGTCTTGCTCCATAAAAATTTAATACCTAATGCTTTGATGGAAGGAACAGACTCTATTATTAACGTTATTAAAATACCGATTATGACCAGAACCAAAAGAGCGGCCATAAAAATCAATAGCTTTCTGAACATGGTTTCCCATTTCATCTGGCTGTACGAAAGGTCTAATCGTTTATTCTTCATTATCAATCGTTATTTGAGCGGAAAGCAGAAAGCTAAAAGCGTAAAGCTTGTTATGGCTCCGTGCTTTTAACTTCCTGCTTTTATTTCTTTTAGCTTTCAGCTTTAGTCTTTCAGCTTACAGAATTGGCTTGCCATCATAAGTTGCAGATTTCAATATGTTTTCGGCAACTTTTAAGGCTGATTTTGAAAGCGGCGCGTAGTTTAAAGGTGCGCAATTTTTCTGGCCCTCGTGAACGTTGTACCATAATAATTTCAAAACCTCTTTAGCTTTTCCGGCGCTGCGGCCGTTATATTTCTGCTCTTTGTATATTAAAGCCCAGGTAAAGCCGCTTATCGGGTAACCCTGCGGATTATCAGTATCGGTTAACGAAACCTTTGAGTCGGCAGGCAATTCTACATTGCTTGCAGCAGAGGTAGAGCTTATAGTAGGCGTAATTAATTTACCTTTTTTGTTCTGTACATTACCATAAGCCATCTTGTTTTGAACTGCGTAAGCCAACTCTACATAGCCAAAGCCACCCGGGGTTTGCTTAACTAAGCCGGCAACGCCTTCGCTTCCCTTACCACCTAAACCTGCAGGCCAGTTAACAGCAGTAGCTTTACCAACTTTTGAAGCCCACTCCGGACTAACTTTTGATAAGTAATCAGTAAAGATAAAAGTGGTACCGCTGCCGTCCGACCGGTGAATAACAACTATCGGAAGATCAGGCAGGTTCACACCTCTGTTAAGGCTTTTAATTTCAGCGTTATTCCAGTTTGTGATCTTTCCAAGATAAATGTCGGCAATAATTTTACCGTTAAAGTTCAGCGGTTTGGTAATACCCGGAATATTATAAGTAATTACAGTAGCGCCCGATGTCATTGGGATATGCAAAACCGGTGCGCCCATTTTTTTAGCTTGCTCATCATTCAGCGGAGCATCAGAATCTCCAAAGTCAACAGTCTTGTTGGTAAGCTGCAGGATACCGCCGCCTGAACCGATAGACTGGTAGTTTACCTGCACTTTTGTTTTTGCACCATACTCAGCAAAAATCTTCGAGAACAGCGGGTACACAAAGGTACTGCCTGCACCTAGTAGGGTGTTGTCCTGCGCCGAAGCTGACAGAGTTACTGCGCTTGCAGCAAGGGCTACTGCAGCTATCTTTAAACTTTTAATTACTTTCATTTTGTTTGTATGTATGTTTTGAGTTTTAGTTCCGTTGTTATTATTTACCGAAAACGTAATAAACTGTGAACCTTGCAACCAGGTTGTGGTCAGGAGCTACATAACCGCCGGTGGTAGCGTTTCTGTTGTCTTTGTAATCAACTAACCAGATGTTTGGCTCGAAGTGAATGTTTTTAACCGGCTGATAATCTAAACCGAAAGTGTAGAAGTTCTCTTTAACAGTAGGGTTGTATGCGCCATAGTTGGTATTGGTAGTGTAAGAAGCCGTTGGATCAAACTTGGTATCAGGCTGGTAAGCATCAAAACGGGCAAAGTAGTTCAGGGTGTTAGTGATAGCGCCACGAACCCATAGTGACAAGCCTTGTGCGGTTGCATCTTCAGCTACGCCCGCCTTGCTTACGCCATAACCAAACTTTTGTGTATAAGCTTCTACACCAACACTGATCGGCTTGGTTTGATAGGCGGCAAATATCTTGAACATGTTGTGCTCCTGGCCGGGGATTGCTGCTGTTGCAGGCGCAGTACGTGCATAATCCGCATACAAGTCAACATATAATTTTTTGTTCAGGAATTTACCCCAAAGGTCTCCGTAGAAAATTTTGTAAAAACCAGTGTTGGGGTTTGATGCTGATAATAAACCAGCCTGGCTGTTGTTACCAACCATAAAAACGTAACCGAAGTTTTTGGTAGCAGGGTCAAAAGTACCTTGCAACGCAGCACCTAAGTCATAAGAGTTGTTCTTGTGAACATCGGTGATGGTTTTCTCGATTGAACGGTAGCCCCAGGTCGACTCTGACAATGAGTTAGGACCATTAGTTCCAGGCTCATTCAGCGCAAAACCGGGAGTACCCATTTCACCGATCACCAGGTCAGTACCATTCCAAAGGTCTCTTACACGCAGGTTAAAGTTCTTGATCCAGAAGGCCATTTTGTTATCAACAAGGTTATCACCGTTCTGAATTGAAGTTGAACCGTTTACACCGGTGTTAGCATTAGGCTCAGAAGCTAACAACACTTCTACTTTGAATTTCTTGGTTATATCATAGTCGTAACCTAAGTACAAACGACGGAACTGGAAAGCGTTACGGTACTGAGGAACGCCATTATACATTTGCTCGCCGCCGCGGTTACCTTTGTCTGCATGGGCATTGTAATACAAATCACCGAAAGCATAGCCCCATAATCTTCTTTGTGGTTTCCATGAGGTATCTTCAGCAGCTTTGGTAGCTTTTTTTACTTCGGGGGTAGTAGTAGCAGCGTCTGTTTTTGAATCTGCTTTGGTTTCAGTTTTTGCAGCAGGAACAGCGGCTAAAACTGTGGAGTTTGTTTGTGCCTTCGCAGTATAACCTGCAACAGTTACTGCCAAAAGCAAGGTCATACTAAAAAGTCGGGTAAACATTGTTTTCATACTCAATTAAGGATTAAATAAATTTTGCCTCAAAAGTGGGGCAGCAGCATTATCTTAATGTTAACAGACTATTAATCTTTGATGATATTATTTAAATGTTAACTTAACCCCAAAAGCGGCAAAACGGAGTATAATTTAGCGTTTTTAAAGAAGACATGAAGTATTAAAACGCTGATTATAAGTATATTACATTAACATTTCCTTTAACGAAAATCAATAACATTAACTTAACATTGTGGCTAAAAGCATTAATAAGCGCTTAACATTAGGCGAACATTAGCGCTTTTTTGGCCTATTTTGAGGGTTTTTAGCCTAAAACTTAAAAAGGCGGAGAGAAACTAAAAAGGGACAAAATTGTTACGACAATTGCGCTATTTCTATCCAAAGGCCGGTCGGCCGGGGCGGACTACTATCAGGCCCAAGACTGCCCTTCGAGCCATTTAATATATTTTTCGGTTTGCGAGACGAGGTAATAGGAACCTATAGTTGACCTATCTCAGATGAGCTAGTAACAAAATAAGGGTAAATTTATCGAAGTTTTGTAACAGAATAAGGGTAAATTTATCCAGATTTTGTAACAGAATAAGGGTAATTGATCGAAGCTTTGTAACAAAATAAGGGTAATTTTATTCAGATTTTGTAACAGAATAAGGGTAATTTACTTTAGCCCGCTTTTTGTTCGGCAACTAAAAGGCTTTCCTTTAGCTCTTTCAGTTCCATTTCGTAGGCACGCATTCGGGCGTGAAGAATATCCAGCTCGGTACGCATCATTTGTATTTCCGTGATCAGCTTAGCAGATTCGGGCTTGTCGATTTTCTTTTCTCCGGTACCCAGGATAAGCCACTCGGGGGAGTATTTCAGCTGGAAGCAAAGTTTACGGATCAGATAATAACTAACGTCCTGCTTTTTGTTGATCACCTTACTGATGAACCCCTGGTCTACACCTATAGCGCCGGCAAGGGCAAGCTGCCCGCCATGCTCCTTTACTATAACTTTAAGCCGTTTTACTATTGCTTCGTCAGACATTACGATTGCAATAATAAACAAAGTAGCGGGATTGTCAAGAACTAAGTTAAAAAGGCTCCGGATGTGGCAATGGTTGCAAAATAGCAGCAGCAGAAAGTGGCAGCAGCCGTGCATATCAACCGGGCCTGAATACCTGCATCCCGTAGCCCGCTAATTCTACTGCTAATGCGGCTGATTATCGTAGTTGCTGCTTCAGGCTGTAAAAACAAAATGCCGCAAGTTGCTTAAACCTGCGGCACTGCCCATAAAAACTAAAATTAACCTAACCCCAACCAATCACTAAAATCAAGACGCCAGTACGAAATCTCCGCTGTGCTGATGCACAAGGTCGAGCAGCTCATCAAGTCTTGCATTATAAGCCTCGATGGATATTTGCCCGTTGTTATATTTTGCCGAAAGAACTTTAAGCTCCTGTACTTTTGACAGTCTTAAGCTTTCGTTTTTATTGTTATACAGATTTGCCATTGTTGATGCTGCGGCCATATTTACCGGCACATCATCATAACGCAAGGCGGCCTTTAACGACGCTATTTTTTGCTCTGTTGATTTTAACAGGAACATTGGCGGAATGCTGCGGCTTTCTCTCAAAACAGCGTTAACCTTAATGGTCTGTTTTTTATCGAATTTTAAAATCATTACTATAATGCTTACACCAGCAATCAGAAAGAAGAAAAATACGTCCATCGTTTTAAGTTTTAATCAGTAAGCCAATCAAATATTGTCGTTTGGCGTATTTTTACGATAGTGACCATTAACTGGTTACGTTTTCTGAGAAATAATTTTTACGGACTGGCCGCAATATGTATTTCCCGGCATACCAGACACAAAAAAGCGGCCAGAATTTGCCGGAAAAGCGGTTTTTGCTATAAAATTGCTGTTATAAGCAGGAAGATATTTTGAGGAAAGTTTTAACTATGAGGAACAATTTTCTCATAACAGAGAAAACGCATCCCCGGCCTGAACCCCAGTCCTATTTCCCCGGCATATTTGTAGCCCAGTTTGGGGAAGAGTTTTTGGGTGGCCTGGTTCTGGGTATTGGTATCAACCAGCAGCCTGTTTATGCCGCGGTCTGTAGCAACTTCTTCTGCCTGGCGCATCAAAGCAGCAGCCACCCCCCTGCCCTGGTAGCGCGGACTAACGGCCAATCTGTGGGTTACTATCGCCGGTTCGTTTATATCCCAGCCAACTTCGGCATATTCAGGCTCCTGGTCGGTAGTAATGGCGCTCACGCCTGCAATATCATCGTCGATTTCGGCAACCCAAAGCTGATTTTGTTCAATATCTTTTGCGAACACTTCCGGGTTCGGATAATTATCATCCCATTGCATATTGCCCGAGGCCCGCATCAACGGAACAACTTCGGCAATCAGCTTCATTATGGCGGGGATATCGGAAAGGGTGGCGGGACGGATGTGCATGGGGCAAAAATAGCTATTTTGGGATTTTACCGGCCTTGTTAAAATAAACTCTTTAAAACTATAACCAACATAATTATTGCCAGTGTCGCGAGGTTTATCAGCAATGGGAGATAAAACAATTTCTGTTTCGAAACCGCAATTATAAGGCTAAAAAGCAGCAGTAAAAAATCTATAAATCCAGCTACTATCAACACCATAAATTGGTCGCTGGGACCACAGATCATGCCACCGGGTCCTGTAACCAATGCCCATATTATAAATGGCAACGACACTACGTGCCAACCGATTAAAATAAAAACGCCTAAACCAAGTCTGTTACCTGAGGCGCTTTTAGAATTAGGTGAGGCGTCCATGAAAATTATTTTTTATATGTCTAATGTTATCCCTGCCTAACTTCCTGTCCCCACCACAATCTTCGCCTTACTACTCTCATGCAAAGCTTTTATAATTCTGGCTGGATTTTTCCATTCAAATAAATGAATGAGCCAAACCGTAAACCGCATAAAGCCCTGCATATTTATCAATCCGCCGGCAAGTTTGGTAATGGTTTGGTCGCGCTGGGTTATGCAGGTGGTATAATCTGTGCCTTGCTTTTTTATCAGGTCCTCTGCAAAGCACCAGGCGCCATCACGTGCATTATCAATACTGAATTGAATTAATATAGATGTTTGATTATTATAATGCAAACCCAATAATGATAACAAAGGCGACATGCGGTCAATATCGTTAACCACCTGGTATGTTAATGCCGAAATGATGGTATTGATCGCATCAAAGTCTGCCTGTACATCATCCATTTGCCCGCCTGACACTTCGGCAGCAGCAATTCCCAGGTCGAGATTGATATGGGCATTCATGCCCAGTAATAACTGCTGCAACACAAGGGCTGATGACTTTTTGGTTGCCTCAAACGCAACACGCCACGAATCTGACAGCGGCCGGTTACTTTTCCATGCAGCCAGCGCATCCAGGTAACGGTTAGCAAAGGTAACATCAAACTGCTCCATCCGGGCGCCGTTTTGAAACTGCCCTTTGGCAATACCATCGCGCACGGCCGCAGTTACCTTATAATATAAGGCGGCAAAATACCCCATGCGGTCGTTGGTTTTAATGCTTTCGGAAATGATGTTTTCCAGCTGAGCGATTACAGCGTTAATGGTTACAGCTGCCATAGTGATATCGGGGTTATACAGCTTTTATACATGTTCCATAATTAACGGGCTGATATTTAAGCTACCGGCGGCAACGCCCGGAACAGCTGCAGCATTACAGGCATCATTCTAAAAATATTACTAAACTGATCATTATGACGGTATAGATTTCGGGAATGAACTGTATTTTGAATCCGGCAAGTGCGTAAACTCTGGCAGGTATTAGATAACCAACCTCGCTAACCTATCCTACAACCCTATCATACGGGCGATAACTTCCTGCGGTCCCGCCTGGTCGCCCTTAATATTATGTTGTTCAAAATAATTGTACCAGCCGGCGCCGTTAACCAAACCTTCAAACGTTTTGGCCATTTCATCGGAAGGAAACTTCCAGATGGCAAAAAAATCAAAGTCAAGCCGGTTATCTGTGTCCTTATCATTCAGGCCCCAGCTTATTATTTCAACCCCCTGCTCAGCCATTTGCTGAATCGCCGGTCCCAGTTGAGCCATATAGGCCCCGCGGTCCTCCTGGCTAAGGTCATGCCATGCCTGTTTGGCGCTCCAGGCTTCAATGTAGTATTTCATATTATCGGTTAACAGTTATTAGTTTATCAATAATATAAATTATCGGCCTAATTGTAAAATCCCGTTAATAAATAACGTTCTTTTATCATAAGATAGCTAAGGCACAATTACAGGCCTACACATGGCCCTCTTCCCGGCTTCGCGGTTTTCTCACCAACTTTAATGATTATGCTTCTTATGAATATCTTTTACCAGGCATAGCTTCTTTATCTCCGATATCTTAATCACAAACGGCGCATACTTAAGGCGGTTACCAATCATTTCAGTAACATTGTCTGAATGTGCTATCACTTCATCTTCGTTATCGCCGGCAAGCAGTCGTTTATACATGCGGTAGTCGCCCCACTCTATATAATATACCTCGCCGGGTAATATTTTCATATCGCGGATTATCTTCAGCGCTACCCAGCATCCGTTCTCCAGGTAAGGATACATCGAGTGCCCCCAAACAGGCAGTGCAAAGTCGCATTCCTCAATACCGGGAAAATTCATGTGCCCCACCGGGTGCGAATCGTTGATATCATTGTAAACCTCAACCCCTGATGCGGTGGCCGTGATCTCGTACATAGGTATCCCTTCAAACAGCCTCGCCGGGCCGGTTAGTTCAGAAACTGCCGGACTTTTCTTTGTGGTGATAAACTCAGCGTATTTTTCTTTAAAAATTCTCAATTTTTCCGGATCAATATTCTGCCGGCTCTTGATTATTTCGGTTATCGAACTCGGAGAATTAAACCCAAGCACCTCTGCAAGCTCGGCATTCCCATTAAATGCCCGGCCGCGAAGCTGGTTATATAGTATTATAAACTCCAGTGTTTCAGGCCTTACCAGCTTTATCTTATTTGGCTTTTGCTGCTCTTCCATACAAATAAATAAAATTACAGATTTTTCTTTGTTTTATTAAAGAAATATCTTTATGTTTGTACCATAATATCGCACTAAGGTATTCAGAAATAAATTAAAAACCAAGCCATGAATAAAGAATATACAGAGAAAAGCCAGGCTGCCGGTCCCTGAAGGGAAGAGAAACGAAACATATTAGTACAGCTAAACAGTTCAAAAACTATTAAACTAACGTGAGTTCGGTATAATTAAAATAAGCGGTTTCTTCCCACAAACTTCCTGGTCGCCTCACCCTGCCCTCTCCAGGGAGAGGGTTCTAAACGCCTGTGCAGTTTAAGTCCTCTCCTTGGAGAGGATTAGGTGAAGCCAGAACAGCGCTTAAGGGTTTCTACCCTTATATCGAACTCACGTGAAACTATACACCATCCAACTTGTCGCACTTTACTTACCCAACAAACATGCACCTCGCTTACTCCGCCATTAACCAGGCTAATCATCACCCCCAAACCGGTAATCAAACCCAACCGGATAATGAACGGCTGCTACGCTACCAGGCCTACCAGCAAACCTGCGAAAAATACCGGCGCGAAATTGCCGCCATACAGAAATACCTGCCGGGATGGCTGCCAGGCTCGCCGGCCCGGGAGTTGTAAAAAAAACGCCTTATCCCTATACGGCTATTTATAAATCAAATGCTCCCCCTTTAGGGGGCCGGGGAGCTAACTATTATGATAAAGATTTCACAAAAACTAAAAGACAAATTATGGTGGCTGATCATATCTGTTGATTATGATTACAGCCGCATCACCATTGCCGACCACGATTTAACCGGGGATGCATTAACCCTCTGGCTGGAAGACAAACAGGATTTTAAAAACACGCTTGATGAATGCCTGCAGGTGGATATACCGGTGAAACAATTCGCCAGGCTTATTAAAGAAGAGGGCCTGAACAGCTACGATGGCTCCAGGATGCACCATGCAAAAAATTACGTGTATAAAACACGGATCGAAATTAACGCCCCCATAGTGTGGTACCGCGACGATGCTTCGCTGGCCGAGCAGCAATGGGCGCGGGAAATCATACTCAGGAGGTTGCTTACCGAACTGATCGAGTCGCAAACGCCGGATACCGGCATGCTTTTTCATAAACAATATTATGCCAAATAGCATATAAAACATAAAATATGAACTATATCACACAAATAAAAGGATTCTGGATGTTACACGAAAAACAAGAGCTCAACGCAACAGACACTGCGCTGTACTTTTACCTGCTTGAAATTTGCAATAGCGCCAACTGGGTAAACCCCTTTAAACGGAATACGGCAAAAATAATGGCCGATTTAAAAATATCACGCTCTTCGCTCGAAAGATCGCGCAAGCGGTTACGGTCGGCAGGCATAATTAAGTATAAATCGGTAAACGGGACGGCAAACACTACCTATCAGTTAACCGACCTGGAGGCGACTTTCAGGGACAGGTTTAAGGGCGACGAACAAGGCGCTGAACAGGGTATTGACCAAAGTATAGACAAGGGTGCTGACCAGCTAAATAAAAACAATAAACCAAAACCAAAACAAGCAGTAGTAGTAGGCTGTGAGCAGGCTTTTGCCTTTTATGCAGAAACGAGGAATAACCGCCTGATTAAAGACCGTTGGCGTTTAGATAATAACCAGGTGCGCGATTTATTCAGAACGTTTTATGACTCGAAAATTGACCTGGGCGACCTGGACAACAAAACCATTGAGGAAATAGCCCGCAATTTTTATTACTGGCTGCCTAAACACCTTGCAGCGAAACAGAAAGAAAAAAGTTCCGCAAAAAAAGAAAGATCTGCAGCAGTTAACCACCATCAGCCGCAACGTGGCTTTGCTGCCGCGATAAAGTTTACCGGCGTTACCATGAGGGAGGATATATGACAGGGCCCGGAAATGAATCGAATCCGCGCGGACTGTTGAATAAAAGCCTCATGCGGATGCAGCAGGCGCGCGAAACATCTGCGAAAGATCCGCAAAAAAACATTAATCTTCCTGCAAAAGCTAACAGCGGCTGGGCAATACTGAAGCAGGAAATGGTGAACCGGCTCCCCAAAAAGGATGTATTTAACACGGTATTAATAAGCGTGGCCAAGGCTTTTATGGATACCAATACAAAAGAAATAAGCGAAGCCGACCGCAACTACCTGGTTAACGAGCTTACAGACAATATTATCAAACATTATCCGTCCATCCGGCTAAACGAAATTCCGGAGGCAATCTGGAAGGGGGTGCGCGGCGGCTTTGGTGAATATTATGGGCTTAGCCTTGTTAGCTTCGAGCATTTTATAGAACGGTACCTGTTGTCAGACCAACGTACGCAGCTGGTAAAAGAACTCCCGGCGGATGATACTGATAAACCTGTACCCGATTTACCAACGCAGTTTGAGATGGCTAAGAACGTGGCTTTACTTGCTTTACAGCGCAAAAAAGACCGGAAAGATGTATCAACCATGGCCGGTTCCGTCTACGATTTTCTGGATAAGCTTAACCTGCTGAATTTCTCTGTAAATGAAAAATACGACATGATGGCCGATGCCGCGCGCGAACTGATAAATGAGCTGAAATTTAAGCTAACCTTAGCCCGCAGCGAGGAACGCCCGGAGATTAAAAAAGACCTCGCCGCCTATAAGGCTGCCATTACAGAACATGCAGCTATTTGCGACAGGCTCTCGACCCTGGTGAAAATGCGGGCGAAAAAGCTGGCGCTTGACGCTTACCTGAACAACATTTTACTGGAGAACTCCGATTTGAATGAGATGATAGAAAGCAGGAAACAATTATTTATTTCAACTGATAAAATCAAACCATGAACCTGGCTAAACTCCCAGATCCCTGGCCTGCAATAGCACTGCTGGTTATAATGCTGCTAACGGCATTTGCTATCGCAGCACTGCACGCAGGTATGCTGGCCTAAACTATTTTAAGCTGATATTTGCTCAACAATCCAGGCAACCCCTGCGCAGAAAAGCTGGCCTTCTTAATTATATTTATCTCAGGGTCGATATCAAAGTTGTACGCAGTCGAAAAATTCCCGCTGCTGATGTCTGTCCGGTTAAATACGGCGCCGTAAAGGTCGCAATCATCAAATACGGAACCGGTAAGGGTTGCCTGGGTGAACGTTACCTCTTTCAGGCTTGATTTACTGAAACAGGTTTTGGGCATCTTCTTCAACATAAAGGATGAATAATCCAGGATACAGCCCCTAAAATCAACGGTAAACAAAAAGTCGTTGCATTCAGAAAAATTTACGCCGAGTATCTTGCAGTTTTTAAATTCAACGCTGCTGAGGGTGGTTTTAGGAAGCTTCATCATCGACAGGTTGCATCCATCAAAAACACAGTCGATAAACTTGTCATTCGGAAAAACGCTGTTGCTGAAGTCGCAGCGCTTAAAGGTGCAGCCGTTGTATTCAGCACCGGTAACGGTTTGCCCGGCGTAGCTGATGTCTTCGAAGGTAATATCGTCGTGAAGCATGTTTAGTAGATAGTCCATAGTCCATAAACCATGGCGGAAACTGCAATTTATCTAACCACTATGGTCAATGGTTTATTGGTTAAGTCGATAGACCATGGACTATGGACTATGTACCTCTCAGCTATGGACTTAACTACTACTCTGTTACCTCGTCGATAAACAGCAGCAGGTCCTGGTGAAACACGTCGCGTTTAAATTCGGTGCCGTTAAAGTAAACCACTGATACATATTCGTCGCTCTCGGTCAGTACTTTGGTATCAGGGTCTTCTGTCAGTTCGTAACCTTCAACGGCCATTTTGGGGCCGTCAGCAACCATAACAACTACATCGCCTAAAACAAACTTTTTTTCCATGGGGTATTGGGTTTATCGTTCTATTTTAACTAATTCTTCGGCTTGTCTTACCAATTCTTCAGCCTCCGTTTCCGCTTCGGCGGGTTTAGTGCTGTATTGCAGCTTACGGAAGCGCCAGATAGCAAATGCCGGTTCCTGTAAACGGTTGATCAATTTAAAAAACTTAGGGAAGTTATGCACTTCTTCCAGCAGCACACCGGTTACAATGCCGCTGTTGTCCAGTATTTCGCGTATGGTGTATTCCTTATCGCGGGTTATCCATATCTCGAAATCCTGGCGTATCTCCGCAGCCTTGTCGGGGTCAATTTTATCGTTAATGCAGATTACTTTATCTCCGGGTTTCATATCGCAAAGTTAAGGAGAGAAATGCAAATTTGTTTTCGCAGTTTTTTTATTTTATCGGAAGATGATAATGCATTGCAGGTTTAAATGTTCCGGACGCTGCGAAATCAATAAAGACATGAGGCTAGCACGGAGCTTAAGGGCGTCCTCGCTTATACCGAACTCACGTTAAGTAAGGAAATTAATATCGAATAATGATTTTCGACCATCCAACTTCGAAATTCTCTCCTTCATTATTCGAAATTGGACATCCGATGTTCGATATTATTTCCCTTCAAATGCTTACCCAACGAACCTTCAGGGGCTGGGTATAAAAAAAGCCCTCCGAACCATCGGAGAGCCTTTCCCAATAAACAGAATATTGTGTTAGTTATTTCTGAAGTTGCCTTTTCCGCCGCCATTAAAGCCGGGGCCTTTGTCGTCGGCAACGTTAACCGTAATGCGGCGGCCGTAGTAGCTGGCGCCATTCATGCACCTGATCGCTTCCCGCGCCTCATCATCGTTAACCATTTCTACAAAACCAAAACCTTTACTCTCGTTTGTTTCGCGGTCTTTGATAATTCTTAATGACTTCACCGGTCCAAAATCACCAAACACAGCACATAGTTCTGCCTCTTCCACTTGTAGTGGCAGGCCTGCAATAAATACTTTTGTCAATGTTTTTAAATTTTAAGATTTTTGCAAATATACTTAAAAAAGGCCATTTTTAGCTTAGATGAAGAGGAAAAAGCTTTAACGTAAAGGCATTATTACGTTTAGATGATACGTGTACGGCCGTAAGGAATTTTAATTGGGAGCACTCAACCAATTAACGGTGGCTTAAGGGCGTTGCTATTTTAACTTTAAATCAAAAGTCCCTTCAATTTTATACACCGGGGCGTCTGCTTTTTCATTGGGCGATAACCACGCATGGAAGGTACCCTTCGCCAGCACGCTGTCCTGGTTATATTTATCAATATGGATGTTACCAAAGTCTTTCTGGCCTGCATATTTGCTCAATGAATACTGAAAGCCTTCCGTTTTATAACCGGGGCCAAGTAAAAACTGGCTGCCTGCAACATCGCCATTTTTATTATCGTGCACGTAACCAGACGAGCTTATACCAAAGCTCATATTATGTTCTTTATTGATCGCGGTTATGCCATAATAGCGGTTCTTATCGTCGCTGTCGTCATGCACGTTAATAAAGGCTATCGAATCTTTTGAGGCATCAAAAATATAGGTAGAATCTTTGATAGTAACAGAAAGTTTGCCTGCTACAGCCAGGATATTTGCGGGGGACATGACCACGCTGTCGGCCACGCTTGTTTTCGCTGCGCTGCTGTCTTTAACGTCGCTATCCTTCTGGCACGACGCAAATACGGCCATGAAGGTTATGACGAAGATAGACAGAAGGTAGGTAAACCCTTTACCGCGCATGCTTTTTAATTAATAAATTAAATCTACAAACAATTTACGAAGATAATGCCATAATCGTTGTCTGTTCGTAAAATTAGTTAACAATTTAACATTTTTTAACTACCCGCGTCATAAATATGCTTTATTGTCAATTTTACAAATACCGGTCATTTTTTAAGAAAGAAAAATCTGTAATTATTCTGTATTTTTCAAAATAAATTTGGATTTGAATTTTTAAACCCGTATCTTTACCAAAACAAAATGCCAATAGGCATATTAAACATAACATCAATGTCACCTCAACCCTATTTACGCAGCGAAGCAATTCTGGAAAAACGGATAAACGACTATTTTGAATACATAGAAGGCGAATTTCACCTGGAGCCCAAGCCCGGAAAAGATGGAAAAGAACAGCCTGCCGCTATGCAAAAAGTGTGGGACCGCGATCCGCAACCGGCAACCTATGCCGGCCTGGCCCTTTTTGTTGGCTTTACCAGCCTTAAAGATTTCGACAAGTACCTGGCCGATGGCAAATATGCAGACAAGCTGGCCTGGGGCCTTTTGCGGATACAGGCATTGTACGAAATAAAGCTGCACGGCCAATCAGCTACGGGCGCTATTTTCGCCCTTAAGCGGCTGGGCTGGGATCAGCGTGATGAGCCCAAAACTGCAGATGACGCAGAAAGCAAAGTAATGAGAGTGGAAATACTTGATAGCGGCGCCATCCCTGCCCCGGCTGAAAAAGATGTGGTGTTATAATTCCTTTGTAAACGCATAATCATCTATCTCGGTATTAAATTTTCCTTCAACAACCGGATCGGGGAGCGGTGATTCATAATGCACCGATAATTCATTTTCAGTGAGTTTGGTTATGGTTTCATCAACGCCTTTAGCACCATCGGTATACATGGTGATGATGTTATTCTTAAGCGTATAATGAAAAGTAGATAAGCTTGCGGCGGGTGAATTCTGTTTAGACTGGTATCCTGTACCGTCGGCAAAAAATTGGATAAAGTCGTCTTTGGTATAGCTGGTGCGGATAGTTTCACCAACTTGAGCGCCATCCTTTATCAGCTTAAGATTATGCTGCCTGATATACCACTTGCCCACCACGGTTATTTTTGAGGTAAAAACCGGCGCGTCGGTTTTGCAGGCCTGCAACCCCAACAGCATAATGCTGACCACCAATAGCACTGAATTGTATTTCAACCTTTTACATTTACCTGTTAAAGGTAGCGATAGTTTTATTTAAAAACAGGGGTATACCGGAATTAAGCCGGTAAAAAATACCGGCAAGTGTTAATGCCCTTGCCTTATGTTGCCCTTTTACTGCTCTCTAATCAGCCAAAAGAAACACCATGGCACTTCATCCCCCGAAAAAAACCTTTAAACATTAAAGACAAACTGATTTGAACAATGGTCCCACAAAAAGCATCGATTCTTTTTAAACACAATTATTATTCTGATAAGCAGATAATTGTTAACCAGGGCGGGACAAGCTCCGGTAAAACATATTCCATTCTGCAGGTTATTTTTTGCCTGGCGTGCGAATCTGCCATGCAGGTTTTTACGGTGGTGGGCCAGGACATCCCTAACCTTAAAGCGGGCGCCCTGCGCGATGCAAACAACATATTTTATTCGTGGCCGCAGCTTCAGGCTTTGGTAAAAAGCTACAACCGTACCGACCGCGTTTTTGAATTCCATAACGGAACTATTATAGAGTTTAAGAGTTACGACGACGCGCAGGACGCGAAATCAGGCAAGAGAGATTATTTATTCATCAATGAGGCGAACGGTATCAGCTATGATATTTACAGCGAGCTTGCTTTGCGCACCCGTTCAAAAATATTCATCGACTATAACCCCAACAGTGCTTTCTGGGTACATGACAAGGTGATGGGTCGCCCGGGTGTGCAGGTCATTATTTCTGACCACAGGCACAACCCTTTCCTGCCGGACCAAACCAAACAGAAAATAGAGGCCCTTAAAGAAGAAGATGAAGAACAGTGGCGGGTGTATGCCAGGGGATTAACGGGCAAGGTATCCGGACTTATCTTTAACAATTGGCTGGTGTGCGATGAGGTTCCGGCCGATGCCAAACTTATAGCTGCCGGGCTGAATTTTGGCTTTAGTAACGACGAAACCGGCCTGGTGATGGTATATAAGCAAGACGGCGAGCTTTGGATTGATGAAATTTTATACCAGACAGGTCTCACCAATACCGACATCTCCGCACGACTAACGCAAAAAGGGATCAGTAAAAACACGGATATCATAGCAGACAGTTCGGAGCCAAAATCGATAGAAGACCTGCGGCGGCTTGGCTGGAAAATAACCGGTGCAAAAAAAGGCGCTGACAGCATAAACAATTCCATCGATATTTTGAGACGGTACAAGCTAAACGTAACACGGCGCAGCACAAACCTGCGCGAGGAGCTGAGCCGCTACAAGTGGCGTACAGACCGCGCAGGCCGTACCTTAAATGAACCGGTTGATACCTGGAACCACCTGATAGACCCGCTGCGGTATGTGGCATTAAATAAGTTAAGCTCTACCGCAAAAAACAAAAGAAAAAGCTGGCTGGCCCCAAAGCCGCAAATCCACAATGATTGGTCGCCGGCATCAAGCCTGCTCGTATAACCAATGCCTTCAAATTACTATTTCAATAAAATAATCAATATGCTGCAAAAAAATCTTAAAACAGCCTCCGGCAAATTAACGGTGCAAATCCCGTCGTCCCTTTCAGAAATCACAATCGGCCAGATAATGGAATTACAGGAAGAAGCCAGCCTGAGCGATATAAAGGCAATCAGTATTCTTTCGGGTATCCCTGTTCAGCAATTGCAAAATGTAAAAAATGCGGCTGACTTCTCTGTATTTGGCGAGGCCGTGCTGTCGCTGTCGCACGAGATAAAACATTTGTATAACAGCAGCCATATCCCCAAAGTGATAACCTTCCCCGGCGGCAAAACTGTAAAAGTGATCAACAACTTATCGGTTGAACCAGCCGGTGCGTTTATGGCCGCACGGGATATTATCAGCGACGAAATTGCTGAACATATCAAAGTCAACGGCGAGGCGGATTGGCAGCAACATTTCAATCCTTCGTTAAAAGCCTGCTGCAAGGTACTTGCCCATTATTTTTATTGCCGGGTAACAGGCAAAGCGTACAATGAGTATGAAGCTGAAGAATTTATCACCGAAATAAAAAAACTAAGGGTAATGGAGGCGCTGCCCGTAGCCAGGCATTTTTTTACCTGTTATCCGAGCTTGCGGACACCGAAAACAAGCTTTTGGCATCGCCTGTTACAGCGCTTGAACGACGGGCGGGTATACACGAATTTGAGAAGTTCAGGTATATCAACACCGTAAACTCTCTTGCCGGAGGGGACATCACCCGGTGGGACGCAGTGCTTAATATGCCCTACGAACGCGTGCTCACCAAGCTCCTGCTAAACAAAACCGAGGCTGAATATCAAAAACGATATTCAGAACTGCTTTCATCGCAATAAACCATTCGCTAAATCACCGATCAACTAATCCAATAAAAACGCACCATGCCTATACGCAATCAAATTGAAGCCGTTGTACAAACATTAACCGGCTCGCCAACATTTATTTACGGTACTGCAAATGAGCATACTTCTGCCGGCTCATTTGCCCAAAAAATATCCGGTGTATGGACGGTGGTTTATATACTTCCGGCAGCCAATGCTGCAGATGGAACGCTGCTTTACGGAGCCGGCATACCTGGTTCAGGTACCGGTAAAGACCTGGATAGCTATATAAACACATTAACAGGTATATTTTATAAAAAATCAGCCGGGAGCTGGTCGCAGGTCTTTACCATGGCAACCGGTCCGCAAGGGCCACAAGGGGTAGCAGGAACCAACGGGACTAACGGCACGAACGGCAACACCATACTGTTTGGTGCAATCAACCCATCGAACACATCAACAGGTGTAAACGGCGACTTTTATATCAATACCTCCAGCTATACTTTGTTCGGTCCAAAAACAGCGGGTGTTTGGGGTGATGCCGTATCGCTTTTAGGAACGGGACTACAAGCGGGCGGCGCTGCCGGCCAGGTGCTGGTAAAAGTAGACGACACCGATTATAATACCAAATGGCAGGATAATTCTTTCGCGAACCTTAGCGGCGCGCCGGCAGATAACCCCAACCTGGCAACCGCACTGAGCGCCAAGCAGGACAATTTAGGCTTTACACCCGAAGATACCGCAAATAAAAACACAGCAAATGGATATCCGGGTCTTGACGGTTCGGGTAAGATTGCGTCGGCACAGCTGCCGTCTTACGTGGATGATGTGCTGGAGTTTGCCACCTTTGCCGCGCTCCCCGCCAACGGCGAAACCGGGAAAATTTACGTCACCTTAGACACCAATGCAGAATACCGCTGGAGCGGCTCAGCGTATATACAAATAGTGGCGTCGCCCGGCACCACAGACGCTGTGCCCGAAGGCTCAACAAATCTCTACCTTACAGCCGCCAGGGTAATTTCGGCCATATTAACCGGCATAGGCTTTAGCAGCGCAACTGCTGTAACGGCGACGGATACCATTTTGGGGGCTATAGGCAAACTACAGGCACAAATAACAGGCTTGTTTAAAATACCGGCAGGCGGTTCAGCAGGGCAGGTACTTGCAAAGATTGACGGTGCAGACGGTAATACGCAATGGATAACACCGTCTGGTGGAAGCGGTTCACCCGGAGGTGCTGATAAACAAATACAGTTTAACAGTTCCGGTGCATTCGGCGGCTCTTCAAAATTGACATTTGATGGCAGCGATATAAATGTAAACAATGGCGGTATATATCTTGGTAATAGCACAAAAGATGCCTCGGCATTATTACAAGCCGACAGCTCCACACAAGGCGTTCTGATCCCCCGCATGACCAAGGCACAACGACTGGCCATCACATCACCGTCGATTGGATTGCAAGTGTATCAGACAGATGCGGGAACATATGGGGAAGGGATTTACCAATACAAGTCTACAGGATGGACTATTGGAATAGGTGGTGGTATAATCATAGCTCGGGAAGATTTGAGTGCTGGAATAAGTACGCCGTTGGTTCTCATAAATCAAGGAACTAAGGCAAACGGAACGGGTTCTAAAATATCTTTTAGGGCAATTAATGCATATACAGGCATCGATGACGTACGCGAGTACGCTTATATTGCTGCCACCGAAACATCGTCAAATAGCTCTGTTTACTCCACCTTGGCATTTTATACGGCGCAAAACAATGTTTTTTCGAGTGTTCTGAACTTAAATCCAGGGGGTATTGAAGTTATTGGCACTACCAATATGTCCGCAGGTGCGGTAATCGGAGGCGCTGCTGATACAACTACAGGGTCCGGCCACATTGGTTTGACTGGCCGCAATCTGAACTTTGGAAATGGCGCGGGGTATAACTTCGATTTCAGCACGGCCGGCGGCGATTATAAAATTATAATGCGGCTTGCTGATACTAATCACGTATCCATTGGAGATGAAAACTATGATAATTCAGCGGTATTGACCCTTAATAGTACCACAAACGGATTTTTGCCGCCTCGAATGACAACTACACAGCGGGATTCTATTGGCACGCCATCCGAGGGGTTGATTGTGTATAATAAAACGTCAAAAAAGTTAAACTTATATAATGGAACAGGCTGGCAAGAGATTGCAAGTACGTAAATTCAAAATTAAGCCCTTTATTTAAAGCGCTTTTTTAATGCTAAAAACTTCACTTCGTAAAAATGATAGGAACAATAAGCGGTTATTAGCAAAGCAAAAAGATTAAATAAGATACTATCTGAATAAATAAAGGCCTTTTTCCAAGGCTGATCTGATGTAAAGACCTGCTGCCATATATATAAACTGTACGATAAGATACCCAATTTCACTAATAGTGGATTACTTAAAATCCATGTCAGTAAATTATTCTCTGTCAGGTTTAAAACTATTACAAAAGCAATTAAAACCGCAAAGATCGTGGAAGATAAATAAGGAACCGAACCGGATAGATATGAAAAATGTATAAAGACGGCTATTAAAAATAGTACAGCACTTAGGTAATAACTACTATTCTTATTCACAATAATTATTTTCTTAAATATCAGAATTGAAAAGAGAGAACCAAGTAAAATGTACAAAGTGCCTTGATTAAATAAAGCTAAAAATAAAAAAGTTAACACATGCACCCATCGAACGGAGTAAAAGATACCAATGTTATGAAAGCCAACATAGTCAATAATGGGTACTAAAATAAACAACGCAAGCAATATCCTTATATATTTATTAGTACTGGTTATAAGCACAATAGGTGCGGCTAAATAAAATTGTTCCTCAACCGATAATGACCAAAAATGCCCGGTGTACCACTCGCTTGCAATGGGGAAATTTTTAAGGTAAAATATTGACGTTAATATACTTTTAGACGATAACGAAAAGTCAAATATGTTGCTTAAAACTATTAATGTTAAAATATATAAGTAAGCAACGGGAAAGATTCGGAGAGTTCGCCGGATATAGAAATTCTTCAAGGATACGCAGCCTTTAGAAATCTTTTCTTTTAGTAAAAGCGTAGTAATTAAAAATCCGCTAATAATAAAAAAAATATGAATGCCTATCGTGCCGTCTATCCAAACTCCCCAACTTTCATTAAGAGAAAAATGACGAAATATTACACTTAAAATCGATATGCCCCGTAATCCGTCTATAGAAGGGTAATACCCTTTATTTAATATTTCTGGTATACTATCAACGCGTTTAAACAGCTTTACTTTAAAATCCCTTAGGTCTAATAGCATTTACAAGTATCTGAATTTTATTGCATCCTTGGCAATAGGTTTAAATATTTACCCCTCAATTCCCTGAATCTTAAATTTTTCGCCCTCTCATTTATTCAACACTATATTTATTAAAACTATGTCTAATCTGGAAGACCATCAAATAAAAGGCATCACCATAAAAAATGCCATTCTCACTGTCGTTAGCACTGCCAGTATTGTCGCTTCGGTTACAACCATGTACTATAATCTGAAGGCAGAGATACAGCAAAACAGAGCCGACCGGGAAACCGAAACCCGTTTGACAAACCTCCGGCTTGCAGTACTTGAAAACCAGGTTGCGCTGTTACAAAAAGAAGTGAATACGATAAAGTTTCCCGAAAACAACAAACAGCTTACCTCCAATACAACTCCTGGAAATCAACATTTACTGACCGTAGTCAAATGACCTGTGATAAAGAAAAGCAAGGATTTTTGTGCCCAGGACGAGATTCGAACTCGTACAACCTTACGGATGCCACCCCCTCAAGATGGTGCGTCTACCAATTTCGCCACCTGGGCTGTTAAGTTTAAAGTCTTCAGTCGATAGTCTTGAGTCATATTTCTTTGACTCCGGACTTTAGGCTATCGACTAAAGACTTAAAAGGATGTGCCCGAAGAGAGACTCGAACTCTCAAGAGACAATTCTCAACGGCTTCTGAGACCGCAACGTTTACCAATTTCGCCATCCGGGCAGGGCTGCAAATATAAGTTTTTCGTACAAAAATTACCAATAAATATAAAAAACTGTAATTGGTTGCAAACCGGGCTTTTAAAAATTAATTTCGGGTAAATCATTAAGATAATCCGCTCCATTTTATGAGAAAATTTCAATTATCAATCACTGTTTTATTTACATTTCTTTCTGTTTCGTTACATGCCCAAAGCATTATTCAGCTGCAGGAGGGCAAGCCAACCAGTATTCGCGGCCTATCGGTTGTTAACGACAGCATCGCCTGGGTAAGCGGCAACCGGGGCTGTATTGGCATTACCCGTAACGGTGGCAAAGACTGGAGCTGGCAGCAGGTAAAAGGATTTGAAAAGGCCGACTTCAGGGATATCGAGGCTTTCTCAGACAAAAATGCCGTGATTATGAGCTCCGGCACCCCTGCCCTTGTTTTAAAAACAACCGATGGCGGTAATACCTGGCAGGAAAAATACAGAAACACCGATACTACCTATTTTTTTGATGCGATGGATTTTGCAGATGGAAAGCATGGTTTTATCCTTGGCGATCCGATCAACGGAAAATTTCTGTTGATGGAAACTAATAATGGCGGTGAAACATGGCACCCATTCAACGACGCGCCAACTGCTCTGCAGGGCGAGGCAGCCTTTGCAGCCAGCGGCACCTGCCTACGGACAACAGGCAATCAAATTTATATTTCATCAGGAGGAACTGTTGCAAGACTGATAATCTATAATGGGTCGTGGCATTATGCACCGCTGCCAATAACTCATGGCCAGGCTAGTGAAGGAGCATTTTCTTTAGCAATTGGCAGAAACAATGGAGTAATAGCAGGCGGCGACTATGCTCATGATAAAAAAGCCGATTCTCTTATAACTATACTTAACCTTCACGCGGGCGTACGTTTAGCAACATCCACTATTCAGCCCGGCGGTTTTCAATCATCGGTTGAATTTTTGAAAGATAACATTTTCCTATCCACCGGTACCCCCGGAAGTAATATAACCACCGATGGGGGCAAAACCTGGAAGCAGATTGACACTGCCAGTTTTAATGTTTGCCGTAAGGCCAAACACGGAAAATTGGTACTGCTGGCCGGCAACGGCGGGAAAATCGGAATGTTGAAAATGTAGAAAGCTGGTTATGAAGCCCTTAAAAACTCAAAAAAATAAATTAAAATAAGGCTTGCACAGGAAACGAAATACTCCTATATTTGCACCACTTTAAACAAAAGCAGTTAAAGTGCGATTCCGTAGCTCAGCCGGTAGAGCATAACACTTTTAATGTTGGGGTCCTGGGTTCGAGTCCCAGCGGGATCACTGAAGCCTGACAGACGGCTGGTGATTTTGACGAAGAGTCCGTCTCATAAGTAAAATTATGAGGCGGTTTTTTTGTATAAGCGGGAGAGATTTTGTAAATTAAAGGCATGGGGACAAGGTCAAATAAGGTAGTATTCAAGCCGTACATCCAAAACCAAATCCAGTTATTGCCTCCGAGTCTGGAGGAACTGGTAGAT
>NZ_JAUMKC010000026.1 GCF_030519355.1 Mucilaginibacter sp. L3T2-6
AGTTACAACAACAATAATTATATTTTTGAATTAATAAGTCTATAAAACACCAGTCCTAATTAAGGGAGGGTTACAATGCATTGAATGAAGATATTTTGTTTGCGCGTCGCGTAATTGCTTTTGTTCTTCATTTTGAGAAGATTGAAGCGACCGGAGATAATCTATTACTGCAGTCTGCACGTTGTCCACTATGCTCCAGTCTTTTTCAATATAAATGTCAGTAACACGATGTTCACCGTCAACATGGTTTAAAGCTTCGGCAATATCATCTTTGCTGATCCGGCATTTATTCCGGGCAATGCTTGCGAAGGTATGCCTTGCCCAATAGAATGTAATCTCTGGTATGCCGGTGATAGTTCTTAGTTGCCGCATCCCTTTGCTCAGAGCGGTATCAAGGCCGTTATGGGTAGTGTACCTGCTTTTCAAAATACCAGCGTACTTTTCAAGAAACGGTCTTGCTTCGTCAACGATCTTAATGCTGATAAAGGCATTGTCGTCCCGGACGCCCTCAGTTTTGGATCGGTTGTATTCCAAACGTTCTGCAGTTGTATCGTAGCCGTCAAGATTATAAAAGTCCACGGCGTTCATGCCGCATAAATAAAAACTGGCAATAAATAGTTCTTTAGCCAGTTCGGCTCGGCTATTGGGTGGAACCTCACAATTCATGAAGGTGAGCAACTGCTCCGGTGTAATATTCCGTTTTCGGGTACGCGGCGGCGCACCAACTTTATAAACCTCAAAAGGGTAATGCTTAATTCGGATAATACCCAAATCTTTGTTGTTGTACTTGCGGCAAGCTTCATTAAACAAAGTACGCAGGTCCCGCATGTGAGGATAAATGCCGCCATCCTTTAAACCTTGCTCGGTGGTGGTGACTTCCTTTTGAAGATGATTAGTGCGGATCATCGTTCTTTCGGTTCGCAGCCACTTATCATAGCGAAACAGCATGGCTGAATTGATTTCGATAATGGCAATGTTATCCCGGCCAAAGTAGTCAACGAGGCTGTTCCTCACCGTACGGTGGTTATCTGCCGAACCTCCGC
The DNA here is from genome assembly GCF_030519355.1 of Mucilaginibacter sp. L3T2-6. Lineage (GTDB taxonomy): Bacteria > Bacteroidota > Bacteroidia > Sphingobacteriales > Sphingobacteriaceae > Mucilaginibacter. The sequence goes on from NZ_JAUMKC010000026.1 coordinate 1,044, forward strand.
GGCCGGCTTTACGCTCTTCGGCGATATGCTCATCGCAAAATTTGATAAAATCGACTTCCTCATCTTTATTGGACAAGTAAGCTTTCAGATCATCGCACGTAAAAAAATCAAGACGCGGCCCCAGTTCACCGATAGTGCGGCGGTAGCCATACAGCGTATCGTCGAGTTGCTTCTGAATAAATTTATCTCTTATTTTCAGGTTTTTGTCGAGCTGCTTATCGGTAACGTATTGGTTTGTTTCGATGAAGCGCCTGACGTCTTTATGGAACACTTTGATTTGTACGTGGTAGGTCCCATCTTCTCTTTTAAATTGCTCGTAGACCACGGCATTAACAGTCGCCATAACTTTTAATCGTTGGTCGCGAAAAACGGCGTGACGGAATAGTGACGGTTTTCCGCGAAGTTTAACAAAAAATTATGCAAATCCTGACGTTGTGCAGTAGTCCGGCGTCAGTACCGTGGTTTGTGATAAACCGCTCAAATATACGAAAAAAGGCCATTTTGCATTACAAAATGACCTTTTTTGCTCTGTGCGCCCACCTGGGCTCGAACCAGGGACCAAAAGATTATGAGTCTTCTACTCTAACCGACTGAGCTATAGGCGCGGTTATTTTTGTGAGTTGCAAAGGTAAAAAATTCCTTGTTACTTAAAAATGAAATTGTGCAAATTGTATCTTTTTTACCACTCAATTTTTGTGCTTATTAGTATGTTTGTTATGTCAACAATTTAGCAACCTGCTATGCCAGCTATCAAAAACATAATTTTCGACTACGGCAACGTAATATTTATGCTCGATTTCCTGAAATCGCAAAAGGCATGGGAAGATATTGGCATCACCAATTCCAATGTATTCTATGCGCACGGCGTGCAGGATCCGATCTTCACGGCATTTGAAGATGGCTCGGCCGATGCCACTCAGTTCCGTGAGTATATCCGCCAGAAAACCGGCAACCCCAACCTGACTGATGAACAAATTAATAAAGCCTGGAATGGATTGCTTGTAGGCGTGCCCCACGGAAACCATGAGCTATTGCTTGATCTAAAGCTGAAATACCGCACATTTTTGCTAAGCAATATCAACCCTATCCACTACGATTACATAATGGATTACCTGGATAAAGAATTCGGCTTCAAAGGGAATGACCACCTGTTCGAGAAAGTGTACTACTCGCATATGGTGGGCAAACGCAAGCCGAACGCCGAGATATTCGAACAGGTATTGACCGAAAATAACCTCGATCCTGCGGAAACTCTGTTTATTGACGATAGTCCGCAGCATATTGCAAGTGCCTCAAAGCTTGGTATCAATACTTATTTGATGACAGCTCCGGATAATATCCAGGCTTTGAGATTTTTGCAGTAATCGGTTCTTGCTTTAGTAAGAAGGCTTAACTCCCTTGCCTTTCCAATAATCAATAATAGGCTTGTAAGGGCCATATTTGTGCTGCGCTTCGGTAAACGGATCTTTGAACGGGCCCCTGTCATAATCTATTGCTTTTTCCTCAGCGTTGGGGTATTGGTATTCTTTTACAAACGGGCGTTGATGTATCTTGTCATCGTTAATAAATGCAGCGAGATCCAATGCTTCGGCACTCGTTAAAAACGGCTTATCGTGGGTGGCCTTATCATAGGGCATGTTCGACACCAGCCACCGGGCCATCTTCACTACCCTGTGCATGCTTGATCCCGGCTGATAGGCTTTAGGTCCCCATAAGGGTGGATACTGATAAGTAACGTTATCCAAACGCATTTTACCTTGTCCATTGTCGCCATGGCAACGTGAGCAGTTAGCGGCGTATAACCGGGCGCCGGTAACAGGCGATGCCGCAGTGTCGGGCAGCTCTATTTCGGCGTTTTTCAACCCTAGTGTATTCTTGCCGACATTACATGAGTCACTCAGCCATTTAAGGTACGACATGATGCCTACCATTTCCCTGCTATCCAGGGGGAGCGGCTTTCCAAGGTGTGGATGCATAATACAGTTGTTAATTCGCTCCGCTAAACTCAGTACTCTTCCCTCCCTTGCGCGGTATGAGGGATAATTTCGAAACGCTGTAACCAAATTCAGTGAAAACGGCTTAGTGCCCGCGTCCTGATGGCAGTTGCTGCAATTCATCTTATTGCCCAGGTATTTGCCGTTAATACCGTCAGGTCCGATATAATAGGCTGTCTTTAACAACAATTCCCGGCCGTATTTCACCGCTTCACCAAATTTGCCGGACGGTATTTTATTGGTATCGACAGTAACTATTGAGTCTGCCCTGGCTACAACAGTCTGCCCTTCATTTATATCACTGCCTTTGCTGCTTGTGCAAGCAGTATAAAACTGTATAACACCCGTTAGTAATATCAGTCCTATAGTATACAAGTATCTTTTTTTCATTTCTTTACTCCTCTTCGTTATGTTAAGGTTTTAGATATGGCTCAAGCTCGCTGCCCCTGATAAATTCTGCACGATAGGTCGGCACGGCTGTTTCCATCGTCCATAACAATGTTCCTTTTCTGTCGGTAAGTACTATAATGTGCCTTTTTGAGCAGCAAACCAATATGCAGGTATCATTTATCATATAGGCGCTACCCATCCTGCCATTAAAAATCTGTTTGGGCAGTTTTATATACATGTCTATCCTCGACGATTGATTTTGTTCATCAATTTTCATCGCAAACACACCCGACTGCTGTTTTTCTACACCATTGTCAAAAAACATTAGATCACCTTGCTGATTGATATGCACAGCATGCGTCTGCGTAAAGTCGCATTCCGCAGGTTTAACAATCGTACCCCCCTTACCAAATTTCCAGATAACCTTTCCGCTTTTCGAATCTATCTTCCATATCTGCCCGTTGTTATAAAATGATAGCAGGAAATTTCCGTCCCTATCATAACTCAGGCTGTTGGCATGCATCCAGTCTTTCTTTATTTTTAACAGATGTTTATCTTTTAGCGGGTCTAACGTATTAAACACACTCCATTGCCATAATTTTTTGCCGGTTTTATCCATAACGATAATTCCGTCGCCGCTTACGGTATCTTTGTCTTTACCACCGATTGCGCGAAGATCCATCACCTTTTTATCCACATAGATAGTAACGAGCTCGCCCTTATCATTTTTCAAAATCTCGTGATGAATATTGGCCGGAAGGTCATTCTGTCCTTTTTTTAAATGCAGTACCGTATCGCCCGATAAATTAAGTTCAAGTATTTCATGTCCGTAGCTGGTAGGCTCGTCATTACCGCCCATGATAGACAGCAAGGTATGGTCTTGTGTAAAATGCAATACCTTAAAGCCAAGGTCGGCAACCATGTGATACCAGCGGATTTCTGCTTTCCTGTCGACCAGGTAAGCCACGCCGGGTGCATAACGTTTGTTAATCAGCATCAGGCCGTCGTTAAACTCCCCGGGCGGGTTGATCGATTTAATCGTATCAGCCCTAAACTGATCCTGTAAAAACATCGGCAAGGCATTGGTTTTAAAAGTGTAAACTTTACTTATGGTGGCTGCATTTTTGTTTTTTGCCACGATACGATAAGCGTAGTCCGTTTCAGGAAATATGTTGCAGATAATCAGCCTGCCTTTCGAAGTATTCCTTGCAACTGTCGACGACCATTTTTTGGTACTATCCTTTTCTTTCCAATACTCTGCGTATATATCTGCAGGCGTGTTTGTGGTAACTTCCAGCTGGATTTTTAACTCATTGTTATTATGCAACCCGACGTGTATCTCGCTCAAAATAATTTTTCCGCTGCCTTCACATCCCGAAAAAGCTATTGGGACCAGGAGCAACGCTATGCATCTTATTAAAAATTCGTATGGGTATTTATCTTGCATCATCTACCTGCCTGGCTACTTTATTCAAAGCGGCGGGTTTAAAACCCACCGCTATAAAACAATTGCTTTATTATTCCTGCCTGCCTGAATTATTTAAATTAGGGTTGACATTTACCTGGTTAAGCGGATAAGGGAAATATTGGTCGCGCGGCAGCTGCACCCTTGGAGTCTGACCTATGCGGGTCAGGTATGCGTTTACTACCTTATCATATTTGCCCATTCTTAACAGGTCGGCGCGGCGCTTGCCTTCATAAAAGAACTCCCAGCCGCGTTCCTGTAAAATAGCGTCCCTTAAAGTCTCCTGGGTAAAATCGCCAAGTTTCAGTTCTTTTGCGTGCGAGCGGTCTTTTACCTGGTTGATCAGGCTGATGGATTCAGATGTAGGGCCGTTCAATTCATTTAGTGCTTCGGCGCGGGTTAACAGTACATCGGCATAACGCAGTATGTCAACACTGTGGCCATCATAATAAGTTTTTCCGCTGTTGGGATCGGCATATTTGGTTGTGGCAACGTCAGGCATGTAAAAAACGCCATCCGGAGGGGTTGCACCTAAACTGGGGGCCTCTTCATGTTGCAGGCCATCAACACCCATGTACGATGGGAAAAAGCACTTTTTGCGATCGTCAGCATCGTCAAATGTGTGGTAAAAATCCCAGGTAACCGCGTAATATTGCCACCTGTCGGTAAGCACAGGGTGCAATAACGGGCCAAAGTGGTTCAGTAGTTCAGTGCCATTAACATTGGCATCACTCAACACCGAAAAGATGTTTTCTGAACACCATTTATTACTTTCTGCAAACAGCCCGGAATACGACGGATAAAGCTGATAAACATTTAAATCCATTACCTGTTTAGCCATATCCGCGGCTTTTTGCCAGGCGTGTTGGCGCAGATATAGTTTGGCCAGTAAAGTCATTGCCGCACCCTTGGTAGCTCTGCCGGGGTCGCTGGTTGAGTAAAAGGTTTTTGCGTCATAATTAACCGGCAAGGTTGCAATAGCGCCTTGCAGATCATTTATCAAAAACGCCTCAATATCGGCAAGCGGAGTCACTTTGGCCTTAGCCGTATAGTTAGGGTCAACCAGGTCTTTTTCTGTGGCCAGTATCACCGGGCCCCACAGGTCGGTAAGGTCCATATAAGCTACAGCACGTAAAAATTTAATTTCCGATAAAAACTGGTTCTTTTCGGCATCGGTGATAGTTTTCATAGCCGATATATTCAAAATGGCATTATTAGCATTGGCCACCAGCTTGTATATCTGCCGCCAGTCTTCTGCAATCAAACCATTTGATGAGTTCCACTGAATTAGCGAAAGTTGGCCGGGGTCGCCGCCATACATACAGTGCCCCACATCGGTAGTAAGGTCTGTAAGCGCAAAATGCCTTACTGTCCAGTAGTCAAAGTTATCACCCACTGCGGGGCCTTTTAGACGGGCGTATACAGCATTAACCGCTGCAATGGCATCTGACTTTGTTTTAAAAGCGTTAGCACTGGTCAAACTGCTATAAACCTTGGGGTCGAGGTTCTTATTACAGCCAAACTGCAAAACTACAGCTGCTGCAACCATCGTTATTATATATCTTTTCATTTTCATGTTATTTGTATTGATGTTTAATGTCTGCCACGCACCTACTGAAGCGAAAGTTTTATTCCTACGGTATAGGTTCTGAAAGCCGGGAAAGCACCGAAGTCCAAACCGCCGCCAGTATTTGACCCGTGCACATTAACTTCAGGGTCAGTACCTTTATAAGAGGTTATCGTGAATAAATTTTGCGCCTCGCCATATATTCTTAAACCCTGTATATGCTTGATGTGCGAAAACAAGGTTTTTGGAAGGCTATAACCGAGCGACAGGTTTTTAAGGCGCACGTACGATGCATTTTCAACAAACCTAGAGTTTACATAGCTGCCGTAAGTGCTCAGGAAGTAGCCTTCGCGCGGTACATCGGTGTTTTCATTCTTACCGGCCACAAAACGGTTTAGCGCGTCAGTCGAAGTTGTCGACTCCAGCACCAGGCGGTTCATATCGTATAAATAATAACCGAATGAGCTTTGGAAAAACACATTCAAATCAAATCCTTTATAGTGGAAATCGTTACCAAAACCTGCTGTAAAATGCGGGTTTGAATTGCCCAAATATGTCTGGTCTGCAGGGGTTATCTTTCCATCACCATTTACATCCTTATATTTCGGATCGCCTGGTTTCGAATCAGGCTGCGGCGAATAAGTTTCACCGGTTTTTATGACGCCCTCATATACATAGCCAAAAAGCTCGCCCAATTCCTGTCCGGGTACAAGCTTGGTAAACTGCCTGCCGGATACCGTTCCGCTCGGGTTAGCTGTGTTGGCGTCTATTTCAGTCACCCCGGGTGCAAGTGTTATGTCTTTTTGCTTGTTGTAAGCAATGTTAAAGTTCGTATTCCATGAAAAGCCGGAGCTGCGAATATTGTGTGACGTGATACCCAGTTCAATACCGGTGTTCCTTATCGAACCACCATTAACATATTGCGTAGTAAAACCATACTGTTGACCAATTGGTACCAGTATCAGCAGGTCGCTGGTTGTTTTGCGATAAAAATCGATGGTGGCGCTTAATCTGTCACCGGCAAATGTCATGTCTAAACCCGCATCAAACTGCGCTGTACTTTCCCATTTCAGGTTTGGGTTAGGCAGTGTTGCCGGTTCAATACCTACCTGTAAAGGACCGCCAGGAGCCAGTACGGTGCTATAGTTTCCGAAAGTAGTCAGGTACAAGTAGTTGGTTATACGGTCGTTACCAGTTATGCCATAGCTTACCCTCACTTTCAGGTCCGAAAAAGTATTCAAATTTTTAACAAAATCCACATCGGTAAGCTTATATGCTAATGCGCCTGACGGGAAAAGACCGTACCTGTGGTTAGAGCCGAATTTTGAAGAACCGTCATACCTTAATGTAAAGGTCGCCAGCAGCTTATCATCAAACGAATAATTTACCCTGCCAAAGTAGTCTGTAAGAGTCGACTGTGCTTTGTTACTTCCATACCCGTTAGTTAACGAACCTGCACTGAGGTTATAGTACAGGAATGCGTCAGTTGGAAACCCCTTGGCCGCAGCGCTTAATGACTGGCTTACATCCTTCTGATTTGATGTACCCGCCAGCATGGTAAAGTCGTGTCTTTTATTGATGTTAAATTTGTAAGTAAAATAGTTTTCAACCAACCACCTGAATGAAGTGTATGATTGTTCAGCAGCCAACCCGTTGTTGGCAGCACCCGCAACGAGGGAACGCGGAGTATATTGCCCCAAAGTTGTCTGGCTGAATTCGCTGCCTGCATTCAAATGGTAGGTCAGGTTTTTCAATAACGTATAATCCAGCGTTACGTTACCGTTGATCAGTTTGTTGTCTGAATTGTTAGTTGGCTCAATAAGGTTAGCAAGTGCATTGTTCTTACCGTTATACCTGTAGTAGGTACCATCGGGGTTATATACCGGGATATTTGGCTGCGCCGTGAGAATACTAAATAAAGGAGCGGTTATATCGCCCGTATACGATTGCAGATTTTGAAAAGTGCTGGCTCCATAAAAGTTTGCACCTATCTTGATGTCTTCATTCAGGTTCTTTTCAGTTCCTATCCTGGCCGAATATCTTTGCATGCTGGTATTCTTCAATACACCAACCTGGTTCAAATAACTGCCTGATACATAAAGCTTCGAGTTTTTATCGCCGCTGGTAATGCTTAAATTCCTGTTCTCAACCGTGGCATTTTGTGTTGCTATTTTCATCCAGTTTGTATTAGCCACCGGAAATCCCGCCGGAAAAATCGGCGGGTTACCGTCTTCTACGGCGGTTGCGTTCTGAATATCGGTGTATTGCTGCCCGGTTAATAACGACGGTTTATAAGTTAAAAATTGCTGCCCGTTGGCAACGTCAATGTCGATAGCTACCCTGCCTGCTTTGCCTTTTTTGGTAGTGATGAGCACAACGCCATTACCACCCCGCGAACCGTAGATAGCCGCCGCCGATGCATCTTTCAATACCTGAATATCTTCAATATCATTGGGATTTATAAGGTTCCCATTGTCTGATATAAAACCGTCAACCACATATAGCGGGGCATTGCTGGTATTGATAGAGTTACCGCCCCTTATCGTTATAGATATAGCACCTCCCGGGGCAAAGTTGGTTTGCTGCACCTGCACGCCGGAAACCTTGCCTTGTATGGCCTGGCCAACGTTAGATGTGGTGCCGCCAAGATTCAGGTCATCGCCTTTTACTGAACCTACCGAGCCGGTAAGGTCTGTCTTTTTTACCGAGCCGTACCCAACCACCACAACTTCCTGCAGGGCAGTATTATTGTCACGCAGCGTTACAGTAATAAAGCTATTATCGTGTATGGTTACTTCTTTAGTTATATAACCGGTGTAGCTTATTACCAATACCGCACCCGGATCGGCGTCTATCGAAAAGTTGCCTGCCTGGTCAGTCAGGGTAACCTTTTGGGTGCCTTTAATTTTAACCGTAGCACCCGGTAAAGCAAAACCGGTGCTATCGACCACTTTTCCTTTTATTGCTGCCGCGGAGGTCTTTGACTTATAGGCCGGATTGCGGGAAACTGACGCAATTGCCGCTTCGGTAGCACAGCATATCAGCAAACACAACAAGGTGCTTGCCAGGGCGTAGCTTTTTAATTGTTTGAGTATAGTTCTGTTCATAATATTGATGGATTAATGAGTTTATGTTGTTTTTTGGGGCTGGCTTATCCTTCTTAAGGACCGGCTTTCACGATGGGCTGCAGGCGATTTTCATATAAAAATGCATTAGTGTTCGATAATCAGGCATGTTAACGGTGTGTTAACAATGTTGGAAATTAGAGATTTGCGGAGTGCAGATACGAATGGAACAGCGCGCAAACGTTTGTGCTCTATGAGTTGTTTGCGTCTGGAAACGCAACTAAAAATAAGCCAGGTAATTAAAAAGCGCTCAATACACTAAGTATCCGCAACACCTTACATTTTTGGAACTTTATGAAATATAGACTTTAGCTTAAAATCAGGTAAAAAGCGGGCTTTGTCTACCTTTTTGCCTGCCGTAACAAACGTTTGCGTGAAAAAAGGCGGGTTAGAACGGCCCAAAATAAAAAAGCCAGCGGCAAATTACCTGCTGACTTTCGCGTTTTTGGGAGGTATTTAGATTGATGTTTTTTATTGGCTGATGTGCTTTATCCTTGCTTCAAGCGCATTAAGCTGTTTTGCATGGACTTGCTTTTGTTGTTTTAGCAAACGTATCACGCTGTCCATGTCATCCTCCAGCTTATCATCAACCAGGTTTGGATACGGCGCACCAACGCCCAGGTGCTCGGGCCAACCGCGCGCTTCTTTAACCTTACGCTCTGCTTCTCCGGTTTTTTTGGCCTTAATCAATTCAAGGGCAAGCATTAGCTTGGTTTGCTCATATAGTTTATGACCATCCCTTGAGCCTTCGTAGGGTAATACACGCAAGGTATCTAATACACTTTCTGCGGTTTTGTATTCACCGTTCAGCATTTGACAGCGGGCATAAAGCATACCCATAATATAATTTTCCGGATGGGCGACGAACCAGGGCGATACAGTGCTCAATGCCTCTTTATATTGTTTTTGGACCAGGTAAAAATCGGCCAGGTTTTTTACATAATGCCAGTCGCGCGTATCGATAGTTGCAGCTTTTTTTAGATCACTCAATTGCAGATCGTGGCGCGTAGAATCGTGCAAACGTGCCCGGTAGGCGTAAAATGGCGCGAAGTCTATGTCTCCGTTAATACCTTCTATTTCATGGCGTGCCTTTGCCCTATCGTGGGCAGCTTCGTATAGTAATGAAAGATAGTAGCGCGGTTTCCAGTCGTGTTTGTTTTGGGCAGCAGCCCATTGCATTATTGTTGTGCTTTCCGCTTTGTACGGAAACACCATATCGGCACTTCCGTTTACCGCATCATTAAGCCATTGTACGACAGATTTATCATATCTGTGCAAATATGCCAACCAATAGGCCAGCTCATTATTCTTTGCAGGAGCCAGTTGTAAGATTGCGACACTTTCCTGATTCCGGTTAAGAGCATGATACCATACCGCCAGGTCGAGATAAGTTTGTTCCGGGAGTTCGTCGCGGATTAAAGCCGTGAATTGTTCGACAGACTCCTTATTCCGGTGCTGCCAGTATTTTTCAAAGCGGATAAAATGGTTCAGCGGGTCGAGGGCCAATATCCTCTCCCCTGTTTGTTTTTGCAGTTTTGATTGACCGCAAAGCCTGGCAGATAAATACTGCAGTTGCAGGGCGGTAGTATTTTGAGCATTGTACTCCAGCGCCTTTACGGCATATTTGCCGGCCTCGGTATATTTTTGCTGCATCATACGGATGCGCGCCAGTTCTGTAAACGCCGCCGACCGATAGTCCGTTGTTAATGCCGCCAACTCAAATCCGTCTTCTGCGTCGTATATCTTATCCAGCTTTAGCGCGGCCAGCCCATAGTAGTAATTTGCTTTGCCATCATAAGTATCAATACTTAACGCTTTTTGTGCATAATCAAAAGCGGCCTGGTAATTCATTTTTTTATATTGAATCAGGGCCATTTCCGAAAGTGCCGGTATAAATGCAGGTTCTTTGGCCAGCGATGCTTTAATACATTCTTCGGCCTCGGGATAATGCCGGGTGCCTGTAAAATAATGGCCTTTTAAGTACAAGCCATAGGCCGAGGCATAGTCTGCCTTTTCAACCGGCGTGGCTGGCCTGCTAAGTACTTTTTCAGCGCTATCCTTAACTTTGCAGACCAAATCGCCGATGGAGATTTGGCTGGGTGTTTCTCCGCTTTTTAGGTCAACTGTTTGTTCAAAGCCCTGTAACGGATCGAGCTTTAGGGCTTTACTATAAATTATCTCTCCAAGGCGGTCTGCCACTTTTAGCGTATCTTTCACATAGTCAACCGGCGAAAAATAAATTTTCAACTGCTGCCCATCCTGCTTTACGTTTATCACTCCTGTGGTATCGGCGATAGCTACGCCGTCGGTTTGGCTAAATGGATACCAATATTCTTTCCAGGTATCTGTCTGATAAGGCATAAAAGAGGTTTGCTTGTAGGGTGTATAAACACTCTCCGGCACGTTTTGGATGTATAATCTGCCACTCTGCAATTCGGCATATTGCCCGGCGTTATCGTTAAGCAGCTTATCCCATATCATACCCTCGCGCGAGCGGCCCCAAACAAACACTTTCTTGCCAACCTTATCCTCCCGCTCTGCATAGTGCATCATGCCATAATTCTCATTTTTCCAGAACGCGCCCCAGTATTTGCTATATGTGCCGGTAACATGGAATGACTGCGAACGGCCAAAGTCCAATTCCCCGTAATGCGATAAGTTGCGCTTGTGCTCAGCATCGATGGGCCAATTATAGGCTTTCCCGTCATGGAAAATATGGCGGGTGCCCGGCTCTATAAATTGCAGGTCGTCGCTCACTTTTTCAGCCAGGTTCATCCAACTGTAGTAGGGCATGTCTTCGCCGCTGCCATTATGCCAAAAAACAGAAGTAGTAAAATAAGCTTTGTCCTTGGGCAGTCTTATCTCCATACTCCAGCGGCTTTGGGTAAGTAAATCCAGCAGGCTTATTACACAACTTACACTACCGTCTTCATTTTTCCGGGCGATGTAATCCACAGGATTGGATACACCCGGCGTATGACCAATGATGCCAAAATTTGCCTCAATGCCGCCGCTTGTCCACGGGCCGCGCATGGCGATATCCCTGAACTTTACTACATCATTGTTGTAGATAAAAGGTTTATTATTTTTTTTGTCGGTCGCCGTCCATATTTTACCGCCGATCTGCGGCATAATTTGCACTTTAATAAAATCGTTCTCCAACTCAACCACCTTCCATTGCTGCTGAACAGGATTGCCGGTAAAACCATCGAAGCGAAAATATGGGTATATCAGGCCGCTATTAGGCACCGGGTTTGGCTGCGAAAACGGGTAGGTGGTATAAGTTTTCAGGTACTCTTTAATTGTCGCGTCGTTTTGAGCATGGGTTAATAAGGGTAACCATGCCATTAAAAATACCGCGTAATATTTAAGGCCGGATCTTTTCATAAGGTTAAATTTTGGCTTACAATATTGAAAGTTAGTGCTTAAGCTATTCCACTTTCGAATAAAACCGCGCGCAAACGTTTGTTTTCACAAAAAATCCCGGAAGTAACCAGCTCCCGGGATGCGCCGGCATGTGCATGGCGGCATTTCGATCAATCAACTAATCAATACTTTCTCAAAACCCGCTGTCATCCAGCGCGAACACATTTTTGCGGGTTTTCCATTTGCCTTTGGTAAAGTCCGGAAACTCCTGCGGGGCATTGCCTTCTTTTAATGACTTTGTCGACAGAGGTGCGATTACGCTCATGGTAACCGAATCATAAACGTCTATCGGGGTTTGCTTTTTATTCTTTACAGCCAATATAAACGCGTTAAATACAAACCAGTCCATACCGCCGTGACCTGCTCCCGCCGCATCGCTTGAATATTTTTTCCAAAGCGGGTGATCATATTTTTCGAGCCATGCCTTGGCTGGTTCCCATGCATCGTCCTGTTTAGAAACATGATCGATGTAAATGCTTTGGTTTACATCCATCCAGATACCTTTGGTTCCATCAATCCTGAAACCCAACGAATAAGGGCGGGGCAGGTGTGTATCATGTGTCAGTAAAACGGTTTCACCATTGGCGCAATTGATCATGGTTTGGGTAATATCGCCGTTTTTGTAGTGTATCTTTTCATTCTTGTGGCCAGGGGCAATTTCATGGATATAAGCCGCCAACCCCCGTGCCTTGCTGCTGAATGACGACAGGCTTGTAAAGCGGTTTCCCCTGTTAATATCGATGTACTGCATGCATGGGCCTGCGCCGTGTGTGGGATAAAGGTCGCCATCCTGGTCGATGTTGAATTGCGTACGCCACATTGCCTCGCTGATGGTGGAGGGGCCATATTCCGGACCGACACTGTAATCGTCTTTTCCATTGTTAAAAAGCACATTACGCAGGTTATGCTGGTACCCGCCTTCAACGTGCAACAACTCACCAAACACATTCTGGCGCACCATATTAAGTGTCGCCATTACATCGCGGCGGTAGCAAACATTTTCCAGTGTCATGTAAGGCATGCCGGTACTTTCAGAAGTATGCACAATATCCCAGTGCTCATCAACAGTAAGGCCCGCTATTACTTCGCATCCGACATATTTACCCGCCTTCATGGCATCTATCGCCTGCGAATGGTGGAACTGCCACGGGGTAGCGATAATTACAGCATCAATATCTTTACGGTCGAGTAATTTTTTATAGGCATCCAGGCCGCCGGTATATTCGGCAGCAGCGGGACGGCCTTTTTTGGCGATATATTCGCGGCAACGTTTTAGCGAACGTTCCTGTACGTCGCAAATAGCTACTATCTCCACATCATCGCGCAAAATCCCTTCGGATATATGGCTCATGCCACGATCACCCACACCAATGTATCCCAAACGTACTTTATCTTTTACCGAGGCAAAAAGGCTGCCCGACGGCAAAATGGTTATCCCTGCTGCGGCAATTGCGCCGTTTTTTATAAATTCTCTTCTTTCCATTATATGATTAATTGATTATAGTTTCAACTATGTTCACTGCTACCGGTTTTATGGCCGGATATACCATAATACAAAATATAAATATAACAGGGCACCATACTTAACAGGAATGCCAATTGTGATGTTGACACCTTTGCCAGGTAGGCATACACCTGCGGTATTACTGCTCCTCCGGCCACACCCATAACCAGCAAGGCCGAACCCAGCTTGGTGTGCTTGCCCAGTCCTTTGATACCTAAAGGGAAAATTGCCGGCCACATTAATGAGTTAGCCAAACCCAAAAGGGCGATAAACAATATACTTGTGTAGCCTGTGGTAAAATAAGCAGCCACAGTAAACAGCACGCCAATGATGGCTGATATTGCCAGTGCGCGTTCCTGTTTTATATACTTTGGAATACAGATTATGCCTATGATATACCCCACCACCATAGATGCGAGCGTGTATGAGGTAAATATCTTCGTTTTATCTATACTCATACCTAAGGAACGCCCATAACTGCCAATAACATCACCTGCCATTACTTCTACCCCCACATACAGAAAAATGCATATAATACCCAGGTTAAGGTTACGGTATTGAAAAATACTTGCCTTGGGCTTTACCGATTTGCCATCCTCGTTTACATGGTCTTCCTCCGCGTTAATTTCGGGCAATGACGATGCCCGAATCAGCAAGGCGAGGATGACAAGCACTATAACTATAACGATGTAAGGGGGTACAACGCGCATGGCCAGTTCGTGCAGCAATGTCTCTTTTTGTGCAGCATCAGATATGCTTTTGAGCTTATTTTCGATATCCTGTGCTCCTTTTAACACAAGCGCACTCAGAATCAGCGGGCTTAATGCACCTGCTATTTTATTGCAGATGCCCATAATGCTTATACGCTGTGCCGCACTTTCTATAGGCCCTACAATGGCTATATATGGGTTTGATGCAGTTTGTAAAAGAGATAAACCCATGCCCTGCACAAACAAACCCAGCAGGAACAAACCAAATGTACGCGTACTGGCTGCCGGAATGAAAATCAGAGCGCCCACAGCCATTACAAAAAGCCCCAGCGCCATGCCCTTTTTAAACCCGGTTAGCCTGAGTATGTAAGATGACGGTATTGACAAAAAGAAATACGCTATATAAAATGCAAACGTTACCAGCAAAGCCTGGGAGGTATTAAGTTCGCAGGCCAGTTGAAGAAATGGGATCAGGGTACCGTTTAACCAGGTAACAAACCCAAACACAAAGAACAATGCACCAACAATAATAACGGGACCAAAGCTGCTGGCTGATTGCGCTGAATGTGCGGCTGATGTTTTTTTCATGTTTTATTTTGATAAGCTTATCGTGTCAAACTCAAAGATTGTCCGGCTGCGAAATACCTCGCCCTCCCGAAGGACAGTGGATGGAAAATGCACATGATTAGGTGCATCGGGATAATGTTGTGTTTCAAGGCAAAACCCACCGCGATTGTTATACAAAACACCATTCTTCCCTTTGGTTCCCCCCAGCCAGTTACCGGTGTATAAATGTACCGAAGGTTCGGTGGTATATACAAATAAAATGCGGCCACTATTCGGGTCAGTTACACGGGCGGCTAATTTCAGCTCCGGCGAATCTTCCTTTTTAATCACCCACGTATTGTCATATCCCCTGCCCATCACCAAAAAAGGGTTCGGCGAATCGATATCTTTGCCGAACGCCTTTGGCTTGCGGAAGTCAAAAGGCGAACCCGCTACATCAGCAAATGTGCCATCCGGCACGTGCAGTCCCGTTACCGGCAGGTATTCATCCAGCGGCATCATCAGCTCCTGGTCGTAGATATCAGGACTATCGCAACCTGATAAATTAAAATAAGTATGCTGGGTAAGGTTAAGTAAAGTGGTTTTATTTGTAGTTGCCTCGTAATCTACCAGCAGTTGATTGTTATCATTTAATGTATAGGTAACTGAAACATTTAGCTCACCCGGAAAACCTTCTTCGCCGTCGGGGCTGATATAATTCAGTCGTATCGACTTATCATCAGCATCAATCACATCCCACATTTTTTTATTGAAACCCGCCTTACCCCCATGGTGATGAAAACCGGCTTCTTTTATAGTAAACTGGTATTTTTTTCCGTCCAGTTCTACTGATCCGCCTGCAATCCTGTTCGCAAAACGACCTACGACACAACCCATGTAATTTTGATCATCGCGGATGTAATCTTCCAGTTGATCATAGCCCAGGGCTATATCGGCAAAGTTTCCCGCTGCGTCCCTTACCTTGATGCCGATAATGGTAGCACCAAAATTGGAAATGGTTACAGAGGCGCCGCCTGCATTATTAAGCTTGTAAATAAAAGCGTCCCGACCTTCGTAAGTGCCCCAATATTTTTTATCGGCAATCCTTTCAATCATCTTGAATTACAGTTGTCCTGGTAAGTGTCTTTAGAAGAAAATAGTGTTTATAACGTTTGTCAATGATACTCTAAATTTACCTGATACATTATCCCGCGGATAAATTTTCTTTGCGCAAACGTTTGCATAAACATCTGTCTCAAACTTAGCCAATCAAGCATCCAGGTTTTGTACCGCCGGTACTGCAAAATATACTTTAAAACGTCCATTAAATGAAAATAATGATTTAATGAACGCTGAAGGCCAATTGAATATATTCCAGGTATATTTTCTATATTATCAAAAATCACACGCAAACGTTTGATATTTTGGAAATAGCTGTTACCTTTTGCCGAGATTTGAGAAAACGCTGCACATTAATGACTAACAGAACGAAACCTGCTACGATAAAAGAGATTGCCCAGCTGCTGAATATCTCTGTTTCGACTGTATCGAGGGGGTTGCATGACCACCCGAGCATCGGGCTCACTACCCGGCAGAAAATAAAAAAACTTGCTAAAGAGCTCAACTACGAACCCAACCAAACGGCGATATTTCTTCAGAAAGGAAGTACGCAGACCATAGGCGTCATCCTGCCTGAATTATCTGAGGCATTTTTCTCGACAGCTATAAGTGCTATTGAAGATACGGCTTATAAGCGCAATTATACGGTACTGCTTGCCCAGTCGCATGATGATGAGCAACTGGAAAAGCAATTGGTGGAGAAAATGAAGAACCATCGTGTAGACGGCTTGCTCGTGTCAGTTGGTAAAAGCACTTCATCCTATCAACATTTCGAGCGGCTGAAACAGTACGACATTCCGATAGTGTTTTTCGACCGTATTCCTGCCATGCCCAACATACATTATGTTGCCTGCAATATGGAAACCGGCACTGTAGAGGCAGTAAGCTACCTGCTAAAGAAGGGCCATCGCAATATTGGAATGATCAACGGCCCGTCTACTATCTTCGCCAGCAGCGAACGCAAAGGAGGATATATTAAAGCACTGGCCAAAAACCGGCTGAAGTTCGATCCTTCGCTCATCGTGTCATGCGACCTCACCGAAGCCGGAACCCGCGATGCTATGGATAATTTACTAAGCAAAAAACGCAAGCCGACCGCTATCGTAACATTTAATGACTATGTAGCCTTGTTCGCTATAAAATATGCTGCTGAATTAAAACTATCTATTGGTAAAGACCTCGAATTTGTAAGCTACGCCAACTTGCCTATGATTAATTTTATGGAAAAAGTACCCACAGCATCAGTTGAGCAATTTCCTTACATGCAGGGGCAAAAAGCAGCAGACATTTTATTAGATTTACTGAATAATAAACAACGCGGTATGCCAGAACAGACGGCTTATTATAAGATCATTATTGAGTCGCAACTGGTGGAAAGCCGCAAACCAATAACCCACAAAACCCCTAAAAAATAAACAAACGTTTGCGCAGCATCCGGCGGCATCCTGAAAAGGTGATTAGGTATGTTTGAGCAAGAATCACTGAAATAATGCTGCATACGATATTAAAAGCCTATAGCCTTAAACCGGAAAACTTTAAGATAGAATCATTTGGATCGGGCCTAATTAACCATACCTGGAAGGCAACCGGCCCGGAGAATTCTTATATTATCCAACGCATAAATAAGCAGGTATTTAAAGAACCTGAAATTATAGCAAATAACCTGCAAAAGCTTGATGAGTACATTAAGGCAACTGCAGCCGGGTATTTATTTGCAGCGCCGTTGCCCGCTGAAGACGGCAGTTTCCTGGTTCGTATCGATGGCGATTACTATCGTTTATTCCCTTTTATAAAAAACTCCCACACAGTAGACTTTCTTTCAGCGCCTGAACAGGCTTACGAGGCTGCGAAACAATTTGGCCGCTTTACGCGGTTGCTGGGCAATTTTAATCTTTCCGGCTTAGGTTATCCTCTGCGGGATTTCCACAATCTCGAACTCCGGTTGAAACAATTTAATGATGCACTGACACATGCCGGCGCTGACCGCAAAAAAAATGCGGCGGCAGAAATAGCACACATACAGCAGCTTTCCGACATATCTCTTACCTATGAAAAAATCGTCCGCGATGCATCCATTCCGCTAAGGGTAATCCATCACGACACCAAGATCAACAATATCTTATTCGATGAGGATGAAAAAGGCCTTTGTGTAATCGATCTTGATACCGTAATGCCCGGGTATTTTATCAGCGATGTGGGCGATATGATGCGCACGTACCTGGCTGAGGCCAACGAAGAAGAGAAAGACCTGGATAAGATCATCATTCGCGATGATTTTTTTGCTGCCATTTACGCCGGTTACATGGAAGAAATGGGTAGTGTATTGAGCTCGCGGGAAAAGGAACTGTTTATTTATGCAGGAAAGTTCATGATTTATATGCAGGCCGTCCGCTTCCTGGCAGATTACCTAAACGGCGATATTTACTATACTACCAATTATCCTGAACACAACCTGGTCAGAGCACGGAACCAATTGCGGCTGCTTGAACATTACCTGGCGCATGAAGCCGCTTTTAAAAGCATGATTGCTCAATTTCAAAAGCAGGTAGCTGGTCAAAATTAATTACCGTACCAGGCTTTTTTGATATCGCCCCAGGTAACCAAATAAATACCCTTTGCTTTTATTTGCGCCTTAAATTCTTCGCTGGTTCCATAATTATAATCCTGCTGCCTCCAGGTGCTGCCATAATCAGGATGATCTTTGGCGATAGCTTTCATCTCGTTATCCTCAAAAGCCAGGTGAAATACCAGCTCGTTCAGGCCGGGTTTTAACTGCTGTAAGTTAGTGTTATAAAAATTTTTCCATTTGTCTGCAGGCGCCATCATATAGGCCATAATGAAGTTGTCCACAATCACCGCTGATGTATCAATAGAAGCCACCAGCTTTGGCGCAAGCATTTTGACGTAGCCTAACGGAACCAATACAGGCAGCTTATATTCGCGCCCTAAACGCTGGTACATCTCTATAATACCGGGTGATGTAAGGATGCTGCCCATGTGATTATCGAGGTGAGTTAGCCGTATGCCAAATGCCTTTGCCTTCTCAATCTGGGCGCGCATTTCCTTTTCAGCTTCGTCAACTTTGGCATTTGCGCCAAACTCTTCGTTCGACGGATAAAGATAACCGTCTTTATTCAACAGGCTCGGGGTTTGACCGGATGACGCCACACCACCCCATTTGTAGTTTTTCCACTCCGCTGTTAGTGTCAAATGTATGCCCCAGTCCATTTCTGGATGAGCTTTTGCAAAGCCAGCGATCTCGGGAAACCATGGGCAAGGCACCATAATGCTCGCCGAATTAATAACACCTTTGGTATAAGCCGACATAATTGCTGAATCGGCACTGTGTGAAAATCCGGCATCATCCGCATGGATAATGAGCAGTTTCGCATCTTTGGGATAGCCTAATTTTTCGGCCAAATTCTTTTTTTGAGCGAATGTGATCAGGCAAACAAAAAACAGGGGGACAAAAGCGGTAAATCTTTTCATACAGGTTATATTGGCTGACGGATGCCGGTAGCATTCCAATAAGCTAATATAAAGATGTTTTAGTTAACCTGCGTGCGCTTTCTACTCAAATACGCACGAACCGGTGTATCATACACCAACATCACCAACCAGGCGAAACCGATCAAAAGCACGGTGCAGCAACCAATAATAATTGCCAGTTTTCCGGGGCCGGGTTTATTTGCGGCATAATAGTTGGCAAACATCCAGATAAAAGTATAATGCGTCATATAAAGCGGGTAGGATAGCCTGCCTGAGAAAATGCAAATTTTCTTTAAACCGTCAGCCAACTTTGCTCCTGCCCCTAAAGCAACCAGTAACGGGAAATAAATAATTACTATCAGCGGTTCAACTATCCAATTCCACCTGGAAAAAGGGCTCACAAAGGCAAGAAACAGTAATATTGCCAAACCAATAAAGCCCAGCCTGTTTTTGATGATCCAGTTGGATCGATAAATCAGCATTCCCGCTAAAAACGAAAAGGCCACCCGGGCGGCGCCATCCCATTCATTACCCTTCCCCCAGCCGCCCATTAAATTGCCTGCGCGGTAACACACTGTACATAAAACAATTCCGGCAATTATGGTCAATACAAATAACAATTGCCGGCCTGCGCGCCATAGTACAGCAGCAAATAATATATTCGCAACATATTCCCAAAACAGAGACCAGGCAGGCGCATTAAAGCCGAATAAATTAAAGGCCCTGTCCTGAACAACCGGAAAAGGGATCATGAAGATCGAAGCAAGAAATATAACGATGATCCGTCCCGTGGAATAAGCTCCGGGGTGCCCGCCGAATGGGTCGAACAAAAAGGCAAGTAAGCCCAGTACCGAACCCAGAATAACCAGCGGGTGCAGCCGGATCAGCCTCGATTTAAAAAACTCCGCCATACCCATTTTGCCAATACGGTCGTCATACGCATAAGCGATCACAAATCCTGACAGGCAGAAAAAGAAATCGACTGCCAGAAAGCCGTGACCAATAAAATCCTGGCTGTAATTGGAATAAGCTACTTCCATAAAATGGAACAGTACAACAGAAATTGCGGCAATGCCACGCAGCCCGTCAAGTATTTCGAAATGTTGTTTGGTCTGCAGCAGGCCTGGTGATAATTTTTCTTGCTCCATCAATTCGTTTCAAATACGGGTTGGCAACAAGAATAGCCAATAATGGCGGCTTCGTCAATTAAATTGACAAATCAGGGCAGGAAAAGGGCGCATACAATGGATGTTAGCCTGTAAAACGGGCAAGGCTTAGCACCTAGCGTTTCCGATAGTAAGATTAAGTATGCGGAGAATACCGGTATCAGATCCAGCCGCTTTAAAAGCAGCCTGGCTCATGATTAATACCAAATGGCATTTTGTTAACCCGGCCATGCGAGTTGTCAAACACCTTGTAGTGCAGAGATACTTTTTTGTACGAATGTTGAATGACCTGCATTTCGACAGCTGGTTCAATCTTCTCGGGTTGAACAGCTTTAGCAACTTTTTTCATAACCCCTCCTATAATTGGTTTAACTAAGTTAATTATTAATTAAGCCATTTCAAATATTTTTTTGAATAAAGATTCTCTACTCCGGTGTAGTGAATTAGAATGCGGGTTTATTAAAATAATACGCCCGGCAGTGGGCCTACTTCACCCATTCCATCTCTTTTAAATACCTCGCCAACAACTGATTATCTGAAGATAATGCCGGAATCCAATCTCCAACTTTTTTTCTTGTCCAATATAAATTTTGCGGATTGCCCGGCTTTGCGAAATTGTAGATATATAATGTGGCCCTGATATAACGCGGCGGCTTGCCTGGAAAAGGGTTACCGGCAAACAGCCCCACCGCATCTTTGTCATTATGCAGCAATTTCCAAACCATGTTATAAGTCCATGGGTATTGGTCGGCGGTTGACATGGAGGCAAACCACATTTGCCAGTCTAACCGTAGCTGGTAAGGTGCTATTTGTGGCGGGCGCTTATTTAATAACACCGGCAGGCCTTTGTAAATATATGGTTTCCATATCGCATGGCCCCCGGTGGTGTCATCGTTAGTACCTTCAAAAATTACATTGGGCCGCTCCCTGCCTACGGTTCCAAATGCGCCGTAGGTATTCACCAGGTCGAGCGGGTCGAACGAGCCGTTCATAATTTGTTTGGCGGAGAGGATATTCAACGCAGGCTCAACACTCAGCATTCCCAATATAATGGTAACTATCCATATGAACCTGGGTGTCCCTGCCTGCTCCTCAGCGCCCCGGACTGCCGCTTCGGCTTTCCGGACAAGCTGACGGGGTAAAACCCCCGACAAAAAGGCATCATCAAAACAAGCAATTGCCGGCACGATGGTTAACCAGTTGAGGAAAGAAAGATTACCGCTTAGAATGATAACGATTTGAAAGCCTATGATAACTATGCCGGCTATATGCCGCCCTGCCCTGGGCCAAAATACAAAAAGCGGTGCTACCAACTCAGCCAGCCAATTAAACCAAACGCCAATTTTTAACAACATTCGTGGCAAAAAGTGGAACCACCTACTTAAGGGGCCGGGAATAGGTTGAGTTTCGAAGAAATAATTTAACGCAGTACCGTCGCGCCATATCGCATCGCCTCTGAACTTTATTAACCCCGCTCCAAACATGATGCGAAAAGTTAGCCACCGGAACAAAACGATAACCGGAAAAGGCGGCGGTTGTTTGGGAAATGGCCGCATATCGAAAAATGGACAGAGGAAAATAGCAAGAAAACCTGTTTCAGTTAACTGAATTTCCCATCCATAGCCATACCAGTCTTGCCCGATGTGGTTAAAAGACATATATAACAGCCACAAAACTGTTAAAGAAAGGCCGTTAGTGTAACCGGCCAATGTTGCAAGAGACAGCACAAATCCAATCCATGCTACCACCAGCAACGCCGTATCCGAGTGCCAGAACCAAAAGAGGGACGGCAGATGCATAAACCCCGACGCCTCGGAACCATAAGCCTGGCCAATCTGCTTTAAGTATAAGCTCGCCGGCAGCAAACCGTTAGAGCCGATTAAAGGAACAACTTGATTGATAGCAACCACGAAAGCAACGGCATATACTGCGCCTAACAAACGCAAAAGGACAAACCGGGTGAGCCAGTAGTTAGGTGCCCCGGCCGGGCCAAAAGTTCCTGTGGATGCGCTGTCCATTTTACCTTCATTGTTACTTATTAAACAATTCCGGCAAAAAAAGTTCAACGCGCTTTCTAAATAAAAGCACGCCGAAACGGCCGTCAAATCGGGCTATTTCACTTCCCCACCTCGATCACATGAAATGTCCCGGAAACCTGTTTTGGCCGTCCGCCTGCCGGGTTGGGCTCTGTTTTGGCAGTCGGCAGAAATAAGTGGTGAGTTACTTCATCCAGGCCGATCGTGCGGGCGCCGGGCTCGGTAGGAATATTCTCCACAAATTCGAATTTGTTGGCGTTTATTTCCCTTACAACTGAAATATTTCCATTGCCGTTTGAAGCATAGGCCAATTTCAATTGATTATCAAATACAACGCCATCCGTATTACCAATAGGGAATTTGGCAATAGTTTTGCCGTTTGCCGCGTCCATCACTACCATGGTTTTTGAGTCGCCGCAGCCAATAAAAAGGCGGTTGGTTTTACGGTCGATGGCCAGGCCGCTGGGGGCTTCTCCGCCGTCTATTTTATATCTTGCAGTTTCTTTGTAAGTCATAGCATCAAAAACAATTACCGTACTGGTACCCTCACCGTTTACAAATATTTTGCCTTTACCGTCTGATACCGCTGTTTCAGGTTTATCGCCAAGCGGCACGGTAGCTACAACCATTCCTGATGCCGGGTCGAGCACGGTCGCATCTTTACTCCGTCCGTTACAGGTAATGATCTTTTTCGAAAAGTCGTCATAAAAAATAGCGTCCGGATTTTGGCCAACTGCAATCTGAGTCAAAACCTTTAAAGTGCCAATATCAAACACCACAACCGCGTTGGCGCGACCGGCGCTGATATAACCCTTGCCCAGCGAAGGCACGAGGGCAATGCCATGGACGCCAGGCGTGTTGGGTATGTAACCCACCGAGTCGCCGGTTGCTGCATCAAGTACATTTACCTGGTTGCCATGCGACACATACAGCCTTTTTGCCGCGCCATCGGCGGTGATGTAGTCCCAACCGCCGGAGCTGGCTATTTTATACTTTTTAATTACATGGAAGCCTGTTTTTTGCTGTGCTTTAGCCGGAACGGTCAGGCATAGTGCCATGCCGGACAACAGCATAGCCGTAGTTATTTTTTTCATCGGGGTTAATTTTAATTTTTAACCAAGTTAATCATAAAATCTGTCAAAAATCTGTAGTTAATTATATAGCTACGTTCCTTACTGCCAGATGAAAATTTATCTTATTCGTAATAATTCAGGGTTTACACAAGGTTTACACTTTTTGCCTGAAACCCTAACACAACAAACTGATAATAAGCAAGTTAAATGATTTCAGTTGGGTTACACCTGTAACCTTGCGCCAGCGCCTTAAAATCGCTTATTATTAGCACACTATTTACAACCTCGCTGCTGCCCTCTCACCTATTCCTGGCATATCACGCTGCAAAGTAATCAACAATTCATCTGCAGCATTTTCGCAAAGCGGCAACAGCTTTTTCGGAACCATAAAGGGTATACCTGTAATCTGCGAGCCCGATAATTGAGAAAGGGCGCTTTTGGTAGTTTCGAATACCTTTTGGCCTTTTTTGTTGAATAGCGAAATGGTGGCACTGGCTTTTATTTTTACCAAAGCCATTTTAGGCCCCACCCCTCTTTTGTCAAGTTCAAACTTTACAAATATTTTCATTATGCCATCACAATCAGGAAAAATAACAAACATCTCTTTCTCGTTGTCATTTTTCTTTTGGTCTGGTAATACCTGGTAACCAGGTACAGGCAGGTTGGTCCTAAAACTTAAAATATCATCCACGTTACCATTTTCCGGTATAAATTGCCTGTAGTCCCTATTACCAAGCACTTCTTTTTCAGGCAAAAGCCGGAAGGGAAATTTATCGGCATCGTTTTTAAAGAACTGCGCCCTGAAGTTTTTAAGAATTGGCAGGATATTCCAGGCGGTATCTTCTGCCAGTTTTGCTGAGTTTAACAAATCTTGCTGCGATGGCTTATCCACAAAACCCAGTTGCTTAGGCATGTACAACGAAACCAGTGCAACCTTTTTCTCCTGTGCGAAGCTTTGAAGTGTAAACAACACTACGAATACAAATAGAGGTATTTTTTTCATTTTTCCTGACCGGCAATTATGCCTGATTTTTGAGCTGACTATACCAGCAAAAATCAGGCCCTGATCGTAATTATATAAAATTATTGCTTGCCAGCCATTTTGCTATAAGTTCCTTGTAACCGCCAATGCCGCCGGTGGTGCTGCGGATGCCGTAGCCATGGCCGCCGGTCGGATAAATATGCAGCTCGGCCGGAACTTTAACCTGCTTTAAAGCACGGTAATAAAAAAGGGCGTTATCAGCATTGATAGGGTCATCTTCTGTCTGAAAGATAAAGGTTGGCGGCGTTTTTTCCGTTACCCTGATTTCCGGCGCCAACTGGCCGGGTTGTTTTTCATTTGCCAAATAAGCCGGGTAAGTTAATATAGTAAAATCAGGACGGCAGCCTACATCATCGGCTGAATCAACCGGTTGATAAGTTCTTTTATCATAACTGTTGCTAACCAGCGCCGAAAGATGCCCTCCGGCCGAGAAACCCATAATGCCGATATGATCAGGTTTTATACCCCACTTCACTGCATTATAACGCACTATACCCATAGCGCGCTGCGCATCCTGTAACGGCAATTCGTATCTGAGTTTACCCGGGAACGGCGGAACACGATACTTCAGCAAAACTGCTGTCACCCCTATCGAATTAAACCATTCGCAAATTTCAGTCCCTTCCAAATCCATTGCCAATATATAATAACCACCGCCCGGACAAACAACTACAGCCGTGCCGTTCGGATGTTTGGGTTTAAAAACTTTAATGGTCGGGTCGGTAATATCGCCCAAACGGATTACATCCTTGCCACTAACCTTGTCGTCTGTAGGTTTAGTAATATCGTGCTCAACCAGTTTATGCCCATTCGCCGTATAAATTATTCTGTCTTTCGGCCATAAATTAATTTCGGCAGGGCTTTGAGCATTAGCTATTGCAGTCATGAGGCAAAACAAGGCTGATATGTACGTTTTCATTGCTTTAAAAGTACGGTTAAAAAGTTACCTGTCAATAAAAATAACGCGCGGTATTCCCCATGTTGACTGTAAAAAATAAGCCCCATGTCAATCTATAGTCACTTTTATAATACAATCTATTAAAATTCCCGGGAGCCAAAACATTTGATTTTGCAATGGTGTTATCAGCTTACCAATTGTAAAAATTATGTCGAAAAGAATTTTGATCGTAGAGGATGACCGTGATATTCTCGGCTTGTTGAAAGACCTTTTAGAAGACGAAGGTTATGAAGTGGCTGCCCTAAACTACACCGAATCCATCATCAAAAGCATTAAAGAATATGCGCCGGATTTGGTGATGCTGGATTTTTTACTGGCGGGCATTAATGGCGGTGAGCTATGCCATGAAATTAAGGCCACGCCGGAAACATCGCATTTGCCGGTCATTATGGCTTCTGCTTTTCCGCGCGTGCTCGATTCGCTTGGCAATTATGGTTCCGACGCATTTTTAGTTAAACCATTTGATATAGAGGTGGTGCTGCGTACGGTGAGGGACTGTATAGAGAACAGGATGATTCACGCCTAGCAGGCTGCCGGTTCACAATGTCTTAGCACAGGTGTGCCAGCCTGTGCTAAGCACTATCATCTTACAACCCATCCAGCTTGACCCCTGCTGCCTTTATATTTTGCAGCAGTGTTGCCATTAACTTCAGCCGCTTATCCTCGTACCCGTGTGCTTCTACCCAAACATTGGTCATCACCGTATAGCCGTCTTTTTCGAGCGACGAAACGCCTATGCGACGGGCCGGCTCCGCAAGAATGCTTTCTTCTTTGTCAATCGTGTCGTTAATCACTTTCGTTAGCTGGTTAAGATCCACAGCGTTGCCGAATTTATAAGTTATATCCAGCCGGCGCTTTCCTTCACGGCTGATATTGATGATAACCTCGTTAGAGAGCTTGCTGTTTGGAACAATGACGGTGCGATTGTCAAACGTCCGCACTATAGTGTAAAATATTTGTATCGATGTTACCGTCCCTTCTAATCCCTGGGTAATAATATTATCACCGACAACAAACGGCTTCAACAGCAGGATAAGCACGCCACTGGCGAAATTCTGTAAAGTACCCGACAAGGCCAGGCCTGCTGCCACACCAAAAGCACCAACCAGCGCGGTAAAGATAGTGAGCTGGAAGCCCATGATCTGGACGACGCAGATTACCAATAACAATCGCAGTATCACAGCTATAAGGCTGACCAGAAAAGGCTTAAGGGTGGGGTCAACATTCTTTCTTTCCAAATTACCATGCGACCACTTACCGAAAAGCCTGATCAGCCAAAGCCCGGTAATCAATACGACTATGCCCAGCAATACCTTTGGCCCGCTGGTTAACAGCCAGTGGTAAAAATGTGTAATCAGCGTATTTATATCAAAATGCATAAGGGTTGAACTTAATTGCTACTGAAAATACGCTTGCATAAAGCAAATTGTTTGAATACCGGTATATTAGAAACCTATTAATGAATTGCCATGACCGATTCCTTAGCTTACATTCTGCTGCTCCTGACCGCCGGAATTGTACTTATTGTGTTACTGACCACACGGTACAAGGTCCCGGCTTTTTTTGCGTTGTTTGCGGCGTGTCTGGTAGTTGGGCTGGGCATTGGTTTGCCATTGACTGATGTAATAACTGTAATGAAAGAGGGCTTCGGCAATATAATGAAGTCGCTGGGCCTGGTAATCATATTGGGTACCGCCCTGGGGGTGTTGCTGGAATATACCAGCAGCACAGCGATTATGGCCGCCTGGCTGCTAAAAAAACTGGGTAGTGGTCGTGCGCCCCTGGCCATGAGCATCACCGGCTTTATTGTTGGTCTGCCAATATTTTGCGATTCGGGCTATATAGTTTTAAGCGGTTTAAACCGTTTTATGGCTAAACGGACAGGCGTACCCGTGGCAGTGATGTCCGTTTCGCTGGCTACAGGCCTGTATGCTGTGCATTGCCTCATTCCGCCGCACCCCGGCGCATCAGGTGCGGCAGCTACTATTGGAGTTGATTTCGGCAAGTTGATTCTGATCGGGATAGCGGTTGCAATGCCCGGAATGATTGCAGGTAATTTATGGGCAAAATATGCCGGAATAAAATTCCCCGGCATAATAACAGATGACGGACTGGAAGTAAAAGAGACTAATTCCGCACCGTCGCTTATCAATGCATGCCTGCCGGTCTTCGTACCGATAATTTTAGTTGGAGTAAAATCGTTTTTATCTGCCGGACAGCACATCTACGCCAACTGGCTTAAATTTATGTTAGCGCTTGGCGACCCGGTTATGGCTCTGCTCATTGGTGTATTACTGGCATTTAACTGCAAACGCGACTGGAAAAAAATGAGCTCCGGGGAGTATTACAGGAAGCAACCGAAAAAGCGGGTGGCATCCTGGTGATTATTGGAATGGGTGGCGCATTTGGCGCCATTTTAACCGCCGCTAAAATTGGTGAACATTTTAGCCAGGTTGCTGCGCTTGGCAGCATGGGTATCTTCTTTCCATTCTTATTGACATCCGTCTTAAAAACCGCGCAGGGTTCTTCAACCGTGGCTATAATTACGGCCGCATCAATTATATTGCCGCTGCTGCCGGCTTTAGGGTTAACCACCGAAAGCGGCAGGCTGCTTTGCGTTCTGGCCATGGGCGCGGGCTCTATGATGATATCGCATGCCAATGACGCTTATTTTTGGGTGATAGCCAAATTCTCGGGTATAGATCTGAAAACGATGCTAAGGGTTTATTCAATAGCTACAATATTGATGGGGCTGACCACAATAACTATCATTTATCTTTTATCAGGAGTATTGTAACATGCACATCCTCGTCGCCCCAAATGCTTTTAAAAACAGTCTTGACGCGTGGCAAGTTGCACAGGCACTTGGTGAGGGCCTTGCACAAAGCAACCTGGAATGCACTACCCAATTGTTTCCGGTCGCCGATGGCGGCGACGGCACCGGTAGTCTCATCGTTAAAAGCTGCAGGGGGTTAATAATCACAAAGGAAGTTGCCGGCCCGGTTGGCCGCAAAATAACGTCACAATTTGGATTGATAGAAAACCGGGCCACGGCAATAATAGAAATGGCAGATGCTTCCGGTTTGCGGTTGTTAAAAGAGGGTGAGCGGAATCCTTTAAAGGCATCTTCCTTCGGCACAGGCCAGCTAATAAAATTTGCGTTGGACGAAGGTGTTAAACGCATTATTATCGCAATGGGCGGCTCGGCAACTGTCGATGGCGGCTGTGGGATCTTGAGCGCACTGGGGGTAGTATTCCGGGATGCCAATGGTGACAGCTTGGCGGCATATCCTGAAAATTTGGTTAACATGGCCAGCATTGACGCCACCCGGCTGGATGAACGCATACACGGATGCGAAGTAGTGATATTGTGCGATGTAAACAATATGCTTTTAGGGCCTAACGGCGCGGCGGCTGTCTTCGGGCCGCAAAAAGGTGCATCGGCTGAAGACGTTACCGTATTAGAGCGCTTCTTAAAGCGGTTTGCGCAAATAACCCTGGCGCAAACCGGCAAAGACATGACCGCCATCAAACATGGCGGAGCAGCCGGCGGGGCTACGGCAGGTCTGTACGCCTGGCTTAACGCGAGGCTGGAAGACGGCATCGGTTATTTTTTATCGTTGACTAATTTTAAAGATGCGCTTCAGCAAGCCGGTATAGTCATCACGGGCGAGGGCAGCATAGACCGGCAAACATTACAGGGCAAAGGCCCGTATGGCGTTGCGCTGCTGGCAAAACAGGCAGGTTTAAAGGTAATCGGGGTAGCCGGTTTAATTCCATCTGAACCAGATGAAGAGTTAAACCGGTATTTTGATGAATTGATCTCTATAAACGAACCAAATATTGCTTTGGCAACAGCCTTAGCCATCACCAGGGTGAATTTAGTTAAGGCCGGAAAGAAGATAGGCAATATGCTTGCCGGCTAATATTTGGTAATGGCCATCACTTCAACTCTATCAAACTCACCGCAAACGGCTTCATCTCAATCGATTCACTTTTAACAGTGCTTTCAATGGCCGCACCATCGCCCGAGGCAGCGTCTATGGTGCTTACTTTCGCTCCGGCAAATTCCGCAGGTAATTTTAAGGTTGCCGGCCTGTTTCGTTTATTCAGCACCAGCACAATTTTGTTTTTACCGTTGGTGAAGGCCTGGGCATGCAAATCTCCGTTTCCGTTAGCTTCGATGCCGGTAGCCACCAGCTTATCACCTGCATGGATATGATCTTTAATAAGCTTTAAAACCCAGAAGCGGGCATTAGGCTTACTATTGGTGTAGTTGATCATGCTTACATCAGGATACTGAGTCGGGAACCCCACCAGTTGCGATTCACCAATGTAATCTATCCCCTGCTTCGTCAACTCAATAAAAAAATAAGCATAAACGGAGGCCGACAGGTTCCAGTATTCCTGGCTGATCGGCTGTGCGCGCATGGCGTTGCTTACAAAGGTGCCCAGTTCGTTAATGTCTGTTTTTGTTTTGGGCGATAAGCGTTTGCGAATGCTTTCTATAAAAGCGACTTTCTCTAAAAAGTTATCCGCCTTATCAAACAAGGTATATTCATAAGCATCAAATTTTTGCCCGTCGTTGGCGTTAGCATAACAGTGATAGGATATCATATCTAAAGGTATCCCGGGTTTATGATTCTTTGGGTTCAAAAAATATTCAAACCAATGCGGCTTCTCAAATGCCAACCCCAAACCAACAAACTTTGTCCCGGGCGATACCTGGTGCATGGCGGTATACATGGCGTCATAAACTTTGGTATAGTGCTCCGGGGTAAAGCTATGTTCCAAATCCGGTTCGTTCAAAATCTCCCAATAAGGTATTTGGAAATGGTAACCCGACTTATGGTATTTTCCCAGTTCATCCGTAAAGCCGCCTTTGGTGTACCAGCTCAGCAGGCGCGCATAATAACCGGTAAGCTCTTTCATAGTTGGGTCGCGAAACTCGGTGCCCCCGCCATAGCCCCAGCCTACCTCGTTCGGGTCGGCGGGGTAATTAACTTTACTGCCGGTTTTAAACATCCATTGAGGGATGGTGCTAAAATTCATAATGAAAGTATGCCCCTTTGTCGCATCCAGAAAATCGATGGTCATGGGGTCTATCAGGCTAAAGTCCCAGGAGGTAGTGGTAGCCGTTGGCGGTTCCAGTTCAGCCACGGCCAGCTTTGGATACGGGAACCATGGTACATAACGTACAAAGTCTGCTTTCAAATCCTTCAGGGCGGCAAAAGATCCATCGTGCATGCTGGCGCCACGCCTTAACATCGGGTTGCCTACAACCTGTAATGTGGCAGTTGATCTCGACACCATTTCAATTTTATTCCAGTCTGCCCTGAGCGACATCTGAGCAGTACATAGTTGAGCCGATAGCCCGAATAATATTAATAGTCTAAGTTTTTTCATACCGTTCTTGTTTCGTTTTCCCGTTGTATCAGCCATTGGGTTGCCTAATCAAATTTAATGTTCTTTACGCCATATTTACCATTATAAACCGGCTTGCTGCGCAACGGCGAGTTTGCCGGCAACTGGTAATTAGTAAAATATTTTAGCTGCATTGCTGACGTTACCCTGGCTGCTCCCGGCTTTTTAAATTGGGGATTAATATTCAGCCCAACCATTTTGCCATTCCGTTGCTCTTTACCGCTTTGCTTAGCCCAGCTGTTGATGTTGGTAAAACCGTCAATATAAAACCCCTTGTTAATGCTCCACCAGTCGTTATCATGGTATTGAGCCTCTCCTACTTTATCTCTGCCCCGCATCAATGAATCGCGGCCCACAAAAATGTTATTATAAAAGCGCATACCGTGGCTGTCGCTGGTTTTAGACCAGCAAAATGCCGAAACCTTATCGTTATAGATAATATTCCCGTAAACATCGCAATCGTGAAAGTCTTTACTGCTTTCGGCGACATTCCAGACATATATGCCCGCCTGCGAATCGGAAACCGTACCGTCATTCTCGCTGATATTAAACCGGATGATGTTGTTGTACCACGGGTCAGCGCCCCAGTATTGAAAAATACAGTACCCGCTCCCCTGGTTACCGTACGACATGCAGTATTGGATAATAGAATTGGTTACTCCGCCGTCAAAGTCAAAGCCGCCGCCATCTGCTCCGCCTTTTGAAGTCTTGTTCTGGTACGAAAGGCAATACTGAATCATGACGCTGTCAGCTTCGTAAGCCCAAATACCAACAGGACCGTTGCCAATACGCGGCATATCCCAACCATTGTTGGTCGCTGTACAATGGTCAATCAAAACATTCCTGCAATCGCCTGCCACAATGCCATTGCCGCTGTGATTGGTCAGATTAGTTGGGTCACCGGGATTATTTTCAGCACGGCAGTTTGATATCGTGATATGAGTGCTTTCGCGGGTTTGATAAGGCGCTTCTACAGTAATTCCTGCGGAGCCGTTATCATGCGCGAATACATTTTTTGCATTTATATACTGCGAGGAATAGATAAGTAAACCTGATTTTTGGAAACCCGAGATATTTAAATCATCAGCAGCAATATGATTACTATGCTTAACCGTAAGGCCATTCCTGGTATTTCCGGCCTTTCGCCCCGAACCGGTTAGCCCTAAATTCCTGAGCGTTATGCCGGTGCATTTTTCAAGTATAATTCCCGCACTGTCGCGTGCGTTGAGTATAGACTTTCCCCTTCCGTAAGAAGTAATTATGATTGGATTTTTTACTGACCCGTTAATGTTATGCAAGTAAAGCGTACCCTCAAAAACTTGCCCTCCTTTAAACAACACGCACTCCCCGGCCTTCAATTGAAGCGAACTAATTTTTTCAAGCGATCTGAGCGGCCGGGCTATGGTTCCGGGGTTATCATCATTACCTGTGCGGGCGTTTACATAGTATGTTTTGGCACGCATCTGTGCAAATGCCATGGTACACCACATTGATAAAGCAAGCGCAACACAATACGTTAAAAAAAATTTTAAAGACATTTACAATCGGCTTAAAAACAGGAAAGATGCCCGGTAAACCAAATGTAGTTATACTGTACGAGAAAAAACGACATTATTAATTGTAAAATAAACAACAAAAAGCCATAACTTATGTGCGTTCAGCCCTCTTAAAAGTGCTATTTATCAAAGATTTTTAATGCTTACCTCCCCATTTTTTTATTATTAAACTATCCATTACATTTGCTCAACCTTAAGTAATTCTGTTCTTCAAATGCACAAATATTCTAAGCAGACCCGCCATTTATTAGCTGTTGATTGTATAGTATTTGGCTTTGATGGGGAAAGCTTAAAAATCCTGCTCATACAACGTGGTTTTCAACCCGAAAAAGGAAACTGGAGTCTTATGGGCGGTTTCGTGCAGCAAAACGAAAGCCTCGACCAGGCATCAAACCGTATTTTAAAGGAGCTAACCGGTCTTGACGGCGTT
The DNA here is from genome assembly GCF_030519355.1 of Mucilaginibacter sp. L3T2-6. Lineage (GTDB taxonomy): Bacteria > Bacteroidota > Bacteroidia > Sphingobacteriales > Sphingobacteriaceae > Mucilaginibacter. The sequence goes on from NZ_JAUMKC010000026.1 coordinate 34,064, forward strand.
TACCTTGAACAGCTGCATACTTTTGGCGACACCAGTCGCGACCCGATTGAGCGCACTATTTCAACGGCCTATTTTGCTTTGATCGATATACACAAGTATGAAAAGCAACTGAGTGATGATTATCATGCCGAGTGGTTTCCGCTAAAAAATATCCCCGGGCTCATTTTCGACCACCAGGATATGGTTGAAGCGGCCAAACGGCGTATCAGGTATAAGGCGGCTCTTCATCCAATCCTGTTCGAGTTGCTGCCCGACAAATTTACCATACCTCAATTACAGATACTGTACGAAAGCGTGTTTAATACCACAATCGACAAAAGGAATTTCAGCAAACGGGTTTTAGCCACAGGCTTATTGATCAAATTGTCCGAGAAAGATAAGGCCGGCTCCAAACGCGGCGCCTATTATTACCAGTTAAACAAGCAAAATTATTACGCCAAATTCCAGGCATTCTTGAATTTTATACCCAACCCTGATACATTGCTGCTTTAGAATTCCGGCAACAATTTATAATTATTGATTTCTGATATTGTAAATAATAAAAAATAAGTGTTATTTAGACACGAATTTATAAATCAACTATGATTGCAGACCAATTTGTGATTGGGGTAGACTACGGTACCGACTCCGTCCGCTCCGTATTGATCAATGCGCGCAACGGCGAAGAAATAGCAACTTCGGTATTCTATTACCCCCGCTGGCAAAAAGGTTTGTACTGCAATGCCGCTGAAAACCAGTTCAGGCAGCACCCGCTTGATTATATTGAAGGCCTGGAAGCAACCATAAAGGATTGCCTGCAAAAAGCTGGCCCGGATGCCGCTAAGGCCGTTAAAGGTTTGGCGGTAGATACTACCGGCTCAACACCTGTTGCAGTCGACAAAACCGGCACTCCCCTTGCTTTAACCGCTGGTTTTGAGGAAAACCCGCATGCTATGTTTGTGTTATGGAAAGACCATACCGGCGTAGATGAAGCCGCACAGATAAATGAGCATGCTGCCAAATTCGATACGAATTATCTGAAATATGTAGGCGGTATCTATTCGTCGGAATGGTTTTGGGCGAAATTATTACATACGCTGCGCACCGATGAGGCCGTTGCCAGGGCCTGCCACTCGTGGGTAGAGCATTGCGACTGGATACCGTTTTTATTAACCGGCGGCACGGATGCAGCGCAGATAAAGCGCGGACGTTGCTCAGCGGGCCATAAAGCCCTTTGGGCTGAAGAGTTTGGCGGGCTGCCCCCTGATGATTTCTTTTCATCACTTGATCCGTTGTTAAAAGGTTTTACATCAAGACTATTTACCGAAACTTATACGTCTGACGAACCGGCAGGTAACTTAAGTGCTGAATGGGCGGAAAGATTAGGTTTGCCGACCGATGTTGTTGTCGGCGTTGGCGCTTTTGATGCCCACATGGGCGCCGTTGGCGGACAGATTGAGCCTTATCATTTAAGTAAGGTGATGGGCACCTCAACCTGCGATATTTTGGTGGCCCCGGCCGGTGAAATGGACGGCAAATTGATTCGCGGCATTTGCGGACAAGTGAATGGCTCTGTGATCCCCGGCATGGTTGGATTAGAAGCAGGACAATCAGCATTTGGTGACACTTATGCATGGTTTAAGAATTTGCTGACCTGGCCGCTAAAAGGCTTAGCCTCATCAAAGCTTATCGACCCCCAAACCGCTGAAGCGCTCAGAGAAGAACTGTCAGCCCAAATTATACCCGAATTAAGCAGGCAGGCAGCTTTGCTTCCGGTTGAAGATGACGGTGAACTGGCTGTCGACTGGCTAAATGGCCGCCGCACACCGGACGCCGATCAAACGCTCACCGGCGCGATAACCGGCCTCGGCCTCGGCAGCGATGCCCCCCGCGTTTTCCGGGCATTGGCAGAAGCTACCTGCTTCGGCGCGAAAAGCATCGTGGACCGGTTTGTTGACGAAGGCATACCGGTTAAAGGCCTGATAGGTATTGGCGGGGTGGCAAAAAAATCGCCCTATATTATGCAGATGATGGCTGATGTTTTGTGTATGCCTATTCGCATACACCAATTTGAGCACACCTGTGCGCTTGGCGCCGCAATGTTTGCGGCGGTGGTGGCCGGCATATACCCGGCGGTTGAAGATGCTATGCAGGCTATGGGGCGTGGATTTGATGCCGAATATTTTCCAAACGAGGCCAATAGTAAAGTGTATTTAAAAAGATATGCGCAATATGCGGCCTTAGGGCGATTTATTGAAGGACGCTAGTCGTCAGCATTTATTTCGAAGTTCCGCAATGGGTTTCAAATCCGTTGCCATAAAAAAATAAAGATGAGTAAATATCATCATATCAAACAAAGCGCCTATGCGGCAAACATGCAGCTGCCAAAGCTCGGCCTGGTGCTGTTTACTTTCGGCAACGTAAGCGCGGCAGACCGTAGTCTGGGTGTATTTGCCATTAAGCCCAGCGGTGTGCCGTACGAAGAATTATCGCCGGAAAAAATGGTGATCGTCGATTTTGAAGGAAATACGATCGAAGGCAATTTAAGGCCATCGTCTGATACCAAAACACATGCTGTACTTTATAAGCATTGGGATGGCATAAACGGTATCGTTCATACACATTCCACCTATGCCACTGCCTGGGCACAGTCGCAGCGGTGCATACCAATATTCGGCACCACACATGCGGACCATTTAACGGCCGATATTCCCTGCGCCCCGCCAATGGACGACGAAATGATAACCGGCGACTATGAATATCAAACCGGCTTCCAGATCATCAACCATTTTGAGCAAGCCAGCCTTGATTACAGGGAAACTGAAATGGTTTTAGTCGGCAACCATGCACCTTTCACCTGGGGTAAAACCGCCGAAAAAGCAGTATATAATAGTGCTGTGCTGGAGTCGGTGGCACAAATGGCATACTTAACGGAGCAAATAAACAAGAATGCCCCACGGTTAAAAGATTCATTGATAAAAAAGCACTTTGAGCGTAAGCATGGACCTGATTCGTATTATGGCCAAAGTTAAGTTGGCAGTTTTCAGTGTGCAGCGGCAGATAGAAAAAATTGCGGTAAAAATTAATAGAATTAGCGCCTAATCACTAATTCACTAAATCACTAATTCAATAATTATAAAATGATTGATTTAAAAGCATTCGAGGTATGGTTTGTTACCGGCAGCCAGCATTTGTATGGCGAGGAAACCCTGAAGCTGGTAGCAGAGCATTCGCAGCAGATTGCAGCCGGACTTGATAGCGCGTCAGGCACACCGGTGCGGGTAGTTTACAAACCGGTTGTAAAGACTCCGGAAGAAATTTATACTACCCTGCAGGATGCAAATGTGGCCAAAAACTGTATCGGCATTATCGCCTGGATGCACACCTTCTCGCCCGCTAAAATGTGGATACGCGGGTTAAGCATACTGCAAAAGCCTATGCTGCACCTGCACACACAGTTTAATCGCGACATTCCCTGGAATTCCATCGATATGGATTTCATGAACCTGAACCAGAGCGCCCACGGAGACCGCGAATTCGGGTTCATGGTATCGCGTATGCGCAAAAACCGAAAAGTAGTGGTTGGTCACTGGCAGGACCCTGAAGTATTAAGCCAGATCAACTCCTGGGCACGCGCCGCTGCCGGCTGGCACGACTGGCAGGGTGCAAAATTTGCCCGCATAGGCGATAATATGCGTTATGTAGCTGTTACCGAAGGTGATAAAGTTGAGGCTGAACTAAAATTCGGCTACTCGGTAAATACCTATGGCATTGGCGATTTGGTAAAAGTAATTGAAAGCATTGACCACGATACCATCAACAACCTGGTAGATGAATATGAGTCGGCGTACACCATGGCCGATGATCTGAAAAAGGGCGGCGACAGGCACCAATCTGTATTTGATGCCGCAAAAATAGAACTCGGATTGAGGAAATTTCTGCAAGAGGGCGGCTTTAAAGGTTTTACAGATACGTTTGAAGATTTGCACGGCATCATTCAGCTACCGGGCATTGCGGCACAGCGCCTGATGGCCGATGGTTATGGCTTTGCCGCTGAGGGCGACTGGAAAACCGCTGCTCTCGTCCGTGCGTTTAAAGTGATGGGCAGCGGCCTGGAAGGGGGCAACGGCTTTATGGAAGATTACACTTACCATTTCGACCCTGATAACCAATTGGTATTGGGCTCCCACATGCTGGAAATTGACGCCTCGCTGGCTAACGGAAAGCCGTCATTAGAGGTGCATCCGTTAGGCATTGGCGGCAAAGCCGATCCGGCACGTTTAGTATTTAATGTAAGCGGCGGGCAGGCGTTGAACGCGTCCATGGTAGATATGGGCAACCGTTTCCGCTTGTTGGTTAACGAAGTAGAAGCCGTTGAGCCGCAAAACGACCTGCCCAGGTTGCCTGTTGCCCGTGTGCTTTGGAAGCCATATCCGGATATGAGAACCGGCTGCGCCGCCTGGATTTACGCAGGCGGGGCGCACCATACTGTTTACAGCCAGAACCTGACCGCCGAACATGTTCAGGACTTTGCCGATATGGCCGGTCTGGAGTTTGTCCGCATCGGAAAAGATACTCGCCTGGATCAACTGCGCAATGAATTACGCTGGAACGACGCCAGCTATCGATAAAAGGTCTGTTCAAATATGATTGATTGAGTGTAGTCCGGCAGGGAGTTTTCTTGCCGGACTTTTTTTGTACACTTGTAAGGCAAGGCATCAAACTTTTACCGCCTTCAAACGTCATTACCACTATGAAATATCTGAACATCATTTTCGCAGCAGCAATACTTATGGCGGCCTGTTCACCCGGTGGCCCAAAAACCGAAAATAAAGATGGCGACCAGCCTACTGACTCAACTCTTGTTAAAAACAATTCAGGCGCTGCTACCGATACCTCACGCTGTTTTTTACTGACCGAGGGCAAAGACAATAAAGACACAACCACTATTGAGCTTGCCATAAAAAGCGGAAAGGTGACCGGCCAGATGATCTGGCTGCCTTATCAAAAAGACAAGCGCCAGGGAACATTGGAGGGCGTTATTAAAGATGACAGCATACGCGCCGTTTGGAGTTTTATGCAGGAAGGCATGCGCGATAGCATATCATTAAAATTTTTATTGAAAGGCAATCTGCTGATACAAAAGCCATTGAAGTTTGATGAAAAAATTGGCAAAGAACAAACCGATGAAAAAGCCGGCTATACCTTAGCCTATAAGGAAACGGACAAGATAAAAAAGTAGCAAATTTATCCGCTTGTTTCGGTCTTGACTGACTTTCCGGACTTTACTGACTTTTCCTTATTTTTGATTCCGATGTTAACGTATACCACACACACCCTCGAAAAACTGGAATTGCTGCTTAAATCCGCCGGTTATCGCGTGCGGTACGAAAAAGGTAACTTTAAGACCGGCGCCTGCTTATTGCTGAACAGCAAAATGGTAGTGGTGAATAAATTTTCGGGGCTCGAGAGCAAAATACTTGCTATAAGCGAGCTGGCGCGCGGCCTTGAAATGGATTATAACCTGCTTGATGATAAGCAAATTGCCTTTCACCAGCAATTGCAACAAACAAAACTGGAACTGTGACGATAACTTTTTTAGGAACCGGGACTTCACAGGGTGTGCCTGTAATTGCCTGCAATTGCGAGGTTTGTACTTCGCAGAATCCGCGGGATAACCGCCTGCGCACGTCCATTTTGATTGAAAGTAAAGGAAAGGTGATTGTTGTTGATTCGGGGCCGGATTTCAGGCAGCAGATGCTGCGCGCCCATGTGCAGCGGCTGGATGCCATCGTTTTTACCCATGAGCATAAGGACCATATTGCCGGGCTTGACGACATACGTGCCTTTAACTACAAACAGCAAAGCGCCATTGATGTGTATGCCGACCAGCGCGTGCAGGACGCTTTAAAGCGTGAGTTTCATTATATCTTCGCAGAATTTAAATATCCCGGAATACCCCAGCTCAACCTCCACACTATCGGTCCCGGGCCGTTCAATATAGGCGGCGTTAATTTTATGCCGATTGAGGTATTGCATTACAAGCTGCCTGTTTTAGGTTTCAGGGTGAACGATTTTACCTATATCACCGATGCAAAAACCGTGTCGGAACAGGAAAAGGAGAAGATAAGGGGTACCCGTATATTAGTTATTAATGCACTGCAGAAGGAGGAGCATATATCCCACTTTACTTTCGATGAGGCCATTGCTTTTGCCCAGGAGATCGGCGCCGAAACTACTTATTTAACCCATATCAGCCACCGCCTTGGCCGGTATGCTGCTATTTCAAGGGAATTGCCCGATCGAATTGAGCTGGCATACGACGGTCTTCAATTGAATACGGCAGACTGACCAGCAGTTATCATACAACCCACAGGAATTTAATTTTTTAATAAAAATAAAGGAGTTATCTTAGTCGGAAACATTTTTACCTATAATGAAACAATTAGCCTATGTGAGTACGGCAATCCGCCTAATGACGGACAATGAGCTGACGGATATTTTAAAGGTAGCCAGAAGAAGAAACGCTGAAAATGATGTTACCGGCGTATTGCTTTACAGCGACGGCACCTTTATACAGGTGCTTGAGGGACAGGCTGACAGCATTGATACCATATTTGATTCTATTGTGAATGACAAGCGTCATAAAAATATCATCAAATTGGTTGACGACAAGCTTGATGTAAAATATTTTCCTGACTGGAACATGGGCTTTGCAGCCGTCGATAAAGATAAAGTCCATGAAATAACTGGTTTCCTGGGCTCTACAGGCGAGATCCTGAATGACGGATCTGGCAATTTACTGGCCGGCATCCTGAAAACATTCATTGCGACCAACAACCTGGTGATAGAAAATTAGTTAATAAATTCTACGTAGCTCACACGGTCGATACTGCCACGGTAAAGGCCGAGGTGGCCCGTATTGTGCAGGTCGATACGGCCGCGGATTTTCAATTTTTTATTGCTGATCAGTACAAATTCGCCATCGGTGGGTTCGAACAGGCCTTTGCGTGTGCCCTTAAGATAAAGCAGGCAATCCTGGCTGAAATTTATCCAGAGGGCGTGTTTATATGAATGGTCGGTAAAAAGGCTGTCGTTATAGAGGGCAGATTGGTCTTTTGATTCCTGGTAAGTGCCGGAAACTTCCACGTACTGACCGTCGTATTGCTTAATATTGTTTATTAACGTGCTGAAGTCAACCTTTTTAAAGCTGATGCCGGCATCGCAATTACTGCTGTACACCATCTTATTACTATTGCAGCCCTGTACCGCAAACAATATAAAGCCAAAAGCAATCAAGCGTTTACCAAGTATAATACAAGAATGTTTTGCACAGCTATATGCCATAACCATAAGTTTATTATACTTTTTCGGCAATTACATTTCTACGACAAGGTAAAAACGAAAAAGTTTAGTGCTATTTTTTAATATTTGCATATTTCCGCATTCTGTTTTGCAATAACCAGCAATTCCGGTTACTAAGGATAAACTTTACATAAAAATTGAACTGCTATAAATCTATGAAAAAACAAATCTTGTTAGCGTTGCTTGTAATATCGGGCTTTGCCTTAAAGGCACAACAAAAAGTAATTGAATTATATAACGGCGCTGCCCCCGGATCAGAAAGCTGGGCTTACAACGAAAAGGAAACAACTTCTCCCTACCGGGCGGCCTACAATGTATCTCACCCGACGTTAACTGCCTATTTGCCTGATCCTGCCATAGCTACCGGAACCGGTGTGATTATATGCCCGGGCGGCGGTTTCTTTATTTTAAGTATGGATTCCGAAGGTGTTGATGTGGCTAAATGGCTTAACAAAAAAGGAATCGCCGCTTTTGTTTTAAAGTACCGGCTTGGCCAGTCGTCAACCGATAAGCCTGTAGAGGAGTTGGCAGGAAAGATGTTCCAGAGCAACTTCCCCGATATGATGAAGCCCATTATTCCGCTGGCCGTGGCCGACGGCAGGGCCGCCATTAAATACGTGAGGACTCATGCCGGCGAATTTAATATATCGCCTTCGCGGGTTGGAATTATGGGTTTTTCAGCAGGTGGCACTGTAACTGCTTCCGCTGCCTTTAACTATACGCCTGAAAACCGCCCCGATTTTGTAGCGCCTATCTATCCTTACATGCCGCCGGAATTGATAAAAACTGTTCCTGCAGATGCACCACCGATGTTTATCTGTGTTGCTTCAGACGACCAGTTCGGTCTGGTACCCCATAGTCAGGCGCTATACAACAAATGGCAGGAGAACAAACACATAGCAGAGCTGCACATTTACGAAAAGGGCGGCCACGGATTTGGCATGCATAAGCAAAGTATTCCAACCGATACGTGGATCGACCGTTTTGGCGATTGGCTTGGTCAGCAAGGCTTATTGAAACCCATCGAACCAAAAGCCGCTGTAAATATTGCACAGCGCCAGTATGATTATGAGCACCGTTACGACGGCTTACTGAAGGATTGGGCAAACATAAAACGCTATGAAGCAGATAATTCCAAACTTGCGGCCCCGGCAGCGGGCGAAAACCGCGCAGTTTACATGGGCGATTCCATTACCGACTTCTGGATATACAATGACAGCCTGTTTTTCGCGAACAACCATTATATAGACCGTGGGATCAGCGGTCAAACTACCGGGCAAATGTTGGTGCGTTTTCGCGAGGATGTCATCAACCTGAAACCAAAGGTAGTAGTAATACTGGCCGGCATTAACGACATTGCCGAAAACAACGGCCCATCAAAACTGGAAGACGTGATGGGCAACATTGCCTCGATGGCCGAGCTGGCTAAGGCCGCCAATATTAAAGTAGTACTTTCGTCGGTATTGCCGGCCAGTGCATTTCCATGGCGGCCTGCAATAAAACCTGCCGAAAAAGTAAAGGAATTAAACGCAATGATAAAAGCTTATGCCGTTAAAAATCATCTTGTTTATCTGGACTATTATACACCGATGGTTAACAGTGAAGGCGGCCTGTCGCCCAACCTGGCTAAGGATGGCGTACACCCAACCTTAGAGGGTTATAAAATAATGGAACCAATGGCGGTAAAGGCGATTGAAACGGCAATGAAAACCAGGCAATAAATTTTGTTCATTGCGAGCGAAGCGCGGCAACCTCGTTGCTGTGTATGCCGACCATACATGCGGGCTATGTACAGCTACGAGGTTGTTTCGCTCGTTCCTCGTTTTATGATAAAAAGAGCATAAACACTACCTTGCCAGCTGTTTCTCCAGTTTGCGGTGCGTTACTTCTCTTGCCTTATTTTTCTTTGGCTTTTTACGTTTGCCCCACCAGATGATAAACCCGGTCACCGGTAAGCTCGCGCAGATCAGGCTTGCCAAAAATGCGATAATCTTCCCGGTGATACCCATTATCTGGCCCACATGAATATCATAATTCATATTATTCAGCTTCATACCGGGGCTTTTCTTTGCATGGGGCAGCGTTTTTAAAAGCTTCCCGGTGTATTTGTCAAAAGTATATTCGTCGCTTTTATAAAAGTGCAGTGCTTCGGCATAAGCAGTAATGCCTGCTACTCCCGCGGCGGCATCATCGAAATAAATTAAAAACATTTTTGCCTGCGGAGACTGCATCTGAACCACAGCAAAAGCCCTGTCCATAACAGGCTGACCGGCAATAATTTTCGATTTTAGCAACGTATCTGATTTAGGGATGATTTTTTCTGATGCATAATTTCCGCCGAGATTAGCCGCTGTATAAAGACCTTCTCTAACCCAATCAAAAGAAATGGAAAGACCGGTGACAGCCAGTATAATCGCAATGCCGGTTGCATAAAAGCCAAGCACGTTATGCAGATCGTAGTTTACCCGGCGCCAGCGGCCATTCCATTTAATGGTAAAGCTGCGCTTGCGGTCGCTTTTGCGTTTGGGCCACCAAAGTATAATGCCGGTTATCATCATCGCCACAAAAATGATGACAGATACACCAACAATCATCCCTCCCACTTTTGCCGGCAGCAGCAAATACAGGTGGATAAACTCCACAACCACAAAAAAATTAGTCGCCGGGTTTTCGGTATGTGTAACAGTACCGGTATAAGGGTTCATGAAAACATATCGCGGCCCTCCTTTTGGGAGGCTCACAATCGCCATAGCCGGACGGTCTTTACCGTAATAGTACAGGTAATTAATGATGGCCCCAGCGTGCTGTTTTAAGGCGGTTTGCTTTAATACGGATGGCGCGATGAAAGGCCGGTTTTGTATCTCAACCTTGCGATAATCACATACCGCGTCCTGTATCTCATCCTGGAAACAAAACAGGCAACCGGTAATACTCACAATAAACACCACCAGCCCGGTGATGAACCCGAGCCAGCGATGTAAAAAAAGTATGGTCTTTTTTGTTTTAGTCATACTATAGCTTGTAAGTTGCGCTTAACACAAACTGGCGCAGTTGCTGCGGGTTAATAGTGGTGTAACCGGTGTAATATTCTTTATTACCGATGTTGTTTACACTTAAACCAAGATGATATTTAGGCTTGTCATAAAACACCGAGCCGTTGAATAAGGTGTATGATGGCAGCGAGAACGTGCCCTGGCTTATACTATTAATGATCTTATTATCGCTGGCGTAATTACCGCCCGCACCAAAGCCTAAACCTTTCGCAACGCCATCTACCAAACGGTAGCTTACATACACATTGGCCAGGTACGGTGAACCGGCGGTTACGGGGCGAAGGCCTAACACATCAGGGTCGCCTTTGGTATATTTGGAATCGTTGTAAGCAAAGCCCGCCACAATGTTAATTGCCGGGATTGGGTTGGCAACAACTTCTGCTTCGAAACCTTTGCTGGTTTGAGTGCCATCCTGCATTTGCGCAAATACCGGCGAGTTTGGCACGGCACGTAATACGTTGGTAAGGTTAATGCGGTAATAGCTTAATGTACCGTTGATTTTGCCGTTAAGAAAAGCCATTTTAACGCCGCCCTCAATTTGGTTGGCATTCTGCAATTTCGCCACTACAGATTGGCTGTTCTCGTTGGTATAAAAGCCCGGATTGATGAAGCCGTTCTGATAGTTGGTAAACAACGATACCACATCCTTAACAGGTTGGTAAATCAACCCAAATTTCGGTGCGAAGGCTGTTTGGCTGAACGGCTTGCTGGTTTGTACGTTATCTAAATTATAAGAGCCGCTGTTTTTATAATGGTCGGCACGTACCCCGGCAGATGCAATCAGCTGGTCTGTAATGTTCAATACGTCAGAAACATAGGCGCTGTAGATATCGGTTTTGTAGATGTAGGGATAAGTATTGGCAGAATTTAGCGTCTTTGATGCATAGGCGGAATCCACTTTCAATTTGTTGAAGGCGCCATAGTCAAACGCCGGGTTGTTAATTGGCGCTATGCCATAGTCGTTATCGAAATAGACCTGGCGCGAATTCTGGTGTTGATAATCCAAACCGAGCACAATCCGGTTGCGCATGCTGCCAATGCGGAAATCGCCGTTGATGTTTTCCTGTATTTCGATGGTATTTAGCTTGCTGTGGCTGGTAGACTGGTCGTGGCGCAGGATGTAGTTATTGTTGCCGGCAATATCAGGCGCACCAAAAGTTCCTGCAACAGCGTCTGTAACCAGGTAATAGTAGGGATTCGGGCCGTTTGAGTAGCTGTTTGATGACGAGAAAACAGTCTGCGACGTAAAGCTATCCGAGATTTTATACTTAGCCTGCGCAAAATAGTTCATGCTGCGCGAGTACTGCGAGATGTTGTCGTTGGAGTAAGCGTTATAGTAGTTAATGTTTAAGTCGCTAACCTTGCTTACCGCCATATCTTTCGGGCTCGACCAGAAGAAAAAGAAAGGTTTAGCCGAGTTGCGGCCAAAAAATAGCTCCGCCTGCGCCAGGAATGATAACCGTTCGCTGGATTTGATCGACAGGCTCGGGGCAAGCGCAAAGTTGCGTGTAAGGCCATAGTTCTGAAAGCTGCCCTGGTAGTTATAAGCTGAATTTAAACGGAACAATACGCTTTTGTCTTTAGTAAGCGGCGTATTAAAATCGAGGCTGGTGCGGCTCAAATCGTAATTACCCGCTGCCTGGCCAATCTCGATACCCAAAGTATCATAAGGCTTTTTGGTAACGCGGTTTATCAAACCACCAAATGATGTTAATGTACTGCCAAACAGCGTTGCCGACGGGCCTTTAATTACCTCAATCTTATCGATATTCACCGCATCTATGCCGCTGGTTACTAAACCGGCAACGCCATCGCGCAGGCGTGTTTGCGTAACAAATCCCCGCAGGGTAAAATAACCGCCGCCATCACCGGCACGCCCGGTTGCATCCCATAATTTTTGCAGGCCTGGCGCATTGCGCAACGCTTCATCCACGGTAAAGAGTTGCTGCTCTTTAAGCAGCTCTGTAGTTACTGTTGTATAGCTCTGTGCATTTTCAAGATTATTCAGGGGTATTTTGCCCACATCAGTGCTTATTTTTCTGGCAAATCGGTTCGCACGGCTGGCAATAACGTTTACCTCGCTTAACTGCGCCACCCTGGCGTCTACAGTGATGAGTGGAACATTTATGATTTCGTTGGCGGTAACCGTTACCGGTACCCCTACGGTTTTTACCCCCACGTACGATATGATGAGTGTATAGTTACCCGGTGAAGCTTTAAAAGCGAATTCGCCTGCGGCGTTGGTGTTTGTACCAAAGCTTGTGCCCGTAAGGCCTATAGAAATATCTGAAGCAGGCTGGTTGTTCGCGGCTACAACCCGGCCTTTAAGAGTGCCATAGATCTGCTGGGCCGAAGTACTGCCGGGCGTCATCCATATAAGCGATATTAGGAGTAGCGAAAGTTTAAAGAAAGTTTTTCGTTGGAAGTTTGCCATTGTATTTATTTAGACTAATTATAAATAATGGCGCAAATGTAGGTTTGACGGTTTTAATATCCAAGCGTTTTTGAAAATTGTTTAGAATTATTCTTAATAAGATAATTTGTAATGGCTTAGAAGTTGTGAACAGGTTGCGGACTATGACAGGCGATGTAAGAATTGCGAAGTTCAAAAGCTTCGCAATTCTTAGGGTTATCAAATGATCAATTATTTAACCACCGGCAATATTAATTTCGATTGGTTCAAATAAATATTAATCGTCTCTTTCACAAAATCCGAATCTTTTGCATGATATACATCCACAAATTGCTGCGGATTGCGGTCGGCCAGTGGGAACCAGCTGCTTTGCACCTGAACCATTATGCGATGGCCTTTTTTAAACATGTGCGCGACATCCGGCATTGTAAATTTAACTTCCGTTGGTTTGCCCGGAACAAAAGCCTCAGGCTTGCTGAAACTATTACGGTACCTGCCACGCATAATATCGCCGCGCACCAGCATCTGGTAGCCTGCCATGGTATATTTGGTTACCGGGTTGCGCGGCTCATCATCCGGGTAAACGTCAATCAATTTTACTACAAAATCAGCATCGGTTTTTGATATGCTTACCATCAAATCAGCCATTACCGGGCCGGCAAGCGTTACATCTTTATCTAATATACCGGTTTCATAGCTCAGCACATCGGTCCGGCGGCCGGCGAAGCGCTGGTCGTCAGTCATGTACTCGCGGGTACGGTTAGCGTGTACGGGTTCGGCGTAAGGAACCGGTTTCGCAGGGTCGCTTACATAAGTATCCATTTGCGGTTTGCCGTGTGCTGGTGTGCTGAACGACAGCTTGCCATTCGCTTTGAGGTAGAGGGGCGTAGCAACTGCTTCCGGCAGCGGCCACTGCTTAAATTTATGCCACCTGTTCTCGCCCGAGAAAAACACAACCGCCTTGCTGATGCTATCCAATGTGCCCTTGCCTTTTAAATGATAATTGAACCACGGAACCTCCACATGCTCCTGGTACCACTGCGAAGTGTTGGAGTAAAACATCACATTACCCAAATGCGTACCATCGTTACCGGCCCACTGGCCGTGAAACCATGGGCCCACAACCAGCGTGCTGTTTGTTTGCGGGCTCTTCTGCACCAATGCTTTATAAGTATTCCATGCCCCATAGCCATCTTCGGCATCAAATAAGCCGCCAACCACCAACATGGCCGGTTTCACATCTTTTATACCCGACCGCGTATCGCGCGCGCGCCACCAATAGTCGTAGTTGGGGTGCTTCATCATATTGTCCCAAAACTCCAGGCTGTCGCCGCCTATTTTGGTGAAGTTTGGCAGTGCGCCCATCTTCAGATACCATGCATAGTTGTCCCTTCCGGGAATGTTGTAGGTTTTCGCGGGTTTAGTGGTTGGTTTCGGGTGTGGCTGACTAAAACCATATCCCACATGAAAATCAAAGGCATCCATCAGGAACAGCACACCGTTGTGATGGTCGTCATCGCCCATAAAGCGGTCTGTTACCGGCGCCTGCGGACTAACGGCCTTTAACGCCGGATGACCGCTCAAGGCAGCCTCTGTAGCAAAAAAGCCGGGAAAAGAAATTCCTATAACCCCAACATTGCCGTTGTTATTTTCGATATTCTTCACCAGCCAGTCGATAGTATCATAGGTATCGCTGGCTTCATCTATGTCTTTATTCGTTTTTTTGTTGGGATTGAAAGGCCGCACTACTTCAAAATGTCCCTCGCTCATCCAGCGGCCGCGCACGTCCTGGGTAACCAACACGTAACCTTCTTTGGCGTATTTCAGCATATAGCTACGCCAGTATTGGCGGTAATCCTTGCCATACGGCGAACAAGAATAGGGTGTGCGGGTAATCAGTATTGGATGCTTTTCAGCATTATCCTTCGGTGCGTAGATCGACGTAAAAAGCTTTATGCCATCGCGCATCGGGATAGTAACTTCTTTTTTGACGTAGTTATCCACAAACCAGGTGGAATCGGCGTTTTGGGCAGACGATAAAAATGGGAAAATACAAATTGCCAGAAAGTATAGTTTCTTCATGGTGAATACGGATATGAGTCAGTGAGGTAAATATATTGAGATTCATTGATTAAATATGAGGCAGGTTTAAATGATTTTAGGTCAGGCAGCTTATACCTGTTATCAATGCCGGCTGATAAATCTCCTAACTACTGTCGGACAAAAAAATAGCCGGCGATCTCTCACCGGCTAAACTCCATCCTTATATTTATCTATGAAAACTTAAAGTAAAGCCCTGACTTTTATCAAATTGACAAAGTAAAAATTAATTTTTACTTTAGTTCTTAACAAAAGGCTCCCGGCCTCGCGCCAGGAGTCTTTTTGATTTGATAAATTATTGATGAGCAGGGCGCTCAATGAGTGTATTTATACGGCAACGTTTTTTTTAAGGTTACAGTTTTTTTTAATTTTTTAAAAAAAGCCGCTTTCGCCGAAAACGCCGGGACAATGCCATGTATTTGAGCCTTGGAATTTCATCCTGTTGACCTGGTCCGGGATCCCATATGAATACTCACCTGCTGTCAGGTCTCCAGGCGGATTTATCCGCCCGGAGATTTTTAAGAGCTGTTTAAGCACATTTACTTCCCGGGGCGTAAAATAATAAAAGTCAGCTGCCTGTAAGACGGGGCAAAATCAACGATACAGCGTTTGGCACAACTCACAATAAAAGCTCTTTCGCTGGCTTTTGCCGGTATCTTTTACCATGAAAGGTACATGGTTTCGCGGACACTCCTTTTTGTTATAGGCCAGCCAGTGTCTTTTTAATACACCCGCCTTTTTCCATTTCAAAAAATCAAAACTATAACGACGAGCTTCGTTAGTCATTTCCTTCAGTTTCTTCGGGGGGATAGCGTTTACCTTGCTTAGCGGGTGGATATGCGTATTAAATAAAACCTCATTCTTGATGATGTTCCCAACCCCGGAAAACATCTGCTGATTCATCAGCGCATCGCAGGCCAGCAGGTCCGGTTCGGCTTTCATTTTTTCGATGGCTTTATACGAATCCCAGAGGCCGCTCATTACGTCAGTTTCCCAATCATAAAGATCATCCAGTGGCTCGTTGATCATAAGCAACTGCGCAGCATAAAAATTCAGCTCTCCATTTTCAAACTGTAAATGCAGTCTCGCCGGTTTGTCCCGGTGCGAATTGACGCGATAGCTGCCAAACATCATCATGTGCACCCTAATGGTAAATTCCGGAAAGCAAATCAGGAAATGTTTGCCCCAGCTTTTAAAATCAGTAATAGGTTGATTGATCAGCCGGCCGGCATCAATTGCGCCGTTATTGCACGTTGCATCGATGACAGTCTGACCCTTAAATTCCTTTACCGCTTCTTTTAAAATAATGATAGATGGGCCTTCAGGCATAAATTGATCTTTCCCGGAAAGACAAATAAGCGGCTATTGATGTTTGAATACCGCAGGCATTTGCAACTATGCAATTACATCCGGGAGAGGTTTTTTATCTGATAGCCACGACGCTTTTCCTGAGGAGGCTTCCTGCTGAATCCTTAACCTCTATCGTATAGTTTCCCTTAAAGAGGTAAAGACAGCGCTCTCCTTCACCCGCAACAAGTTGGTCTGCCGGAATGCGGTTGCCAGGCTTTTCATTAGTGTAAAAAGCCTGTATATAGTCTCCGTTCTTCACATTTATTTCCGCGAGATCATATCGTTTGCGCATGCCTCCAACGCTATAAAAATAAGGCCGTTTGCCCATTTTGATGTATTTTGGAAATATCACCGTCGCGTCAACAAAGTCGCCATGCCATGGTTGGTTATTCTGAATAGCGATTACCGGCGCAGTTATATGCTTTAAAATATTTACCGCATTAAACTCCCCTGCATTATGTTGTGGGTACAAATGCTCCACCTGTCGTGTCATTTCGACGGTAAACGGGTCGATACCGGTAAAACCCTTAAAAAACTGGGCCATCTTTTTCCAGCCGTTTTCGCTGCCTTCGTGAATGTGATCGTAACCGGCGTAGACCAGTATTTTAGCGTTCGGAGCGGTTTTAATTATTTTACTGAGGTTAACCGCCATCATAGAATCGCGGAACCGGTTGCAATACTGTGAATCTTTACCTTTTCCGTCGCACTGCGCTTCCGACTCATATTTTATCAGTTTAAAGTGCAATCTGAGCGCCTCCCGTATCAGTTCACCAAAAAGCGGCTCGTGCGTGTAATAACCTGTTTGATAGTCGGGATAGGTTTTCTGATTAATAGTTGAGTCGCCAAGCGTTTCAATTGCCAGGTACCTGTACCCCGCATCATAAAATCTTTTTAACATAGGCAGCACAAAGGCCCGGTGAAAAGGTAGGTGGTGCGCCTCGTTGATCATTACAACCTGCTTTTGCCTGGCCTGGGCAATAATGTAATCAGACGCGTTTACCAGCGAATGGGTTTTCACAAAAGCTGTATCACATACTATCTTCCCTGTTGGTGGCCGGTTGCCATAACGTGCATCAGCATAAAATAAGGCCTTTTCATAATCGCCCAGGAACGATTCATATGTCATAGCAGCCTGCAGCCAATAATTGTATCCCAGGAGGTCAGATGTATCGGGCCTGCCGCCTTCCAAAGCTTTTACCGGTAAAAGATAGTTTTCCGGCTGCTTATCCATCACATGAATGGCGGTATCGACAGGATTAACGAACTTTTTTTGAGCGGTTGCGGTAGCCATTGTAAGTGCAAACGCTCCTGAAAGAAGGAAATATCTAAGCATGAAACAAAACTAACTAATTAGTTTTGAAAAGCCTGCACTTTAAATTATAATACTCGTCTGCAATTTTGCTGATTTGCTGCAGATAAAATTTATTATGAAGTCTTTTTTATGACCTTCCCATTGATTAGCGATAAAAAAATAATGCCGATCCCCGCACCTTTTAGCATTCCGTCCACAAAATCGGGCATGGCAACAAAATGACTCAGGATAAAACTTGCTGAAATTAAAAGCAACCCCGCCGGAAGCATATACTTAACCGGAAACAATGGTCTCATCATATATCCTTTATATTAATTTATATAGCTGGTGGCGTACTTGTCTTGTCACCGTTCCAATCTTCCCATCACCAATAGTCTTCCCATCAACCATGGTAACCGGCAAAGCGTATTGTGTCGTGCTGGTTATAAAAGCCTCTTTAGCACTAAACATCTCATCAAGCCCAAAATCACGTTCAACAACCCTATACCCATCAATATTCAAACCGAGCACCTTACTTCTGGTGATGCCTTTTAAGATATTACTTGTTGGGGTTATAATCTCCCTGGCCGTTACAATAAAAAAATTAGCACGCGGGCATTCGCTGATGATTCCGTTTTTATGATAAAGTATATCATCCAGTCCGTTTTCTCCCAAAAAAGGGTGCAGGCGCACGGCCGCTAGATAATCGATGGTTTTAATATGGGGCAATTGGCGCACGTGGTTATAGCTAGCCAGCTTTAAACCCGATTCCAGGGCATTTTCCTTGGGGAAATTTAACGGGTATTGCATAACCAGCAGGTTTGGTACGCCCATTTTATAGCCATCTTCGGAATAACCGCCGGTAAGCAATAATTTTACGCCCGAGGCAGGCATATTGTTCATTGTTATCAGTTCTTCTACAGTGCTTCTTAATTGCGTACGGTTAAGGCCTGTATCCAGGTGCATCTCTCTGGCAGAGTTAAAAAACCTGTCAAAATGTTCGTCTATAAATACAGGCTTTCCATCAACCAATTTAAAGTAGTCAAAAATGCCGTAGCCACGGTGCATGGCCAAATCGCTAACGCCGATTTTAGCATCATCCGCCAAAACAAGCCCGCCGTTTACAGAGACATATTGAGCTGCCATATAGGTTCTACGCTTTCCCGGTTTTCGAGCCGCCCATACCCCCACCCATACTGAAGATATTTTCGCTGTAGCTAACCACCAGGTTCTCGCGATCGCGCTGACGCTTAAGAGCGACGTCCACCAATGTTTTTAATAATTGACCGAAGTTCTTGTCGCTGGCTTCCCAAAGATAAAATGAAAGTGACCCGGGTATGGTGTTGATCTCATTTACGTAAACCTTATTGTCTTTCTTATCAACCAAAAAGTCGATACGAGACACACCTGAGCAGGATAGAACGCGAAAAGTTTCCTTTGCCAGTTCCTGTATCAGCTGAGTTTGTTCTTTCGGCAGCTCTGCCGGGATCCGGCGTTTGGTGCTGGTCATGCCTTTTGATGCACCGCCTTTTGCATTGCTTACGTATTTGTCTTTATAGCTTAAAATATCGCCTGCCCCAAGCGGCTCCTCGCATACCGATGCGGTCTGGTTGTTTGCGTCGCCGAGTACAGAGCAATTCACTTCTTTCAAATCTACCACCATCCGCTCAACCAAAATGCGGCTGCTGAAACGGCTGGCCAGCTCAACAGCTTCAATCAGCGCTGCTTCATCAGCGGCCTTTGAAACCCCAACGCTCGAGCCCAGGTTTGATGGTTTAACAATAACCGGGAAACCTATTTTTTTTACTTCAGTAATGATAGTGTCTTTATCCATGTGCCAGCTGCGGTCGGTAAACCAGGTATAGTCAACTACAGGCAGCTTACTTTCTTTCAGCACCATTTTCATAATGATCTTGTCCATCCCCAGGGCCGACGATAATACGTCGCAGCCAACATATGGTATACCCTTAAGTTCCAGTAAGCCCTGCAAGGAGCCATCTTCGCCGTTAGTTCCGTGAATAATCGGGAAGGCAATGTCTATCTTGCCAATCTCCTTGCTTTTCCAGATAGAACTTTGCATGGCGTTGATTGTAAAATCGCCATAAGTTGGAGAAAGATATATCTCGGTACATTGGGCTAAAAGAGATTCGGTATTGCGATAGTTGTCAACGTTCAGCAGTGCAGCGCCAGTGTACCATTTGCCGGTTTTCGTTATATAGATGGGGGTAATTTCGAAGCTGTTCCTGTCAAAAGCGCTGATAGCCTGCTGTGCAGAAATAACTGAAATTTCATGCTCAACCGACCGACCGCCAAAAATAACGCCGACTTTAATTTTCATAGTGCTGTTAAAATAAATAATCTATAGTTCGTAAGTATCAGGCAAATCGTTTTCGTACAGTAATACGTCGCCCGCACGTGTCATCCCACTCAAATGGTTTACTGCATCTTTAAAGTTTTGTGCAACATAAATCTGCGCATCAGGGTAATTTTTATTTTTCAGCCCCTTCATTATTGGCAGAGTAATGTTTCTACCTACAAGTATAGCATAATCACAGGTATTTGCAATCTGTTCACCTAACAAAGTATTATAATATTCCTGTTTTTCGCCCAGCTCTATCATGCCCGGGGTAATAATGATCTTTCGCTGCCCCTCGATCCCTTTCAATACGTCCAGGGCCATTTTGCTGCCGACCGGGTTCGAGTTAAAGGCATCATCAATAACAGTCACACCATTCGGGTGTACCTTTACCTCAAGCCTGTGCTGCACAGGCTCCAGTTTTTTAATGGCAAAAGCTACGCTGCTATCGGGCACTTCCAAATGGCGTGCTACTATGTAACCGGCCAATATGTTCGAAAGATTGTAACTGCCTACAAGCTTCGTATCAAAGTCGGCAATCTTTTTACCTCTGTGATAAACTGAAAACGCAGAGCCTCTTGCTGTATATTGAATATCTTTAAGATAATAATCTGCCCTTTCATTATCTGATGAGTAACGTGCCGTGTTTCTGTCAGACACCGGGCGATTGGCTATATACTCGTAATCCTCATTTATCACAGCCAAGCCACCCGAAGGCAATGCATCTATCAATTCAAACTTGGTTTTCTGTACGTTTTGAATGGTTTTAAAGGTCTCCAGGTGCTGTTCTCCCACGGCAGTTAAAATACCTATTTGCGGATTCACTAAATCGCATATTTCCTTAATATCATTTAATTGCTTGGCGCCCATCTCCACAATAAATACCTGGTGGGTAGCCTGCAACTGCTCGCGAATAGTACGGATAACACCCATGGTAGTATTAAAGCTGCCCGGCGTCATCAGCACGTTGTATTTCTCGCTCAGCATGCGGTGCAAAAAGTGCTTGGTACTTGTTTTTCCATAGCTGCCGGTAATCCCGATGATGATCAGATCAGGTCTCTGCGCCAGTATTCGTTTGGCATCATTATAAAATGATTTATTGATAGCCGCTTCAACCGGAGCCATTAAAACATTCGCTATCGCGATAAAAATAAAGCTCAACAATAAGGTCAATCCAAACACCCAAAGAGAGCACAGCGTTCTGTTGATGATAACGAAATAAATTACAGCAACGATAACTGAAAGTAAGGCAGTTAACCCGAACAAGCGTATAGCCCTTTTGGTAAATACTACCGGCTTTTTTTGTTTTTTGATGAATTGCAGATAAGCCAACAACCCAAACAACAGGATAAATGCGATAGAAGCCACCATACTACTGGCCAGCAGGATAAGCAGGCCGGTAATTAACAACGCCACCACCTCAAGTATACGGGTGCTGATGATGAGGTTTGTTTTAAGCCATTTAAAATATCTTTCGTTGCGATAGGAGTTCAATTGCATCATGTGCAGCTCAAACCGCAGCTTTGCGAACGCATACACCAATAAAGCTGCCAGTGCGGCAAAAAATAGTATGTTTTCCATTTATTTCGATGTAGAGACACAATACTTGTGTCCCTGAATATGTTTATTTAAATGTGCGATAACCTTGCCCTTCAGATACACGCGTCTATTACGTTTCTACGGTTAATCCCTTAACCATTCTTCTTATCCGGTTCCAAAAAGTTATTCAGGATAATTAAAAACTCTCCCAGTTTCTCTACAAAGGCAAAGTGCCCCGCGTTTCTTAATACCACCAACCCTGCATTCGGTATCAGCTTTTCCATTGTTTTGGCATCGCTAACAGGCGTAGCCGTGTCATTTTCGCCCCATACCAATAAGGTCGGCGCTTTTATCTTAGGCATTTCAACTTTCAGGTCCTCATTTACCGATTTTACCAGCACCTGCCGCATAACCGGCGATGCGCTCTTATAATCACTCGAGCCAGCCTGCTTACGGTAATTTTCAATGATCTCGTTCGCTTTTGCCCGGCCAACCAGGTAAGGTAATACGGCACGCACAAATTTATAAGTGTACACCCTGATGTAATAGCTTAGCGGGCGGGTTGGTTTTATGCCGGCGCTATCCAGCAAAATAAGCTTGTGCACCGGGTTGCGCGACGAGTAAACTATAGATATGCGGCCGCCATAGGAGTGCCCCGCCAATATGGGATTGCTGATATTCTTTACACTTAGAAATTCTTCAATAAATTCGGTGTATTCATAAACGCCCCATACCTCATTCGGTTCCTGGCTTTTGCCAAAACCCGGCAGGTCGACAGATATAACGTGAAAGCTGCTTTCGAGATTTTCCTGAATCCTGGTGAACGCCTGCAGGTTTGAACCCCAGCCGTGTAATAGAACAACCGGCTTCCCCGCGCCGGTCTCGTTATAATTTATATTAAGTCCCTTTATTATTTGGGTTTGCTCCATAAAAATGTCGTGCTGCGCAAAGATAATAAATAAGTGATAGCAATAACAGTTTACGGCAGCCCGCGCAAACTCAAAAGAGCTAACAAAAAGCGGCCGTTTATGTGTTAAAAAAATAAGAAATCGCTGAATGTTTCAACACCCTGCCCCCTTTTTAATTCTGATCACAACACCTGCTAACAATTAATCACACCTTATTTTCAATTACAGATAGAATTGCCTTTTTTAAAATATCCACCGCCTGCTCCAGTTCCTTTTCGTTCAGTGATGCAAAACCTAAGCGGACAGAGTAATTAGGATACGCCGCATCATGATAATAATCCCTCCCATAGCTAATGGTAAGCCCCATAACGGATGCCCTTGCGGCCACCGCTGCGGGCTTAACACCATTCAAATATTCCACCCATACAGCAAAGCCGCCATCGGGTACTTTAAACTTTACATGGCCGTTCAGTCTTTCTTTCAACAAGCCGCAGAGTATGTCTCGTCGTGCATGGTAAATCTTATTTGCTTTTTTAAGATGCCGGCCAATATCCCCGTTTTTCAGCAGGTTAGCCATTGCCTCCTCTATCAGTTGCTCGCCCTGCCTGTCAATCATCCTGCGGATTCGGGTAGCCTGCCGGATAAAATTTTGCGGCGCGGCCATAAAACCCAGCCGTATGCCCGGCGCAATGGTTTTTGAAAACGAGCCGACATAAATTACAGAGCCATAGTTATCGACACTGGCCAGCGGCAGGATAGGGCTGCTCGCATAATGAAAATCGTAGTCATAGTCGTCCTCTACAATGGCGAACTTGTATTTGCGGGCTAGTTCAAGTAATTGCATACGCCTGTCGGCACTCAATGTAACTGTTGTTGGATTATGGTGATGCGGGATGACATATACAAGCCGCACCTTTTTTGCTTTGCAGATAGCTTCTATTGCATCCACTTTTATGCCATACTCATCAACCGGTACCGTTTCCAGCTTTGCCGGTATGTGGCTCAAAATCTCGCTGGCGCCCGTGTAGCCAGGCTCGCCCGCGATGAAAGTATCGCCCTTTTTCAGCAGCACCCTTGCAATTAAATAGAGCGCCATTTGTACACCTTTGGTAATCAAAATATTTTCGGATGTTACCTGCAGGCCGCGTGTCTCCCTGAAAAAACGGGCAAGTTCTGTTCTCAGGTTTTCTGAACCCTGTTCCGGCCCGTACATTAAATATTTTGATGTAAAATGGTAGTTTGCAAAACGCCGGTATTCCCTTACCATCAACTCAATAGGCGCCAGCCGGATATCCGGGAACCCGTCATTAAATATCAAATTACTTTCAGGGCTTTTAACGAAGGTATTGGCGAATGGAGTATTATCTTCCTGCACATCAAAAAGTGTTTCGGCCGGGTAAGCATAAGGTTGCATTGCATCCGTAATTTTTCGCGGCGAAACCTCAGGCAGGTTTTTAGCAACAAATATTCCCCTCCGCGGATAAACATCCACCCAGCTTTGGGCATAAAGCTCGTCATAAGCAGCAACCACCGTATTGCGGTGAACACCCAGGTATTCTCCCAAAACCCTGCTGCCCGGTAAGGCGGATGACGGCTTTAGCGTGCCGCGCCTTATGTGGCTGATAATACAGTTGGCAATCTGCAGATAAACCGGCACCTGCGAATGCTTATCGATAGTTATAAGGCCTTTTGGAAATTGCATATCTGGACTATCATATTTATCATTTCTGGACTATAAAGATAGGCCAATAGCGTTATAATTTTACATCAATAAATCTAAATAATATGCAACTTATTAAAAACTATACCATCCCTTCCATCGCACTACGGTGTTCGCTTGCCGGCAGCTATCTGTGGGAAGTAGCCGATCGCCTTGGCATCCTCGGCGCTCATGGCCTGCCACACGTAGGCTGGGGCGACTGGTCGCACTTTGTTGCCTATGCCCGGCAAACCATGGCTTTCCTGCCCCCATCGTGGGTACCTTTTTTTGCAATCCTTGCAACTATTGGCGAAGCAGGATTTGGGCTGATGCTGCTTGCCGGCCTGTTCACCCGTATTGCTGCGGTTGGCAGCTTCCTGTTGGCTCTCGCTTTTGCCCTGTCGATGAGCATTTCATTCGGCATCGAGTCGCCGCTGGGGTATTCAGTTTTTACTGTGGCTGCGGCAAGCCTGCTGCTGGCAACCATTCCCGATTATAAATACAGTATCGATTCAGTCATCAATAAAAACAAGCAATCATGAAATCAATCAGTCAACAAAAAGCACCTGCATTGCTCGTGCTATCCGCTTTTGCAATAGTCTACATCGTATGGGGCTCAACCTTCTTTTTTATCCGTCTGGCCGTGCAGGGCTTTCCTCCAATGCTGATGGGGGCTGTCCGTTTAACCACCGCAGGTTTTTTATTAATGGGATGGTGCGTTTATCAAGGCGATCAGATCTGGAATAAAAAGGATATTATTAATTCAGGCATCAGCGGCATCTTGTTATTATTTGTGGCAACCGGTATCGTTATCTGGGTCGAGCAAACCCTGCCCAGCGCCATCGTAGCCATAACCATAGCCGCCGAGCCTGTATGGCTGGTGTGTATGGATAAAAGCAACTGGCGGATTAACTTCAAAAATAAATCTATCGTACTTGGCCTGATCATTGGATTTGCGGGCGTGATTATTTTATTCGGTGAACAGCTTTCAAAGGCTTTGGGCGGCGGGCAAAATGCACCTGCCGTTTTAACGCTGATACTATTGGCCCTCGGCCCAATTGCATGGTGCGCCGGATCATTGTATTCAAAAAATAAAGGCAGCGAAACTCCCGCCCGGGTAAATACCGCCTGGCAGATGCTGATAGGCGGACTGGCATTCCTCCCCGCCAGCTTAGCGCGGCATGAGCTGAACGGTTTTAATATTCATAATGTGTCCAGCCAGGTTTGGGCCGCCATGGCTTACCTGGTGATATTTGGCTCGATAGCTGCTTACAGCGCCTATATCTGGCTGTTAAAAGTGCGCCCGGCCACACAAGTGAGCACACACTCATATGTAAACCCGGTAATTGCGGTTTTATTAGGCGTGATGTTTGCCGGTGAGCAAATTACCAGGCTACAAATAGGCGGGTTGGTGATCATACTCTTAAGCGTACTGCTTATTAATTTAGATAAGTATCGCAAACCGGTTAAGCCTGAAAACAATACTATTAAACTGCCTTTAAGCAGGGAAGTTCTGGAAGCATGTTAGCTGATCCCGCCAATTCATAACCCAAAAGCTTTGTCTGCATAAATGCGTTGACAAGGCTTTTCTTTATAGGGTAATATCCCTTATTCTTGCCGTCATCGTGTAACAAAAAAATTTCTTCCGGACTTTACCGACTTTCCGGACTTTCGGACTATATTGTACCTCAAATTATCCAATTTAAACTTAACCGCTTGTATTAAACCATGGACCAAAGCCCCAATCGCTTTCTATCGCTCGACGTTTTTCGAGGAATGACCATCTGTTTTATGATAATTGTGAACACGCCCGGCAGCGGTGCTGCGCCTTTTGCCCCGCTCGAGCATGCCGCATGGTTCGGTTTTACCCCTACCGACCTGGTTTTTCCTTCGTTCCTGTTTGCAGTGGGTAATGCCATGAGTTTTTCGATGAAAAAATTTGCGGGTCAAAGTAACGGAGCGGTAGTCTGGAAGATCGTTAAACGTACAGCACTGATATTCTTATTCGGATACCTGATGTCGTGGTTCCCGTTCTTTTTACATGATAAGCAGGGCTGGCACTTCGCGTTGTCGCCTATCAGCCATACACGTATTTTAGGCGTTTTGCAGCGTATAGCACTCTGTTATATGTTCGCATCGCTGATGGTGTATTTTATTAAATCAACCGCAACTATAGTCATCATCAGCATTTGTCTGCTGTTTGGTTATTGGGCATTGTTGCTCATCTTCGGCGATCATAATAACCCTTATGGCATGCTTACTAATGCCGGCACCTATCTTGATAAATATTTATTGGGCGATGATCACCTTTATCACGGTGAAGGCGTAGCTTTTGACCCCGAAGGATTTTTAAGTACTCTGCCATCTATTGTGAACGTTGTATGCGGCTATTTTGCCGGGCGTTACATACAGGAAAAAGGCAAGCGTTACGAAACTATCGCCAAGCTAATGATGTGGGGCGGATTGTTTCTTTTCATTGCGCTTTGCTGGAATATGACCTTCCCCATCTCCAAAAAGCTGTGGACGAGTCCATTCACCCTGCTTACCGTCGGCCTTGATTTGATGATAATTTCGGTATTGATATATATCGTTGAAATACGTGAGTGGAATAAAGCCAACTGGACAGCATTTTTTACTACAGTCGGCAAAAATCCGCTGCCTGTTTACCTGTTTTCAGAGTTGTTTGTAGTTTGCTTGTACTTAATACCTGTTACATCTAAAAGCACTTTTTACGGATGGATCAACGACGTGGTATTCCAGGTTATTGCACCAGGAGCTATCGGCTCATTACTTTTTGCTATCTGCTACATGCTGGTTTGCTGGTGTTTCGGCAAGATTCTGGACAAAAACAAAATTTACTTAAGGGTCTGAAACTAAGTTTTCGGAGTGCGTAAAATCCTTCTGAATTAAAGCTTTGATAACCCCGGTTATCAGAGCTTTTTCTTTGGTATCTTTGGCGATATATATACAATCATGTCTGAAGACAATTTAGTTAAAATACTTTTTAGATTTTACAGTGATATATTGGAAGAGCATACTGTAGAAACTATGTGGGCAAAGATCGCCGACGCGGAAAAAGGTTACTATAAGATAGCTAATATACCGTTTTATGTGCCGGTGCTGGCCTCGGGCGATACAGTGCTGGCGCAATTCGACGAAGACGAAGGAATGCTCATTTACAAAGAAACTATTGAACATTCTGGCAACTCAACCATACATGTCATCATAACCGATGATGAACTGGAACTGCAGACAGTTTACAACCTTTTTACCGGGCTTGGCTGTCCCTGCGAAGGAATAAATGGAAATTATCTGGCTATTGAAATACCGGCTGATATGGACTACCTGCCAATAAAGGAACGCCTGGAATTAATGGAGCAGGATGAAGTGATTGGCTACGCTGAAACTTGTTTGGCAAGAGGGCATAGGTATAAAGATATGGAATTAGGCTTTTGATAACTATACCTTAAAACTTTGTCATTGGGCCGAACGAACCAAACCTCACCGATGCAACGGTCCGCAAGTCAATAACATATATTCTTCGGAGAGTTTGCTGCGTCGTTCCCCCTTACAGAAATGACAAATAGCCAAGCCTATCTCTAAATCACCAGCCTTTATCCTTACCTCAAATCAACAACCTCAACACCTTTATGGGCTTTGGTATCGAAGCTAAAAGTTGCATCAGTTACCGGCACATTTGGCGTAAAGCTTTTGATGGTATAAGTATAACGGCTGCCATTTTTGTCGAAAATCAAGGCACTGTATATCTGGCTTTTTGCTTTATCAATTTCAAGCCGCACCTTAAAGAAACCTTTTTTGTCGTTTTCAGGGCTTAAATCAATTTCCTGGTAAATTTTACCGCCTATTTTTTTCTGGCCGGTGTAAAGGTATTTGTAGCCTTTCTCGTAAATGGTGAATATCTTCGCCGGATTTAAACCCTCTCCGCTCAAGTCGACATTATTTACCTGAACCTCGTTGTCTTTTTTCAGATAAGTCCACTGTGTTTTACCATCGCTGATGATTTCCTGCTGCGCTGCGTTTTTTGTGGCCGCATCAGCGCCATATAGGCTCACTTTAAATTTATTTTGTTTTGATTTAGCTATCAGCGTACCGGTTTGGGTTTCTTTTACGCCGGCCTGCGGATTGTCGAGGGTGAAAGTAAAGTCGGTCTTCACCACATCATATGATTTATATTTGGCGCTAACCTTGTTTAAGATAGCTTTCGCATCAGCATCCTTTTGAGCAAACGTGTAACCGGTAACAAATATCAATAGTATGGATAACAGAAATAACTTTTTCATC
This sequence comes from Mucilaginibacter sp. L3T2-6, assembly GCF_030519355.1. Lineage (GTDB taxonomy): Bacteria > Bacteroidota > Bacteroidia > Sphingobacteriales > Sphingobacteriaceae > Mucilaginibacter. The sequence goes on from NZ_JAUMKC010000026.1 coordinate 62,419, forward strand.
TTATATTCAGGGCAACCCCATTTTATTATTAGAGCGCGTTTTTAAAAATTTGTTTCAGCCGGCAAAAATAACGCTGCCCGGCAGTTTATCAAATCACGCAAATGTATGATTGTAATTTATTACAAAGGTTTAACCCTCTCCTTTTTGAAGAGCCTCCAGGTGGCGCTCAAGGCTGTATTCATCAGGGTATAGTACATCGCGGGCCTTGCTGCCTTCAAACGGACCAACTATACCGGCCGCTTCCAGTTGATCGATAATACGGCCTGCTCGGTTATAGCCCAGTTTCATTTTACGTTGAATAAGCGATGTAGATCCTTGCTGATGCAATACAATCAGTCTCGCCGCTTCCTCGAACATCGGATCGCGGTTGTCCGGATCGTACTCCTTGGTGCTGCTGCTTGCTTCCCCTTCGCCTACATACTCAGGCAGCAACAGTGCCGATGGGTAGCCGCGCTGGTTACCTATGTAATCAGCTATCCGCTCCACCTCATGTGTATCCACAAAGGCACATTGCAGGCGGATCAGATCGCTGCCGGTGGAGAGCAGCATGTCGCCACGGCCGATAAGCTGGTCAGCGCCGCCGCTATCAAGAATAGTGCGCGAGTCGATTTTAGACAGCACCCTGAATGCGAGTCTTGATGGGAAGTTAGCTTTTATACTACCGGTAATAATATTTACCGACGGCCGCTGTGTTGCAATCACCAGGTGAATACCCACAGCACGGGCCAGCTGCGCAATACGTGCTATCGGCACTTCCACCTCTTTGCCGGCCGTCATCATTAAATCCGCAAACTCGTCAATTACCAGCACAATAAATGGCAGGTACCGGTGCATTTCTGGATTACTTATTTTACGGTTTACATACTTATCATTGTACTCCTTCAGGTTACGAACCTGTGCATCTTTCAACAGGTCGTAACGCGCATCCATCTCTATACACAGCGAGTTAAGCGTATTCACCACTTTCTTTGTATCGGTGATAATAGCATCCGCCTCATCAGGCAGCTTGGCCAAAAAGTGGCGTTCTATCTTGCGGAACAAAGTTAACTCTACCTTTTTGGGATCGACCAACACAAATTTCAGTTCAGCCGGGTGCTTCTTATAAAGCAGCGAAACCAATAAGGCATTAATACCTACCGATTTACCCTGACCGGTTGCACCGGCAACCAGCAAGTGCGGCATCTTGGCTAAATCGGCAATAAACACTTCGTTGCTAATGGTTTTTCCTAGGGCTATCGGCAAATCCATCGTCGTGTTCTGGTATTTTTCGGTGGATAATACCGAACGCATGGATACCATCTCGGGATGCTGGTTGGGCACCTCTATACCGATGGTTCCTTTACCCGGCATCGGTGCGATTATACGGATGCCCAAAGCGGCAAGACTCAAGGCAATATCATCCTCCAGGTTTTTAATTTTGGATATCCGTACTCCAGGCGCCGGTATTATTTCATATAAAGTAACCGTCGGCCCGATGGTAGCCTTAATCTTATCGATCTCGATGTTATAATGGTTCAGCGTTTCAACAATCTTGTTTTTATTAGCCTCCAGTTCATCGGCGTTTACATTTATCTTGTTTGAACCATAGTTTTCCAGCAAATCCAATGGCGGGTATTTGTACGACGCCAGGTCAAGCTTATGGTCATAGGTGCCAAATTGCTCCACCAGGCTTTTCGCCTTGTCATCATCGCTTTTCTCAATGTTGGTTACCGGCGTGGGCCTTTCATTGGTAACGGTCAGCGGAATGTCGTTATCTTCTGCATCCCCTTCACCGCCGGGCTCCGGAACCAAAACTAAAGGCTCGTGGAAGACGGGGTTCTGAACAAATGCCTGTTCCTTAACCGGCTCAGCGTTTACCAATTTTTCAGTATTGCTGACACCTTCCTTTATTCTGTTTGACCGCCCGCCCTGCCATTCTACAGGCACTGAAATCTCTTCAGGCTCCAGGTCGACAGGCTCCGGTACAATATCACCAACAGGGGTGCTGTCAACTGTTTTGGGCTTTCGCTGCGGTATTTTAAAATCGATATTATAAACAATGATCAGTATTGTAAGCGACAGGAAGACGAGGATAGCTCCCGTTCCTGTACGGCCGATCTGCGCATCAAGCAGTTGATTGGTGTAATAGCCAAAGCCACCCTCAACATAGTTCGGCGTATCTGATAAAAATGCATGAAAAAACCCTATCGAAACAGAAATAAAGACCAGTGAGAAAAAGCCGTAAGCCAATGTCTTGGTTAATGATACCAGCCGCACCTTATACAACATGCGGAAACCAAGCACAAAAAACATAAACACAAATACAAAAGAAGCAATGCCAAACCATTCGTAAATAAATTGGTTCGAGAGCAGCGCGCCAAGCTTACCCGCCCAGTTATCTACAACGGGGCTTTTCACATGGTTTTCCATTAGTTCCTGTGTCGTGCGGAACAAGTTATGCCAGCCGCCGTTGGTAGGCGATACATAGCTTTGGTCTTCTTGCCACGTAAACAGGTAGGAAGTAAATGCCACCGCAAAATAAACCGACAACAATAATAAAAACAGACCCGCTATCTTTATTGCCTTCCCATTCAGCACGTATGAGGGCATGCGGTTTGCGGTACTTTGCTTTACCGGGCGCTCGCGTTCAGCCTTCGGCGCCTGACGCGGCTGATTATCTTGCTTGAAAGTATTTGCTTTAAACGAATTTGCTTTTGCCGGCATCCTGTATAACCCTTCTGTTTTGCAAATATAAAGTTAATAGATAATAAGGCTCGCCTAAAGCGGCTATTTATTAACAACGGGTTAATAACCCCGCCCGGTCTTAATCTGCAACATTCCTGTTACAAATATCAAAAATTAGTTTATAAACAACTGTGGCAACGAATTTGAATCTTATTAAGATGCAGGCAACGGCCCAACGGGTCAAGCTAACACCTTAATACAATTATGTTATTTAACTCTATCGAATTTGTAATCTTTTACATTGTTGTAACAACCTTGTATTTTCTTGTTCCCCACAAAATCCGGTGGCTTATATTGCTCGCAGCAAGCTGTTATTTTTACATGGCTTTTGTGCCTATTTATATATTAATCCTGGGTTTAACTATCGTAATTGATTATATATCAGCAATATATATAGAAAATGAACATCACCCGCGGAAGCGCAAAATACTACTCGGCCTTAGCCTCGCTACCAACATCGGCATATTGGTAATATTTAAATATTTCAATTTTTTAAACCTGAACTTCGGGTTTCTTTTGCAAAAATTTAATTACCACAATCCTATACCATATTTGAGGATATTGTTACCCATCGGCCTGTCATTCCACACTTTCCAGGCTATGAGCTATACCATAGAAGTGTACCGTGGCAATCAGAAGGCCGAGCGCCACTTCGGTATCTACAGCCTGTACGTAATGTTTTACCCGCAACTTGTAGCCGGGCCTATTGAAAGGCCTCAAAACGTTTTGCACCAATTCCGCGAAAAGCATCAATTCGATTTAAGCCTGATGCAATCCGGATTAAAATTAATGTTGTGGGGGTTCTTTAAAAAACTGGTAGTTGCCGACAGGCTTTCCATATTCGTCAGCTCCGTTTTCGGTAACCCGGATATTCATAATGGCACAACAATCGTTATCGCCGCTTTCTTCTTTGCTATACAGATATACTGTGATTTTTCAGGATATACCGATATTGCCATCGGCTGCGCACGTACTATGGGCTTCGATCTGATGACCAATTTTCATCGCCCTTACTTCGCCTCCAACATACAGGACTTCTGGCGCAGATGGCACATATCACTTTCCACCTGGTTTCGCGACTACCTGTATGTTCCGCTCGGGGGGAGCAAGGCCGGCACAGGCCGCCGTTATTTAAACCTTTTCATTGTGTTCCTCGTGAGCGGAATTTGGCATGGGGCAAATTATACTTACATAATCTGGGGAGCGCTGCATGGCTTGTATTGTGTAGGCTATGTAGCCTTGAAGCCTTATCTGCCGGCTGCCAAAAATAAATTTACAGCAAAGCTGTTGAACCTGAGCGGAATAGCCGTTACCGTTTGCCTCGTAACTTTTGCCTGGATATTCTTTCGGGCTGCGTCTTTACACGACGCATTTACGCTGGTGCGAAACTTAAGAAGCTTCGGAGCGGCTCCTTTTATTGGCGACGGGCTTAATAATTTTGCGCAATGTATACTGGCTATCATATTGCTGTTTATGCTGGAGTATAAGCTGGAGTATTATCCCGGCAAGTTTAATTTCTTCAGTTCGCCCAATATCGTCGTCAGATGGGGAACGCTGGCTTTTACCATATTATGGATAGTGGCCTTTGGCGTATTTAATGGTGGTCAATTTATTTATTTCCAGTTTTAATGGAATCCGGAAAGCCGGTAAAGCCGGAAAGTAAGGAAGAAACGATTCATAATCCGGTTAAAAAGTTTAAGTTTTTGTATAAATGAAGAACAAACCTGTGATCCGCTTTTTTGTACGATTAGCTGCATTCAGTGTCATTTTATTTGCGGCCGACCGCCTTGCCGGCCTGGCTCTGAAGAAAATATATTTCAGCCAGCGCGTAGGCCAGTATAGCCAGACCACTTACGCGCTCGACAGCGCTAAACAGGATATTTTGATTTTCGGCAGTTCGCGGGCGGCACGTCATTATTCTCCTTACATTATATCGAAAGTATCGGGTTTAAGTTGTTACAATTCCGGAAGGGATGGACTGATGATACCTTATGCGGCGGCGGTGCAGGAGGTATCGCTTGCCCGGCACATTCCAAAAATGATCATACTGGATATCAGTCCCCGGGAGCTTGGAATAGACCGTGTGAAATACGAACGGCTATCCATTTTACTGCCCTATTGCGCCGAACACGAGCAGTTAATAAAATATGTAAAAGAAGTGAGCCCCTATGAGCCAGATAAATTAATCTCTAAAACCTATCCTTTTAATTCTTCCGCATTCGTGATGGCGTGCAACACTTTGCTCGCAAAATCAGTTTCTAAAGATGAGAACGGTTATTTGCCCCTTCAAAACAGCTTAACCAAAGCGGAGACAGATGATTACTTAAAACGAATGTTAGCCCGGGCAAATTCAGTACATCAGAAAGCAGAGGTGGCAGAGGATAAGGCTGTCGCCTACTTTAAACAATTTCTTGATAACACAGCCAGGTACAATATCAAAACGCTGGTTGTAATATCCCCGACTATCCTTAAAAATGCCTTTTATCTTGACAACAAGGTGCTGGAACGGCGCCTTATTGAAGAAATAACCGGCCGTTATAAAAACGTTACTTTTTTGGACTACTCAAAAGATCCGCGCTTTAACGGACACCCTGAAAAATTTGCAGATTATTTCCATTTGAACGCTGAAGGCTCAACGGAATTCTCACAACTTATTGCCCAAAATGTAAAGGCAAATATTTAAAACGGCCTGTTGTATACCTGCTATTTTTCATCTTGAAAAAAGTGCGGCCGGATGGCGAAATCTTATGTCTCCCACGTACACGTTGTCATTTTTATTTTTCGAAAAGGATTGCAGCATAAGAAATTATTACTTAATAGGAAAAAAGGCCTTTAAGTGTTATATTTACCATTAATATCACCCTTACCTACTGTTAATACGCCTGATGAGTGTTGAGAAACTGGAACAATTTATAACAACCGGCGATCTTGAGGGGCTCGATGCCTTGCTTAGTGAAAACCCTTCACTGGCAAAAGTCCGTACCAGTCACCAGGTCTCGCCGCTGATGTTGTCCTGCTATTATAAAAAGCCGGATGTTACCTCTGTCATTTTAAAATACCTCGACGAAATAAACCTTTTTGAAGCATCTGCCGCCGGCCGGTTCGATGTGGTAGCTAACCTTGTGTACGCCCATCCGGACGCGATTAATTTCTACGCGGAAGACGGCTTTACGCCACTTGGCCTGGCCTGTTATTTTGGCCATTATGAAATTGCACAATACCTGGTTTTAAAAGGCGCCGATGTGAATTTGCCGTCCAATAACGGCTTCCGGGTTTACCCGCTGCACTCCGCCGCAGCAGGTAACTATACACAGATTGCCCGCATGCTGATAGAAAATAATGCTTTGGTTAATGTAAAACAACAGGCCGGCGCCACGGCGCTTCATTCAGCCGCGCAAAATGGTAATATCGATTTGCTGATACTTTTGCTGGAACATGGCGCCGATGTAAACTCACGCATGGAGGGCGGCAAACTTCCGGCCGATCTGGCGCGCGAAAAAGGATTTGCAGAGATTGCCGAGGCGTTGGATTAACATTCCGGGCGTATCATTTACCGTAAAAATCCACCGCTGCCTTCGCAATTTTCGCGATCACTCCTTCACGAACATCCTCTTTATCTGTTGAATTACATACAAATACCGCAATAGCCAGGTGCTTGCCGTTTGGCAGGGTGATAATGCCAACATCATTTGTAGCCGGTGATAAACCGGCGCTATTAGTTGGCGATGTGCCGGTTTTATGAGCAACCACCATCTCCGCAGGCAGCAAACCTTTAAGACGCTTTGGGCCGGTAGTGGTTTCAACCATTATTTTATATAAAAAATCAGTGCTGTTTTTCGAAAGCAAACCGCCTTTATAAAACTTATCAAGTAAAACGGTTATTTCTTTAGGCTTAGCCCAGTTGGTGTACTGCAGTTCCCATGAAGATGCCATCTCCTGCTCAGAAGTCCTCACCGCAATTCCGCGGATGCCGTTACGCAACATAAAATTCTGAACGGTTTTAGGTCCGTCTATCTTTTTTAGCAACATATCGCAGGCTACGTTATCGCTTTGTGAGATCATATAGCTTAACAGATCGGCAATCGTTACGTCAACATCTCCCTTTGGAAATTTATCGCGCAGCGGGCTGTACAACTTGGTTGCCATATCGCGTTTTTTAAAGTGGATTTTCTCGTCAAGCTTCAGTACGCCTGAATCAACCAGGTGCAATACCGTCAGTGCAATAGGAAACTTCATCACGCTATGGAGTACCAGCCGGGCATCTCCGTTAACCGAAAGGGTGTCGCGGGTTTCCACCCCAAGGATCGAAACACCCACAATGCCTCTTGCCGGCTTTATAATATCAGCAATCTGCTGGCGTAGTGGATTTTGCTGTGCATTAACTATAAAAGGGAAGAAAAAGATCAGTGATAAAATAACAGAGATGGCATTTTTTTTCATACGCAATATTAACGCAATTATTTCGTATGAATTTTAATCCAGTCAGCAATTATTTTCATCGCTTCTGGAGATACGCTCTCGCTTAACTGCTCATATTCCGAAACATCGCCTGTTTTTGCGGTTTGAAGCAAATGGTTAAGACCGGGCAAGATTTTCACTTCTACATTTTTGTTACCGTTTTTAACAATGGTTTCCTGTATCACTTTTAAGTTCGAAGCTGCATCAACCTGGGTATCTTTTCCGCCGTTAATGGCCAATACAGGGCATTTTACCTTGCTAAGATCGTTAACGGGGTTATAAGTTATAAAGTAACGCATCCAGGGCATATTGTACAGGCGGTTGTATTGGTTGATGATATCCTGATCGGACGCCTTATCGGCATGCAACACTGTGAGCGTTGCGGGCGTTTGCTTGCTTTTCCACGCGGCAAAAACCGTGGGGATTTTAGCATCAAGCGCCTCAACGGTGGCCGATGAAGAGAATAAACTCAAAATCTGCATATTTAAATCTGAAAAGGCCTGTATGGCCGTTTCATCCACACCTGCATTTTTCAGCGCATGGGCATTTTGCTCTGTGTTGATCTGTGCCCCCCCGGTTACCGATGCACCCCACATTACAATAAAGCTCACGTCTTTACGCCTTGCCGCCACCATTGGCGCTATCATACCGCCTTCGCTGTGCCCTATTAATCCAAGATGCTTTTTATCTATGTCAGGCCTGGTTTCCAAATAATTAAGGCTTGCTTCCACATCATACGAAAAAGTAAGGCTTGTGGCATTCTTAATATCAGGCCCAAGTGTGCTTTTACCGGCGCCCCGGTCATCTACCCTTAAAACAGCAATACCGTTTTTGGTAAGGTAGTCAGCCAGTACCCAATATATTTTATGGCCGAAAATGGTGCCGTCCCTATCCTGCGTACCGCTGCCGCTTATAATAATTACTGCCGGGTATTTACCGTCACCGTTTGGCCGGCTGAAAGTTGCGCCGTAATGCACGCTTTTATCAGCATTATCATATTCCACATCCTGGGTAAAATAATTAAATGGCGGTTTTGGCGTCTGCGGACGATCAGGAGTTTTGGACAGTCCTGCTTTTTCTTCAGCGCTGATGCGTCGCAAATCGAGCGGTATTTGTCCGCCGCCCTGCTTGTAAATCCCATTTATGGCATCCTTGCCATTCCATACGCCGTTGTATGAGCCGCCTATAGCTGCGATTTCAATATACAGGCTGTCTTTGGTCAGTATTGTTTTACTGCATCCTATACCGAATGCCTTTTGATCAGGACTATCGAACGTTGCTGAATAGCCCGCTTCGCTTTTCGAAATATTAAACACCAAACGAAGGTTTGCCCCGCCGGCGGGGATGGTTCCAAGCCAGCTTCCGGTGATATCCTGAGCGGCGGCACTGTTAAGAGCGGCAAGTATCATTGAGCAGACAAGTAATTTTTTCATGACTTCTTTTCAGGCTGATGGTTTTTAAAATAAACATATGAATAAATAACAGGAATGAGCGTTAATGCCATTAACCCCGCTATAAACACTACAGTTGCTGATGCTGATGGAAGTACTAAGGTAGCTGCTGTTATCACCAGCCCTCCGGCAAACCAGAGTTTAGCTGCCAAACGATGGGTTGCGCGCCAGGTATCTTCGCTTTCCAGTGTCCATGGTGTACGCACGCCTGCAAAATAATTGGGCTTGATGTTATTCATCATGTTGCCCATGAAGGTGAACAGCAATCCTGCTATAGGCAATATGATCTTATCTATCGGCAAGTTACGGTGCACAGTTACATAAAGGATAGCTACATTCAGCGCCGACAGAAATAACATAACACCAAAGGCAATCTTTCGAAAAGTTTCTTCGCCATATTTAACTTTGTTCTTAGGGTCGATGGCGGGCAGGAATTTAAGCAACAGGTAAACTAGTGCGCCCACAAAAAGCATGATGCCCGTTAGCATGATCAGCTCGCTCTTATTACCGTAGCGATCAACCTTACCGCCAATTCCATAATGCACCGGCACAATTTCTGGCAACGAACTGTAAATGCTGTATAAATAAATTATGGGCAGCAACCATACAACCAGCGCGGTTGCATCCATATAACTGAATTTTTTCATCCTGATCTATTTTTGATTTTTAGGTGTTTGTAAGCTGATTATCCATTTAAGCATATCGTCCATTACGGTAGTATTGAGCGAATAGTAAATGAACTGTCCTTCTTTAACTGATACTACCAGCCCGGCCTGCCTCAATAAATCAAGGTGGTGCGAGATGCTTGGCTTGGAGATGTTGAACTGGTCGGCAATTTCGCCGGCGGTAAGATCATTCTCCTTTAGCAATTCCAATATCTCCCGGCGGGTGCCATCATTTAATGCTTTGAACAGGTTATGCACTTTTTGCGAATTTATATATTTAGACAAATGTCTAAATACTTTGTTACAGATTGAAATAATTTATAAGAAATGCCGGAACGAAATGGTTATGCTGGTTGCATGGATCGCGGAAGCTTTGAAATCAATCATTAACGCGGTTAACGCTCATAGTTGGAAGCGACCGTAATAACGTTAAAACCGATTCCCGGACATTTTTAAGACCTGAATGCGTCTGGACATTCCGGGTTGCCGGCCTGCTCTAAACAGATGCCCCATTATTTTTTTTTCTGCCATACCTTAATTTCTTTAAAATTTCGTTACTTGTAGCTACCAATCAAAACGCTATCATGCAACGCAGAAATTTCCTGAAGACCGGCTCAGTGGCTGGTTTAACACTGGCTACGCTTGGCGCCGCCTCATGTACCCCATCATCAAAAGATTCAACCACCGCTGATTCATCCAGGGAAAAACCGGACGACTTTGCCCTTAACGAAGTAACGATTGATGCCTTACAGGAGAAAATGAAAAGCAAGGAATACACGTCGCGTTCCATCACCGAAATGTATCTTAAACGCATTGAAGAAATTGATAAGAACGGGCCAAAGCTTAATGCCGTTATTGAGGTAAATAAAGATGCCCTGAACATGGCCGATGCTATGGATAAGGAACGTGCCGCTGGGAAGGTTCGCGGGCCGCTGCATGGTATCCCGGTTTTGATAAAAGACAATATCAGCACCGGCGATAACATGCGCACTACAGCCGGGGCCCTGGCGATAGCTGATAATTTCGCCAAACAGGATGCCTTCATAGCTCATAAATTAAGGGAAGCCGGCGCGGTATTGCTGGGCAAGACCAATTTAAGCGAATGGGCTAACTTCCGCAGCACACATTCCACCAGTGCCTGGAGCAGCCGCGGCGGACAAACCAAATGCCCCTACGTATTAGATCGCAATCCCAGTGGCTCAAGCTCCGGCACAGGATCTGCGGTATCGGCCAATTTATGCGCCATTGGTATCGGTACGGAAACTGATGGTTCTATTGTATCTCCATCTTCAGTTAACGGTTTAGTGGGCATAAAGCCGACGGTTGGACTGTGGAGCCGCTCCGGCATCATCCCTATTTCAAAAACACAGGATACTGCCGGTCCAATGGCGCGCACTGTAAGAGATGCAGCCATCCTTTTGGGCGCGTTAGCAGGTGAAGATCCCCGGGATGCTTATACACTGGCCAGCAAGGGCAAAGCTGAAACCGACTACACTAAATTTTTAGATGCGGATGGATTGAGAGGAAAACGTATCGGCGTCGAAAAAGACGGCTTAAAAGTTAGCCCGGCCATGGATGCCATTTTTCAGCAGGCTATTGATTTATTGAAAGCAAAAGGCGCAACAATCGTCGAGGTTGAACTTTATAAACAACTGAAGGAGGCCGGCAAGAATGAATTTACAGTGCTGTTATACGAGTTTAAAGACGGCGTAAATAAATATCTGGCTGACGCGAACTCGAAAATGAAATCGCTGGCGGACGTAATTGCCTTTAATAAAGCAAACGAAGCCAAAGCTATGCCGTTCTTTAAGCAGGAAACCCTGGAACTCGCCGAAAAAAAAGGCGGGCTTGATGCTAAAGAATATCTTGATGCTGTAAAGGCTACTACCACCATCACCCGCAATGCTATTGATGGTCTGCTGAAAGATAACAAGCTTGATGCCATCGTAGCACCCACCAACGGGTTTGCAGTTTGTATCGACTTAATCAACGGCGACTACGATAATGGCTATGGATTTTCGGGCCCCGCAGCAATGGCTGGCTATCCGCATGTTACCGTTCCGATGGGTTATGCACATGGTTTGCCCGCAGGAATTTCATTCGTTAGCACAGCCTACAGAGAAGGTGATGTTATTAAGTTAGCCTATGCTTATGAACAAGCCAGCAAGAAAAGGGTGAAGCCGGAGTTTAAGCAGGTCGTGGAGTGAGTTGATCAAGTTGAATAGGTTGATTGAGTTAAATACGCTTGTCGACTAACTTTCTTAAGCTGATATCAAGTATTTCGCTACTTTTACCACTGGCCAACGACTCGTTTCGGCCATTAACTATGAACCATCAACTATAAGCTACTATGGAATTTGGACGCGTAACCGATAGTGAATTAATGGAAGTGGATTTTACGCTTCCTCCTGATACTGAACTTACCAAACAAACTTTAGCGGCTGCTAAAAACGGTCAGCCTTTGCAGGTGCATGTAGGCTGCGCCAAGTGGGGCCGCAAAGAGTGGCTCGGAAAGATCTATCCGCCCAAAACTAAAGAGGCTAATTTTTTAGATGAATACGTTAAGCATTTTGACAGCATTGAGCTTAATGCCACTTTCTACAATGTTTACCCGCCGGAAATTATCGCAAAATGGAAGGAAAAGACGGCCGGGAATCCCAACTTTAAGTTTTGCCCTAAATTTTCACAAAGCATTAGTCATATCCGCCGCCTAAAAAATGCCGATGAGATAACTACTGAGTATTATAAAGGCGTAATGGCTTTTGGCGAAAAACTGGGGCCCATGTTTTTGCAACTGGCGGATAATTATTCGCCTAAAAGCCTGCCGGACCTGAAAATTTATTTAGAAAGCCTGCCCAAAGATGTCCCTGTATTTTTGGAAATGAGGCATAAAGAATGGTATTCGGTGCCTGAAACACGGGCAGCATTGTTCAATATGCTGCATGAGCTGAATATTGGCTCTGTAATTACCGATGCCAGCGGCCGCCGCGATGTAGTGCATATGGAGCTGCCGACCCCTCACGCATTTATCCGCTTTGTAGGCAACAGCCTCCACCCTACCGACTATCAGCGCTGCGACGACTGGGTTGAACGTATAGCCCGTTGGAAGGAAATGGGGCTGCAATCGGTTTGGTTCTTCATGCACCAGCACGATGAACGTTATTCGCCGGAATTATCAGATTATGTGGTCGAAAAACTGAATAAAAGATTAGGTTTAGAATTGTTACGGCCCACGTTTATCGACCGCGACGCGCCAATGGATATGTCACAAACATCGCTCGCTTTGTAGAATTGCATTATATGATAGTCCTGGTCTGTAAATCTTATTGGGAAATTAGCCCCGATATCACGTTAATGCTTAATGCAACAATGGCGGTATTAAAGGCAAATGCGATTAAGCCATGTCCCCAGGCTATTCGGCGAATCATGCGTGACGATATTTGAACGTCGGAAACCTGGAACGTCATGCCGAGTACGAAGGAAAAATAGACAAAGTCAAGATAATCGGGTTCATTTTCTTCAGGAAACAGCAGGCCGCCCATCGGCTTCTTTTTATCATCATCCGGGTTGGTTGAATAGTATAAATGCCCGTAGCGTAAAGTATATATGGTATGCACTAACCACCAGGAGATTACAACTGCCGACATCGCAAGTACAACATGCGAGGAAATTTCAGTCTTTGACCCGCCTTTTGAAGATATCAACAAGTACAATATCGCCCCTAAACTCATCACCGATGCGCTGATAACGATAAGAAATAATATAGACCGGCTCGAATCTTCCAGCCTGGCTATTTTACGGATCTCACGCGGATGAGCCCAAAGGATAACGATCCAGTCGAGCACGATCAGGCTCGAGGCAAAAGCGATCCAAACCGTCAATATAACAGCAGGCAGAGAAGACAAATCCCTAAAAAGGAGAAAAGCTATAACACTTATTCCCAGCGCAATAAACATTTTATAATGTGCATCAAGCCGGAAGATCAGGTGTTTCTTGGGGTTCATAAACTTAGCCATATTACGTGCTCCGAAGAGAATAATGAAAGAAAGTCCAAAATCAAACGACTGCCTAAGTTATGAAGTTTTAATAAACAAATCAGTCTTCATAAATTTCTATAACACGGCCAACCTGTCCGTCTTCCAGCCTCACCTTTATTCCACGGGAATGATAGGCGGAGCTGGTTAGTAAATCTTTAACGACTCCCCGGGTGCGCCTGCCGGAACGCTGGTCCTTTTTGAGGATGATATCCACTTCCAAACCAGGGTATATATCGTTCCGGTTTTGTCCGTTCATAGTTTTTTGATTTGACTGATTGTTAGGATTGAATAATCAGGAGATCAACTGACTGATTGCCTGGTCTGTCTTTTCAAAATCAAAATTACCCAACAATTTATTAAATGTAGCAGTTATTTCAGCGTTCATTAAATTACCTATGCTGCCTTCGTGAGTATGGTTTACCTGCCTTTCAGGATTAAAATGCCCTTGCTCGATAGCCAACCCAACTTGCTTATAAGCATCGCGGAATGGCATACCCTTCAAGACCATTCGGTTGACCTCATCCACGCTGAATAGATAGGCATATTTAGGGTCGTTCAGGATGTCAGTATTTACGGTTATATTTTGCAGCATAAACGTTGCCATGTGCAGGCACTCTTTTATATCAGTAAAGGCCGGGAACAGTAATTCTTTCAGCAGCTGCAGTTCCCGGTGATAACCGGACGGCAGGTTGGTTGTCATCATAGCTACGTCTGTTGGCAGGGCTTGCAGGCGGTTGCATTTGCCGCGCATTATTTCCCAAACGTCGGGGTTCTTTTTGTGCGGCATAATGCTGCTGCCGGTCGTGAGCGTATCCGGATAGCTTATAAAGGCAAAGTTCTGGCTCAAGTACATCGCCTGGTCCATCGCCATTTTAGCAAGCGTTGCCGCGATTGCTGATAATGCCTGGGCGATTATCCGTTCCGTTTTTCCGCGGCCCATTTGCGCATAAACCACATTATAATTAAGGCTATCAAAGCCCAATAATTTTGTGGTAAGGATACGGTTAAGCGGAAACGACGAGCCATAACCCGCTGCAGAACCCAGCGGGTTTTTATTGGTAATTTTATATGCGGCTAATACCAGCTCCAAATCATCGGCCAAACTCTCGGCATAAGCGCCGAACCACAGACCGAATGATGAAGGCATAGCCACCTGCAAATGGGTATAGCCTGGCAGCAATACATCTTTATGCTTTTCGCTCAATTCAATCAGCAGGTGGAAAAGTTTTTCAGTTTCTGTAACAACTTCCCGCAACTGATGGCGGAAGAATAGTTTTAAATCCACCAGTACCTGGTCATTGCGTGAGCGGCCGCTGTGTATTTTTTTGCCGGCATCGCCAATGCGTTGGGTAAGCAACAGCTCCACTTGTGAGTGAACGTCTTCTACTTCGGGTTGGATAATAAAGTTATCGTCCTGTATATCTTTATAGATGTTTTTAAGCTCCTTCTGGACCGACTTCAAATCTTCAGCACTCATCAAACCGATACTTTCGAGCATCTGGGTATGGGCGAGGGAGCCAAGTACATCAAACGCAGCCATCTCCAAATCGAATTCCCGGTCTTTACCAACTGTAAAGTTCTCAACCAACTCGTTAACAGTAACTGATTTCTGCCAAATTTTTGCCATGTTGCAAATATGGGATTTATATCTATACAATCAATTCACCTTGTCATTGCTGAGGAACGAAGCAATCTCATCGCTATGCATTGTGGATTATGCTTGTTCGCGACTTATCGCTTCAATGTGCAAAGCAACGCGGTTGCCGCGCTCGTCCCTCGCTCGCAAAGTTTATTAATTAATTCTTTCCAGCATTTGTATATACAACTCAATCCCTTCCCTTATCTCATCCACATACACAAATTCATCTGCCGTATGCGACCTTGCAGAATCACCCGGACCAATCTTAAGAGATGGAATATCCAATAGCGACTGGTCTGAAGTGGTAGGCGAACCATAGGTAGTTCTTCCTAATGTTATCCCGGCTTGCACTATTGGGTGCTGCTTATCGATTTTTGACGGCTTAAGGCGGATAGAACGTGGTTTTACATCACAACTTACATGCTGACGGATAATTTCAAGCACTTCTTCGTTGCGATAAGCATCGGTCACACGAACGTCAACCGTAAATGCGCAGCTTGCCGGCACCACATTGTGCTGCGAACCGGCGTTAATAATGGTAACTGACATTTTTATCGGCCCGAACACTTCCGATTCTTCAGGGAAGCGGTACGTGCGAAACCACTCTATATCTTTAATAGCTTTGTATATCGCATTTTCGCCTTCTTCGCGCGCGGCATGACCAGCTTTACCATGTGCCACACAATCCAGCACCATCAGTCCACGCTCAGCAATAGCCAGCTGCATCAGTGTTGGTTCTCCAACTATACCAAAATCAAGTTGACCAAGCTCAGGAATAATCAACTCCAAACCATTAACACCTGATATTTCTTCCTCTGCCGTAGTAGCCAGGCAAAGGTTATATTTCAGGTTTTTCCGGTCGTAAAAGTAAAGGAATACGTTTATCAGCGACACCAGGCATCCGCCGGCATCATTACTGCCCAAACCATATAACTTGCCGTCCTCAATTTTCGCCTCAAACGGGTCGCGCGTGTACCCGGAATTGGGTTTTACCGTATCGTGGTGCGAGTTTAATAAAATCGTGGGCTTGGATTCGTCGAAATGTTTATTCCAGGCCCATATATTGTTCATTTTGCGGTAGGTTTGTACACCCTTTTCCTGCAAAAAGTGCTCAATTAAATCGGCAGTATGGTTTTCTTCCTTGCTGAATGAGGGGATGGCTATTAATTGCTGCAGCAGGTTTACCGCTTGCTCGTGTAGTGTTTTTGTATCCGTCATAAATGCAGGACAAAATTAGCGTTTTTTGAACAGGAGATGTTAACATTTCGCATCGCTCGGCCAGAATGATAATTATTTAACCTTACGGTTACGATATTTTTACAAGCGGATACCTTCATAAATACCTATTATTGCGGTTTAAAATAAATCTTTTTGATGAAAAAAATATTGCTATCCATAGTGCTGCTGTCGGCAATAACCATAGCCGATGCAAAAAACGAAAAAGTTTATGTAAAGGGCGGTTACAAACTCACCTTAACCAATAACGATGCCACACTTGATACCGCTGAGCTGACCCGTTTAGTAAAAACTTTTTTCACCGTGTACCCGCAATTGGCGGCTGAATACAATCCAGGAACGTTGAAAGAAGTTACGATGGCTGTTGACACGGCTTATAAAGGCGTTGCAGCCACGGCAGATGGTAAAGTAACCATTGCATCAAGCTGGCTGCATAAGCGTCCGGAAGATATTGATGTGGTAACCCACGAGGTGATGCACATTGTACAGGATTATGGCGAAAGCGTGGGACCAGGCTGGCTTACCGAAGGTATTGCCGATTACGCCCGTAACAAATTTGGCGTTAATAATACAGCCGCCAAATGGAGCCTGCCTGAATTTAAGCCGACCCAAAACTATGATAATGCGTATCGCGTAACGGCAAGGTTTTTATACTGGATTGAGGAAAAGAAAAAGCCCGGCATAGTAAAAGAACTGGATAGCCAGCTGCGAAAGCATACTTATACCGATAATGCATGGAAGCAACTAACAGGCAAAACGGTTGACGAACTGTGGAAGGAATATGCCGCGAATCCAGCTATTTGATGTAGGGGTTAACGTGCGGATTGGCGATTGAAAACTAAAACCAATGGCGGCTGCGTTTCAACAGCCGCTTTTTCATTTAATCAGGGTCCGAAAAATCCTTAATCCCCGTAATCCCGGTTCAATCTTCAGTCTTCAATTTTCGAATGCTTCCTTGTATCGTTCATGGTACAGTACAATATCAGCGACAATATAATGCAAATGGTTACGTACCAGTAAAACCATTGTGCATGGTTGTCATCTTTAAACCACAGCGCAATATATTCTGCCGTACCGCCAAAAATAGAAACGGCGATAGCGTAAGGAAACCCGACACCCAACGCCCTTACATTAGCAGGAAAAAGCTCCGCTTTTACAACTGCATTGATCGAGGTGTAACCGCTCACTATGACCAAAGCACACATAATCAGGGCAAATGCTACCCAAACATCCTTAGTGTGCTCAAGCATTGTTAAGATGGGTACAGTAGTTATCGTTCCCAAAATACCGAAACCTATCAGGATAGGCTTGCGGCCGATTTTATCCGAAAGCAAACCCAATACCGGCTGCAGCAACATAAACACCACCAGCGTTAGGGTGGAAATAAGCGTTGCAGTACTTTTTGAAAAGCCCGACGTGTTCACCAGGAACTTCTGCATATAGGTAGTAAACGTATAAAAAGCCACGGTCCCGCCAACCGTCAGTCCTATAACAATCATTACCGCCTTCGGATGTGCAGCCAAAGCTTTGAAAGTACCGCGCTTAGCCCGATCGGCTGCATTCTCATTAATATCAACAGACTCTTGCAAACTCCGCCTTAAATACATTACCGTAACAGCCAGCACAGCGCCTATAAAGAACGGAATACGCCAGCCCCACTCATGCAGCTGCTTGTCCGAAAGAAATACTTGTTGCAATAATACCAGTACGCCCAGGGCCAGGAGCTGCCCCATTATCAGCGTTACATATTGAAAGCTGGAATAAAAACCGCGGTGCTTTTTGGTGGCCATTTCGCTGAGATAGGTTGCGCTGGTACCATACTCGCCGCCTACGCTGATACCTTGTATTATGCGGGCGAAAACCAGCAGCAAAGGGGCGGCAACGCCGATTTTCCCGTAACCCGGCGAAATGGCGATGATCAGCGAGCCAACGCTCATCAGCAATACCGAAAACGTGAGCGCCGCTTTACGGCCTTTCCGGTCGGCGTAGGTTCCCATCAGCCAGCCGCCGATAGGCCGCATTAAAAAGCCGATAGCAAAGATTCCGGCTGTATTTAATAGCTGTACTGTCTGATTCTCTTTCGGAAAAAAAGCGCCCGAAAAATAGAGCGTGAATGCAGTGTAAGCATACCAGTCGTACCACTCAACCAGGTTGCCCAATGAGCCGCCGATGATTGATTTTACCCTTTCGGCGGTAGTTTGGGGAGCACTGATAGCTTTGTTTTCCATATAGTTTATTAAGTGCGTTTAAAGATATATATTTATTGCAGGGTATGGGAATATTTAACCCGTTGAGACGAAACACTTGTGTCTCGGATAATGCCTGTGTCACCTGAAAGTTCCCAAGAGATAGAAATTTACAAGAGGCACGAGTGTTGTGTCTCTGCAAAATATACCAAAATGAAAAAATTAACGATCCTGACAACGCTGTTATGCGCATTTCTGTCCGGCTATGCCCAGAAAAAAAACCAATCACCCAAAATCCCCTACGGTAATAATCCCGCCGCCGGTAAATATTACGATATCCGCGGCATAAAAATGTACTGTGAAGTTTATGGTCAAGGGCAGCCTGTGTTGTTAACCCACGGCAATGGCGGCAGCATTTCGGCATTCAGCAAAACCATACCCTATTTCGCCAAAAAATATAAAGTGATTGCCGTTGACAGCCGTGCACATGGCAAATCAACTGACACCCGCGATTCTTTAAGCTTCGAAATGATGGCAGATGATTTATCCGCCCTGCTTGATGCTATGCATATTAAAAAAAGCTATGTTATCGGCTGGAGCGATGGCGGAATCAACGCCATAGTAATGGCCATGCGCCACCCTGAAAAAGTAATAAAATTTGCGTCAACCGGGGCCAACCTTTGGCCAGACTCAACTGCCCTCACCCCAGATACCTGGAAAGACATGCGCAAAACGTACCTCGCAGATAAAGACAAGCCACGCACAACTGCCAAAGAAAAAAACGACTGGAAGATATTTATGCTCGACTGGCTGCAGCCCAATATAAAGCTATCAGCGCTAAAAGTAATTCAATGTCCTGCATTGATCA
Source organism: Mucilaginibacter sp. L3T2-6 (assembly GCF_030519355.1). GTDB lineage: Bacteria > Bacteroidota > Bacteroidia > Sphingobacteriales > Sphingobacteriaceae > Mucilaginibacter. The sequence continues at coordinate 81,683 of NZ_JAUMKC010000026.1, forward strand.
TCTGCGGCGACCGTGACCTGATCCCCGTTGAGCACACCAACCAAATTTTCCAGAATATTAAGCAGGGATATCTTTGGGTAGTGCCACATTCAGGCCATGCGACCTTAATTGAGCATTCAGATGATTTTAATAAAAAAGTTGATAGTTTCTTTTCGGGTACCTCATTTTAAGCAAAAAAGGCCTGCGCCGGGAACTGGTGCAAGGCCTTCCGATTTAGGTTGAAAAAGAACGGATTTAGGTTATTGCAGCGAGCTTCATTAATCATTTTATGCGCCCCTGGTTTAAAAACCCCTTTCAATTAAGAAAGGGGCCAAAAACAAACACTCAGCATATTTGCATGCGAAATCCGCTCCCTCTCACTGGAGAGGACTTTCGCAGGTAAATCCATTCTGAATCAGGGGGCCCCGCCGTAGCGGCGAAGCGGAGATAATATCACCATACCAGCAGGCTCATTCCTCCTGCCTGATACGCGGCGTGGTATCCGGTTCGGTGGCAGGCCAGGGTGTAAGCTGGTTATCTATAATTTTGCCGATCTCGTCAATCGGGATAATTTCAGTACCAAAAAGATGCTGTACCCTTTTCCATATACCAAAGTCGTTCTTAGCGATGATATGGCAGGTTGCATAGTTAAAAACGCTGAAGGTATAATTATCTGCGCTGTTGCGGATAATCCTGAACGTTTGGTCTCTTACTATTACTTCTATTGCGCTCATGTTTTGATATAAACAAAGCTAAGCGGCCCGCCAATTCGATACAAATTTCGGCGGGGGGTATTATAACCCAATTTTCGGGGGGTGTTTTAACGGGGTCGGGAAAGGTGATTTAGCGGGTAAAAACAAACTTCGGAACACAAAGCAAGTAAAAGATAGAGTTTAATCCCGGTCTACCATCTTCATAGCTCCCTCCGCGTACCGCGAACCCGTATTTGGATATCTATCCATTACTGCCTGTATATCATTCAAATCAGACCCTGATAGCGCAATATCAACTGAACCGGCATTTTCCCGCAGGTATTTAGTCTTTTTGGTACCGGGAATGGGGATAATATCTTCTCCCTGGGCCAACACCCACGCCAATGCCAATTGCGCAGGGGTACAATTTTTTTGAGCAGCAAGTTCGGCAAATGCAGCCGCAAGTTGCTCGTTGTTCTCCTTATTTTCATCGCTGAAACGCGGCAGTGTTTTCCTGAAATCATTACTGCCTAATCCGTCAAGTTTTACCGTGTTGGTCATCAACCCGCGCGAAAGCGGACTAAACGGCACGAGCGAAATGCCAAGCTCACGACACACTGGTAATATTACTTTTTCAACGTCCCGGGTGAGCAGGGAATACTCACTTTGCAGGGCTGCTATCGGATGGGTGGCGTGGGCTTTCCGCAATGACGTTGCTGAAGCTTCTGACAAACCGAGGAAACGTACTTTACCTTCTTTTACCAATTCAGCCATTGCGCCAACTGTCTCTTCTATCGGAACATTCGGGTCCACCCGGTGCGCGTAATACAGGTCGATGGTTTCAATATTCAGGCGTCGCAGGCTCTGTTCACATGCCTGCTTTAAATACGCTGGCGAACAATCTACATAAGAACCAGACGCGCCCGGGTAAGCACTATTGCCCTGCCGTTGCCTGAAACCGAACTTGGTGGCGATAAATATTTTATCCCGGTTGACCGTGAGCACCTTCGACACCAGTTCCTCGTTTTTTCCGTTGGCGTATATATCCGCAGTATCCCAAAAGTTTATGCCCAGCTCTATCGCCAGGTTAAGGGTGGCTATCGATTCCTTGTCATCAAAAGTGCCATAACCATGATTCATGCCCATACAGCCTAAACCTATGGTGGAAAGTTTTTTTCCTGTTTTACCAAGTTCCCTGAATTTCATAATAGAACGATTAGATGTTTAGATGATAGCAATAGGCGGGTCGCGGAATTGTGCGTCCCTTTTCACAAAAATATTAAAAAGCAAAAGCCCTAAAAGTTTTAATAAATATATATAAACTTTTAGGGCTACTCAATGGATATCGCGGACTTTATTGCTGAACCTGCGGCCTTTGCTCTGGTTGTTGTTTTACAGGCTCTGGTTTTTTTGTTTCTAAGGTTCTTGGCCGGGGCGATGTTACGGGCCGTGCCTGCTGTACTGGCCTTGGCTGTTCTTGTACAGAACGAGGCTGCGGCTGTTGTGGTACCGGCCTTGGCTGTTCCTGTAC
>NZ_JAUMKC010000027.1 GCF_030519355.1 Mucilaginibacter sp. L3T2-6
CTCTAATCTGGAAAGAAACAGAAAACGTGAGGTTGAGTGACCAGAGATCAGTGGTCAGAGATTAGGAAAAACCGATCACCCCATTTTGCTCATTCCAACTGATCTCTGATCTCTAATCTCTGATAAACTAATTATAAAACGTCCACGATACCCCGATCTTCACCATGGCGTCTTGTTGGGGATAGCGGTTCACTGTGTAATAGCCTTTGCTGAATAATCCCTGGTTGGCATAGTCGTACATCACGAAGAAATTGGTGCGCTGCAGCGTGGCTTTTATAAAAACTGTTGCGACCGGGTAAGACGAGAATGTTACGTTCGCACCGTTATAAAATTGCCCGAGTCCCGGCGCATACGATGGAGCCACGTACGGGGTATTATAGCGCACATCAAGGCCAATATTTGAGTACAGCACATTAAACAACAACGCTTTGTAATAAAGGCTTGCATAGTTATAAAACTGGGGAGTGCGCAACGTGCTCTGATAATCGGTCTTCTGGAAAACCAGGTAATCATCAAAATGCCAGCGGCGCCAGGCAATACTTTTACCAACGCTGATTTTTATCAGGTTTATCGGACTGCCCAATTGCGCCGGATGTGCATCGATACCGTTTTCCTGGGCAGTAAAATACAGGTAATCGGATATCAGGAAGTATTCCGCTTTCAAATCGAACTTTAACGGCCCATTGACATAATTGAACGACAGGCTATTGGTTTTCTGCTTATTAAACTGGTTATGGAAGATAAAGTGATTAGTATTCCAGCTTGTAAATACCAGCGGCGGCGTGGCGCTTTGCGAGTACCCTTCTAAAACTATTTTACCGGTTTTGTTGTTCCCGGCCAGGGTAAGTTTCGCATCATATAAAAAGTCGCCAAAATCATGCCCCTGCACAATTTGCTGTACATCGCCCTCCAGCAATGCCCGGTTGCTCAGCTTATAGCTTAGTTTACCCTTAACCGTTAAATCCTGGAATAGGTTACCCTGCACTTTCACGGGGTGTACTATTTTAGCCCCATAAACATCCAGCACGGTATCGCTTACAAACTGGCCATAACTGTAAACATCCTGTGTAAGCCCAAGGTCAAGCTTCAACTCGTTTTTCACCGCTTTCTCCGATTTACTCCGCAGGTAAAAGCTGTAGGAAAAATCGTTCTGCAAATGCCGGAACATCAGCGAATCATGCGATCTGTCGTAGCTGTAATAGTAATCAGGGAATATGTTATAAGTGTCAACCCCATTTTGCCTGAACTCATATTTCGTGGCATCATACCGTACAGTAACCGCCACGCGCTGGGTGGGCAGTATCGTGGGCTTGTTCTTTCCGTTGCTGGTACTATCTATATGGCCTATATAATAAAACTGCTTCAGGTAAAACGACCCGCCTTTCCAGCTATCATAAGCAGCCGGCATGCGTACCTGTTCGCTGCCCTTATTCAGCGAGCCAACCGAAAAAACTGAATCATTTAATATGGAGCCCGTTATCGGCGTCTTTAAGTTATTATAAATGAGGTTGGATAGCAGATTATACCGCTTACTTTTCGACTCATACCAGGTAAACACTGCAGCATTAACATCGCTCACGTTCTGCGCCAGCACACCATTATAAGCATAATATCCGCGCGACCCTATGAAGTTGAGGTTAAAGCCCACGTTTAGCCTGGGGTTAACGTTTTGCGTATGCGTTATTTTGAACAACTGTTCTTTAACACCGGTGTAGCCAACCAGGTAAAGATTGGTCATCGCAACGCGCGCGCGGTAATAGTTTATATTTTCGGGGCGCAGCATGTAGGGGTCGAGCTCATGCAGGCCGGGCTCAAAGCCAATAGTGCGCGATGGCTCAAAAAGCAGCGGTCGCGCCGGCAAACCTGTATTACCCAGGCTGATTTTTGGCGTGCGCGGCTGTAAAAGGGGACTATAATTTTCGTAATTATAAAGACCTGTATCAAGCGGGAACAACACGGTGCTGTCCCGTAAAAATCGCTCGTTGGTTACCCTGATAAACTTGGCGTTAAAAACCACGCTATCCTTTTTTCTGTCTTGCTTTTTGCGGAGCGAATCCAGTTGCTGGTCTGTGGTAAGTGTTTTTTGCGTAGTGCCTGTGTCGCGCAGGTTGATACGCTGCTGCGAGCCGGGATAGTTATTATTGCCGCGTTGAATCTGCGCGAAAACAGACTGCGCAAATACACAGATGAAAAGCAGCAGTAGGTATTTAAAAACTTTATGAGGCATTAATAACCGGCTATCAGTTCTTTAAGTATCAATGTCATTTTAGGCTCCGCCTCGCGGGCAACGGCCAGTATCTCCTCAAGTGATACGGGCTTTAACACCTCCGTAAAACCTTCGTCGGTGATCACCGAGATAGCAAATACAGTAAGTCCCGAATGCCGGGCCACAATAATTTCGGGCACAGTGCTCATCCCAACGGCATCTCCTCCTATTATCCGCAGGTACCGGTACTCGGCCCTGGTTTCAAGGTTGGGGCCTGTAACCGCAACATAAACTCCTTTATGGCAGGTAATATTGTTTGCTTTCGCAATATCCAGGGCTTTAACAATCAGTTCCTTTTTGTAAGGCTCGCTCATATCCGGAAACCGGGGGCCAAGTTCTTCTTCGTTACGCCCGGTAAGCGGGTTTTGCGGCTGCAGGTTGATGTGGTCTTCAATCACCATCAGGTCGCCCTTTTTTATCGCTGGGTTTAAAGAGCCGCTTGCGTTCGATACAAACAACGTTTTTATTCCCAATGCCTTCATCACCCGAACCGGAAAGGTGATCTGCTGCATGTTGTAACCTTCATAATAATGCAGGCGGCCCTGCATGGCAACTACTTTTACTCCATTCAGCTTGCCGAAGATCAATTTACCGGAATGAAACTCCAGGGTTGAGATCGGAAAATCAGGGATGTTGGAATACATCAGCTGCTTTTCAATCTCAATTTCATTCACCAGCGCGCCAAGCCCTGTACCTAAAATAATTCCTACTTCGGGTTCAAAGTCGCCAATACGGCTTTTAATGTATGCTGTTGTTCGTTGTATACTCTCTAACATAGTCGGTAATCATTTTATCAAAGCCGCCGCCCGTATCATTTAAAAATTCCATGCTTATGGGCATCACAAAAACAGGGAGCGGCTCCCCGTTTTGCCGCCCATGGCTAAGCCAGGACTCTTCTAAACGCTGTGCATCCTTTTCTGTTGTGATAATTATTTTTTTTTGCGATGGACAAGCCTCAAATTCTTCGGCAAGTTTAGCGATATTTTTTAAGGTAAAGGGGTGATGGTCGGGATAATCGTGATGGATAATTTGCACCGTCTGCGCTTCCAGATGTTTCACCAGTGGTTTGGGATTAGCGATACCGGTCAGCAAAAAGATGGTTGTCTCATTATCTATCCTTACGACAGCCCTGTTTCCCTTTAGATCCAGCAGTGGCTGATATACTATCGCGCTAAAAAATAACGACTGATAAGGCAAGGGTGCTATTTTGTTTGCCAATTGCACCTGTTCTTTGTGTAATATAGATGGGGGGCATTTAGTAACAACGATTATCTGCGCACGCCACCGCCCGCTGAAAGGCTCCCGGAAGTTTCCGGCAGGCAATAAAAAATGAGGCTCGTTTACCCGGTTATAATCAAATAGCAAGATGCTCAGACCTGGCTCTACAGCACGATGCTGGTAAGCATCATCCATTAATATCAGATCGTGACTGGGCAATAGTTGATTGATACCGTACACCCTGTCCTCGCAAACGGCAACAGTAATATCCGGGAATTTTTGATGGAACTGGGCAGGTTCGTCGCCGATTTCTTGAGAAAGTGTATATATACGATTGGAGAATCCGAATTCTTCGTCTTCCTGTTTGCCCCGCTTCGACTCTTGATCCTCAATCAAAAAGCCCTTGGTCTTCCTGCCGTACCCCCTGCTTAATGTGGCTAATTTATATTCATCCTTTAGTAAACGGATAAGATACTCCGTCATCGGGCTTTTACCGGCGCCGCCAACTTCCAGATTGCCTACTGATATTACGGGCTTGCTGAACTTATGACTTTTGAAAAGACCTGCATCATAAAAAAAATTGCGGATAATAACTACCAGCCCGTAAAGCAGCGAGAAGGGTAACAACAGCCGGCGCAGGTATTTCATAGTTGGACAAAGATAACTGGCATTGGTTGGATTTGAAGGATTAAAACGGATGGATTTAATAAACTGCTACGCTTGCAGGATTTAAAACTTCACAGGCTAATGATTCTGCTTAGAAGGCGTATCATTGGGCTTATTATATTCCATCTGGTCTTCTGTCTCTGATTAACTAATCAACTCTATTTCAATATCTCCCCTACCGGCAGCAGCTTCTCATCTATCTTACCATCAATAACAGAAACGTAGTATGTATTGCTCTTATCATCCGCAGCTACAGATCGTACGTACTTTTCATTTTCAAACACTATGCCTGCCTTATCATCAATAGCATAGCCGGGGCTCAATTTCCCCTTCAGAATGTTTTCAAAATAAAGCGGCTTGCGCAATGGCTCGCTATGATAGTGCGGACAATGGCTGGTTTGTATAAAACCTAATCCCTTCACTATGGATAATTCCTTTGGCCGGGAGTCGGTAGTGCCGCCCTGGAACCAGCACAGTGAGCCTGCACTGCCGCCGGCGAGTATAATCCCTTTATTATAAGCTTTTCTTAAAACAGTATCAATTCCCTGCGCCTTCCATATTGCCATCATGTTTAGCGTATTACCGCCGCCCACAACTATAGCATCCATACTCAACAGGTTTTCCTCGAACGATTTCTTTTCCGTGTAAGATGCCACATAGGTGCGCTGTATATACGGCCGCATAACCAGGTCTTCGCAGGTTGCGTACCAGGCCAAAATAACATTGGCGTTATCGCCCATCGCGGTCGGCAGGAAGCATACTTTCGGATTTTGCTTTTTAGTAAGCCGGATGACATATTGCATAAACTCTTTGTTGAAGCCGCCGCCGTAAGCAAAAATGGTGCGGGTAGCTCCTGAATCAGTAGCCTTTTGAGCAAAAGCTGTATAGCAGTAAGTAATACACAGCAGGATAGGAAAGATTTTTTTCACTTGGTTATAATCGGGTTTACAGTGTTCTAAGTTAAACATTTAAACCGCTGTTTTATTCACCAACCTCCAATCTCTGATTAACTAATCTCTATCACCACAGTCTCCATATCCTGCGCCTCAAATGTAATATTCACCGAGCGGCTGCCATTAGGCCGTGTACGATGGTTTACATTTTTAGGTATGGTAAATAGCTGGCCGGGATGCAACTCAACCGTGCGGTCATCCAGATCGATAAATATCGAGCCCTCGATTACCATAAAACTTTCGTCGGAGTTGGGATGCATGTGCCAGAAATATGGCTCCGTCATTACGCTCATTCGTATCACATGGTTATTCACAAGCGCTAAGGGGACATTTGAATAAGTGCCTTTCGCATCGGCTATCTGCGGCGAAAAATCTACTATCTGAAGTGGTTGTATCTGCATGCTGGTTTAATAATAACTTTAACCTATTGCGTTAGACTGTTGGATTGTGCTGGGATCAGGCAAAAAGTAAAGGTTTACAGGAACTTTACAGATTTTTACTGTAACCTTGATATAAATATCTGATAATAAGCACATTAATAGGTTGCAGGGGCTTTAAACTGTAAAGGGTCTGAAATCAGGGCAATCTCAAAATATTTTCGCACAAATTTGTAACATCCTGCCACTGCCTCTTATCTAAATCTCGTTAAATAAAACAAAAAACAGCGTACCGGCACAAACAACAACCGATCAATGCTGCTAAAGCCGGCAGAAAATAACTCACACTAAAAACATCATGAAAAAAATATTCATAGCACTAACTATGTTGGCGGTAGTAGCCTCGTCGTGCAACCAAAACCGCCGCGAGCAAAACAACGTCACCATCGAAAATAATACCACCAGCGGGTTCGATGTAAATAAGCTGGCCCAATTTGTAAAAACCAGCACCGACCCCGAAACACTGGAGAAGGCCATCAATAACCCCGCTAACCAGATCAATAACCTCGATCTGGATAAAGATGGTAACATCGACTATTTAAAAGTTGAGGAAGGCGAAAACAACAGGCTGAAAGTGATTGACGATGTAAGTAACTCGGAATCGGTTACCGTTGCCAGCATCAGGATCGATACTGACAATGCCAGCAACCAGGCCGACTTAGCCATCCAGGGTAACCCGGCTTATGTGGGCTACAATAACTATTACCACTCGTCGTTCTCGTTTACCGACTTCCTGCTGCTTAGCTATATCATGCGTCCGCATGCGTTTTATGTGCCAATGTACCACTATGGTTATTATCCTTCTTATTACACAAGGGTACATACTTACAGCACATTCAGGCCAACTACGTCGTCGTATATGTCGTCGAGGATGAGCCACCGCAGCAGCTTAAGCAGTCCTGTCAGGTCTCAGCGATCATTCAGTACGCGCAGGTCTGGCAGTTTTGGCAGCGGTTCAAGGCGCAGCAGCTTCGGCAGCAGCAGTTTCAGAAGAAGCAGCTTTGGCAGCAGCCGGGGTTTCGGACGAAGAAGGTAAACATAAACACGCAATAAAAACTATTTATAACCACAACTAACAATAACATCTAAAATTTAATAAAATGAGCATATTCGATAGATTATTCCGCATAGGTAAAGCAGAAGCTAACGCTGCTATTGACAAACTGGAAGATCCGGCAAAGATGGCCGAACAGATTCTTCGCGAGCTTCGCTCGAACTACCAGCAGGCCATACAGGGCGAAGCTGAAATAAAAGCCCTTGCGCTGCAGCATCGCGCCAGCGAATTAAAGGCCCGCAATACCGCCAGCGAATGGGAGAAAAAAACCAATGAGCTGTTGGACCGTATAGAAAGCAAGCAGTTGGACGAAGCAAAAGGCAATGAGCTGGCTACAAAAGCCGCGGAAGCGCACCAGGCTGCCGAAAACGAAGCCAACCAGTATGCAAAAATGGCTGAAAAGGAAGAGAGCGCCGTAGCTGTGATGGACCTTAAAATCAAACAGATAAGAGACCAGATTGCCGAAACAGAAAGCCGGGCACAGCTGATACAATCGCGCGCTAAAACAGCTGAGGTATCGGAACGCATCAACAAAACCATGTCGAGCGTGGATACGGATGGTCTGATGGCAACCCTCAATCGTATGGATCAAAAAGCTTCGGCCCAGGAATTCCGTGCGGCTGCTTATGCGCAGATTGATGATGCCACTATGTCGGCCGAACAGGAAATCAATAAAGTGTTGGGCACTGGCCAGCAGTCAAATGCCCTGGAAGCTATTAAGGCAAAGAGAACGAAGTTGTTGAATTAAACAAATAATCCATCTTTGTCATTGCGAGCGAGGAACGAGCGCGGCAACCCCGTTGCAATGCATTAGCGCCAATGCATGTCGGTTGTGTATGGCGGCGAGGTTGCTTCGTTCCTCGCAATGACAAGATTTTTAAATTTTTTATCTACCCCATGTTTTTAACCCCTGATAATAAAAAATCATACAAAGCCATTATCATTTTAGATGAGATGATAAACGGCAACCGCCAGTTTAAAACTGTTGCCAATGGCGACGATAGTGTGTTGGAGCCGCTGTTTATTGAGCTGATGGCCAAAGGTTACTTAACTGCCAGCGGCATGACCTACCAGGTTACCGCAAGCGGTCGCGAGGTTTACGACACGTTTATGAAACGCTATACCGAGTTTTTAAAGGTGTACGATGTTTTTTCTTATGTCGATCTGGAGAAAGGCGAATTTGCTTTTGCCAGATACTATGATTTCGACACCGATGAGGACTGGCTGAACTATTGCGACAATGAGCGCTTTGACGACCTGCGCATCGCCGTCGCTATTTTCAAAAAGATCAACCCGGCAGAAATTGTTTTCATGTCGTTTATCAATGAAAACAGGTTTGACACCACTTCAGCCGGCTGGCAGATCGACTTAGTGTCTGACAATGTTTGGGATGAAATAGAAGAAATCTGTTCGGTTGCCATTAAGCCCGAAGAACTGGGTGATGACGCTATGGTTGACATGATTGGCCAGGGCGCCGACCTGATGATGAAACTGATGGAAGAAGAGCAAAACCGTAATTCAGGCAATAATGGTTATAACGGTTCTGGTGGCTATCCGCAGCAAGAAGTAGTGGTTGTTGAAGAAACCATCCCGTACTACCAGCCTTATTATGACCCGTTCTATGTTTCGCCGGTGTGGCTCCTGCCATTGTTCTTATGGTAGTAATGTTTTAGCTCGCCGGTTAATCAATAAAGCCAGCTAATGCACATATCAGAATTTACACTGCATGTGGTTATATGCCGCGTAAATTCTGATATGAATAGTAAACCTTTCACCCTTTACCAGGCAAGTATTCCCCTCTTGCCGGCAATACAACTGCCAACTTTATACTGCCACTGCAAACTTATTCCGTTTTCAGGCTCTTCACCGGGTTCATCAATGCTGCTTTTATGGCTTGCGAGCTTACCGTTAACACCGCAACAATAGCGGCGGCTACACCTGCAATGCCGAACATCCACCAGGCTAGCGGCACGCGGTATGAAAAGCCCTGTAGCCATGCTGTTGCGCCATACCAGGCCACCGGTATTGCTATTATAAATGATATCGCAACAAGTATCAAAAAATCCTTCGAGAGCAGGGTAACTATGCCTGATACGCTGGAGCCAAGCACTTTACGTATACCTATCTCCTTACTGCGCTGTTCGGCGCTGAACGCTGCTAGACCGAACAAACCAAGGCATGATATTGCGATAGCAACCAATGTGAATGAGTTAATGATCTGCGATATAATGATCTCGCCCTCGTACAGCTTTTGCACTTCGCTATCCATAAACGAATAGGTAAACGGCACTGATGGCAAGTCTTTTTTCCAGATATTGTCCACCTGGCTAAGCAGGTTTTTATAGTTGCTGCTGTTAACCGATACCACCATACTCACAAAGTCCATAGGGTCTTTACTGTAAACCAGCATAAATGGCTTTACTTCACTTTTCAGCGAGTTGTAGTTAAAATCTTTCATAACGCCGGCAACGGTAACATAAGTTGCAGGGTTATTGCCGTATTGCTGCCAAAGCTTTGCGCCTATGGCCGTGCGCTCGTTTAAGTTGAGGCGTTTGGCCAGGGTTTGGTTAATAAGCACCTTGCCGCTGTCATCCTTCATAAAGTCGCGGCCGCTCAGCAGTTTAATGCCGTTTGTCTTTAAAAAAAACTCATCGCAGGTAATGTTTTGCGCATCAATGGCATTGGCCATATTTCCGCCATCAGTATAAACGCCGTGGTCGTGCATTATAAACTGACTCAGATAATTATCGGCGCTGCTTACCCCTTTTACCTCGGCAAGCTGCCGCAGGTCGTTAGCCAACACACTCATTCTTGTTTGCGCATCGTTGGTGTAAAAATTAAATATCAATTTTTGGTTTTGATCAAAGCCAAGGTCTTTGGATTTGATGAAGTTAAGCTGACTGTAAATCACAACGATACCGATCATCAAGCTAATAGACAAAAAGAACTGAAAACCTACCAAAAACTTGCGGATGCCATTGGCTGATATTTTACTGCCAAAATTACCTTTGATGACCTTGATCGCCTCGAATGATGAGAGGTAGAAGGCCGGGTAGCTTCCCGAAACAAGGCCGGTAACTAATACCAAACCACCCAAAATAAGCCACAGGCGGTAATCGGCAAAAAACGACAGTTGGATATCGGCACGTGTAATATTATTCAGGTAAGGCAAAGCTACCCAAAGCAAGGGCATCGCTATCATTACACCGGCAAATGCCAGCAGGAACGATTCGCCTAAAAACTGTTTGATCAAGTCATACTTCCCTGCGCCGATTACCTTACGGACGCCGACTTCTTTGGCACGTTTAGATGCGCGGGCGGTTGACAGGTTCATGAAGTTGATGCAAGCTATAACCTGAATAAGAACGGCTATCAAAACCAGGATAAGCAGGAATGACGGATCGGCGCTTTTGGTGAGCTCTATCTCGAAGCCGCCGGTAGTATGTATGGAGGTAACAGGCTGCAGGTGCAGTACTTTGGTCATGCCAAGGGTTTTCATTTGCTGGCCGGCGTTTTTATCTAAAAATGCGGGCAGCTTTTTTTCCAGTGCTTCAGCATTAGCGCCAGGTCTTAGCTTTAAATAAGCGAACAAAAAGTTATTGCCGGCCCATTCGTGGCTGTTAGAAATATCAACACCTGTAGCGGTGCTTCTCATGGTTATAAACATATTGGCCTGCAAGTGCGACCGGCCCAGGCTTTCATCAACCACGCCTGTAACTTTATAGTCATGCTTACCCCAGCTGTCGTTGATGTTAATCATCTTATCCAAAGCCTCTTCCTTTCCAAACAGTTTTACAGCAGTAGATTTTAATAAGACGATGGAATAAGGGGCATCGAGTGCGTGCGATGCTTTACCTTCTACGAAATGGTAAGTGAAAATATCGAAGAAGGTGGAGTCCACGTAGTAAGCTCCATCCTCATAAAACGACTGCTCTTTGTAACGCAGTAAATGTTGCTTAGCGCCAAGCTTTTCGGTCGCCACCACACGGGTGTAATCCAATACCTCGGGAAAATTAGCTTTAATAGCAGGCGCAATGGGTGGCGATGAAGCGCCTCCGTGATGTTTATCGCCGGTTAGGGCCAGGTCAGTGGTAATTCGGTAAATGCTTTTGGCATCTTTGTGCTGCCTGTCATAGCTGTATTGCTCCTGCACATATAGTAAAATGTACAAACAGCATAGCGTACCTGCGGCCAGGCCGAAGATATTGATAAAACTGAATGTCTTATTTTTTAACAGGAACCGGAATGCGGTTTTCAGATAGCTTCTTAACATATTTCATTTGTTCATTGGTGCATTAGTTTATTGGAATTTGTCCTGATAAGCCAATCACCGGTTAATAGTTGGTAAATTTAGGCCAAGACAATGCCAAACGAAATAAATAGCTGATAATTAATAATTTAACTAATTTTTAGCGATTTAATTGCGTTCGGTTTTGATACAACGGATGTACGCTTCTGCATGAACCAATAGATGCAGCATTTAATGATTTTGCTTTTGATTTAGTTATAAAAATCACCCTGATATTTAATCTTGTGAATCATAGTGCTTACCTTAGGTAAATGAAATACCGGTTACTTTTATTCATATCATGTATTGCTTCGGCAACTTTCGCCCAAACAGATACTAAGCTAACAGCAAAATTGCAGGATGCGGTTAAAGGCTTTAACGGCCAGGTTGGCATTTACGTGCAAAACCTTAAAACCGGCAGAACTGCCGCCATAAACGCCGATACTTTGTTTCCAACCGCCAGCATGATCAAAGTTAGCATACAGTGCGGCCTGATGGACAAAATTGAAAAAGGCCAAATGCAGTATAACCAAAAACTGGTTTACCGCGACTCGCTTTTATATAAAGGTGAAGATATCCTTGGTTCGTTTAAGGATGGTGATACGATTGAAGTGAGCAAAGTTTCCCTGCTGATGATCACCATGAGCGACAACACGGCCAGCGTTTGGCTGCAAAAGCTGGTGGGCGGCGAATACATCAACAACTGGCTCGAAACAAACGGATTTAAAATAATGCGTGTTAATTCGCGTGTGCAGGGCCGGGAAGCAATAAGAACCCGGTATGGCTGGGGTGTTACCACGCCTTTTGAAATGTGCAGGTTATTTAAGATGATTAGAAACGGCGAAGCTGTAAGTCCGGCGGCAAGTGAGCGTATGTACCGCAATATGGGTCGTATCTTCTGGGATGATAAGGCCATATCGCAAATACCGCCCTATATTCAAACCGCATCCAAACAGGGCGCACTGGATGAGTCGAAGTCAGAAACTGTAATGGTGAATGCCCCTAACGGCGATTATGTGTTTTCTATCATCACCAACCATAACCAAGACCAGCGCTGGACAGAGGATAACGAGGCCGTTATGCTTATCCGCAAAGTGTCATCTTTATTATGGCATTATTTTGAACCTGCCAGTAAGTGGGCTCCGCCGGCCGGCATGGATAAATACATGAAGGATGAGTAAGCAGGTTGAATTATTTCATCTTGTTACTTGATACAGACGCTATTTGCTAATCAATAATTAACTTATTTAAATGATAAAACCTTTAATCGCCGCGGCACAATTTTGCCTTTTGCTGATCTTTTGCAGCCGCACACATGGACAGGGGGTACCCGAAGGCCGCTACTACACCTCTTTCGACAATACAAAGATCTATTACGAGGTAAGCGGCGAAGGTTACCCGGTGATCCTGATTCATGGTTTTTCGGGCACATCGCAGGGCTGGAAAAGCGGGTTGCTGTACGGCGACCTTATCAAGGCTGGCTACAAGGTTATTATTCCAGACCTTAGGGGTAATGGCAGATCCGGCAAACCCCATACCGACGAAGGTTATAATAATGACGCGGAAGCCAGAGATATAATGGGGCTTGCAACTGCCCTTAATTTAAAAACTTATGATGCCGTTGGCTATTCCCGCGGCTCTATAATCCTATCGCGCCTGCTGGTGCTCGACAAACGCCTGCATAAAGCTGTAATGGGCGGTATGGGCGATGCTTATACCAACCCTGATTGGCCGCGCCGGGTACACGCTTACAAAGCGCTTATGGGCGACACAAGCCTGCACGATGTGGATGACATGATAAAGTACATTCGCTCACAGCCATTTGACGAACTGGCTTTGGCGTATCAGCAAAAGTGGCAACCGTCAACCAGTAAAAAGGAACTGGCGGCCGTGCGTAAACCCGTTTTAATTATTCGCGGGACTGCCGATAAAGAAAACGGCTCCGAGACAGCGCTGAATAAACTGATACCGTGCTCCGGCCTTGCATACGTGCCGGGCAATCATAACACCGCAAGCAAAAACGAAGAATTCAGCAAAGCCGTGCTGACTTTTCTGAAAGATTGATTAACGCAGCAAAGTACGTTTTGAACTTTATTATACAGGGCTTTAAAACAAATGCATTTAGTTTTTGCTTTTAGCAGGGTATGAACAAATTGCTCCTTACTATAATTTGCTGCTTAGCGCCTTATATGCTACTGGCACAAACTGTTACCGACACTGCAAACATGGATATCGATACAACCGGCCAGCGGGATCTGATCGACATCGGCAGGAAATTGTTTAAGATTAAACCACGCCGCAAACCCGGTAAAAAGGAGGTGTACTTTTCCATACTGCCCTTATCAACATCTGTACCCGGCGGCAGCAAGGCAATAGTAACCTCCACAACAGCGGGCTTTTACCTTGGCAACAGAAAAACTACTTACCTTTCTACAGTCACCTTTGCCCCTTATTTAAATTTTAAAGGCAGGTATGGCTTGCCTGTTCACTCCAGCGTTTGGACGCCGGATAATACCTACAACATACAGGGTGATATACGCTTTTTAGTTTATCCTCAAAATACCTGGGGGCTTGGCGGCAAAAACAGCGAGGATGAAAGGCTGCTGGTAAATTTTGATTATATACGTTTTTACCAAACTGTGCTGAAGCGCATACAACCATTTTTTTATGTGGGTGTGGGATACAACATGGATTATTATTTCAATATAAATACTAATGTAAACGGTCAGACAACCTCGCTTAAAGATTTTACACAATACCCTTATGGCACAACCGCGGGTGAGAATTCTTTCTCATCAGGGTTAACTTTAAATGCGGTATACGATACCCGGCAAAACCTGTTCAATCCGTTTCCGGGTATATTTGCAAACGTAATTTACAGGCACAACGCCGGTTTTCTTGGCAGCGACAACAATTCCCAATCGCTTTATCTTGATTTCAGAAAATATATTGCCGTCGGCGATAACTCTGTTTATAAAAGTGTTTTCGCCTTTTGGACATACTATTGGACGACCATATCGAAGGGTACGCCCTATTTAAACCTGCCGGGCATTGGTAACGACCCTTATCAGCGCTCCGGTCGCGGAATTGAGCAGAACAGGTACAGGGGCAACAGCCTTATTTATTTTGAAGCCGAATACCGTCGTGATATTACTGCCAACGGCTTATTCGGTTTCGTGCTATTTGCCAATTTTAACAGCGCCAGCGAACTCAATACACGCCACTTTACCTACGTGAACCCGGCAGCGGGCGGGGGGCTGCGTGTTAAATTCAATAAACGTTCCGCCACTAATATAGCTATCGACTATGGTTTTAGTAAAGGGTACAATGGTTTGATAGTGGGCCTGGGAGAAGCCTTCTAAGTAATATTTTCATCACAATAACAAAATATATAAATCGGTATTAAGAAATAAGTATATTTATATTCAAATTTTCAGCCCTTCCTGTCTTTATTGGTTATCATCCGGTCAAAGTTTTAATTTTTAATATCAGGCTCTTAATGGCAAAGCGTATTTTAGTATTGGATGATAACCAGGATATCCTGGATATAGTTCATGAAACCCTTACTTATGAAGATTTCGAGGTAAAAAGCACTTCGCACGGTGCTGATGTTATCCCAATGGCCGAAACTTTCATTCCAAATCTGGTAATACTCGACTATCGCGTTGCCGGTACAAACGGCGGCGAACTTTGCAGGCAGATAAAATCGCATCCGCAGCTTCAGCACGTTCCGGTAATTATCTATTCAGCCTATCTGAACAACGATCACGAACTGATGGCTTATGGTTGCGACGCAATCATCAACAAACCGTTCGATTTAACTGAATTGGTGGATACGGTTAACAGTTTGCTTTAAACACAATCGATAGTTAACCGCTGGTTATTAGATTAATATTAGATTTTCATTAAACTTCCTTCCAATACACTCTACATCGTAATTTTCTTGTTACTTTTACAGGCGTTAAGCAAACCCCTATTCAAACATGACTGCTATGGAAAACAACACTGACCTCACGGGCAGGGAGAGAAGGCCCTATCTTTGCCCGAAATGCAATTCAAAGCTTACCGAACGCGTGCGGCGTGGCTTCTGGGTAAAAACCTTCTTGTTTTGGCGTCCTGTAAAAAGGTTTCATTGTTATAACTGCAACAGCAGGCCCTATATTTTTGGTTGATTGGCGATAGATATTAGTATAAGGATTTTGCAATAACTATTGCAACTTATTTTATATTATTATTTAATTTAGTCATACTCTAAAAATACAGACGCTTTTGACCAGGAAAAAAATACGTTCTCAGGATTATAATTGCCCTAAATGTGGTTCTCCTTTTCATTTCCAGGTGCATCGTAGCTGGTTTATGAAACTGGTATCTTATTTTTTTCCCGTCAGAAGGCTGTTTTGTGCAAAGTGCACAAGGGCGCACTATATTTTTACAGGCAGTAAAAAAGAAAACCGGCAGTAATAGCTTTACTTATCCTGAGGCCACTAACACATACCAATAGCGGCCTGAGCTCCACTTTTATATACAATAGTTTAATAAACTACACACACCTAATGCCCGTACCGCGCTACAAACCGGGAAAAACACAAATTCGGTTGAAAAAAATTATAAACAAGTTCATAGGTATGGCCGAACTTACACTCCGCCATTCTAACAGGTAAAATTAACTAATGTTTACAAATTGTAACTATATCATAATAAACATGGTATAGTAATTGCTGATGCTTGCCGTAATTAACTTTATTTGCAGATACTATAATATAAGGAATGGTATATATACCTGCCTGTTATCGAAAATTTTATTACCTATAATTATGCGACGGATTTTAGCGGTGGATGACGACAAGGATATATTGGATGTTATCCAATACATTCTCGAGGACTCGGGTTACGAAGTAGACGCCCTTTCTGATGGAAATCTATTATTTGAAAAAATAAAAACACAGACGCCCGATTTAATTTTACTGGACGTTATGTTGGGTAATTTAGATGGACGGGAACTTTGCCGGGCGGTAAAAACATCAGCCGAAACCCGCAATATACCAGTGGTCATGATATCAGCCAGCCACGCGGCCGGCTCGCCTGACCAAAAGGGAGCACCCGATGCTTTCATTGCCAAACCATTTGATATTGACGATCTGCTGGGCGTTGTTAAAGGGCATGTAAGAGCGGCTTGACAAACCATTGGCAGTTTTTTTGGCAGACAAAATTCTCCAAGCTATGTTATTTTTCAATTTCCGGGATTAGCTGACGTTGGAAATTCTGCGAACTGCCCGCCGCAAACTGCTAACTATTTTATCCTCAGTTCCTTTAACTCCTTATCGATTTTTGCATTCCAGCGCTCCTGTTCGGCCGTATCAATTCCGTGGCTGGTTTCCTTGTCATATTGCATTTGCATATCGGTCATTTCGCGGTAAGCATCAAGATATTTCACATTAACAATACCTTCATAGGTATCAGGAAGGAGATTCGAACCCGCAATTTCATTTTTGAAATGTTCAGCGGCCAGTTTCACAATATCAAAATGGCGCTGTTCATGGTTTAAGGTATAATCGCTCCGGCTATTACTTTTTACCCACGCCGCGCTTTTCGGAAGGCAGGCCTTTAGCGTAAGATGCAGCTTTATTACGCCATTAGCCAGCTCTGCCCGCTGATCATACCCTAATACCGGAAAAACCTCGGCCGAGTACTTACTAACGGGCGGTATTCCTCTGAAGTCAGCCCAAATTAAAGGCCTTTTGTTTGAGTAATAAATACTGTCGCCCTCTGTTTGATCTGCATAGTCACTGAAGGAGACCTCCACTTTTTTAGCCAGTTTGATATTATTTCCCGATTGTTGGCCCACCCAGGTATTAATATAAATCAAACCGTTAACCAATACCTTTCGCAATACCGGCTCGATATATTGAATTTGGCCGGCGTCGCGGTTGTAAACAGCACTGCCGCTGTAATCAGCCAGGTAAACCTTATCATCATCACCCTTACGCAAATAGAAAGAAAATATAACCGCCACATGTCCTTCAACCCGGTTGTTTGCCTGCGCCATTTCTTTTATGCTGATTTTCTTCAAACCTATAACTATTGGAGACAATGCTGTGTTGCGCGGTAAACTTGCCGCAATAAAACGTTTAAAAGAAAGTACCGGCCCATCTTTTAAATCCGTGGTATAAGTTTGCGGCGGCAAACCTTTTACCTGGCTTACCAGTAGGGCAACCGGTTCGTGGCTATTCAACTCGTCTTCAACATCGTCAATATAAAAGCGGACAGGTTTTATTATTAACTGCTCATTGGTTAATATAATACTGCTGAGCCGTTGTGGCACAGTCTGAAAAGCGGAGAAGGCAAGAGCAAAAAATATCAGAAGAGAAAGGCAAGCCGGCTTGCTGGTAATTACTTTTTTAATCATTATAAATATAACGTTTGGCGAAACGGGCTATTATATTACAGGTATCCCGCAAATCATTACACGGCTTTATGCCGCTGATCTCCGGCGATAATTGGTGAAATATCTGCCATAAAGTTTCTTGCTAACACTAAGTAAAGTTTTCCACACCTATACCATGTATAATTTTCTCTTCGTTAAGAACAATGTTCTCCACACTATGTGAATTACTATTGTGGATTAACCTTCAAGGGTTTAGTTAATTTCGCAAATCGTTAGTTTGCTCCCTATGATAAAACATAAATACATTTCCGTTCTTGTACCTATATTTTTTGTTTTAACAGCACGTGCCCAGCAAAATCCGGCTTTTAACGTCTACCGCACATACCATGGCGCAGTAGAGTTGCTGGATAAAGGCAAGTATGTATCTGCCGCAGCGCAATTCAAGCTGGTGGATGCATTTCGGGTTAAAACAAGCACACAGCCGAAGTTCGAATCGGAGCTGTCCCTGATAAAAGAGAATTCCCAATACTATGAGGCGCTATGTGCACTGGAATTAGGAAACGACGACGCCGAAAGCATGTTTTTGCGTTTTATAAAAGAACATCCCGAGAACCCGCTTACCAAGTTGGCCTACTTCCAGATAGGCCGCTCTTACTCCAGGCAGGAAAAATATACCGAAGCATTAAAATGGTTTGACAAGGTGGAAGCCGGCGAGTTAAGCGGCAGGCAAAATACGGAATACAAATTCCGTAAGGGCTACGCTTACTTTGTAACTAACGATTATAAAAATGCTCAGGCCCTTTTCAGCGAGGTTAAAAACACACATTCGCCCTATACTGATGACGCCATTTACTATTTTGCCTATATAGCTTATCTGAATAAAGATTACCACCTGGCGCTGGTAAACTTTGAGCGTTTAAAAGGCAAAAAGAAATACGAAAACAGCTATCCGTACTATATATCGGCAGTTTACTTTTTAGATAAACGGTATGATGATGTATTGAACTATGCGGTGCCCATCTTAAAAAGCACCCACCAGCAGCACGAAACTGAAATGCTGCGCATTGTAGCAGCATCGTACTTTGCTAAAGCAAATTATGATAAAGCCGCTGAATATTACGGACGGTTTGAAGACCAGGACCAGGGCAAAACGCAAAACACGCAGGACAGCTACCAGATGGGTTATACCTATTACAAAGTAGGCAACTTTGCCAAGGCAGCAACCGAACTGGAGAAACTGCAGCAAACTAACGACGTTTTTAGCCAGAATGGTAATTACGCGCTGGGTAATGTGTTCCTGAAAATGAATAATAAGCAGAGTGCGCGCAATGCTTTTTTCGCCGCATCAAAACTTGATTTTGATAAGCAATTGCAGGAAGATGCGCTTTACGAATACGCCAAGCTATCATATGAGCTTGATTTTAACACCCAGGCACTTGGCGCCACCCGTCTTTATCTTAAGAACTATCCCCGCTCACCGCGTACCGACGAAATGAAGGTGTTGCTGGGCGAGGAATTGCTTAATTCGCACAATTACAAAGAGGCTGTAGAGATACTTGAACCCATCCCGAATAAATCAGCCAGTGCGCAAGCAGCTTATCAAAAAGTAACTTATTACAGGGGCCTGGAATTCTATAATGAGCGGGCCTTTGAAAATGCGATCGGCATTTTTCTGCGTTCACTTAAATATCCGGTGGACGAGAAGATACAGGTAATGACTACCTACTGGATGGCCGAAGCGATGTACGAAGTACGTAAATACGGCGAATCCGTTCAGAACTTTGAAAAATTCCTTGATTTTGATGGCGCCCGTGAAACCGGAGTTTACAATTATGCCAACTATGCACTGGCTTATGCGGCTTTTGGCGGCGAACAATACCGAAAGGCGGCCACTTATTTCCAGAAGTTTTTAGACGGTGAAGAAAAAGATGCTGCTACTACTAACGATGCGATAACCCGTTTGGGCGATAGCTATTTCGTTATGAAAGACTATGGCCGGGCAATGCAATATTACGACAGGATAATTGACAAACATGCTCCCGGTCAGGATTATGCCTTATTTCAGCGCGGTATGATACAGGGGTTGCAGGGAGCGCCGGATACCAAGATCAGCACGCTAACCGATCTGTTGAGCAAATACCCGAACTCAGACTATGCGGATGACGCTTCATTCGAGATTGCTTATACCTACTTTTTAAAGGATGACGGCGAGACGGCTAAAACACGCCTGCAGGACATGGTTAAAAAATATCCAACCAGCAGCTATGTTCCAAGGGCACTGGTTACCATAGGCGTAATAGATTACAATGCCGGCAGGGATACATCAGCAGTAGAATCGTTTAAAAATGTGGTAAAAGATTATTCCTCAAGCGAGGAAGCCAAGATGGCATTGAAGCAGGTTGAAAAGATATATACCGATAAAGGTGATGCGCAAACATTTATTAACTATGCCGCAACCACCCCGATAGCAAATTACACAACGGCTGACCAGGAAAACATTATGATAACTGCCGCAAACAACTTGTATACCCGCGGTGACTGGCAGGGTACTGTGGGTGCAGTAAACGCCTATTATGATAAGTTTCCTAACAAGCCTATTTATGAAAAGCAGGCTCGCTTTATCCGCGCACAAAGCCTGGTAAACCTGGGCAGGCTGCAGGAGGCCGTAAACGATTACAATGTAATATTGAATGACTGGACCAGTCCTTACACGGAGCAATCGCTCATCAGTATGGCAAAGCTTTACATTGCGCAAAAAAAATATAACGAAGCTATCCCTTACCTGAAAAAGCTTGAAATAAATTCAGAATATAAAGCCGACTACACCTGGGCCATCAATAACCTGCTGATGTGTTACGCCCAAATGGAGATGAGCGATGATGCACTGAACTACGTGAAGCTGGTCCGCGGAAATGAGAAAACCGCACAGGAAGACAAATTTAAAACAGGCTTATACGCCGGGCAGGCATATCTGCAAAAGGGCGATACTACAAGTGCCATAACCGAATTTAACTACACGGTTACCAATACCAAAACTATTGCTGCAGCCGAGGCAAAATACAATATTGCTGAAGTGCAGTTTGAGCAGGGCAAATACAAGGCCTCGCAAAAAACATGTTTTGAGCTAATAAAAGATCTGCCGAATTATGATTACTGGGTAGCAAAATCATTCATACTGCTTGCTGATGACTACGAGGCACTTAAAGACGCATTCCAGGCTAAGGCAACTTTACAGAGCGTTATTGATAACTACAAAAATACCAACGACGACATTTTGCCGACAGCGAAACAAAAACTAGATGGTCTCTCCGGCGGCAGCAAACCCGAAGATAAGCCGGCGGAAAAGGATGATAAAAAACCGGCAACAGAGGAAAAGAAACAGGATAACAAAGAATAAAACAAGACAAGCAATGAAGTTAAAATATATATATACGCTGCTTACCTTAATAACCGCCCTATACTTTGTTCCTGCTGATGCACAAACGAAGCATAAGGCCAGGGCTAAAAAGCCGGCCGCAAAAACTACTGCAAAGCACGCTGCTAAAAAAACTGCTCCAAAGGTTACTAAAGCTACAGCGCCCAGTCAAAAAAATGCAGCTAATCTTGGCGATCTGGTGTCAAAAGCTGCTGCCGATACTACGAAAAAGGGAGGTAAAGGCAACGATGCGGTAAACGGCAACCTGTCTGAAGAGATTGTGGTAACCACCGCCTACAAGCCGGTACTGGCCGATGCTGTAAAAATACGCCGCAACCCCGACTTAGAGGATAAAACCCCTTTTAAAGCTCCCTTAACTTACGTACCAATAGACAAAAGGCTGGAGCTGAATACAAGTATAAAACGGCTCGACGCCATGAAAATGCCGGCCGAGCAGGATTCTGTACCCACCAATAATTATGTAAAGGCTGGTCTGGGTAGTTTAAAAACCACTTATGGCGAAGCTTATTTTGCCAATGGTAAAGACAATGCACTGCAAGTGGGCGGCTACCTGAAACATTTTGCACAAAATGGCAACTTGTATAACCAAAAATCGGCGAAGGAAGAAGTAGGCGTATTTGGCAAAAGTGTAGGCGACTTGAACAGCCTGAGCGGCCGCATTACCTATAACTATAACAGCAATTATTTTTATGGCTTTGACGAGTTTACCGCTCCTTCAGCCATACAGGCCAATAAGCAGCATTTTAGTACGCTGGGGGCGGAAGGCGAGCTGGCCAAAAACTACCAGGACGTTGAAAAAGACTTTACCTACGCACTGAAGCTGAAAGGATATATTTTTAGTGATGCTTACCAGGCCCGCGAGAACAACCTGGTGCTCTCGGGTTTCGTGAACCAAACCATCAAACAGTTTTATGCGGGTTTAGCTGGCTCGATTGATTTGAGCACGCAGAAAGACAGTTTGTTTGATTATAACAACAGCCTGATCCGTTTAAATCCATACATTAAATTCCAGGGAGATAATTATAAGGTTGATGCGGGTATCAATATTGTAGACCAGTTTGGTTACAAATCAGCGTTCTACATTTTCCCGTCGGCCAGGGCGGAGTTGCAGGTAATACCTAAGTACGTGCGTGTGTTTGCCGAAGCGAAAGGTGATGTAAACAGAACGTCGTTACATGACTTAATGGCGATCAATCCCTTCCTCGGGCAAAATTTCGATATCAAGAACTCTGTTGATCAACTGGACATTGCAGCCGGTTTGAAAGGGACTATCGCACCGGGATTAGGTTTTAAAGTAACCGTGTTCCGCAATGAAATTAAGAACATGCCGTTGTTTGTAAACGACTTTAACCTGGCCACCGGCTATAACAGGTTTAAGGTGATTTATGATGAAGGCCGATCACGCGTAAGCGGCTTAACCGGTGAGCTGGATTATAAGGTGTCGGAAGATATGGACATATTTGGCCGTATTGAGTTTAAAGATTATAAGATGGCAACAACCGAGCCTTTTTTCCTGCCAAAGGTAGTGTTTAAGGGCGGTACCAATTTTAAGATAGGCGATAAAATAAGCATATCGGGCACCCTGCTGGTTCGTGGTTCTGTACAATCTGCGCCAAAGGTTGCGCCTGGCGGTACAAGCACCCTGCCTACAGAAATTGATGGTTTTGCCGATTTAAGCGCAGGTGCGGATTATAAATTGCCAAAGCGGTTCTCGGTATTTATACATGCAAATAATCTTTTAAACAGTACCAGCCAAACGTGGTTATATTATCCTGATTACGGATTTAATATATTTGGCGGTGTTGGATATAGCTTTTAAGGGATTTGGGCCGGCGCTTAAGTCTCCCGGTAAAGAAGGTTTTTTAAGTCACTCTGCCCGGAATGAATTTGATAAGACAGGGGCAACGAACCGGTTTTGAAATTTTATAATAAAATGTACTTTTGGCGCAAATGAATTTAGCCGACTATTTAAGTGAATTGTTGGGTCAGTACGAGGAAGTTAGCGTACCTGGTCTCGGTTATTTTGTGCGCGAGCGCGTAAACGGCTACTATAACGATAAAGAGGCACGGTTCTATCCGCCTTACCACAGGGTAAAGTTTGTGGCTCAGCCAAAGGATGATGATACTTTTGCCCAGTATGTTGCCGATAAAAAGAACATATCGCTGGCGTCATCTAAATATTTTGCGGAAAAGTTTGTAAGCAAACTGCGCGAACAGGCCTTAACCGGTAAATACATTTTCGCGGATATCGGCCTGTTTTATACCGACCAGGATCAGCAATTGGTTTTTAAGCCGAATGACAAGATCGCTGACGACCCGGCTTTTTATGGCTATCCTCAATTAAATGTATACAAGCAGGGCCAGCCCTTGAATGAGCAATATTCGCGGCCTTCATTTGCAAATGTAGCGCCTGCGCCGGCTGTTCTTAGTCACCCGGTTCAATCGCCTCAACCGGTTACTGATGAGCTGTATTTTGAAGAAGAGGCAGAAAGGAAAAAAGGCGTTAATGTATGGTTGATAGTGCTGATAGTGTTAACCGCCGTGGCGCTGTCCGTCTTTGGCGTCTATAAATTTTACCCTGACGTATTTGACAGAATCGGTTCAGCTTTTCACGTGACCAAAAAAGCTGATACTTCTGTACCGATCTATCGCCGGGAAACTAAGGCAGACACCGTAGCCAAAAGTACAATTGTTCCGCATACAGACACCGCATCAAAAACCGCAGCACAGCCGGTTGCGGCTGCTCCGCCGGCAGATACGGTTAAAAAACCTTCGTGGGCTATAATTGTAATAAGCTACCGGCAGCAAAAATTCGCAGATCCGGAGATAAAACGCTTAAAAGCGAAAAATATCGACGCAAGGGTGTTGTCAAAAAACGAAGCAACAGGCAACCGCATTAAAGTAGCTATAACAACTATTTACCCAACAGAGGCCGAAGCTGAAGCTGCGAGGTCAGTTTTAGTTAAGGCAGGAAAAATTCCGGCAACTTCATCAGTACTTCCATTAAAACAATAAAAATGACGTTATTATTTATACAGGCGCAGGCAGCAGATACCGCACATAAACTTTTAGATACAGCTAACCGTGCCGGACAGGTAGTGGCGCCAAAAGCCGACCTGCACGTTGGCAGCCTGATACTGGCGGGCGGGGTGGTAATGATACCTATCGGTATTTTGGCAATCCTTGCGTTCGTGATTTTCTTTGAAAGGTATTTCACCATTCGCAATGCATCTAAAAACGAAAACAACCTGATGTTGCAGGTTCGTTCAAGCATAGTTTCAGGCAACCTGGAATCAGCGGTAGCGCTGTGCCGCAGCAATAATTCGCCGCTTGGCCGCATGCTGCAAAAAGGATTGCTGCGTATAGGCCGGCCCATCAAAGATATTGAAGGCGCTATTGAAAATGTGGGCAAACTTGAAGTATCTAAGCTGGAAAAGAATATCGGTATCCTGGGCATAGTAGCAGGTATCGCGCCGATGTTTGGCTTCCTTGGAACCATTGCCGGTGTAATCAAGATATTCTTCGATATATCAACCACCGACAATTTTAGCATCGGTACTATTTCAGGTGGCTTGTATGTGAAAATGATCACCTCTGCAGCAGGACTTACCGTTGGTATAATAGCCTATGTGTTTTATCATATATTAAATATGATGGTTGATAAAGTAATATTGCGATTGGAAACTGATGCCATTGAATTTATTGACCTGTTAGAGGAACCAACCAAATGAATTTAAGAAAAAGACAAAGGGGCGCTTCCGCTGAGGTACACACCTCGGCCATGAACGACATCATGTTTTTCCTGCTCCTGTTCTTCCTTATAGCCTCAACACTTACCAACCCCAACGTTGTAAAACTGCTGCTGCCGAAATCAAAATCAGGTAAAGCCGTAGCAAAAAAAACTGTTAATGTAAGTATAGATAAGGATCTGCAATATACTGTAGATAAAAAACCGGTATTACTTACCGACCTTCCTACCGTGCTGGGCAGCTATAAATCGCAGGCAGCAGAATTAACCATCGTTTTATACGTTGATAAAACAGTGGCCATCCAGGATGTGGTTGGCGTAATGGATATAGCGCAGAAATTGAATATTAAAATGGTACTGGCAACCGTACCCAAATAGTGCAGAGTGTAGTTGTTGGTAAGTGCTTAAACTTTGCCGCTTGCCAGTGACCAGTGACTAATGACAAATGACTAATTACGAAGAAGAAAATAATTACCCCAAGGCTTTTTTAGCAACCGGTATTGTAATGGCGGTTTTAATTGCCCTGTGTTATATTATTGTTTTTCGTGCACCGCAACCCGAAGAGCAAGGTGTTGGCGGCATACTGGTAAATTATGGTACGGTAGACGAGGGAACAGGTAACAATCAGTCGAGTACGGAGGAGCCTTCTGTCGCCGAAAAAGCAAATAAAACGGCACCTACGAAAGTTAATACTGCGCCGCCAACTGAACAAAAAGCACAGGAAGACAACAGCGACAAAAAAGTAGTTACCCAGGATGCGGAAGATGCGCCAACTGTTGCGGCAAATTCAAAAAAGCCCACACCCAATGTGGCAACACAGCCTAATAAGCCTGCGGCAAAACCAACCATCAATCAAAACGCCTTATATAAGGGGGCAACTAATAAAGGCACCGGCGGCGAGGGCGATGGTACTACAGACAAGCCCGGTAACCAGGGCAGTAAAAACGGCTCGACCTTAAGCGATAATTACGGCCCCGGTGGATCGGGTAATGGCCTTAATATGCCCAACTGGAGCTTTGTAAGCGCTCCTGATCCGCAAAATATCCACCGTGTGCCTGGTGTTGTAGTGGTGGACTTTGTGGTAGACCCTAACGGCAACGTTATTTCGGCTAATTATAATACACGCAAAACCAGGGCAGAGCTAAGCCTTATACAAGCCTGTATCGACGCGATAAAAAACACCAGATTCACGTCCTCAAAACCGGCCACCGGTAATCAGAACGGGCAATATACTTTCAGGTTTAAGGTTGATTAATTCTAAGTCCATAGGCCATGGACGACAGACGATAGTTTTCTTATCATTCTGCAAGCCAATAATCTTCCCGGTAAATAAATATTGAGGTAAATTTGCCATCGATAAACCATGGTCCATGGACTATGGACTATGGACTATGGACTACAAGGAAACCATCAACTACTTATACAGCCAATTACCGATGTTTACGCGTGACGGCGCGTCGGCATACAAGGCTAATCTTGATAATACCATTGAATTGTTAAACCGCCTCGGCAATCCTCAGCATACATTTAAAAGCGTACATGTGGGCGGCACGAATGGCAAAGGGTCTACATCGCACATGCTGGCTGCCATTTTGCAGACTGCGGGTTATAAAACCGGCCTGTATACTTCCCCCCACCTGAAAGATTTCCGCGAGCGAATCCGCATAAACGGAGAAATGATCAGCGAACAAACGGTGACTGATTTCGTAGGGGAACATAAAGAAGATTTCGACCAGATAAAGCCATCATTTTTTGAAATGACGGTAGGCCTGGCTTTCGACGTGTTTGCCAAAGAAAAGGTAGATATAGCGATAATAGAAGTAGGGCTTGGCGGAAGGCTTGACTCAACCAATGTGATAACGCCTCTTTTGTCGGTTATCACAAATATCGGCTGGGACCACATGAATATCCTCGGCGATACCCTGCGCCTTATAGCCGGCGAGAAGGCAGGCATTATCAAAGACAAAGTTCCGGTAATCATCGGCGAGTACCAGGAAGAAGTAGCTGATATTTTTATTGAAAAGGCAAAATCAACATCTTCAAGAATAACCTTCGCGTCTGAAAGACTGGAAACTCACATTAAAACCGGCATCATTAAAGATTCTGTTACCAGTTTAGCTGTAACTGTCACGCCGGCTCAAGATTCAGGACTTAAAACCCGGGACTTACAACTCGATCTCGCTGGTTCATACCAACTGAAAAACATAAAGACGGTGCTTTGCGCTGTCGAAGAGCTGAAGGCACAGAGTTTTAATATTACGGAGGAACAACTGCGTACCGCCCTTGCTGACGTTAAGGGTCTGACGGGTCTGCATGGCCGCTGGGAAGTGTTGAACAATCAGCCGCTTACCATCTGCGACACCGGCCACAATCCTGAGGGCATGGAAGAAGTACTGCAAAACATTGCGGCAACGCCCCATAAAAAACTGCATTTTGTTTTAGGTATGGTTAATGATAAGGACATCAGCAAGGTGCTTACAATTTTACCGGTAAAAGCGCATTATTATTTTTGTAAACCTGATATTCCCCGCGGACTGGACGCCAACAGCCTGTGGTTAAAGGCTGAAGGTTTTGGCTTGCATGGCGAGGCCTATCACTCAGTTAAAGAAGCCCTTGCAGCAGCGCAGCAGAACGCTACAGACGATGACCTTGTTTTTGTTGGAGGAAGTACCTTTGTTGTGGCCGAGGTGGTGTAGCCTTTGGCTTGCCATAATGCCGTCGCCCCGATAACCGTCTTTCTTATTTTATCTTTTTCCAAACCACTTCACCGGTAACAGCTCCGCCTGTTGTGGGCGCAGGTACCGTATATTTAAAAACAACGCCGTCTGATACAAAAGGGCGCCTTTGCTGCGTACCCTCCCAGTTGGGGAATGACGCGTGCAGGATATTGAAAGTAATAGTACCGCTACTGTAGTCGACTGAATAAGTGCCAAAATGTGTATTACATCCTTTTACAGCGGCGCGGTTCTCATCGTCGGTACCTTTGGCTTTATCAGCAGACGCGAACTTTAGCCGGTTGCCGCTCATGATTTGTAAGGAATAATTACCGGCACTGTCAAAAATTAATAGTCCCTGCGGGCTATCTCCGTAAAGATGTGTCCGGGTTCCATTTTTGTCAATATTGTCAACGCTTACTAAAACATAGGTTCCTGCCAGGTTATTATTTTTATGCGTTTGGGCGGATACAATGTGTATATTGACGGATAGCAAAAGTGCGAGTATTATATTTTTCATGCTCAAAAATAGCCTCCGGTGTCTACATTTATCAAGTACGTACAAAATTGTAACCTGCTTACAAAAAAGGTACCATGCTGTTAATCAATTAGATTAATTTGAATTATGACAAAAGCAAGTAACAGGGCGCTGCCCAAATGCGGAATAGATTATGCATTTCAGCGTATCGGCGGAAAATACAAAGGCCGCGTGCTATGGCGGCTGCGCAACGGTAAACTCCGCTACGGTGAGTTGCGAAAAACGGTAACCGGAATTACTGCAAAAATGCTTACACAGGTTTTAAGGGAACTTGAGGAGGACGGCTTAGTTACACGCGCTGTTTTTGTAGAAGTACCGCCCAGGGTTGAATACGAATTAACTGAAACTGGTGCACAACTGCTGCCATTTTTGTCGCAGTTGCGGGATTGGGCGAAGCAGCAGATGCTGGCCAATGATATTAAAGCGATGCCGCTATCATTACTTTAAATATTAACGTTAAGTATTTACATTAAATTCTATTTTTACGTCTTTAAGTATCATCAATACATTATGACCTATCAGCCATCATCCGAAAGGTATAAGAACATGCGCTATCGCCGCTGCGGAAAAAGTGGTATTAAGCTGCCAGAGGTTTCGCTTGGCCTGTGGCATAACTTTGGGGGCGTGGATGTTGCCGAAAACTTTCGCAAAATTCTGCACCTGGCGTTTGACAGCGGTATTACGCACTTTGATTTAGCCAATAATTACGGACCGCCGCCGGGAACTGCGGAAGAAAATTTCGGGAAGATATTGAAAGATGATTTTCGCGGTTACCGCGATGAAATGATCATAAGCAGCAAGGCCGGCTATACCATGTGGGAAGGCCCTTACGGCGATTGGGGCTCAAAAAAATACCTGGTGGCCAGTCTTGACCAAAGCCTGAAACGAATGGGGCTGGATTATGTGGATATTTTTTATCATCACCGGCCAGACCCTGAAACACCGCTTGAAGAAACCATGGCCGCTCTTGACCTTATTGTGCGCCAGGGCAAAGCGTTATATGCGGGTATATCCAACTACCCTGCCGAAGAAGCTGAAAAGGCTATTAAAATATTGCATGACCTTGGCACGCCTTGCCTGATCCATCAGCCTAAGTATTCCATGTTTGAACGTTGGGTTGAAGGCGGTTTGCTGGATGTATTGGAACGCGACGGCGTTGGCTGCATACCTTTCTCGCCGTTGGCGCAGGGCCTGTTAACTAATAAATACCTGCATGGTATCCCTGCCGATTCGCGTGCAGCAAAGCCCTCCGGATTTTTGCAGGAGAGCCAGGTTACCGAAGAACGCATAGCGCAGATTAAAAAACTGAATGACATAGCCTTACAACGCGGGCAAACCCTTGCGCAAATGGCGCTGGCCTGGTTGCTGAAAGACCCACGGGTTACATCTGTGTTGATTGGCGCCAGCCGCCCGGAACAATTGGCTGATTCGCTGAAATGTTTAAATAACATTGAGTTCTCGGGAGAGGAATTAAATAAGATTGAAGAAATACTAAAATAGATTCGGGAATCAAGAGCCGGCAATCAAGACAAGAAGCCTTTCTTTCCTGGTTCTTTGCTCCTGTTTCTTCACTAAATATGACAACTGTAAACTGGGGAATTATCGGCTGCGGCAACGTAACGGAAAGAAAAAGCGGCCCGGCTTTTAACAAAGTGCCAAACAGTAAATTGGTGGCAGTGATGCGGCGTGACGCTGCGAAAGCCGCTGACTATGCCAAACGACATGGCGTAGGAAAATGGTACGATGATACCGCTAAATTAATGGCGGATACTGAACTGAACGCCATTTATATAGCAACCCCGCCCGCTTCGCATGCACCTTACGCTATTGAGGCTCTTGAAAAAGGTTTTAATGTATACGTCGAAAAACCGGTAACCCGCAATGCTGCCGAAGCCCGGCAAATAGCAGAAGAACTTAAAAAGTATCCCGGTCAAAAACTTACCGTGGCCCATTACCGGCGCGGCCTGCCCATGTTTCTGAAAGTAAAGGAACTGCTGGAAAATAAAGTTATCGGCGATATCCGTTCAGTCCAAATAAGGATGTGGAAATGCCGAACGCATAACTCCGAAGAAGAACTGGCGGCTGACTGGCGGGTGCATCCTGAACTTTCGGGCGGGGGCTACTTTCACGACCTTGCCCCGCACCAGCTTGATCTGATGCTGTTTTATTTTGGCGAACCTGAAAAGTATTCAGGCTTCTCCCTCAACCAGGCAAAAGACACTCCCGCCGACGACACCGTACAGGGACAAATACTGTTTAAAAGCGGAGTGGCGTTAAGCGGCTCATGGTGTTTCAGTGTTGCCGAAAGCGAGAGTACAGACTTATGTGAAATAATCGGCAGCCATGGTAAAATTACATTTCCGTTTTTTGGCAATTTTATAACTTATAAAACCGGCGACGAGGAACAAACACTCACCTTCGTACACCCGGAACACATCCAGCAACCTATGATCACCAAAATAGTATCCTACTTTCGCGGCGAAGGGCCGAATCCCTGCTCGATTGATGAAGCTATTGTTTTGATGGATATTTTGGATGCGTTTACGGGCCAAAGCTAAAACTTACCAAATCTATAAAAGACATAGTGAGTTTTAACCCCGGCTTGAGTATCAAAATCTGATAAATTGCGATTTATCAAATATTCATGATGACTTCTTCTTTTTAGGCACTTTGGCGCCTTCCTCGCGGGCCTCTGAAAGGCCTATTGCAACCGCTTGTTTTTTACTGGTAACTTTTTTGCCGCTGCGGCCGCTTTTCAACTTGCCCTCGTGCATTTCGTGCATGGCTTTTTCAACTTTTTCGCCAGCTTTTTTTGAATACTTTGCCATAATATTTTCCTTTAGGTAAACAATTAATTTATAAAGCAAAATATCTGCCAAAATGGGTTCAAAATATTATCCCAAAAACACAAGCATTTTGTCCCTCCGGGAAATTTTTCATTGAAAGCATATTATCATTCATTTATGCTTACCTTCAAACCAACAACCAACATTCTGTGTTGATAGGTCACTAAATAGCTACCGGTATATGCCCGCAAAAACTCCTGTTCATCCTTTTTACGAAAGATTATCGCTGGTACTTATCGGCTTATTGTCCCTCGGCTACATTGTTATCCAGGGCAAGGACGTGCTTGACCCATTGATTTTCGGCTTCCTGTTCGCCATTTTATTATATCCTGTAGCCAGGTTTGTAGAGAAAATAATACGCCTGCCCCGGGCTGTTGCCTGTTTAATAGCCATTTTGCTGCTGATCACTTTCGTAGGGGGTATTTTATATGCAGTGGGCTCGCAAATATCAAACCTGGCCAGCGACTGGCCACAATTGAAAGGCCAGGTACACCAGTCGCTCGGAGATTTGCGGGAGTGGATCCGGTCAGCGTTTCATATAACGGCCAGTAAGCAGATGACCTATGTGAACAATACCACAAAAAAAATCATGGCTTCCGGCGCCGATGTATTGGGCACTACCTTCGGCGCGGTATCGTCATTAATGCTGTTTTATACATTTATCCTGATATTTACCTTTTTTATCCTGCTTTACCGCAAGCTGCTTATTCATTTTATTGTTTGGGTTTTTAGCGATGACTACGAACCCATTGTACATGACATTGTTGAGAATATCCAGAGTATTCTTCGTCAGTACATACTTGGGCTGTTGCTCGAAATGTTTGTAGT
Organism: Mucilaginibacter sp. L3T2-6; assembly: GCF_030519355.1. Lineage (GTDB taxonomy): Bacteria > Bacteroidota > Bacteroidia > Sphingobacteriales > Sphingobacteriaceae > Mucilaginibacter. Next base: position 31,378 of record NZ_JAUMKC010000027.1, read on the forward strand.
GGCCTGCCTGGCCTGCACGGCGTTTTGGATAATCGGTATTCAATACGCTGTGTTATTAGGATTAATAGTGGCGTTGTTTAACCTGATCCCCTACCTCGGTATTTTTACGGCATTACTGCTAAGCAGCCTGATCACATTTGCAACAGGCGGCATTCAGCATACAGCCTGGGTAGCTGTAAGCATAATAGGCATCCATGCAGTAGACTCTAATATATTGCTGCCGACCATAGTCGGCTCAAAAGTAAAGCTAAATGCACTCATCACCTTTCTGGGCATTATCTTAGGCGAGATGATTTGGGGCCTGTCGGGCATGTTCTTGTCTATACCCATTATGGCGATATTCAAAATTATTTTCGACCGGGTGCAAAGCCTGAAACCGTGGGGCTATCTTTTGGGCAACGGCGTGGAGGAAGATAAGTCTACCATGAAGAAAATGAAGCCGGCCCGCGCGGATAAAACGTAATTTGAGCCGGGAAAGTCCTAAAAGTCGGCAAAGTTAAATATCGTGTAGGCGCATATAAACTTATTGAACGGTCATGCAGCTTCTTTCGGAATTTTCCGACTTTACTAACTTTCCGGACTTCCCTTATTTGTCTTCCAAAATATCTATACAATGCGCGCTGAGCTGTTTCAGCCGCTCATCTAAGCTGTTTAAACCTTCCTGGTCTTTCAGGTTTTTATACAAAGTTTTTATTGCATCAAGTGTTTCGTCGCTTGGGTCGCAGGCCTGTGCTTTTTCAAGGTGTGGTAATGCCATGCGGACAGTTTTACGGTACTCTTCGGCAAGTTTTTTGTTAACAGCCAGGTCGGTCGCGGCGTTCATTTTAGTTTGGATCTCATTCGCACGGTCAAGGTAAATATAGCCAATGCCGCGATGGGCTACATAATAGTCGGGCACTGCGGCTGCCACCCTTTCATAAAAATCAAGCGCCTTTTGCGGCTGTTCATTATGTTCGTAAACCTGGCCTATGGAGAAATAAAAATTTACCCTTGCTTTGGCCGGCAATTTGGCGGTATCCGGAAGAATGGCCTCGCCCAGGTCCATAAGCTTATCCACCTCTCCCTGCAAGCGGGCCAGGTTAAAATCAAGGTACTTTTCATATACAGGGTCAATAGGCCGTTTTTGAGCGTTCGCTATGTAAGCCGTAATTATGAGTATGACCGATAAAATAAACTTTCTAAGCATGGGTGTGTCTTCGTCAAATATAAATTAACGCAATTAATTATTTCATATTCTATCTGTCTGAAAATGTCTTTAACTTTATTTCAGATAACCGAAATCCTTCAAATCCTTTAAATCCGAAACGCCATGACATTTAAAAACGCCATCAGTTGGTTCGAGATTCCTTCAACTGACATTAACCGTGCCCAGAAATTTTACGAAACCATATTCGATATCCAGATGATACCAATGGATATGCCGCAATTGCAAATGCGTATGTTCCCGATCGAGGATCCCATGACCGGGATCGGCGGCGCCATAAGCTGTGCTGGGGATTTTTATAAGCCGTCTGCCGAGGCGGGCACGCTGGTGTATCTGAATGCCAACCCGGACGTACAAAACATTCTCGATAAAATTGAGGCTGCAGGAGGCAAGATCATTATGCCCAAAACCGAAATATCACCGGAGTATGGACATATGGCTGTTTTTTTAGATACAGAAGGTAATAGAGTAGCCTTACACTCGGTGCCGCCGGGAATGTAATCTTAAGCTATTTTTCGCATCTTTACGATACCGAGCTTTTCACCGTCGGGCAAAAGGGCATCGACGCGTCCTATGGCTTCATAGCCCATTGCGGTATATAAAGGCACGCCGGGTAAAGTTGCGCCAAGTTCAAATGCAGTAAATCCTCCGGCTTTAGCGGCGTCTTCACAAATATTAATTATCTGGCGGCCTATTCCCTGCCTGGCATAATCCGGGTGTACAAAGAAAGCCCTGATGCGGGCGGCATCTGTTAATGGATTTAGCAATGGGTCTTCAATACTTTTGTGCTGGTCGCCGCCGTAAAGTGTGTTGCGCTTACTCCAGCCGCCGCAGCCTGTTATCATGTTATCTTTTTCGGCAATATAATAGGTGCCGTCCAGCACCAGCTGTGTATCCACCCCGAAAATATATTTAATGGCGCTTTCGATCTGAGCGGGCGTATAATAATCTTTGCTTAATCCGCGAACGGAAAGAGCTATCATCTCATTTAGCCGGGGAATATCGTTAAGCAAAGCGAGACGGATGGTTGACATAGCTAAAGGTTATATAAAATTTGTTGTTGCGCACAAACGACGCCCCAAAGGCAATGGCAAAACTTTCTGTTAAACCAGCGTCAACTGCCACGAAACGCCAAATTTATCGCTTAACCAGCAATACTTTTTACTAAAAGGATAAGCGCCCAAAGGCATCATTACCTTACCTCCCTCGCCGAGTTGGCTGTAAAGTTCGTCAATTTCAACCTCTGAATCGCAGGTTATGTAAAATGATATGGCCGGCGTAAACGTGAAGCCATGACTGACAGAGCTATCTATACACATATAAGTTTGGCCTTTTATGGAAAAAGTGGCATGTATTACAGAGCCTTCCTTCCCCGGCTGACCGGCCTCATAGCGGCTGATATGAATGATTTTGGAATCCGGAAAAACCGAAGTGTAAAAATTCATCGCTTCCTCCGCCCTGCCTTCAAACATTAAAAAACTAATAGGTTGTTGCATAATCGCAGATATTTATACCCTACGGTTTATTATAGATCACCCGACAAATTACTTTTAATTTAAATTCATAAAAAAGTGCTGCAGCAACATAATGGTCTTCGCTTCCCTGAACCAGCCTTGCTCCAATTTTTCACGGGCTTCATCAAAACTCATCTCGACAGGCTCGATATGCTCGCCTTCTTCTTTTAGCCCCCCGCCATCGCCGGTTTTGCTCGCGGGGTTGTAACGCGCGGTAAAATAATATATCATTTCGGTAATACCGCCGGGCGAGGAATAGGCGGTTGCGATACGCTGAAGGTTTGTTATAGCATATCCCATCTCTTCAGCAACCTCGCGATGAGCTGTGCTTTCAGGTGTTTCATTGTCATCAATCAGGCCGGCGCAAACCTCAATCAGGTAACCGCTGTCGCTGCCATTCAAAAAAGCCGGCAAACGAAATTGCTTACCAAACAATAACTTTTTGTGCTCATCATCAACCAAAAGCACCGCAACCGCATCAGGACGGAAATAAACCTCTTTCTCTACCGTATGAAACACGCCATCAGCATCAGGCTTTTCAAAAGTTACATATTTAAGCGCATATTTTTTATTGGAGAGGGTCTCTTTATTGAGAATTTGGATGTTTGACATGGGAATAAATTTTTAAATAGATACCCATTTGGTAAAGATATGTTTTGGAAAACGGAAAGACTTATAGTGTTTTTGATACCTTGATTAGTTTCATGGTAATCCAATTATTATCGGAGACCTTCGTCTTTGAGTATTTTCAATAGCAAACTCGTATCAGATGTCTCATACTCTGCCTTGTCGTAGATAGAAATTAAAAACAACTTTTCTTTTTCAATAACAAGGTAAGTTATTATGCGTGCACCTCCAGATTTACCTCTATTTTTGCTATCAATAGCAACTCGTACTTTATACAGATTGTTCCCTAACGATTTGCCTTCTTCGGGATTTATTTTAAGATTTTTGATCAGTTTGGCAATGTCTTGTTTAAAAGAAGGATATTTTTTTGCCAAGGGTTTTGCTTCCTTTTCGAAGTTTCTGGTGATTATAACTTCAAAGCTCATTTAACCATGTATCAGCATTTTTTAACTCAACCTGTCCCTCAAGAGATAGCTTTACATCACGAATACCGTCCCGAAATCCATCATAAAACTTTTCTAAATGCGCACTATCTTTTGAGGCAACTGCTTCGTTTTTAAACAACGACTTCACTGCGCTAAGGAGGGTCTTATCGTTAGTATCAAGTATTAGTCTAACTACTTCAAGTTTTTCAGCCTGCAAGTTCATAAATCAAATTTACTAATAATTTTATAGAATCAAATTATTGCAGATTAAGTAAATAACGGGTTAAGTCTCGGAAATTTCATAGCGTTCTAAAGAAAGATGTCGTAAATTAGGGCATTTTTGGTTTGGTAAATATGGACTATAACGGCATCTTCGTTAAAACAAAAATAAAAGACTCGGTCTTCCCTGCCTCCGGAAGATATTACATACTTACGCTATGTTAAACCAACCTAAATCGAATCTCAATGAATATGATATCCTTGAAATAAATAAAACCGGTTTATTTTTATGCATGCCTTCAACATATAACGGAGTTTACATCAATTTATTTAGTAGACGTAAAAACTACTAAATACGATTTCGGCGTGTATTATGAGTCTTAACTGTTCGAAAGTCACACATCCTGGTATATGCTGTATTTTACTTATTGCGGTTAAACGGCTCTTTTCCAATTCCATCCAATCATAAAAACATCAAACACCAAAATAATCCACAACGTTATCCGCAACAGGTAAAACCAATGCCTGATCCCCGGGATGAATGAGGGATGAATTTGCGACACGGTAAACGTTGTGACTATATCACCAAAGAAAAAAAGCGCGATGGCTACGATGATAAATAAACCACCGTTAGTTATTATATCGCGGAAACGCCTGACTATACAGCAGGTAAAATAAAAAATGCAGACGATAACAATATAAAGTACGACCGGGTAGGAATTTAAGCTTGGTTTATAGGTATGTCCATCCACCATAACATAGGTATCATGCATATTAATATCCAGCGGCTGAATTCCCGGTACGATACTTATTAAAAATGAAAGCACTAATAAACCGGCCAACCAGGCTATTTCAAATACTATTTTCCTTTGCATCAAATTAATTCCCCTTTAGGGATTAGGCGCTACTTCAGTTCATCCAATACTCTGAACATTTTCTCCTTTATCGCCTTGCTGCTGCCGCTGTAGTTGTTCACCATGATAGAGAAGCAAAGCTCGCGGCCATGATAAGTTTGATAACCGGCATAAGTAAGCACATTTAATATACTGCCGCTTTTCATGTGCATATCATTATAAACAGGCAAACTATCGTAAAAATCGTTAAACCAGGTTTCATTTCTTGCTGATTGCAGGATGGTTGCCAGTGTAAGGGTGGTTACCCGGTCGCCTGGGGAAAGGCCGCTGCCGTCCACTATATTCAATGAATTTGGGTCGATGCCGCGCGTCTTCCAAAACGCCTGTTCCACATCAACGCCATTACCTGTGGACGGTGCTTTACCAGCCTTCCACGCGATGGTCTTCAGCAATTGCTCGGCATACAGGTTAATGCTTTTATGATTGAGCCAGTAAATGATGTGGCTAAGGCGTGGAGATAGTAAGGTGATAAGATTGGCAGCGATTGCAGGCGGGGTTAACCCTTTGGCCGTTAAAGTCCCTGTCGACTCCGGGTCATTGCTAACGTTAATGCCTAAGCGCCGCAAGGTATCCGCCAGGCGAAATGCCGCATCATACGCAGGATCGGGCAGGGCAGCAGAGATGCTTTTCTTTTCCTTGTCCTGGGCATAAGTGCCGCGTAAATACATCACCTTGCCTCCAACGGGTAAAAATGCATAAGCATTGTCGCCGGTACCGGCAGGGGCATTTACCAATTCGCTTTTGAAAGTGAGGTATGGCATTGCAGGAACCTCGTGCGTTATGCTGATAGGCGAATCAATCCGCCCGGTATGGAATTTAATGTCAAACTGGTTTTCGCGCCAGCAAAGCCCGGATGTGCCTGCGCCATAGTAATTGCCTATATCCATCCATATCCATCCCTCAGGTATAGATTGTGACCCGAATATGGAATCATCGCCGATAATACGTCCGTTTATTTTTTTGATACCGGCCTTTCGTAAAGCATCAACCATCATTGTAAGCACATGGCCTTCATGCGTATTTTCATATCGCCAGCTGCCCAGGGTTGGGTCGCCCGAGCCTTTGATGATGATATCGCCGTTTAGCGTACCATCCGCAGCTATACTGCCATTGTAACCGAATTGGGTTTGATATTGAAAATCCTTCCCCAATAAGTTGAAGGCAGTAATGGTAGTGATGGTTTTTAAGGTAGATGCCGTGGCGAGGCCCATGTTGGGGTTGGCCGCAAAAACCTTTTCGCCGGTTTTAACATCGAGCACCGTAAGCGACAGTGAGGCATATTTACACTGGCTGTCAGCCTGCAACCGGCCGAAGGCCGATTGCAGTTTCTGTTCAAGCGGCTGGGCAGTCGCCTGCCCGTATATCAATAGAAGGCTAAGCAGGCACTTCGTGTGTAACTTCATTCTTTAAATTCCGGTTCGCAATAAAATAAATTGGCACGCCTATCAGTACAATAATCAAACCCGGCCAGGTATACTGCGGTTTGTAAACAATCAACAAAATATCAAAAGCTATACCCATGATGATATAAATAGCAGGAAGAACTGGGTAACCGAAAGCCTTATATGGTCTTTCGGCATCCGGACGCGTAGCTCTCAATTTATAGATACCGATAATAGTCAGTACATAAAATATCACCACTACAAAAGATATCATATCCAGCAGGTCGCCGTATTTACCGCTTAAACATAAAAGCGAGGCCACCAACGCCTGTATCCATAAACCAAATTCAGGTACGGCGGCTTTATTTAAGGTACCGGTTTTTTTGAAGAATAAGCCGTCTTTAGCCATGGTATAGTAAACGCGTGCACCAGCCATTATCAAACCATTATTGCAGCCAAAGGTCGAGATCATAATCATAATGGCGATAACAAAAGTGCCTATGTTACCGAATATAGCATCTGCTGCGGATACAGCCACCCTGTCTTTTGGCGCTATGGCTATGTCGTGCAATGATAAAACACCAGTGTACATAACATTTGCCGATACATAAATTATGGTAACTATCAGCGTGCCTAAGAATAAACTCAAGCCAATATTCCGTTTTGGATTATGCATCTCGCCGGCTATAAACGTTACGTTATTCCAACTGTCGCTGCTGAATATTGAGCCTACCATCGACGCTGCTATGGCCCCTAATGCTGCCACCATGGTTAAGCTTACGCCACTGTCGGTACCATCGGCCTTAAGGTTATGCAGATTCCAGGCGTTGCTCCAGTTCGCGTGCCATACATCGCCTTTTATTGCCAGTAAACCGAATATGATCAGCCCGAACAAACTTATCAATTTAGTAAAGGTGAAAATGTTTTGTACGATCTTTCCGCTTTGTACACCTTTTGTATTGATATAGGTAAGTATCACTATTACGACTATCGATACCAACTGAGCCGCATTCAGGTTAAAATGCCAGCCGGCTATAACAGTACTGAACAATATATTATCGTCGCTAACCGCAGGTATCAGGTAGGCTGTAAACTTCGAAAACGCAACACCAACCGCGGCAATCGTGCCGGTTTGTATCACCGCAAAAAAGCTCCAGCCATATAAAAACGCAATGAGTTTGTTGTAGGCCTCCTTCAGATAAACATATTGTCCGCCTGCTTTTGGGAACATGCCGCTTAGTTCGCCGTAGCTAACTGCTGCGGTTATGGTCATAAAGCCGGTGATCAGCCAAACGGCTATCAGCCAGCCTGCAGAGCCCACGTTGCGGGTAATATCGGCACTAACAATAAAAATACCTGAGCCTATCATGGAGCCTGCTACCAGCATGGTTCCGTCGAGCAAACCCAGCTCATGTTTAAGTTTCGGTTGTTTGGTTTTGGTTGTCATCAACAGTTTTAGTTTAAAGTTCTAAACTATTCAAAAATCTTTATAATTCTCACGCTATTGTAAATAAATAAATTTGCTATTTTGCACAACTGCTTATATTTGCACCCTAAAATAAAAACCGGGCTAGTTAATAAACCAAAACTTAAATATGGATTTTTTGAACAATTACTTAATTTATTTAATACCTGCCCTGGGTCTTATCGGGATTATTGCGATGGCAATAAAGGCGGCATGGGTAACCAGGCAGGATGCCGGCGACGGCGACATGGTAACCTTATCGGGTTATATTGCCGACGGTGCAATGGCATTTTTACGTGCCGAATGGAAAATACTTGGCTACTTTGTGGTAGTTGCAGGTATATTGTTGGCATGGTCGGGCACTACCGTGGCAACCTCAAGCCCCATCATCGCCATATCGTTTATATGCGGTGCATTTCTGTCGGCATTTGCGGGTTTTTTGGGTATGCGTATCGCTACCAAAGCGAATGTACGCACCACACAGGCTGCACGTACCAGCCTTGCTAAAGCATTAAAGGTATCATTCACCGGTGGTACAGTTATGGGCCTGGGCGTTGCCGGTTTGGCAATTATAGGTTTGGGCTCGTTGTTCATTGTATTTTACCAGTTTTATGTAGTACACGTAGCAGGCAGCACCGTAAACGGCGAGGCGATGGCGAAAGCGCTTGACGTGTTGGCCGGCTTTTCATTAGGGGCTGAATCAATTGCATTATTTGCCCGCGTAGGCGGCGGTATTTATACCAAGGCTGCCGATGTTGGCGCCGACCTTGTAGGTAAAGTTGAAGCAGGTATCCCCGAAGACGATGTGCGTAACCCTGCAACCATAGCCGATAACGTTGGTGACAACGTAGGCGACGTTGCCGGTATGGGCGCCGACTTATTCGGTTCATATGTGGCAACTATGCTGGCCACTATGGTGTTGGGCCGCGAGATTGTATCGCACGATGCTTTTGGTGGTATAGCTCCGATATTGCTGCCGATGGTAATAGCAGGTTTAGGCCTGGTGTTCTCGGTGGTAGGCGCCTCGTTTGTAAAAATTAAACAAGAAACCGACAGCGTTCAAAATGCGCTGAACATCGGTAACTGGATGTCGATAGTGCTAACTGCCGTTGCAACTTACTTTGTGGTACAATGGATGCTCCCTGCTGATACCTTCCACATGGTGCGCGATGAAGACGCCACAGGGGCTATAAAAGCAGGCTCGTTGGTGTTTACCAAAAACGGTGTTTTCATGTCGATAGTTGTCGGCCTGGTAGTGGGTACCTTAATGTCCATCATCACCGAATATTATACGGCAATGGGTAAACGCCCGGTATTGAGTATTATTCGCCAGTCGTCAACCGGTCACGCTACCAACATTATCGGCGGTTTGGCTATCGGTATGGAATCGACCGTATTGCCGATATTGGTATTAGGCGCGGGTATTTATGGTTCATATCATTTTGCGGGTTTATATGGCGTGGCAATCGCCGCGGCAGGTATGATGGCTACTACAGCTATGCAGCTGGCTATCGACGCTTTCGGCCCGATTGCCGATAATGCAGGCGGTATCGCCGAAATGAGCCGTTTGCCTGAAGAAGTTCGTCACCGTACAGATAACCTGGACGCTGTGGGTAACACTACTGCAGCCACCGGTAAAGGTTTTGCTATCGCTTCGGCGGCGTTAACCTCATTGGCTCTGTTTGCTGCCTTTGTGGGTGTTGCAGGTATCGAGCATATCGATATTTATAAGGCAGATGTGCTTGCCGGCCTGTTTGTGGGCGGCATGATTCCTTTTATCTTCTCGGCATTGTGTATTTCGGCAGTAGGCCGCGCAGCTATGGCGATGGTAGAAGAAGTTCGCCGTCAGTTTCGCGAAATCCCCGGTATTATGGAGTATAAGGCAAAGCCTGAGTATGAGAAATGCGTGGCTATTTCAACCAAAGCATCCATCCGGGAAATGGTTGCTCCAGGCCTTATCGCTTTAATTACCCCGATTATTATCGGCTTTGCATTCGGACCTGAAGTTTTAGGCGGATTGCTGGCAGGCGTTACAGTATCAGGGGTATTGATGGGTATTTTCCAGAGCAACGCCGGCGGCGCATGGGATAACGCAAAGAAATCATTCGAAAAGGGTGTCGAAATAAACGGCGAGGTACACTACAAAAAATCTGAGCCACACAAAGCATCTGTAACAGGTGATACCGTAGGCGATCCGTTTAAAGATACATCTGGCCCATCAATGAATATTTTGATAAAACTGATGTCGATCATGTCGCTGGTTATTGCGCCGCATTTGCATCATGAAGTAAATAACAGTGAGCGCATTCAAAAACAAATTCATGAGCACTCCATGATAACTCATCATATTATCAAGGCCGATAAGAAGGCATAGATAATATAGTATTTATACAAAAAAGGGATGCCGGAAGGTGTCCCTTTTTTGTTTGGAGACTACTATAGTTTGAAGTGTTTCCTGCCGTTATTGGCCTTGTGACCAACAACCGGCCATGCTAATGGCGTCCGATGGGCCAACTCGCCGGCAAACCAAACGTCAATCTTTCCCTCAAGTATCCCGGTGTTTATCGCAACAACCGCTTGGCTTAAAATGTGAAAATGCAAGTGGCTATCGGAAATCACAAACTGCTTTCTGCTTGTTGGAGACAATTCCAACAAGGGCGGCGAGAAGAGACAACTCCAACAAGGGCGGCAAGTATCCTGGCCTGTTCTATCATGACTATGTCACCTCATAATATGCCATTCTCCCCTTTTTTATTCTGAATTAAACCGCCAAACCATTGTTACATTCGGTGCTTTTTGTTTCAAATAAATTTAAGTATGTTTGGCAAAACTGACTTATAATGAAATTATTCGTAAAAAAATCTCTTGAACAATTAACGGCCTCGTCAGACGGGGAGGGCACCAGCCTGAAGCGAACGCTTGGCGCGGGCAATCTCGTGGCGCTTGGTATCGGTGCCATCATTGGCGCAGGCCTTTTTGTGCGTACTGCAGCGGCGGCGGGCGGTTTTGCCGGTAACGCGGTTACTATCTCATTTATTGTTGCCGCCATAGGCTGTGCCTTCGCCGGTTTATGTTATGCTGAGTTTGCATCTATCATCCCAATTGCCGGAAGTGCTTATACTTACGCTTATGCCACCATGGGCGAAATAGTTGCCTGGGTTATCGGCTGGGCACTGATACTGGAATATGCACTTGGCGCAGCAACCGTTTCCATAAGCTGGAGTGAATATGCCAACAATCTCCTCGGGGGGCGAATACCGTACGAATGGTGCCACTCGCCTATGGAATCAGCTATCGATTCTGCTGGAGTTCACCATCACGGTTTAATTAACATACCTGCATTGGTTATACTTATCCTGCTTTCAGCACTGCTGATTAAAGGCACCCAGGAATCGGCTACCGTAAACAGCATCATTGTAATTGTTAAAGTTTCTATCGTATTGGTGTTTATCGCTATCGGCTGGGGTTATATCAATCCAGCTAACCATACTCCTTATATGATTCCTGCCGACGCTAAACCGGCAATTCTGCCTGATGGCACCTCATATTCTTATTCCGACTTTTTCAGGCATGGCTGGGGTGGCGTTATCCGCGGCGCCGGTATCGTATTCTTCGCTTTCATCGGTTTCGACGCAGTGTCTACTGCTGCACAGGAAGCAAAAAATCCAAAGAAAGACATGCCTGTCGGTATTCTTGGTTCATTAGCTATTTGTACTATACTTTATATCTTGTTCTCATGGGTACTTACAGGTGTTGCTCCTTATACCGACTTTATGCATGCCGGTAAGGAGGCGTCGGTGGCTTACGCCATCAGTACCTATATGCACGGGTTTGGCTGGCTATCTACGCTGGTAACTGTAGCTATCTTAATGGGCTTTTCTTCGGTTATCCTGGTGATGCTGATGGGCCAATCCCGCGTATTTTATACGATGGCAACAGACGGCCTTTTACCAAAGGTTTTCTGCGACTTGCATCCTAAATTCCGCACTCCATACAAGAGCAACATGATCCTTTTCATATTTGTGGGATTATTTGCTGCCTTTCTGCCCGAAAGTGTTGCCGGCGACCTTACCTCGGTAGGCACCTTATTCGCTTTCGTGCTGGTGTGCTTCGGTGTGATTATCCTTCGTAAAAAAGAACCGAACCTGGTTCGTCCGTTTAAAACACCGCTTGTGCCATTGGTACCTATACTGGGTATAATTGTTTGCGCAGGTATGATATTAGGACTTCCGCGCGATACGCAATTAAGCGCGCTTGCATGGATGATTGTTGGGTTACTTATCTACTTCGGCTACAGTCGCAAGCATAGCAAACTCGGCACTTTAGGCGAAATAATACCTACGGCCACTGATTTTGAAAAAAAATAATTAGTTGAGTAAAAAGCTGTTTTGTTTAATAAAACAGCCATAATATTGAAAAGGTTCCGGTAAATCGGAACCTTTTTTGTTACCTTGAAATTTTAATTATAAACCTGCGTTTCTGCTGCTAATGAAAGCCGATAAAAACCTGTGGATTCTTGTTCTGGTATGTATCATCAATTCGCTGGGGCTTGGCATTATTATTCCCGTAATGTACAGTTACGGCAAAACCTTCGGGCTAAACGGTACCACGCTGGGCTTTCTGATGGCTTCTTTTTCTGTTGCCCAGTTTTTTGCTACACCAGTTCTGGGCTCGTTATCTGATAAATGGGGACGCAAGCCTTTGCTGGTCGTTAGCCTGGCCGGTACCTGTCTATCCTTCCTGATGTTTGCTGAAGCGCAAAGTCTGCTTATGCTTTTCGCCGCCCGTATACTCGACGGTCTGACCGGAGGCAATGTCTCCGTAGCCCAGGCGATGGTTGCCGACACGGCTACGCCTAAAAACCGGGCCCGCAGGTTTGGCATCCTGGGTTCATCATTGGCTTTTGGAATCGTTTTAGGGCCTTTTGTTGGCGGCGTATTTACAAAGATCAGTCCCCAGGCACCGTTCTTTTTTGCGGCCGGCCTATCTCTGTTAGGAACACTTTGCGCACTGTTTCTTTTGCAGGAAACTAACGGTGCAAATAAGGCAACGCATCAAAAAAAAGGGCAAAAATTCCGGTTTGCAGAACTGATCACCACGCTGAAGCGAAGGACTATCGGCACGGCGGTATTTATTGGCTTGCTTTTAACTACCGCCCAGCTTTGTATGGTGACCGGATTTCAAACCTTCAGTGTCGATATTCTCAAATTATCGCCCACGCAAATCGGGCTCTTTTTAGCTGGATTCGGCCTTGCTGGTATCATCATGCAATTGTGCGTTCCGCTCTGCACTAAATGGATTTCATCCAAAGCACTCATCCTGATGCTATCGACCTTACTTTGTTTTGCGGCGATGTTTATCTCCGGGTTTATTTCGGTATTCTTACCGTATGCAATTTGCATGTGCATTTATGGCCTGTTCAATGGCCTGCGTAACCCCATGCTCAATGCCATCATCTCCGAGCATGTTGATTCCACCGAACAGGGTAAAATATTAGGCATCAACCAATCTTATGCATCCATCGGCCAAACCCTGGGGCCGTTAACTGCCGGATTGGTAACGGTTATTTCCATTCACAGCGTTTTCTTCTTATCTTCATTTTATATTTTGCTGGCATTCGTGCTGAGTTTCCGTTTAAAGAAGAAAGAATAAAAACCCGATAACTATGCACCCTTTGATTTTCCGGGAGGTACTCTCCGTCACCATGATCCTTTTTGCGATAATCGACATCCTTGGCGCCATCCCGGTGATCATCCAGGTGCGCCAGCGGGTAGGACATATCGAATCGGAAAAGGCAAGCATTGCGGTGCTGATATTAATGGTAGCATTCCTGTTTCTGGGTGATGAATTATTGGCTGTGATCGGCTTAGACGTCTCATCTTTTGCTATAGCAGGCTCATTCGTTATATTTATTATTGCCATGGAAATGGTGCTTGGCATATCGCTTTTTAAGGAAGAGATCCCTACCTCGGCCTCCATTGTGCCTATAGCATTTCCTTTAATAGCAGGGGCGGGAACCATGACTACCCTGCTTTCCCTGAAATCACAATATCAAACTCAAAACATCATTGCAGGTATTGTAATAAATACTCTTTTTGTTTACCTGGTGCTTAAGAACGTAAAATGGCTCGAAAAGCTGTTGGGGCCGGTTGGCGTGGCCATCCTGCGCAAATCGTTTGGAATTATTTTATTAGCGATTGCAATTAAGCTATTCAGGAGTAATACGCATTTGTAGGTCTGGCGTTAAAAGGAGATTAATAAATGAGCGTCCACATCACCCGATGCGAACGCTCATTTATATGTTCAGTTAATAGTGTAATTCTGTCACTTAGTCACAGCAACTTTGCTTTTGGCAAAGGCTACTTTAGTGCCGATAACCGCCCCTGCCGCAACCAGCAGCCAAACCGCATTGTTGATAGGTAAGCTGGTATCGCCACCTGACGAGCCGCCGCAGCCTGAATCGGGATCAATACCGCCGCAGGGAGCTCCGGGATCGCCTTGGGCATTAGCCGGCGAAATGGCAGATACCGAGCACATAAATATTAAAGCGGCCAGGAATAGTTTAAGTTTTTTCATATCAGTTTTATTAGTGAAAGCTTAGTAATGCAGGACTAAGGCAAATACTGTTCCGTTTGCCGCCAAAATAGTATTTCGACGTAACCAACTGAATTATAGTATTCTAAAATGCGTTTTAATTTACCCGGGCTATCTAAGCAAAACATCCGTGGGAATTATATTCCGCGGCGCGGGGTTTTATATCCAGATGGCAAATAAGGACTCCCTATTCAGGTGGCTGCGGGGCTTGCACTTAACCTTGCCGCAAACATGGTATCGGCCTTATGCTCATAGCCCTTTAGGGTTACCTGTTGCTCAAGGTTCAAATCCAACTCTTTCACCATAAAATTAACGGCATCTTCATTTTCCGCTTTAAAAGCAGAGCAGGTAATATAGATAAGTGGTTTACCCGGCTTCAGGTATTTCGCCACGTTGCGGATAATGCTTTGCTGTAGCCGCTGGAAAAATTCAATGCTATGTGTTTCAAACTGGCTGATCATCTCCGGGGTTCGCCCCCAGGTGCCTGAGCCGCTGCAGGGAGCGTCGAGAATGATACCGTCAAAAGCATAATCGTGCAGCAGCAGGTCGTTATTCTGGGTAAGGTCGAGTAGTTTTTTTTGATATTTAGCAATACCAGCCTGCTGGAAGCGTTCATCAAGGTTGGACAGTATCGATTCGCGGATGTCGGACACCACGAGCTTCACAGTCGGTTCCAGATCATGCAGTAACAGCGATTTACCGCCCGACGCTGCACAGGCGTCCCACCAGGCATCCCATTTGTTAGGTTTAAAGAGTTGTGCAGTTTGCTGCGATGAGTAATCCTGCACCTCGTACCAGTGCTGGTTGGGCAACAAGGTTTCTAACTTTGTACCGTTCGGCAGCGAAAGGCAATTATTGCCTTCGTCCTTATAAACAACTTCGGCCGCAGCCAGGGCTATCTTTACATTTTGTTCAAATCCCCTGTTCACCCGGATAAACAAATCAGGCTGAACGAAAAAGGATTTCAGAAAAGCCCCCTTATCAATCCCGGCAGACAGTTTATCCACCCAGGGAAATACATCGTCCAGTCGGAAATCCGGGTATACCGTTTTTATAATTCCGATTTTTTCATCGATACCGAAACCCACACAGGCTGCCCAATCAGGCTTAAAATGTTGCAGGAACGAGTTAATTTGAGTATTGCATAAAAACTCGGCGACAAACAGGCGCTCGTCAACCGGTGCATCGGGTAACGCCCTGCCCAGGCGAAAATAATTGTACATCAACCGGCCGGCAATACGCCTGTCGGTTGAGCCCATTTGTTTGTTCTGACGGTAAAAGCCGGGCAAAAATTTACTTAGAGGCGTTTCTGCCGGATATTCATCCAAAATACGCTGAAACGTTTTAAGCTGATTTATTGCTTTCATTCTACCTTTTTCAGCTCAAAATTAGTGTATTTATAAACGTTGGCATGCGTATTAATCCAACCATTACCCGGTTTTTTCTGAAAGTGGTATTCGTTAAGCAAACCGTTAAAGCTTACCGGCAAAAGGCTTTGCGCGTCTGCTTCCGCAAGCTGTTTCCCCAGTAACATACCTTCCTCAAATCCCTTCATAGCATACATGGTAGGCTCAATTTTATACGCAGCGCGGTAAATGCGTGAAAAGGCCATTATACCAGCATCTTTAAAATTGACATGATCAGACGAAGTTATATGCGTGTTCAGCCTTTGCAAAAGGTCGGCTTTTAAAAAGGAATAGTTTACCCAGCTTGGATGACCAAAGAGTGTAACCGGGTAACTGGCAGCCAGCGAATCGAGGCCACGCATGGTAACCGTTATAAAATGCTGGTTCGTGGCCGGCATCACGAATACATTTTCTGAGGTTTTGGAAAGCTGCGGAATCAGCGAGCCCAATTGACCATGAATTACCGTGAGGTAAACAATCTGCGTACTTTTTTTACTGAGCGAATCGATCGTGTTCCTGAAAGGAACAATGTAACTATTTTCTTCGCTGTAGCCTGATTTCAGCACAAAGATTTTCTTAGGCTTTATATTGTTGTTTATATACCTGGCCGCGCTTACGGCATGATACTCCAGGGGGGTCGTCATAGTTACCAGGTTCTGGCTTTTAATAGTGGCGGGCGCAGCCGGTGAAAGCGGCGATACCACCTGTTGCTTACTGTTTGGATAAGCCGAAGTGAATGCTTTAATATCACCCGGAAAAACAGGCCCCACAATCAAATCACTGTTGCGGATGGCCGGGTTCAAAGCCAGGCTGTGGGATTGGGCCTTTTCACCCCTGGAGTCAAAAACCTGCAACTTGTAATTATAACCTTCGCCGGCCAGCGAATCGAGCGCCAGCTTAAAACCACGGTAATAATCGAGTGCAATATCCGCTTCTTTTAAGGTAACCGTAGTGTACGACGATGAACCCGCACTCAAGTGGTCGAGCCCGAAGGGTAGCAGCAGCGCTATATCCGACACCTTTTTCTCTGCCGGCTTAACCGCGTTTGACTGCTGGGCGTTAGCGACGGGCGCAGAAGCCTTCTTTTTTTTAGACTGTACGGCAACAGGCGCCACCTTGGGTGAACATGCGGCTGCCATAAAACCTATTATTATAAACGTTAACCACCTATTCCCATTCAATAGTAGCCGGCGGTTTGGAACTGATGTCATATACTACCCGGTTAATTCCTTTTACATTGTTGATGATCTCGTTAGAGATCTTGGCCAGCAGGTCGTAAGGCAGGTGGCACCAATCTGCCGTCATCCCGTCTAACGATTCAACGGCGCGCAGGCAAATTACGTTCTCGTAAGTACGCTCATCGCCCATCACCCCTACCGACTGTACCGGTAAAAATATTGAACCGGCCTGCCAAACGTTATCATAAACACCGGCAGCCCTTAAATTGTTGATATAAATTGCATCGGCTTCCTGTAAAATGGCAACCTTTTGCGGAGTAACCTCGCCCAATATCCTGATAGCCAGGCCCGGACCAGGGAAAGGATGCCGGCCTAAAATATTAGGATCGATACCTAAAGCCTTACCCACCCGCCTCACTTCGTCCTTAAATAAGGTATTCAGCGGCTCAACTACCTTCAGCTTCATAAAATCAGGCAAACCGCCTACGTTGTGATGCGATTTGATGGTGGCCGATGGCCCCTTAACTGATACCGACTCGATAACGTCAGGGTAAATAGTACCCTGCCCCAGCCATTTTACATCCTGCACCTTGTGCGCCTCATCATCAAATACTTCGATAAACACCCGGCCAATCGCTTTGCGCTTTTTCTCGGGGTCGGTTAAGCCGGCCAGCGCATCGTAAAAACGCTGTTTGGCGTCAACGCCGACGACATTCAAGCCCATGTGCTGGTAAGAATCGAGCACAGATTGAAATTCATCTTTTCTCAACAGGCCGTTATCCACAAATACACAGGTCAGATTTTTGCCGATGGCATGGTGCAGCAATACCGCCGCAACGGATGAATCCACTCCGCCGGAAAGGCCGAGCACCACCTTGTCATTGCCTAATTTTTCTTTAAGCGCGGCAATAGTGGTTTCAACAAACGAATCGGCTGTCCAGTCCTGCTTGCAGCCGCAAATGTCGACCAGAAAGTTAAACAGCAACTGTTTTCCGTCCACACTATGTGTAACTTCCGGGTGGAACTGTATAGCGTAGGTTTGCGTACCGGTAACCTGGTAAGCCGCAACCTTCACGGTATCTGTACTGGCAATCACCTCAAAATTCGGCGCAATACTGGCAATGGTATCAGCATGCGACATCCACACCTGCGAGCCCGGCAATATCAGCTTAAACAATGGGTTGTGCTCATTGATATATTGCAGGTTGGCACGGCCATATTCCCTCGTGCTTGATGGCAACACCTCGCCGCCGTGAAAATGAGCGATGTATTGTGCGCCGTAGCAAACGCCCAGTATAGGCAGCTTGCCGTGGTATTTCTCAAAATCAAACGTCGGCGGATTTTCCTGCCTTACCGAATGCGGACTGCCCGAAAGGATAATGCCTTTAACTGTTTCGTCTGGTTCGGGAAAATGGTTGTACGGATGGATCTCGCAGTAAATGTTGAGCTCCCTGACACGGCGCGCGATGAGTTGGGTAAATTGCGAGCCAAAGTCAAGAATGAGGATTTTTTCTTGCATGGGCAAAGATAGGGAAATGGTTGGAAAAGTTGTAGTAGTTGTAAAAGTTTGTTAGGAGGTTGAGGAAATGTGTTAAAACGTTGGAAAGTTGTAATGTTGAAAAGTTACCAGGAGTCCCTCCGGCTGTGTCGCCACAGGCCGGTTTGCAGGAAGCCTGTATGGTCACGCCGCTACGCCAGGCTTTCGTCTTTTAAGAGAGTAATATGACGAGGGTTTACAGGATTTTGATTTGAGAAATTTCGGAATTCGGAAGTTCGATTTCGGAATTGTTTTGGCAAGCGGCAGGAAAATTAATAAAGAATAAATCTACCAGGAACACTTCCGGCTGTGTCGCCACAGCCGGTTTGCAGGAAGCCTGCATGGTCGCGCCGCTACGCCAGTCTTTCGCCTTTTAAGAGAATAATCTAACGAGGGTTTACAGGTGTAAACCCCCAAACAAACCATTGGCTATCAATAATTTAAAATTGACAAAAAATACATAACGCTGACAATCAGTGTGTTTCATAATACTCCGGGTGTTCCATGCAGAAAAACGGAACGCTTTGTTTGCGGTCAGGAGCAGCAACACCCGCTTTTTCCCAATTCTCCCGGCTCACTTTCATATTCATCATGCCGCTTAAACCACATGGTTTCCCCCTCTTCGTTGCGGCCGAGCGGGGCGCGGTCGAGCCATTGATACATGCTCCAGAGCACATCCAGGCCACGCTCATACGCGGAATAGGTGTGGTACACTTCGCCATCTTTCAGTACAAAGGCGCTCATCCCCGGCGCTTCACGGGTATAAGTAGGCCAATCGATACCAACCGTGGCCGCAATTCTTTTACCGGCCTCGGGGACTGTATCTGCAGGTTTGATTTCGTTGGCACGCGAGCTTACGTTGCCATCCCGGTAATTGTAAGTAACTGCCCCTAAACGCTGCTGCTCCTCAGTAAACGACACGCCGAAATCATAGTTAAAATCGTTTTCGTAGGACGAAGCCCAAGGGAACGTCCAGCCCATGCGCTGCCGGTATTGCAGCAGCTTACCGAGCGGTCCGCGGGATATGGCTGTGAACATTACATCGTGATGCATCAAATGTATCGCGAAACCGTTAAAGCTGTCGGCAATATTGGAGCACGAGGGGCAACCTGCCTCATAATCCGGCCCGAACATAAAATGGTAAACCAGCAGCTGCGACCGCCCGCAAAATAAATCGGCCAACGTGGCCTTGCCGGTTTCGGTATCGAAAAGATATTCCTTCTCCACTTTCACCCAGGGCAATTGCCGCCGCATTTGCGCAACCTGATCGCTTCGGCGGGTAAGCTCTTTTTCAGCAATAAGAAGTTCCTTACGGGCTTTCAGCCATTCCTCTTGGGTAGTTACCCGGTGGTTACTGATGTTTTGCATGTTTGAGGCCATTGACATATTGGTTTCAAATTGGTGATAATTAAGTAACTATCGGAGCGTTTTATTGTTTAAGAACAAGCTCACTCATCCAACCGGAACATAATATCCGTTCGCAAAACATACTTTGCACCAGATTTAACAGGACTGCCTTCGTGCTCCAGGTTATGAAAAAAAATCAGCGCAAGGCCCGTTTGCGGTTTAATAATTAAGTCGTTAAAAGTTGTTTCGCCGCCATCATAATCGTCATTCAGGTAAATCATGAATGTGTAATAGCTCGCCTCGCCGTTGTCCCTGATATAGCTTTGATCTCGATGGCGCTTAAATTCCTGGCCAGGTTCATATCTATAGAATCTAAAAAGCTCGTTGAGTCCAACTGCTTTACTGTAACCTATTTGTTGCGGGGCGAATGGCTCCAGGCTTTTCCAAATTTCGCCGGCAAGCATATCATCTTTATAAATAACCCTGTTGTTGTTCCTAACCGAAGGAACTAATCTTTGGCCTCTTTCTGTTTTAACGGTGCCGGCCGATAACCAATATCCTCGCTTTTAGTAATAAAATGCTCACACTTTTGTATTGTCCAAAAGTTTTCAATTGTGAAAATATTCTCTTTTAATACCTGAAGCTTCATAGTACATTTAGGAACCGTTTATATCCCAGCCTTAATACTATTAAACGGCATGCCCAAGCCATCTGCCCCGAATTGGGTTAACACACTATCTTTTAAGGTCATGTAGTCGCCGTGCTGGGTCACTATCCATTTATCGGCGTCACCATCTCTTACTATCTGCGGGATGGTTTTTGAAACTACATTAGCAGCAGAGTCCAGCTCGATGATATAAACTTCCTTTTTAGGATCTTTCGGGTCACTAAAGGGAATGATAACGGTATGGTTATAATCGTCGATAAATTTTCCGAGCACGTTTTTGCCGGATATTTCCTGCGGCTTCATGCCCAGCAGGTGACTGGCCTGCTCTTTATTCACACCAAATATTTCAAGGCGTAAATAGTTGCCATTATAATCCTTAACCGTATCTGACAGTGCCGCCTTACCTGCTTCAATAAAACGGGCTGATGCGTAGTAGCTGTTATCACCCGCGCTTATTTCGGAATTGCCTGGCAGCAGGAAGCTTACTTTAAGATTTTTAATCTGAGAACTGTCCTCCTTAACCTTGCCGGCTATCAACAATAAATCACTGCGATTGATGCGGTTAGCGATGTGAACATTTACGGTGGTAAGTGTGTCTGTTTTTATAACCTTTGATACGGTGTAAGATGGTATGTCCTTGTGTTTGCTGCAGGCAAATATGGCTATCGCCAAACAAAATATTAACAGGCTATTTTTTAATTTTTTCATTCTAAATAATGTTTGATCTCTAATTCAACCAGCACTAAATAATACCATATAATGCTCCGCCCTTCTCCCCCATCCTGTCCACTATCTTTTCTACTTGCGGATCTTTCTCCAGCACCGGCGCATGATGCGGCTTTATGCGTGCATCAATAATCAGCGGGCCTTCGCAGCCCCAGTGCTTATGTTCGGTAAAGCTTTTTATACCATATATATCATGCGAGGGGTTGCTGCGGGTAAAGGTAACCCATACAAAGTTATCCAGGTTTTGGGCAGTAAACCCGGCATCATCACAAAATACCATTAAGGGCAGGCCGTTTAGTTCTGCATGCTGTAAGTGTTCTTCCAGTATCTCCAGCATCAATGGCATATCGCTGCTGCGTATGTTTTTAGGTACTTCCACCGCCAGTACGCCGGGCATCACCATTTTATATTTTTCAAACGGACGGGGCAACGTAAAATCTGCAGGCAATTCGCTCCACAGTTCACGCTTGATTTCGCCTGCTGCCGCAATTGCAACTTTACTGCCAGCATTCAAACCGTTACCGCTGTAATCGAGCGTATCGATGGTGGTGTTGGTATAAAAATGCAGATCGCGGCTAAGATCAATGCGCTCGAGGGTATGTTTCAGAAAACCGCCAACATCATTAACATCCAGTAAAGCATTATCCTCTTTCGCGGCGATGAAAAGATATTTAGCCAGGCTTAACTGCCCGCTGCCCAAAATATGGTTGGCAATGGTAAGCAGTTCCTGCGGGCGGCGCTCGTTGCTGTAAGGGGTATAGCGCTCGCTGCCAATTGCAAACAATAAAGGGTGAACACCTGCTGCGTCAACAGCATTTACGGCGTGCAGCCCCGGTATCTCTTTAGGAATGGCAGCGCCGGAGATTTCGTGAATAAGAGCCCCAAAGCTGGTATCTTCCTGCGGGGGCCTGCCTACCACTGTAAAGCTCCATATCGCATCTTTGCGGTGATAAACGTTATGAACTTTCATTAGCGGAAAGGGATGCTTTAAGCTGTAATAACCCAAATGGTCGCCAAACGGACCTTCGGGTTTATTCTCGTGCGGCATTACGGTGCCGGTTATCACAAAGTCGGCGTCTGCCGAAATGCAGAAACCCTCTTCATCATAAAAATACCGGAAACGTCGGTTACCTAATGCTCCTGCAAAGGTCATTTCAGACAAGCCCTCCGGCAGCGGCATTACAGCGGCAACCGGGTGTGATGGAGGACCGCCTACAAATATGCTAACCTTTAATGGCTGACCTTTTGCGTTTGCTTTGGTTTGATGCACGCCGATACCACGGTGCAACTGATAATGCAGGCCAATCTCTTTATTTAAAATATAGTCGTTGCCGGCAAGCTGTATGCGGTACATGCCCAGGTTGGCATTCATAATGCCCGGTGCGTCCACGTCTTCTGTGTAAACCTGCGGCATGGTCACAAACGGACCGCCGTCATTTGGCCAGTTTATAATCTGCGGTAAATCGCTTATGTGGCATTTCGCAAAATTAACAGGTGCACTGCGGCCGGTTTTCATAGGCAGGGCTGATACAGCCGTCAACCCGACACCTGCATATTTAAGCGGGTTTCTAATTGCTTTTAAAGGATTAGATTTCAAGTCGACCAGCGTTTTAACGTGATTCAGCGTATCTCTGAAAATGAATTTCGAACGCTCCAGCGTACCAAACAGGTTCGACACCGCAGGGAATTTGCTGCCCTTAACATTCTCAAACAATATGGCCGGGCCCTGATGCTCAAAAACACGCAGGTGTATAGCTGCCATTTGCAGGTATGGGTCAACCTCATCTTTAATGCGGATAAGCTGCTTATGCTTTTCCAGGTCGGCGATGCAGGCTTTTAAACTAGGGTAGCTCATATCGTTGGCAAATGTACGAAATGCTTAGCCATACAGATTGCAAAGAGAAATATTCAAAACTGTTTATACATAAATAATTATGCGTATCTTTATGTTATGGTCGTTAACGAGGTAAATTTTGAATCGGAGAAATTTATTGCTTTGTGCCGGACACACAACGTTAAGGAGCTGTATGCGTTTGGCTCTGTATTAACTGCTGATTTTGACGATCAAAGCGATATTGACCTGCTTGTCGAAATAAATGAACCCGACCCTATTCGCAGGGGAAAATTCCTGCTTAGCCTTTATCACGAATTTGAAAGTTTGTTCAAAAAGCGAGTAGATTTAGTTACCAGCAGCAGCATTAAAAATCATTTTTTCGAAGATTATATCGGATCAAGAAAAAAACTAATCTATCCTCTGTCTTAATCAATGGATAGAAAAAATAAACTTTTTAATGATATCGTTACCAGCATTGATAATATCGAAAGATTTTTAGGCTCTATAAATCTTTTTGAAGAATATGCCGTAGACCTTAAAACCAAGAGCGCAATTGAAAGACAGTTGGGGATTGTGGGTGAAGCCATAAAAAGAATAAAAGAAATAGACCCTGAAGAGTTATTTAACTACCAGAAGGACATCATCGGATTTAGAAATATACTGGTGCACAATTACGATGCTATAGATGATGCCATCGTTTGGTCGATAATCAAAGAGCACTTGGTCAACTTAAAAACTGAAGTCTTATCCAAACTGGAAATCGAATAGTCTTCCAATTAACATTCCTCCACTAAATCTATAGAGAAACATTAAAGTAGGCGCTTAAAAAAAGTTATTATTACTTTAGCCGCATCTCAATTTACTTGGCCAATGTCGGTAATTATAGTTACGGTAATCATACTTGCAGGGTCCTATTTTGCCGGTCTGCTGGGTTCCTTAACCGGGCTCGGCGGCGGTGTGGTTATTATCCCTTTACTTACCCTGGTGCTCAAAGTCGATATACATTATGCTATCGGGGCATCGCTGGTTTCAGTTATTGCAACATCATCAGGCTCTGCAGCAGCCTATGTAAAAGAGGGCATAACCAACATGCGTTTAGGTATGTTTCTTGAGATAGCAACTACGCTTGGGGCAATGTGCGGCGCTATACTGGCAATCTATATTCCTACCCATTTTATTGCAATACTTTTCGGAGTGATATTAACTATGTCGGCCATCATGTCGTTGCGTAAAAAGGCTGAGCATATCGTTAATGAAGAAAGCTACCTCGCTAAAAAGCTGAAGCTGAACAGCACCTACCCAACAGCAGAAGGTACCGTTCACTATGGTGTGCGTAATGTTGCAGGCGGTTTTTTCATGATGATTTTTGCCGGTACCATATCCGGTTTGCTCGGCATTGGTTCCGGGGCATTAAAAGTGATAGCGATGGATACCATTATGCGCATACCGTTTAAGGTTTCTACCACTACCAGCAACTTTATGATAGGCGTTACTGCATCGGCAAGCGCAGTTGTTTATTTACAGCGAGGATATATTCACCCTGGGCTGGTGATGCCGGTGGTTATAGGGGTGTTATTTGGCGCATTTACCGGCTCTAAAATATTGGTACACACTAAATCGTCAGACTGGCTGCGGTGGGTATTTGCCGTAGTAGTAACATTTTTGGCCGGCCAGATGATCTATAACGGCATAATGGGGGAAATTTGATGAAGAATCCCGTAGACCACGGTCAATGGACGATATAAGGAAAATTGTGGAGGAGATGATAAAGGTTAACGATAAGAAATTCACTATGGTCTATCGACCATGGACTATGGACTAACAGTGATGAACAAGATAAAAGACACCGACATACAATCCATCATCGGCCATGTACTACGCTGGGGCACCATCGTATCTATTGGGATCGTTTTTTTCGGAGGAATATTTTTCATCTACCGGCATGGCCATTCCGTACCGGATTATAAGACATTTAAAGGCATACCTGCGTTTTTACACCAGCCTGCTGACCTGGTGGCAGCCGCTTTCAGCTTTAAAGGACAAGCCATTATTCAGTTAGGTGTTATATTGCTAATAGCTACGCCGATTTTAAGGGTGATATTTTCAACTATCGGCTTTGCGCTTGAAAAGGATTATCTGTATGTCGGCATCAGTTTGCTGGTGTTGCTGATAATTTTTAGCAGTATGATGAGCGGACGGGTTGGATAGCCTCAAGTCCGCAGTCGTTAGTTTAAGTCCGAAACCAAAACAGGAACATTACAGAAAGACTACCGGCTTAAGAATCATATCCTGAGACTCAGGATTAATTGCCGCCTCCATTACCAATTCGCTTCTGCTCTTCCTCATCGCCGGTATGGTGAACTTTAGCCGCCTTTACCGTGGTTTTACCAAACCGGTAAATAAAGGTTAGGCGCGCTACCCGCGTTTCCTTTTTATCCTTCACAGTTAGGTTAATATTCTGATAGTTGGTGTAGGTATTGTCGCGGTCTGTATTAAATATGTCTTCAGCGTTAAGCCGCAGGGTCCCCCGCTTATTAAAAAGCTGTGTCCCGATCCCTGCGTTGATCCGGTGCCGGGCCTTATTTTGTGTAATACCATAAAACGTGGGCGACTCGTAGTCACCCGATAAAGTGGCGGTTACGGCCGGGCTTATCTTAAATGTATTGAGCACGTTTAAGATAACATCCTGTGTGCCTTTATTCAGATTGCCGTTTTGGGGATAAGCTATGTAACGCTGATAGGATATATCGGCATGGAAATCTGCTGTCCACCACGCCTTAATAACCGCCGGCGCCGAAAACCTTAGGCCATAATTATTTATCTTACCGAAATTGGTATGCGTGAGTATGTTTACTTTAGTCGTGTCGTTTTGTTTATAAAAACCAAATTCGTACGAATTGCTTACCAGGGAGGCGTATAACGTTGTCGTTATAATTTTATTGAAAACATGTGTAAGCTCGATATTATGGGCATATTCAGGTTTCAAATAAGGGTTTCCCGAACGGTAATCATATAAATCCACATAGTATAAAAACGGATTTATTTCTTCATAAGCGGGGCGGGTGCTGCCGCGGTTATAGCTCAGTGTGTATTCGTTTTTGTCGTCTTTTGACCAGGTTATTGCCAGATGAGGAAATAAATCAAAAAAATTACGGTCAATTTTCGAGCCCTGGGTAACGGAATTGCCGTTGGCGACAGTCTGTTCAGCGCGGAGGCCGGCATTTAGGTCCAGTTTCCCGAACTTGTTCTGGTAGTTTATATAACCCGAATTGATGTTTTCGCTATACAAAAAGTGATTGCTGAGCATAGGGTCAGGAACATACTCGTCACCTTCCTTGGCGGCAAAAACCAAATCGTTATTGCTGCTTACATGGCTATATTTTAAACCGGCCTCCAGGACTGATTTTTTCGACAGTGGTGCGGAAAAATCGAGCTTTGAAAGCCAGATGCGTATTTTTGAAGGCGACAGGTTTTCCAGCAGCAACGGGTCGCGGTACTGGCTCATGTCGGGGTTATAAAAGGTATTGATTATATACTCTGCCGAACTGCGGTTAAAAGTGGTGTAATCGGCATCTGCCGATAAGGTAGCCCCCGCTTTATTAAGCTTTCCGGTATAGTTAAGATTGTAATTTGTTTTGTTGAAATGGCGCGGCAAAGTAGTGCTGGCTGTGATCATAGAGTCCAGGCTCCCATGCTTATTAATGAGCAGGGTGTTATTCCTGGTATAATCGTCCTCACGGGAAAGTCCTGTTATCAGAAAGCCAAAAGTATGGTTAGGGCTGATAAAAAAGTCCGTACCCAGGTTAAAGTTGCTATAATGGCTTTTCTGGACGCTCATGTAGCCCACATGATAATTGCTGATATCATTATTAAAATCAACTATCCTGTCGTTCACAAAATTGTGAAACGTTTTATCCGCGGAGAGGTTCAGGCTGCCAAACACATTTAACTTTTCCATACGGTCGTTAAAAGTTATACCCGTGCTGCCCTTGTAGTATTTTCCGTATCCGGCCATAGTCATCAAGGTGCCGTTCGTGCCCTGGTTCTTACCTTTTTTCAGGATGATGTTTACTATCCCGCCCGTCGACGCATCATACTTTGATGAACCGCTGGTGATCAGCTCTATCTTATCGATTACGTTTGATTGCAGACTGCGCAGATAACCGATCAGATCATCCCCTGTAAGGCTGGTTGTTTTGCCGTTAATAGTAATCAGTGCCTCCTGGCGCCCCACAATATTGATATTGCCATTGTTATCAACCCTTACACCCGGCGCCTGCTTTAATATTTCAAATGCCGAAGCGCCGTCAGCCGTTAAGCTGTTCGGGATGTTTAAGGTAACTTTACCCGGTTTTACATCCACTCCTGGTTTATCGGTAGTAATAGTAACTCCCCGTAATTCATTGGTTGAAGATATAAGGATAATGTCAGGCACTTTAAGATTTTGGTCTTCATCCACCATATATGGCCCTGAATATGCTTTATAGTACCCGATGAAAGTAGCCAGCAGAAGATAATTACCAGGCGGTACTTCTACAAACCTGTACTTACCGTTTTTACCAATAACTGCTGAGCTGACAATGGAAGAATCGCGGGCTTTTAAAAGAATTATCGTAGATGCGTCTGCAGGAGTATGCGTTTCGGTAAGCACTTTGCCCTGAATTGACGAGAATGCTCCCTGGGCCTTCACCCTGGTAAATAATACAGCCAAGAACGCTGATAAAAAGCATCCAACTATAAATTTCATCAATAGTTATTGTACAGATTTGCTATAACTTACCTTTAAATTAACCGTCACAATATAGCAACAAAAATCAGCTTGATAAATAAACAGCCTTTTACGGGATATTGGGATTAAGGTTTTCTGGTAATTATATATTAATAATATTATCTAACCTGCGCCAAATATAAGGTTTTATTTAATTAAGGATAAATCAGACGAATTAAATATTAACTGCAAATAAAACATTAATCTTTGTGGCTTAAATATGTGCCGGCGTTTGATTGCGTTTATTAATCCGTTAATTTTACGGCGTCCCTGCGGCCACCGAAAATAGATACTATGAGCATTCATCCTCCTGATATACGCACCGTTAATGTTAGCCGCTATGTTACTCCATTGCGCGAGGGTGGTTCATTACCGGCCATTGCTGAGGCCGACGATGGCTTTTTATATGTGCTAAAATTCCGGGGGGCTGGCCAGGGAGCAAAAGCCCTGATAGCGGAATTGATAGGCGGCGAGATTATGCGTGCCTGCGGACTGAAGGTCCCGGAAATTGTGTTTGCCAACCTCGATGAAGCATTCGGCCGCACTGAGCCCGACGAAGAGATACAGGATTTACTGAAAGCCAGCGTAGGCCTTAACCTGGCGCTTCACTATTTGTCGCGGGCCATTACGTTCGATCCAACCACAACTGTAATTGATGCTGAAACAGCCTCCCGGATAGTATGGCTGGATTGCCTGCTGACCAACGTTGACCGAACCGCACGCAACACCAATATGCTGGTGTGGAACAAGGAGCTTTGGCTGATCGATCATGGAGCAGCACTTTACTTCCATCATTCGTGGCATAACTGGCAGGAACAGGCTAAACGGCCATTTCTTCAGGTAAAAGACCATGTACTACTGCCCCGGGCCACACAGTTGGACGAAGTTGATGCAGAACTAAAGTTAGCGCTCACCAGCCAGGCAATTCGTGAGATTGTTGAGTTGGTTCCGGATGAGTGGCTAACCGGCGAACCATCATTTGAAACACCCATGCAGTACCGTGAGGCCTATATTGAATTTTTAACAACAAGGATAGCCCATTCAGATAATTTTGTAAAAGGAGCAAAAGATGCACAGCAAACACCTTTTTGAATATGCCGTCATCCGCGTTGTGCCGAGGGTGGAGCGTGAGGAATTTGTAAATATTGGTGTAATATTATACTGTGCCAAACAAAAGTTTTTGCAGGCCAGCTATTTTTTGGATGAACCAAGACTAAAAGCGTTTTGTAAGGAACTGGATATTGCCGAACTAAAGGAACATCTCTGCTCATTCGAACGTATCTGCAGGGCCGATAAAGATGCCGGCCCCATAGGTAAATTGGATATGGCTTCGCGTTTCCGCTGGTTAACGGCTACCCGCAGTACCGTATTGCAAACCTCAAAAGTGCACCCGGGAATGACGGACGATGCGAAATTCACACTTGATAGATTGTTTGAACAGTTAGTGATGTAATCAAAGCCCTGCTACCGCTGGTTTTGCGACGGCATAGCGCATGATAAAGCATAATGCAAGCTTTGTATTTATTTCCGCGTCAGATCCACCGGTATCATTAAAATATTCGGTCTGCCGTTAAAAATGCTTTGCATTCTGGTTTGCAGCTGATCGTAATCAAGCGGACTATTATCCGGATTTGGCTTAAAAAAACCGCGCACTCTTGCTGATGAGTAATACAGTGTTTTGCCATCGGGTGAAATATATGGGCCGGAAATGCCATTCCCGTCATTAACCTGTCGGCCAAGCTTTTGCGCAGCAGCCCAGCCGCCACCGTCACGGAAGCTAATGTAAATTTCGTTGTTCTTGATAAATGCCAGGTAACTTTCGTCCGGCGCTATAAAAGCATCTTGAATTTCATTGGTTCCCGGGACTACAATTAATTGCGATTTATCAAAATGGCGGCCGAGCCATTTTACCGAATAACTGCTCCAGCCTTTGATATCGCCCCTGCCAATTGAACAAAAATAAAGCGTGCCATTTTTGCTTATGGTTGGTGCATAATTATTGATGCCATCAAAGTTAAAAGGTTCATCTACAGGCTTCGCCGCCGACCATTTATCCCCGCCTAAATTATCTGCATACCATAAATGGCTTTTTCCAGACGGCGCATTTTGAGGCGCATCCGGCAAGGGCTGGTTTGAAACATAAAATATTTTCTTTCCGTCCGGACTAACGAAGGGGTCCCAGCTTGACCATTTTTCTGAAAATGATGCCACTTTTGGTTTCGTCCATTCGCCATTTACTTTTTTTGAATAGCAAACAGCCATATATATTGTGCCTTCTGAAAAGTAAACAGTGTTCCCGTCTGGTGTAAACGAGACTGACCACTCTTCGTACGGCGTAGAGACAATTCCGGGCGCAAATATACCAGGCTTTGAAGCGTTGTCAATTATGGAGGAAATTACCGGCTTGTTTTGGCAATAGGCCGTTTGAGTAAGCATGCATACCGCCGAAGCAGCCAGAATTTTTTTTGTAAATTTCATATCAGCTTAAGCTTAATGTGTGTTAGGGATATTAATGGGGATCATCATTATGGCGTCGGTCAGGCTTGATGAGTAGTAAAGCGTTTTACCGTCCGGTGATACATAAGGCCCGCCATTCTGGCTATCCGGGATATTTACCTGCTCGCTCAGTTTTTCACCGGGCGACCAATCATTTCCCATGCGGTAGCTTATGAATAAGGCTCTTTCACTGGCAAAAATGATATAGCTTTCATCAGGCGAAATGTATGGGTCAAACGTGTCATTATTGCCATTTAATACTAAACGGATAGGTTTGTCAAAATGATCGCCCATCCATTTAGCATAATAGGCGCACATGCCTTTATTGCCGTCGCGGCCGCGCGAACAAAAGCAAAGCGAGCCCTTTTTGCTGATGGATGGCGCAAAATCATTAAAATCCTGCAGGTTAACCGGGGCGTCAATGTGCCTGGGCTGCGTCCAACCGTTGTCGGGCAAAGCATCTGCATACCATAAATGGGCTTTCGGCTGTGGCCTGTCCTGCGGCATATCTTCCAGCGGCCTGTTCGAAACAAAAATCATGCGCTTGCCGTCGGGGCTCAACGTTGCGTCCCAGTCCTTCCATTTCCCCGAAATAGCGATAATAACCGGCTTTATCCATTTCCCGTTTATTTTTTTTGAAAAACAGATCGCATTATGGTCTGTCAGGTACACTCCATTTCCATCGGGTGTAAAAGAAGGCGCCGACTCGTCATTCGGCACCGTAACTCCCTCCTGTAAAAAGACAGTAGGCTTTGTGCCAGGCGCCAGTATATTTTTGGTTTCCGGGCTTTGCCCAAATAAGTTAGCCGATAAACACCAGGTTATGATTATACCCGAAGCAACATACTTAACAATTTGAGGCAACTTAACTCTCGGCATACCGGTTAATAGTGTGAATATGCCATTAAAGCACGCTGTTGCCTGAAAAAGCAGCAAATTATTTCTATAAAGGAGTCATTATTTTAAACAGGATGGCGTAGCTATTCAACGTAAGGAATTGCCACCCGGGCATGATTTTCGGTTAATTGCCATTCTTTTTTTCTTCGTTTTGGGCTTCCAGGCGCACTTTTTTAAGGTCGATGCGTATAAGGGCAAACAGACTCATATACACATTCGCTACAAATACTAAAGCGAAGCCTGCCAGCAAGTAGCCGCGCCAGTCGTCAAACAGCAGCTTATAATGTGTAATGACAAGGATAATAATGGTTACATAGTGACTAAAGCAATATTCGCAGGTAAACAGGTAAAAAAACTTGCGCTCTGCAATACTCTTGCTTTTATGGCAACGGTTTAAACAGTATTCCCGCGGCTCGCGAAATACCTCCTCGTGGGTAACTGTCCATGCAATACAAGCTATCGGAATGGCCAGTAAAAACAGCCAGGCAATTTGCGTACTTAATTCCATATTGCTAAGAATGCGAAATGAGCTGAAAATGTTTTGATTAACGATTACAACGATTTTAAAAGGCATTATTATTCCCCAGCCGCTGCAGATGCCCTTATCTATTTCTGGTCGGTGAAATCACCCGCAATCGGTGTAATCATATAATTTTTGTAATTTCGGAACTGAAAACTTCCCCAGTAGTAGATTGATGAAGAAGACAGCCTTTTTTATAACAATATTGTTTTTCGCGATAAGGGTAATTGCCCAGGCGGAGCCTGCAAATTATGTAACCGCAGTAACCAAATTTACCCAATATTATAATCACGATCAGCCGGATAGCATTTTCTCGATGTTTAGCCCGGAGTTAAAGGGCGTGCTGCCTTTTGGAAATTTTAAGCCGACAACCATACAGCTTAAATCTCAATATGGCAATTTGCTAAAAACTGAGTTCATCAGCCTTTCTCAGTCGCTTGCCGTATATAAAGCTACTTTTCAAAACAGCACTTTCCTGCTAAACCTGGCACTGAATTCAAAAAATCAGTTGAATGGATTAACCCTCGGGCAATATAAAGAAGACAAAAATAATGGCGTTACGCTCGACCCCTCCCTTGAGGAAACACCCATCACTTTAAAAACATTAACAGGAACAATTTCAGGCGCATTGGTAATGCCTAAAAATCCATCAGGCAAAATCCCCGTGGTGCTGATCATCGCCGACGCGGGGCCAACCGATCGCGATGGCAATAATGTTAAAACCGGCGTTAACGGCAATACCTACAAAATGCTGGCCAACGACCTTGGTAAAAATGGCATAGCTACGGTACGGTATGACAAACGCCTGGTGGGTTCAAGCGTAACGCAAGGGAAACCATCTGAGCTGCGCATTGAGGATTATGGCGACGATGCACTCGGCTTATTGAAAATGCTTGAGGACGACCAGCGCTTCTCAAAAATTATAACCTTTGGCCACGGTGAAGGCGCATTAGTTGCCGGTTTGGCATTTAACGATTCGCCTGCAAAGGCATTCATAGCCGCAGAATGGCCGGCAGACAATGGCGACGTGATACTTAAAAACCAATTAAAAGGCAAGGCCCAGTTTTTACAGGATGAATTCAAGACCTTTTTGGATAGCTTAAGAAGGGGAAAAACCACGCCCAATATCGACCCTGCGCTGTACTTTATTGCAAGCCCCACTATGCAAAACTTTATCATGTCATGGTGCCGTTATGACCCTCTAAGAGGCATAAAACGGATAAAGGCGCCGATACTGCTGATACAGGGAACGACCGACTTATCTGTTCCAACCGATAACGGCCGCAGGTTAAAGAAAGCCAAATCAGATGCCATGCTGCTGGAAATAAAAGGGATGAATCATATTTTAAAAGAAGCACCTGCTGACGAGGAAGCCAATGTTGCCACGTATGACAAGCCGGATTTGCCGCTTAAACCGGAACTGGTACCGGCGTTGGTGGAATTTATCAATAAGGTGAGATAACACCAGGATTAAGAGATTCTATGGATTTTACAGCCTGGCGTTAGCTTTGTAAGTTAACATTATGCTTGCGAACTCTTCCAGTCCCCCAATACCCTTCTGATCGCTATAATTTCGCCGATGTGATACGAATTGTGGTCGGCTATTTGCAAAGCTTCGCGAAGAATGGATTGACCTTCGCCGTGTTCAATGGGCTGGTAAATATCGCTGTGTTCCATCAGTTCTATAAATTCATCTAAATCGCTATCGATCTGTTCTAAAGCGCCTTTCCACATCTCTTCGTTAGCCGGTGCAGCTTCTTTGGGCCAATATTCTTCGGGCCACTTTGGCGATTCATGGTTTGCATCCTTACAGAAGCCAAGCATGTCCCACTGCGCAATGCGGATATGCTCAACCAATTGCCAGATGCTATAAGCCATATTAGTTACCTTCACACCGCGTAATGCCGGATCAAGGCCTTTTATTGCATCGTGAAACGAAGCATGAGCGTTGCCGCCTAGCAATAATTTGGTTAATTCGTTTACTAATGTTTTATGCTGAGTGTCCATTGGGTAGTTTTTAAGGTTCAACAAAGATCGTTGTAAATGGTTGAAAAAATTGCTTTTATTTCCAGGACGGCTCACCCGACAATCGGTTAATACAACCGGTCATCTATTGCCAATTTCCATTAAATAGCCCTTCGAATTTAATATATTTGTGTAATCAAAAAATCAATCACAATGAAAAAAGTTACCGGTATTGGCGGCATATTTTTTAAATGTGCCGACCCTGGAAAGATGAAAGAATGGTATGCAAAACACCTCGGCTTTCCGGTTACTGATTATGGCACAATGTTTAAAAGCAGGGAATTGGACAACCCGGATAAAGTTAACTACACCGTTTGGAGCCCCACTTCGCAAACTACCCAATATTTCGAACCGTCGAAAAAAGATTTTATGATCAACTATCGTGTTGAAAATATTGAAGAATTGGTAGAAGAGCTAAAAAATGCCGGGGTGACTATTGTGGACGAGGTTACGACCTACGATTACGGCAAATTTGTCCACATCCTTGATCCTGAAGGCAACAACCTCGAGTTATTCGAGCCCGCAGGGTAATGTACGATACTTCCCGGTTTTGTAAGCAGCGAATATAAACTTCATCGCATAAAAGTATTAGTTTGGCTTATTCCGGCTAAAGTTTTAAGTTTATCATTTAAATATAAAACTGATACCCCGGTGATAAAAAAAATATTGTACGCCACCTGCCTTGGCTTCCTGGCGCTAATCGGCTGCAAAAAGGACGGTTCATCCATTGGCGCCCTCCCGGGCAAAGATGACGCTGCTTTTGCTGTTTATGAGAATTCGTTTTTAGAAGGACTATGGAAGCTGGATCCAAACTGGGCCACATCCGTTGGCTATCATAAATACGATAGTTTATTGCTGGTGCCTGATAATAAGCTGCGCGATAAGCTGGTTACCTATGCTAAGGTGCAGATAGACTCGCTGAGCCGGTTTGAGGTGAATACCTTAAACGAGTCGAACAGGATAGACTACCGGATAATGCAAAACCAAATGGAATTGCTTGAATGGAAACTGCAGCAGCTAAAGGAATACCAATGGAATCCGGCCTCTTACAACGTTACCGGCACTTTCGCTTATATTTTAAATGAACATTACGAGCCGTTAGCGCAGCGTTTGCGCCATTTCTATCAAAAAATGGCCAACATCCCTGCTTATTATAAAGAAGCCGAGAAGCAGATAAAAAATCCGGTTGCCGAACTAACCTCGCTGGCAATTAACCAACATATTGGCGGCATTGGGATATTTGAAAAAGATTTTGCCGACTCCCTTAAAAAAACGAACATCCCGGCAGCTGAGCAAAAGCAGATGATGAGCCGTGCCAAAACGTCGGCAGATGCGATTAAAGCCTATGCAGAATGGCTGAAAGCGCTGAAAAACGACAAGCCACATAGTTTCAGGCTGGGCAAGGAACTATACGAAGCGAAGTTTAAATACGAAATACAGTCAGATTTTACCGCACAGCAAATTTACAACTCGGCAGTTGAGCGCAAAAAGTACCTTCACCGCGAAATGGCGAAAATAAGTAAAAAGCTGTGGCCGAAATACTTTGGCAATGCGCCTGTGCCTGCTGACTCCCTCGAATTGATTTCAAAAGTAATTGATACGCTTTCAGCAAAACATGCAGAACCGGCTGATTTCCAATCCGCAATTGAAAAAGAAATTCCTAAGCTAACTGCCTTCGTTAAAACAAAAGATCTGGTGACGCTTGACCCTTCAAAGCCGCTGATTGTGCGCCGGGAACCGGGATATATGTCGGGTGTGGCGGGCGCCTCCATGAGTTCGCCCGGGCCATACGATAAAGGCGGCAACTCATACTTTAATGTGGGCAGTTTGTCGGGTTGGCCGGCAACACGCGCGGAAAGCTACATGCGCGAGTATAATAACTACACTTTACAGATACTATGCATTCATGAAGCGATACCGGGGCATTACGTGCAGCTATTGTATGCCAACAAAACGCCGGGTTTAATTAAATCTATTTTCGGAAATGGCGCCATGGTTGAAGGGTGGGCGGTGTATAGTGAAGAGATGATGCTCGACAATGGTTTTGGCGGCGACGACCCTGAGATGCGCCTGATGTGGTACAAATGGCACCTGCGCTCGGTTTGTAATGCTATTCTGGATTATGCCGTACATACCCAAAACATGACACAACAGGACGCGCTAAAGCTCTTAACCCACGAAGCTTTTCAGCAACAGGCTGAAGCTGAGGGTAAATGGCAGCGCGTAACCGTAAGCAGCGTACAGCTGGATAGCTATTATACCGGCTACAAGGAAATAATGAATTTACGCAACGACTGGAAAAAGAAGGCTGGTGATAAATATAAATTGAAAGAATTTAACGAAAAGTTTTTGAGCTATGGCAGTGCGCCGGTTAAGCTGATCAAGGATGCCATGCTAACAAAACCGGCTGATAATAATACAGGTAAATAGCAAAAAATAGAAAACCCGCAGCAATCCCAACGTCATTAAATTAAGCCAAAAATACGCCGCAGGTGCAAAATACTGGTAGAAATAATAAAGGGTATGGCAGCGTGCCATAGGTTCGCAACCTGGCCCGCTGACACCTATGTGCGGTGTTTCGTACTACGGCGCGGAATGGAGAGCAGCGCCGTTTTCTACCGATATTTGACCCTGATGAGGTCTTACTGCTTAACTTATGGCATTGGGCAATCCCGTATAAAATAACTATCCGGCACCGGTTCATAAACAGTGGTACAGCAATTGCAAACGATTCATAAATAATTCCTTTGAGTTAAAGTTTGCTTACTTGACAATTGATATATGATACAGTGCACAGCGGTACATAAATAGCCAGATGGGTCGTTTTTACAAACAAATGTTAATAACCGAATAAAACGGCACGATTTTATCCAATTATCAAATGGAATAAATTTACCCAAAATGAGTAAATTCATCTACAATCATACCCCACTTTTTCACTTTACCTGCCTTATAAAAAAATAAAAAATTGCACTGTTAAAGTAGGGGCGTATTTTTAGAAATGGGTACAATTTTTGCATTATAAAAATGTTAAATTATTGTACTTTTTCCACTCACTTCCAATTAATTAAATATCATGAGTACGCTTGCAATTATCGGAATAGCCATACAGGCGATACCGGTGTTTTTTATCATCAAAACAAGTATCACCATGATAAAAAATAAAACGCTGTATTAATTAATAGTATAGTTTATTATATTTTTATTTGGTGGCAACATGCCATAGTAACTCCCGCCAGTTTGGCGGGAGTTTTTTTTATTTTTTTTTGAAACCTTAGCTTACCCGGTTCCGTAAAAAAAGCCGAGTGAAAATTTAATGATAATGCTAATTCAGCAATAGCCGGAGTTGAGAGACCGGCTATTGCTGTTTATAGCCTCTTCCGCCTTGCTTTCTCCGCGTCTCCTTTTCTGTTCGCTTAAATAACATTACTATCTTAGCGATAAACAAATATAAGCTATGAAAGCTGTTATATTATCCCTGGTGTTTATCGGCGCCGCCTGCTGCTGCAGTGCTCAAAAAATTAAACCGGCTTTACACCTTGAGAAAAACCATACATACTACCTAATAGCCAATTCAAATTCAGCCATTACCCAATCCATTGGAGGGCAACAGGGCAAGGTAAGTATCATACTGAACTGGAAGATGAGTTTCACGGTAAACGGGATTAAAGACTCAGTTTATACCATGGACGCAAGCTACCAGTCCTTGTCCACCAAAATAGAACAAGCCGGGGGCTTTATAGACTTCGATTCAAAACGAAACGATCCGACGGACAAGCCATCAATGGTGTTTGCCGCAGTAATAAATAAGCCCGTGCAGATAGAAATAACCAGCAGCGGCAAGGTAAAATCAGTCTCAAATGCTGACAAATTGATACAGGAGGCAATGAACAGCGTAACCCAGCTTGACACGACAAAACAGGCACAGGTAAAAGCGCTGCTGGAACAATATTTTGAGCCGGAAACACTAAAAGGTTATATAGAAACAGGCATTTCTGTTTTCCCGGCCGGGATGGTGAACAGGGACGACAAATGGAAAATTGACATCAAACGGCAAAGTCCCTCAAAGATGACACTAAGCATCAATTACCAGCTTACGGATATTGTCAAGAACCTTTATCTTGTACACGGCGAAGGGACGATATCAACGGATAAAAACGCCGGTGTGGTGCACATTAACGGCATGCCGGTTAAGTATAACCTAAACGGATCTTTAATATCCGATGTGCGGCTTGATAGAACAACCGGATGGGTATCAACTGTCAGGACCACCCAGTTAATGGTTGGGGATATGCAGATACAGGATAACCCTAATGTACCGGGCGGCATGAGCATACCTGTATCATTTAACACGGATATAACTATCTCAGGGAATTAAGACTCAATTTTATTAAAAAACCATGAGTTTCTCTAAAAAGCGTTGCGGGTGATACAAGTATTTCATACAAGAGGATATAAGAAAAAACAGCCCGGATCTGCAGATCCAGGCTTTCTATGCATTCATTTACAATGGGGTTTATCTCCAATATCCGCCTACCCAAATATAGCCATGGTGGTGATGCCTCCAGCGGCCGGGCACCCAAACAGCGCGCGGACGCGGTGGTTCTGCCCAATAGCCTTGCCTGTAAACGTAAGTACCACCGCTTGGTACCCATTCTTCAGACACCCATACGTGACGCGGAGTGGGGCGAACCGGGCGGGCCACTACTACCGTATGCGGGCGGCCTAAACGTGCTCTTACTACTATTTGTGCTTCGCTGCTCGCTACAGCAAATAATGATATGGCTGATGCCAGCATTAATATTTTACCGTACTTTTTCATAAGTTGTTTTTAATCTGTTTGGTATTATGACAAAGTTTGAGGCAAAGGGTTTAAACAGATATTAAACCAGGCTGGATATTTATGCCGGATAGTTTAAACCGAAAATATGCAAAAGATGCGGAGCACACGAAGGTCCAATGCTAAGGTTAAACACAGGCCTTTTAAGCTAGGTCTGGACAACAAATTCAGAAATCCAAATTCCGATTTCCGAAATCAAGACTTATCTTCGCTTTTATGTCACCAATAGAAGCAAAAAACAAAATTGAATCGCTTACCGCCGAATTAAAGCAGCATAATTATAATTATTATGTGCTGGCGATGCCCACTATTGCCGATTTTGATTTCGATAAAAAACTGGAAGAGCTGAGTGCGCTCGAAAAGC
Organism: Mucilaginibacter sp. L3T2-6; assembly: GCF_030519355.1. GTDB lineage: Bacteria > Bacteroidota > Bacteroidia > Sphingobacteriales > Sphingobacteriaceae > Mucilaginibacter. The sequence goes on from NZ_JAUMKC010000027.1 coordinate 70,327, forward strand.
AGTTCCCGGAGTTTGCCGATCCAGATTCGCCAACACAAAAGGTTGGAGGAGACATCACCAAAGACTTTGTAACCGTACGCCACCGCTGGCCGATGCTGTCGCTGGGAAATACTTACAACGAGCAGGAGTTGCTTGATTTTGACCAGCGTATCCGTAAGGCTATTGGCGATAACTTTGAATATGTGTGCGAGCTAAAATTTGACGGCCTGTCAATGAGTCTTACTTATGAGAATGGGCTTTTGGTTAGAGCCGTTACCCGCGGCGATGGTGTTCAGGGCGACGATGTAACTACCAACGTGCGCACTATCCACACCATTCCTAAAAAACTCAGGTCGGGTAATTACCCGGCGGAATTCGAGATACGAGGCGAGGTTTTTATGCATCTTAAAGCTTTTGAGCGATTAAATAATGAGCGGATAGACGCCGGCGAAGTACCTTATGCCAACCCCCGTAACTTTGCATCAGGTACTATAAAAATGCAGGATTCTTCTGAAGTTGCAAGACGCCCGCTGGATTGCTTCCTGTATTTCCTGTATACCGAAAGACAAATATTTAAAACTCACTGGGAAAGCCTGGAGGCCGTGAAAAGCTGGGGATTCCAGGTAAATGATCAAAGCCGCCTTTGCAGCACTATTGATGATGTGTTTGCCTTTATCAGTCACTGGGATAAAGCCCGTTTCGATTTAAGCTATGACATCGACGGTATTGTTATAAAAGTAAACAGCTACGCACAGCAGCAGGAACTGGGATTTACGGCCAAATCGCCGCGCTGGGCTATCGCTTATAAGTATAAAGCCGAACAGGTGCAGACCGAGCTGCTGGCAGTTACCTACCAGGTTGGCCGTACCGGGGCGGTTACGCCGGTTGCTAACTTGAAACCGGTATTGCTTGCCGGCACGACGGTAAAACGCGCAACCCTGCACAATGCCGATGAAATTGAAAAGCGGCTGATGCTGCATGAGCATGACTGGGTTTTTGTTGAAAAAGGCGGCGAGATCATTCCTAAAATTATTGCCGTTAACCTGGATAAACGCAGCCCGGGTGCAAAGCCTGTAAAGTATGTAACTCATTGCCCTGTTTGCGGCACACAGCTTATCCGGAAAGAAGGAGAGGCTGCGTCCTATTGCCCGAACGATGAAGGTTGCCGTCCGCAGATAGTGGGTAAAATGCAGCATTTCATCAGTCGCAGGGCAATGAATATCGATGGATTAGGTGATGAAACGATCGAGACCCTTTATCAGCATAAGTTCATCAGCCGCATCAGTGATATTTATGAATTAAAAAATCACGCTGAAGATTTGAAAAAGATGGAGCGCTTCGGCGAAAAGTCCATCAACAACATGCTGGATGGTATCGAAAAATCAAAAGAAATGCCTTTTGAAAAAGTGCTGTTTGGCCTCGGCATCAGGTACGTTGGCGAAACCGTTGCCCGAAAGCTGGCTGTGCATTTTAAAAACGTCGATAGCCTGGCATCAGCCAGTTTTGATGAGCTGATTGCCGCAGAAGAAATTGGCGAACGTATCGCCCTGAGCATTTTAGAATATTTCAGCGATGAAAAACATAAAGAGGAAATTGCGAAATTAAAAGCACAGGGGCTTCAATTTGTTACAGTAGAAAAGGAAGTAAAACTAGCCAGTGAGAAACTAAGCGGACAGACCTTTATCATTTCCGGCACATTCGAAAAATCACGCGATGAGCTGAAAGATATTATTGAACAGAACGGCGGAAAAATATTAAGCAGTATATCGGCCAAGTTAAATTTTGTAGTAGCCGGCGATAACATGGGGCCCTCAAAATTAGAGAAGGCCCAAAAGCTCAATATCCCCATAATAAGCGACGAAGAATTGTTCAAAATGCTTGAATAACCGACGTAAATTTTAGGTAAATTTAACTTAAAGTTATTCAATTAATATATTATTATATTTATGTCATAAGTTGTACGATTTAATACAAAAAATTTCAGACATATTACATAATCCGCTATCTTAGTGGCTTCATACGGTGGGCATCCTGCCCACCTATTGTGATAAGGTTTAGGTTAAAGCCTCCAAACAGCGAGTGTGAGGAGGCTTTTATTTTTAAGAGTCATATATTTTAATATCCAGGCAATATCACATCATCACAGTTACATTCCACGCACTATTATTTCTTCTTATTTTATCGGTCTTTTGTTTTCATTTTTTTGTGTAACACCGGCAGAGCTTCGTCATCAAACCTTTAACAATAATTAACAAAAATGCCCTTACCGGTTAAACTAAATAGTTTGACCTTCGCATAAAACCCGGTCGATGAAATTTACCTTACCATTTATCCTGTTTATTGCAGCGAGTTTCAGCGCTTTTTCACAAACGGTCACTATCAGCGGAAAAATAACCGATCAGCAAAACAAGCCGGTTCCCTTTGCCAGTGTCTACATAAAAAATACCACCAAAGGCACTTCGGCAAACAGCGAAGGTGAATACACTTTGCAGCTAACACCGGGTGCGTATGATATACAATACAAGGCGGTCGGTTATCGGCAGCAAAGCCATGTGGTTGAATTAAATAAAAACACCACAGCAGATATTGTGCTGCAGATGGAAGCTTACCAATTGAACGATGTTACCGTGAAATCCGGCGGGGAAGACCCTGCTTACGCCATTATAAGGAAAGCTATTAAAAACCGGAAAAAACATCTGAACGAAGTTGATGCCTACAATTGTGAAGTTTACATAAAAGGCTTGCAAAAGCTGCTGGCGGCGCCAAAAAAGTTTTTAGGTTTCGACGTGCAAAAGGCCACCCGTGAAATAGGCCTCGATTCCAATCGCCGCGGCATAGTTTATCTATCGGAGTCGGAATCAAAATTTAGCTTTATGCGGCCGGATAAAACACATGAAGAGCTGATATCCTCCAAAGTATCAGGCAGCAACCAGGCCTTCAGTTTTAACAGGGCATCAGATATCCGTGTAAATTTTTATGAGAATATACAAACCTGGAACGGACTAAGTCTGCGCCCGCTCGTGTCCCCCATTGCAGACAATGCCTTGTTTTACTACAATTACCGGTACATAGGTTTCACCACAGAGAACGGCGAAACTGTCAACAAAATCAAAGTAACGCCTAAGCGTGGTTACGATGCCTGCTTCCAGGGATATATCTACATCCTGGAGGACAGCTGGCGTATTTATAGCCTCGACCTTTTCATTACCAAAAAACAAAACATAAACTTTGTTGACACCCTGAAACTGAAGGAGCAATTTTTCCCGGTGAACAAAGAGGTGTGGATGCCTTCGTCAGTCCGGTTTGATTTTACTGCGGGATTGCTGAGCTTTAAGGTGGGCGGTTATTTTATCGCTGTTTATAAGGATTATGATATCAACCCAAAAACAAGTAAAAAAGATTTTGCGGAGGTGCTGCGCATTACCAAAGGCAGCAATAAAAAAGATTCCATCTACTGGGCCAATGAGCGCCCGGTACCATTAACAGATGAGGAAAAAACCGACTATGAGAAAAAAGCCGTGCTCGCCCGAAAGCGGGAGTCGAAGCCTTACCTGGATTCACTGGACAAAGAGAATAATAAATTCAGCCTGCTTAAATTAACTTATGATAGCTATCATCACAGAAACCGCTACGATCACGAATATTATAATTTAGATGCCATAATACCTTCTATCAGGTTTAACACCGTACAGGGATTTAATTTAAATTATGGTGCGTCTTTCAGCAAACTGACCGATAGCTCGGCTAACCGTTACTTTACAGCCGGAGCGCGGGCAGGCTATGGTTTTTCGGACAAGAAATTTACCGGCGCCATTTACCTTGCTGTCCCCGCCGGCCCATATAATCTTGGATTTAACGCCGGTTCGGAAATTGCAGACTTAAACAATCATGCACCTGTTTCGCCTTTAGTGAACACACTTTACAGTTTGTTTGAGCGCCAGAATTTTGAAAAACTATATCAAAAGCAATACGTCTCATTTTCGGCGGGCAGGAGAATAACCGGCGGTTGGCTGGCCAATGCCTATGTGGAATGGGCTGATAGAACGGCGCTCACCAATTCGTCAGGCTACAGCTTCTTTAAGCCTGGCAATCATGATTTCACGTCGAATAATCCTTATTTGCCCGGTCAGGATATACCCCTGTTCGCCCAAAATCAGTCGTTAAAGGTTTCTGTACGTACGAGTTACGACTTCAGCAACAGGTATGAAACCTATCCGACAGGACGCCGGTACCTGCCATCCAAATACCCGGCAATCGGACTTACCTATACTAAAGGAATTAAAAACATTTTCGGCTCCGATGTAAATTACGACCTGGTTACGGCCGATATCAGTAAATCAAACATCAGTGCAGGCGTACTTGGGCAAACGTCATTCTTTATCGGCGCGGGTAAGTTTTTGAATAACAACAGTTTGTTTTATCCTGATTTCAAACAGTTTTCGGGTAACCAGGTGCTGTTTGCACAAACCGGTATCAACAGTTTCTTATTGCTGAATTATTATACCTACAGTACAAATACCGAATATCTTGAAGGACATTTTGAACAAAACTTCTCAGGTTTTATCCTTAACAAGATCCCGTTGATACGTAAGCTCAAGCTGCAGGAAATTCTGGATGTTAATTACCTCTCCACCCCTGCTCTGAAAAACTATACCGAGCTTGGCATCGGCGTACAATACCTTGGATTCAGACTCATGTATGGCAAATCGTTCAACAGCGGCAGCAACACTAATTCAGCGGTTAGGATTGGGCTGAACTTTTAGCGGCCGCAGCAGTAAGTGCTTGAGGATTACAGACTGTTATCTGCGATTTACCTTTGACACAAATTACTTTCTGTCAGCCACCAATTGTTAACTAAAATTATTATATTGCACCAAACTCTCATGAGCGCAATAAAATCAATAATTGGCATTAAACAGCTAACCGCACTATGCGGCCTGGTTAACCTTTTGGTGATTATTATTGTCATAGCCTGCCCGCCGGGAGTTGCCTGACTGTATGTAAAATTTAAAAACCATAACATGAAGCCCTCCCGCAACGGAGGGCTTTTTTTTTAAACTGATTTTGATCATGAAAACACCAAAAACCACCAGCGAACGATGCGTTATCGCCATTTGCTCCGAAGACAAAAAAGGGTTGCTGGGGCAGATTCTCGTACTTTTTAACAAGCGCAGCTATGAGGTGAGCAGCCTGAATGTATCGCGTACAGACATTAACGAGCTCGTGATGATTACCGTGGAAGCCGTCCTGCCGGTTAACGAACTGCCGTTACTGCTGGCCAGGCTGCAGAAAATTGTGGAAGTTTATCGTGCTGCTGGTTACCTGGCGGGAGAAGCCAACCTGGATAAGGTTGGGTTTTTCCGGCTTTCAAGAGCTATTGATGAATCGCTGTTTTGGTCAGTACTGCAAAAGTATGGGGCTGTAATCAGTCGCCTTAGCAAAGACGAAGTGGTAATACGCAAAACCGGCAGCGACCGGGATCTTTTTGAGCTTTATGGTAAACTGGACGGGCCGCATTTGCTGGGTTTTTGCAAAAGTGGTTTAATTGCCGAAGAGAGTCTGTCGCTGTTAAATACTTAATTTACAGATTTCAAGAACACTTGCTGAGATGCAGTGTTAAGCTATTATCCGATAATTTAATAATACCCCGATGAAAACTCAAGAGATCATTCCTGCCGAGGGCGGCCGTAATTTCGAAAACCGCAGAAACTTTTTAACCAAAACAGGTCTGCTCATTGCGTCCGGCATCGGCGTCACGGGATTTCTTGGTTCTTGCGGCGGGGAAAAAGGCGGCGATGAAGATGTAACTACCAATGAGGACCTGATGCGCGAACATGGCGTTTTAAAAAGGATATTATTGATTTATGACGAGGCGTCAAGCCGGCTGACAACGGGAAAAGACTTAAACCTTTCATTAGTCGGCCAGGCGGCAACCCTCATTAAAACTTTTGTGGAAGATTACCATGAAAAGCTGGAAGAAGACCACCTGTTCCCTCGTTTTGAAAAAGCAGGGCAACTGGCCGATCTTACCAAAACACTCAGGATACAGCATCAAAAAGGGAGGATTTTAACCGGGCGCATCATTACAAACGCAAAAAAAACAAATCTGACTTCAGACGACAAAAAAGCAATGGCCCAGGATATGCAGGCTTTTGTACGCATGTACAGCCCGCATGAAGCGCGTGAAGATACGGTACTATTTCCTGCACTCCATAAAATAATCTCGAAACATGAGTATGATTCATTGGGAGAAGATTTTGAAAAGAAGGAAAAAGAGCAATTTGGCGGCGATGGTTTTGATATGGCTGTGGATAAGGTTACAGAAATTGAAAAGGGTTTAAATATTTACGATTTGAACCTGTTCACGCCAAATGTGTAATAGCGGGCTAACATAAAATAAACATCAAACAAGCGGTTATAAAATTGCGGGGCTTTATATTTGTGGCGCATGAAAAAGGGCCCGCTTAAAGAACTTGCCGCAATCTTTCTAAAATTAGGCACTACGGCCTTCGGTGGTCCGGCGGCGCACATTGCCATGATGCGGCAGGAAGTTGTGGTAAAAAGGCAATGGCTTACCGAACAGCATTTCCTCGACCTGATTGGCGCTACAAATCTTATCCCGGGCCCTAACAGTACCGAAATGGCCATCCATATAGGGCATGAACGCGCCGGGTGGAAAGGACTTATTACCGCCGGTCTTTGTTTTATTTTGCCCGCGGTTTTTATAACCGGCTGCCTTGCCTGGCTTTATAAAAACTACGGTACCCTGCCACAAGTACAACCCTTTGTATATGGCATAAAGCCTGCTATTATTTCTGTCATCCTGGCTGCAATATATCCGCTGGCAAAAAAGTCCCTTAAAACCATCGGCTTGGGTATTACCGGCGCTTTAGCATTATTGATCAGCCTGCTCGGATATTCTGAAATATTGGTTTTATTTGGCGCGGGTATTGTTTACGCAGGGCTTACGGCTGCCCGGCAAAAAAAGTTAAACGCGCTCACCATTTTCCCGCCGCTCTTTTCAATGGCGGACAACGGTTTATTCAGCCGTGTTAACACAGGTTTGTTCCTTTCTTTTTTAAAGATCGGTGCAATACTTTATGGCAGCGGATACGTTTTATTCGCCTTTTTAGATTCCGAACTCGTAATGCCAGGCATCATTTCGCGCCAGCAATTGGTGGATGCCATAGCGGTGGGCCAATTTACGCCGGGACCGGTGTTCTCGTCCGTCACCTTTATCGGGTACCAGGTAAATGGCCTGAATGGCGCTATTGTATCAACCATAGGTATTTTTCTTCCCTCCTTCGTTTTTGTAGCATTGCTTAACCCTCTGGTTAAAAAAATGAGAGGCTCAAAAATATTTGCGGCATTTTTAAATGCAGTCAATGTTGCATCAATAGCGTTGATCGTTGTGATTTGTTACCAACTGGGTAAAGATAGCCTGGCCAACTGGCGTGCTATCCTGATAGCTATAGTAAGCATAGGGCTGCTATTCAGGTTCAGGCAGATCAACAATGCCTACATAGTTTTGGGCGGCTCAATCGCAGGGTATCTTTTACAACTGATGTGAGATTGGGCATTGTTTTTTCGGTCTTACTGTTCCCCGCCATCATCGACAAAACCTTTTTCAGCGCACCATGAACTATGAACCATGAACTATTCCTATCTTAGCAGCTTTTAAAACTGTTATGAATAGATTTTACGGAACAGGGGTAGCAATCATTACTCCCTTTCAGACAAACGGTCAGGTTGATTACGACGCCCTGGGGAGGGTCATCAACCACATTATTGACGGAGGCGTGGAATACATCGTTTCATTGGGCACTACCGGTGAAAGCGCCACCCTTAACGCCGGTGAACGAAAACAGGTTTGGGAATTTACTTCAAAAACAGTTGCCGGCCGTGTTGGTTTGGTCGCCGGCTTAGGCGGCAACAATACCGCAGAGCTTGTTGAAGATATTAAGAATTTTAATGTTGCAGGCTACGATGCCATTTTATCGGCAAGCCCGAATTACAATAAACCTACGCAGGAAGGCATTTACCAGCATTACAAAGCCATTGCCGCAGTAGCGCCGCTTCCAATTATCCTGTATAACGTACCCAGCCGTACCGGCAGCAACGTGGCAGCAGAAACAACAGTAAGGCTGGCGCGCGACTTTAAAAACATCATCGGAATAAAAGAGGCATCAGGCAATTTTGACCAGATGAACCAGATCATGCGCGATAAGCCAGAAGACTTTTTGCTAATCTCGGGTGATGATCCGATCAGCCTGCAAATGATTGCCATGGGCGGCGCCGGTGTGATTTCTGTGGTTGGAAATGCACTGCCTCAAAAAGTATCGGGTTACATCAGGGAAAGTTTGGCGGGCAACTTTAAAACAGCTGCAAAAACACATCTGGAATTGATAGAATTCACCCGCCTGATGTTTGCCGAAGGCAGCCCGGCCGGTGTAAAGACAGCTTTGAAGGAATTGGGTATTTGTGAAGATACCGTTCGCCTGCCATTGGTACAAGTGAGTACTGCCACAGCTGATAAAATAAAAGCAGAGACAAAGAAATTGGCATAGTTATCTAAGCTTGATAAAAAAGCATCCCTGCATTAACCTGCAAGGATGCTTTTTTATTTGACGGGCAGATTGTTATGTTTGTATAACACCAATTAACAATCGATGAAACGTTTGCTTTACGCCCTATTTTTGCTTCCCTTAGCAGTACAGGCCCAAAGACCGGTAACTAACCAGCGGGTATATGATACCATCCCTTTCATTCCGGAGCATACCACCCAAAGGCTTGCGCAATTTCAAAAGGAACCGATTACAACCGGTCATATCATGTTCCTGGGTAACAGCATCACCGAAATGGGTGACTGGAAGAAAGTGCTGAATGACACTACCGTTATTAACCGGGGTATTGGCGGCGATATTACCTATGGAATTTTAAGACGTTTAAAAGATGTTACCGACAGGCAGCCATCCAAACTCTTCATACTTTGCGGTATTAATGACATCGGTAAGGATATTCCTGATGCGGTTATAGCCGATAATATGATGAAGATTGTAAAACAAGTGCGCGCCACCTGTCCGCAGACGAAAATTTACATACAAAGCGTACTGCCGCTTAACCCTGCCATGCCGAATTTTCCGCAGCATTATGATAAGGAAGAACACGTATTAGCGGTTAATAAACTATTGAGAGCTAATGCCCTGGCTGCCGGGTACACGTTTGTAAACATATTCCCGCTGTTCCTGGATAAGGACAAGCGCCTTGATGCCCAATACAGCTACGAAGGGCTGCATCTTAAACCGCCTGCTTACGATATTTGGGTTGCTTTTTTGAAAAAACAAGGGTATTTGTAAGAGTTTTGAGGCAATGGTCCCGGGTCCTCTTGCCTGATATCATTGATATCGAGTAGAGGGCGAAACTTTTATTCGTTTCACCGCTCTCTCACACCACCGTACGTACGGTTCCGTATACGGCGGT
>NZ_JAUMKC010000028.1 GCF_030519355.1 Mucilaginibacter sp. L3T2-6
CCGCCGTATACGGAACCGTACGTACGGTGGTGTGAGAGAGCGGTGAAACGAATAAAAGTTTCGCCCTCTACTCGATTTGCGGAATTTTTTTTATACTTAGGTCGCTCAAATTTTAAATAATACTACATGAGTTTACTGGTTATCGGGACGGTTGCATTTGATGCTATTGAAACGCCTTTTGGCAAAACAGATAAAATTGTTGGCGGCGCTGCCACATTTGCAAGCCTTGCCGCTTCGTATTTTTATGATAAAACCAGGATTGTTGCCGTGGTGGGCGACGATTTTCCGCAAACTTTTATTAACGAATTTTCTAAACATCGAATCGACACCGAAGGGCTGCAGGTAAAGGCCGGTGAAAAGTCGTTTTTTTGGAGCGGCAAATACCATAACGATATGAACAGCCGCGATACACTGGTAACGGAGCTGAATGTACTGGCTGATTTTGATCCTATCATTCCAGACAGCTACCAGGACTGCGAATATCTGATGTTGGGCAACCTCACTCCGCAGGTGCAGCAAACCGTTATCAAACGCCTTATCAAACGCCCCAGGCTGGTGGTTATGGACACCATGAACTTTTGGATGAATATCGCACTTGATGATTTGCTGGACACCATCAAAATGATCGATGTGCTCACTATCAACGACGAAGAGGCGCGTCAGCTTTCAGGCGAATATTCATTGGCTAAGGCAGCAAATAAAATCTTGTCTATGGGCCCTAAATACCTCATCATTAAAAAAGGAGAGCATGGCGCGCTGCTGTTTGGTGAAGGAAAAATGTTTGCCGCCCCTGCTCTGCCGCTGGAGGAAGTATTCGACCCAACCGGCGCGGGTGATACGTTTGCAGGCGGATTTATCGGATACATGGCAAAGGCTGGTGCTGTAAGCTTCGATAACATGAAAAATGCGCTCATTTTTGGCTCGGCACTGGCTTCTTTTTGTGTCGAGAAATTCGGCACTGAAAAACTGATCAACCTTACGCAGGAGGAAATCTCTGAGCGGGTTGCTCAATTTGTAAGTCTGACCAAGTTTGAGATTTAATAGAGGGAAGGGAACCGGAATATAACAATTTCAGATTGACGTAATATGCCAGGCGATTTTTCCGCTTAATTCATCACCAAGATCAATGCTGAAAGTTACATTGTGTTAAAGGCTGCAGAATTATCAGCAATTCCTTTAATTCTTTAACTGCGCCGGCCCAGGATGTTAGCTTCCGGGAATTATTTTTTCATTTGACAGTAAAACGGGTCGCCTCAAAAATAAACCAGGCATTCAGTATTAAATAACAGCCGAGTAAAATTTGTGAGCTGATAAAATCGAACCTTTTTGCCTGGATTGTTTTGTCCTGTTTTACCAATCTAAGTGACCAAGACGTGCAGGCTATAACCGTAAGAATAAAGATCAGGGTAATGCCATGCAGCATATCTACCAAAGTGAAGGTAGACGACTCGGGCAACGAGGAATCGACAATATATTTATTACCAATTACGGCAAATAAGGCGCCCACACTCAGACCGAAACGCGAATCAATGCTGTCGGCATGAATGTAAAAGCACATATAGGCGATCAGGAAGGCCACATACATACCAAGAAACATTTTCCAGAAAAGGCCCATCGCGTCCCTGTCAATCTGAACACGCACCCTGAAATTGCTGTATTCGGTATGCGGTTTGGGCTGGCTGTCGTCGCCAAAAGCCGTCTCGTATTTCTTAATTCCGGTAGTTATATCAAGCGAATCAATATTCCAGCCGCGCAACGTAAAGCGCGGGTCGAAATGCTTGCCAAGGGTATCTGCGGCAAATACAAGCGATTTTGAATCATATTGAGAGTTCTCTATTGAAAAACGAAGCTTCTGCTTGTCAAAAGGAAAATTATTCACCGCCCATGAATCCTTCATCACGCATTGAAGCTTCATCAACAGGTATATACGGTTATTTGACGAGTCGATGGTGGAGAAGGAGGTGGTAACCGATTTAGCCTGCGGCACTTCCAGGTTATGCACAAAATCGAAATCTTTCTTTTTGTATTTCAGCCAAAGCCAAAGGGTGATGTTGTATTCCTTGTCTTTAAAGTTGATGTCGTGGATGCTAGTGATGTAAATCCCGGTTTTAACCGTGTCGGGATGCTGCGCATTTACCGCAGAAAATTTAAGCAACAATACAATAAACGCTAAAAGGAATGTATGGCGGCCAACCAGCTTTTTCATAATTTCAAACGGAAACGCGGCAGTTAAGATAAAGTTTTAATTTGATTCGAAACGTTTGATTGACACAAAAATACAAGCTTATTCTTCACGCTCGTGTTCGGTTTTTCTGCACGGAACACCCCGAATATACATAAAGCATTGATTGTCAGCTGTTTTGTTTTTGTTATTTTTAAACGATTGATCATTAGCATGTTTGTATTATTCAATCCCGGGGGTTACGTCCAGTTTTTACATGCGAAATTCCACGAACACCATAATATTTGAATATTAACTGCTTTGACTTACAACCCATTCAAAATACTGACAATCAAAAGGGCATCTAATTGAGGCCTAATTAATCACCCTCACCTTTAAGAAGCTTGGATTAGCCTTTGAAGTATAAATCCTGTGCGTCGCTTTTTTAAATGCAGGCGTATCGCATTTCATTATATCAACAAAGGTTTGCGGGTTACGGTCAATCAACGGAAACCAGGTGCTTTGTACCTGCACCATTATCCGGTGGCCTTTTTTAAAGGTATGAAGCACGTCCTGCAATTCCCAATTTACCGGCGTTACTTTTCCGGGTGTAAATGGTTCTGGTTTATCAAAGGCATTACGGTATTTACCGCGTATAGGCTCGCTGCGCACCATTTGCTCGTAACCGGCCATCTTTACCTCCTTGCGGGTAAATTTATTGTTCGAAGCTGTATCAGGGTAAACGTCAAGTACTTTCACCACGAAATCAGCATCAGTGCCTGTAGTTGATACTTTTAGGTTTGCCCAAATGTTTCCCGCAATGGTCACATCGTCAGTCAAAATATCCGAAGTATAGCTTAGTACGTCTTTGCGGCCGGCCAAAAAGCGTTGGTCAGCGGTCATATAGTCCCGGTCCATGTCCATGCTTTTATGATCTAGAAATGGCACGGGGTTATCAGGATTTGATACATATTCATCATAGCTGTCCTTGCCGCCGGTTGGAGCAGTAAATGATAATTTTCCGCCGGGTAACAGGTACAATTGTTTTTCCAGCGCGTCTGCCGGAGGCCATGTTTTATATTCCTTCCATTTGTTTACGCCCGTTTCAAATGTATTAACAGGAGCAATATTCATGTCAGTACCTTTTAAATAATGGCTGAAGAACTTAAACTCTATATCATCGCGGTAGTGCGGACCAGTAGGGCCGCCGAAATCAACATCGCCCAGGTGGTCGCCGGCGCCGCCGGCCCAGCCGCCATGTACCCATGGCCCCATGGTAAAGTACACCGGTGTTTTCGGGTTTTTCTTAACCAGGGTTTTATAGGTATTAATAGCGCCATATAAGTCCTCGGCATCATACCAGCCGCCGGTTACCAAAACTGCGGTCTTAATGTCGTGCAGATGATATAAAACGTTGCGGTCTTTCCAGTGCTGATCATAATCCGGGTGATCCAGGATTTCGTTCCACAGCCGGATAGTATCCTTATAATATTTATCATTGGTGTTTTTCACCGGACCCATTTTCAGAAAAAAGTCATAACCGTCGTTAGTCCCGGGGTTAAAACGCCCGCCGCGGCGCTGAGTTGGTTTATCATCCTGCCTGTTGGTAAAGCCGGGATAAAAGCCAAAGTTAGCTACCAAAAAGAATGCGCCGTTATGCCAGCCGTCATCGCGCCATAAATCCGACATCGGCGCCTGTGGCGACGCGGCTACCAGCGCCGGATGGCGGCTTAATAAAGCAGCGGTGGTATAAAAGCCAGGATACGATATGCCCCATACACCTACTTTGCCATTATTATCAGGAATGTTCTTCAGCAGCCAGTCAATGGTATCATAGGTATCAGTACCTTCGTCAACGTCATTATTAGTTTTATGCACTTCCTTCTCCGGCATCATTTCTTCAAATATGCCTTCGCTCATAAAACGGCCGCGCACATCCTGGTAAACAAAAATAAAACCGTCATGCAAAAATGCAGGCGACGGCCCTAAACTGCCTTTATATTTATCTGCACCATAAGGACCTACGCTGTACGGGGTACGGTCCATCATAAATGGGTATTTTTTTGATTGATCTTTTGGCACATATACCGCAGTGAACAGCTTTTTGCCATCACGCATTGGTATTTTGTATTCATACTTGGTGTAGTTTTCTTTTACATAGGCGGCATTGGAGTTCTCGCCGCGGGGCTGCGCCGTTAAGGTAAAAGAGCAAAGCAGGAAGCAAAAAGCGTGCAGTATAATTTTCTTCATTTTAAGTCAGTTATAACAGCTAAAAGTACGTAATAAAATAAAAAAGACAACCGCCAGGGTTGTCTTCATAAAATCGTTGCTTATTTGATGTGCGGATAAGAAAACGTGCAGATTGATATAAATGCTTGGCTTACAAAACCTGTAATTTTCTACCTGCACATCGGCATATCAAAAAATCGCACATTACTGGTTATTCATTAATTGCCTTCACACCCGGTAATTCCTTACCTTCCATATATTCAAGCAAGGCGCCGCCGCCTGTTGAAACGTAGCTTACTTCGTCAGTCATACCGAATTTTGCCACAGCAGCCGCAGAGTCGCCCCCACCTATCAGTGAGAATGCTCCATTGTCAGTCGCCTTGGCTACGGCGTCTGCAATAGCTTTGGTGCCTACCATAAAGGTGTCCATTTCAAAAACACCCATTGGTCCGTTCCATAGTATGGTTTTTGATTCCTCGATAACCTTACTGAATAATTTAACCGTCTCGGGGCCGATATCCAGGCCTTCCCAGGCATCAGGGATCTCCCCGGTTTTAGCAACGTCCGTATTCGCGTCGTTGGCAAATTTATCGGCAATAACGTTATCTACCGGCAACAATAAATTTACACCTTTTTGTTTTGCCTTTTCAACAAGACTAAGGGCGAGGTCGAGTTTATCTGCCTCAACCAATGATTTACCTATAGCGCCGCCATCAGCTTTGGCAAAGGTATAAGCCATACCTCCGCCGATGATCAGGTTATCCACCTTATCCAGCAACCTTTCAATCAGCTCTATCTTGTCAGAAACTTTCGATCCCCCCATAATGGCAGTGAAAGGTTTTGCAGCGCCGTTTAATACTTTTTCCGCATTCTGCAGTTCTGCAGCCATCAGGTAACCGAAACATTTAGCGGTTGGGAAAAATTGTGCTATAACCGCTGTGGAAGCGTGCGCACGATGTGCTGTACCAAAGGCGTCATTCACATAAATATCGCCAAGCTTTGAAAGCTTTTCAGCAAAGTCTTTGTCGCCTTTTTCTTCCTCTTTATAAAAACGCAGGTTTTCAAGCAGTAATACTTCGCCTTTACCCAGCGCCTTTGCTTTTTCTGTAGCGGCTGCGCCGATACAGTCATCAGCAAACTGCACTTGCTGACCGAGTAAATCCGACAGGTGCGGTATCAAATGCTTCAAAGAATATTTCTCTTCCGGGCCGCCTTTTGGCCTGCCCAGGTGAGACATCAGGATCACTGCTCCTCCATCGTTCAATATTTTTTTAATAGTTGGCAGCGCGGCTGTCATCCTGTTATCGTCGGTAATATTATAGTTTTCATCAAGGGGAACATTAAAATCAACCCTGATGAGCGCTTTCTTTCCTGAAAAGCTGATTTGGTCTACTGTCTTCATAAGTTTTTATGCAAGTGGTTTATGCAAGCGATTTTCGAGCCGCCAAAATGAGCATTTAATTCTAAAATCGGAACGCCAAAGTTAAAAAGCTGTTTCAATTCACGAAAATATCATTGAATCTTAACATACATGACATAATGCGGACCTATGGCGGGCACCTCAAACTCGGGCGAAATTACTTCGAAACCCATATTCAGATAAAACTGAATGGCTTTTTTGCGGGCGTTACACCACAAGTAGCTGGCTTTCTGTCCGCGCAGGTAAACTATACCAAAGTTAAGCAATTGATTTCCGAGGCCTTTACCGCGATGTCGCTCAACCGTAGCCATCCCGCGCAGCTGGTATCCTGTGCCGGAATACTCGCGATAGTTTTGCGGATGAAAAGAGGCGACACAAGCCAGCTCTTCCCTAACGTAATATCCCAGGTGAAAAGCTCCGGGAAGATTGTCTGTCGGAAAAATACAGTCTTCGATGGGTGCGCCATCACGCAATACTTCGCTGCGAATGGCTAATAAATCGTTGGCGGCGATAAATTTAATCATGGCTTTTTAATGTGGAATACACTTCCCCAAAAAGGGAAGCTATTGCACAGTGTTTTTATTTTAAGGGCCCCGGGATTCGGTAAAAATGCAAAAGCAGCCTGCCTGTTTAGCTAATAGAGCTTTTCTTTCAGCCGGCCGGTAAAATTAGCATAACTATTGCATAATTAGTTTCGCAGGGCGTATTGACCAGATACTTTATTATGAAAACAATACTTCCTATTTTATTGATTTCGATTATGCTGTGGAGTTGCAGCAAAAAAGCTGATGTAAAACCTACATCAGCCGATACTACCAAAACAGGGAACGGTAATTTGTCAGCTACGCCCGGCTCCGCGTCAAAGCTAAGCCATGACGATTCCATCCACATGGCGGCGTTTATCATTTATCCGCAAAACGTTAAGACCTCCGTTAATGGCAAGGTATTGAAGCTTGTTTTTGATGAAAAGGTAAATATCTTCCTGATGGCTGATGCTTATAATCAGACTTATGCCGTACACCTGAAAGAAGACTTTAAAAAGTCGGTGCTTGCTGCCTTCGACTTTACTACGGAGGGCGAAAATGGACAAACCGCTTTTAATTATGTCGACGATAATTTAAATAACATAAGATTTAAAACCCTGAGCGATACCCTTATACAGGGCGTTAAGGTAAAAAAGATTGCTGTTCACCGCCAGCTTACGTTTTCGAGGACTTACGATTCACCTCAGCTAGCTGCCGATCAGCAAAATCTGATCCTGGCACGCTATGATGATTTTATCACATTTTCATCATACACCTATTACAACCAAAAGAATTATCCAACCACCAGTGCCAAAGCGTACATTAAGTATGGGAAGTAGCTGGTTAAGTAGTGCCGGACTGATATAAGATTGAAAAAGTTACAGACTTACAATGGCCTAAACCAACTCAAACTCCCAAGTCAATCTAATCAGCTTAACAGACTTATTGCCACCGCCAAATCAGCTAAACGGCTGGAGTAGCCCATTTCGTTATCGTACCAGCCTACTACCTTAACCAGGCCACCAACTATGGAGGTAAGCTGGGCATCGAATATGCAGCTATGCGGATTATCCAGTATATCTGTCGAAACAATCGGATCTTCGGTATATTCCAGCACATTTTTCATCGGGCCCTCCGCAGCCTGTTTAAATGCGTTATTTATAGCATCAACTGTAGGCTGTTTTTTAAGGCTGCAGGTAAAGTCGGTTAACGAGCCGTTTAAAACCGGTACTCTTATACCGGCTCCGCCAAGGCGGCCTTCTAAATGAGGGAATATAGTTGTAATTGCTTTTGCTGCGCCGGTAGTTGTAGGGATTATTGAACCGGATGCAGCTCGCGCCCTGCGTAAATCCTTATGCGGGGCGTCGTGCAGATTCTGGTCTCCGGTCATCGAATGCACCGTAGTGATATAGCCATCGATAATGCCCCAGTTGTCATCCAGAACTTTTACCATCGCAGCCACATTGTTGGTTGTGCAGGAAGCATTTGATAGCATCGGCGACCGCAGATCCACCTCGTCGTCGTTAACCCCAAGTACTATAGTGGGTATGCTTTTATCAGATACCGGCGCGGATATGATCACCTGGCTGGCGCCTGCCTGCAAGTGCTTTTCAGCGCCTTGTTTTGACGCAAATTTACCGGTCGACTCGATAACCAGGTCTATATTGAGTTCCTTCCATGGCAATGCCGACGGATTAGGTTGGGCCAATACCCTTATCGCCTTACCATTAATTATTAAGTGGCCCTCATCAAAGTCAACCTTTCCTTTAAAACCGCGGTGAACAGAATCGTATTTAAACAAATGTGCGAGGGTTTTAGTGTCAGTGAGGTCATTTATAGCAATAACATCGATATTGTCATTATTAATGATACTTCTTAAAAAAACGCGTCCTATACGCCCAAAGCCGTTAATTGCAATCCTCATTTTGGTCAGTATTTGGTTGGTTTTAAGCTGGCAATGCAAGATTTTTCAAAATGAACAGGGCTTAAAACAATGCAGCAAATTTAGGTAAAATAAAACTAGCCGAAATGCGTACCGGGAGCCGCCAGCTACACGTAAATGTAAAAATAGAAAAAGGGTTGTCAAACAAACAGGTTGCGAAGCGCCAGGCTTTCGCGTTGCTTTGAACGCAGGAAGAAAGTTATTAACCAGTTAAACACCAGCGACAGGCCTATTACCATTAGGATAAGTACGGTATTGCCGTATTCTTTTAATATCAGCACCATTAAAATAGTGGCCACATTTGCAGCTGTAAGGATAAGCGTTGTTTGCAGGTGGGTTAAACCGAGTTTAAGCATACGGTGATGAATATGGTTTCTATCTGCAGTAAAAGGAGATACGCCATTAGCAATGCGTATAACAAAAACCCTTATCGTATCGAAAATAGGTCCGATCAAAATAGCGACTGTTAGTGCAGGGGCTTCATATATGCCGGGTAATTTGTCGGGGGTAAGCATGTTCACCTGTATAAATTTCATGGCCATAACGGCTGATATCAGGCCGATTAACAACGAGCCGGTGTCGCCCATGAATATTTTTGCAGGACTCAGGTTGAATTTCAGGAAACCCAATACAGAGCCGGCCATGGCAACTGAAACCGCCGCCAGTTCATATTGCTTCAAATAAATAAAAAGTATGGCAAAAGCGCCATTTGCAATAATGCCGGTGGTGGCAGCAAGGCCGTCAATACCATCGATCAGATTAAATGCATTTACGATAAGCATGATAATCAAAACTGAAAGGATCACGCTTAAAAAATAAGGCAATTCATAAATTCCGAATACGCCGTACATCCCCGTCAGCCGGATATCGCCTGGTACTACCAATATAGCGCACACAACAAGCTGAATGATAAACTTGGTATTAGAGTTTACACCAGAGAGGTCATCTTTTATGCCCATTGCAAACAAAATAATGCAAGCGGTAAGCAGGTAGTTTATCGGCAGCGACTTATCCGTCATACAAAATAAAAGCGACGTGATAGTAAAACCAACAAATATGGCTACGCCGCCAAGCCGCGGAATGCCATGGTCATGTTCCTTCCTGAAATGGCCAAGGTCATCATATAAGTGGCGGAAACGGGCAACGTGTAAAATTGAAGGGATAGCGAATGATGTAATAATAAGGGAAACCGCAATGATAAAAATGTAGTATACAAAGGTGTAATTATGCAGAAACTCCATCATCTTAATCGCTGGGCTATTATACTATAGTCGAAATTAGTGCTGCAAATAAATAACAATTGACTTTTTTACTGCGGCGCTTATTACTAACATATTAACATTTTTTTTCGTTCTGATTAATATTATTGGGAAATATTAAATATAACCTGATCAATATGGGGCCTAAGGCCGGCATTATTTACCTATTTCTTAATAATAAAGAACAGAAGAATGACCATTTTACGAACCGGACAAAGATTTTGTTGCATTTTTAAAATACTATCTGAGTTATGTCTACTCCTTCAGGGAATTATTTAAGGAAAAATGAAATTGGTGGTTTTAGAGAGGGCAAATAAGTAAAATTCAATTTGGGCGAAGAAACAAATCGTGAAGAAAAAGCGATTCTGTAACGATTAATGCCGGCATAAAATTTCGGGTTGTTGGGCGTACTGAAGCCGGTGACTATATTTTATTATTTAGCCCAGTCAATATATGATATAATCATTAATGATATTTATTAATGATTATATCATAACCTGGTTTACCTGGCAAAAGTCAGGTAGTTTGAAACGAAGGTGTTGATAGTTTGAAAAACAAACATATCCCGATAACGATGGATATTTAATAAATTTGAAACTGACGCAGTTACAAATGCAAGATTATCAAGACTACGGATTCCATAACGCCGCCCCCACACATAACCTTAGTTATCAACTTAAAGATCTTGTCAAACTGATTGATAAAGACCGGAATAAATATATCCTTGATTTGGGTTGCGGCAATGGCTACCTGGTAAACTACCTGCTTGGGCAAGGATATAACGCCTATGGTACAGATGCGTCTGAAAAGGGTATTGCCATAGCGAAGAAATCCAATCCGGCCCGTTTTTTTGTTCAGGATTTATCATCGGATGCATTGCCCTTACCACTGCAGGAAATTCCATTTGATACCATAATCTCTACTGAAGTTATTGAACATCTGTATAATCCTCAGGCTTTTATAATATTTTGCAAAAAACAATTAAAGCCAGGCGGCGAGTTGATTATCACCACTCCATACCATGGTTACTTAAAAAACCTTGTATTGAGTATTTTTAACAGGTGGGACAAACATATGGACCCGTTATGGCTGGGCGGCCACATCAAATTATGGTCGAGAAAGACGCTAACGAAAGCTTTGACCGGCGAAGGGTTTACTATTACCAGCTTTACCGGTTGCGGCCGCATCCCTTATTTTTGGATGTCGATGATTATTAAGGCCAGGCTATAATGAACACGCAATTCTCATTTATTATACTTACCTATAACGAAGAAATTCATCTTCCCAGGCTGCTGACATCGATCCGGGGCCTGGATGCGGCCGTGTTTGTTTTAGATTCGGGAAGCACGGATGAGACCGTGCCAATAGCAAAAAAGTTTGGAGCCACTGTATTACAGCATTCTTTTGAGAATCATCCTAAGCAGTGGGATTATGCCCTGAGAAATTTCGCTGTGCAAACGCCCTGGGTAATTTGTCTCGACGCGGATCATGTTGTTACTCCTGAGCTTAGCCGGCACTTGCAGGCTTTCAGAGATAAGGACTATTTGGGCACGGATGGCATCTATTTTAACCGTAAAAATTTTTTTAAGGGCAGGTTGATAAAGCACGGCGGTTATTCGCCGTTTTATCTTCTCAAAATGGTGCGGTTTGGCAAAGGGTATTCAGATTTGAACGAGAACATGGACCACCGGCTCATCGTCCCCGGGAAAACCATCACCTGGAAGGACGGCTATATACTTGAGGAAAATCTGAAAGAAAATAATATCAGCTTCTGGATAGCCAAACACAACCGGTACAGCGATTTGGTAGCCCGTGAAGAGGTAGAGCGGATGATGGAACTGCGCGCCCAAACTATAAAACCTGATTTCTGGGGTTCGCATGATGAGCGCACGGCCTGGCTTAAATCATTATGGTGGAAATTACCGAGGTATATGCGGCCTATGCTTTATTTTATATACCGCATGGTTTTTCAGCTCGGTATCCTCGATGGCCGCACCGGCATAATATTTCATTTTTTGCAGGCCTTCTGGTTCCGCCTGGTGGTGGATATAAAGATTGATGAAATTTTAGCACAGAAAGCGACCAGCAGCACAGCAAAAAAAAACCAGCTTTCGCCGATCAAGTTCGTTTTTAGGTTTGGGGCGCTTTTCATCTTATTTTACTGTTTCAATATATTTTTTCTTGGCGTAACCTCTCCTGGTAACCATTATAGCCCATTCCTGGCCGAACATTTAAACTATATTGCCGGATTAAGGTGGCTATTGCTTAAATGCAGCGCCGGAGTTTTAAGCTTAACAGGCTTCACAGCCATTACCAGCAATTACCAATTGCTGGTACCAGGCCATCCGGCAATAACCCTCGCCTATGATTGCCTGGGCCTGGGAGTCATGAGCTTCTTTACAGCTTTTGTATTGGCATACCCGGTTAAATTCAAATTAAAGATTTGGTTTCTTATCAGCGGAATATTTGGCATCCAGGCTTTAAATATTATACGTTTTGTGCTGCTCGCTCTTTTCTGGAATAGCAAAAAAGGCCACCTGCTCGACCATCATACCATTTTTAATATCATTATTTATATAATTATAGCCCTTACGCTTTACTTTTGGGTAAAACGTAACGACAAGCTGATAACCAACAATGCCAAAAACTGACCTTTCATTGTATAACAATGCGCCATTCCATCCGGGGGGGAGCACGCTGAAAAGGCTATTATGGTTTTATGTAAATGCCATGTTTCTAAAAAGCAGTCTAACGCCCTCGAGCGCGTTCAGGATATTTTGGCTGCGGTTATTCGGAGCCAAAATTGGCAGGGGCGTTATTATTAAACCTGGCGTAAATGTTAAGTATCCCTGGCATCTGTCTGTCGGAAATTATACCTGGATTGGCGAAAATGCCTGGATAGATTGTCTCGTGCCGGTAAAACTCGGCAATAACGTATGCATATCACAAGGCGCGGTGTTGCTTACCGGCAGCCACGACTATAAAAAGGAGACATTTGATTTGATAACCGATGGTTTTGTGCTGGAGGACGGTGTCTGGATTGGTGCGTGCGCCGTTGTAAACCTTGGTGTAAAAGCCGCATCGCATGCAATGCTTACCAGTGGCTCAGTAGCCACAAAAAACCTGGAGGCTTATTCGGTTTACCAGGGAAATCCGGCTGTTAAAGTACGCGACAGGATTATTGCCTGATGAACTTGCTGCTGACAAAACTTTTCCGAATTAACCACATATATACTAATGAACCAATCTGGAAGTAAACCCTACCGCTTAATTTTAATCATTATTGCCCTTTTGGTGCTGGCCATGGGAATTGTCCTGTTTGTTATCCCGCCTGCTCTTTTTCCTGATCCGGCAAACGGATTCAATGTATTGCGGTGTATGAGTCAAGGCGGTAGCTTTAACGTTTTAACTGCACCAGACCAAAGCGATATATCGCAAACTTATGATGAGTTTATTACGTGGTGGTCGCCGGGGCAATATTTGGTGCCTTATTTTTTTAAGCTGATAAGCAGTGTTAATTTAGGGCAGGCAACTGCTCTAACGGTTGCACTGGCACAGTTGGCAGGTTTGGCCGGTTTTTATCAGTTCTTTAGAAAAATCGGTTTCACGTCCATGGTGTCTGCTTTAAGCCTGGTTTTTATAGTTTGTCAGCTGGCTTTTTTTGTCCCCTATGTGTTCTACAATGGTGGAGAAGTATTATTATTTGCTTTCGAAGGCTGGTTTCTTTATGGCTGTGTAGTACTGCAAAAAACTGACTGGAAACTATTGTTATTTGTGCTCTTATCCGGCTGGATCGGCTTCTTCTGCAAATCTTCATTCCTTTGGATTTATGCCGCAGGGCTTTTCTGTTTATGGGTCCGGCTGTCATCAGCCGGTATCTCCCGATGGATAGAAAAAGGAATATGGATTGGCGTACCGGCTGTTTTATCTGTTGCGGGGATTTATTTTTTGTTTCTTTCAAAAGGCCAAAGCCCGGCTAGTGTTTCTAAAGGGCTTAAGCTTACAGCAGAGACCTTTAGCTTTCCGCTTTCCACGCCCTTATTGTCCGGTTTCTCGCTGGATGACCTCTTTCATGGACTGATATATAATTTCAGCAAACCCATGATAAGCCAGCCATGGGCAACCATAATTTTAATCGCCCTGGCTATCTTAAGCTTGGTGTTGATTTTTGCCTTATTGCGAAAGGCGCCCAACCAAAACTACAGGCTATTTTTAAAAGCCTTTTACTTTGGAGCGCTGTTGTTTTTTGGTATTGCTTATCTCCGTCAGTTAAATATCTCGTATGAAGCCAGGCATTTCCGCATTATCGGAATATTGATAGTGCCGGGGATGATATACGTATTAAGTAATCAAAAAATGAGCTATCGTGTGGCGTTTGCGGCTATAACAATCGCGATTGCAGTTTACAGCTTTAGTTACTTGCTCAAGGGTTACTATATAAACAAGAGCCTGGCCGCTAAAGGCGTATCCGGATTAGCGCAGATTAATATCGACCAGCAATCACTCAATAAAATCATCGGGCTTGATAATGAAAATCGCAACGCTACATTTGTTTTTATTGCTAATGATATTGGGCTTGAGATTATCCACAACCGGGTCATCAACCTGCCGCCCGTTCCGGATGATTATAAAATAGATACCGACGATTACAAATACGATGGATTTGCCGGACCGCTGTTTATAGTATTACCCGAAAGTTATAACGGGCCAAAAGAAAAGCTGGTTATGAAATCTTTCCCAGGGTATACAGGCTTTAATCTTTCGATGCTAAGCAACAACTATGTGCTTTATGAGGCGAGGATGAAGCGTTAGTTATTTGGTTGTAAATGTTTTAGTAGTAATTGTAAAATCGCTTAAATAACAACAACCGTTACAAAGATCACACCTGCTTCAGCTATTCGATCAACCGTTAATCTCTTTCCATAGCAAATCCTTCAGCTGTTCAATATTTTTTTGAGCGACGGATGATATGAACACAGCAGGGATGCCTGCGGGCAATTCATTTTTCATTTCGGCTGTCAACTCATCGTCCAGCAGGTCGGACTTGGTGATGGCGAGCACGCGGGGCTTATCGAGCATTTCGGGGTTATATTGCTCCAATTCATTTAGTAGAATCTGGTACTCCTGTTTAATGGTACGGTTAGTATCAGCCGGAACCATGAATAGCAGAACAGAGTTGCGTTCTATGTGCCTTAGAAAGCGGAAACCAAGCCCTTTGCCCTGCGATGCGCCTTCAATAATACCTGGTATATCCGCCATTACAAACGATTTGCCGCCACGATAGGCTACAATCCCCAGATTGGGCACAATGGTAGTAAATGCATAATCCGCAATTTCCGGCTTGGCGGCAGATACTACAGATAAAAGAGTTGATTTACCCGCATTAGGGAAACCCACCAGGCCAACATCAGCCAATACCTTTAGCTCCAGTACATTCCAGTCTTCCCGCCCAGGCTCGCCCGGCTGGGCAAAACGGGGGGTTTGTAATGTAGGTGTTTTAAAGTGCCAGTTGCCCAGCCCGCCGCGACCGCCGTCGGTCAATATTTTTGTTTCACCGTCCTGGGTTATCTCAAATAAAGTTTCCCCGGTCTCCGCATTTTTGGCGATAGTACCCAGCGGTACTTCCAGTATCTCATCCCTTCCGGTTTTGCCCGTTTTTAACGAGCTTCCTCCCGGTTCACCGTCGCCGGCGATAACATGCTTGCGGAATTTCAGGTGAAGAAGCGTCCAAAGCTGCGCGTTGCCTTTGACAATGACATGCCCGCCACGACCACCATCACCACCATCCGGACCACCTTTAGCGGTAAATTTGTCGCGGTGCAAATGTGCAGAACCTGCCCCTCCGTGCCCGGAGCGGCAGCATATCTTTACATAATCTACAAAATTTGAACCTTGGGACATGGGGATTCGGATTTAGTCTGTGTTTTAAATAGCAACGGATTCAATAACAACCCGAATTAGTAATTGTTATTAAATCCGTTAACAATAGCGCGACTTAGTACGTGCTTATAACATCGCCTATGGCATTAAATATTTCATCGATCGAGCCGATGCCATTGATGCTTTTAAATTTATTTTGTGCTTTATAAAAACCGGCAACGGGGGCTGTTTTGTCGTTATATTCTTTAATTCGCTTGCGGATAACTTCCGGGTTAGCGTCATCCGGGCGACCGGATTCTTTGCCTCTTTCCAGCAAACGGCGCTCTAATTCGTCGTCGTCTACTTCAAGGGCTATCATGCCTGATATTGGTGCATTTTTGCTAGCCAGCAGGCTATCTAACGCTTCCGCTTGAGCAACTGTGCGTGGAAAGCCATCGAAAATAAAACCTTTAGCATCCCGATTGGCATCGAGTTTATGACTGATCATGCCTATAACAACGGCATCGGGCACCAATATACCTTCGTCCATCAGCTTTTTGGCTTCCAGCCCGAGGTCGGTTCCCTGTGCAATTTCGCTGCGCAAAAGGTCGCCGGTTGAGAGGTGTATTAAACCATATTTTTCTATAAGTTTTTGTGATTGGGTACCTTTCCCAGCTCCGGGAGGACCGAACAATACCAGATTCAGCATGTTTTTATCAAATTAAAAGCCTTTCGGTACCATAGTATACAGAAAGGCTTTATTTAGTAGTCTTAAAAAGTGCACTTGTAGGGATTCGAACCCCAAACCTTCTCATCCGTAGTGAGATGCTCTATCCAGTTGAGCTACAAGTGCTTTTTTAAACGGACTGCAAAGATAGAAAAAAAACTGTCTGTTTAAATATTTTTTAAAAAATTACTTTACCGCTTCAGCAATTGCTGCAAAATCAGGCAGGTCGCCGGCTGATTCCAGTACTTCGGCGTAAACAATATTTTGCTGCTCATCAATAACAAAGGCTGCCCGTTTTGAAACACCTTTCATGCCGAAAGCAAAGTCGGTATATAAAGCACCGTATGCCGACGAAACCTCTTTATTAAAGTCTGACAGCAGGTCGAACTGGTAGTTATTCTCTTCCTTAAATTTTGCCAGGGTGAAAAGCGAATCAACTGAAATACCCAGAACAACCGCATTTAAGCCAGCGTAATAACCGAAGTTATCGCGCATAGTACACAGTTGCGTAGTGCAGACGCTGGTGAATGCAAGCGGGAAAAAATGAAGCACTATTTTTCTGCCTTTGTAGTCGGCTAATGAAATTTCCTTTTTTTCTGTTGAGAACAACGTAAACTGCGGGGCGGGTGAACCGGGTTGTAATGCCATGGATAGTTTTTTATACAAAGAAAGGATAATAATAGAATTATTCAGATTGAGAAAAGAAATATTTGAAAAACTAAAATATTAGTTTTAAATTAGCTTTCTCATTCAGAGAAATGTTTGAAAAACATATTGGACCGCTATCCGCGGCGTTTGTGTATTTGTATTTACGGGCCTTTGCTCACTATTGTTTGCTGCAATAACGGTGAGCTATCAAAGTATAAAAGCGGCGCTGGTTAATCCGGCTGATAATTTGCGGGGAGAGTAAGCCCCGTATAGAAACTAAACCTAAACTACAGAACCGTAAGGGGCGAATGAAAATTCGCCCTTTTGCGTTAATGGTTTTGGGAAACATTCTCTGTTTCATTAGAGTTATATTTATCCCATGAAAGCAGTAGTGATAACCCATCCCGGGGGTCCGGAAGTTTTGCATATAGAAGAAAGACCGATTCCGGCATATGGCCCGGATGAAGTATTAATAAAAGTCCATGCTTCTGGCATTAACCGGCCGGATGTTTTTCAGCGCAAAGGCAACTATCCGCCGCCTGCGGGTGTACCGGCCGATATTCCGGGATTGGAGGTTGCCGGAATTGTTGCCGAAATCGGCGCAGCTGTAACCCGCTTGAAAGTCGGCGATAAAATTTGCGCCCTGGTATCGGGCGGTGGCTATGCTGAATATTGTAATGTTCCTGAGGGCCAATGCCTGCCGGTTCCCGGTAATTTGAATTTTACTGAAGCCGCTTCCCTGCCCGAAACTTTTTTTACAGTTTGGAGCAATGTATTCGACAGAGGGCAATTAAAAGGCGATGAAACATTATTAGTACATGGCGGCTCAAGCGGAATTGGTGTTGCGGCCATACAAATGGGAAATACCCTCGGTCATAAAGTTTTCGTTACCGCCGGCAGTGATGATAAATGCAGGTTTTGCGAAGATTTAGGCGCAGCAAAAGCCATCAATTATAAAACAGAGAATTTTGCTGATGCAATAAAAGAGCTTACAGGCGGGAGAGGTGTAGATGTTATTTTGGATATGATAGGCGGCGATTATACACCCGGCAACCTGCAGTCTCTTGCCGAAGACGGCAGGCTGGTACTTATTAATACCATGAGTGGTAAAGACGTCCAGGTTGATCTATCAATAGTTATGCGCAGACGCTTAACCATTACCGGTTCCACCCTACGCGCAAGAGATACATCATTCAAATCTGCCATCGCCCAAAATCTTGAAAAAAATATCTGGCCGCTGGTTGAGTCAGGAAAAATAAAGCCGGTTATTTATGAAATCTTTCCTGCCGAAAAAGCGGCGAAAGCGCATAAGCTTATGGAAAGCAGCGAGCATACAGGAAAGATAATTCTCAGTTGGAAATAAGTACCTGCAGGCAATTGCGGTTGACAGGTTGCAGCCCTAAAAATCAATTGATTACCGCAGTAAACTAATGCGAACCGCAAACCGTAAACTGCCGGCTAAAAAAATCCTGTGTTCTATTTTAATATTTGTTTATAAATCATAACTTTGCGCTCCGAAACGAGCCGTATTTTTTGAGGCGTATTGTTTCGTAATAAATACTTTAAATTACCAGGTAATATATGCCAAACATTGGAAAAATATCACGGATCATCGGTCCGGTAGTTGACGTAAGCTTCGCTGACGACGCTCATCTTCCTAAAATTTATGACGCGTTAGAGATTACTAAAGAAAATGGTCAGAAAGTTGTATTAGAAGTACAGCAGCACTTAGGTGAAGACCGTGTTCGCGCCATCGCGATGGACTCGACCGACGGATTGCTTCGCGGCATGAAGGTTTTAGATACCGAATCGGCTATAAAAATGCCGGTTGGCGAAGCCATCAAAGGCCGTGTATTTAACGTGGTTGGCAGCGCTATCGACGGTATTGCCCAACTGGATAACAGCAATGGCCGCCCTATCCACGCTGCTCCTCCAAAATTTGAGGACCTTTCTACTGAAACAGAAGTACTATTTACAGGTATCAAGGTAATCGACTTGCTTGAGCCTTATGCAAAGGGTGGTAAGATCGGGTTGTTCGGTGGCGCCGGTGTAGGTAAAACCGTATTGATCCAGGAATTGATCAATAACATTGCAAAAGCGTACTCTGGTTTATCAGTATTCGCCGGTGTAGGCGAGCGTACCCGTGAAGGAAACGATTTACTTCGCGAGATGCTTGAATCAGGCATCATTAAATACGGCGATGCGTTTATGCACTCGATGGAAGAAGGCGGCTGGGATTTGAGCAAAGTGGATAACGAAGCGCTTAAAGATTCGAAAGCTACTTTCGTATTTGGCCAGATGAACGAGCCTCCTGGTGCACGCGCACGTGTGGCACTTTCAGGTTTAACTATTGCTGAATATTTCCGCGATGGTGACGCAGAAGGAAAGGGCCGTGATATATTATTCTTTATCGATAACATCTTCCGCTTTACACAGGCAGGCTCCGAAGTATCGGCGCTGCTTGGCCGTATGCCTTCAGCGGTAGGTTATCAGCCAACACTCGCAACTGAGATGGGTGGCATGCAGGAGCGTATTACTTCTACTAAACGCGGTTCAATCACTTCAGTTCAGGCTGTGTACGTACCTGCTGACGACTTGACCGACCCTGCACCTGCTACTACTTTCGCCCACTTGGACGCCACTACCGTACTTTCACGTAAAATTGCCGAGCTTGGTATTTATCCTGCGGTGGATCCACTGGATTCAACCTCACGTATTCTCAGCCCTGCTATTTTAGGTGACGAACACTATAACACAGCACAACGCGTAAAAGAAACTCTGCAGCGCTACAAAGAGCTTCAGGATATTATCGCCATCCTCGGTATGGACGAGTTGAGCGAGGAGGATAAACTGGTTGTATCGCGCGCACGCCGTGTACAGCGTTTCCTTTCTCAGCCTTTCCATGTGGCCGAGCAGTTTACCGGCTTAAAAGGTGTGTTGGTTGACATCAAGGATACCATCAAAGGCTTTAACATGATCATGGATGGTGAAGTGGATGAATATCCTGAAGCTGCATTCAACCTTGTAGGCAGCATCGAAGAAGCTATTGAAAAAGGAAAGAAATTATTAGCAGAAGCGAACAATTAATGTACGGATGCGGGGATGTGCGGATGTGCTAATAAGGCTTCATCTGCACATCTTTTAAAGCTCTTTCATTAATAATCCGCACATTTGCATATCCGCACATTCGCACATCAATAAAATGACACTAGAAATCCTTACTCCCGATAAAACAGTTTACGAAGGCGAAGCTACTTCGGTGACCCTTCCCGGTACATTGGGATTTTTTGAGATATTGAATCACCACGCGCCTATCATCTCTACTTTGGAAGATGGTAAGGTAACTATCCGTGGCGGCAGCGCAGGCAAAGAAGAAACATTGTTTATTAAAGGCGGCGTTGTGGAAGCATCAAATAATAAGGTTGTTATCCTCGCCGAAGGTATTCAGCAGAAGTAACTCTCTTTCCCCCGATTTAAGAAAAATAGTCCCTGGTCAGTTTGACCGGGGATTTTTTTGTTTTCTGATCCGGGATTTTCAACTTTCTTTAGCTTTTCAAGGCGTCCCGTGGTGCCCGGCCGTTTTCAGAATTCAGGCATGGCTATCCGTGAATGGTCTCAGACTTTCCATAGTTTTTCACGACCTCCGCCTCGTATTCGAGGTATTGTTTCCAGCGTTTGTCTACATCTACGCCGCTGGCATATTTTTTTGCGAGGCGTATAAACGTTGCGTAATGTGTTGCTTCACTAATCATCAATTCATGATAAAACGCCGACAACTGCTCATCATTGATGTTTTCTGACAATACTTTAAAGCGTTCGCAGCTCCGGGCCTCTATCATTGCTGAAAACAGTAACCGGTCCACCAGTTGTTCAGACCGGCTGCCTCCGGCGACGATAAACTTCCGCAGCTCGTTTACATAGTCATCTTTGCGCTCGCGGCCGAGCACAAACCCTCTTTCAAGAATGATGTCATGCACGCGCTTAAAATGATCCATTTCCTCTTGCACCAACGCGGCCATTTCCTGCACCAGGTCAGATAAATTAGGATTTTGTACGATGAGCGTAATTGCATTACTGGCGGCCTTTTGTTCGCAAAAAGCATGATCAGTCAGAAGCTCTTCGATGTTACTTTCGACGACATTCTTAACCCAAAGCGGATCGGTAGGTAATTGCAATTTAAGTATGGTTTTCTCGCTCACGGTACAAAGATAATTTTATTGAGGCTAACGGCGAAAGCAAATAGAATTAAGCAGTACCTGAAAATCAATTTGAATATTACAAAAACAATCCTCTTTTTAATTTTATTTATTAATTATTAACCAAAAAGAAAAATAATGGAGAATCACGATCATACTGCGCTAATTAAGCTTTTGCTTGATTGTGCCCTTGCCTGCGAGAACTGTGCCGCCGAATGCCTGAGAGAAAACGATGTTGCGCCGATGGTAAGGTGTATAAGCATCGACAGGGATTGCTCAGATATATGTACGCAAGCCGCCAGGCTATTGCAGCGCAAATCAGAAATAGCGCATCAATACTTATTATTATGTGAAGAGATGTG
The DNA here is from genome assembly GCF_030519355.1 of Mucilaginibacter sp. L3T2-6. Taxonomy (GTDB): domain Bacteria; phylum Bacteroidota; class Bacteroidia; order Sphingobacteriales; family Sphingobacteriaceae; genus Mucilaginibacter. The sequence continues at coordinate 21,328 of NZ_JAUMKC010000028.1, forward strand.
CCAAATGTGCGCGGATGAGTGCGCCATGCATGAACATGATCATTGCCGGCAATGCGCAGCGGTTTGCCGCAAATGCGCAGCCGCATGCCATGCACATCATCAGCCAATAACGCAGGATTAATGCCAGGGGCAACAGAGTTACGCTTCCTTCTACTTTCCGTACAAATTTTTTGCCTCGATGAAGTTAAGTACGGAATCCGGCACGAAGTATTGAACGTTCTTTTTCTCGGCAAGCGACTTACGGATAAACGTTGCCGATAATTCCATCAACGGCGTCATGGTTATAGTAACAGATGGATGGGTGGCAAGATCAGTATTTTCATAACCAGGACGCGGGTAAACGAATATCTGGTAATCACGAAGGATGAGTTTATAATTCTTCCATTTGGGCAGCGATACCAGGTTATCTGAACCCATGATCAGTGCAAAATCGTGCTGTGGGTATTTTTCTTTCAGATAAGTAAGCGTATCGATCGTATAGGATGGTTGGGGCAATTTTAGCTCTACGTCACTAACCTGGATATTGTTAGAATTATCAGTAGCCAGTTTGCACATTTCCAGCCTGTCGTAGGTATTAGCCAGATCGCCGTACTTTTTTAAGGGATTTTGAGGAGACACAACCAGCCAGACTTTGTCGAGGGCTGTGTAATTAGCCATATAGTTAGCTATAATCAGGTGTCCAACGTGAACAGGGTTAAACGACCCAAATAGTAATCCTATTTTCATGTTTGTTCATGGTTAATTGAGTTAAAAATTAGGATGGTTGTCCCTGTACCATCAACTATGAACTATTTCTGCGACAGAAAATGCTTTACCAACTCCTCAGCTTCTGCACATGCCGTTTGAAGGTCGTGATTTTTCAGGATAATATCAAATTGCGGGGCATAATTCAGCTCTTTTTCTGCCTTGACAAAGCGCTCTGCTAACTTTTCCTCGCTGTCTGTACCGCGACCCGCCAGGCGTTCTTTAAGGACCTCTAATGACGGTGGCTGTACGAATATAGCCAATGCCTGCCCATCGTATTTACGTTTGAGGTGAAGGCCTCCTTCTACATCTATATCGAATATCACCGATTTACCCTGCTGCCATATACGCTCAATTTCCTCACGCAGGGTACCATAAAATGTGCCGCTGTACACTTCCTCAAATTCAACAAAATGTTTTTTTGCAATACGGTGCAAAAATTCTTCCTTGCTGATGAAATAATAATCCTTGCCGTGTACTTCATCGCCCCGGGGGGCGCGGGTAGTCGCAGAGATGGAAAACTCAAGCCCGGGCACTTTTTTAAGCAGGTGATGAACTATTGTAGTTTTACCCGCCCCGGACGGCGCTGAAAATATAATGAGTTTACCTTCCTTGGTCATTAGTGTTGTAAGGGTTTCAGTAGTTGCAAAAGTTGTATTGGTTAAGATGTTCAACTACTACAACATCTGCAACCACTTTAACTACTACAATACGTTTAGTAGCTGTTCTTTAATTTTTTCCAGTTCTTCCTTCATGCCAACCACCAGTTTTTGCATGTTGGCATCGTTGGCTTTTGAGCCGAGCGTGTTCACTTCGCGGCCGATCTCCTGTGAAATAAAGCTGAGCTTCTTACCATTTGCATCGTCGTTTTTCAAGGTCTCCAGGAAATATTCGCAATGGGTTTTAAGCCTGATCTTTTCTTCTGTAACATCAAGCTTGTCGATGTAATAGATCAGTTCCTGCTCAAAACGGTTTTGATCAATGTTCTCCCGGCCTACTGCTTCGCTCAAAAACTGGTTCAGGCGTTCCTTTATTACGGGTACCCGTTTTGGTTCTTCAATTTCGACCAATTCCAGGTTTTTCATAATGACGCTGATACGGTATTTCAGATCATTTTCCAAAACATTGCCTTCGTCGCTCCTGAATTGCTGAAATTCAGCCAATGCCTGCTGATAGGTTTTCTCGGCAACTTTCCACTCTTCTTCTGATGCTGTTTCCTCTTCGTATTTTACCACTTCCGGTAAGGTTAAAGCCAGTTGCAGCAAGTTACCTCCCGGTTCGTTTAAGTCAACGCTCACGGCTTTTAACTGCTCATAATAATGTTTCAGCAATTCTTTATCAATGCCGGCTGCATTTACCGTGGTATTTGCTTTTTCTACAGTTATCGAAAGGTTCACCTTGCCGCGCTCAATTTGCTTGCTGCAATCATTACGCAGCTGAAACTCTTTTTCGGCGAAGGTTTTGGGCAGACGTAACGACAGTTCCAGAAATTTACTGTTAAGAGATTTTATTTCGACTGTATATTTTGCTCCATCAGAGTCGATGCTGGCAATTCCATAGCCCGTCATGGATTTTATCATGCGCAAAGATAGAGTTTTTAGTCGGAAAAGTCAGAAAAGTCCGGAAGCCTTGAAGACGCTGCAATTGAGCATTCTGCGCCGAGCCACAACTAAAAATGATAGCTTATCAACTCTTATCCCCGTAAATTCCTCTTTCGAACTTTTCTGACTGCCAAACTTCCAGACGCCATCTTTAACACTTTTTTACATTTACTGTGGGATGTAATTTTTAACTTTGTTGTTACATGCGCTTTAGGTTTTTTTTAATTAGTGTGTTTTGCATGGGCTTTATGTTCATGGCAAGAGCGCAGGAAACATTTGTTGTGAAGGGAGTTATCTCGCGTAACATCAGTGTTGAGCGGCTTGCCCAGGTGCTGATTACCAATTTGCGCACTAAAGAAATCATGATGAGCGACGATCTGGGCTGGTTTTCTATCAAGGCCGCTATTGGCGATACGCTTCTTTTTAATAAACTTAAATATACCGACCAGAAAGTAGTCATTACGGCTAAGGGCGATATACCTGTTTACATGCAGCCTGAGATTCAGCTCGACCAGGTGACGATCCAGGGGCAGACCAAAAAGCAGGAATTGAAAGATGTTATGGCTGATTACCGCAAACAAGGCATCTACTATAATGGTAAACCACCGATAACTTCTTTCTTAACCTCGCCACTCACCGGTTTATACGAGCTTTTCGGCAAAGGGCCGGGACAGGCACGACGTTTTGCCGCCTTTTCAAAAGGCGAGCTGGAATTTGCCGAAATACGCAGAAGATATAATCTGCCCATGGTAATGCGTGTAACAGGGGCCGACAGTGCCAAAGCAAAAGGCTTTATGGAATATTACACACCATCTTTTGAAGACCTTAAAGAATGGAACGATTATGAGCTTATCAGGCAAGTCAGGAAATCGTTTGAATATTATGATAAATCGCCTGACAAAATTAAGCTGCAGGAGCTGAACCACCCCTCTTTAAAACCTAAAGACCAACCGGAATAAGTTAGCCTGGGAGATCTTGAGATATTGCTTTTAGTCAACTGCCGCAGGTTTCGTTCCTGCGGCAGCTTTTTTTTAAAACAATCCAAGCTGCCCTTTATCATCTATCTCGATATCATCCGGATTGGTTATCTCAAAGTCTATTTTTTTGAATTGTGATTGCTCCGGTTGTGAAGAAGATTCCGCTGGTTTTTCTTTCGCTGGTCCCGCTGATTCCGGAGTAGATTTTACGGGCTCATCTGCCGCGCCTGCGGCGTTGGTTTCGTCTTCTTGAACGTCTGCATTATCGTTTCCGTCGTGCGTGTCGGCTTCGCCCGCTACATCCGGTTCATGTGCTATCTCTTCTTCCGCTGCAACCAACTCCACCGATTTTACCGGGTGCTGTGATAAACGGTTGCCCATCGCCTTCATGCCCTTAATGTCTATAAGTGTCGTTAGGTCCACTTCAAGCGTTTCAGGGGTTTGATCTTTGCCTTTCAGCTGAACCAGCTGCACAACAGGCTGCTTACCACCGGTTATCAATACCAGTTTCGAGCCGCTTTCTTCGCTAATGATGCTTACCTGCTTGCCTATTACTACGTTCTCGAACATAAAGCGTTTTACCAGGTAGTTTTTCGATTTGCCGTCAATATGGATGACTGTATAAACCTTCTCATGGTTATATTTTTCAATTACAATCATTTTATCATCAAAGTGATTGTTCAAATCGAAGCTGGTGAGTTCGTAAGTACCGTTGCTCATCACGGTGAGTATTTTATCGTCTCCGTCAAACTCGCCAAGATATTTGCCCCGACCGTCGGCATTCAGGCGTTTCAGAATATCGTCATACCATATTTTTCTGCCGGCCAATGTGGACACACCCTTACTTTTCAGTATTATTTTCTTAACCGGGTACTTGGTAATAATATTACCCATTGAGCCGCGGCCTTTAATTGCCAGTTGGGCAAAGTCTTCATCAAACTGCAGCTTTTTCAGCTTGCTGTGTGGTTTCAGCTGCACATTCACAATCTCAGCCTCGCCGTTAGGGTTAGCACTAAAGTAAAGCACTTTGGTGCCCTTTGTGCCCTTGGTCAAATCGTATTCTTTATCCCGGGTAACGCCTACCACCGAAAAACGTTTTATATAGCTGATACCACTCTGCCCGTCCTTATAAATCATATTATATACGGTGCGCTCATCGTTCTTTTTAAATACCGCCACGTGAATAATCTCCTTACCCACAAACACCTTATCCTGTACCTTCGTAACCAGGCAGCGGCCATCCTCGCGAAATACAATTATCTCGTCAATATCCGAGCAATCGGTAACAAATTCATCTTTCTTTAAACCTGTACCGATGAAGCCATCCTCACGGTTTACATACAGTTTTGCATTTGCCAGCGCCACCTGCGCAGCTTCAACCCTGTCGAATGTGCGTAGCTCAGTCTTACGTTCCCGCCCCGTGCCATATTTATCCTTCAGCTTTTGGAACCAGGCAATTGCAAAATCTGTAAGGTGCTTAAGGTGATGTTTTACTTCTTTTATTTCAGCTTCCAGGCCCTTTATTTGTTCATCAGTTTTCTTTACATCGAAACGGGTGATGCTGCTCATCGGCTTATCGATAAGTCTTTTATAGTCTTCAGCAACTATTGGTCTGTAAAACTGCGGGAAAAAAGGTTCGAACAAGCGGTTCAGCACTTCAACCACAGTTTCAAAATTACTTGATCCTTCGTAGTCGGCGTGCTTATACATACCTTCCTGGATGAATATCTTAAGCAGCGAGCTGAAAAATATTTTTTCCATCAACTCCTTCAGCTTTATCTCCAGTTCCATCTTTAGCAGCCTTTTGGTGTTATGTGTGCTTTCGGTAAGCATATCGTTAACACTCATAAAGCGCGGTTTATCATCCTGTATCACACAGGTGTTGGGTGATATGGAAACCTCGCAATCGGTAAAGGCATATAGTGCGTCGATGGTCACATCGGGCGAGATGCCCGGCGCCAGGTGAACAACGATCTCCACATCTTTCGATGTATTGTCTTCAATCTTCTTGATCTTGATCTTGCCCTTTTCGTTGGCCGCAACAATGCTCTCCATCAATCCACCGGTGGTAGTACTGAAGGGAATTTCTGTAATAGCCAGTGTTTTTTTATCCCGCTCCACAATCTTTGCACGTATGCGCACTTTTCCTCCCCGCTGCCCTTCGTTGTAAACCGAAGTGTCGGCCATACCACCGGTCGGGAAGTCGGGCATCAGGTTAGGGCGGTTGCCTCTTAAAACTTCCATCGAGGCATCAAGCAGCTCAATAAAATTATGCGGTAATATTTTGGTGGCAAGGCCTACAGCAATACCATCAGCGCCTTGTGCAAGCAGTAACGGAAACTTAACCGGCAGGGTAATTGGTTCACGGTTACGGCCGTCATAGCTGGCCTGCCAGTCAGTCGTGTCGGGATTAAAAACAACATCGAGCGCAAACTTGGAGAGACGGGCTTCGATGTAACGAGGGGCTGCAGCCGAGTCGCCCGTTACCGGGTCGCCCCAGTTTCCCTGGCAATCGATGAGCAGGTTTTTCTGGCCCAGCTGCACCATGGCATCCCCAATGGAAGCATCACCATGCGGGTGATATTTCATGGTATTGCCAATAACGTTAGCGGCTTTGTTGAAACGCCCGTCATCCATCTCCTTCAGCGAGTGTAATATACGGCGTTGAACTGGCTTTAAGCCATCGTTTATATGCGGCACGGCGCGATCCAGGATCACATAAGATGCATAATCCAGGAACCAGTTCTCGTACAAACCGTCGAGTGAGGTAATGTTATGTAGTTTTTCTTCGTTATTCGCAGGTATCTCTTCCGGGTTCAATTCGTCACTCATTATTAGCTAGAAAAAATATGGATTGGTAAAGATAGGTTTTAATGTGCGGATGTGCAGATTCCGGATATGCGGATTTTTAAACACATCCGGTGTTTTTAACAAAGGCCTCTGATGGTGAACGGGTTGAGAAACATCAACGTTCCTGCATCCGCGCATCAAGAATCCATACATTCGCACACCGCCACATTACCCTTCCTTCTTTAGCTCCCTCATCATCTGGTTATAGCTCCATTTGCGCAGCATGGCATTAATAGTATTCACAATGCGTTTGGCGCGGGTTTCTTCAGTTTTGGCATCGTTGATCCATTTAATAAAATAGTTGCGGTGAGAGCCGGGCATAGCGTTAAAAGTGTCCATAGCGCCTTCTTCAAATTCAAGGCATTCCTTCAAGTCTTCGGGCATCTCTATTTTAAAATCAGTGTCCTCTTCAATGGTTACTTTCAGCATAGCGCCTTTGTTCTTGCGGAGGGCTTTTCTCAGTGCGGCCTTCAGTACCAAAATAAAGTCTCCGCCGCCCATAGGCAGTAGTGCGATACCTGCCACCGGCACTGCGTCGAGCATACCTCTTACGCGGAATGATTTTTTGTTGCCGGGCTTTAATTCCTGCGCAATATCAGCCGGAACGTTTACATACTGCCAGCCGGTTTTCTCGCCCATCTCACCGAATTGTAAAATAATTGCATCAAAAGTTACCATGGTTGTAATGATTTGGGAGTGACAAGCGTCTTACCACAAGGCATATAAAATAACGCATATTTTGCCGCTTAACCCGCCAAAATGTGCGAAAATGTTAAATGTTTGTTAAAAGCGGAAATTGTTGTAACTATTGAAATCCCGGCTGTGTCTTATCAGTAAATACAATTAATCACAACTTAAATTTAAACATTATGAAAGCTTTAAAATCAATTATGCTGGGGTTGGCCTTACTGGTTGTTTGTGGCATTGCAAAAGCTAATACCATAGATGAAAAAGTTACACCGAATTATGCCATTAATACCTTTGTCGACGCTATGACGCGCGGCAGGGTGGCCGGCCTGGATGGCGTGCTGGATAATTCGGCAGAGTTTAATATGATGCGCGGTAAACAGATGCTGAGCTTCAGCAAAAAAGAAATGCTGGAGTTTTTTAAAAGCAATAAAAACATAGAGCAGGCATGCACCACCAGCACATCCATTGTTGAAAGTAACAACAAGGTTGCCATTGTAAAGGTGTCAATGAAATACGATGACTTTGTACGCGATAATTATGTAACCATTGCCAATAACGGCAGCAGCTGGAAAATCACCAACGTGTACAGCGTTTTTAAATAAGTACGTTTTAGTTTAGTTAAATAGTTTGTTAGTTTAAAAAGGCCTCGTGGTTGGGGCCTTTTTTATTTGACACCGTTTAATTGTTGCTTTTATAACGACGAGTTTAACCATCGACGACATATTGAACTCTTTCCGGCTTCTGAATAAGCAGGCGGCTAATTTTCTATCCTCAAAAGGAATACATACCAAGCCCAGGGTAACGCCCTGCAACCCGGCGAATGAGTCTGTTTATTCCAAAACAAATTCCTAATTTAGACAGTTGTAATACCTACTCATCTATCATGGCCACATTAGAAAACGACTTCTTAAAAGCGGAAATCAGCACCAAAGGCGCGCAGCTTACGTCCATTATCAATAAAGCAACACAAACTGAGCACTTATGGCAGGCCGACCCGCAGATTTGGGCTTATCATGCACCAAACCTGTTCCCGATTGTGGGACAACTTATCAATAATGAGCTGCTGGCTGATGGGCACGCCTATCCGATGAGCAGGCACGGTTTTGCGCGCACTTCAGAGTTTTTTTTGCTTGAGAACGATGATCAGCATGCGGTTTATTCGCTTCCAAATTGCGAAAATACACTTAAAGTTTACCCTTATAAATTCGATTTTCAGATATTGTACACCCTGATCGATAATGCACTACGGATCACATATAAGCTTATTAATCACGATAATAAAACTATTTATTTTTCGGTTGGGGCGCACCCTGCTTTCAACGTTCCTTTTAATGCCGGCGAAAGCTATGAAGATTACTATATAGAATTTGAAAACGATGAAATGCTGGAGACGCATTTGTTGAATGCTGATGGCTTTTTCAGCGGCGAAACTCATCCTATATCAACCCCCAATAAAAGACTATACCTCACACGAGAGTTGTTTAATCACGATGCGCTGGTATTTAAGGATCTTAAATCCCGCGAGGTTGCCATAAAAAGCGACAAGCATGACCAATCTATTTCGGTGGAGTTCCCGCATTTTAATTACCTCGGCATCTGGGCCAAAGGCGGCGCTGATTTTGTTTGTATCGAGCCCTGGTTAGGTTGCGCTGATACCGCCGGCCGCCATGTTGATATCAGCCAGAAAGAAGCCATTCAGCAACTGAAAGCCGGACATGTTTTCGAGGCGGCTTTTTTCATAAGCGTGTAATTATACGCTTTTAAAACAAACAGGATTTATTTTATAAATTCGGCGTTCACACCATCCACTATGAACAAACACCGAATCTGTTTAATCATATTTTTTCTAACCATACATTGTTCCCTGGCATTAGCCCAGACCCCCTCTTTGCCAACACAGTGGACTAAGCAGGCAAAAGAGGTCACGGTCCCCTTTCCGGAATATCCAAGGCCGCAGCTGGAACGCAGCGACTGGCTTTGCTTAAATGGCAAATGGGATTATATGGGAGGAAAAGATATTGCTGATGCTTTTAATCCGCAAGTACCGGTATCCTTTAATAACAAAGCCGAACAAATATTAGTACCCTATTGCCCCGAGTCGTTGCTGTCTGGTATCCAGCGTAAGCAGGAAATCAACATGTGGTACCGCCGCAGCTTTGAAATTCCTTCGGGATGGAAAAACAAGCAGGTCATCATTCATTTTGATGCCGTGGCTTACCATACCACGTTGTTTATAAACGGGCATAATGCAGGCACGCATGCCGGCAGCTACGATGCTTTTAACTTTGACATCACACCATACCTGACTACCGGAAAAAATACTGTAGTAGTAGCAGTACAGGATTTAAACGATGGCCGCGTACCATCAGGTAAAAATGGTCCGCGCGGTGATTATACCTTCTGTTCCGGCATTTGGCGGACCGTATGGCTGGAACCGGTAAATAAAACGCACGTCGAAGACATACGGCTGCTGCCCGAGCTCGCCAACAGCCGCTTAAAAGTTATAGTGAACAGCACAGGTGAGGGAAAAGTAACCGCCATTGCGCTCGATAGCGGCAATGAGGTCTCGCAGGCCGAAGGGGCGGGCGGCGCAAGCTTTTATCTGCCTATAAAATCTCCGAAGCTTTGGTCGCCCGAGGATCCTTTTTTGTATGATCTGACCATCAGCCTGAAAGACGCAAAGGGTAATATTGTTGATAAGATAAAAAGCTATTTCGGCATGCGCGATATTAAGCTGGGCAAGGTAAACGGCGTTACCCGGCCGCTGGTAAATGGCAAATTCATCATGCAGCTGGGGTTGCTCGATCAGGGTTACTGGCCCGATGGCATATTGACAGCACCAACGGAAGAGGCTTTAAAATACGACATTCAGTTCACTAAAAATGCCGGATTCAACCTCATACGCAAACATATGAAAACCGAACCCCAGCGGTTTTATTACTGGGCGGATAAGCTGGGCCTGTTTGTATGGCAGGATATGCCGGCCATCTGGTATCAAAATGAGGATACAGCCAAAACACGCACCGAATACCGCAAGGAACTGAAAGCGCTAATCGACGAACATTATAACTCGCCGTCCATTATTACCTGGGTGCCTTTTAACGAGAACTGGGGCGCTTTTGATGTGAAGGAGATCACCGCCTGGGTTAAACAATACGACCCGTCGAGATTGGTTAACGGCAATTCCGGGTTCAATAATAATCCATCCTACCAAAAAGCTTATGGTGACCCCGGCAATGGGGATTATGTGGACACTCATATTTATGTTGGCCCATACGGAGCATCAGTACCGGATGAACACCGTGCGGCCTCATTGGGCGAATTTGGTGGCGTGGGTTTATTTGTGCGGGGACACATGTGGCCTGTAGCAAACAATGCTTACGACTATGAACCAACCAGAGCACGGCTGACAGACCGTTATGTATTTTTACTGGACCAGGTAGAACAATTAATGAAATATAAAGGACTCAGTGTTGCCATCTATACGCAAACTACCGACGTAGAACATGAGGTTAACGGCATGCTGACCTACGACCGGGCGGTTGAAAAAATGGAAATTGACAGGGTAAAGGCAGTGAATGAGGCGGTGATCAAAGAAAGCTATAAGCTGGCGCCCTGACGTAAATTTTGGGATCTGTTCTGAAATGCTTTTTTAATTTGAAAATGGTACAACCTTCGGCATTGTAGAAAAGTTGCTGAATCAGCAGGACAGGAATTCTCGCCCTGATTCGGTAAACCGCGGATCGTTTTAGTATTTACCGGCAATTAATCAGGTGTATCTTGCGGACAAACCTGTATTATTCCCTAATCTGTTGAAAACGCTAATTTTGCGTTTGTTACGGTTGTTATAAGTTACCGCGGCCAGCAGCATTAAACATCCCTGTAAATAATGAAAAAAAGTAACACTACTGCAGAAAACGGTAGGGGCGACGATGTACAGTATGCGCCTCGTGACCCACGGGAGAGGGCAAAAATTTATCCCTACAGCCCCGACGAGCGGTACCGCACACTTTTCGACACCATTGATGAAGGGCTGGCAATTGTTGAGTTGGAGCGCGATGCTGATGGCATGATCACCGGCCTGATCTATCGCGAAACCAATAGTTTATTTGAGCGGCAGACAGGACAGACTGAACTGATGGGTAAAAGGGCGAGCGAACTCCTGCCTAACCTGGAAAAGCTGTTGATGAATAGTGTACAGGCTGTGGCCGATACCGGTGCTCCATTCCGTACAGAAGATTATTTTGCCGTGCTTGACCGTTGGTTCGATGTACGCCTGTCCCGCGTCGGTGGGCAGGGAAGTCCGTTCGTGGCCGCCGTTCTTAAGGATATCACCGGCCGCAAACGGCATGAACAGCACCAGGCGCTCGTATCCCGCATTTCAAAAGAACTCGGCGCACTGACAGATAGCGCTAAAACAATGGAGTATCTGGGCGAAGAGCTGGGTAATTACTTTGGAGTAAAGTGGTGTATGTTTAGCGAGCGTAATGATGATAACGAAACGTACTCAGTGTATGGCTGGCATGCTGCCGAGGTAGTTTCGTTAAATGACACACATAGTTTGCATGATTACCTGCGTGCCGAACAGGCCGCACGCGACAATGCCGGCGAATTGACAATTGTTGCCGATACGCAAACCGATGTGCGTACGGATGCGGGGTTTTATACCCGGCTGGGCATATCATCTTTTATCATCGTGCCCCTATCGCGGGACGGACAATGGAATTTTCAGCTTTCTGTTATAGACAATAAAATAAGGGAATGGCGCGAAGACGAAGTCTTACTGTTAAAGGATATTGCTGATAGGATATGGGTAAGACTGGAAAAAGCCAGGGCCGAAGAGTTGCTGCACGACCGTGAAATTTGGCTGCGGGGCCAGCAAAAGGCCTTCAGGTCTGCAACGAGCGGGGCATCGTTGGCGGCATCGCTTGAACCGCTTATTGATGCGGTTAATGCACAGACAAACGGTGACGCCAGGGCCGCTATTTACCGGGTATCTGAAAAAAGCGGGGGACTTTACCTGGTGTCGGGTATGTCGGCAGCTTATGCACAGGCTGTTAATGGTTTTAAGTCGGGACCGGAATGGCTGGCTATGCATAATGATAGACCAATAATTACCGCCGATGTAAATAACGATCCGGTATGGGGGCCGTTTCGGAAACTGGCGCGCAAACATAATTACCGGGCTTGCTGGTTGTTCCCGGTTAGTGCAGGTGGCAGGCCGGTGTCAGGCATATTGGCGATCTATTTTGAGATGCCCCGGAAACCGAGCGCCAGAGAGATGGAGATGGCCGGTATACTGGCGCACGCAGCGGCAATTATCATTTCGCGCGACCATGAATTGACGGAACGTGCAGAAGCGGAAGAAGCCCTTAAGGAAAGTGAAGAGCGGTTAAAAACCGTCCTCGACGGGGTAGGCGAACCTTTTTATGTTTTGGATAAAGACTGGTGTTTCCTTTTCGCTAGCCGGTCCGCTTTAAACATCTGGGGTAAAAAGAAGGAAGAGATACTTGGGCATTCTTTCATGAGCTGTTTTCCAGAGGCGGCAGGAACCGTGCCATATAAAGCTCATCAGCGGGTAATGATGACCGGCGTAGCCGAAAGACTGGAAATAGTTTCGCCGGTGCTTAATCGATGGCTGGAAGTGGATATAGCGCCCACGCCCCGAGGCGGCTTATCCGTTGCTTTCCGCGACATTGAAGGCCGTAAACAGGCTGAGCTGACACTGCGCCAAAGTGAAGACAGGTACCGAAACAAACTGGAACGTGAGGTTACTGAACGGACAACAGAACTGGAGAGAAGCGGGGAATTGCTGCAGGCTACCCTGGATAGTAACCTGGAAATGATACAGGTTTTTAAAGCCGTCAGGGATGAAAGCGGGAAAATAACGGACTTTCTATGGATATTAAACAACCATGCTTCTGAGCAGGCTTACGGCGATGTGATTGGAAAGAGTTTAGTTAAAAACAATCCGGGCGTGATAAAAGCCGGAATATTTGACAAGTTTGTTGAAGTAACGGAAACCGGTGTGCCGCAACAATATGAGCGACATTATGTGAATGAGCAATTTTCAGGCTGGTTCCATCAATCAGTAGTAAGACTCGGCGATGGTGTGGCTACAAATACCGTTAACCTTACTGAACGCAAATTAGCAGAATTGCAGCTTAAGGATAGCCGCGATCAGCTGCAATCTATACTGGATACTACCCTGGTTCAAATGTCGATACTGGAAGCTGTACGCGACAAAAAGGGTAGGATCGCCGACCTTAGAATAAAAGTGGCGAATAAAGAGATGGAGAAGGTAACTGGCCGGGCGGATTTAGCGGGTAAATTTTACCTGAAAGAATACCCCGGTATCAAGCAGGCGGGATTATTCGATCTGATAGTTAAGGCCATTGAGACAGGTGAACCGCAGCGGTTGGAATATTTCTACCCGTATGATGGTTTCAATAAATGGTTTTCAGGCATGTTTGTTAAGCTGAATGATGGCGTAGTTTCAACAACCATGGACATCAGCGACCGCAAGCTGGCCGAAGAAAAGCTGCGCAAAATGGAAGCCGGGCAGGAACGTGAAATATTCAGGGCGTCGTTGAGTAGCCTGGAGGAGGAGAGAAGGCGCATTTCTGAAAGCCTGCACAACGGATTGGGGCAACTGCTTTATGGCATCAAGATCAATCTGAATCATTTAACTGGTGAGCAGGCCGCCGTAGACCCGGAGACTTTCAGCGCAAACAAGAAGTACACCGATGAGTTGCTCACGAAGGCAATCCGCGAAAGCCGGCGTATATCGCACGAGCTGATGCCTGCAATGCTGGAAGATTTCGGCCTTGAAGCGGCCATCGAAGACATTTGCAGACAATTCTCAGACGGGGTAAGGTTTAGCTGCAATTGTAAGGGATTAAATAAACGCCTCGATAAAGATATGGAACTCGCCATTTACCGGATGGCGCAGGAACTGATGACCAATATAATGAAACATGCCAGAGCTACTGTAGCAAGTACGGAAGTGGTAAAAGAAGACAGCAGGGTGTTGTTAACTGTAAAAGATAATGGTATTGGTTATAAAGCCCCGGATAAAAGCAACGCAGGTATCGGCCTGGCATCTATCCGCAGCAAAGTCCGGCTGCTGAATGGTCATGTTACTATTGAATCCTCCCCCCGGAACGGAACTGCTGTCATAGTGGAAATTCCTTTGAAATAAGTTAATTATAGGACATAATATATTTTATATGTGTTAAATACTCATTAATAAATGGGTATTTGCCGTATTGGTTTTACTTATTTATTCATGAAATTTTACAGGCTGGTATACATAAGTTCACCGCCTCTTCATGATTAAAATTATACTCGCTGATAACCATAGTATTGTCAGGAACGGTATCAGGCATTTACTGGAAAAGGAAAACGATATACAGATAGCAGGAGAGGCTTTGGACGGCGGGGAAGCACTGGCCATGGCGAAATTCCTGCAGCCCGATATTATATTAGCCGATATGAATATGCCCGTAATAAACGGGATTGTTTTAGCCGAAACGCTGGTAATTGAGAAGAACCCCGCAAAGGTTATACTGCTGACTACGCACGATAACCAGGCATTTATGATCAGCGCTTTCCGCGCTGGCGTAGCTGCTTATTTGTTTAAGAATATAGGCGCAGCAGAACTGCTTTTTGCTGTCAGACAAGTATATTCGGGACGCCGATACCTTTCCACAGACCTTGCCTTGCGACTGCTCGATCGTTTTTTGACCCTGCCCGCCGGGTTAGGAAATGTAAACGGTCCGGTTGAGTTGTCGGACCGTGAGCTGGACATACTTAAACTGATAGCGGAGGGTTATACCAATCAGGGAATTGCAGAGAAACTATATACCAGCAAACGAACAGTTGAAGGGCACCGGCAGGCCATGATTGAGCGTACCGGCGTTAGCAATACAGCAGCGCTTATCAGGTATGCAATGCAGCATGGCTTGCTGAAGTAACTTGTGCCGGCACAGGTTTAGCACTGTCGGCCAGGATAGTGGTAACATAACGTTTAACTGACTGCTCATCAACATACGAGCGTGTTTCTATCCGGCCTTGTATGTGAACTACACTGCCTTTGCAGAGTTTTGCCGGATCTGTCGCCTGTTCAGCAATGCGCACCTGGTGAAGTTCGTAATGATCTTCCATAACACCGTTACGCTTTATCTTTTCGGTAGTTGTAACCGGAAAATACAACACCCTTTCTCCGTTTCTTATATGGCAGCGCGGTTCTTTGCTTATAAAACCTACCAGGAACACCCGGTTTATGCTTGAATTATTTAACATAGCTCCGTTTGGTTAGTGTTTTGAGTAAGCGCTTGTATTGAATTCACAATATGGTCCAAATCGAATGGTTTTGGAATAAATACATTACAGCCGTAATTGCCCAGCGATTGCAGAACGCGGGGATAAGCTGATATCATCAGCACGGGCAATTTGGCAGTTGGCGTATTTATTTTGATCTGCTGGCAAAATTCT
Organism: Mucilaginibacter sp. L3T2-6; assembly: GCF_030519355.1. Lineage (GTDB taxonomy): Bacteria > Bacteroidota > Bacteroidia > Sphingobacteriales > Sphingobacteriaceae > Mucilaginibacter. The sequence goes on from NZ_JAUMKC010000028.1 coordinate 36,686, forward strand.
CCGCCATTAATGCCATTAAGTATATAGTCCATTATAACAATATCCGATCGGTATTTTTGCAGCTCGGGCAGAATATCCTCCACCAGGCATAAGCTGTTAACTTCGTAACCCTCGTAGGTTAGGGCCTCGTTTAATACATCTAGTATGTTGTTATCATTGTCGATGACAAACACCCTGACATTCTTCGTTTGTGGCACCATGGGGTTTTAATTTTGGTGATGATTATTACGAAGTTAGAAGAATGGGTTTTTATTAATAAGGTGTTAATACGGTAAAATTGGTTCGGTAAATACTCTATTTTAATTTTGAGTTAATTAGAGAGGGGAACAAGTCGTAGAATTTAACGTTTGATAAATGGTTTTTGAAAGGCCCGTCACAAAATCGCTATTCTGATTGCGGCGGGCCGTGGATAAAAAATCAATTGATTAAACCATGCTGAATGGCATAACGGATGAGTGATGCAGTGTTTTTAGTATTGGTTTTTTCGATAAGCGCCTGGCGGTAATTCTCAACCGTGCGCTTGCTGGTGAACAGGCGGTCGGCAATTTCCTGGTTAGTCAGGCCTTCGGCCACAAGCATTAAAATTTCTATCTCCCGGGTTGAATACTCTATGCCGGTTTCCATTTCATGTCTACTGCGGTCAGGTTGCTCTATTAGCCGGTCAAGAAGCCGGAGAGACAGCTCGGAGCAGATATACCGGCTATCTGTGTGAATGTGCCTTATCGCGAAGATAAGCTCATCCGCACTTATGTTTTTCAGCAGGTAGCCGCTTACACCGGCTTCAAAAGCCTGCACCACGTATCGTTCGTGATCAAGCATGCTTAACACAACAATTTTTAACGGCAAACTTCTGGATGTTACCTTTTGAGCCATTTCGATACCGTTCATCACCGGCATATTGATATCGGCAAGAATGATATCGGCTGTTAGTCCCCCGTCAAGGAGGTCAAGCAGCTCCTGGCCGTTTAGTGCCTCGCCTACTACTTTAAAATCTTTTTCCTTTTCCAGCAGGTTGCGGATGCCGTCGCGCACTATATTATGGTCCTCCGCTAATATGATATTGATCATGCCCTCTCCTTTTTTAACAAACGCTAAAATAGGTGAAATAGGTTTCTAAACAGGGTATTAAAATTGAGGAAACCGTAGCTGTGGTTAATACCTGAACCGGTTTGAACTCGCTAAATCGGCCATATAACACAATTGCGTGCGTTTTAAGGCAAAATGATGAAAACAGCGCAGAAAAAACCACAGGGAAAAATAAGTATTTAGCGCAGTGAAAAAGAGTATTAACCCATCAAACTGTACACTATAGCTAGCGTTATTTTTACATGTAAAGTAATGCGCCCTGAGTTCTGCTTTGCCTATCCTTAATTTATGACCGAAGAGTGGAATCGTGCGAGCCCGCTAAACACATTTAACAATAAAATGAACTAAACCTTACAGAATCGGTATGGCAAGCAAGAAAAAAGTAAAAGAAAGCTCCCTGCATCTGTGGATGACGATAAAAACAATGCCGGGAACGGAAACATTCAACAGCCCACTCTTACAGAAGTGAAGACAGCCTTAATGAACGATTTGAAATATCGTGTAAACAGAAACCGACTTAAAATAGTATGAATATCCCGGAAATATTGCACCATATCAGGGTCAAACGCGAAATGTTAAAATATTCGCAGGAATACCTTGCTGCGCGGATGGACATATCGCAGCGAACCTACAGCAAAATTGAAAACAATGAAACTGAGCTGACCATTGGCAGGCTGATTGAAATATGCGATATATTGGATATTAATATCTGCGTATTGCTCACGATAGCAGAACGCGATCCGCGCCCGAAAGCTTGTTGCGAGTGATTAATGAGAAAGTATTTGATACCTAAAGCCTTTTCGCCCCATACCAATTAATTTTATCAGATTAGATAACTTAGCCCTGATCTGCGCCGAACATTAAAACTTGTCCTATATAAACCCCCATTCGTCCTATCGGCGGGCTTTTATGCTATGTACCTTTGTTTAGTAAAAACAGATCGTATGAAAACCCAGCAAAAATTTGATGTTATTATCGTTGGCGGCAGCTACTCCGGCCTTGCCGCCGGCATGGCTTTGGGCAGGGCATTGCGCCGGGTGCTTATTATTGACAGTGGAAAGCCTTGCAATGCACAAACCCCGCACTCGCATAATTTTCTTACGCAGGATGGCCAACCCCCCGCCGCAATTGCTGCTCTGGGCAAAAGTCAGGTTAAAAAATATGGCACCGTTTCTTTTTTGGACGGAATGGCGCTAAAGGCTAATGCCACAGATGGTGGCTTTGAAGTGAAGATAGCTACAGGCGAAACATTCAGGTCAAAGAAGTTGATTTTTGCCACCGGTATCCGCGATATGCTGCCGAAAATTGACGGTCTGGCCGAATGCTGGGGAATTTCGGTATTGCACTGCCCTTTCTGCCATGGCTACGAGGTCAGGGATAAAAAGACAGGTATTATTGGCAACGGGAACCATGGGTTTGAACTGGCTGGCCTGATATCTAACTGGACTAAAGACCTTTCCATTTTTACAAACGGCCCGGTTGAGTTTACAGGGCAACAAATTGCTCAGCTGGCAGCGCGCCATATTGACATTATAGAAATACCCATAGCTAAGCTGGAACACACCGGCGGCAATATCAGCAGCATACTTTTGGAAGATAGAACCAGGCTGCCATTAACCGCTGCCTATATCCACAGCCCCTTCAGGCAGGCTTGCCCTATTCCCGAGCTTTTAGGCTGTGCCCTTACAGAGGATGGTTACATCCAGGCAGACGCGGCGCAGCTTACAAGTGTTCCCGGGGCTTTTGCCTGCGGCGATAGCGCAAGCCGGGTGCGCACCGTTGCCAATGCGGTTGCTGCCGGCACTACCGCCGGCATAATGGCAACCCGGCAACTGATAGCCGAAGAGTTTTAACGCCCGTAAAATCTTTATTAATTTTTATAAAAAATGAAAATCATCATTGTAGGCGCCACTGGCGCCATGGGACAGTATTTGTCCGCCGCATTAGAACAAGAGCACCAGGTAATACGCGTTGCAAGCAAAGGCGGCGATATACAGGCGGATATTACCTCCGCCATATCCATCGAAAATATGTTCAAAAACGTTGGGCCATTTGATGCACTGATATCCACAGCCGGTCCAACTTATGTTGGCCCATGGGCAAAAATGACTGGTACGGAGTTCCGTAAAGGCCTGGAAGGTAAATTGATGGGACAGATAAACTTAGTACTTATCGGTCAGCATTATATCAATCCTAAAGGTTCCTTTACATTAATCACCGGGGCGTTAACTGAAGAGCCTCAGAAAAATTTCGCCAATGCTTCGGCTGCCAATGGCGCCGTGGAGAGTTTTGTGCGTGCAGCAGCTATTGAGCTGGAAAACGGCATACGCATCAATGCGGTAAGCCCGACCGTGATAGAAGCTTCGCCTCAGTATTTTCCATTTTTCCCCGGCGAGATACCCACTACCATGCGCGAACTGGAATTTGCGTTTCGCAAAAGCGTTTTCGGCGCTCAAACCGGCAAGGTAATCAGAACCTATTAACACTATAAATATTTACCCGGAGCGATGCCTGAACGCTTCGGGCGAATACTGTGTATGCTTTTTAAAAAACCGGATAAAATAGGATACGTCTTCGTAACCTAACTGTTCAGCAATATCTTTAACCTGGTTTGATGTGGCCAGAAGATAACGTTTGGCTTCAAGAATAACCTGTTCGTTTATCAGTTCAGAGGCGGTTTTGCCGATCGATGACTTAGTAATCTCGTTCAACTGGTAGGCAGAGAGATGCATGAACTCAAGGTAATCGGCAACCTGCTTATGAGTGGTTATATATTTTTGCAGTAATTCCAGAAATTCTTCAAAACGTTCCTGTTCATAAGTACGAGCGGCAGTTATCGCAAGAGCGGGACTGTTGCTCTGGCGTATATATTCAATGCAAAAAATATCCAGGTTCGCCCGGATTATCTCATTGTAACCCAATTCACGTGCTGTATATTCGTTAAAAATATACGTTAAAGCGTTATAAATCTTACCGAACCGGCTGGATTCCAACAAACAATAATTTTTATAACTGGCCTTCCTCAAATACTGGCCTGATGATTTTTGATCCGGCGGATAATATTCATGGTCAAATTCAACCAGGTAACCTGTCGAGCCGGTTTTCAACTCCAGTTGATGGACCTGGCCCGGACGCAAAAAAAATACGGTGTTGTCCGATACCTCGTAAGCAGTAAAGTCGATTTCGTGGCGGCCATGCCCTTGTTGTATGGCCAGGATAAAGAAAAAGCTATGCCGGTGCAGATTATGTAATAAGTCGGTTTGGCCCATGATATCCTCCACGCGGCGAATTTTAAACCGCCCGCCGGTTGGCTGCACCTGCGGGGGTAAAATCAATTGCCGAACCGGGATATTTTTCATGAGGAGCAAAGTTTACATTTGCCTGGTTTGTTCCACATAAAGATACCGGAATTTTTGTTATTGCTTCTTCGGTGCAAGTAATTTGATCGCGGATTCGAGGAGCGGAAGCCCCGCGAGGATCATCCAGGGAACCAGTATGACGGTTAGTACCAGGTTACGTGCAGGCAAAGGTAAATCTGTTAACTGCGGGCCTATTAAAAATGATAGTAAGGTGATGGACGGGTATATAACCAGCCATATCTTAAACATAGCCATAACTTTTGCTTTCGTTTTCATTGTTTGCATATTGATGTTTCAATATGATACAAAGCTCCGCGTAAAGCGGAGATGGCAATAGGACGGACAGGAAGTTTTGCAGGATATATCGAAAACGCGGAAATGGGACTACAACCCGCGAAGCATGGAAAACGAAGGCCTGACGAATACTAACCCAAAACAGCCCGTTCGGGTGAAATGCTTTTCCCCCAAACGGTGCTGTAATGAATGTAACTATCCGGGCCGGATTATGCGCCCATGTTACCGGTTTCTACCTGACCGGCCCGGGCGTAATTCGCGAATATAACGCCGTTTGGTGTAATATGGCTTTCGGTTAGTTTAAAGGCTGCGGGGATGGTTCCATCGCTGTAAATCGATTTTCCTTTACCTAAAAGCACAGGATAGGTTTTGAGCCAAAGCTCATCCACTAAATCATGCTTCAGCAACAACTGAACCAATTCGCCGCTACCCCATACTTTAATATCGCCGCCGTCTGAGTTCCTGAGCTTTTTGATATCCTCTACGCCTGTAAGAAATACTGAATTTTGCCAGTCCGACTCTTTCATAGTGTTTGACAAAACGTATTTGGTTACCTGGTTTATACCAGGCCAATAGTCGGCATGCTGTGGCCAGTAGCCGGCAAATATTTCAAACGTTTTTCTGCCCAGGAGGATATCTGTGGGTTCCATTTGTTTCAACATCAGTGAATTAGTCGACTCATTAGCATAGGGGGCCGACCAGCCGCCATACTGAAAGCCGCCGGCTGTATCTTCCTCCGGACCGCCCGGCGCCTGCATCACCCCGTCTAACGAGATGAATGTTAGTACAATTATTTTTCTCATGACTGATTGAAATTTGTTTTTTAGTGATTTTGTTACAGTACAAATTTCAGCGCTTTGCCAACAATTCCTACGGTGGGGACAGGACAAATAAGGGGGGAAGTTATGACAACAGGAGGGTCGGTCGTTAATGAAATAAGATATCCAAACTACTCAATAGCAAATCTGCAGAACACCTGGTAAGTAAGATTATATTAAAGAAAAAAGGGAATAAACCATTTAAATTATTCCCCTTGATCAGTAAATGGACCTTAATTATCTAACGCCACCCCAGCCCCGGCGCCACATGTTCTAAAATGGAAGACAGTACATGTACATTGTAATCAACACCGAGCGTATTGGGTATAGTTAAAAGTAATGTATCCGCTTCCTGTATCGCTTCGTCGTTAGCCAGTTCTTTAATCAATTGGTCCGGCTCTGCGGCGTAGCTTCTTCCAAATATGGCGCGTTTATCACTTTCAATATAACCAAAACTATCAGACGCTTTACCTTGCTGTCCGAAATAAAACTTGTCCTGGTCGTTTACCAAAGCAAAGATCGACCGGCTTACCGAGACCCTTGGCTCACGGGTATGGCCTGCCTTTTTCCAGGCTTCTTTATACAACCTTATTTGTTCTGCCTGCTGTATATGAAATGGCTTCCCGTTTTCATCAAATTTCAGGGTTGAGCTTTGCAGGTGCATGCCGTTTTCAGCAGCCCAAACAGCTGTTGCATTCGAGGCTGCTCCCCACCAGATACGTTCGCGCAGTCCTTCAGCATGCGGTTCTAAACGCAATAGCCCCGGCGGATTAGGGAACATAGGATAGGGGTTAGGCTGTGCAAAGCCTATACCGTCTAACCTTTCTAAAAACTGCAGCGCTTTACGTCGTCCCATTTCCGCGTCTGTCTCTCCTTCGCCGGGCTCATAGCCGAAATAGCGCCAGCCATCTATCACTTGTTCCGGTGAACCCCTGCTGATTCCTAACTGTAATCGCCCGCCCGAGATCAGGTCGGCCGCGCCGGCATTCTCTATCATATATAAAGGGTTTTCGTAACGCATGTCAATTACACCCGTGCCTATCTCGATTTTATTGGTTTTAGCGCCTATGGCTGCTAGCAAAGGGAATGGCGAAGCCAATTGAGCGGCAAAATGGTGCACCCGGAAATATGCGCCGTCTATGCCGATTTCTTCGGCTGCAACGGCCAGGTCAATGGACTGAAGCAGCGTGTCGGTGGCGGTACGGGTTTTATATGCCGGATGATTTGACCAATGCCCGAAAGATAAAAAGCCTATTTTCTTCATAAGTTTTTTAAGGCCTGAAATAGCCCATGTAAAGATAACAATCATCCCCGCAGGAATGTTGACTGGGCACGCTGAGGCCGAGGATATGTCTTTAAAACGACAAAACGGATTGATCCGGAAATGTTTTCAGGATCAGGGAGCTATAAGCTACCCTTTTGTGGATAGCTTTATTTGCTGGTGGAGAGCAAGGAAGCAACGGTAAATGCGTTGCGGGCTCTAAGTTGATAATACTCAATAGTTGTTATTCGTTATTTGGAGGCTCTGTTCCTGGCAATTTCGTAGGCGTGCACAGCACCTGCATGATTTGAAAAATTTGATCGTATATAAGTTAAAACAGATGCCATGTCATTATCGCTCATAAATTTAAACGAGGGCATCTCCTGGTTATAAGTTTGCCCATTAACTGATAATGGCCCCGTCATTCCGTTTAAAACTAATTTGATGAGTTTGCTTTTATTGCCGGATACTATAGTTGACGCTGCCAGCGGCGGAAATGTTTTTTGCAATCCGGCTCCGTTTGGTTTATGGCATGCTGCGCAGTAATTTGTATATAATGCTGCACCTTTTGGCATCGCCACATTTGCGGTTAATAGCTTAGGGCTAGTGCTTTTGCTAAGGTTTAGCTGTGTTTTATTAAGGGTTGCTTTTTTGTAAACCTTAATGAGCTTATCATCGCCGGGTTTTGGGAAACCAGGTGCGGGGTTCCAGTCGCGGTTACTGGTTGATAAGTATACATCTCCATTAGGCGCGACACAAACATCGCGAATACGGCCGAATTGGTGATCGAAAAATATTTTATCAGAAACTATACTTGTGCCACTGGGGTTTAATTTAAGAATATGTAAACTATTGCCTTTTAATGTTCCCATTATAATAGAATTCTTCCATTCTGGAATGGCGTTTGAGTTATAATATTCAATGCCTGATGGAGCTATGGTTGGCGTCCACGCTATTAATGGTTCTGTGATATTATTTACGCTGCAAAAAGCTTTTTCTTTAGGCAAATTACAAAAGCCCTCCACATTGGGCCAGCCATAGTTACGTCCTTTTACAATAATATTGATTTCATCATCGCTGGCATCCCCATTTTCTGAACTATATAATATGCCGTTGGGTGCAAATGCAAGTCCCTCGGCATTGCGGTGTCCCATCGTCCACACCGGGCTTCCTTTAAATGGATTGTCGCCGGGTATGCTGCCATCAAGGTTTAACCGCAATATTTTGCCATTTAAATGACCCGGCATCTGGGCAAAGCCCGGGTGGCCTGAATCACCTGTGGTTAAAAATATTTTCATGTCCGGCGAAATGATTACCCTGCAACCGTTATGATAGGTATTGCCCGGGATGTCGCTGATGATAGTCTTTGGATTAATCAGTGAATCGTTTTTGTAAGTATACCGAACCAGTTTTGATAAAATAGATGAATCTCGAAGTGTGGTATCAGTTAGCGCTGCCGGCTTTAAGTAAGTATAGTCAAGATATACATACGGATAATTTTTAAAGTTGGGGTGTATAGCAAAGCCCAGCAGCCCATATGACTTCTTTTTATAAACATCCGGGATATGGAGTAATATTTTGCTTTGCCCGGTTTCCGGGTTTACTTTACTTACAATGCCTCTCTGCTGAGTCATCCATATCCAATTGTCGGGCCCCCAAATTATTTCCCACGGAACATCCAGGTTTGCAGCTATGGTTTTCGCTGCCAGCACAGTAGAATCTAATTTAACGATAGTGGTATCTTGCGTATTGGATTTAAAAGCGTGTCGCCAAAAAGATGCAGGCCGCATGCTGCTTAACAACGCAAACACTATTATAGCAGTAAATAATATTTTTGTTTTCATTTATGGCTTGATCATATTAAAATAATTCAAACTCTTTAAGCCAATCCTTTAAAGTAATCAGATCGGTTTTAATAGCTTTTATTACTTCGTTTTGCGGAAGTGTAAGCTTTGCAGCGCCATTTTCTGCGCCGCCAAGGGCATATTCGATATGCAATGAAAGGGGTAATCGCATGTCGTATTTTTTAATTAATGCAAAATATCTTTTGAAATCAACCATACCCGTGCCCAACGGTACATTCTCCGCCATCCATTTTCCGTTCGTCTTTTTCCAGATAAAATCCTTGAAAGTAAGAGACCCTATATGGTTTTTTAGTAAGTTAAAATTAACAGGCCATGCCTCGGCCCCGTCAACGGTAGCATGTCTTATATCAAATTGGCAACCAATATATCTGGAGTCCAGATCTTTTATCGCTAACCAAAGATCCCAAATAGATGCGCCGAAAAAGCTGGTGTGATTTTCATAATCTCCATGTATGTCATAGTCTTTGTTTTTTACGGCCAGGTCATCAAAGCTTCTCTTAAAGTGTTCTATATTACTTAAAGTATCTAACCGGCTATCATAAGTATACCAACCCATGCGGTAATTTTTAATCCCCAATTGTGTGGCTGTTTTTAAAATACTATCGGTGTGTTTGTAGCCGCTTTGAATATCTGTTGTAATCATGTTTACTTTCAACCCCGCTTTTCCTATCTCAGATACCGCAGCGGGCAGATCTGTTGTAACACGTTCCGGCAAAACATGCCCGCCCGCCCTTACCGTAAGGTCTATTCCATCAAATCCCAGCTCGGCAGCTAAATGACCCATGTCATGATAATTAAGCCACTGCATGTGTTTTGAAAAAATATTTACGGTTATTTTTTTATCAGCAGGCTCGGCATTATAAGCAGCTGCCAGGCTTGTGCTATCCGTTCCGGAAATTTTTCCAAACAAAGCATCAAACCCAAAAGGCAGTGCGAGCATTGTAAACGCCGAATTTTTGATAAAGGATTTGCGTGACAGTTTATTTTTCATAACAAAAGGTACACCAAAAGTAGTGCGTCAGGTTACAGATAGTTAATGCTTTTTTAACAAAAAGTAAGGCAAAAAACATCAATCTTGCAATACATATACTTAAAAGTAGCATTACACCATCAATAGCATGATCAATTAATTAAGCAAGGCTCGGGAAGTGAATATGCATCACTAAAGCTTACTCAGTTGTTCCACTCTAAATAAAGCAATGTTGGTTTAAGAAAGAAATTGAGCGCCAAGAACCTGGTTTAAAGTTGTATCCGAAACCGGATCGCAACTTTATATGCATGCAAGTGAGCCCACATGATTAAAAGAAACCCTTACAAAAGACTAGACGGTTTTGTAAGGGTTTGATATAAATTTGCGGAGAGGGAGGGATTCGATTTTGAAAGATTTTGGTTAGAAATCAGCTTCATTTCATACTTAAATCCCCCCGTTTACCAAAGTATTTTGGCAGACTTTCGGCAGAGTTTGAAATCATCTACGAGGTTGTTGTTTGGAAATTATATTAGTTAGAATGGGCTTGAATGCCAACAGTTCAGAAGCTTTAATTACTATTGCCACATTTATCGGTATGTTAGTTGTTGTTGATATATGTTGATTGTTGTTTAGGTTAACTTCACCCAATACAGGTGCATTTATTGACTGAACGTTTATTCCAATTAGTTTCAGTCGACTACCTACCACTAATCCGCCCTGCCTTGTTCCATAAGAGCCTTGGTTATAAAGAACAACGGGGGAACCGCTCGAGCCGGGAAATATTGGTATGTCTAACAAAAAATGCGGTTGCCCTGAATAATTAAGGTAAATGGGTGTCGCAGTTAACCCCTTCCTAACAACTGGCAAGTTGTTGACGCTATCCCAAAATCCTACAGGATATCCTATCATTAAAGCTTCTTCTATTGCAGTGTATCCATCCAATTCCGCCTGTGTGGGTAAGTCGGTTTCATTGAAAACTACTCTAAAGGGATCTTTGCCAGTTTTTACAATGTCACTTATGATGGGATTCAGCGCCATTATAGCTAAATCCTCTGTAGGGTGTTTTACCCATCTTTGTGAGAAGTTAGTTACCGTTTGAGTTATTATGTGACCATAGTTGGGGCGTCTATTTAGGTCTTCCGTAAATCTTAAAACTCCACTTATGGAGCCTTTAATTACGTGGTAATTGGTGACGATGCAAGGTATCGTATCTTTACCTATAGCGAATTGAAAGAAAAAGCCAGAGCCAGTTGACGTGAATGGTATCCTTTGGCCGTTAATTACTGTGTCTCCATGGCACTCTATCCTTATCGTTGAATTGACGAGGAGTTCCGATAGAGAGAGATTTTGAGAATTTGCTTTGTTGCCAATGGCAGCAAATGCCAAGCACATTGATTATTAAGAATAATTTTCTGATTGTGAAAGGTTTCATATTATCTATTTGTTCAGAAATACCTAATATTTAAGATGTTCCCAATATTACTGCATGGCTTTTTTTGTGACCAGGGATTTTCCCCAATAAGTAAAAATAAATTTGGTTTTACCATGTTTAATTCTAGAGTAGTAAGGATGCCATTTTTCATGTTTTAAAGGTATAAGTTTGGCAGAGTTGTGGCAATGAAAAAGCCTGATAGTTCGCTAAATAGCTAATTATCAGGCTTTATAAATTATCAGCGGAGAGGGAGGGATTCGAACCCTCGATACCCTTTAGGAGTATACACACTTTCCAGGCGTGCTCTTTCGACCACTCAGACACCTCTCCTGGTTGGTTGTAGCAGTTATGAATTGTTGTAAAAATTGAGGTAGTTAAACCTTTATTCAAATTACCTGCTAAAGCCGGAGCGCAAATGTAAAATAAATTTGCTTTACCGGCTAACAAAATATACCACCAAACATTTACCCTCTACAACCTCTACAACCTCTACAACCTCTACAACCTCTACAACCTCTGCAACCTCTGCAACCACAAAAAACGCCCGCAGTAAATACTACGGACGCTTCATGAAAACTTAACCTATACAAAAACTATAATCACTATTCTTAAAAGTCTGGCCGGCGAATTATCTTACCCTGTAATTGTGTTTATGGCGGTAAATAGCGCGGCTGGTACGGTTTTCTTCACGGCGCAGGTGGCGGCGTTCAGAACTGGTTACGCGGCCATCGGCGCGGGCCATACGGCGGTCGCGGGCAATATTGCGCTCGCGGCTGCGAAGGTGACGGGCCTCATTCCGGGTAAGCTCATGGCTGCGCACGCCCTGGTTAATCCGTCGTTCCTGCATGCGGTGCCTATGGTTAATTACAGGGGTGCGGGTTTGCGCTTCGGCCATGGAAGTGATGACAATCATGGCCACCAGTAAACCTCCGAATATCTTGATTTTCATATTTTTCTGTTTTGCGTTTGTTATAATAATAGAGTGCATTTATGACGAAAGGTTTAATGTAACCTGTTTTATCGGGTGATCGCGGCATCAGCCTGCCAGCTTTGAGGTAATTATGATGGTTGATATGTTAGCAATTAATTTACATTTCATTATATAAATCATTATGTTTGTATAATCAACGGAAATGGTGTCTTCCGTTTAAAATAACCGCCACGTGCTGATGACGCCTGCAAAATAACCGGACATTCCCATGCTGGGCTTTGTCGTTAATACTGTTTGCAGGTGAAAAAAGTAACCCTTCGTTGTCATATCTCCCAAAAATTGTTCGCCGGTATAAACCGGTATTTGCTGCAATCAGGTATAGGCAGGCCTGTACTTCACACGCTGTTAACGCCGGGTAGTATAATTGAGTGCTTTAGCTTATCTTTCCCAGCCAATTATAGCACCTTACGAAGTTTTTTCACTGAGAGTCCGCGCCCAAGTCGCCCCCGTCCCGGATACAGCCGTTTGTATGGAGCGATGCAGAGAGGAGCATACTTGAACTTTCCGGAAGACGAATTTTAAACATACAGAGATTGCCAGTAAATTTATTGGCAAAAGTTATCAGATCCACCCGAAGGACTAATACCAACGTACTAAACAAACAAATATGACCGGTAACCCGAAAAATAATGACGCGATTAGCCTAAAAGAACACTATGCCATACTTAGGTACCTTTTTAAATGGACGATACTGGTTATTCCCATTGCGCTTGCCATCGGCAGTGTAATCGCCTTCTTCCTTTGGTTGTTATCTGCCGCTATTCATTTCCGGTTTACGCACTCATGGCTGTTGTTCCTGCTCCCGATCGCAGGATTGCTGATTCACTTTATTTACCAATCTGTCGGCAAGTCCTCAGAGAAAGGCAATAACCTCATTATGGAGCAGATACACCAGGAAGGGGGAGGCGTGCCTAAGCGTATGGCGCCGGTAATATTGCTTACAACGGTGGTTACCCATTTATTCGGCGGCTCTGCCGGGCGTGAAGGCACCGCTGTGCAAATTGGCGGCAGCATTGCCTCTATGTTTGGCGGCTGGTTTAAATTAAAGGGGCCGGATATGCGGATGATCCTGACCGCGGGGGTAGCTGCTGGATTTGGCGCCGTGTTCGGCACGCCGCTAACAGGGGCTATATTTGCTATGGAGGTGCTCACCATCGGTAAAATTCAGTATGATGCATTGTTGCCGGCGCTGATCGCAGCCATCATCGGCGATATGGCTGTTGCTGCCTGGCACGTTTCGCATGTACAGTACCATATCGATGCTTTGCCGGCTTACACACCGCTAATGCTTTCCAACCTTTTTCATTTCGACCTGCTGTTGCTGTTGAAGGTTATTGTGGCATCCGCAGCTTTTGGCCTTGCAAGCTACTTGTTTGCCAATTTGGTGACAGAGATAAAAACAATTTGCCTTAAGATATTTAAATATAAATGGATGATCCCTGTATTTGGCGGTTTGCTGATTATAGGCCTATATTTTTTAAACGGCAAACCGGACTATTTGAGCTTAGGTGTGGATGCAGAACATCCCGGTGCAGTTACCATTCCATCGGCTTTTAGCCCCGGTGGCGCGGATACCTGGAGCTGGTTATGGAAAACCATCTATACAACGGTAACATTAGGTACCGGCTTTAAGGGTGGCGAAGTAACACCCTTGTTTTATATAGGCGCCACGCTGGGTAATACGCTTTCCGGAGTATTGAATGCACCTGTAAGCTTGTTTGCAGCGCTTGGTTTTATCGCAGTTTTTGCCGGGGCCACCAACACGCCGCTGGCTTGTACGTTTATGGGTATCGAGCTGTTTGGCGGCGAACATGCGCTGCTTTTTGCTGTAGCTTGTTTTACTGCATATCTTTTTAGCGGCCATTCAGGAATTTACAGCGCACAACGCATTGCCGTACCGAAAGTATTTGATGAATATTTTGCTGATGAAACGTCGCTGTCTGAAGCAATGAAGCGACGTGGATATGTACACCAGAAGCTGAGGAAATACCGGTTATCACTTAAAAAGAACAAATAAGCCCCGGTAGATTGGCAACGAAATAGTTAGTATGGATATACCGGGAACGGTGAATAAATCCTAAATTAGCATTTACCAATTATGAATAACCGCAGCAAGAGTTCAAATACCGGCGTTAATACAGGCAGTAAAAATGTGGGCGGCAATGTTGAGGCTGCTGCAAATGGATTTGACAGTTGCCCGCTGCCAATAATAGGCATCGATACGGGCGGTGCAATCACTTATGTAAATGATCTGGCTGTTTCCGCCCTGGGCCTGGACCGGGAATCTGCAGCCGGTCTTCTTTTCATCGGCCTTTTTGAGGAGGAAACGCCGCACAAACCAAGTACAGCGTGTATACTGGGTGGACAGCCAGTGAAAGACAAGGAATTTACGATAAATGTTCATGGCGAACGGCGATGGGTATTAGTCAGCACATCTATTTTACGGGAAAAGGAAGGCGATATTAAAACCTATGTGTTTATACAGGATATCACCAGGTTAAAAAAACGTGACAATCTTTTTTTATACCTTAACCAGGCCGCTTCCGCTCTTGCGAGGGCGCGCGATACTCCGACTGCTCTGCGGCAAATTGCGCGGCTTATTGTTCCGTCCTTCGCAGACTGGTTCACGATAGATTTAATAGCCGGCGATGAATTGGAGCTTATTCTGTTAAAGCACGACGACCCTGAAAAAATAGAATGGGCGTATCAGTACCGGAAGAATTACCCCCCTGATCTGAATGGTAATTCCGGTCAGGCTATAGTTTTAAAAACAGGTCAGCCTGCTTTTATACCTTTTGTAACTGAGCAAATGATTGACCCTATCATCACCGATCCTGTTCAGCGGGATGAGGTAAGGAAGATTGGTTTGCATTCAGTAATTATGGCGCCAATGTGGGGGGATGAAAAAATCACAGGGATTGTAAATTTCATTTCATCGCAGCCCGGCCGGCACTTTGACGAGGAAGACCTGCACTTTGCGCTGAATTTTGCAAATCTTATCGGTTTAGCGCTTCAGAATACCAGGCTTAACGAAGAAGCATCCCGGGAGATTGTACGGCGAAAAGACGGAGAACAACGATTTAAATTTTTACTGGACGCCATACCTCACAAAATGTGGACGTCGGGCCCCGATGGGCGTGCAACTTATTATAATAAGCAGTGGCACGACTATACAGGCGTGCAAGGGTTTGAAAACCTCAGGGACAAAATATGGAGCTTGATTCACCCGGATGATTTGGCTGAGGCGGAAAGAAGATGGCCGGAAGCAGTTGAGACCAGGGCGGATATGGAGTTAGAGCATCGTCTTCAGCGGTTTGACGGGAGTTACCGCTGGCACCTCAGCCGTTTTAGCGCGCAAAAAAATGAATTGGGCGAGGTAACACTTTGGGTAGGCACCAGCACCGATATACATGATCAAAAAAGCTACGAGATAGAGCTGGCAACAGCTAATGAAGAAATTGTGGCTACAAACGAGGAATTATTTGCGGCCAACGAGGAATTAGAGTCTGCCAACGAAGAGCAAATGGCAACCAATGAAGAATTGATGCATGCCCAGGAACGCCTGCACGGCGCTTTACACGCTTTGGAAGCCGGCAAACGTCGCTTTCAGAATTTTTTAGATTCCATTCCGCAAATTGCATGGTCCAGTTCGGCGGCAGGCGAGGTAGAGTATTATAACCAGCGCTGGTATGATTATACCGGACTTACTTTTGAACAGACGAAGAGTTGGGGCTGGAAGCAGGTAATTCACCCTGACGACCTGGGCCACAACCTCGATCGCCTCTCTGAAATTATACAAAGCCGCCAGCCCGGCGAATTCGAAATCAGGGAAAAAGGAATTGATGGAGTGTACCGCTGGCACCTGGTGCGCATGTCGCCGCTTTTTAACCAGGCAGGTGAGCTTGAAGAATGGGTTGGTACTGCTACCGATATTGATGCGCTAAAAAAACTTCAGCAACAAAAGGATGATTTTATCAGTATTGCCAGTCACGAACTTAAAACGCCGCTTACCGCCTTAAAAACCTCTGTTCAGCTGCTGCACCGGATGAAGAATAATATTTCTGCTGAAAAATTTCCGGGGCTTATTGACCAGGCAAACCGCAGCGTGCACAAAATGACGACACTGATTGATGAACTGCTCAATGTTAACCGGGTAAGTGAACCCCAGCTTACCCTGCAGAAACAATGGTTTGTTCTTTCGGAGCTGGTAAACGCATGCAGTAACCCAGTAGCGCTTACAGGGTTACATGACATTGTTATTATGGGCGATAAAACACTACAGGTTTATGCTGACGATTCAGCAATAGACCGCGTGATCGTCAACCTTATTAACAACGCAGTTAAATATGCCCCTGAATCGAGAGAAATCGTTATCACAATAGCATCTGCCGGCACTGCTGCGAAATTATCTGTAACAGACCGCGGGCCCGGTATCCCCCAGGAACAGCTTCCGCTGATATTTAACCGTTATTACCAGGCGGGGAAACAACATTACAGGAACCCCGGTTTGGGCCTCGGTTTATACATCTGTTCAGAAATTATAAAGCGGCATGGAGGTGAAATTGGTGTTGAAAGCGAGCTGGCTAAAGGCAGCACCTTTTGGTTTACTTTACCGCTTCCACAGTAACCAAAATCAACATTATCCCAGAGAACCTGCCAAATTGCCACCGGCAAGTTAAAGCTAAATACAGATCGCCGGACAGCCGCGTAATGATGCTTGATATGCATGTTCATTAAAGAACCGCTATGCTTGTTCTTTCCCGGAATTTAATCTTTAAAATATCCGCGTCAAGAATTGAAAAGCTAAACCCTAATATTGATCGTATCACCATTTTTTATAATGTACTGCCGGACTTTGCCATTTTGAGTGACAATTATTTTAATATGCCCTTCGTCCTTTTTTTCGACTTTCAAATCAAACACAGCACCGAATGCATGAATATTATTTAAGCTCATCTTGTTCCAGTCAGCGGGTAACCGGGGGCTGCAGTCAAAACCGTTCAGGGCTGTTGGCCGTATCCCAAACATACCCTCGATAAAGATCCGGCAGTACAAACCGCTTTCGGCAGAAAGATGACGCTGGTTGCCTTCGGGGTAGGCTTCTACCGGGTAGGGTACGTGCTCGCCCAAAAGCCGGCGTTGCGAGTAATAATGCAAAAAGGGCATTACGCGCGCGGTTTCCCCTGCCTGCAATACACCACGCAGCGCATACAGGGTGGAGCGGTCCCAAAAAGTAGTTTGCCCTGCCTCCGTGGCCAGCCCATCCTTTGTCCAGAGTGCAGGTGAAAATAGTGCATCGATTGTTCCCTTTGCACGTGTATAAATACCCATGGTGAGGGGGATGCAAATCCATGAACGGAGGACATTGTTGGTTTCATAGTAGCGGTAGGTTGGATAGCCCTGCACCGTGGCTCCGAAGTATTTTTCAATATTGGCTTTAAGCGCTGCCGCGGCTTTAGCATAACCGTCAGTTTCACTTTTGGCTATATGAAGCTGTGCACCAAGTTTGGCCGCCGAAACGAGAGCATCATAGTATAACCCATTTGTAGAGAGATTTGCTTTGCCCGATGGAAAACGGCCTTCCAGTTCATCGGCATCCGAGGTAACCACACCCTCGTTGTTTATGTGACGGCGGCTATATTCAAGGCACCATTTGATGAGTGGCCACAGCATCCTCGCCGTATCTGCATTGCCATAAGTGAGCGCAAAACGCGACGCTCCATAGGCAATCATGGCCTGGTCGCCACGGTCTCCGGCGCCCTGCCATACGGCGTCGCCTTCTGCAACTATTGAGCTGGGAATAGGCCGGTAGTCCGGGTTCATATGCCTGGCAAATAGTTTATAGCAATTGATGGCAGACGCATTAGCAATTCTATCGCCCGTATAAGCAAAAAAGGGACTCACGTATTCGGCCTGGTCATTCGCCCAGATCGCCGCGTAATACTCAAGCCCGCCCGGACTGTGCAGGTAGCCAATTTTAGTTTTAAAAATACTTTCAGTAGCCCGCAGTTTGGCAAAGGCAAATTCGGTATTCAGCACACTGTCGGGCGTAATCAGCTGCAGGGGTTGGGATATTTCGTTTACCCGGTTTTGCCGTGCTTCCTGTTCCGCCATTAAATTCACGGTGAATGGCTTTTCAGGCTGATCTGTTATCCGGTAGGCGATCCCTAATACTAATGTTTCTCCGCTTTTAACGGCGTGGCTGCCACTGTTAATGGTTTCAACGATGACTGTATGAGGGCTGACTTTACTCCTCGTTGGGTCTGTTGTTTCCCTGCGCTCCATCCGGTTCATTTCAATTGTAGCCGTTGTGTTGCCTCGATTGGTGATCCTGATCATTTCAAGCGCCATTGGCTGAACTGCCGACGGGAACAGGCTGCGTTCGATCTTCAGTGGTGCCGCACCGCCGGTTATGCCTTCAATTTTCATGATCCCATGCTGATAAATGTCTGTTACTTTTATCGCCGGCAGGTTCATCTTGCGGCCATTTACAAACATTTCCGGGAGCTCATCATCACTGAATGTGAAAGATACATGGCTTCTTGTCTCGTCAGGCAGCATCCGGAAAGTGGGGAATACCAGGGTTCTGATCACTTGGGATGCCTTGTTGGTATCGACAGTGTACTTTACCCAGAGCGATACTTTCTCGCCCGCCATCTCGATATGGTCGCTATGCGGCAGCCTGCCGGTTGGTTGCCAGTGAATGGCTCCATCAGGCATTATTTGCCAGCGGTCATTTTGCCTGGGAAGCGTTAATTGCTGGGCCAGGGATAAAAAAGGAACGAGGGTTAAAGAAATTAATAAAAAGGGCAGGGACTTAATTTTTGAATGGATTTTTAACATTATTGGTAAAATAGTTGGTTGGTAAGGACCAGGCGGGGCCAAGATCCGTCCTGATAAAAGTAGATAAATTTTGGCAGGCAGCTACCATCAATCTTTAACTTCCGATGGAAAAAGGCGGAGCAACCAGGCGCTTAAACCGATGAAAAGTATGATGACCAGGCAAAAAACGTAATTGGCAGGAATACCGCCGGGGGCGCTAACCGTTTTAACCATCCCGTGCGAAATGTAGAAGAAAGCATTTCCGGCCCAGTGCATAGCCGTAGTAAACCACAATTGTTTGGTTGTTAGTAATGGAATTACCAGGGCTATTCCCAATAGGAATAGGTAAAGCCAGGCTTCAAGTCCCTTGTCTAGTTTGTAAATATGGTTTAACAGAAAGATTGTTGCGGATAGAAGTATGAAAAGAGGGCGGGACAACTTTTGCTTCAGGTGAAAATAAAGATAGCCGCGGGTAAGTATGTCTTCTGACAAAGAAGAAAATATCACACCAAAAACAAAAGGCGATGCGGCAATTAGAACTGTTTTAAAAGATGGGATACTCACAATTTCCTCCGACCCGATAGTCAGATTGATCAGCCACGTAACGGCATACAACGCAATCCCTGTAAGTATGCCTTTTAAAATTGGTTTTAAAGGAAATGGGCGTAAGTTCAGTCCCCAACTGTTAAGCCCTTTTCCGCCTTGTTTACGGGCGATTATATGTGCTGCAATGAAAAATAATAATTGGAAACCAAAAAAACCACCTATGCTGTTTTGGAATACAATCATATACTCTGCTGCATGATACAATGCAAATAAAATGACGAAGCCTGCGAAAATGCCCGGATAATGATTTTTCATGCCGCAAAATTATTATCAGATATAATTATATCCGGATTTAAGGGGCGAATTGCAGGTTTTTGGGATAAACGGACAGCCTTTTTTTAAGTTCGCCGGCGCGTGTTCTTGCCACGGGTATTTTTTCTGCTGCGCCATCAAGCACCAGCAAGTAGCCCTGGGCATTGCCTTTTATTTCAACAACCTTAGAAAGGTTAACAAGATATGACCGGTGGGCACGGAAAAAGACCGGATAATCCTTCAGCATTTGCTCCGTGCGCGAAAGAGAAGACCGTAAAAGTTCTCGTTTAAGTACTTTCTCTTTAATGTAAGTTATTTCCGCGTAATTATCCTGAGAAGTTATATAAATTATGGTCTGCTGGGATAATTGCAGTACTTCGTTTTTATTTTCGCCGGTTAGTCTGATGACATCCGGGGGCAAATCTGCAGTTTGAGCAGGATATTCTTCAGATAGTGCTTTATCAAGAACCTTCGCCTCTTTGAGATTTCTAAGCAACAGGTAGTTTTGCTTTATAAGCGTGTATGCACCTACCGGCAATATGGCGCAAAGCAATACATACAGCTGCACTTTTAAAAAGCCGTTTAACGACCAGGGGAAGGCATCGATCGCTGCGGCGTAGAAGAAGCTGCCTGCACCTACCAGGATAAGATAACATATCCCCATAACTATATTCTTGCCCGTTGTCCATCTGGTGTCATCCTGTGCGAAAGGTAAAAAATGATAGACAAGCGTGTCTGCCACAGCGGTAGTGAGTAAAGCGATCAGTCCATACCCCGCTATAATATAGCTCCTCGAGTATGCATAAACATCCAAGCCGAAAGGACGAAAAACAAGGATGAAAATCGTCAGAAACACGGAGAAGAACAGGTCGCGGTAAAGCGCATCCTTAAAAGGAGGTAAAGGATATGGTTGCTTAAATAGTTCCTGCAGGCTCACTATATTACAAAGTTAAGCAGTTCGCCCCAAATCATTGTCGTTTGTCCCTCTGATTTTTATTTATGTTGATGAGTGATAAGTTTTGCGTAAACACCTTAGCGCCAAGGAGTGGGGGATGTCGGTATGGATGCATAGGGACCATCGTCTCCGGCAATTTGCGGTTTGAGTTGGCAGGTTTATGTCAGTTCCCTGCAACTAAAGCCTGCGGAAAGGAATAACTGCTCTACTGAACCGGGGCTTAGCCCGGCAGCTTCAATACGCAATACTTTGTCGCAATCATCCAGGTCAAAATTCCATTGGCGGATTCCCGGAAAAGAAGTGAGCAGGGGCGCTATCATGCTCACTTTTTTCTTGCTGGTTATATTCGTTTTAAAAACTAATATTTCCATGATAATTCATCGTTTTAAGCGCCTGGCTGTACCGGCACGTACTTATTCATTACCTTTCCGTGAGTGTAAGCAACCGAGCTTTCCAGTGCCATTACTTTTCTCTGTTTGAAAATAGACAGGCCGCTGCCGATTGCTACCGGGTTAACGACAAAATAATATTCGTCAACAAGGCCAAGGTCCACCAGCGAGCTTGCAAATTCTACACCGCCATAAACAATGATGTCCTTACCTGGCTGTTGTTTTAGCTCGTTTACAACAGTAGCCAGCTCGCGGGTTTCAACCTTCATATTGCTGCCTTCAATTTCAGCGCCGGTTCGGCTAAAGATGATCTTGCGGTGTTCAACCATCAACTTCGCAAAGGGGTGCCAGATGTTGTCGGGTTGATTATTGAACACGTCTTCCCAATAGCCTGCGAATCCGCCTTGTATCAATTTGCGGCCACCTAAAATGGTGTCGCAGCTGGCAGCCAGGTCTATGGTAGACTGTAAGGCGGCGGGGTCTTGTTTACCAGGCAGAAATACCCAGTCAATTTCACCATTCGGGCCGGCTACAAAACCGTCTATGGTCATTTGCATTACCAGTTTTAACTTTCTCATATTAGTTGTGCTTATAAAGTGATTGAGTTTCTTTTAATCGTAATAAATACTTATCCTAACAATTCTTCCAGTTGGTCCAGGCCCATGGTAAACCCAGTTTGGAAACCCATTGCTATCAGCTTTTCCAGCCCGGCAATGTCGTCGAAGCGCACAGTTACATCGACGATTGTTTTTGCTCCATCCTGTTTCATTGCGACATGCCAGTATGCAGCCGGGAAATCAAGATTTGTAACACCGTTTTCATCGCTGAAAGTGCAGGTATAGTTAAAAGTGTTTGCACCTACAGCAGTAAAGCTGGCATTGCTCCAGTGCTTCTCTCCCGCAGGGCCAACCATGGCATATAGCCACTGACCGCCCGGTTTAAAAGTCATTGTTTTTGTTTCGACATGCCACGGCTTTGGTCCCCACCATTTGTCCAATTGCTCAGCTTCTGTCCAGGCGCGCCATACTTTTTCTATCCGCGCTTTAAATTCACGTATTACGTGCAATTGTCTGTTCGCTAAATCTTTTTCGAAAATCATAATGTTTGTTTTAAAGCGTGTCTAATAAATTGTCTAGTTGGTTAAACCGGATCGCCAAAAGCTTCCGGAAAGCTTGCATCCAGTAGTCTATCTCTTTCATTCTTTCAAGGTTAAGCTGGTAATAAATTTCATGGCCGCCTATTTCTGATTAGTTGTGCCACATTGCGCCGGGACCAGTATGTGTTTTGATACCGCCTGCCTGTAACTGCCAAATTGCCCCGCAATAGTATCAGGCGTTGTGCCGCCAGCAGTAAGCAGTGTAAGCATCATTCCGCGCATAGGGTTGGCTATGGCCTGGTAAACTTTGCGTTTCATTTTTATTTGCAACTGATTGATTGCGCAAATATATATGCAACTAATTAGTTGCGCAAATTATTTTTAAAAATAATTTAAAAAGGCTTATTTGTATGGATTGGATCATAAAGCAAAAATGCTGCAATTATCTGCTGCAGCATTTCCTCCGGGAGACTTATCTTATGCTCTAACCAGCAAGTTCTGGTTTGTTTTTTCTTTTCAGCACCAGGGCGCTTACCAGGGCAACTACAAGCCCTATGGGCAGCACCTCGGTATAAGTAAAAAGAATTACAAAAAAGGGGTTTTTGTACATCTCTTTAAAATCCTTCATTTGTTTAGTTTTAGCCGGCAGGTCGGCACGGTTGGCTTCCTTCAATATGTGGGGGATATATTTGTCCAGGTAGTCCGGCAGATGAAAATATCCTTTAGATAAGTCATTCACCGAAGATAGGAAAGTTTTAAATTATGGCCAATAACGACTCCCGGCGGAAAAGCAAAAGGCCCCCTTAGCGGAGGCCTGTTCTGCATTATTATTTTTATACCGGATTACGCTATGGTACCTTCTTTCAATTTTTCAGCGTTTTCAGCAAACTGCAGGGCTTCCATAATATCCTGCAAGTCGCCATTCATCACCCCGGCAAGATTGTATATAGTTAAGCCGATGCGATGCTCGGTTAAACGGCCCTGCGGGAAATTATAGGTACGCACCTTTGCAGAACGATCGCCGGTTGATACCATTGTTTTACGTTTCTTGGAGGTTTCTTCAAGGTGCTTTTGCAATTCCATTTCGTATATACGTGAGCGTAATACCTGAAGAGCTTTATCGTAATTCTTCAACTGCGATTTCTGGTCCTGGCATTGGGCAACAATACCGGTTGGAATGTGCGTTAAACGCACCGCCGAATAAGTAGTGTTTACCGACTGTCCGCCCGGGCCGGAGGCGCAAAACAAGTCTTTACGGATATCGCTTATCTGCAAGTCGATATCAAATTCGTCTACCTCAGGCAATACTACTACTGATGCAGCCGACGTATGTACGCGGCCCTGGGTTTCGGTATCAGGTACACGTTGCACGCGGTGAACGCCAGATTCGTATTTTAAGTTACCGTAAGCATCCTCCGCATTTACGTTAAACACAATCTCCTTATAACCTCCCGAAGTCCCTTCAGTATAATCCACCAGTTCAGTCTTCCAGCCGCGCTTTTCGCAATAGCGCATATACATGCGGTACAGGTCACCTGCAAAAAGGGCAGCCTCATCGCCACCTGTCCCGCCACGGATCTCAATAATTGCATTTTTGGAGTCTTCGGGGTCTTTAGGTATCAGCATTACACGGATAGCCTCTTCCATTTCCTCCTGCTTCACCAGCAATTCGTCCAACTCACCTTTGGCCATCTCGCGGAACTCTTCGTCTTTTTCTGTAGCCAGGATCTCTTTATTGCTCTCGATGTTGCTTATAATGTTGCGATAGATGTGATACTGGTCGACAATCTTAGCCAGGTCCTTGTATTCCTTATTCAGCTGGGCAAAGCGTTTCATATCAGCCATAGCATCGGGGCTGCTCAATTCTGCTTCTACGTCTTTCCAGCGGTGATAAATCGCTTCTAATTTCTCTAACATATTATTTTTAAGTATTGCACGCCATAGATTGCACGGCCCGCAAAAAACGTACAAAGGTACGAAATTTTAGAGCGATATTTTTTCATGACGATGTAAAGACTATATAACTACCTGGTGAATTGTATCCCGAAATGTTTAAAGCTTTCTGTAACGCCACCACTCTATTTTTCAACAATTGCGTATTTAGTCACAAACAATAAATACCTTGATTTCTTAAATTTTTCGGCCCATGAAAAGAGAAGTTATAGTAGAGCTTTTCAGCAAATTTGAGCAAGCGTGTTATATTTATAACGGAATTGAATGTTGGAGTGCCCGGGAACTCCAAGAAATATTAGGTTATTCTAAATGGGTCAATTTTTTAAATGTAATCGAAAAAGCGAAAAAAGCCTGTGAAAATGCCGATTCCAGCGTTTCAGACCATTTTGCCGACGTCGGCAAAATGGTCACTCTTGGAAACAATGTTCAACGCGAAGTTGAAGATATAGCATTGACCCGTTATGCCTGTTACCTTATAGCCCAAAATGGCGATCCGTCCAAACCACCAATAGCCTTTGCGCAAACCTACTTCGCGGTTCAAACCCGTAAACAGGAAATCATTGAGCAACGTTTATTGGATGTTGATCGAGTGGCTGCCCGGGAAAAGCTTTCCAAGTCCGAAAAAATACTCTCAGGTATTCTTTACGAAAGAGGGGTAGACGGCGCCGGCTTTGCCGTTATTAGGTCAAAGGGTGACCAAGCATTATTTGGTGGGTTTAGCACCAACGATATGAAGAAAAAATTAGGTGTACCTGCGGCAAAGCCGTTGGCTGATTTCCTACCTACCTTAACAATTAAAGCAAAGGATTTTGCCAATGAACTAACTAGCCATAATGTTATTGAGAAAGATTTAAATCATCAAAATCAAATTTCAAAAGAACACGTTGATAATAATAAGGCTGTCAGAGATATTTTATTAAAAAGGGGAGTGAGGCCAGAAGCTTTGCCTCCTGTTGAAGATGTTAAAAAGTTGGAACGCCGGTTAGAAAACGATGAAAGAAAAGCTGCCAAAGGTTCAAAAAAATAACTTTCTTGTTCCCTGCCCGAGAACGTCTATAGACAGTTAATTATTTATTGCTTACAAATATGAAAAATAAGATAGTTATATCCCTTTTAATATCATGTTCAATATTCCAGGCCGGGGCCCAGACTAAAATCGACCCTAAGACCATAGCCGATAAAATGCACTGGTTTGAGGACGCCAAACTCGGTATATTTATTCATGCGGGTATTTATTCGGTGAACGGGATAGATGAATCCTGGAGCTTTCATAATAAAAAGATCAGCTATACCGACTACATGAAACAGTTAAAAGGCTTCACTCTGAGTAAATATAACCCTGCTGCCTGGGCCGACCTGATAAAAGAAAGCGGGGCAAAATACGCGGTTATCACCACCAAACACCACGATGGCGTGGCTATGTATGATACTCATCAAAACAAGCTGAGCATAGTGAAAGCAACTCCGGCCAACCGGGATATGGTAAAACCCTTATTTGAAGAACTGCGCAAACGCGATATTAAATGCGGTGCTTATTTTTCGCTGATTGACTGGTCGTACCCCGATTACCCCGGTTTTTTAAAGGATAGCTCGCGCTATGTGCTACAGCATGATTACGACCGCTGGGACAGGTTCCGGACGTTTCTTCACGGACAAATCGCCGAAATAAACAACATGTTTAAGCCCGACCTGTGGTGGTTTGATGGCGACTGGGAGCACACCGCCGAGGAGTGGGAGGCCGAGAAGATCAGGTACATCATCACATCAAAAAATCCGAATGCCATTATTAATGGCCGCTTGCAGGGTTATGGAGATTATAACACACCTGAGCAAAATTTTCCGGTTACACGGCCGCCCTACAGATGGTGGGAGCTTTGCATGACCATCAACGATAACTGGGGTTACCAGCCCCAAGATCAGAATTGGAAAACTCCCTACGAAATCATCAGTATTTTTGCAGATGTGGTTTCAAATGGCGGCAACCTGCTGCTTGACATAGGACCTAAGGAAGACGGCACCATACCCGATGAGGAAGTAAATGTTTTAAAGGAGCTTGGCGCATGGAATAAGAAAAATAGCGAGGCAATTTTTAATACTGTTGCAGGTTTGCCGCAAGGGCATTTTTACGGCCCGACTACACTTTCCAAAGACTCAACAACATTGTATCTTTTTCTTCCCGGCAAGATAAGCGGCCCAGTAATGATCAAAGGGCTGGACAATAAAGTTGAAGAAGCTTCGGTAGTTGGCGATGGTACTACATTGACAACAAAAGTAGTAGGCAAAATATCATGGAGCGCCGTTCCGGGCCTGGTATATATAGATGTGCCGGATAAGGTGCAGGATAAATACATGACCGTATTAAAGCTTAAACTTGATAAGAAAATAAAGCTTTACCGCGGGCAGGGGGGGCTATGATAATAAGCACGGACATTACTAATTTGCACGAATTTAGCGAAGCAATTACTGAACGTAAATTACCTCTCCGGAAATTCGTGCAAATCATGTTTATTTTGTTTCGCTTACCTCAAATGTGGCCAGTAAGTTTACACCAGGGTCAGCCCCGATTTCAGAGGGCTTGACTTTCGTTTTAAATTGAACGTTTGTTACCTTATTTTTTAGGTTGATGGTGTGTATTTGACCATCTATTGCTAATTGCAAAGTAATAGTGTACAATTCCTCCTGTTTTTGGGTAACGTTCACGTTAACCATATTTTTAGCCGCATTATACTTCCAGCTGATGCCTAAATCCGGATGACCCGGTTTGTACAGCCACTGTTTAAAAAACTGCGCCAGGTTTTGACCACTGGCTTGTTCCATTATTTTTTGAAGACCGCTGGTGTACGCATTACCCCCGCTGTATTTAGCATAATAATTGCGAATGCCGGCCCAGAATGCTTTATCGCCAATTTTGCGGCGCAGCATGTGCAACACCCAACCGCCTTTTTGGTAACTGTTTGCATTGAGCAGCTGCATAAAATTATCTTTTACCAGGGTGTCAACAATTGGGGTATGTCTTTTTTTCTCGAAAGCCAAAACCACTTTCCTGTCAGCAGCTTCGGCTTTTTTCAAGGTGTCGGGCCCATATTTATTTTCAAGATAGAGGTTGGTCATGTAAGTTGCAAAGCCTTCACTCAGCCAAACATGGCCGAAGTTTTTCTCGCTGGCGGCATCGCCGAAATACTGGTGAGCAATTTCATGCGCCATTAAACTTTCAATATCAGGCGTGGTTGGCGAAGCTTCGAAGTAAAAAATGCATCCGGCATTTTCCATACCGCCGAAAATTGTTTTGGACTGAACATTAGCAAGCTTTTTATATGGGAAGGGGCCAATGCTTTTTTGATAATATTTCACAATTTCGGTAGCTACCGCGTAACTTTTAAAACCAGCTTCCTTGCTTTCAGGAAACACGTAAGTGTAAACCGGCACATTACCCGCGTCGCCCGGGTGGTCAATGGCAAATTCAGCTACCCCTATCACCATAACTTTGGTAGGCAGGCGGGCAGTTTCTTTCCAGTGAGTTAACTTTAAATGATTAGGCAAAGCCGTTTCCTCAACTTTTAAGCCGTTTGATACTACGCTGTAATGGTCAGGAGCGGTAACAAAAAAGTCAACCTGAGCTTTGTCTCCGGGATAGTCGGCACAGGGCAGCCAGTTGTGCGCCCGGTTGGGCCAGTTATCGCCAAAGAATGTGCGGTGCCCGGCTTTATTTTTAGATATAATAAGGCCGTCAGACGGAATTCCTGCGTAATTGATGATGTAGCTGTGTTCTGTATTAGCCTTTGCAGTGGCGCCGATGGTTAATTTTTCGCTTTCCTGGGCGAATTTGATATTCCTGCCGTCTTCTGTAACAGATGATACAATCATACCTTTACCTTTGTCGTTGGGTTTAGCCAGATCGAGTTGGAAACTGTTGACGTCTTTCAAAAATTTCATCCGTACTTTGGCCTGACCTTTCAGGGTATCATTATCATCGTTTATTTGCACGGCAAAACGGTAATGTTGTACATCAAAGAACGGGGATTGTGCCTTAACCAGCGCGCAGGCCATCAAACCCAAAACAAAAAATGGCAAAGATTTAAACATGTTAATAGTTTTACAGAGTATAAACTTCCTTAAATATCTTGATTAAATATAAGCGAAAATCACCGACAGCTACTAATATTGCGCTCCTAACGAAGCGTTAAGCAACCAATTCCAAAATCGATAATCCGACTTCCGAAATTCCTGCCTTTACTTCCACTTAAAGCTTTTTATCATTACATCAACATCCTTCTTTACAAAATCAAGCACCGGCTGTATCGAGTCCAGCTTAGGCTCGGACTGGAAATACAAGGCCCCGCGGATGTAATTTTTTGTGCTGTCTGTAAGGTAAAACTGCACGGACGAAGCGGCATTACCATCAATGGTATAATAAATGCCATAGACCTTTTTTTCCGGATACCTGATAATACCCTCGTCAATACCCGTTGCTTTTACTGTATGTTTAAAGCTTAGTTTATGGGCATCTTCAATCAACAGGTCAAATTCCTTTTTTGAAAGG
The DNA here is from genome assembly GCF_030519355.1 of Mucilaginibacter sp. L3T2-6. Classification (GTDB taxonomy): domain Bacteria; phylum Bacteroidota; class Bacteroidia; order Sphingobacteriales; family Sphingobacteriaceae; genus Mucilaginibacter. The sequence goes on from NZ_JAUMKC010000028.1 coordinate 65,375, forward strand.
ATGTGCTCGTAACTCAGGTGCAGCGTTCCGTTAAATTGCGGAAATTGCATATTTAGCCAGCAGGGCTTAGCATCGGGCTTTTTGTCAGGTTCTATAACGGCGTATTTGGGGTATTCAAACGTAAACGGACAATTGGAAACGTATGGCTGATAAGCTTTTTCGGGGAAAACGATCCGGTAATATCCCCGCGGCTTGGGCGAATAGTCCTGATTATTGCCACATGCTGTAATTATCAATGCGGCTGAAATAAATAATATTAGCTTTTTCACGGGTGTTTTTCTTTGGCTGTCCATATTTCCCAGCTTTTTTCGGCCTGCAGCAGCAGCATTTCGTAGCCGTTTTTTATTGTAGCGCCCTTTTCCTCGCCCTTCTTTAAAAATAATGTTTTTTCGGGATTATAAACCAAATCATACAGCAGGTGGTCTTCGGTAATGGCATCATAAGGTATAGGCGGGCATGCATCAACGTTTGGCGCAGTGCCAAGCGGTGTTGTATTGATGATGATGGGGTGTTGCGTAATGTGATGTGGTTTTAAATTCCCGAATAACAGATTGTCGCCATGCGGTCGCCGGGTTACACATTTATAAGCAATGCCAAGGTTTTCGAGCACGCATTTAACAGCTTTTGCTGCGCCGCCATCGCCTAAAATAAGTGCTTTGTCCTGATGATTCGATAACAAAGGCTTGAGTGATTGTTCAAAGCCGTAGATATCTGTATTAAAACCCTCGAGCCTGAAATCATGACCTTTTACGCCTACCTCGCCAGAAAAAGCAGCCATTACGGGGCTTTCGGCACTGATACGGATACAGTTTACTGCACCCGCGCCACGGGCATCCGGTTCAATCCAATCCAGGTACTTCAATACACTAATTTTGTGCGGAACCGTAACATTCAGGCCGCACAAACCAGGGTGTTTTTTAAGTAATGCGGGCAAATCGTGGATATGTTCCAGCGGGAACAGGTGGTAATCAGCGTCCGTAATATGTTCTTTTTCAAATTTCTCAGCAAAATATTTTTTGGAGAACGAATGCGATAGCGGATATCCGATAAGCCCGTAATGTTTCATTTTTTTGATTTAAAATTTGAGACTGAGGCATTGGCCGCGGTTTCAGGATGTAATATTAAGAAGAAGATGGCTGAATAAATAAATTATTCTGCATAAAGAAACTTAGGTAAATATCGCCAGCTATTGCATGAAAGGTTCTGCAAATCTTCTACAAAAAGTGATCAAAAGTATCGCTACGGATCCCTAGCCTGAGCGTTTCCAGAGGGATCAGGTCGGTGGGGGCTATGTTGCCCAGGTTTACATTAGCACCTATCAGTTTTATGAACCATACCTGCTGGGCCTTTTGAGGGGCTTCCCAAATGATGGACTCTTCGGGGATTTGAGTAAGTATTTCGTCTACCAGTCCTTGCCTTACCTCACCCGAATCGCGGTAAATACCCACGTTGCCGCTTTCGCGCGCTTCGGCTATTACCTTCCACGAGCCGGCTTCAATTTCGGCACGCATCAGGTTTATCCATTTGTACGGGGCGAATATCTTTTGCACATCTTTAGAACCCACTTCAGATATGACGGTGGTTATCCTGGACAGCTTTTCAATGTAATTACATTTTGCATCATGCTCCAAAGTAATGGAGCCATCTGATACTTCGGCATAATCCATCTTAAACTTGTCCAACAGGCGGCAATAATCTTCAAACTGCCCGCGCACAATCATCGCTTCAAACAAAGTGCCGCCAAAATAAACCGGGATACCCGCTTCGCGATAAAGCTTTAGCTTTTCGGTAAGATTCGGTGTAACGTATGATGTGGCCCAGCCCAGCTTTACCATGTCGGTATAAATTCCCGCAACCTCAATAAAATCCTCCACCTGCCGTAAGCTCAAGCCCTTATCCATCACCATGGTAATGCCGCTGTTGCGTGGTTTGGCGGTTCTCTCAGGGAGGTTATTGATCTGGTAATTCATCATGACAGCATCGGTTATAGACTATAACTAAAAGTACTAATGCCCGCAAAGGTCGTAAAAAAAAGCCGAAACTTCTACCAGTTTCGGCTTTTTTAGAGATCAGAGATTAGTGATTAAAGATCAGTTTGTGAAACCCCGTTTTATCTAATCTCTGGCCTCTGATCTCTAATTAATTCTACTTCATATACCTGTTAATAATATCTACAATTACTTTATTTTTTTGCAATTGCGGTAAGTAATCAAATAGGATATAATGTTTGTCCGGGTCTGCTGTCAGCGCCATTTCCAGGTGGCTTAGCGCTTCGTTATAGTCGCCCTTGGCAAACAGGTAGGCAACCATGCGGTAATAAAGTTCGGCCGCATCAGGGTTGTTTTTGATGGCCTGGGCAATTACTTCAATTGCATCGTCAAGCCGTTGCTGCTCATATAATATCGACGAATAATCCAGCCAGGCGTCAACATCGATCGGGTTAAGTTCCACCACCTTTTCATAAGCATGCTCAGCCTCAAGCAGGTGCCCCAGTTTATATTCAGCGTCTGCTATTGCAAACCAGTAATCGGCATTGGCTATGTCAAGGTCGAGCGCTTTTTTGTAAAAATGGAGGGCTTCAAAATAGCGCTCTTCAAAATCAAGCGTAACACCAATTCCAAACCATGCGTCGGCCAGTTTTGGATCCATTTTTACCGACTTTTTATAGAAAGCGCGGGCATCATCCATTTGCTCAAGCTTCTCATAGCATTCGCCAATGGCGCAATAGGTATCAGCGTTGGGCTGTTCATACTCAAAGGTGTGACGATAAACCTCTATGGCTTCGGCATATTTTTCCAGGTTAACCAGCGCATTGCCTTTATTAAAATAGGCAGACGCAAAGTTGTCCTTTATCAATATGGCATAATCGTAGGCGTCGATCGCTTTCTCGAACAGGCCAAGCTTGGTAAATGCATTGCCCAGGTTGTACCATGCCGCATAACTATACGGCTCATTGTCGATATATTGCTGATAAAAAGTAATGCTTTCTTCCTGGTTGTCCAGCACGTCATAGCAAAATGCCAGTTCATATAATGCGTCCTGGTTTTCCATATTCTGCTTTAAGCAAAGCTTAAGATACGTGATGGACGTCTCATAGTCGCCCATGTTTTGATAAACGTAAGCTATATGCAGCAATACCTCGTCTGTTTCCTCAGCCAGGTCCAGCGCTTTTTCATAATTTTCCAGGGCCTCGCTGTAACGTTCCATACTCTCGTACAGGTTACCACGTATCAGGTAAATATCAGGGTCTGATGCTTCGAGCATCGCGGCTTTTTCGAGCGCTTCAAATGCCTCTGCAACCCTGTTGCCAATTACTAAAAGCTGGGCCTGTTTTATCAGGAAAACTGCGGCAAAAGGGTGCTGGTTGCGGGCATATTCTGCAACCTGTAAGGCCTTAGACGGGTCGTTCTTTTCGATGTAGTAATCGATAATGTTCTCAAACGCCTGGGCATCAAAAAAGTACTGGTCATGATTACGAATCATTTCTTCGTAACGCTCTACCGAAAATTTTGCGTCTTCGGTAAAGCCAAATTCAAATTCTTCTTCCATTCAATTTTGTTTCAGAACATACACTCAATTCAGGCTAAAAAATCGCTCTTTAGCTCTTCTAATTCCCCTCAAAAAACGGGCGAATCTGACTTAAACCGAGTTTAAATTACAAGTAAATAACATCCAAAAAGCAATTTAGTTATCAACATTCAAACATTGTTAACAGCTGTTAATACAAAGCCTTGATAATTAATGTGAATCATTTTACCGGCAAAGGGCGGGTTGATGGTATTTGCCTTAAAGATTTTTACCTTTGACAAAAGTAACAATTATGGGCCTTAATATCCAGGATATCTTAAATCGTTTACATATAAACGACATTAACGACGCATTTAGTACAGGCAGCAACTGGCATAGCGATGAGAATGCCCCTGTAAAGGAAATTGTATCGCCAACAGATGGTAAAAAAATCGCGTCGGTAAGGTTCGCTACAGCTGATAATTATAACCAGGCTGTTGAAACCGCGCAAAAAGCATTTCCTGCATGGCGGGCGATCCCCGCCCCCAAACGCGGCGAAATAGTGCGCGAAATAGGTAATGCCCTGCGTGCAAATAAAGAAAACCTGGGCGCGCTGGTATCGTTCGAAATGGGGAAGAGCCTGCAGGAAGGCTACGGCGAAGTACAGGAAATGATTGACATTGCTGATTTTGCTGTTGGCCTTAGCCGGCAATTATATGGACTGAGCATGCACAGCGAACGTCCGCAGCACAGGATGTACGAGCAGTATCATCCGCTGGGTGTCGTGGGTATTATATCAGCTTTTAATTTTCCGGTTGCTGTTTGGAGCTGGAATGCTATGCTGGCCTGGGTTTGCGGGGATGTTTGCATTTGGAAGCCATCGGAAAAAACACCGCTTACAGCGATCGCCTGTCAGCACATCGCGCAGGAAGTTTTCAAAAAGCATAACATTGCTGAGGGTGTGTCTTGCCTGGTTATCGGCGACCGTGAGATTGGTGAGCTAATGGCGAATGATACCCGGCTACCATTAATATCTGCCACCGGCTCAACCCGTATGGGTAAAGCCGTTGGCGCAGCTGTGGGGGCGCGTTTGGGTCGTAGCCTGTTAGAACTTGGCGGAAACAATGCTATCATCATCAGTGAAAACGCAGACCTGGAAATGTCAATTGTAGGTGCAGTATTCGGAGCGGTAGGTACGGCCGGTCAGCGTTGCACCAGCACCCGGAGGCTGATTATCCACGAAAGTGTTTATGATGCCTTTAGGGATAAATTAGTAAAAGCATATGCTCAGATCCGTATCGGCGATCCGCTCGATGAAAATAACCATATGGGGCCGCTGATCGATGCAGATGCTGTGGGCGCCTATTTAGACGCCATTGAAAAATGCAAAGCTGAAGGGGGTAAATTTATTGTAGAAGGCGGCAAGCTGGAAGGCGCGCAGTACGCTTCGGGCTGTTATGTAAAACCCTGCATTGCTGAAGTTGAAAACAGTTATAAAATTGTGCAGCATGAAACCTTTGCACCGATACTATACCTGATAAAATACAAAACCTTAGATGAGGCTATCGCGCTGCAAAACGATGTGCCGCAGGGGCTTTCCTCCGCTATTATGACGCAAAATTTGCGCGAAGCAGAACAATTTCTTTCCTCCGCTGGTTCTGACTGCGGAATTGCTAATGTTAATATAGGTACATCCGGAGCTGAAATCGGCGGCGCATTCGGCGGTGAGAAGGAGACCGGCGGGGGGCGCGAATCAGGTTCGGATGCCTGGAAGGTTTATATGAGGCGACAGACCAATACTATCAACTATTCAAAAACGTTACCATTGGCACAAGGAATTAAATTTGATCTTTAAGTAGTTGCAGAGGTTGTAGATTTTTGCAGTAGTTGTAAAAGTTAAAAACATTACAAGTGCTAAAAATCATTACAACTGCTACAACTACTAAAACTTTTACAACCCATATGAAATTACGCAACTACGTCTTAAGCTCCGCATTGGCAGGAGCTCTTTTTATGAGTACCGGGGCTTTGGCGCAAACTATGCCGAAACCACCAGCCGACCCGCCTAAAAACTGGCATACCCTCGACTTAAAAACCGATGGTTACTATGGTATCAGCCTGAAGCAGGCTTACCAATTTTTGAAAGGGAAAAAAAGTAAAACAGTATTGGTTACAACAATAGACAGCGGTATTGATACAGCACAAAAAGACCTTTCTTCTATTTTGTGGGTGAACCCTAAAGAGATACCGAATAACGGTAAAGACGATGATGGCGATGGTTATATAGATGATGTACATGGCTGGGACTTTTTGGGCGGAAAGGGAGGTAAGGTTGACGTTAACGAAACTACCGAGGAAGTCCGCGAATATAATCGCCTTAAAAACCAGTATTTAGCTGCGTCGCAGGCAACCGACGGCAAACAAAAAGAATTTGCTTACTGGCAAAAAGTAAAAACGACTTATGACAGCACCATGAGCAAAACCAACCGGGAACTCAAGGATGTTTCGTACGAGGTGAATGTGCTTACCATAACAAATGGTTATGTAAAAAGGGAGCTGAAATTAAAATCGGACCAGACTTTTACTCTTGCGGATCTTGCGAAAATACAAACCACAAATGATACCGTGTCTCAAAGCAAAGCAGTATGGGAATCAGTGCTCGGGCAGATTGGCGGAGATTCTGATAATGCAAAGGTATTGAAAGATATAGGCGAATACCTGGCGAAACTAAACGCCAATATAACCCCCGACCTGGAGGCCCGCGCCCGTATCGTTGGTGATGATCCGAATATTAGGGATGGCAAGCCTTATGGTAATAATGTACTAAAAAACAGCGATGCATCGCACGGGACAGGCGTGGCTGGTCTGATCGGTGCTGTGCGCAATAATGGCTATGGTATTGATGGGGTGGCTGACAATGTGCGCATCATGTCCATAAAGGCTGTGCCTAATGGTGATGAATATGACAAAGATATTGCTAACGCGATACACTATGCCGTTGATCACGGCGCGCAGATCATCAACATGAGCTTTGGCAAAAAAATATCGCCGCATAAAGAATGGGTCGATGAAGCCTTTAAATACGCCGCATCAAAAGATGTACTGCTGGTAAAAGCTTCGGGTAACGATGGACAGGATATCGATGTCGACCCGGAATATCCTACAGGTAATTATTTGAATGGCACACCGGTCGACAATATTATTTTCGTAGGAGCCTCGGGTCCAAAACCGGATACTTCACTGGCGGCCTCTTTCAGCAACTATGGAAAAGTTGGCGTAGATGTATTTGCACCCGGCGCCAAAGTAACGTCGATAGATACCGATGCCGAATTCAATACTGCCGACGGTACCAGTTTTTCAGCACCGATTGTTACCGGCATTGCGGCCTTATGCCTGGAGTATTATCCTAACTTATCCTCTAAACAGTTAAAGCAAATTATACTGCAATGCGCCAACCCGGTAAAAGGAGTGATGGTTGTAAAGCCAGGGGGCCACACACAAGTGGATTTTGCAACGCTTAGTAAAACCGGGGGTATTGTAAATGCTTACCGGGCTTTGGAGATAGCCTCGAAAATGAAGGGGGAGAGGAAGTAGAAGTATCGGGCAGTTTTAAGTTGGCAGTTGGCAGGCAGACTGTAATTACGCAGTTGGTATTCAAGAGTCATCTGCTCGACACATATTGTAGCGCCGGTGTTTAACCTGACGCTACAATCTATCATTTAAGGACGATCAACTTGTTTCATCTAAGGGTCGTTGTAATTCGAGTTTATTGCGTAATAACGTTTTGAGGGGCTGTATCATTAGCTTCGATAGTTACTGAGTGGTTTAGCTTAAGCGTCTTCTCGAAATTATCCTGGTTCAAAAAAAACCTAACGGGAATATAGATATTTATAGACTGTCCCGCCGGACAAATCGCGTCCCTAACATATTTCGATAGATTTTTAAATAGTTGGTTAACTGGCGGATTAAATATTTCGAGATCGCTCTTTACTATTTTGTAGGTGTAAAGCATGCTTTTATTATCGATGGTTAATTGTACTATTACGGTTCCTCGCTCTCCATTTTGCCGCGCGACTTCAGGGTACTTTATGTTATTAAAAATTACGGGTAACAATACTTTTTCTATAGTTCTAATATTGCGGTATGTCTCAGTGCTTATTGTGAATGAGGTATCGATCATCAATTTCCGGTGATTGTTATACAGCATAGAATTTTGGGCAAGTGCCGTATTCGCGAAAAGCAGTAAAGATACAATCAACCTTCTCATAATGCTCCAATCTAACAAATATCAATCTGATTTTAAAATTCTCATATCTCAAATCTGTTACAAATTGCAAATAAGAGTTCATTGCTTATATTTGCGTTCGCTAAAAAAGCACATTTTATAATAAGATGAGAGAAATACAATTCAGAGAAGCGCTGCGCGAGGCAATGTCCGAAGAAATGCGCAACGACGATAAAATATACCTGATGGGCGAAGAAGTTGCCGAATACAACGGCGCTTACAAAGTTAGCCAGGGAATGCTTGACGAATTTGGTGCAAAGCGTGTAATAGATACGCCTATCTCTGAATGCGGGTTCGCCGGTATCGGCATAGGTTCAGCGATGAATGGTCTGCGCCCAATTGTTGAGTTCATGACCTTCAACTTCTCGCTGGTAGCTATCGACCAGATTATTAATGGTGCTGCCAAAATCATGTCAATGAGCGGCGGTCAGTTCTCGGTGCCGATTGTATTCCGCGGCCCTACCGGCAACGCAGGTATGCTCAGCTCGCAGCACAGCCAGTGTTTCGAAAGCTGGTATGCTAACTGCCCGGGTTTAAAAGTTGTTGTTCCATCAAACCCTTATGATGCAAAAGGCTTATTAAAATCTGCTATCCTGGATCCTGACCCGGTTATCTTCATGGAGTCGGAGCTGATGTATGGCGATAAAGGTGAAGTTCCTGAAGAGACTTATTACATTCCGCTGGGTAAAGCCAAAGTGGTAAAAGAAGGCGCCGATGTTACCATCGTAAGCTTCGGCAAAATTATGAAAGTGGCTTTAGCCGCGGCTGCCGAACTCGAAAAAGAGGGCATTCACGCTGAAGTTATCGATCTGCGCACCGTACGCCCTATTGATTACGATACTGTTATCGCTTCGGTTAAGAAAACAAACCGTATGGTTTTTGTAGAAGAAAGCTGGCCATTGGGCTCAATCGCTACCGAGGTTGCGTTTAAAGTACAGAAAGACGCATTTGATTATTTGGATGCTCCCGTACTGCGCATCATGGGCGGCGATGTTCCGCTTCCATATGCACCAACACTGATACAGGAATATCTTCCAAATCCTGAACGAGTTATTAAAGCCGTTAAGGAAGTGATGTACGTAGAGAAATAGTTGTATTGGTTGCAGATGTTGTATTGGTTAGAAAGCAATGCTCAACTACTACAATCATACAGCCACCTCAACAATTAACTAAAAAGATACCGGCCCGCTAAAAAATAGCGGGCTTTTTTATTTACTTTGGTTTTTTAAACTACACGCTATGAAATACTTAAATGCTAAAGCTTTGTCAGTCCTGATTATTGTTTGCTGTTCTGTTTTAACGGTAAATGCACAAACAGCGAAACCAAAGACCAAACCAGCCGCTGCAAAGGGTGCTAAAGCCAAGACCGCTGCCCCGTCGGGCGCAGGTGCGGCAAACGATACCACTAAAACAGCAGCCACTGCTCCGGCGACCCCTTCGATACCCAAAACAGCATCGGGAATAATTGAAGTCTTTTTTAAGAAATACAAAGAGGATGGCACCTCTGCTGCCATCGACTTTCTTTTTGGTACAAATAAATATTTCACCAATCCTGCCGGTATTTCGCAATTGAAAGCAAAGCTGGATTCATTACGTCAGGGCATTGGTAACTACCTGGGCAGGGATCTTATCGTTCAAAAAACAGCATCAAACAGCCTTGTATTTTACAGCTACCTGGTTAAGCACGAAATACAACCTATCAGGTTTACCTTTATTTTCTATAAACCGCAAAATGAATGGGTTTTATACCGTTTTAAATACGACGACCAGATGGATGCAGAGTTAGAAGAAGCGGGCCGGATAAGTAATAAACATCCGTAACTGAATCTTTGCAATGAAAACTATTAACTGTTTATCCGCAGCTATTTTAATTTGCAGTTTCGCCTCTGCCCAACAAATGACGACTACTAATCCACTCCAATACCCCGCTACCAAAAAAGTTGATACAGCTGACACCTATTTCGGCACGAAAGTGCCCGACCCGTATCGCTGGCTCGAAGACGACCGTGCCGCTGACACCAAAGAATGGGTAAAGGCAGAAAACAAGGTGACGCAGGCTTATCTCAGCCAGATACCGTACAGGGATGCCATGCATGAGCACCTTAAACAATTGTGGAATTACGAGAAATACAGTGCTCCGTTTAAGGAGGGTAAATACACCTATTTTTATAAAAATGACGGCCTGCAAAGCCAGGCGGTATTATGGCGGCAGATTGGCGACGGCGCTCCTGAGGTATTTCTTGATCCCAATAAGTTCTCTGTGGATGGTACCACGTCAATGCAGGGTATAAACTTCACCAGGGACGGTAGTATGGCTGCCTATCAGTTATCCGAGGGTGGAAGTGACTGGCGAAAAGTAAGTGTTATAAAAACCGAAGATAAAAGCATCGTAGGCGACACGTTGATTGATGTTAAATTCAGCGATATAGCATGGAAAGGGAATGATGGTTTTTACTACAGCAGTTATGATAAGCCTAAGGCGGGAAGCCAGCTGGCGGGGATAACGCAATACCATAAGCTTTTTTACCATAAGTTGGGCACAGCCCAAAGCAGTGACGTGCTGATCTTTGGCGGTGATGCAACCCCGCGGCGCTATATTGGAGCTTACTTAACAGAAGATGAACGGTTCCTGGTAATAACTGCGGCAAAAGAGACCACCGGCAACGAGCTTTACATACAGGATTTGAGCAACCCGAACAGTCTTATACAAAACATAGTTGATAACTTTGATAACCAGCATCATGTGCTGACGAACGTTGGCAGTAAGCTTTACATCCTCACCAACCTTTATGAACCGAATTTCAAGATTGTTACCGTTGATGCCTCGGATCCGAAAACCATAAACTGGAAAGACTTTATACCGGCGACTGATGATGTGCTTACCGCATCAACCGGGGGAGGTAAAATATTTGCAGAATACCTGAAAGACGCCACTTCTTTTGTGCAGCAGTATGATATGGACGGCAAGCTGGAACGGACGATTACCCTGCCGGCAATTGGTACGGCCAACGGTTTCAGCGCCAAAAAGGAAGAAAAAGAAGTGTATTATACTTTTACTAACTACGTTTATCCGCCAACCATTTTCAAGCTGGATATAGCAAGTGGTGTCTCCACGCTTTATAAAAAGTCGGGCGTGCGCTTCGATCCGGAAAAGTACGAAAGCAAGCAGGTTTTTTATCCTTCGAAGGACGGCACGAAAATACCGATGATCATCACCTGGAAAAAAGGTACTGTAATGAATGGCAAAAATCCGTTGCTGTTATATGCCTATGGCGGATTCGGCGTTAGCCTTACGCCTGCATTCAGCACTTCGAACATAATTTTACTTGAGCATGGTGGCATTTATGCCGTACCTAACCTGCGCGGCGGCGGAGAATATGGCGAGCGATGGCATGTGGCAGGCACAAAAATGAAAAAGCAAAACGTATTCGACGATTTTATAGCGGCAGCCGAATATCTTATTAAGCATAAATATACCTCGAAAGACTACCTGGCTATTTCAGGAGGTTCTAATGGCGGCTTGCTGGTGGGTGCAGTAATGGCACAGCGCCCGGACCTGTGCAAGGTAGCCCTTCCGGCGGTTGGCGTAATGGATATGCTGCGCTATAATAAGTTTACGGCCGGTGCGGGTTGGAGCTATGACTACGGAACTGCCGAAGATAATCAGGAAATGTTTAACTATCTTTACAGTTATTCGCCGTATCACGCGTTAAAACCGGCCATTTATCCGGCCACTATGGTTACTACTGCCGATCATGATGACCGTGTAGTTCCGGCGCACTCGTTTAAATTCGCAGCGCGCCTCCAGGAGTATCAAAATGGGCCGGCGCCTGTGATAATACGTATCGAGACCAAGGCAGGTCACGGTGCAGGCCAAAGCACCGAACAGGTGATCAGCGGTCAGGTAGACAAGTGGGCGTTTATGTTTTGGAATATGGGGGTGAAGTATTAGAGGTTAACGACCGGGGATTCAGTAGTTAGGGAATATTCCTGTCGTTACGTTTGCTGCCGTTGCTGAGGTTGTCGCCACCAACTCCTGTAAAATAATTGAACCGACTATATACAACCATAATGAACCTTAAAAAAAATTTTGGCTTATTGTTCCTGGCAGTGATTGCCAGCCTGACGAGTGTATCAACTTCGTTCGCACAGGGCAAGCGCGACCTTAACATTGTTTTCATCGGCAACAGCATTACCTACGGCGCCGGATTAAGCGACCCGGGGTCAGAAGCCCCGCCCGTAATTGCTGCCGCTTATTTGAGGCAACAGTCAAATATAGGTAAGGTCGAAATCGCCAACCAGGGCCATAGCGGCTATACCACCGTTGATTTTCTGCCCTCTACAGGTGGTGTATTTAAGGACGTTGAAAAAGCGGCAAACAGTTTCGCTAATAAACAGGCGCTGCTTATATTTTCCGTCAAATTGGGAACGAATGACAGCGCAATTGAAGGCCCGCGGGGGGCGCCGGTGTTTCCCGAAAATTATTACCAGAACTTAAAGGCTATTGCCGATAGCTTACTGAAAGAATTTCCAGGCTCCATAGTAATTTTTCAGCACCCGGTATGGTATAGCCCGAATACTTACAACGGCGCCAAATATCTTGCGGAAGGCCTGATGCGCCTGCAAAAATATATGCCCGAGATAGATCTGCTGGTGCAGGACTATGCTTCAACCTATCCAAAGCGGGTGTTTGTAGGTGATACCAAAGCCTTTGATTATTTTAAAAAGCACGCTGAATCTGATTTGCAGCCCGAACAGGGGCATCAGGGTGTTTTTTATTTGCATCCTAACAAACAGGGCGCTGCGGCGCTTGGAAATTTTTGGGGAGAAGCAATCAATAAGATTGTAAAGAAACTTAACAAATAGTTGTATCAACATACAATTGCGACCTAAAGAAAAGCCCCGATGAACTCAGGGCTTTCTTTTTATGGCTTATTTTTAGTGATGTTCTTTGCGTTCTTTCTTTTTGATATGGCGGGCTGTTTTTGCATTATGCACTGCAACCTTGCGGTTATGTTTTGCTACCTGTGCATTATGGTGAGCAACCCGGCTGTTACGCACGGCTACTTTCCGGTTATGTTCCGCAACTTCTCTGTAGTGGTTTTTGTAACGGGCATCATGACTATCGCGAATAATGGCCTGCCCTGTGCGGCCCTTGTAGCTGGCATAACGGCTTCTTATTACAGCATCATGTTCCCAGGGGTTGCGCTCATTTACTACAACCTTGTAAGTACGGTACTTGTCGAAATGGTAGCGCTCGGGTAAAAAGGCGCGATGAACCCAAACATTATTTTCATTATAAACATACAAATGATCGGTTACATCATAATAAGCATCTATGTCGGGCATATAATAATAATCTGCATGATCGTAGCCCACCGGGCCCCAATCCGGCTGACTGCCAATGTTAATACTCAAACTAATCTGTGCGTTAGCTATTTTGATGGAAAAGCAGCTCAGCATAAATGCAGCTGCAAAAATTAACTTTTTCATATTGTTTATCTTTCAGTAGTAAGCAGGATATCCTGAATTACCAGGTAACCCCTAAAAATTATTTGATAGACAAACATTCCCGCGAATGGTTTAAGATATTTTAAATATCCAGGTATTAAGCTGCTGAATATCAGTATTCCCGGGGCGAAAAAAACTTCGCGGGGGCTCGTGCAAAAGCGTTCCGTTTGTCTCGTCCTGAAATAGGTTTACACATTAAGTAAACACGAGATGGACGAAAATTTAAAAATGCTGATCAAACAAGA
>NZ_JAUMKC010000029.1 GCF_030519355.1 Mucilaginibacter sp. L3T2-6
TGCGCAAAATTCAAACACCTAAAATAAAAAACCATTAATATAAAAACCGCCTCATAAACTAGTTATGAGACGGCCTCGTTTTTTTATGATTTACCCTCCAAAATAGTCTTTTAAAGTGCACCATTCTAGGTTCCTATTCGGAGACCTATCAAGGTTTCTTACCTTAGGTCTCTGAAAATGCTTGAAGCTTCTGTTTTTCAGATGGTTACTAGGAAACAACTCATTGAAAGCAGTAGTGTTAAGGACTAATTTTTTCACCTTAAATAACACTAAAAATAACCAAGTCTTTTGCCCTTTCGTTTTTTATGAAACGAACCAAGCGCTACCCAATGGCAGGGCCATTGCTTAAAATTGACATTCATTTCTCCATTAAATCGCCCATCTTCACTGCGAAAGATTTCACTTATAGAAAATTCGTAAATTTGGAGTTGAAGGCATATTTGCAGCGATAATTAAGACAATTTTAAATGAGTGAGCAGCCACAATCAAACGACATTATATTTTACAATACCCCGACTGGTGACGTAAAAATTGAAGTGATTTTTAATGATGAAACTTTTTGGCTAACTCAAAAGCGTTTGGCTGAACTTTTTGGGGTTGAGAGCAACACAATAACTTATCACTTAAAAGAAATTTTCAAAACCGGCGAACTGAATGAAACTGCAACTACTCGAAAAATTCGAGTAGTTCAGAAAGAAGGTAACCGTGATGTAAATCGAGAGTTAGACTTCTATAATCTCGATGCTATTATCGCTGTTGGTTACCGCGTAAACAGTTTACAGGCTACACAATTTCGGATATGGGCAACAAAAACCCTCAGAGAATATATTGTTAAAGGTTTTGTCCTAGATGATGAGCGTTTGAAACAAGGCAAGCGTTTCGGTAAAGATTATTTTGATGAGCTTTTAGAGCGCATTCGAGAGATACGCGCTAGCGAAAGACGTTTCTATCTTAAAATAACCGATATATATGAGCAGTGTAGCATTGATTACAATAAAGATGCTGACATAACGCAAAAGTTTTTTAAGACGGTTCAAAACAAACTACACTTTGCTATTTCAGGTAAAACCGCTGCACAAATAATTGCAGAGCGAGCAAGTGCAGATAAGCCGAATATGGGTCTCCAGACTTTCAAAAATGCACCCAGCGGCAAAGTACTAAAAGGTGATGTAGGGATAGCGAAAAACTACCTAATAGAAAAGGAGATTAAAGAATTAGAAAGAGTGGTTACTATGTATCTTGACTTTGCAGAATTACAAGCATCAAGGCAGATACCTATGAAAATGAGTGATTGGATAAGCCGTTTAGACGCGTTCCTGCAATTCAACGAATATCAGATCCTTAAAGATGCTGGAAAGATAAGCCATGAAGTAGCAATAAAATTAGCTGAAAAAGAGTACGATAAATTTAGGGTGATACAGGATCAAAACTTTGAAAGCGATTTCGATAAAGAGATTAAAAAAATAAAGTCGAATAAGAAAAAAGATAGACAAAGGGGCTCTTAAACCACTTAAGTGAGATAGTCATTATTCTAATCTCAGTTACGTTCTTTAATTTATTGTAACTGTCAGATTAAATCGTGACTATCTCATTAGATGCGTTTGCCCTGCCCTTTTATCTGACTTTTCCATGGTATCAACCACATCAAGCAGTCTGTGAGTAAAGGTTAATAATCTTCGTTTCCAAAAAACTGGCCAGGATTGGTTCTAACTCTACGCCCTTGTCTCCGCTAAGCATTTACCGTAAGTTGAACGTATGGTTGGCTTAAGGTCTTTTTATTAAAGAAATTCAGTCTGCTCCGTCAATGGTGATATTCAAATCTTCACTGCTGATAACTATTCAACAACGAATTAACTTCATCGCATTTGGTGAGCAGCGATGGGTCGGCATTGATGCGATAGGCGGCGATAAGGTTTTTCAGTGCGTTTATCTGCGGAGCGGCAACCAGTTTGCTCTCCATCAGCTTGGCAATGGCGTTGAGCGTTACATAACGGACATGTTTTAATCTTATTTGCACGCCGAAACGCAATAATCGGTCAACATCACCGCTTTCCGGCTTTAAGGTAACCAGCATAGCGAGGGCGATCAGCAGGCCGTCGCTGTGATAGGTTTTGTTGTAGGCAATAATATCGTCCTTGGTTATTTGCTGGTCGGCTGCGTAATTGGCCATGGCAGCTGTAAGTTCCTGCTTTTTCTGCACGCGGGCGCTATAGTCTGCAATCCTGACGCCGGTGTATTCGTCGGCCATTGCTTTCAGCTGTTGCAATGCAGCCTCTTTGTCTACGGCCCCCGGCAGATTGGCCGGTTGCTGCGCAACCTTCTGCCCCAGCACAGATTGGGCGCTCTGCAGGTTTTCCATTTTTGCTTTAATTTCAATTACCTGGTCTTGCAGGCCCGAATAATTTTTCTGGTCGGCTTTGATCATTTCGCCGCTCAGGTACAATCGCATCACCAGGTAGGCGAACAGAAACCCGAGTATAAAATAACCTACAATTAAGGCGTAGGCCCGGGCCATCAGGTCGTCTGTGGCTTTGTTGGGCGGGTCGAAACCCATGGCGAGATTTGTTGCCAGGCTATACATAAAACCCGGTATTTCCCGGAGCTGCACCAAGCCCAGGCCGACAATGATCTTGGTTAGCCAGTCGGAAATTTCGATGAGGTTATTGTTGATCAGCGGCGTATAGGGCATGGCATTACCGGCTGCAGGTTGTTGACCACCAGCGGCAGCAGTGGCGTTCTGCTGGGCAGGTGCACTGTTTTTGGGTATCGCAAATAAGAAACCTGTCATATTGCCGCTGAGGAAACAAGCCAGCATCCACATCACGGCAGTAACCCTGGAAGCCGCAGTATGCCCGCAGAACATCAGCGCAATAAAGCCTGCCATGCCTGTTACGGTGCAAAACACCAGCACAGGCATCACATCGCTTTTTAGCCGGTTAGCCTGCGCGGCGCCCTTTGAAGAACCGGCATCTTTCTTCTTAAGCAGATCGGGTAGCTTCATAAAAATACGTTCCTGGATAACGCCCATGCCTGATCGGCTGGCTTTGTGCAAGGTTTAATTAATAGTTTAAGTATATTAAATGTAGAAAGATAAATTCATTTTTGCAAACAAATATTCAAATAATAACCTGCTTACCAGGTGGTTATCAAATATTAACTAATAGTATAAATATATGGGTCCGCTACTCACAAATCAGTCAAAAAAAACAAAATAATAATTTGCGAAACCAATCAGTTGCGTTAGATTTACGGCGGGCAATTTTCAAATTCTCCAAAATTGGGAGATTCGTTTTGGTCAGCTTAACGACCTATTATCAACTATAAAAGAACAAAAAGATGAATAATGACCTTTTATTTGATTTTTCTGTAGATAAGGAAAATAAAACCGTTTATGTGATACGCGAATTTAATGCCGGTATCGATCTGGTTTGGAGAGCCTGGACTACAGCTGAGTTGCTCGATAAATGGTGGGGGCCAAAACCATGTGTTTCGAAAACAATTGCTATGAATTTTGAAGTTGGCGGCCGGAGGTTCTCTGCCATGATACTGCCCGACGGACAGGAGCGGTGGATGCTGCAAACATTCACTTCAATTACCCCAAAAACTAATTTTAAAACCTATAATACTTTTGCCGACGAAAACGAAAAGCCCGAATTGCCGGGCTCGGACTGGGATTTGAATTTTAATGAACAAAACGGCAGGACGAAGGTTAGTATTACCATCAACAATGCGTCGCGCGAGCGCTTTGACCGGATAGTTGACGGCTTTAAAGGAGGATTTACCGTAGCACTGGAACAACTGGACGAAATGCTGTTAACATGGTCGGCTAGCTAATTAATTTCAACAACCATACACAACCAAAATAGACTATATGAGAAAGATAATTTCATTTATGCACATATCGCTCGACGGTTTTGTTGCAGGCCCGAATGGCGAAATGAACTGGATTAAAGTTGATGAAGAACTGTTTGATCACGTGGGTAAGCGGATCAGTGAAACGGACACAGCATTATACGGGCGGGTAACCTATGACATGATGCAAAGTTACTGGCCCGAAGCGGGCAACAAGCCCGGTGCCAGCAAGCACGATATTGAACATTCACAATGGTATAACCAGGCGAATAAGATAGTTTTATCAAAAACAATGAAAGGGGAGGAACTGCCCAACACAACTATTATCAGCGACAATCTTTCGGACAGATTGAATGAAATAAAACAACAACCGGGCAGTGAGATAGCGCTTTTTGGCAGCCCGACGGCAACGCACGCACTTATGCAGCAAAATTTGATTGATGGCTACTGGCTGTTTGTAAACCCGGTAATCCTTGGCGAAGGCATCCCCCTGTTTGCCAATATAAAAGACAAAACGAAACTGAAACTATTAGCTACCAGGCAATTTACCAATGGCGTAACCGAATTAAGCTACATCATTGACAGACAGTAAAAGCTATCAACTAAAGGCTTCATCGGACGAAAGTTCTAAGGATGAAGCCTTTAGTTTTATTGGGTCATTTAATTATGCTTTTATCTTTAATGTAAAGGCTCCCAGTACACCCCGCTGTCCGTCGCCATAAAAACCATCCCCTTAAATTCCCGAACAACATACCCATGCACATCGGGTAAAAATTCTTCATTGGCCGCCCATGACGAGCCCGGCAACGGCCTGTGTTTCTTTTGCAGCCATGTGCCCTTTCCTTCGGAATAATTAAGTGTATAGTAGGAGTCCGCGCCGGCGTATAAGGCCCGGCGTTCAAATGGGTTTGGCCCTTTTTTCAAACCAACCGTGTCTAACGACCAGGTGCTGCCAGCACCATCGCTGATTAGTACTGCATTATTGTAGGCTGCAAAAAGCAAACCCGAATCATAGATGATGTCGGTCACCCTGAGTCCCGGCTTATAAGTGGAGTTAAAGAAATACTTCTCGGTCCAGTTCCCGGCACTTTTATCGTAAACATAATAATTGCCGTTTACACCTTGTACCGAAAACAAGGTATTGCCTGCCTGGATCAGTTTCTGCACATCAAGGTTATAATTGGTGGGCAGGCCGTTTTTAAAAGGGAGCCATTGATTATGGGCTTCGTCAAGCGCCGCTACGCCGTCGGCTTCTGATGACCCACTGTACAGTGTATCGTTCAATATGGCAAAGGACGATGCACTGCGGAGCGCTGAACTGCTGCTGGACCACGTTTGGCCGCCGTTATCGCTCACAAAAATGCCGTAAAGCTCGGTGCCTGCGTATAGTTTATTATTAAACACTGTCAAAGCTGTAATAGCGCCGGCACGGTCTATGGGAGTGGAGGCGGTCCAATTCAGACCATCGGTAGAGATGTACACAACGCCCTGTTCAGATGCAGCGTATAGCATTCCATTGGCAACCTCGATAACCCGTATTCGCCCCTCGGGCAGTGCCGTAACTCTTTTCCAGTGGCCGGAAGGTGGTGGCGTTCCGCCTATTTCACCGGGGTCTTTTTTTACCGGGGTCTTGCGGCATGCAGAAAAGATAACTGCGATAGTAATTAAAAATAACAGGGGAGCGGCATAATGTCTTAATTTAATCTTCATATTACACTTAGTATTTCAGTTCTTTAACAGCATGACGTCCGTAAACGATATATAGTTGCCAGTGACCGGAAATTTACCAATTTGACCATCGGTATGGATCATAAAACCCGGTTGCCGGCCCACTTGTCCTTCCGCATGATTATCTACCATATTTAAGCCATTATTCATCCTAAAAACTACACTTAGATTACCAAGCCAGCTGACTCAGCCCTTGCCATCCGGCTTATAAAGCGCTAACTTTACATTATATTTATCTATCAAAATAATTTATATGAGTACTGAAAAAGCTATACTGGCCGGTGGTTGTTTTTGGGGTGTTGAAGAATTGATCAGGCAGCAGCCCGGTGTTATTTCGACCGTAGTAGGCTATACCGGCGGCGATGTAAAAAATGCTACTTACCGCCATCACGGCACCCACGCCGAAGGTATCGAAATTGTATTTGACCCATCCGTAATATCTTACCGCAAATTACTTGAATATTTCTTTCAGATACACGATCCTACCACCCGTAACCGGCAGGGCAATGATATCGGCACATCCTACCGTTCGGCTATTTTTTACCTGGACGAATTACAGCGCCAGACAGCCGAAAAATTGATAGGCGAAATGGAGGCTTCCGGTAAATGGCCCGGCAAAATTGTAACAGAAGTTGTGCCCGCCGGTGATTTCTGGAATGCGGAAGAAGAGCACCAGGATTACTTGCAGAAACATCCGTATGGTTACACCTGCCACTACGAAAGACCGGAGTGGACACTGGGGAATTAAGAGGCTAGCGCCAGTTTAACACATTACTATTCGTTCCAAAAACCGTCAAATACGCGTATGGCCGGAAAGTATTTCGAAAGCATCTTGTAGCTGGTATTCAATATCCAGATCAGCAACCCTACAAGTGCGGCAAGAATAATAGCGATGATGAAGCCTGCTTTAAATGCATCCTCCATTAGTCCGCAACCAGACAAAGAAGTAGCAAATAACAGACAAACGAGTGGTAAAAGTAGTTTTTTCATAGCATACAATTATTAAATGTTGTAATGCAATATTGATACCACTTGTTGTTTAATCTTTTGTGTCAGGCGCGAAAATCCAGTCGAGCCGCACCTGTTTTGCTCATGAAGCTACAAGGTGGTCACGATAATTCGGGAATCCCTTAGTTCTTGGAGATCATCGCGGCATTTTTATCGGCCGGATGCACAACCTTTTGCAGCTTTTCCCACAATACAATGTCTTGCCCGTAAACGTCGTTCCTGAACTGGAGTTGACCAGCCTCATCCTGCCAGCAGGTGATGTAGGTGATGTAAACCGGTGTTTTCTTTGGCAGGGTGATGTCTGATGGATCGGGATTATCATCGTCCATATCTTTTGATATTTCGTCAAATTTCTCCCCGGGCCCGAACAATTTGAATGCCAGTCCCTTCGGGTCGCCCAGGCGTACGCAGCCGTGACTTACCGCACGCATTTTCAACGCAAAGGCGGATTTAACCGGTGTGTCGTGCAAATATACGTTGCTGCGGTTTTTAAACAGGAATTTAATCTTGCCCAGCGAATTTGTTTCACCAGGCCGTTGCTTGAACTCGTAGGGCGAATTTTCTTTGGTGATTTTAGTCCAGTCGATATCTTCCGGGTTGCTCACCAGTTTGCCATCTTTGTAAACATTGATACCCTTATTGTCGAGATAGTAAGGGTCATCGGCGGCTTCTTTTAATATTTCTTTGGAAGCAATACTTTCAGGGATATTCCATATTGGGTTTACCTCAACATAATTGATAATACTGTTAAGAAGCGGCGTCTCATGGTCATTCGGTTTGTCAACTTTGCAGGTGTCGTTGTAGGCAGCAAGCGTATTGGCGTTATCCATATTACGGCCCTGGCCAACGCAAACTTTCATTTTTAAAACCGATTTTCCGCTGTCAATTACATTAAGCATAAAATCAGGGATATTGACAATCACATACTTGTCTTCGTAAGGCTTATTGCGCCATCTAAGCCGTTCCAGGTTAACCAGCAGCATCCGCATGGATTCTTCGCCGGAGCGGCCGTTGGCTATATATTTGGCCGCAAGGGCTTTTTGCAGGGCGAGGTATTGCGGATCCTTAGGTTGCACACTATCAAGGTAGGCGCGCATATCCGCAGTCCGGTATATCTGCAGCATCGATGTGCTGTCGGGTTGCTTGGTGGCCAGAAAATAACGCCGGTAAATAGCTTTAGGATTAACAACACCATACTGCAATGCGTTAGAATAAGCTATAAGTGAATTAGCGGCGGTTATTTCAAGCCTGGCTAACTGGCGGTATGCATCATCAATTTTTTTGATCCCGCCCTTTTTGTTAAACTCATCTATAAGCATATGAAGTTTGTCAGCCTGGAACATATTGGCATCAAGGCCATGCTCATCAGCCTTCATGAAATAGTCAGTAGCGGTCAATAAGTCATTATTGAACAAATGCTTCATTACCAGCTCAGGTGTATAACCGTTTTTGCTGTAATAGTCTTTTATAAAGTCCGCGTATTTTAAATCCGGTTTTTGATTGTCAAGCTCTTGTTTAAAAGATACGGCAAAACCTTCCGGCGTAAAGTCTCTGAAAACTTTATTGTGTGTTTTCTTAAAAAAGAATGTGGCGATTTCCGGACGTTTCTTTTTACAACTCTGTAGTGTAAGAAATAAGGAACAAATGATCAGCAAGGGGACGGCAATCTTCTTTGCCGGGGTAGATAAAGTCATAATTATTAATTGCCTCAAATATAGCGCTTTGTTGCCAAACCGCGTTTAATTACTTAGTAACAGATTTTTGTTAGTTTTGAACATCTATTGATAGTTCGCAGTAACTATATAAAAAAGTATGCCAATTAAAAAAATCATCCTGCCTGTTTTATTTCTTTTAACCTGCGGGCTTTTAAATGCCCAGAATTATCAACCGGTGAATGCTGACGCCACCACCGGGACGAAAAAGATACTCAGGTTTTTGTACAGTATTAAGGGCAAATACATTCTTTCGGGTCAACAAAATTATAACAGCGACCGGAATGTGTTTTCAGACAGTGCAAAGAATATTACCGGCAAATATCCGGCAGTTTGGGGTAGCGATTTTATGAACTGGGGCGACAAGGACCTCGGTCCGCAAATAGTAGAAGAATCTATCAAAAAGGCAAAAGATGGTTACCTGGTAACCCTGATGTGGCACGAGGGCAATCCAACGCAGGACCCTCCGTATGATTTTGAGAAAAATGTAAAAGGCAAGCTGACAGATAAGCAGTGGACAGAACTGACTACCCCCGGAACGGCCCTCTATAATAAATGGATTGGGCAAATTGATGTCGTTGCCGGTTATCTGAAACAGCTGCAGGATGCCGGAGTAACGGTATTATGGCGGCCCTATCACGAAATGAACGGTGTTTGGTTTTGGTGGGGCAACCGAAAAGGCGCGAATGGTATTAGTAAACTGTGGAAGATGATGTACGACAGGTATACCAATTACCATCACTTAAACAATCTGCTATGGGTTTGGGGAGCCAATGCGCCGCGCGATATTCCATACGACGAAGCGTATGACTATAAAGATTTTTATCCGGGCCCTAACTACGTGGATATTTTAGGCGCAGACGTGTATCATTTCGATTACGAACAGAAGGATTACAACGACTTGCTGAAACTGGCTAACGGCAAGCCTATAGCACTTACCGAAACCGGCGAGTTGCCCAATTCCAAAATACTGAGCGTACAACCGCAGTGGACCTGGTTTATGGTTTGGACAAGCTGGTTATGGACCGATAACACCCATGACCGCGTTAAGGAAATTTATAACCTGCCGCAAACGTTAAGTCACGATGAGGTTAAGGATAAATTGAAGTAAGATGAGCAATACAGAAAATAAACCCGAAGTCTGGCTTCGCGGTCCTCTGCCGGGCATCCCGGCCTTATTACAGCCGGTTGCTCATGCCTTGTTACAGGCGCAAAAGGAGATTAATGCACTAATGATAGATTTTCCTGAAGCTTTGCTGTGGGAAAAACCTGCGGGACTCGCTTCGCCAGGGTTTCACCTGCAGCACCTGGCCGGTGTTTTAAACAGGTTATTTACTTACGCCTCCGATGGCCAGCTAACGCAGCAGCAATTGGAATACTTAAAATCTGAAGGAAAGCCACCGGCGGGGGAGTACAGCACCGGTACTTTACTCGATATATTTAATAAACAGGTCGACGCTTGTATCAATCAACTAAAAAGCACCGATGAATCAACACTTACGGATTTCAGGGCTGTAGGCCGGGCCAAACTGCCATCTACCGTTAACGGGCTTTATACACATTCAGCAGAGCATACCATGCGGCACGCGGGGCAATTGCTGGTGACAGTGAAGGTGTTGGCGGACAGGTTTGCGAATAACACCGATTCGAGGCTGATCACTTAAAGTGCGCCCGAAGCACAGCTGTGCCGGTTTTAAAAAAAACGTAATCCTTACCGGGAACTCAAGCCTGCCGCCTTTCTTCCCCGCCTTCCGGCCCATAAAATATCACCCAGGCAGCGAAATCTTCGCTGAAATTTTCGAAACGGTGTTCAGCCCCTGCAGGAACAAAAAGTATATCACCCGGGCCAAAAGGGGAGTATTCGCCATTATTCATAAAATAGCCGGTTCCGCTTATAACGACATATAACTCATCCTGCAGGTGCGGTGTTTGCCTGTCTGTTTCTACCGGGCGATAGATCTCTACAGACATGCTGCCATGCTCCATCAGTTTAACAAAAAGGGCGCCGTCGCTTCCATCAAGCTTCTGTAATGCCTCCGCTACCGTTGATTTCATAAACCAAAGATAGCGGAAAAATTATCCCTTATTGCTGGTAAACTATAGCATCGATAAGTTACCGCAGGTTTTGAAAAGTGCCGAAGCAGCTGCGTTAAGCGATAATTTTCATTTATAGCTAGTTGAAAAAAAGTTTCCCAACTCTTCAAACATTCCCATTGCAAGTGCGTTTCTGGTACATGCAAACAAATACCTTGACAAACAGATACCCGGACAGCGACCTGCAAGAATTTAAGGCGATTATCCTTAATAAAATGGCTGTGGCTAAAGAAGAATTTGAAGCGCTTACCGCATCGTTAAGTAATAACAACCCTAACGGCACTGACGATACCGGCGGCGCTTACCATTCTATAGACGATGGCGCTGCTACGCTTGAAAAAGAGACCATCCACCAGATGGCTGCCCGTCAGAAAAAGTTTATTGAGCAGTTGGATGCTGCGCTGGCCCGGATTGGTAATAAAACCTATGGCATTTGCCGGGCAACCGGCAAACTGATAGAAAAGCAACGTCTAATGGCCGTACCACACACTACTTTATGTATGGAAGCAAAATTGAGACAAAATTGATTGATTGAATAGAAAGGATGAAGCCCCGCAAGGGGCTTTGCTATTTTATGGGTTTATTTCTAAATTTATATCTGCATGCCAAAAATTAAACGATGCCTAAAGAAACCGCAGGCGATTTAATGAAGTTCCTGCTGCCTTATCCCGACAGCGTTAAAACTACAACACTTTGGCTGCGTGAGTTTGTATGGGATCTATATCCGCAAACCAACGAACTGATCTATGATAACTACAATGCGGTGGCATTGGGCTGGTCGCCGACTGATAAGGCAGGCGACGTATTTTGCAGTCTCGCTGTAGTTAGCGATCATGTAAATTTCGGTTTTAACAGGGGCGTTGACTTTCCCGACCGGCAAAAGCTACTGATTGGTAATGGATCACAGTACCGCTACTTCCAGGTGCGCACGATACATGATTTTCCGGCCGAATATGTAAAGGAATTATTGGCCATGGCTTATGAAAATTCTGTCGGCAGGCAAAAGACGGTTAAACAAGTTATAAAAGGAGAGACGATTGTAAAATCTGTTTCACCGGTAAAGCGGAGGCCCGTTTAAAAGCGAAAATTTAATTGAAAATTGATTGATCAAAGGCAAGCCATTTATAGCTGCCACGTACCGTAAGCCTACAATATCAATTGTGCTTCACCGATGCTCTGTCCATCGCCGCTTGTTTTTTAGGGTCAACGTATTCTTCATCACGGCTTTCGGGGACATTGCGCATATCAACCTCATCAATATAAACCCAACGCCCGTTTTTAAGCTTGTAACCGCTATAGGTTAAATCCGGCCCGTAGCTTTTTCTATCATTCTTTTGCTTCGGATCGGGAGGGGCCAGGTGGTCGAACACAATAAGGTTTTGTTCCGGAACATATTTAAGCAGCATAGAAACTTCGCGGTTGTACTCAAATATCACGCGGTCGCGGCTTTTGCCATTACCATCAAAAACACGCTTGCCCAGCTGTATTTTATCATCATTGAATGACAGGACATCAATTACCTTCTTCGTGGCCTCAGCGGTATATCCTTTCCATCCAATCAGTACATAATAGGGTTTTGGTGCGTTGTACACGGGAATTATTTTGTAATACTGTGCGCCATACCATCCGCGGTTGTCAGATACGGTATCTTCCGGATTTTTTGTCAAAGGAGAATAATCCTCCAGAGGGTACATTTTAAGTTTGCCGCCGGTATTTAATTGCACGGTACCATAAAAGCGGTAGCTTCCGTCGTTATTTTGGATGTGCCAGCAAAAAATGCGAAACCGGTTGTCCGGCGAGTTGATGACATTGATAGATTTTACTGAATCGAACCCATACAGAAATGAATTAGGCATTTTCAGTGCGCTTACCAGCACCCTGATGAAGGCATAATTGGCATTTTTGCGCTCGAGGTCATTCTCGTCATTAATAAACTTTTTTCCGAGCGAAATAAGCGTATCCTGGTACAGGTTCAGTTGTTTTAAGCGGCCATTTTCATCAGAATGCTGGGCTAAAACAAGCCGTGGCATCAGGGCTACTGCCAGGCAAAAAATCAGGGCATTTTTCATCACCCCTAATTAACGAAAATTTTGCAGAATCATTGCACTGGCGCCGCCGCCGCCGTTGCAAATTCCGGCAGCGCCGTAGTTGCCGTTATTTTGCTTTAATACGTTTAGCAGGGTAACGATTATCCTCGCGCCTGATGCCCCCAGCGGATGGCCCAATGAAACAGCTCCGCCGTTAACATTTACTTTGGCCGGGTCAAGTTTTAAAAGCTGGTTGTTGGCGATAGCTACCACCGAAAAAGCTTCATTTATTTCGTAGAAATCGATTTGATCTGCTGACAGATTCGCGCGATGCAGTGCCAGCGGAACTGCTTTTGATGGAGCCGTGGTAAACCATTCGGGCGCCTGTTGCGCATCAGCAAAAGAAATTATTTTAGCAAGCGGCTTAATGCCTAGTTCATCAGCTTTCTCTTTACTCATTAAAACAACCGCCGCTGCGCCGTCATTCAAGGTTGATGCGTTAGCTGCCGTAACTGTGCCTTCTTTTTTGAATACTGGCTTTAAAGATGGGATTTTATCAAATTTGACAGCCTTAGGTTCCTCATCGTCAGTAAATAACGTTACATCGCCTTTTTTATCTTTTAGCTCAACCGGGGTTATTTCTTCTTTGAACTTGCCGGCCGCCTGTGCTGCCTGCGAGCGTTTATAGGATTCAATTGCGAAGGCATCCTGTTCTTCGCGGCTTACGTTACATTCAACTGCACAAAGTTCTGCCGCCGAACCCATGTGATAATCGTTATAAACATCCCAAAGACCGTCTTTTACCAAGCCGTCGGTAATTTGCCCATGTCCCAGGCGGTAGCCGTTGCGGGCTTTGTCGAGATAGTAAGGTACATTGCTCATGCTTTCCATGCCGCCGGCCACAACAATGTCGTTCCCGCCCGAGGCTATGCTTTGTGCGGCGAGCATAATAGCCTTCATACCCGATGCGCAAACTTTATTAATAGTTGTAGCGGGTAACGACGGCAACCCTGCGTATATGGCAGCCTGAGTGGTGGGCGCCTGGCCCAGGTTAGCCGATAATACATTGCCCATGAATACTTCCTGCAACTGCTCGGGCTTTAAGCCAGCTTTTTCAATAACCGATTTTATAACGATGCTGCCCAGCTGGGTTGCCGAAAGCCCAGCCAGACTGCCGCCAAAACTGCCTATAGGTGTACGGGTTGCCGATACTATTACTACTTCTTTCATGATGAGACGTTTTTGAATTGGTGACGCAAAGGTAATTATTTTTATTATGCATGCATAGTTTTGTTGTCGTGGAGACGCAATATTTACGCCTCGCGGATTCGTTTTCGAATGGTATTATTAAAGATGCTGTATACCACGTCCTTACGATTACCAAGATATTAAATGTTTTTTTTTGGTAACGAAGCTTTTAGTATCGTCGTCTTATAGGCATGAAAATACGATACCTGATTTTTTTAACGCTGTTCGCTCTTCTGTTATTCAACTTTGCCGATGCTCAAACCGGTAAAATTTCCGGATCCGTTCTCGATGAAGCCAAAAAGCCGCTGGACGGCGCCACTGTTGCTTTGATTGTCGCTAAAGATTCTTCTGTAGTTAATGTCCAGCTTGCTGAAAAAGACGGCGGCTTTAACTTCCAGAACTTAAAAAGCGGGACCTACCTTGTAAAAGTGAGCTATATAGGCTACCAGAATTACTTAAGTAACACCATTCAGCTGGCTGACCAAAAGCAGGTTAGCCTTCCCGGATTTATTTTATCGCCGGCAGGCAAAACCCTTAAGGAAGTGGCTGTAACCGGGCAAAAGTCATTTATTCAGCAAAAGATTGACCGCACGGTAGTTAATGTAGGCGCCTTGATATCAAACACCGGCACCAATGCGCTTGAAGTGCTGGAAAAGACACCCGGCGTGCAGGTGGATGCTGACGGCAACATCACCTTTAAAGGAAAAAGCGGCGTGTTGGTAATGATGGACGATAAGCCCACCTATCTTTCCGCGGCCAACCTCGCGACGTACCTGCGCTCGTTACCCTCATCGGCCTTAGACCAAATAGAACTGATGGATAACCCGCCTGCAAAATATGATGCAGCCGGCAATGCAGGCGTTATCAATATAAAAACCAAAAAAAACAAAATTAAAGGGTTTAACGCAGTTATATCTGCCGATTATTCACAGGGGTTTTACGGGCACAGCAGTGAAAACATGAACCTGAATTATCGTGTAAATAAGGTCAACCTGTTCGCCAACCTATCGTACAATGAACAGCGCACACACAGGCGGCTGGAGATTGACAGGTTTTACCTAGACCCTGCCAGCCCGACATCGTCACTGGCAGATATTTCCTATTTCCGCCCGCAAAGCCACAATACCAACCTGAAAGTTGGAATGGATTTTTATGCCACACCTAAAACAACCTGGGGCATAGTTTATACGGGCGATATATCGCGCCAGTTTGATAATAGTCCGGTTTATAGTCTTTTGTATGGACAGAGCGGCGGTCTTGATTCCACCATTTATACGCAAAATACTTCAAAAAATAAGTTTAATAGCAATGGTATAAATGTAAATTATACCCACAAATTTGACAGCGCCGGGCGACAGCTGGCTTTTGATCTTGATTATATACACGATGTTGCCGGCAGCAATCAATTGTTTGTGAATAATACCATTCTACCGGACGGCACCAATACAAGGCAGACTATCCTGAATGATGATCTGCCATCGTTTATTAATATTTATTCAGCAAAAGCAGATTATTCGCATCCGCTGAAGAACAAGGCCAAATTTGAAGCAGGTGTAAAAAGCAGCTATGTAAATACCGATAACGCCGCCAATTATTTCAATGTGGTTAATAGTGTTAGTACCATCGATTACAATAACACCAACCGGTTTTTATATAAGGAGAATATTAATGCGGCTTACGTTAATTTTAATAAGGACTTTGGCCGAATTTCATTACAAACGGGCTTAAGGGTTGAAAATACAAATGGAAACGGGCATCAACTGGGTAATGCGCAAAAGCCGGATTCTTCGTTTGCCAACCATTATACCAACCTGTTCCCAACGGCGTATCTTTCTTATAACCTGGATACCGCAGGGCATAAAGTGTTGATTGCATCGTACGGTCGCCGTGTTGGCCGCCCCAATTATGGAAGCTTAAATCCATTTACCTTTTTTGTAGATCAATATACTTATTTCTCCGGTAACCCTTTTTTGAAACCGGAATTTACCGACAACTATAAATTGGCTTATAGTTACAGAAACTGGCTTACAGTAGCAGTTTCGTACAATTATACTTCCGACATTCAGAACGAAACCATACATAAAAGCGGCGATGTATTTATAAGTACCACCGGCAATATCGGTCAGCGGAAAACACTGGATTTTTCGGTAACTACCAATTTTCATCCTGCTAAATGGTGGACGGTAAATCTATATGCCGAAGTGTTCAGGAATACATACCAGGGTGCGTTTTATACGGGCTACCTCGACCAGTCGAAAGTTACGTTTTCGGGAAATGGGAATAACCAGTTCGCTATATCCTCAACCTGGAGCGCTGAGCTGAGCGGTTTTTATAATGGCCGCGGTACTTACGGCCAGTTTGAGCCATTGCCGATGGGTATGCTGAATGCTGCCGTCCAGAAAAAAATATTAAACAACAAGGGTGCCGTAAAGCTAAGCATGCGCGACATATTTCACACGTTTAGCCCCAGCGGCAATATTACCAATATAGTTGGCGCAAGGGCTACTTACCATAATACCCTGGATACCCAGGTAGCAACCTTGGCGTTTACCTACAGCTTCGGCAAATCAGTTAAAACGCCGCCAAGACGTGATACGGGCGGCGCAGATAGCGAACAGGGCAGGGCGCATTAGGGCTTTATCATGTAGAGACGTATTATATTGCGTCTCTATGTGTCCTTCTTCTTTTTCTTTTTCCGCTCATTCAAAGCCTGTTGCAGCAAGTATTCAACCTGGCCATTGGTGCTGCGGAACTCGTCTGCAGCCCATTGCTCCAGCTCTTTAAGCACTTCGGGGTTAATGCGCAATATGAATGCTTTTTTTTCGGCCATAATTAATGTGCTGCCCGCTTGCGCCGCCTCAATGTTATTAAAAATCTGCCTAAAAATATAAGCGTTGGTATAACCGTTTGTGGCGCCATGCTATTTTGAATGGTTACTGAATCTGTCCAGCTGAAGATAGACGAACTGATCTGCAGCACTTCACCAATACCATCGGCTTCCCAGGTATATTCGCAGGAAAATATATTACGGCGATAGAAAATGGCCTTGAATCCAGTTTGCAGAGTTAAATTAACTTTACGGCTCAGCCATGGCCTGTGCGCGGAGCCGATAACCTGATCGCCTTTATCAAGGATGTTGATAGTGCGCGAAAATAGTCCGGCAGGCGCCAGTGTAAGTTTCGCTTGTGCCGTTTCGAAGAATACAACCCAGGGTGTATGAAAATTCATTTCGCCAAAAACAGCACTGTCATCCTTCAATACATAATGTCTGCTGAATAAGCCATCGCGTACTAATGCAAGCGAGGTGTTGATTTTCGTATTAAGCTTGCTGAACATAAGTATTAATGGTAAAGGGTGCCTGTGTTAACAACCGGGTTCACACTCCTGTCGCCGCATAGTACTACCAGCAGGTTGCTCACCATGGCAGCTTTACGTTCTTCATCCAGGTCTACTATGTTTTGGTCTGATAAGCGCTGCAAAGCCATTTCAACCATACCTACGGCTCCCTCAACAATAAGCCTTCTTGCTGAAATTATAGCCGATGCCTGCTGGCGCTGCAACATGGTATGGGCAATCTCGGGCGCGTAGGCCAGGTGAGAAATGCGGGCTTCCAGCACTTCGATACCGGCCCGGTCAAGGCGCTCATTCAATTCCTTTTCCAGCATGTGGCTCACCTGTTCTGCACCGCCGCGGAGGGTTATCACAGCATTTTCATCCTCTATGTTATCATAGGGGAATGAGTTGGCCAAATGCCTTACGGCCGCTTCGCTTTGGATGTTTACATACTGGATGTAATTTTCTACCGCGAAAACGGCGCTCGCGGTATTTTTTATCTGCCATACTATTACTGCTGCAATTTCGATGGGGTTACCAACACTGTCGTTCACCTTCAATTGCTGGCCGTTTAAATTAAATGCTTTAAGGGACACTTTCTTTTTAACGGTGAAAGGGTTTACCCAAAAGAAACCATCCTTCTTGATAGTCCCCACATATTTGCCAAAAAGCGTCAATACTTTTGATTCATTTGGATTAACAATCACCAGACCCGGCAGCACAAGAATGAAGTTTACCGCCAGGATGACAGCGCCTGTTACCGGCGATTTTATTGCAAATGAATATATGGCGGCGCCAATAAGCGCCAGGAATAAAACAAACACAAGATAACCCGACGGAGGGTTAATGATTTTTTCGGTGTTCATGGTTTAAATTGATTTTAAAATGATATCACAAAGCTATCATGTATTTTTAATAAAAACAAAAAAATACAGCAGGTTTTCAGTCTGTTAGTTTGCTGATGACCTATTGCCTGTTTTTGATGGAGACGGATTGCTGACATGGCCGGCCGCCGGCTTTGAGCTAAGCGGCTCGGCTGTGATATAAAGTTTTGCGGCATACCCTGCGTTTTCTCCGTCGGCCCAGCTGTTAAAAAGCGATAGTTAATTTTAAAAACTTTATTTTTGTGTCAGAAAGATCTACATGGCACAACTATCTGCTTCGCGTCAAAAGGCATTATTCCGCAAATACTCCCGTAATATCAAATTCTTAATGATGCTCGCGAGCGTATGCGTAATAGTTTTTACCTTGCCCAAACAAGCAAAATTTAGCTATGATATTGAGAAAGGCCGCATTTGGAATCAAAAAGACCTGGTGTCGCCTTATAACTTCGCCATATTAAAAACGCAGCAGGAAATTGAGAACGACCAGAAAACAGCACTAGCCAGTATTACGCCTATCTATCAGTCTAATACGGGTCTTGTAACCCACCAACTGGAAGGCTTTAAGAACGACCTGGAAGTGAAATGGCACAATGCAGGCATACCTGATAACAAAAAGCAAAAATATGCAACAACCGGCTACGACCTGCTGAAATCGCTGTACGATAAAGGGGTGTACAACCCTAATCCTAAATACCAGCAAAATTCAGAAAATTACAAGGTAACCATACTGACGTTTAACCTGGCGACCGATAAAAATACCGCGGACCTGTACACCAAGCAGCAGGCAATAGACTACGCTGATCAATTTTTAACTGCACACAAAGACCTGGATAAAGCCTTTCTGCTTGATTTAATTAACAACCGCCTGCAGCCGAACCTGGTATATGATAACCGGCTGACTTCAAGACTTGAAAAAGAGGCGGTGGATAACCTTTCCATTACGCGGGGCATGGTGCAAAAAGGGGAAGTTATTATAGCCAAGGGCTCTGTGGTGAGTGATGAGGCTTACCAGAAACTGCTGTCTTTTAAAAAAGCATTCGAAGATAATGCCCGTGTAAACGGCGACCATTGGCTGGTACTGCTCGGCCAGTTTTTGCTGGTAGCGATAGCCATAACCTTGCTGATTGTCTTTCTTTACCTGTTCCGGAAAGACATTTATGCCGATAACCGCCTGGTGAGCCTGATTTTGCTGGTAATTACTGCTATGGTGTTTACGCTTTCGCTGGCTATTAAACTGCAATTGCCTAACCTTTATTATATCCCGTACTGTATAGTACCTATTATCATCCGCATTTTGTTTGATACCCGTTTGGCGCTTAACATACACCTGCTGGTGGTATTAATCGCTGGCTTTTTTGTGCCTAATAGTTTCGAATTTGCCTATTTTGAAATAACGGCGGGCATGGTATCTATCTACAGCATTAAAAACCTCATCCGGCGCGAACAATTCTTAATGTCGGCCCTGATCATCACGTTTACTTATTTTGTGGCTTTCCTGGGTATCACTTTTATCCGCGAAGGGTCTGTTCGCAATATCGACTGGATGGATTTTGTGCCATTTGTGGTGAGTGTATTGCTTACCTTACTGGCTTATCCGCTGATTTACATTTTTGAAAAAATATTCGCTATTACATCAGATATTACGCTTATCGAGCTTACCAATACCAATGCACCTTTGCTGCGTGAAATGGCTTTTACCGCGCCGGGAACCTTTCAGCATTCGCTGCAGGTAGCCAATCTGGCCGAGAATGCCATATATGCTATCGGCGGCAATTCGTTGCTGGTTAGGGCAGGGGCCCTGTACCACGATATCGGCAAGATGGAGAACCCGCTTTACTTCATCGAAAATCAAACTTCCGGTTTTAACCCGCATGACAAGCTGCCGTATCAGGAAAGCGCCCAGATCATTATCCGTCACGTAAGCCAGGGCATTGAGATGGCAAGAAAGGCGAATTTGCCCGAGATCGTCATCGACTTCATCCGCACCCACCACGGCGACACAAGGGTGGATTATTTTTACCAGTCGTTTCTAAAGAATTTCCCCGAGAAATTTATTGATGAAAATACCTTCCGTTATCCCGGGCCGGTGCCTTTCTCTAAAGAAGGCGGCGTATTGATGCTGGCCGATTCTGTAGAAGCAGCCTCCAGGGCATTAAAAGAACCTGACGAACAGTCTATCAGCAATCTTGTTGACCGTATCGTAAAATACAAGCTCGACCAAAACCAGCTTAAAGACAGCGATATCACCCTAAAGGATATTGAGACCATCAAAACCATATTTAAGCGAATGCTGATGAGCATTTACCACGTAAGAATGGATTATTAAGGTTTTCTACGGTACATAATTGATTTGTTTTTGACAAGTTGCCGTTATATCATTCTAATTTCTGCATGGTGTGTATACTCTTACAATGGACAAACCTATCCTTCGGGACGACCGCGCATGCAAAATGGTAAATCAAAATCTTACTATAATGAAAAGAAAATAATTATTAATAAGACAAAACAATGGTAGGAAGGAATTTAGAAACTATATTTCTATGCTTAATGCAGCTCTCAATTTAAATGTCGAGAAAGAAAGCTTCTTGGATCTGGAGGCAACTGATGAGATTAAAAAGAAGTTTTATGAGGGATTCAATTGTCAAGTAAAGAAATTTAACAAAAGCTATGATAGCCATTCCGAAGAGGAATTACGTGCCGATGTCGAGGCTATAGCTAGATGAAGAAGTATATTTGATAACAAAGCAAAGTGAAATATGCGGCGCCGTTAAAATCCCTGCGATTAAAGCATTGAATAATTATAAGGCAATCATAGAATTAGATGGAGATTCTTTGAATTTAATAACGGTAGATGATTCAAACCATATTCATTTATCCCTACCGTTAAACCAAGCACAAGCCCGGGTTAGCGATGGCGCGGATACCAGCCACCCCCTGCTGGCGGAGCGTTTGCCGGTGACGGAGTCGGCTATGAACAACACGTTGGAACAACAAGGCTCCTTATCCCCGTTTAGTTCAGCCTACTAAAAAAGTGTCCTGGATTGGATTAATTGCCAATTGGTTGACTCATACAATTTCTAGATAATTTATAATAAATTGTATTTACGTTTAGCAGCAATGAATTTCTTTTTCAATAAAATCTACAACAATGAAAGTCAAAATACGGCCCATTATTTTTCTTATAGTCTTTTTTTGTTTATACATTATCTATGTTATCATTACCTCGCAGCAGCAATCCGCTCAACAAGATGAAAGATATCATAAGCAATTAGTGTTGATTGGAAAAATTAGATTCAAAGGGGGAATCATCGGCAGAAAAATCTACAAATATGCCGGGAAAAATTATTATTTGATTTGTATCAAATTAGATTATTCAAATACTGAACAAATCTACATTTACAATAACTTATGTGGATTAAAAATAAAAAATGGCATTGCGACAATCTCAGCCGGCTTTTATGATCCTGCATTAGGGGAACCAAAATTTGTAGAGGTTAATATGAACAGCGATAATAAGCTTAAGACTACATACAAGGATGGAAGTAGTACGGTGAATATTTGTACGCTTGACCCATATGGCGCGCCGGAGAAGGATATGAATATTTGCAATTAGAGCCAGCCGCGTGATGGGTAGGGTAGTGGATCAAAACCGTTGGTGACACTATAAGATCTATAAGCTTCCCTTGCTGTCAGTAGTTTATTCGGATCGCTGTTCGAATGTCTTTCGCCGCAATTAGGTATTTTTACTTTTGAATCGTTTATCCTGCAATCAAAGAGCTCTAGCGGACCTGGAGTGTATTCAAAGGTAAGGGCGAATACGGTCAACCGGGAGGGGGCAGAGAAGCGATAATTTTTCAACCGTTTCCCGTAATTGGAGGATTTAAATTAAATTAAAGTTAAATATGTTATATTATAATGTATATAATAATATCACTGATGAAGAGTTTATCGATATAAGAAATAAGATGACTGCTTTAGAGCAGAAAATGAGCGTTATGCTTAACCCCCTAGGATGGAAACTAACAATGCCCGTCCGTGATAACGAGGGATTAATCGTTGATTTTACGATTGATGAAAAAGAATTTTGGGGAAATATTGGTTTTGAATATGTCGATGAGCCCGGGCAGCCTGTTTTTACTTTCTATGTTACCAAAACATACTATCTCCGAACCGATAGATTTTTTGTTAAAAAACTGCTTTATAAGAACAAAAAGTTAGCTTTTTACGATCAAGATCTTATGAAGATTATTAAAGATGCCTTGAAATTATACCATCTTTGGGACGCGGAATATTTGCGTAAACACAATATGCTATGAAGTCCTGTGCTGTCCGTATTTTATTCTACGCGCTGTTCGAACGTCTGTGACTTCGGATGCTATGCAAGTAGTTTGCCCGTCGACTGATGTGACTACTTCAGTTGCTGAATTATCGTACCATGGTGCCAAGGCTGTTAATACAATTAAATTCACTTCCGAAGGGGCTAATTTCTTTAATGCCACTAGCCCAATCATGAATTTTGGAGTAAAGTATGCTCCTAGATTAATGTCCCGTGGATTTAGGGCGGCAGGCTATGACGGGATAATATATAACTCTTTAAGAGCCTCGGGTACAAATGTCGTACAATTTAGTAATTTTGGTACATTAACAAGGGGCCTTTTATTTCATTGACATGGAGAAGATAAAACTAAGCCTTTTTGTAACCCCATTTATCACACTTAAGGGTAAAATGCATCGTTATTCATTAAGCGATATGGCATACGGAGAGTGGCTGGTCTATAAAGACGGCTGTCCTAAATATTATTTTTCTATTTGGGACGATAAAGACTCGATAACGATACCTAAAGGCTTTTCTAATATGGAAGAATATATAGAATTTAGACTGAAATCAGTCGATAGTAAATTGACTTTAAAACAGAATCTTTGGGGATTACCAACATCTAAGCCCTATACAGAAATGGTTGAATTAGAGAAATTACCTACAAAGCTAGTCATACCAGAAAAATAAGGTTAATATACTAGCTGTCCGTAATTTAGTACTGGGGCTGGCCAAAAAGGTACCAACTCCTCCAGATTGTACGGTAAGAACGTAACTGGCGAGGATTATATTCCTTAAAGACTACCTTGCCTCCCATGTCCTTAAGTCACTAAAATTAGCCTTAAATAACAAGAGGCCGCCTCACTTTTGAGACGGCCTCTTGAACGATTTGATTATCTTTTCAGCGGTGAGGGAGGGATTCGAACCCTCGGTACAGTTTCCCGTACGTCAGTTTAGCAAACTGATCCTTTCGGCCTCTCAGGCACCTCACCGGGCGGGTTCCAATCGAACCTCGTTTCAATATGTTCCCCTTTTTTCGGGATTGCAAATATAGCAATTAGGGTAAGCTGACAAAAAAAATTATTGTATTTGTTGTAAGCGGTTGGGAATGTTGGGGATATATTAAGAACGTTAACTTTTTTTAACAAAAATCCTGATAAAAAAAGTCCTCGAACATATCTTCTTGCGTTGATTTTTGTAGTTTGCCGGTGAGATGCTTCCGGCTTTTGTCAATTTACAACATTTTCGTTGTAGGTCCCGGCAACTTTTAATGATAATAAAATCCATCTTTTTCCAATAAAAGTCCATTTTGATTATTTGTAATACGCTGTAATTTCATCACGCCGATTATTTCTGACCTGCTGAATTTGTCAGTCATACACACAATGCCGAAACCAAATGCTTACAGCCAGCGAATGAGTATCTGCGTCATGAAAACTTATTATTAAACTTGTTATCGTTGCCTTAGTTATGATAAAACGAATAACCGCGATGCTCAGACATCGATTTAACCCGGTCTTGATTTTGAGCCTTTTCATCCTTTTATCGGGGTGTCTTGAATCTGCCGCAGCAACAAGAATAAAAGTGAGCGACACCATTGACCTTAGGGGCAAATGGCGGTTTCAGACAGACCCGGAAGACGCCGGGGTTCGGGAGACCTGGTATAAAAAACGCCTTACAGGTACCATTAGTTTACCGGGTTCGATGGTGAGCAACCATTTAGGCGATGAAATTACGGTCAACACGCCGTGGACGGGTGGTATTGAAGATTCATCATGGTTCCGGAAACCGGAATACGCCAGGTATCGGCAGCCCGGACACATTAAAGTACCTTTTTGGCTGCAACCCGAAAAATACTACAAGGGCGTTGCATGGTACCAGGTTGATGTAAGTATTCCTGCGGCATGGCAGCGCAAAGCTGTTGAGCTTTTTATCGAACGGGCTCATTGGACAACCGCTGTTTATATTGATGATAAGTTAATCGGGACGGAAAATAGCCTGGGCACACCGCATCAATACGTCGTGTTAAAAGGGCTGTCCGCCGGTTGGCACAGGCTTTCAATACGCGTAGATAACAGGATTAATGAAATTAATGTGGGGCAAAACTCGCACAGCATAAGCGATCACACACAGGGTAATTGGAACGGAATGGTTGGCCGGATATATCTGGCAGCGAAACCTGTATGCTTTATTAAAGATGTTCAGTTATACCCGGATATTGACAGGAAACAAGTTTTAGCCCGGGTGGTTCTTGAACATAACCGGCAAAGCGGAAAAAAAGCAAGGCTTACGCTTCAGGCAGTTTCGGCACAAAGTAAAGTTGCTTTACCCGTTGTAACTAAAAATAGCGCGGGGCCCCTGTCAGATACCATCGATGTTATATACCCGATGGGCGCCCATCCGGAGCTATGGAGCGAACATCACCCTAATTTGTATACAATGCGGATCAGCCTGGCTTCCGATGCAGGGAGGGACGTACGGTTAGTTCATTTTGGTATGCGTAAATTCAGTTCCGAAGGCACACAGTTCCGGATTAACGGCCACCCAACTATGTTGCGCGGTACACTTGATTGCGCTGCGTTCCCATTAACCGGATATCCGCCAACGGATCTGTTCTCCTGGCTGCAAATTTTGCGGACTTGTAAAGCATTCGGTTTAAATCATATCCGTTTTCACTCCTGGTGCCCGCCTGAGGCCGCATTTGAAGCCGGCGACAAACTGGGCTTTTATTTCCAGGTAGAATGCTCATCATGGGCCAACCAGGGTGCTGTTATTGGTGATAGCGCACCGCTGGATAAATACATCTGGCGGGAAAGTAAAAAAATCGTCGAAGCATATGGAAATCACCCATCCTTTTGTTTAATGGATTATGGAAATGAGCCCGCAGGCAAAAATATGACCAGGTACCTGACCAGCTTTGTAAAATACTGGCAAGCAAAAGACCCCAGGCATTTATATACAAGCGGTTCGGGGTGGCCTATTATTGCCGAAGCTGATTACAACAGTACGCCCGACCCGCGCATTCAGCATTGGGGAGAAGGGATCAATAGCATCATTAACGCGCAAAAGCCTTCTACAGATTATGATTGGTCGGCAATTATTTCAAAGTGGCAGCATCCTACGGTTAGCCACGAGATTGGCCAATGGTGCGTGTACCCTGATTTTAAAGAAATCAGCAAATACAAAGGCGTTTTTAAAGCCCATAATTTTGAAATATTTCGTGATCAGCTTGCAGCAAACGGGTTAAGTGGTTATGAAGCACAATTCTTGAATTCCTCGGGTAAATTGCAAATACTTTGTTACAAGGCTGATATAGAGGCTGCGCTGCGGACAAAAGGCTTTGGCGGCTTCCAATTATTGGGCCTCGAAGATTTCCCCGGCCAGGGAACGGCATTGGTGGGCGTACTTAATGCCTTTTATCAGCCCAAATCATATATTACAGCCGCAACGTATAGCCGGTTTTGCAATGACGTGGTGCCTTTGGCCCGTTTCCCGAAGATGACATATTTTAACGATGACGTACTGAATGTTCCGGTGGAGGTTTCTCAATTTTCAGAGCATGTGCTAAAAGGAGTTTGTCCAAACTGGGTCATCACAGATGCAACAGGGAAGGCCATCTTTTCAGGCCAATTCGGCAAAAGTAATATTGCTGAAGGGAACGGTATTTCGCTCGGCATAATAAAAGCCGATCTGAAAAGTGTTACCGAACCCTCGGAATTGACGCTTACCGTTAATGTTGGCAGGTATGCCAATAACTGGCAGTTCTTTGTTTATCCCCGGGATGTTAAACAATCTGAATCAGAGATTATTATAACCGACAGGCTGACAGATGATATTGCTGCGCAACTGAACAAGGGAGCAAAAGTGTTGTTGACCCTAAAAAAAGGGAGTTTGAAAGATGAATATGGAGGAAACATAGCTATCGGGTTCTCCAGTATTTTCTGGAATACGGCCTGGACACACGGGCAGGCGCCGGAGACACTCGGTATTTTGTGCGATCCCCGCCATTCTGCATTTAAATACTTCCCGACGAAAGGTTATTCTGATTACCAATGGTGGGACGCAATGACGCATAGCAGCCCAATCATGCTCGACAGCGTAGCGGAGGGGTTAAACCCTATTGTCCGTGTTATTGATGATTGGGTGAAGGCCAGATCGCTTTCGTTATTGTTTGAGTGCAGGGTTGGACAAGGTAAACTGATGGTTACCGGTATTGACCTGCTGACAAATATGGCGGCCAGGCCGGAAGCAAAGCAACTGGCTTACAGTCTTGAAAATTATATGAAAAGCGATGGGTTTAAGCCCAAAACAACCATTGAATTAAGCAGGATCAGAGCTTTGTATAATACAGCCGATTGATATCAATAAATAGTTTGGCCGGCGTAATTGCGATTTACCTAAGAGCACTTGCTTCTTAAATCGCTGTTATCGCATCTTTTAACTCCGCGCCGATAAATGGACTTAACTGCTGGGCAGCGGTGTTGATGCCGTTAGCCGTAAAATCGTAAATTGATTGAGCGGTAAGCTTGCCTGTGCCTGTATCTATCGTCCATTTTTCTTCCAGCAGTTTCCGGCCTGCGCCGCCGCCGCCATTATCGTCGTAATAGCTAAGCGTAAGATTGGCGCCGTTTAATGCCGCTATTACGTAACCGTTGTGGCCGAGCGGTATATTGCCGTTGATTACCTCACGCTGACGCTGGTCGTAAATTACCAGGTTCCGGTTTTCGGGGCTATGCGGCATATTGTTCTTGGGCCGTTTAATCCCTCCCTGTACATATAACTCTACCGGCATGCCACTGTTACCAACACAGCGGGCGAAAACATTGGCCCCGTTATGCATTTTGTTGGCGCCGTAAACCGAAAACCAATGCTCGTGCCCCCAAAGCCAGATCAGGTCTCTGCCGGGGTTCATAAGGGTCGAAATCGAGTTCATCGGTCCGGGAAATTCCGCTTCGAATGCTGAGAAACATTGGTGGTGACTCAGCAGTATAATGCCGCGCTTATCCGCATTCAGTTGTACAACGTCCTGCAGCCAGTGTTTCTGTTCCGGGGTGATGTCCAGCGCCGGGTTAGGGGCAAGGTGCAGGGGCGGCAGCAATGACTCGTAGCCTGTATCCAGGCCAATTATGCGCCAGTAATCGTTCTCAAGGCAGAAGAAACCAGCCTTCTGCGTTTGGCCGGAGGTTCCCATCCTTGGCAAAAGCTCCGTATAAAAACTTTTCCCGCTTGAATACATTTCATGGTTGCCGGCCAATGCAAAGCTGCCCGACTTACCGTAAGGCCAGCTGCCCTGGTTTTCCGGGAAAAAGTTGGCGGCAATTTCATCGTGCTTACCTATAAAGTAGGTGTCTCCCAGGTGTATATTATAATCGTTCTCTGTCCCCACCTGTTGTGCAATAAGCTGCGACTCTTTGGTGTTGCTTGCCCAGTCGGCAAGAATACCAATGGTAGCAGTGTTTTCCGTTTCACTTTGTATCTTAAAAATTCCGTTATTGGCCGGATCATCATAAGTAGGATAAGGCGCGAACGGCGCAGTAAAAGGCGCCCCGATGGTTTTAAGCACCCAGCTCCATACGTTCTCGCTGATTAATTCTCCATCGTGATAGATAGCCGGCACATCTTCGCCAGAGGCTTCTAACGCCTTCCATTGGCTGGTGATCGGGCTGTGGCCCAGGTCCAGCAGTTCGCTTTTGTCTTTCATACAGATCTTATTATGACCAACCGGCCCTTAATACCCTTAATGCGTTATTGAAACATATATCCTCTATTTCTTGCGCCGAAAAATCGTCTGCCATCGCCTGTCTTAACCGGTCGATAAAAGCAATATGCGGAATGTCTGAAGGCACCGTAGTAAAGCCATCCAGATCGGTACCGATAGATATGATTTTTACATCCCCGGTAGCTTCTCTTATCCATTTCATGGTGGCAACCACATTTTTGAGCCCTTTATCGTGTACAAGCAGCGTATCCTGCTGTTCGTCGCCGTTTTGCCAGTAATTCATCAGGATCATGCCAAGCGTACCACCGTATTTGTGTATCCGCAAAACTTCGTCAAGGGAAGGCAGTATCAGGTGATCGCTGTCGCTCAACATGTACGGGTCTACCATTATGCGAACGCCGGTGTGCGAAAAAATAACCGGGCGGGTAACCTGTCCGGCTTCATTCCGTGCATCCAGTATCTCGTAGACGCGGTTGCGTGTCAACTCAGACGAATGAACAAGGTCGATGATCATCCCATTATCCTGGCACCAATTGATCACGGCCTCGCCAACTTCGGGAGTAAGCCCGGGCGGATTGCCGCTTATAAGATTATAGCCAAGAAATTTCGCTTCGCCCGGCGGAATTCCGCCGCCCGAATCAGTAACCTCGTTCGGAAAGAAATGACCGAGCGTTATAACGCATACACCTGCTGCTTTATAGGCAGCCAGGTTGTCAAGATATGCTTGTACACCGCCCAGGTTGCGGCCAATTTGGTGCGCGCCTTCCAGTGCATGCAAAATAATGGTCTTTCCGGCGCTTAGGGCAGTGTCAAAATCTGCGAGGTTTTTAGGTATCACCGCATTAAATTCCGGCGGAGCGTCGGCTACCTTTTTATCCATGGCGCGTATACCGCCCATAGCCTGCTCAAAAACATTGGTTACCTCGTCGTTACGTTCAAATTTTTCGGCATACGACAAGTGTATCCCCTCAAGTAATTTAAAAAGCCATGCTGTTTTTGGCATGTGCTTCAATCCCTGTTCAGGTACGTACTGGTACGAGATGATTACCTTTACATTGCCTTCCCGCATTCCGGGCAGATCATAA
This sequence comes from Mucilaginibacter sp. L3T2-6, assembly GCF_030519355.1. Lineage (GTDB taxonomy): Bacteria > Bacteroidota > Bacteroidia > Sphingobacteriales > Sphingobacteriaceae > Mucilaginibacter. The sequence goes on from NZ_JAUMKC010000029.1 coordinate 29,006, forward strand.
TGCATAGTACCGGGGACAAAATCGTCTTGAGGTTTATGGGCAGCGGAAAAATCTGCATCGCACAAATAAACTTTCAGCGATGGATGGCAGTGAATATCGAATATCGGGGTCATGTGTAAAAATTTAGGTGTGCTGATGTTTTAATGCCAGTTCCTGCCCAACGATTCTTAAGTGGTTAAGCCTCTGAGGTCAGGCCGCACAAACAAACACATCATAAAACTGATGACACTAAACCTTTATGAAATAAGCTTTAGTGCACTGCTTTGACCTGTAGTATGTGCAATATTATTTATACTGATTTTTTAAACCCCATCTGATTAGGGAGCAGCTGGGTCTTCTACCATAGCTATCGTAATGTATTAATATACAGATGCTATGATAAATTTAAGAAGTGTTTTTTGAAATCGAAAAATATTTTTAAATAATATTTGTCTGCTATGGAAAAATATCTCCGCTGAAGACAGGCCTTTTGAAAGCAGGACCTCAATGCTGTACATGCCTGCGGTAATACCGCTTAACGCGCACGCGCAAAATGTCGTAAACCAGGGCGTAGGCGACTACTGCGGCAGGGATAATAAAAGCCCTGTACCGGAGCAGGCGAAACAGGTAACCACCCAGCAGCGCGCCACCCATAAAACAAAAAATGATAACCAGGCGGAGCCGGATGCGGGGTTTCAGTACCGCACGCTCGGTTTCTTCCCTGCGAAAGAGTTGAGCAATCTCAATACCGAGGTCGGTAAAGGTTCCGGTAAGGTGAGTAGTACGGACGACAGAACCCGACACCAGCGACACCAGCGCATTCTGCATACCCATTCCGAAAAGCAGACTGCCTGCAAAGAAAGCTTTTTGGAGAAGCCCGCCGTGGTATTCATTGCCCCCGGAAGCTAGTATCAGCAATATCATAAGCTCCATGAGCAGCGGGGCCACGTAGGCATAACGGTGATTTCGTCCGATAACGGATACAAGTAAGCTGGAAGTGACGGCGCCTGCGAGGAACAGCAGCATCCATAAGGCCACTATGGCCGCATTGGCCCAGTCCTTAACGGCCAGGCGTTCGGCAAAAAGTGCGGCATGGCCGGTTACATTAGTAGTAAGCACAGCAAAAGCCAGGAACCCGGCTGCATTAACAAAACCGGCTGTAACCCCTAAAAGAGAGGCCAGTTTTACATTGTGCCTGAAAGTACGCTTATTGCCCTGGTGCCTTAACATGATAATATTGCAGTAAAAATAAATAATTCTACAGAAGCTGCGGGCAACACTCGCGGGAGGCGGTCCGACAGAACTGCTGACACCCAATATATCCCCTATCCGGGTGAGGACCTTTGCAGGAATAAATAATAAATTTAAATGTTGCCTGCAATGTTGAAATAAAAAAATAAATTGAGTGCAACGTATTTGCAATTTTAAGAGTCTTGTATCACAAATAAGAAATCCTAATTTTTTCGACAATGCTAAGAAATTACCTTAAGATCACATGGAGAAACCTGCTTAAGCACAAAGCGTTTTCTTTTATCAATATTATCGGCCTGGCTATCGGTATGGCCAGCTCTGCATTGATATTGCTGTGGATTAATAATGAACTGAGTTTTGACCGTTTCCATAAAAATGAAGACAGGTTGTATACCGTTTACAACCGCTCGGTTTTTGATGGCAAGCTTTGGTGCTGGAATACTACCCCAAAAGTAATGGGCAAAACCCTGAAAAAGGAATATTCGCAGTTTGAGCAGGTAGCCAGGGTAACATGGAATAATACCTTTTTATTCACAGTAGGAGAGAAGCGACTGAATATTTCCGGCAATTGTACTGACCCGGATTTCCTGACCATGTTTAGTTTCCCGTTAATTAAGGGGAACCCCAAAACGGCATTGAATGAGGTTCATGACATTGTTATAACCGAAAAGATGTCGAAAAAGCTTTTTGGCGATGCTGACCCGATGGGTAAAACTATAAAGGTAGACAGTAACGCTTATTTTACCGTTACCGGCCTGATGAAAGATTTGCCGCCTAACACCCGCTTTAAATTTGAATACCTAATGCCCTGGGAATACCTGAAAAAGATAAAACAGGACGACGATTACTGGGGCAACAACTCTATCCAGACCTACGTGATGTTGAGAAAGGGCGTGACCGAAGCACAAGCGAATGCCGCAATATTGCATGTTACCAAAGACCACTCGGATACCAAAGACATTGACCAGTTTATACATCCGATTGCAAAATGGCACCTGTATTCGAAGCCGGAAAATGGCAAGTTAGTTGGCGGCGCTATAGAAAAAGTGAAGATATTTTCCATCATAGCAGCATTCATCCTCCTTATAGCCTGTATCAACTTTATGAACCTGAGCACAGCCCGTAGTGAGAAACGTGCGCGCGAAGTGGGTATCCGCAAAGTTGTCGGCGCCCTGCGTAATTCATTGATTTCCCAATTTTTAGGCGAATCGATTTTGATCGCATTGATATCGGGTATCATTGCGCTTGTAATCGTACAGCTTAGCCTGCCGGCTTATGATAAGCTGGTTGATGCGCAATTAACCGTTCCGTACAGCAACCCGGTTTTTTGGGCGTTTTTCCTCGGATTTATAATATTAACCGGGGTAATATCCGGCAGCTATCCCGCATTGTATCTTTCATCATTTAAACCTGTAAGTGTGCTGAAAGGCACCTTTAAAGCAGCCAATGCACTGGTAACCCCACGCAAAGTCCTGGTAGTTGTTCAGTTTTTGTTTGCCACTGTGTTGATAATATGTACCATTATCATCCGCGAACAACTGCAATATGCGCAAGACAGGGATACAGGCTATAAAAAAGATAACCTTGTATATGTATTTATGACAGGCAACGTTGAAAAGAACTACGAAGCTATAAAAAACGACCTGATAAGCGGCGGCGCTGCTGCGGCTGTTACAAAAACCAGCGCGCCTATTACAGAAGGCTGGAGCGATAGCTGGGGATTTATGTGGAAAGGAGCGCCTCCAAAAAATAAAATCGACTTCAATATATTTAATACCGATGGCGACCTGGTGAAAACCATGGGGCTCAAGATTATCCAGGGCCGCGATATCGACCCGAAAATATACCCTACAGACTCCACAGCCATTTTACTGAATGAGGCTTCGGTAAAAATAATGGGCCTCAAAGATCCGGTTGGTGAAATAGTAACCAATGGCGAGGGTAAAGATGCCCGCCAACTGCACGTGGTTGGGGTAGTTAAGGACTTTATCCTTCAGTCGCCTTATGAGCCTGTTAAGCACATGATCATACAAGGGCCTAAATCATGGTTCAATGTGATTCATTTCAGGATGAATAATGCGCATACAACAGCAGATAACCTGAAACGCGCTGAAGCGGTATTTAAAAGATATAATCCTGATTATCCATTCGAATATAATTTTGTTGACCAGGCTTATGCCCAAAAGTTTGGAGCAGAACAACGGATAGGCACCCTCGCCAGCTTATTTGCCGGGCTTACTATTGTTATTTCATGCCTTGGCTTGTTTGGTTTGGCTGCCTACATGGCTCAAAACAGGCTGAGAGAGATTGGCATCCGCAAGGTTTTAGGCGCGTCTGTTATGGGTGTGACCACCATGTTATCGAAGGACTTTTTGATACTGGTAATGATCTCGTTTGCAATAGCTGCACCTATTTCGTGGTACTCAATGCATAAGTGGCTTAGCAATTATTCGTACCGCGTGCCTATCAGTATCTGGGTGTTTGTGATGACGGCGGCCATTACCGTCTTAATAGCAATAGCAACGGTGAGTTTCCAGGCCATAAAGGCTGCGTTAACCAACCCCGTAAAGAGCCTGCGGGGAGAATAAATTGTGATTAGTTACTGGTTGTTAGTCATGGGGTGAAAGTCACCCCTTCTAATGACCGGTGACGAATGACCAACGACAAAATCATGTTAAGAAACTATTTTAAAATCGCCTGGAGAAATCTTAAGAAGAACAGGCTTTACGCTTTTGTAAATATTACCGGATTAACGGTTGGTATTGTAAGCTGCCTGTTGATTGGTATTTATATTAAAAGCGAACTGAGCTACGATCGTTTTAATGAAAATGCCGACAGGATAGTGAGAGTGACGATGGATTATGGCCAGGGTGGAGCGCCGCAGAAAATAGCGGTCACAGGTACGAAGGTCGGGCCGCAGTTTAAACGTACCTTTCCGGCAGTGCAGGATTATGTACGGATTGAAAAACGTGGCGCAGTAGTCAGTTACGATAATCAGAATTTTGAAGAGACCGCCTTGCTGTATGCCGATCCTTCCTTTTTTAACATTTTTTCATATAAGCTGATCAAGGGCGATGGGCAGTCTTTAAATTCAACCGATAAAATTATTTTAACTGAAAGCACCGCCAGGAGATACTTCGGCGATGCGGAAGCGATTGGCAAAACCTTAAAGATATCCGATAAAAATTATACGGTTTCAGCCATCGCTGCTGACGCGCCTACTAATTCGCAGATACAGTTCGACTTTATATTGTCGTTTAAAGGTTTGCCTGCAGCAGCTACTGAAAAGTGGTGGGAGGCCAACTATATCACTTACCTGCTGCTGGAAAATAAGGAGCAAGCCCAGTCTCTGCAAAAACAAATTGCAGGTTATATGAGCACTATAAGCCGCAATGAGCTCAAAATGACCGGCAGCCAGTACCTTACGTATCACCTGGAGCCGCTCACCAGCGTGCACCTGCACTCCAATTTACCCGATGCCTTCGAGCCAAATGGCAGCATGACATATATTTATATATTGATTATTGTAGCGGCGCTCATACTCGTTATTGCCGGGGTCAATTATGTTAATCTTTCTATCGCACAATCTGCCGGGCGCAGCGCCGAAATCGGTATACGGAAGGTAATGGGAGCAGGCAAGGGGCAGCTTTTCAGGCAATTTATCGGTGAATCGGTTTTAGTTACAGGGTTGGGTGTTTTATTAGCCATTGGGTTGGCATTCGCAGTGCTGCCGTATTTCAACAATATCGCAGGCAAGGCGTTTACGTATGCCGCTATTTTAGATCCGGTTATACTTGGCAGCCTGATTATATTGGGTTTGGGTATCGGTTTTGCGGCCGGCGCTTACCCGGCATTGCTGCTGTCTGGTATCAAACTTGTCAAAATATTGAAGTCAGGATTTTCGTTTACATCAGGCCAGGGTGTACGTAAATCGCTGATGGTTTTCCAGTTTGTAATTTCAATTTTCCTGATTATTACGACAGTAGTGATATTGCAGCAGCTATCATACATTCGTAATAAGGATATCGGCTACAACAAAAGCAATGTGGTGGTTTTGCCCATAAATTGGAAGATGCTGCCGAAAGTTGAAGGGTTAAAGAACGAGATTAAAAATATCCCCGGCGTATCTGGCGTTGCAGCTGCAAATAACGAGCCTGTTAACGTTCAATGGGGTGACGGTATAACAAGCGCCGACGGTAAAGCTATATCTGTAAACGCCTTACCGATGGATGAGGATTTTATAAAAACCATGCAGCTGAAAATTGTTGCAGGCAGCGATTTTAGCCAAACCGATGTAGCGCAGATAGACACCACTGATGGCGGTAAAAATTTCCGCTATACGTTTATGCTGAACGAGACCGCCGCCCACGATATGGGTTGGACACCCGAGCAGGCTATTGGTAAGGAAATTTCAAAAGGTGCGCCCGGCAGAATTAAGGCAGTGGTAAAAGACTTCAATTTTAAGTCGTTTCATGAGCCGATCGGCCCGCTGCTGATTTTTCTTGACAAATTCCAGACTCAAAAGTTATTGGTACGGATAAATAGCAATAACACTGCACAGGCAATAGCCGGGATTGAGCAAATATGGAAAAACCGCGTGCCCGAAAGGCCGTTCTCCTACAAATTCCTGGATGATGACTATGACGCGCTTTATCGCAGCGAACAACGTACCGCAGGAGTATTCACCACATTTTCAGGATTAGCCATATTGCTGGCCTGCCTGGGCCTGTTTGCAGTTACCGCTTATGCTGTGTTGCAGCGTACAAAGGAAATTGGCATTCGCAAAGTGCTTGGCGCAACGGTATCAAACATAGTATTGCTGATTTCAAAAGACTTTTTAGCGCTTGTTGTTATCGCTACCATTATAGCATCACCCATAGCATGGTATATGGCTCATTCATGGCTGCAGGATTTTGCGTATCGCGTAAATATTCATTGGTGGATATTTATTGCAGCCGGCGCCGCTTCGTTAATTGTTGCAGGCATAACCGTTAGCATACAGGCTATTAAAGCAGCATTGACCAACCCGGTTAAGAGCCTTAAGTCGGAATAAGAAAAGCAGCGGTAGCAGTGGTGGGTAGCAGTTTTTACTGGTGCTCACCTTTCCTGTTTAACAAATAATCATGTTTTTTAACTGCTGCTCCCCATTGCCACTAAAAACTTTTTTCGTACAGATGCAACGTCCCCGGAAGAAATGTAGTCTATTACGTAAATAAACTTAGAGCGATGAAAACTTACCTTTTAGTATTGGCGCTTGCATGTGCAGGCACAGTAGCTTCGGCCCAAAGCAACTGGGATAAAACTCCTTATCAAACCAAATCGTTATCAGGCGACGCTATAAAAAATGTATTTGTAAAAACCTCCGGCGGAAGTATTACGGTTAGCGGCGGCGGCGAATCGCCACGTGTCGAGATTTACGTTAATGGCAACAACGGCCAGGAATTATCCAAAGAAGAAATTGAAAAACGCCTTGCCGCAGATTACATCCTTGATGTTTCGGTAAGCAACCACGAATTACATGCAACCGCTAAACGCAAGCATGAAGGTTTTAATTTCAACTGGAGAAGGCAGCTGAATATCTCTTTTAAAGTTTACACCGGCAGGGATGTTGATACACACTTAAACACGAGTGGCGGGAGCATCCATCTCAGTAATCTGAATGGTCACGAAGAGTTTGAAACGAGCGGCGGCAGTTTGCATGTTGCAGGTCTTACCGGTGTAATTAAAGGTGGTACATCAGGCGGCAGCATCGAAGTAGCCGACTCTAAAGATAATATCAGCCTTGAAACCAGCGGAGGTTCTGTACGGGCTACAAATTGCCAGGGAAATATTAAGCTCGGTACATCAGGTGGTTCAGTACGCATGGAGGCCCTGAAGGGTACTATTCACGCTGAAACCAGCGGCGGCAGTATTAATGGCCGTGATATTGAAGGCGAGCTGGTTACCGGTACGTCCGGCGGCAGCGTCAATCTTTCAAACATGGCTTGCAGCCTTGATGCCTCTACCAGCGGTGGCAGCATGCATGTTGAAGTGACAAAACTGGGGAAATATGTTAAGCTGGAATCAAGCGGTGGCCATGTTGATTTGAAGCTGCCTGACGGACAGGGCATGAACCTCGACCTGTCAGCGAGCCGGATCAGTAAAGTTACGCTTAATAAGTTTAGCGGTGAATGGGAAAAAGACCGCGTTAAAGGTACCATAAATGGCGGTGGTGTGCCTGTAAAGGTTGATGCCAGCGACAGCCTTAACCTCAGCTTTAATTAATAGGTTAAATAGTTTCATGTAAACGGCCCCGGTGTGCTAAAAGCGTCATCGGGGCCGTTTTTTTGTGACATAGCCGTCATTTTTGCATTTATGTGCCGCACAACCTACGAAACTGTTCGCAGTCGACACACATAGTGTACGGTTCTGATACAGTTCCTGTAGTAAATAATTGTTAATTTATTGATATACAGTATATTGTATAATTGGTACGCCTTTTAAGCCAGATAACAGAGGCTACTCATATCCTGCCAGGTATTTAGCTGCAGGGCTCAATCCAACTAATGTTAACAGTCTATGATTAAGAATTTTATTATAACAGCTTTACGTAACCTGAAAAGAAATAAAATATTCTCGTTTATCAACGTTTTCGGCCTTTCTGTGGGTTTAACCTGCTGCATGTTGATCAGCGCCTATTTATATAAAGAGCTGACTTATGATACTTATCCGGCAAATGCTGATCAAATTTACCGTGTCGAACTGCATTCAAACAGCGGCGATGCGTCTGCAGATTTCCCCAACGTGGATATAGCGGTTGGCCCAGGCATAAAAAACGCGTTTCCGGAAGTTACTGATGTGACGCGAATTGAGAGCCGAGGCCCGGTTTTCGTTAAATACAACAATACCAAATTTAAAGAGGAAAAAATTATTGATGCCGACGCCTCTTTTTTCAATATGTTTTCTATCCCGCTGGCAGATGGTGACAATGGGAATGCATTGACTGAACCCAACGCCATCGTACTAACCCGGGATTTCGAGAAGAAATATTTTGGCGGCGCATCTTCCTTAAATAAAATAATAACCGTAGATGGAAAACCGCTTAAAGTGACCGGTATCATTGAGCGGTTCCCTGAAAACTCCCATTTTCATGCAGATGCTATTATAAGCTCGTCCACCTATATTTCACCAACCAGGAAAATGACCTGGAGCAATATCGGCTATTATACATATATCTCTGTTCGGCCCAATACTGACATTAAAAAACTGGAGGCTGGTTTTAAAGGCCTGGTGGCTGAACACGTGGTGCCGGAAGTTCAAAACGATATGGGCATTAGCCTCGCCGAAGCGCAAAAAACCGTGAATTCTTTTGTTTTCTTCCTGGAACCGTTGAAAGACATTCACTTGCATTCTGCTACCAAATATGAGTTTGAGGCCAACGGCGACATTCATTATATCTACATTTTCGGTGCGCTTGCTTTGTTTATTTTGCTGCTGGCCTGCATTAACTTTACTAATCTTTCTACTGCAAGTTCTACCAAACGGTCAAAAGAAATAGGCATTCGTAAAGTACTTGGCTCAGAAAAGAATGCGCTGGTATCACAATTTTTAACCGAATCGGTAATACTGACAGCCATTGCTATGTTGTTCGCGCTTGGATTTATCTACCTGCTGTTGCCATATTTCAATAACCTCGCCGGCAAAAATATCACCATTGGCTTTTTCTTTAGTTCTGCTACTGTTATAGCAGAGGCTTTATTGATTTTATTTGTTGGGATAGTTGCCGGCATTTATCCTGCATTTTTCCTGTCATCGTTTAAGATATTATCTGTTTTAAAAGGAAACGGAACGGCGCCTTCTGCAGGCAGGGGCAGATTGCGCAGCAGCCTTATTGTATTGCAATTCTCCATATCCACTGCATTGATCATCGCAACGTTTGTTGTTTACCAGCAATTGCATTTTATGCAGGACAAAAAGCTTGGTTACAATAAAGACCAGGTACTGGTTATAAATGATGCCAATACATTAGGCAGTAATATTTCAGCGTTTAAGCAGCAACTGTTAACGGATAGCCGCGTGGTAAATGCCACTATCTCAGACAATATACCGGGCTATAAGCGTATGGGCGGAACTGAAGTTTATGCGTCTGATATCCCCGCAGGGGGTAAACAGCTCCCGATAAATATTTACTGGATTGAAAGTTCGTATATCCCCACCATGGGCATGCAAATTGCCAGGGGCCGTAACTTCTACCCGGAAGGTAACGCCGACTCAGTTTCAATAATCATTAACGAAGCAGCCGTACGTGATCTTGGCTTCCGGAATACAGATCCAATAGGGAAGACCATCATCCGTTCAGGCCAAAGGCATTACACCGTAGTTGGCGTGGTAAAGGATTTTAATTATACCTCTGCCAAGCAAAAAATTGCGCCGCTGATGATGTTGCCGGCGAATAATAGCGCGGGCTCTGTTATCGTGAGGGTCAAAACGGCTGACGTTCACCAATTAGTTGATAATATCAGCAGCAAATGGGCTTCGTTTCATCCGGAAGCCCCTTTCAGCTATTCGTTTTTAGATCAGCAGTTTGCATCGCTTTACAGCACTGAGCAGCGTACCAGCCATATCTTCACATCGTTTGCGGTAATAGCCGTAATTATTGCCAGCCTGGGCTTATTTGGCCTGGCGGCATTTATGATAAGGCAGCGCGTTAAAGAAATCGGCATCCGCAAGGTGCTTGGCGCCAGTCCGGCAGGTATCACGCTAATGATTTCGAAAGAGTTTTTAAGGCTGATTTTGATCGCAGCACTGGTAGCATTCCCGCTGACATGGTTTGCAATGAACAAATGGCTGCAGGATTTTGCTTACCGTATAGAAATACAATGGTGGGTGTTTGTGCTGGCAGGCGGCATAGCCTTGTTGGTTGCCGCTATCACTATCAGTTTTCAATCGGTAAAGGCATCGCTGGCAAACCCGGTTAAGAGCCTGCGGAGTGAGTAGGCAGCAGAGGTTAGAGACCAGAGCTCGGGAAGAAGCATTGAAAAAGTGAACAATTGAATTAATGAACCAATACAATGATTAAAAATTATCTCAGGAGCGCCTTGAGAAATATCAAAAGGCATCCGTTTATCTCTTTCATTAATATATTCGGCCTTACAGTAGGGCTCAGCTGCTGCCTGCTGATCTTGGCCTATATTATCAATGAGCGCAGCTACGATAAGTTCAATAGCAAGGCCAACGACATCTATCGTGTTACGCGCATTTTTTACACGGCGCCTGGTGTGGAAAACCTGCATCTGAGCGCTGTGGCGCCGCCTTTCGGGCCGCTGCTGCAAAATGCATTTCCGGACATACAAAAAATAACCCGCGTACTGCCTAACGGAACCACCGCCTTAAAATATAAAGACAAGCTTTTTAATGAAAAAGGCGCTGCTTTTGCCGATGAGAATTTCTTTACTTTTTTTGACGTGCCGGTTGTTAAAGGCGACAGGAAAAACGGCCTGCTTGATCCTTACAGCATAATGCTGTCAGAGGCGATGGCTAAAAAATATTTTGGCGATGAAGACCCGATTAACAAAGGCATCCGGCTGGATAATATCGGCCATGATTTTAAGGTAACCGGCATTTATAAGTCATTTCCTGCTAACTCGCACATGCATCCGGAAATATTGATGTCCTTCAATACATTAAAAGACACAGCCATTTACGGCGAAAAACAGTTGCAAACCAATTTTGGGAATAACTCATTTTATACATTCCTGCTTTTTCCAAAGGATTATAACGTTGAGCATGTTAAGGCGCAGCTGCCTGATTTTCTGGATAAATATGTTCACCTGAACGGAATGCCGGGCAATTTAAAAACACACCAGGTTACATCGCTTACCTTTCAAAAGTTAACCGACATTCATTTGCGGTCGCACCTGGACGATGAGTACGAAGAAAATGGCGATATCAGCCGTGTTTATATATTCTCGGCAATTGCCCTGTTTATTTTGCTGATAGCCTGCATCAATTACATGAATCTGTCGACCGCCCGTTCTGCATTAAGGGCAAAGGAGATCGGTATACGCAAGGTGATCGGCGCGCAGCGTAAGGAGATCATTTTTCAATTCTTAAGTGAATCAGTGCTGATCACCTATATGGCGCTGGTGCTGGCGGCAGGTATTACCGCAGCGTGCATACCACTGGTTAACAACATGGCATCGCAGCACCTGTCTATCCAAAGCCTGCTGCAGTGGTATGTTTTCGCGCCCATTTTATTGCTGCCATTTATCATTGGCATCATCAGCGGCATATATCCGGCTATATTCATGTCCTCGTTTTTACCGGTGAGGGTACTTAAAGGCATAGTAAAAGCAGGGCAGGGCGGGCTGTCATTCAGAAAAGTTCTGGTTGTGCTGCAGTTTTCTATATCTATCATACTTATAGTAGCTACCACTGTAGTTTTTCAGCAGCTGCAATATATACAAACCAAGGCTCTCGGCTTTAACAAAGACCATATTGTCACCATGGACTATGTAAACAGACTGACGCCGCAATTTGAAGGGTTTAAAGACGACTTAAAGAAGAATGCCTTTATAAAAGACGTAGGCCGGTCATCCCGCATACCATCCGGCCGGTTGCTGGATGATCAGAACGCCCAGTTAATTAACGGTGGCGCATCACAGGCCATAAAAATTGATCTGAAATACATTACCACCGACTATGGCTTCATCCCTACTTATGGTATGCAGCTGGCATCGGGCCGTAATTTTGCTAAAGAGTTTTCTACCGACACCAACAACTTTATCATCAACGAAGAGGCGGTAAGGCAATTTGGCTGGACAAATCAAAATGCACTCGGCCGGGATCTGCAGTACGGGGATGTTAAAGGTAAGATCATTGGTGTGGTAAAAGACTTCCATTTCGAATCATTACATCAAAAGATCATACCGCTTCTGTTCGCATTGCCACCCGCCAAAAGCAGCTATTACGGCAAAATATCTATAAAGATTGACGGCAGGGACCCCAGGGCCGCCATACAGGCCATACAAGATACCTGGCGAAAATATCTGCCGGAGTCGCCTTTTGATTATAGTTTCCTGGACGATAAATTCGGCCAGTTGTATAACAGCGAACAGCAGCAGGGCAGCCTGTTTACCATATTTTCATGCATTGCCATCTTTATAGCTTGCCTGGGCTTATTCGGCCTGTCGGCATTTACAATTACCCAGCGCATTAAAGAAATCGGCGTACGTAAAGTATTGGGCGCCAGCGTTCCGCAGATTGTAAGAGAGCTGTCTAAGGATTTTATGATACTGGTGATTATTTCAGCACTTATTGGTCTCCCGCTTGCGGCCTGGGCGATGAATAAATGGTTCCTGGCAGGTTTTGCCTTCCGGATTAATGTAAGTATTTGGGTGCTGTTAATGGCGGGCGTATCGGCTTTAATAATCGCGTTTATAACCATAAGCTTCCAGTCGATAAAAGCAGCGTTGATGAACCCGGTTAAGAGCCTTAGAAGTGAGTAGCTGTTTGCAGTTCAGAGAAATCAACGGCTATTAGCTATAAACCACGACCAAAAAAAATAATTGACTTAATAAATCACATATGATAAAAAGCTATTTCAAAACAGCGTTGCGGGGTTTTAAAAGGCACAAGTTGTTTACCTTCATCAATGTAATCGGTTTGTCTATAGGGATAAGCGCCTGCCTGGTAATTTACATGATTGTACATTACGACCTCACCTTCGATAAATTCCATAAAGATAGCGACCGGATTTATCGCGTAGTGTCTTACTATACCTTCCAGGGCGAAAAGGGTTATAATTCCGGTGTTTGCGGCCCACTGCCGGGCGCACTTAAAACCCAGGCGACCGGTATAGAAACAGTGGCGCCTTTCTTCACCTTATATCAGCCTAATGTATTTGTTGCCGGTAACGGGAATGTACCGGTAAGGTTTAAAAATCAGGACGATGTGGTATTGGCGGGCCCGGAATATTTCAAAATATTCAATTATACCTGGCTGGCTGGCAACGCTAAAAGTGCGCTTGACGCTCCTAATCAGGTCGTGCTTACTGATGAGCAAGCCGCGAAGTATTTCCCCAAACTGGATTATCACCAGGTGATCGGTAAAATAGTGACATATGATACTGTTAAAACTACAGTTACCGGGATTGTGCAGAAGCTAAAGCAAAACAGCGACTTCACCTTTCACGATTTTATTTCGTATACCACCGGTACGGCAGTTAAAGACCTGAAAGACCAGTTGCAGCTGACAGAGTGGGAAAGCACAACATCGGCATCGCAGCTGTTTATAAAAGTATCGCCAACGACAAATGCAGCAGCGCTTGAAAAGCAGATTAATGTAATACTCAAAAAAGCCAGTCCGCCTAAAAAAGAAGATAAAGGCAACACCCACGGCTTTAAACTGCAGCCATTAAGTGACCTGCATTTTAACGGCGATTACGGTAATTTCGACAATGGCCATATAGCCAGCAAGACGACCCTGTACTCATTAATGCTGATTGGTGTATTTCTGCTGATACTCGGTTGCATCAACTTTATTAATTTAACTACAGCTCAGGCCGCTCAGCGTGCTAAAGAAATAGGTATCCGCAAAACCATGGGCAGCGACCGCAAACAACTGATTTTTCAGTTTTTGAGTGAAACATTCCTGGTTACCACAACAGCGGTAATCATTTCGGCTGTGCTTTCGCCTTTCATTCTTAAGCTCTTTTCCGATTTCGTTTCTCCAAACATAAAAGCCGACTTTATAGGGCAACCTGTCCTGATTGTTTTCCTGGTGGTATTAACCGTTGTAGTAACGCTGTTTGCAGGGTTTTACCCTGCGATCCTGTTATCAAGCTATAAACCGGTACAGGTGCTTAAGGGGCAGTCGGCAACAAACAACAGCAAGACGCGTAAAGCACTGCTCCGCAAATCGTTAACGGTAACCCAGTTTGTAATTGCCCAGTTCTTTATCATAGGGACAATACTGGTGAGCAAGCAGGTTTATTACGCACTGCATAAGGACCTTGGCTTTAAAAAAGATGCCATCATAGTGATGAATACGCCGTGGAAAAACCGGACAGACGCCCGTAACCAGGTTTTGGTGAATGCATTCCGTGCATTACCACAGGTAGAGCGCGTAAGTATCGGCGGCAATCCGCCATCGTCAGGCGGCACCAATTCAACCGAAGTGACTTATATGGATGGTAAAAAGGAGATTAAAACCGATGTGCAGTTAAAGTTTGCTGATGAAAATTACATGGATGTTTACCGGTTAAAAGTTGTGGCAGGCCGAAAACTCCAGGCCAGCGATAGCGGCAAGTATGTTGTCATCAATCAAAATTATGCAACACTGCTTGGTTTTAAGAACCCGCATGATATTATAGGTAAAACCCTGGAGCATTTTAATAGCGAAAAGAAACTGGAAGTTGCAGGGGTAGTTGCAGATTTTCACCAGAAATCGTTGCATGACCCTATAAAGCCAATGGCGATATATATTGGCCGCACCAAATTTATGAAAGGCTACCTGCATATTGGCCTGCGCCCGGAAACACCGGGCGGTAACGAGTGGAAGACAGCCATTGCATCGATGCAAAAAACATGGAAACAGGTTTATCCGGATGACGATTTCGATTATAGCTTCTTTGACCAGAATATTGCTAAGTTTTACGACGCTGAACAGCATACTTCGTCCCTGCTCCGCTGGGCAACGGCGTTGTCGATATTTATCAGCTGCCTTGGTTTGCTGGGTTTGGCCATTTACACCACCAACCAGCGCACCAAGGAGATTGGCGTACGTAAAGTGCTGGGCGCATCGGTAGCGTCTATTGTCAGGCTGTTATCAGCAGAGATGATGTGGCTGATACTGCTTTCGTTTATATTGGTTACGCCGCTGGCCTGGTTAGGGATGAACAAGTGGATGCAAAGCTTTGCCGACCGCACAACAATTAGCTGGTGGATATTTGCCCTTAGCGGGACGGGGATGCTTTTAGCGGCTTTATTTACATCGAGTTTCCAAACTATTAAGGCTGCGATTGCCAATCCTGTAAAAAGTTTGCGATCTGAGTAAAATAGATGACTAATCCTTTATTTTTTCATAACCCGATAGTTAACTTTAGGAGCTAACTATCGGGTTATGCGATTTGTAACCTAACCTGCAACTATTAACCATAAACCACTATATGCTTAAAACTAACCTAAAACTCGCATTACGCAACATTTTTACCAATAAGCTTTACTCTGCCATAAATATTATTGGACTTGGGGTAGCCAGTGCATTTTGCATACTTGTTTACCTGTATGTAAAAAATGAACAATCTTTTGACCGTTTTCATCATGATCAATCGCAGCTATTCCGGTTAGAACAAACCGAAAAGGATGAACCGGCTGCCGATAAAAAAAGCCGCAGCTTGTTTTCTTTTCTGATGAAAGACGAGGAGCAGCAAAATATGATCGTAACGCCTACGGAATTGGCTATCGACATTAAACGCAATTTTGCTGAGGTGGAAAATGCTGTGAGGATAGGGGGCATGGGCAGCGTTAACATCAGGGTTGGCGGTCGCACCTTTAAGGAGAATGACAACGTGGAATACGTGGATGCCGACTTCTTTAAAGTTTTTAACTATCCTTTGGTTAGCGGAGACAAAGCGAATGTGTTGGCTGGCCGTAACACTGCCGCGATAAGCGAACGACTGGCTCAAAAATATTTTGGTAAAAACGATCCTGTTGGTAAGACGGTGATATTTGCTGACGATGAAAAACAGCCGCCCATCACCATAAGCGGTGTTTTTAAGAATTTTCCTGCTAATTCAAGCTTCCAGTATGACCTATTGGTGCCGATGGAATCCGACCCGAATTATGCAGGTAACCTTGCGGATGGTTTAAACTCAGCAAATAAATTACTGATCCTGAAATTGAAGAAAAATGTTGATGTGAACTCGTTTCAGCAAAAATTTAACCGGTATGCTAAAATATTATATAAGCCTTATAATGAACGATTAAAAAGCCAGATACCTGACTACAAGGTATCAGATCCACATTTTATTTTACGCCCTTTTGCCGATGCGCATTACAATGCCAGCCGGGGATGGGGGCATTTTACCGATTTGAAGAATATCTATCAATTGGTTTGCCTGGCGGCTGTTATATTGCTGATAGCTTGTTTAAACTACGTTTTGCTAACGCTCACCAATACGGTATCGCGCTCGCAGGATGTGGGCATTCGCAAAACTATTGGGGCCAGCAAGAAGCAAATTATCTTTAAATACTATTTTGAAACACAATTGCTGGCTTTTATGGCAGTAATAACCGGGTTGTTAATAGCCACAGCATGCATGCCGTTTTTTAGCCGGCTTACCGGTACGGAGTTTGCCATAGCAAACTTTTCCGGCTGGACTGTCGCAGGCTTACTATTGGCGCTTACGATAGCTTTGGGTTTATTGGCCGGTATATATCCAGCATTGGTAATGTCGGGGCTGAAGCCGCTGAATATAATGCGCGGGTTTTCAGCTTATCGTATCAGCCCGTTTTTGTCAAAGAGCCTGGTGATTATTCAATTTACCATTTGTGTTGTGCTTGTGATATCGGCGCTGGCTATAAATAAGCAAATGCATTTTATAAGCTCGGCTGATATGGGTTTTGATAAGGAACTGGTACTTCGTGTTGAAAATCCGTACGGCTGGAATAGCCCGCAAAAAGCGAACGTTTTGAATGAAAGGCTCAGACACTTTGCTGAGATCGACCCCAAGATACAGGATGTAACCAGTTCATCATTTTCGTTTGGCCTGCACAGCATGAACAATTTTTATTTTAACGGTGAAAAAACCATCGTTCAGTTTTTAAATGTGGATTATAATTATTTCGATTTCAATAAGATTCCAATCATTAAGGGGAGAAATTTTTCAAGGGACATAGCCACCGATAGTTTAAAAACTGTTATACCGGATTTAGAAAAATCGCACAAAGGAAGCTTGGCAAGGCATACTATTATTGTCAACCAAACGCTGTATAATTTGCTGGGAAAACCGGAATTAGGGGTTATTAACCGCACTATGGGCGGCATGATAATCGGCGTTTGTAAGGATTACCACACGGCTGACCTCACTAAAAAGATTGAGCCTGCTTATCACACAGTTAACTATGGCGATATTTACAGCTACTACATCAAGATAAAGCCGGGACAAAACATTCCGGAAACAATTACAGACATCAGAAATAATTGGGATAAGCTAACAGGCAACTTGCCCTTTAACTTCACCTTTGTCGATCAGGATATCGCAAAAAGTTACGATGCTTACCTGCGCTGGATGACTACCATAACAACGTCGTGCATACTTGCTATTATTATAGCATGCCTTGGCTTATTCGGATTGTCAGGACTTACTACCATCAACCGTACTAAAGAGATTGGTATACGCAAAGTGTTGGGTGCTTCGGTTAGTAATTTATTTTTATTGCTTAACCGTGGCGTTATCAGGCTGGCGATCGGTTCTTTCGTGATTGCAACACCCGTGGCTTTTTACCTCGTTCATCAATGGCTCGATAATTTTGCCTATCGCATAAAACCCGATTGGACGTTATTTACCGTTGCCGGAATTATCGCGCTAAGTACGGCTGTGCTCGCTGTGAGCTATCATACGGTTAGAGCAGCAATTGCTAATCCTGTAAAAAGTTTGCGGAACGAATAGATTCCAAAAGAAGTCTTAAAAAAGTCAGTAAAACCGGCAGTCCTTCGGTGTTAACTGACTTTTTTATTTTCCACACACGGGTAAACCTGTATCAAAACCGTACACCTACTGTTACACATACGAACATATTCGTATATCTAACTATGGTTCAAATTATTGATAATCAATAATTTGAATATTTGGTATGTCTTTTAAGTATATCATGCCAACAACATCTTTATCATGCTTAAAAATTACTTTAAGATTGCCTGGCGTAATATTGCACGTCACAAGGCCTATGCGGCAATAAACATTTCGGGATTGACGGTTGGTATAGCGGCCTGCCTGCTCATATATGTAGTTATACAATACGAGCTGAGTTTTAACACTTATCAGCCCAACTTTAAAAATATCTATCATGTTGTTTCAGAACAAAGCCGTGAAGGGGATATGGTTTATAACCCCGGCGTGCCTGTTCCGGCAACTGAGGCGCTACGGATTGACTTTCCTCAGATAACTGTAGCATCGCTGTTGTCCAATTATGGCAGCCAGATAACCGTTCCTGACGGTAACGCGCAAAATGGGCAGGGCGATAAAAAGTTTGCTGAAGACATAGGCGTGGTTTTTGCAGAACCGCAATACTTTGACATTTTCAGCGCAGCGTGGCTGGCAGGCAGCAAAGCGGCCCTTAAAGAGCCCAATATGGTAATTATAGATAAAACCCGCGCCGAAAAGTATTTTGGCACC
Source organism: Mucilaginibacter sp. L3T2-6 (assembly GCF_030519355.1). Taxonomy (GTDB): domain Bacteria; phylum Bacteroidota; class Bacteroidia; order Sphingobacteriales; family Sphingobacteriaceae; genus Mucilaginibacter. The sequence goes on from NZ_JAUMKC010000029.1 coordinate 47,613, forward strand.
TGGCAAAGTGCGATGGGTAAGATGCTTAAAATGGACAACCTGCTGAACTTAAAGGTTGCCGGTGTTATCACCGATGCTCCCGCGAACTCAGACCTTCCTTTCCGCATCATGGTGTCATTCATTACCTGCAAACAGCATCCTAACGAATATGGTTATGCCGATAGCTGGCATTCGCTAAGCAGCAACCACCAGGTATTTGTAAAGTTGCCTGAAAATGAGTCTGTAGCACGGATTAATGCCCAGCTGAAGACATTTGCCCACCGCCATGCCGGCGAAAAGGGCAAAGTAGGCTTATCGAATTTTTTACAACCACTTGGCGATCTTCACTTCGACAGGCGTGTCGGCAATACGCTGGGCGATCACCTTACCAGCAAATCTACGCTGCGCACGCTGTCATTTATCGCTATTTTGATAATCATAATGGCCTCTATTAATTTTATCAACCTTGCAACTGCGCAATCTGTAGGCAGGTCGAAAGAGGTGGGTATCCGAAAAGTGCTCGGCAGTTCACGCGGACAGCTGATAGGCCAGGTTATGGGCGAGACGACTATAATTGTTGCATTTTCGCTGTTGCTTGGGCTGATCGTAGCCAAAATAGCATTACCCTATTTAAAGAACATAGCCAGCGTTCCCGACGACATTGCACTGCTTAGTACAGGCAGCCTGACTTTTTTAGCATTGGCAACGGTAGTTATTATTCTTTTATCCGGGTTATACCCGGCGTTGGTAGTGTCGGGGTTTAAACCGGTACTGGCACTAAAAAATAAGATTACAGCAGCATCCATTGGGGGTATTTCGCTGCGGCGGGGATTAGTTGTACTGCAATTTGGTATCTCACAACTACTCATTATCGGTACTGTTATAGCGGTTAAACAAATGCGGTACGTTAACGAGGCCGACCTGGGTTTTAACAAAGAGGCGATACTGGTCATTCCCGGCCCAACAGACAGCATTAGTTTAAGTAAGATGGGCCCGTTTAAGGAGCAATTGCTGCAAAATCCGGCGGTGAAATCGTTAACTTTTATTTCAGATGTGCCCTCATCCGATAACAATTGGGGCACCAATTTCTATTTCAACAATGATACAAAGGATAACGGCATTACTACTTTCCTTAAATTCGGCGATGATGACTATTTTAAAACATTCCAGCTTCAATTTATAGCAGGCAAAGGTTACGACCGAAACGACACAGCCCGGCAGGCTGTAGTTAATGAGACATTCCTGAAAAAGCTGGGCATATTTGACGCGCAGAAGGCTATTGGCAAAACCATCCGTCTCGGGGCTGACAACAAGCCGTGGATCCCGATAGTTGGTGTGGTTAAAGATTTTAAAACCAATTCATTAAGAGAGTCAGTTAAACCTATTGTAATAACCCCCAGCAAAAAAGTTGAGGGCGAAGTTGCGGTGAAACTACAGACAAGCGACCTTAGCAAAACAGTAGCAGCCATACAACAACAATGGGAGAAAACTTATCCGGAATATGCCTATACAGGCTACTTCCTTGACGATAATATTGCACGTTTTTATCAGCAGGAAAACCAGCTGGCCCTGGTTTACAAAATATTTGCGGGTATAGCCATATTTATCTCCTGCCTTGGCCTTTACGGCCTGGTATCGTTCATGGTTGTACAGCGCACTAAGGAAGTAGGCGTGCGAAAGGTACTTGGCGCATCGGTTAAAAGCATCGTCTTCTTGTTTTCCAAAGAATTTATCATTCTTATCAGTGTAGCTTTCCTGATTGCCGTGCCTGTTTCATGGTACCTGATGCAAAGCTGGCTGCAAAGTTTTGTGTTCCGTATCAGCATCACCATTGATGTGTTTCTGTTTGCCGTTGTTGTCTCAATTATACTTGCGTGGTTTACAGTTGGATATAAGGCGATAAAAGCAGCTTTGGTTAACCCGGTAAAAAGTATGAGGAATGAGTAAGTGATGAGTAAGCAGCAGCCAGGAAATGCTTATTACTAAGTATGACTGCAACTGCGACTCACTGCCGTCATTGATTCCTTTGGTTATGGATCATGAACTATTAACCATGAATTGATTATGATAAAGAACTATTTAAAAACTACCATCCGCAGCCTGCTGAAAAATAAGGGCTACAGCTTTTTGAACATCAGCGGCCTGGCTATCGGCATTGCGTGCGCATCGCTGATATTTCTCTGGGTACAGGATGAATTGACCTTTAACCACAATTATCAGAAAAGGGATCAATTATACACGATTTACGAAAACCAAACCTATAATGGTAAGGTAAGTACTTTCCATGCTACGCCGGGCCCAATGGCCAGGGTTTTAAAGGCAGAAATACCAGGTATAAAAAATGCGGCAAGAACAAATGGTTTCGATCAGCAGATTTTTGCCCTTGGGGATAAGGTGATTAACGAAAAAGGCAGCTACGCTGATGAAGAACTGTTTTCCATGCTGCAGTTGCCTTTTGTTTATGGCAATGCTGCGAACGCTTTTAAAGAGCTCCGGTCCGTGGTTATCAGTGAAACCATGGCCGGGAAGTTTTTTGGTAATGCAAATCCGGTAGGTAAAACCCTAAAAGTGAATAATGAACAGGCGTATACAGTTAGCGGTGTTTTTAAAGACCTGCCTAAAAACTCCACCTTTCAGTTTCAATGGCTTTCACCTATGGCTAATATCGACCATAAGCAACCATGGATGGACATGTGGGGCGCCAACTGGGCCCGAACTTACGTGGAGTTGGAGCCAAACGCAAACCTAGCAGCCGTAAATCAGAAGTTAAGCCACTATCTCGCGGGTAAGACCGATAACAAGAATACTACAGAATGCTTCCTGTTCGCAATGAACGACTGGAACCTGCATGATAATTTTGTGGATGGCAAAATGAGCGGCGGCCGCATTACTTACGTGCGTATTTTCTCATTTATCGCATGGATCATCCTCATTATAGCCTGCATTAACTTTATGAACCTGGCTACCGCCCGTTCAGAACAACGCGCTAAGGAAGTAGGTGTGCGCAAGGTAATGGGCGCAGGCAAGGGTAAACTGGTTGGCCAGTTTATCGGCGAAGCTTTGATTATGGCTTTTGCGGCCATGCTTGCAGCTATCGGTTTGATTTACATTACACTACCGGTATTTAATCAATTGGTGCAAAAAGAATTATTGATGAATATTTTTGAACCATTACACCTGATCTATATCATTAGTATAAGTATAATAACAGGCTTATTATCAGGGAGTTATCCGGCTTTTTATTTATCGTCTTTTAATCCGATAACTGTTCTGAAAAATATAAAGATAAAATCAAGCGCGGGATCGGGTTTTATAAGGCAAAGTTTAGTAGTTATCCAATTTACTGTGTCTATCGTACTGATAATAGGAACTATTATCATTTATCAGCAGATACAGCATGTAAAAACGCGGGAACTCGGTTTCAATAAGGAAAACCTTCTTTATGTAAATCTGCAAGGCAAACAAGGAGAACAGTTCCAGGCCATTTACAATGATTTGATGAAATCGGGAATTGCAAAAAATGCCGCGCTCAGCAATGATATTGCTACTGAAGTGGGCAGTAATACCGACAATTATACATGGGATGGAAAAGACGCTTCGAAAAATCCGCTGATATCATGGCAAAACGTGAGTTATCAGTTTATCCCGACTATGGGTATTAAGATGGCCGCGGGACGGAATTTTTATCCGCAGTCTGCATTAGATAGCAACTTTGTAATCATCAACGAAGCTTTTGCAAAACAAATGGGTAAGGAAGGCAGGGTTGGTGGTGTCATCCGCGATGGCGGCAAAAGAGTCTTCCAGATTGCAGGTATCATGAAAGATTATCTTTATAACGATATGTACGGCAAGCCCCAGCCGCTGCTGATATACAACAAACCTTCAGAAACGCGCGTGTTAACCATACGCATTAAAAATGGTGTGAATACGCAGGATGCTATAGTAAAGGCCGGTAGCATCATCCGTGCAGACAGCCCGGGTTATCCGTTTGACTACCAGTTTGTGGATAACGATTTTGAACAAATATTTAAGACAGAAACGCTTACCGGAAGCCTTGCCGGAGTATTCGCGGCACTTGCCGTGTTTATTTCCTGCCTAGGTCTGTTCGGTTTAGCGGCATATACTGCAGAAAGACGGATCAAAGAGATCGGCATCAGGAAGGTGCTTGGCGCATCGGTAGCGGGCCTTACCGGCCTATTATCACGCGACTTTTTGAAGCTGGTTTGCATCTCCTGCCTGATTGCTTTTCCGGTAGCCTGGCTGGCAACCAGTAATTGGCTGCGGGAATATCAATACCGTATAAATATAGAGTGGTGGGTATTTGCCCTGGCCGGCGTTATGGCCGTAATAATTGCGCTGGCTACGGTGAGTTTCCAGGCGATAAAGGCGGCCTTGATGAACCCCGTTAAGAGTTTGCGCTCAGAATAGTATACTGCTACTGATTTGTTGACTGATTTGAACTATCAACTATAAACAAAATGATAAAAAGTTATATAAAAACCGCGTGGCGGAGCATGATGAAGAATAAGTTTTTCTCCATCGTAAATATTTTTGGACTGTCAGTAGGCCTTACCTGCTGTATGCTGATTGCATTATACCTGCATTACGAAACAAGTTATGATAGCTATCATAAAAACATCGGTAACCTGTACCAGGTGGGTACGATGACAATACTAAAAGATGTAAAGCCGGATAAATCGCCGTTTACCTCTCCGCCGGTGGCCGCTGCGCTGAAACAGGAATACCCCGAAATTGCAGAATGCACCCGTTTACTTAACTTGTTTACCGACAAGGAAAACTTAGTGCAATACACGCCGCCCACGGGCGATAAAAGATCGTTCCTTGAAGGGCATGGTTTTTTAGCCGATGCGTCGTTCTTTAAAATGTTCGATTATGACTTTATAGAAGGTAATAGTAATGCTTTACACGAACCGAATACAGCCGTCCTTTCTGAAAGCATGGCGAAAAAGATATTTGGGAATGAATCGCCTATCAATAAGGTGTTGCATGTAACCAGCAACATGAACGGGGATAATGATTATAAAGTGACAGGGGTTTTCAGGCCGAAAGCCATGCCGTCGCATATCGATGGTAATTTCTTCCTGTCATTTGCCGGAGGAGGGATGGAGAAATACGTTCAGCGTAACAATGATTTTGCCCGCAATAACATGTTTTTTACCTATGTGCTGCTAAAACCCGGAACGAGCGCAGCCAACCTTGAACGTAAACTGCCTGAATTCGTAAAGAAATATGAATCGGTGGATTTGCAAAAGATGGGCCGCGATAAGAAGCAGTTCCTGCTGCCGGTTCGGGATATCCATTTAAGCCAGGAAGTAACCAATAACGTAACGCCTCCGGCCAGTCACACTTATCTTTTTGTGCTTGCATCCATTGCGGTCTTTACCTTGCTCATCGCCTGCATTAATTTTATGAATTTGTCGACCGCCCGCTCTTCGAAACGTTCGGCGGAGGTGGGGGTAAGGAAAGTACTGGGCGCCGAAAAGAGCACATTGGTACGCCAGTTTTTAGGCGAAGCTATGCTGATGTCCTTTATCGCGTTTTTGATAGCCTTGTTGTTTACCTACCTGCTTTTACCGTTATTTAACCAGCTATCGGCTAAAAATATTATTCTTTCATTCTCAGCAGACAAAAACATCCTGGTCATATTCTTAGGTATGGCGCTGCTTACCGGGGTAATAGCTGGCAGCTACCCTGCATTTTACTTATCGTCGTTTAATCCTGTGAAGGTTCTGAAAGGGAAACTGAGCAATTCGCTGGCAGTTGTGGCCGTTCGTAAGGGGCTCGTTGTATTCCAGTTTATCATATCTGTGGTATTGATCATTGCATCTGTGGTGATTGCCCGGCAAATGAATTATATGCGTACGGCAGATCTCGGCTTCGCCAAAGATCAGCAAATCGTATTACCACTGCGTACTGACGGATCTAAAGCTATGTATACTGCTCTGAAAAATGAGATCAAAACGCTGCCGCAGATCTTATCGGTAGGGGGCTCAGCCTATTACCCGGGTATCACTAACCCAAGCGATGCCATGTTTTATAAAGACGGACAAACAATGGCTGACGCCCGGCATACCCGCATTAACTATATTGATGACAGCTTTTTAAATACACTTCAAATACAGGCTGCCGCAGGAAGGCTTTTCTCGCCGGAATTTAAGTCCGACACCAGTAATAAGGTAATTGTTAACGAAAATGCCGTAAAGGACTATGGTTTTGCCAACCCGCAAAAAGCTATAGGCCAAAACATCCATTACGATTTACAAGGCAAACAATATACCTTCCAGATTATTGGCGTGGTTAAAGACTTTCACTATGAAGATCTGCACCTGCCGGTTACACCCTTCCTTTTTCAGCTTGGCGGCGATAAAACCGGCTTCAATTACTTAATCGTACATGCAAAGGCAGGCAACCTGGCGCCTGTTATAAAAGTGCTGGAAGCTACCTGGCATAAAGTTGACCATAACGACCCCTTTGAATATAATTTTTTGGATGATGAATTTCAGAAAAATTACGAGGCAGATAACCGCCTTGCCGGAATCGTGGGATACTTTACCGTGGTTGCCATCCTGATATCATGCCTTGGCTTATTTGGCCTGGCTGCCTTCAGCGCGGAGCAGCGCACCAAGGAAATTGGCGTGCGCAAGGTTTTGGGGGCAAGCGTAAGCACCATCGTTTCGCTGTTATCTGTTGATTTCCTTAAGCTGATCGTCGCTTCTATTATTGTTGCATCGCCAATAGCATGGTGGGCCATGAATAAATGGCTGCAGGGTTTTGCCTACCGTAAATCAATCGACTGGACAATATTTGCTTACACAACAGTGATCGCTATCGCAATCGGGCTTGTAACCATAGGCTCGCAGGCTATAAAAGCGGCCGTTGCAAACCCGGTAAAGAGCCTTAGGAGTGAATAGCCCGCACAGTTTTGTGATATTAACCAGTGGAATTTATGTAACCTTTTAAATATTCTATCGTCTTTTAGTTAACTGATAAACCAACCAAAATGATAAGGAATTATATCAAAACCGCATGGCGGAGCCTGCTTCGCAATAAGAGCTATGCAATTATAAACGTGGCCGGGTTAGCCGTTGGGATAGCCGCCTGTTTGACGATCTTCCTGATCGTACAGTTTGAAACCAGTTTCGATAATTTTCATGCAAAGAAAGACCGGATATACAGGGTGATAACCGTTTTTCATGGTCCGGATGGCGTACATCCGAGCGGAGGGGTGCCGTTACCGATATCTGAAGGCCTGCGTAATGATTTTCCTTCATTAAAAGGCGTTGCCGAAATATTCCGTAATGACGGGAGCCATTTTAGCATCGGCGATCAGAACAAAGGCGAGGCCGTTAAAAAATTCAAGGAGGATGACAGCTATTGGGCAGAGCCTGAGTTTTTCGCCATGTTTGATTTTCCGTGGCTTGCCGGTGATAAGAAAACGGCTTTGTCTGAACCTTTTACTGTGGTATTGTCGCAAAATGAGGCTGAAAAATTCTTTGGTAACTGGCATGAGGCAATAGGCAAGACCATTAAATATGAAAATAAGACTGACCTGAAGGTTACGGGCATTATTCAAAACACGCCAAGAAACACCGACTTCCCGATGAACATAGTAATGTCGTATGCGACGGCAAGAACCAAGGGAGGTGATCTGAACGGCAATATAAAGGACTGGGTAAGCACCTTTGGAGACAATAACTGTTATGTCGTTCTGCCGCCGAATGTTAGCGAGGCAGAGTTTAATAAAAACATGACCGCCTTTACCAAAAAGCACAAGCCCGCCGAATATGTTAAAGACCTGCTGCAAATACGCCCTTTAACCGAAATGCATTACGACACCGAAGTAGGAGTGTTCAGCGGGAAAGGATTCGGCAAGCCGCTGATAAAAGCTATCAGCCTTATAGGCCTGTTCCTGTTAATAATTGCCTGCGTGAATTTTATTAACCTGGCTACGGCCCAGGCTGTGAATCGCTCTAAAGAAGTTGGCATCCGCAAGGTGATGGGCAGCAACCGCACGCAGCTGGTCTTTCAATTTATCAGCGAAACGCTGATCATTACTCTGTTTGCTGTGGTACTGGCTGCTGGCCTGGCCGAAGTAACGTTACCCTTGTTAAACCAACTGCTGAAGATTCAATTGTCTCCCGCATTTATCGCCGATCCGGCGCTGTTACTGTTTCTCCTGGCGGTTACGTTGGGCGTTACCTTCCTGGCAGGCTTTTATCCGGCGTTGGTATTGTCTGGCTTTAACCCGATTACCGCACTTAAAAATAAAGTTGCAGCCGGACGTAAAACGGGTTTATCCCTGCGGCATGTGTTAGTGGTTTTTCAATTCGGCATTGCGCAGGCACTGGTGATAGGTACGCTGGTGATTATTTACCAGATGAATTTCGTTCGTAACAAATCACTTGGGTTTGACAAAGAGGCGGTGGTAACGGTTCCGTTCCCCGGCGACAGCGTAAGCAAGTCGAAGCTGGAAAGTTTGCGTAATCAATTGCTGCAGCAGCCCGGCATAAAAGATGTTAGTTACAGCTTTTCGAGCCCTTCGGGTACTAATGGCTGGTCTTCAGATTTTAAATACAACAACTCACCTACAAAGACAGCCTTTAATGCCAATCTGAAATGGGCCGATGCCGATTATTTCAAGTTATATAAGCTTCAGTTTTTGGCCGGACAGCCCTACGCGAAATCTGATACCATCCGCGGTTATGTAGTGAACGAAACGCTCTTACATAAACTGGGCATAACGGATCCGAACCAGGCCATTGGAAAATACATAGGTATGTGGGATGACAAGAGCAAATACAAGCAGATAGTAGGCGTGGTTAAGGATTTCAATACGGGTTCGCTGAAAAACCCGATACCGGCCGTACTGATGGCATCATGGAAAAACGTTTATCAGTATATCAATATCAAAATACAACCGGCTGATATTAACCAAACCATGGCATCCATTCAACGCTTATGGAACAATACTTTCCCTGACGGGATGTATGAATACCAGTTCCTGGATGATAAAATTGCTTCCTTTTACGAAAGCGAGAACCAGCTTTCGGCCTTGTATAAAATATTTGCCGGTATTGCCATTTTTATTTCCTGCCTGGGTTTGTATGGCCTGGTATCTTTCATGGCAGTACAGCGTACCAAAGAAGTCGGCATCCGCAAAACGCTTGGCGCATCGGTAAGTCATATTGTCTACCTGTTCTCGAAGGAATTTACCGTCCTTATTTTAATAGCCTTCGCGATATCAGCGCCTGCAGGCTGGTATTTTATAAGCAAATGGCTGCAGGATTACACCTACCGCATACCGCTTGGCCCAGGAATATTTGTATTAGCGATAGCGGTGTCCATAGCAATCGCCTGGACGACGGTAGGGTATAAGGCGGTAAAGGCGGCACTGGTAAACCCGGTGAAGAGTTTGAGAAGCGAGTAGGTAGCAGGCAGTTTCCAGTAGCAGTTGTCAGTATTTTATCTTCATATTGTCTTGCTGGTACTGTTAGTTACCACTGCCATTAATTTTCTTCGGCTATGAACCCTGCACTATAAACTATTAACTACTAACCAATCATGATCAAGAACTACCTCAAAATTGCCTGGCGCAACATCTGGAAAAACAAGGTTTTTTCGGCTATCAATATCGTCGGCCTGTCGATAGGCATGGCAGCATGCATTGTGATCATGCTATTCGTTACTTACGAAAAAAGCTTCGACAATTTTCACACAAAAAATATCTATAAGCTGGATGAGGTTCAAAAATTTCCCGGCATGGTTGCTTCGCAAAAGGTGGGATTGTCGATGTTCCCGATGGGTCCAACCCTCCAGGCTGACTTTCCTGAAGTAAAGGATTTTACCCGCATCCATTGGGAAGACAAGTTTAAGGTTGTTAATGGTGAAAAGAAGGTTTTTTTGCCGGAGGTGTTTTTTGTGGACACAACGTTCCTCAATATTTTCGATTTCAAGCTGTTAAAGGGCGACCGGAATGGTGCCTTGCTAAAACCGCACAGCATAGTGCTGACAGAAGAAACCGCCGCTAAAATTTTCGGCAGCGAAGATGCAATGGGTAAAACGGTAACGCATTTCGGCGGAGACACCACTGCCTATACCGTAACGGGCATTGCTGCCAATCCGCCCATAAACTCCCAATTGCAATTTGACGCATTGCTGTCTTTTAATACCATTATCAACAAGCGGATGAGCGAGAACTGGGGTGGCAATTGGCTGAGTACTTTTCTGGTAATGGCGCCCGGCACCGACATGAAGGCCTTTGAAAAGAAGATGCCTGCCTATCTGAAAAAGCATATGGGCGACGAGCGCTCAAAATATTACGAGCTATTTTACCTGCCGCTTAAAGATGTACATGCAAATTCAGCCGACATCGGTCTTGACCACCTTAATTTTCAGAAGTTTGATAAAAATATAACCAACCTGTTTCTTGGTATCGCACTGATTGTTTTGGTAATAGCGTGCATTAACTTTATCAACTTGTCAACAGCAAGGTCGGCTGAACGGGCCAAAGAGGTGGGTATACGGAAGTCTATCGGTGCGCAGCGCGTGCAGCTTGCCGTTCAGTTTTTAGGGGAAACGGTATTACTCTCGCTCATTGCGCTGGTTTTTGCTGTGATATTGGTTGAAATAGCCCTGCCGTTTATCAATAGCCTCAGCCGCCGTGAACTCAGCTTGCCGATTTTCAGCAACCCCGGGCTAACTCTGCTGATTGTTTTATGTACCGCCCTTGTAGGTTTGATCTCGGGAATCTATCCGGCAGTTTACTTGTCCGGATTTCAGCCCGTGAAAGTATTGAAAGGTTCGGTTCAGACCGGGAGGAATAAGGGCATGCTCAGGAATGTCCTGGTTGTAGGTCAGTTTACGAGCGCCGTATTCCTGATGATTGCTACCATACTGGTGGTAAAGCAGCTGAACTTTATGCAAACCAAGGATCCGGGTTTCAGCAGGGAACAGGTGGTTACTGTTCCATTGAATATGGTTAGCCCGCAAAAGTACGACCTGATGAAGCAGCAGTTATTAAGCAGTAGTTTAATAAGCGGCGTTACCGCGGCACAGGATAATCTTGGCAGTCATCTGGACCAATCGGGCATTGAATTTAAGCTGGAAGACGCGCCAAAACGCCAGCTGACATCCACCAGGCTGATTGTCGATAACGACTACCTGAAGCTTTATAAAATTAAGTTGCTGCTTGGTAAGAATTTTTCAGGAGAGAAACAACAGGACGGCCGCGAATATATTATTAACGAGGCCCTGGCCAAAGAGTTGCTGAAAGATCATCCGGGCAGGCCAATGTCATCGTTGTTAGGCGCGAGGTTTGGTTATGATTCGCTGGGCACCATAAAAGGTGTCGCCAGAGATTTTAATTTTAATTCGCTTCATTATAAGGTGGAAACATTATTTATGCTTAGCTATAAAGGCGAAGGCTTCAGCACCATGTCGGTAAAAATTAATCCGGGCCGGATAAGCGAGGCCATTAACTTCATTAAATCTACCTGGAGAAATGTTGAGCCGGATTTGCCGTTCGAATATCAGTTCCTGGATGACCATTTTAATGAAGTTTACCAGGTTGATGACCAGGTGAGCAAGATCGTAGGCATACTGGCAGGATTAATCATTATAATTTCTTGTCTCGGATTATTCGGGCTGGCCTCTTACTCCGCCGAAAAAAGGATAAAAGAAATTGGTATCCGAAAAGTATTGGGCGCTACGGTACAAAATATAACCCTGCTTTTGTCAAAGAATTTTTTACGGCTTGTTTTACTGGCGAACCTGATTGCATGGCCCATCGCATGGATTATGATGCACCGCTGGTTGCAGGATTTTGCTTACCGTATATCAATCCAATGGTGGATATTTGCACTTGCCGGAATAATTTCTATCCTGATAGCGTTTTTCACGGTAAGCTTTCAATCTATAAAAGCTGCAGTTGCAAACCCGGTGAAGAGTTTGAGGAGTGAGTAGGCAATTGGCAGTAGCTGTTGACAGTCCTTGATGCTTTGGCGATCAATTTTCAATTATCAGCCATGTGTTCTAATAATATGACCAGCCACGTTCGGGGATTTAACCAGCGACTGTAGTAAGTTTATGCATTCAATTCATAAAGTGAAATAGCGTTTCCTGTAGCGTCTAATACCTGACTAACAGCTAATTGTGAATAATTATAGTCGATTTAGCAAGGTTTACAGTTTTAAGCCTGGGTTTCATATTAATAAACTGATTTTCAATATTTTATAACAGGGTTGCAGTCTGAAACTGTAAAGTACCTGTAAACCATCGCCAGCGGTTGTTTTTTATGATCTTGACCATATTGAGAAGTAGCCAACGGAATTCTAAAGACCAGTTCCCGGCCTCTAACCTTTAATACTAATCATCACCAGCCTTACTGTATCATAACCGTACGCCCCATGTTACATAAGCGAACAGTTTTAATTGAAAGTTTTAATTGTAATAACTTGATATATAGATTATTAAAAGTTTGGTATGTTATTGATACCTATGTGCCGGAATTGGGGAAAGCTATGATTAATTAAAGTACTTATTTAATAAATTAGCAGCTTAATCACTAATTCATTAATTCACAAAATCACTAATTAATTAAAATGTTATCACTTCAGCATATTTCAAAGTACTACCAGGTAGGCGGCAATAAAAATTTTGTATTAAATGATATTAACCTCGAGGTAGACGAGGGTGAGTTCATATCTATTATGGGGCCGTCGGGCTCAGGCAAATCATCTCTGCTAAATGTTATCGGAATGCTGGATGAGCCCTCTGAAGGTTACCACTATTTCGCAGGTAACGCAGTTCATCAGCTTAAAGACAAACAACGTTCAGCGCTTTATAAGCAATATATCGGTTTCGTTTTCCAGGCTTATCACCTGATCGACGAACTTACTGTTTACGAAAACATCGAAACTCCGCTTATTTACCAGGACTATAAAGGCGCCGAACGCAAGGCAATGGTGGCTGATATTCTTGACCGTTTCCAGATCGTTGGTAAAAAAGACCTCTTTCCGTCACAGTTATCAGGCGGCCAGCAGCAGCTGGTGGGTATAGCACGGGCACTTATAGCAAGGCCTAAATTGCTATTGGCTGATGAGCCTACCGGTAACCTGAACTCTAAACAGGGTGAAGAAATAATGGAATTATTTCGAAAGTTGAATAAAGAAGACGGCGTAACCATTATACAAGTAACACACTCCGAAAAAAACGCCGAATACGGCACCAGAATAATTAACCTTTTAGATGGCAGGATAGAATCATCAACACAGCTCTAAAAACCTGCAATAAACAATTACATGTCATGTCTTTTAAAAAAATAAGCTTACTTTTTTCATTTCTAATAGTAACCATACTCGCTAAAGCCCAGCAGCCTACGCAGATTGACAGTGTTTTAACGCTGGCTCAATGCGTTGATATCGCCATAAAAAACAATCTTACCGTTAAACAAAGCGGCATCAAAGCGGAGCAGGACCGTATTTACTGGCAGCAGGCCCGGGCAGCATTATTGCCTACACTGGGTGCAAACGCCAATTACGGTATAAGCTTTGGTCGCGGTACGAATAATACAGGCGTGATAGTTGATGCCGCGCAAACCAACTCATTTGGTCTTTCTGCAAGCAGCAGCCTGCTGTTATCAAACGGGTTCAGTGCTATTAACAACATCAGGCAAAATGCGCTGCAATACCAGGCAGGAAAGATGGACTTTCAGCAGGTTAAAGATGAAACTACCCTTAATATTATCGGGTTGTATTTTACTGCCCTGAACGCTGAAGATCAACTGGCTCAGGCCCGGCTGCAATTTGATGCATCTGCAACAACATTAGACAGGGAAACTGTTTTGAACAATGCAGGAAATGTGGCACCAGCAGATTATTACAATGCAAAAGGCTCGCACAACAGCGATCAAATAAACGTTTATAATGCAGAAAATGCCGTACTGACCGCAAAAATCAACTTGTTGGAAGCCATGAACGTGGCTTTCAAGAAAGACGTCAGGTTGGAAAGGCTGCAGGCCACGAATTCACCAGAAGCTTACGCCCAATCGGCAGACGATATTTACAATACTGCATTAACCAGCCTGGCTTTGGTAAAGGCTGCCGATCTGCGCGTACAAGCAGCGAAAAAAGAAGTATCAGCCTACACCGGCAGGCTGTTTCCAACCCTCACGCTGAATGGCAATTACCAAACCAGCTATGCAAATAACTCTCCGGGCAGCTTTAGCACACAGTTTAAACAAAATAAGTATTACGGCCCAGGCTTAAGCTTATCTATTCCGATTTTAAATGGCTTCCAGGCGCGTAACAACCTGAGGCTGGCCAAGTTGGATTTGTTAAACGCACAGGATGTAAATACCAACACCCGCAACCAGCTAAAACAACAAATTGAGCAGGCACATGCAAATATGAAAACCGCGTACAGCCGTCTGCAGGTGCTCATTCCAACCGTTGAGACCTACCAGGCTGCATACAATGCTCAAAAAACTAAGTTTGACGCAGGCGTTATTACGTCAGACTTATTCATCCTTGCTAAAAATAACCTTGACGCAGCAAATGTGAACCTGATCAACGCCCGGTACGAATACCTGATCCGTACCAAAATATTAGATTATTACCAGGGAAAACTTAGCTTCTGATTTTTTTAAATCCTTTTTTGGATTATTAAAATTAGTTCTACATTTATTGCAGAATCTACACACATATCCGGCCTGCATTACGTTGTTTTAATGCAGACCGGATATTGCTAATTTAGGGCCGCCGCTATCGCATTTAACAATCAACATCTTCATAAGCTCATAGAAAACATGAAAAAACTTATTCTTACTTTAACAATTTTTGCAGCCGCTATTACTTTTTCAAAGGCGCAGGTTATACCATCCTTCCAATTAGGTATTAAAGGAGGCGTCAACTTTTCAAAATTGTCGTCATCAACCTCAACTTTTGATGCCAGCAATCGTGCGGGTTATTTAGGCGGATTGTGGGCGAGAGTTGGAGCATTAGGATTTAATTTCCAGCCGGAACTGTACGTTACCGGTAAAAATGTTGAAGTAACTGACAACGGCAGTAGCTACAAAGCCAAATTTACCAGCCTGGACGTGCCTTTGCTATTCGGTGGTAAGGTAGGTGCATTTGGTTTTGGCGGCCGCTTTTACACCGGGCCGCTGGTATCGTTTAAATTGAGCGACAGCCAAAGCCTTGGCGACGCCTTAGGGAACGCTACCTCTTTTAAATTTAAAAACCAAAATTACGCGTGGGTATTTGGGGCAGGCGTAGATATCCGGAATATATCGCTTGATTTACGTTATGAGGCTGGACTGTCAAAACAAACTTTTGGCAATTCGGATGCAAAAGTGAACCTGTTTAACCTGAGCCTGGCGGTACCGATCTTCAAATTGTAAATAATCATTAAAAATAGATAACGAAAGCCGGCTGATTAAACCGGCTTTTTATTTTGTTAGGACTAATAGTTACGGTTTAGTATTATATTTTGAAGCACCGAGCGTCAATTTAGTATTATAGTTAAATAAACGCTACGCTTAACTTTATACATCAATTAAAACCGTATGTATCGTAATTATTTCTGGCGAGGCAAAGCGATTGCCTGCATTTGCCTGATTGCCCAAATCATTTGTTTTGTTGGTCAAAAAACATTTTCACAACCAATATCAGACTCAACCGGCACGCATGTCCGCCTTAACCAAATCGGCTTTTACCCGGATGGGCAAAAAATAGCTGTGGTGTTACAAAGCAGCGGCGGTACTTTTCATTTGCAAACCTTAAGCGGTAAAGACGTTTTTAGCAGCGAGCTTAAAAAATCAAACATGCCGGCATTTGGTGGTATATACACGCAGATAGCAGACTTTTCGTCATTTGCCCAACCAGGAAAATACAAATTGTTTGTAAACGGCGCAGGCTATTCCTACCCGTTTGAAATAAAACGAAATGCATTGCAAAGCGTAGCCGCAGGTTCACTAAAAGCCTTTTATTTTATACGGGCCTCCGCGCCGATAGAAAAGAAATATGCCGGTAAGTGGAACAGGGCAGAGGGCCACCCGGATAACCACGTGTTTATCCATCCATCAGCAGCATCGGAAAAACGGCCCGCCGGAACAGTTATCTCATCGCCGGGCGGCTGGTACGATGCAGGCGATTATAACAAATACATCGTGAACAGCGGCATTACTACCGGCACATTATTGTCCCTTTATGAAGATTTCCCCGATTACATGAAAACGGTAAAACTCAATATACCGGAAAGCGGCAATGGCGTGCCTGATGTGTTGAATGAAATACTATGGAACCTGCGCTGGATGCAGACTATGCAGGACCCGAACGATGGCGGAGTTTATCACAAGCTCACCAACGCGGCCTTTGATAAAATGGAAATGCCGGACCATGCTATCGAACCGCGGTACGTTGTACAAAAAGGAACCGCCGCCACACTTGATTTTGCAGCTGTGATGGCGCAAGCGGGCAGAATATTCTCGAAGTATAAAAAACAGTTGCCTGGCCTTGCGGACTCATGCATAGTTGAGGCGCAAAAAGCGTGGGAATGGGCGGTTAAAAACCCGGCAGTTGTTTACAACCAGGATGAGATCAACAGAAAATTCGAGCCTAAAGTTACGACCGGCGCTTACGGCGACCGCAATTTTACAGATGAGTTTATCTGGGCTGCTTGCGAACTGTTTGTTACCACCCGGAATAACGCGTTTTTAAATACCATAAAAATTCTTCCTGATACGACAATGCCCATACCATCCTGGAGCCAGGTTAAGCTGCTGGGCTACTACACCCTCGTAAAAAACAGTTCAGCGCAAGGCGGCAATGCGCCTAAGGAGTTGCCTGAAATCAAACGACGGCTATTGGCTTTATCTGATGATTTAATAGCAGGAGCAGATGATAACGCTTATCAAACAGTAATAACCAAATCCAAAAGTAATTTTAACTGGGGAAGCAACTCGGTTGCCGCTAACCAGGGCATTGCATTGATACAAGCTTACCGGTTATCAGGCAAGAAAAAATATCTTAACTATGCTTTGGCGGACCTCGATTATATCCTGGGCCGGAACGGTACGGGTTATTCCTACTTAACGGGCTTCGGCAGTAAAACGCCAAGGCATCCGCATCACAGGCCATCGGTTGCTGATGGTATTGCAGAGCCTGTACCCGGGCTGCTGGCTGGCGGCCCCAATCCTGGCATGCAGGATAAAATTAAAGTGCCCTCGCTTAATCCGGATGAAGCATATGTTGATGATGATCGCGCCTACGCCGTAAATGAGATTGCAATAAACTGGAATGCGCCTTTTGCTTACCTGGCGAATGCTATTGAGGCATTACAACAACAGTTAAAATAAATCGTAAAATGTTTGTTTGACATCTTATTCCAGGTTTGACATGACATACCTTTGTTAGAACAATCAAACCTCTAAATCTGGCATATGAAAAAGATAGTGTGGGCTTATTGCTGCGTGTTGCTGCTGTTAATTATTTCGTGTTCTAATAAAGTCGAAGGGCCTGCGCCGACCCATCCGGCGCCGGATGCCTATAAGGCGCCGGTGGTTTCTTCGGGCTTCGCAAAGGGGGCTGACATTAGCTGGGTAACGCAAATGGAGTCGGCAGGGGTTAAGTTTTATGACAAGAACGGCACACCGCAGGATTTATTTGCCCTGATGAAAAGCCTTGGTATGAATTCAATCAGATTGAGAGTGTGGGTAAACCCGGCAGATGGGTGGTGTAACACCGCTGATTTGCTCGACAAGGCCAAACGCGCAAAAGCCTCCGGCATGAAAATAATGGTTGATTTTCATTACAGCGACAGTTGGGCCGACCCCGGGAAGCAGAATAAGCCTGCGGCATGGGTGTCGCTCGATTTTGCCGCATTAATAACTAAAGTACATGATTATACAGCTGAGGTACTTAAGACTTTGAAAACAAATGGCATCACACCGGATTGGGTTCAGGTTGGCAACGAAACTAATGACGGTATGCTGTGGGAAGACGGTCGCGCCTCAAAGAGTATGGCCAACTTTGCAGCGCTTATTAAAGCGGGGTACGCTGCGGTAAAAGAAGTGAGCAGTACAAGCAAAGTGATTGTACACATTTCAAATGGTTATGACAATGCTTTATTCAGGTGGATGTTTGATGGTTTAAAGGCCAACGGCGTCCAATGGGATATTATCGGGATGTCGTTATATCCTTCAACTTCAAACTGGGCAGACTATGATACTAAGTGCCTGGCTAATATCAATGACATGGTTGCGCGCTATTCAACTCCATGCATGGTGGTGGAGGTTGGGATGGAAGCCGGAGCGGCCAATACTGCGCGCAACTTTTTATCAGACATTATTGCGAAGGTTAACTCCGTACCTAATGGTAACGGGCTTGGCGTATTTTACTGGGAGCCGGAAGCTTATAACTGGCAGGGTTATGGTCTGGGCGCTTTTGATAACAATGGTAAGCCTACGGTCGCGCTTAATGCCTTTGGTAACTGAAATTTAAAGTGTCAAGGCGGTAACAAAAAGCACAATCATCATACAGGCAATAAATACTACCATGTAGGAAACGTATATGCCTATGAACTTAGTGATCGTTCGAAATACACTGCGATGATAAACTACTTTTAATGATCGATAAATATACCAGATAATATATAGGGTGGCAGCAAGGCCGATGCAGTCAGCAATAGTTTTACTTTCGGGCAAAATCAAATTCAGCAGCATTATAAATGCAAGAAAGATGAAAAGGAAACAATGCAGATGAAAGGCGAATATCAAATGCTCGACATAAAATTTCTTGTTGCGCCAGAATGAGATCTTTAAAATAAGGGCAAATAGCGGAAGCAAGAGAAACATCATTTTAGGAATGTTGTGCCTTACCTCATCGAAAAACACCTCTTTTGAGCGATTGCCATATTTAGATTTATATGAGAACGCCTTTTTATTGATCATCCTTTCAATCCAGCCATCGCGTTGTTCAGCAGGCAAAGCTTGCTGACGTAACATATACTGATTATAGGAGCTGTCAGGGGTTAAGGTGAGCAGGCCGGATTTAAAATTTTCATTTACGGTATCAATCGGCTGAACACCTTTTGCGTCCTCTTTTTTTATTTTTTCGAGTAATTTTTTCTTGTCGGCGGCACTGATATTATGGTTATTGATAATAGCTTTACTAACCGAATCGACTACTTTTCCGGAGTGCGCCGGATTACCGGGAGTTGCATTCACTTTCACAATTTCTGTGTCATGCCCTGTCTTGAAAAGCAGTAAAAAATAAACTATACTAATAAAGATGTACATTTTAACCGGGTGCAGGTATTGCGCACGGCGGCCCGCCATGTACTCGTTGGTTAAAAAGCCTGGCTTAAATAGCAGCGGTTTTAATGTATGAAAAAACTGGTGGTCAAAATGGAAATAGTCGCTGATGGCATGGTTCATCATGTGGCCAAAGCTTTCCTTTATTTCCAGGTTTTCCTGCCCGCAGTTGTGACAGTATTTACCTTTTAAAATAGTACCGCAGTTAAGGCAGTCATTTTCCTGACGGTAATGTTTTTTCATGTGATCGGCCGGGTTTTAATAGCCGTTTTAAAAATAGAGATTACAGGCCAGTCGGCAAAAGAAATTTAGTCTTTTTAGATATGCTCAATGGCGTGTTGGAGTGCAGGTGTATGCTTGTAACGGAAAACAAACGGGAATATCACGGCTATTACAAGCGCATACCCGGCAAAGCTAAGCCATATGCCATGCCAGTTTTTGCTTTGATCGGGCAGAGTGAAAAATTTATCGATCAAAAAGCCGCTAAGTATGCTGCCAAAAAACGCGCCGAAGCCGTTCACCATCATCATAAACAATCCCTGGGCGCTCGCTCTTATTTCAGGGCCAATTTGAGTTTCCACAAACAACGATCCGGAGATATTAAAGAAATCAAATGCCATACCGTAAACGATGCATGAAAGAACGATCATCCACAAGCCTCCTGCGGGATCGCCAAAAGCAAACAGTCCAAACCTAAGAACCCATGCAAGCATACTGATCAACATCACATATTTTATTCCGAATTTCCTCAGCACAAAGGGGATCGCCAGAATAAACAATGTTTCCGACACCTGCGATATGGACATGATAATAGCGGGATATTTTATAGCAATGGTGTCCTTATAAGCTGGAATAGCGGCAAAATCGTGGAGGAAAGTATCGCCATAAGCATTGGTTAGCTGTAAGGCTGCTCCCAATAATAAAGAAAATGCGAAGAAAATGGCAAATCTTGGTGTCCTGAAAAGTGCGAATGCATTCAATCCAAGCATATTGACAAACGACTTGTCGCCTGTTTTTTTAAATAGGGGCGGACATTTAGGCAGGGTGAATGCAAAAAGCCCAAGCAAGAGCGCTACCGCCGATGCAATATAAAATTGGTTTGCAGTCGTTTCACTGTGCGTAAGGCTCACTGTCCACAAAGCAGCTATAAAGCCTATCGTGCCGTAAATACGGATAGGGGGATATTCTTTAACTACATCGATATTTTCTCTTTTTAAAGCAGAATAGGCAACGGTTATCGACAGCGACAGGGTTGGCATATAAAATATCATGTTGAGCAGGATAACCCAAAAGAAAGCCGACGGATTTGTTACCATCGGCAGGCTGAATAACGTTAGAGCACCTAAAATGTGCATTATACCGTAAAGTCTTTCTGCGTTTATATACCGGTCGGCAATTATGCCGGTGAGTGCCGGCATAAAGATCGCCGAGATGCCCATGGTGGAAAATATTGCGCCGAATTGTGCGCCTGACCAATGTTTGTTTTGAAACCAGTACGCCCCGATGGTAAGCAGCCACGCCCCCCATATAAAGAACTGCATAAAATTCATCAGTATTAAGCGGAACTTAATATTCATAAAGCGCTGATTTGAAACAAATAAGTGTGCAAATGATAATTAAAGCCGGAAAATAACGAAATAATTGTATAATCACGAAGCTTATGGCGTATAGGGAATGAAGTCTTAAAATTTAGACATTAAGGTACCGGCTCATGATGCTTTTCTGCGATTCAATTCATCACGTATCTTAGCAGCCTTCTCGTAGGATTCTTCGGCAATAGCTTCCTGCAGGCGGGTTTTTAATTCATCAGTACTTAGTGAGGCAAAACCGCCCGGCGATGCCGCCGAAACTGTTGTTTTTTCTTCCTTGTTTTCGTTAATATTCTCAAGGTAAACAAAGTCATTGCCTTCTATAACTATGCCTGCTGTGGAAAGGATAAACTCAAAAGTATAAATAGGGCAATCAAACCGTACAGCCACAGCAATGGCATCACTGGTGCGTGCGTCGATTTCAACCGATTTTTTGCCGTCGGAACAAATTAACTTTGAATAAAATATTCCGTCAACAAGGTTATAAATAACAATTTCCTGTATCTTGATATTGTAAGCCTCACCCAGGCTTTTGAACAAATCGTGCGTCAGCGGGCGGCTCGGCGTCATTTTCTCTATTTCTATAGCAATTGCCTGCGCTTCAAAACTGCCAATAATAATAGGAAGTCTTCTGCGTCCGCTAACCTCGCCCAACACCAGGGCATAAGCGCCGGATTGTGTTTGGCTGTACGACAGGCCAACAATGTCCAGCTTTATTTTTTTCATGTCATTACCCATCACAACGCGCCTTTATGCTGAAGCTTTATATTCTTTTACTGCTGCTATTAACTTTGGTACAATTTCAAATGCATCACCAACGATACCATAGTCTGCCACTTTAAAAAACGGCGCTTCGGGGTCTTTGTTTATTACAACAATAACTTTTGATGAACTTACGCCCGCCAAGTGCTGTATCGCCCCCGAAATTCCTATTGCAATATACAAATTTGGACTGACAGCTATACCTGTTTGCCCCACGTGTTCGCTGTGCGGACGCCAGCCGGCATCTGACACGGGCTTTGAGCAAGCCAGGGCTGCGCCAAGCAAACCGGCCAGTTCTTCAATCATTCCCCAGTTTTCCGGTCCTTTCAATCCGCGTCCGGCGGAAACCACGATGTCTGCATCCGGCAAAGAGACTTTATCAGTAGCACGGACAATGTCTTTAATCATAGCCTTAAAGTCTGAAGGATCGCCTTCGGCGGAAAAGTCTTCAACTTTAGCAGCAACAGATTTTTCTTCAACTTTATAAGAGTTGGGTACGATTGATATTACTTTATTGGCCGATGTTAATTCAACTACGGCAAATGCTTTGCCGGAAAATGCTGTTTTCTTTACGCTAAATTTTCCGCCACTTTGCCCAGGCAGTGCTACAGCCCCGTCGGCCAGGCCGGCTTCCAGTTTAACGGCTATACGAGGTGCAAGGCCGCGCCCTGAAAATGAGTTAGATAACACCACTACATCGGCGCCTTCTTTTTTTGCGGCGTCAGCAATTACCGACGCATATGCCTGGTTGATAAAATCTTTAAGCTTTGCGTTATTTGCATTTAAAACCTTTTCAGCACCGTATTTAGCAAGGGAGTTAAGCTCATCATTGCTTACATCGCCAATAGAAATGGCTACTAAAGTGGTATTATTTTGGTCGGCAATGGCCCGGGCGTATGATACTGCTTCAAAAGTTGATTTTTTGAATTTACCCCCGGCATTTTCCGTATATACTAAAACTGACATATTACAATTTTAAAAACAAAATTTGGGTTCAGGATAGGTTAAATAACACGTGCTTCTTCATGCAGCAGACTTACCAGCTTTGCGGCATCGTCTGCCGGTACCAGTTTTACCTGCCCGCGGGGAGCCGGTGTTTCATAACTGATAACGTCTGAAAATGTTTTTACTTCAACCGGCTCGATAACTGCCAGCGGTTTGGTACGTGCCGACATAATGCCGCGCATATTTGGTATTTTAGGCTCGGCCACGCCTTCGGCGCATCCGGCCACGATTGGAAGCGGGACAGATAATATCTCTTTGCCACCTTCAATTTCCCGCTCAACTGTGGCTGTACCGTTGTCTACGTCAAGTTTTTTGATGATAGATATTGATGGAAGGTCCAACAGTTCGCCAAGCATTCCCGCCACTTTTGAACCATTGTAATCAATAGACTCGCGGCCGGTTAGTATCAGATCAAAAGGGTTTGCTCTTACATATTCGGCGATCTGGTGAGCAACCATCCAGGCGTCATGTGGTTTCGCGTTGATGCGTACCGCATCGGTCGCACCGATAGCAAGGGCTTTGCGGATAGTAGCCTCGGTTGACGCATCGCCAACATTTATTACAGTGACCGAGCCGTTGCCGCCATCGGTTAACTCAATAGCCCGTGCTAATGCAATTTCATCGTAAGGATTTAGTATAAACTGAACACCGCTGGTATTAAATTGGGTGTTGTTATCAGTAAAAGTTATTTTTGTCGTCGTATCCGGAACATTACTAATGCAAACCAGTATTTTCATGGTACTATGTATTTAGGATAATTGGCCTACAGGCTGGTAACGGCTGGCGTTGGTCAGTCATAAATAGGATGTGCAAAGTTAGTTAAAAAAGAGAGAGTTTAAAATGCAGACCGGCAGATTAGAAAAGCTTCACGAATTTATAAAGAATGAACCCAACGACCCTTTCCTGAAATATGCTTTAGCCACCGAGCACTTGCGTTTAAATGAGACAGAAAAGGCATTGGAATATTATGAAGACCTGGTAAATAATCATCGTGACTACGCAGGAACTTATTATCATTTAGGTAAGCTTTACGAAGCATTAGGGCGCAAAGAAGACGCGATCAGAACTTATGAAACCGGCATGATTGTTACAAGGGAGCAACGTAATAATCACGCATTTTCGGAATTGCAGGGCGTATATAATGAATTGACGGGATTTGGAGATGATGATGAAGATTATTGAGTAGTTTATAATTGATGGTTTATAGTTTATGCCCGGAAAGGGCCGGAATAAAAAGCTAATCGCCAATTGCAACGGCTATGAACCATGATTTATAAATCATGAACTAAACACACATGACCAAACGACATCTTATTTTCCTGCGTGATGTTACGTTTTATACCTTTACGGCATTTGGCGGCCCACAGGCACATATCGCTGTCTTGTTACGCGAATTTGTTGAAAAGCGCCGGTATATTACCGAGGAAGAACTGATGGAGCTTAACGCCCTGGCACAATTGCTCCCGGGGCCGTCATCAACTCAAACGCTGGTAGGTATAGCCTGGAAGGTAGGGGGGCTGCGGCTTGCAATCATTACCTTTTTCATATGGGTAATGCCTTCTGCGGCTATCATGTGCATGGCAGCTATCAGCTATAAACTGTTTGCCGATAAGGGGCGTTTTACGAACGTCCTTCGTTTTGTACAGCCTATAGCTGTCGGGATTGTTGCTTACGCAACATATACGTTTGCCAATAAATTTTTAAGGACAAGGACGACAACCCTGCTAGCTATAGGGTCGCTCATTGTTACACTTATCCTGCAAAACGCCTACGCTTTCCCGATACTCATATTATTAGGAGGGATTATATCTTCAGCCCTTGAGGCCCAGCCGCAGGAAGATGCGTTGCGTGTAAAGCTATTTGCCAATGTCAATCCCAATAAAGTAACCTATTTTGTGGGCATCCTGTTGTTTTTTGCTGCGCTGGGTGCGCTGATTAACCAAACTTCCGTGTTTAGCCTGCCTATACGCTTGTTCGAAAACTTTTATCGTAACGGTATCCTGATATTCGGCGGAGGGCAAGTATTGGTTCCGCTTATGTACACGGAGTTTGTAGAAGTGAAGCATTACCTTACTAATTCGGAATTTCTTTCGGGGTACGCTCTGCAACAGGCCTTGCCCGGGCCTACATTTTCATTTACATCGTTTGTGGGTGGGTTATCAATGGCCAATAAAGGCTCCGGTATCGTAGGGCAGATATTCGGCAGTTTAGTTGCGGTTATCGGGATCAATTCACCCGGGCTGATACTTATTTTGTTTATAGTCCCGTTTTGGGAAGATTTAAAAAAAATAACCCGCATTAAAAATTCGCTTAGTGGTATCAGTGCCGTGGCCGTTGGATTTATGGCGACAGCGCTGATATTGCTGGTCAGGCCATTCGGCCTGGATTGGACGGCTTATTTGATAATGATATGCTCGTTTCTTATCCTTAATTTTACCAGGATAAAAGCGCCGCTGATCATTGTGGCAGGAGTACTTTTAGGCCTTGCAGTATAAATGATATAGAATTTACAGGCAGCAATTAGTAATTAATTGGTTGCTTTAATTAAAATAAGTTTCTATATTTGCACCTCGAAATTTTAAAACATAATTATTAACAAACATGTACGCAATAGTAAGTATAGCCGGACAGCAATTTAAAGTTGCAAAAGACCAGCAGCTCTTTGTACACAGATTACAAGGCGATGAGGGCGCTAGTATTGAATTTGACAATGTATTGTTAGCCGAAAACGAAGGTAAATTTAAATTAGGTTCTGATTTAAAAAGCGCTAAAGTATCTGCTAAAATAGTGTCTCATTTAAAAGGTGATAAAGTAATTATCTTCAAAAAGAAAAGAAGAAAAGGTTACAAAAAGAAAAATGGCCACCGTCAGCAATTTACCAAGATAGAGATCACTGGTATATCATTATAATTAAGTTTAAACCGCTCCTGGTTTAAACCGGGAACAAAAAGATATTAAGAAATGGCACACAAAAAAGGGGCCGGTAGTTCCAGAAACGGCCGCGAATCGCATAGCAAACGTTTAGGTATCAAAATATTTGGTGGTCAGCCGGCAATTGCAGGTAATATCATCGTTCGTCAGCGTGGTACCCAGCACAATCCAGGCCTTAACGTAGGTATTGGTAAAGATCATACACTATTTGCGTTGGCTGAAGGTATCGTTACTTTCAGAAAGAAAGCAGATAACCGCTCATACGTTTCTGTATTGCCTTTTGAAGCTGCACCTGTTGTTGAAGACGCTGCACCTGCTCCAAAAGCTAAAGTTGAAAAGAAAGCTGTTGAAGCACCGGTAGCTGAAGCTGCTCCTGCTGCGGTTGAAGAGGCTGCTCCAAAGAAAAAAGCTGCTCCAAAGAAAAAAGCTGCTGACGCAGAGGAAGCAACTGCTGCTGAATAATCATAACAGACGGTTAAAAAGAAATGCAAACCGGGCATCCGTTTTGCAAAAGATAATAAAAGAGTCCGTCTCATAAGTAAAATTATGAGGCGGTTTTTTTGTATAAGCGGGAGAGATTTTGTAAATTAAAGGCAT
>NZ_JAUMKC010000002.1 GCF_030519355.1 Mucilaginibacter sp. L3T2-6
ACAGTTACAACAACAATAATTATATTTTTGAATTAATAAGTCTATAAAACACCAGTCCTAATTAAGGGAGGGTTACAGATTACGATGAGCTGACGGAGGTTTGGGAAGCATCAGTTAGGGCCACGCATCATTTTGTAACCGAAGAAGATATTTTATATTTCAGAACGCTGGTCAGTAGTTATTTTGATGCTGTAGACCTTTATCTCATAAGGGACGGTGATAAAATAACAGGCTTTTTAGGTGTTGCCGATTACGAGGTGCAGATGCTGTTCCTACATCCCGGTTTCCGCGGTAAGGGGCTGGGTAAATTGCTGATGCAGTATGCCATAGCAGAGCATCAGGTAAAAAAGGTTGAAGTAAACGAACAAAACCACCAGGCTTTAGGCTTTTACCAGCACCTTGGATTTAAGGTTGTGGCAAGGCGCGATACCGATTACAGCGGTAGACCGTATCCGATCCTGACGATGGTGCTTGATTAACCCGGCCGCTGATTGCAATTAAAAAGGCCCGTGAAATAAACCACGGACCTTTAAGGCGTTGTTTAAATAGTGAAAATTTTATTTCTTAAATAAACCTGCTTTCAGGTTCTGGCCAAAAGAACCTTCTTTCAGCTGCAGGTAATTCCTCTTTGCCTGGTTCTTTTCAATCTCAATTTTACCGTTTACCTGAATGTTGTCTGTTCTCAGGAAACTGTTACCAGCCGGGCCGTTAATGCCGCCCGTATCGCTGCCATATTCAGTTAAATTGGTATTGCCCGTAAATATGCAGTCGTGGGCCGAATAATGATGCCGGCTTTTGTCGCTTATCCAGGCTGTGTGGCTATCGGCTATTATATTGTGATGGAATTCAAAATCGTCAGCTGTATTCCCCGTTGTCCAAACACCGCTGTAATTGCCGTTATATACCAGGCAATAACGCATTGCATTACGATAGCTGGTTCCGCCCTCTGCATCCCAAAACACAACTGAGTTTTGACAATTAAAGAAAACGCAATGATCTACTACCAAACCATGACCATTCGCTATCACGGCAACACGTATAGCTGATATATCGGCATTCCCGGAAAACAAACATTGCGTTACCACCAGGTCATCCAGGGTTTTACCGTCGCGCCATATGGGATAATATCGGCGGTTATGTTTGCCGTCTATATAATAATAGGCAGGGCTTCCGATAAATCTCAGACCCTCAATGGTGACATGGCTGGTTTCTATTTGCAGCCCTTTTGATTCGTCGCCGTCTTTGGGCGTTTTTATTCCCTGGATAACCGACGCTATAATCGGCATATCTTGCGGGCTCCAATCCGGATCATCCGGCATTATCTCTGCTTTAATAACCAGGCGGCTCTCCAAGCTATATTTGTTATTGGTAAAGAGCACGGTCTCTGTCAGCGGATATACGCCACCTGCGAGTATTACGGTATCCGCACCTTTCGTATAGCTTGAATTTACACGCCTGCCTGCTTCTGCAATTGTTTTTAAAGGCTGTGCCTGCGTACCGGGGTTCGCATCATTACCGGCTTGTGCGTTGATATGAAATTGCCCGGCTAACGATATCAAAGGAGATACTGCTGCAAGCAGGAAAAGAATTGTTTTTTTCACGGCTAAATTTTTCAGCGAAATTAATTGCGGGTTCACACAAGAAATGGTCGTTTTAAAAACAAAGCGGTCGTTTACAGGCTATCACGGTATTGTTGTGCCGTTGAACCGGTAAGCTTTTTAAAAAAACGGTTGAAATTGGATGGGTCTGAAAAATTAAACTCGTAAGCTATCTCTTTTACCGACCTGTCGGCCCGGAGCTGTTTCTTTATTTCGGAGACCAGCTTGTTGTGTATCATTTGCTGGCAGGTTAGCCCGCTATATTGCCGGCAAATTTTATTGAGTTGAACTGGGCTGATCTTTAGCTTTTGGGTGTAATCCGTTATGCGGTGGTGACTCATAAATTCGTTCTCGACAAGTGACCGGAACCTAAAGAACACCGGGTGTATATATGTATCGCTTTGTAAATGGTGGCAGTGTGTATAATAACGGTTAAGCACTACAAGTAACTGGTATAAAATAGCCCTTACCATGTGCCCGCTGTCGTTTTGTAAATGACGGAACTCTTTTTCAACGCCTTGTACAAGTTTCAGAACTTCAGTAAAAGCCGGCGCATCCATTTTTATACCGGTTGGCCGCGTATACTGGTGAAAGTACTGGAAACGATAGAGCAATAATTCGTCTTTAAAAAAAAGATTAAGGAAGTCCTTTTCAAAAAACAATACGTACCCCTCAACAGGCCCGGTTGCATTCCACCGCCTAACCTGTCCCGGTGAAGTAAATATAACCGTTCCGGGTTCAATGGTTATCGCAGTTTCGTCGAGATAAAAAAAGCCTTTGCCCTGCTCAATAAAAGCGATGTCGTAAAAACTTAATTGATGAGGGGTGTCGTCTCTTATAAAATTCGGCAACGATTCGATGCGGCCAATATCCAGCAGCAGTTCCATGCCATATTTACGAGAGAGAAAATGGTAGTTTTGAGTCTCCTGCTCAGTCGCCTCTTTTAAAGGATTTTTTTTGGAACGGCTGGATGGCATATATATCGGCTTAAATGGAGAATAAAATTACAAATTTCATATGCGGGAACCGGCAGCCATTCTTACTCTTTTACATACAATGGATAATCTAATTTCGCTTCCCTGCTTTTTCCTAAGTCTATCTCTGTTGTAAAAAACTTCCGGCCGGCATTAGTATTACCTGAAAGCGCTCCATCCATCGGCTGCGCGATAAAGCCATTGCCGCCCCATTGAAAGTTATTGGCGCCGATACCGGATTTATTTGAGCTGAGACAATAAGCGCCGGAAATAACGGCCAGCGTTTGCCCGCACCGCACCCACTGTGAAACTGAACCTGCGCCGGTCGCCCGCGGACAGACAAGAAGATCAACCCCCTGCTTGCCGTATTGCCGGGCGTATTGGGTAAACCACATCTCGGTACAAAGCAGTGCGCCAATTTTAAAACCGTCCAGCTGTAAGGGTTCAAACGGCTTGTCTTCTTCGGCATCATACCAGGTTGCTTCCCAAAAGTGCGGCTCTTCGGGGAAATAGCATTTGGTGTGCAATTTGGTATGTCCAACGCCTTTTTGATAAACAAATGCCGTATTGTAGCACTTGGCGCTCGCAACAACCGGCCGGGTATAAACAATATATCTGGCGCTTAGCTCATTCAGCCGGCCGATCCATTGTTCGTGCTTCTTTACGCTTCGGATTTTTGCAGCATCGTTAACCGCTTTTTCCGACGCGATCCATTGACAAAACGGAAGTTCGGGCAGCAAAAGCAAATCGGGTTGATGGGTATTCAGGTGGGTTTTCAAATCCGCCCAGTCGCCTGTAAAATCCTGCTCGTTATCGCTGAGCTCGCACACGGTTAGTTTCATGTTGTTGTGTTTATTGAATCAGAAATACGAGTCAAGAACCAGCATAAGGGGAATATCAGCAATTTGTAAGATCGGTACAACCACAAGTACATCTGCTTCATTCCCGACCCTCTATCGAATTATTAGCTGCTCCATATAACCGCCGATCTGGTTTCGTCGGTCTACCAAAAGCATTTCAAGTATCCAATGGCGGTCATTGCCCTGCGGGTCTTTCAGGAACATTTCCTGGTGATTATCGGGGTGGATATCCAATCCCAGGTTCCCCGGCCCCAATTGCTCGTGAGGGTAGGGGCCTACAATATGCCCGCCTATTTCTCCGCCATACTCATAGCCATATTGCCGGGCCAGGTTACACAGGTAGCTAAAAAACTGCGCCCCGGTAAGGCTGGTCTGTTGGTTATACCAGGCATTGGCTTCTTCCCACGCCGCTTCTGATGCAGCTTTTACTACATGTTTGTTAGGGTCATCGCCTATGATGTAGGTCCGGGCGTAGTCCGCTTCATATCCGTCGAATACAGGGCCGAAGTCTAAAATCACAATGTCGTCGTCTTTGATAATTACATCCGGTGGCTCGGCGCTGTACGGGCACATAGTGTTCACGCCTGCGCGAACAATTTTTTTGTGCCAGAAAGTTTGTATGCCAAACACGTCATGTGCTACCTTAACTACCTCATCATTCAGTTGCTTTTCTGTTTTGCCGGGGACAATGAGCCCGCCGTCATACACCGTATGGAACAGTTCTGCGGCCTTCTGCTCAGCCGCCAATAATTTTTGCCTGGTATCGTTCATAAATTTAGGTTTTTAATATCGGTTTAATGTTGTAACTGCGGGTTTAAATGCAAACTGCAGGCGAGCTCTTTGATCTTATCTAACAGCAGTTGCAGGTTTTCAATTGTTGTGAACGGATTCATGATAGAAGTGCGAAGGTAAAACTGGCCTTTAACCGATGTACTTACAATATAAAATTTACCCTCTGCGATAAGCTGTTGTAAAACTTGCTTGTTTATTGCGGTGGTCAACTCTCCGCAGCGGTATCTAAAACAAACGATATTAGCCTGCGGTTCGCTGGCTAACTCGAAGCCGTCACGGTTTTTGACCAGGGATGCAAATTCTCTGGCAAGGCCGAAAAGACAATCGATGTTTTGCCGGTACAACTCATCGCCGTAGTGCCGCATAATGGCGTAGGTATGCAAAATGGTGGCGGGTTTTGTACATTCAAACGTGTACTTGCCGCTGTTGAACCATTCGTATTCCTGCTCATCCTGGTACAGGTACAGCGCTTCCTGCGAGAAAGTGTGTGCTGAATGGCGTTGATGTTTAAACAATACGGCGGTGGATAGCGATGGAGCCATCATCATCTTATGAAAATCGAGAACGATTGAATCGGCATTATCTGCCCCGTTTAGCAGATGTTTGTGTTTATCCGAAAAGATGGCAGGCGCGCCATGTGCGCCGTCTATATGAAACCATATTTGGTGCTGTTGGGCAAAATCAGCAATAGCTTGCAGATCATCAAAAGCTCCGGTTGAGGTAGAGCAGGAGCAGCCAATTATGCAGAATATCTTTAACCCGGCAGCAACTGCATTTTGATAGCAGATTTCCAAAGCCTCTGTCCGCATCTGGAATTTTTCGTTAACAGGTACCTTAATGATACCGTTTTTGCCGAGCCCCATAATGCGGGCTGCGCGGTCGATAGAGAAATGGGCCTCTGCGGACACCATGATGGCTAACTTTTCGCTGTCGTTTGCGCCATCTTCCCACACGTTAGATACCGAGGCGCGGGCAGCAAGCAAGGCAGTAAGGTTACCCAATGTACCGCCGGATGTAACAATGCCTGAGGCATCATCGCCCAAACCAAATTTCGAGGTGAGGTGCGAGATAACAATTTTTTCGATGGCATTACCGGCCATCCCCATCTCGTAAACTGCCATGCCGTTGTTCATATAGCTCATTACCGCCGCGGTTAACACAGTAAGCGGCAACGGAACCGAAACCTGGTGCGCCAGATAGCCGGGATTATGCAGGTTAACCGAATTATTGATAACGTTTTTAAAAAGCGTGTCGGGCGATTCAATAAAGGGTTTATTAAAATCGTCTTTCCAGTAGTCCAACTGGCGTTCGGGCGATTTATGGTTGATAGCATCACACCCTTCTATCTCGTGCGATTGACCCAACTGACCGGCTAATAAATCAATTATCCTATGCCCGCTGTTGCGGAAATCGGTGGCATCGTAGGCCCTTTTTAACAAATCCTCCATTTATGTTTATTGGTTTACCCGGCAAAGAAAACGCATATAACTAATAATAAAAAATACTTAATTTGCATGTATTTATAACAAAATATACATAAATGGATATTCAAACGCTGAAAAACTTTATCAGGCTGGCCGATACGCTGCATTTTACAAGGGCCTCGGAGCAGGTATTTATGGCGCAGCCCGCATTGAGCAGGCAGATAAAGCAACTGGAGCAGTCCATAGGCGCGGAATTATTTAAAAGAAACAAACGCAATGTGTCGCTTACAAAAGCTGGTCTTTATTTTAAGCAGGCTGCCCAGCAAACCATCGAGCAGTTGAATTACGCCATCAACCGCACTAAGCAAATACATAATGGCGAGGCCGGCGAGATAAAAATCGGCTATACGCACTCAGTGGTACAAACCATTTTGCCGGGCATAATAAAAGAAATTCATACGCGGTTTCCAGCGGTGAAAACCATACTCCGTGAGATGAACAATACAGACCAATACAACGACCTGGCCGAACAAAAACTCGATATCGGCTTTGTTACCAACCCAATAGTGCCCGAAAACCTTAAAAGCAGTATTTTTTTTGAGGATGTTTTCGTAGTGGTGCTGCCTGAAAACCATTACCTGTTGCAACCCGGCGCATGGAACTTTGCGGCCCTGGCTAACGAGACATTTATCCTGCCCCACCATATCGACGGCAGCGATTATGTACATACGGTCGAGTCGATTTGCTTTGATGCAGGTTTCCTGCCTAACGTGGTACATCATACTGCGTCGGTGAATTCCGCATTCAAATTGGTAGAGGCCGGTCTGGGCGTTACTATAGAACCTAAACGATCCTTATCAGGCCAAAACCTGGCGATAAAATATGTGGAACTGGATAAGATACCTCAAAAAGCGCTGTCAGCCATTTTATGGAATGAGAATACGGAAATTGAGCTAAACCCTGTTTTACAACTGGTAAAAAAGGCGATCAATTTATAATATTTTATTTTCTGCGGAAGCCGTTG
Organism: Mucilaginibacter sp. L3T2-6; assembly: GCF_030519355.1. Taxonomy (GTDB): domain Bacteria; phylum Bacteroidota; class Bacteroidia; order Sphingobacteriales; family Sphingobacteriaceae; genus Mucilaginibacter. The sequence continues at coordinate 6,673 of NZ_JAUMKC010000002.1, forward strand.
TAAAAACAGCCTTCATTTTATTTAAACCAGTCTTTTGTTGATAATTTCAATACACTTAGTGTTTATTTAACACGTGTAAAGTATCGTCAATAATTAAACATTTTCCGCTTTATTTTGTCATTTAGCTATTAATTAGGTTAAATTCGCCGACCGATTATATCTAAAAATCTATGTATATTATACACTAAGCCTATGGAGAATTTTATGACTTTGGGCCAGTTTATTATTGAAAAACAAGCTGATTTCCCCTACGCAAAAGGCGAACTGTCTCGCCTGCTGCGTGATATTGGCATAGCAGCCAAAATTGTTAACCGTGAAGTAAATAAGGCCGGACTGATGGATATTTTAGGCAATGCCGGTAACACCAACGTACAGGGCGAAAGCCAGCAAAAATTGGATGTGTATGCCAATGAGCAATTTATATCAGCCCTTAAAAGCGGTGGCGAATGCTGCATTGTTGCCTCTGAAGAAAATGAAGATATCATCCGCCTGGACACGGATGTTTCAAAAAATGCTAAATACATCGTGGCAATCGACCCGCTTGATGGTTCTTCCAATATCGATGTAAACGTTCCTGTAGGCACGATATTTTCAATTTACCGGCGGCGCTCTGTTGAGGGCCGGGCAACATTGGATGATGTTTTGCAGAATGGCACCCAGCAGGTTGCAGCGGGTTATGTAATTTACGGGTCGTCAACCATGCTGGTTTACACTACAGGCAAAGGCGTAAACGGCTTTACACTCGATCCTTCGATAGGCGAATTCTGCCTGTCGCACCCACAGATGCAAATACCGCAGAGCGGGCTTATTTATTCAATAAACGAGGGCAATTATGTGCATTTTCCGCAAGGGGTGAAGCGTTACATTAAATATTGCCAGGTAGAGGACAAAGCAACAAACCGTCCGTATTCTTCGCGATACATAGGGTCTATGGTGGCAGATATACATCGTAATTTAATTAAAGGTGGTATATTTATTTATCCGGTAACAGCCTCGGCGCCTAATGGTAAGCTGCGGTTGGTGTATGAGTGTAACCCAATGGCCTTTTTGGTCGAGCAGGCGGGAGGGAGAGCTACCAACGGCGCTACCCGCATACTGGATATAGATGTGAAGGAACTCCACCAGCGATCACCCATATTTATCGGGTCGGAGCAAATGGTGAGGCAAGCCGAAAGCTTTATGGCAGAAGAACTTGCTGCTGAGATTAAGGAGAAGGAAGCTGTAAATACTTTTTAAGAGATCAGTCCACTGCAATTAGTTTATGGCAAGCATTCATCCATTTCGCGCAATAAGACCAAATTCCATTTACGCAGACCACCTGGTGTTTACCACCATGCAGGCAGAGTCTGTAGCCGGCGACCTGAATAAAAGCGGGTCTTTGCCACCCCTGAAAACTTTGCTCGAGACAGCGGCGAGACAACGGCCGGAAACGCCGGAGTCGCAGGCCGAAGCTTTCGAAGAAATTAACCAGACACTGCAAAACCTGCTTGGTAAAAACAGGTTGTGGCAGGAGGAGAAGGCCGGTATTTATGTGTACGAGATCGCTTATAAAACTTACAGGCAAACCGGTATCTGGGCGATGACCGATTTGGCAGACTACACGAATGGTGATATTAAAACGCATGAGCTAACCTTTGATGACAATGTGCGCCGTCAAAAAAACTACCGGGAGCACGTAGGCCTGGAGGGTAATCCGGTTTTACTTACCTACGAGCCAAGTGTTGCCATCAACCGGATCATCGCCGAATCGCGCGAAAAGTACAAGAAAGCCAGCCTGGGCAATCGCGAAGGTTTTCACAGGGTTTGGAAGATCGAGGACGGCCGGGTAATACGGAAATTAGTTGATATATTTAAAAATATAGGTTCGGTGTATGTGGCTGACGGCCATCACCGTTTAAAATCTGCCGGCATACTGGCGGAAGAACAGCGTGCTGCCGGCCTGCCCGTCTATGATAAAATTTCAACACTTTATATGGCCAGCGACCAGTTGCGCATGGAAGAATATGACCGTGTTATTAAGCCTGAAGCAACAATCGATAAAGACTTCTTAATGGACACCGTGCTTGAGAATTTTTATGCCGACAGGATAAGGGGCAATAAACCGGTTGAGCCTATTGAACAGGGACAGATCGGTATGTACGCTTTCGGGCGGTGGTTCAATCTAATACCGAGGGAGAAACCGCGGGGGACGCTTGCGGAGCGCCTCGATGTTTCTATCCTTCAAAAGCAAATATTGGCGCCTGTTTTTGGGATCACTAACCCGGGAACGGACGTGCGGTTAAAATGTATAGGCGGCAGCAAAGCTATCGAGGAAATACAAATAATGCTTGAATCCAATCCCGGATATTTTGCGTTTACGCTTTGCCCGATGACGGTTGAGCAATTGCTTGACGTTGCCGATGCCAGTGAGATACTGCCACCAAAATCAACCTGGATAACGCCCAAGGTGCCTTATGGTATTTTGATGTATAACCACCGCTACCCCGTTATTTAACCCGGTGTGCACCCCGTCTTTTTCTTGCCTTGAAACCGTTATTTAACCCGTTGAAATAAAAAATATTTCCCGTAAGTTTAACCAATTTTAATTTGATACGTTAAACGAAATAAAATCCACATTATCGGTAATATTTTTACCGCATATTAATTGTTAACTAAACCTTATTGTCTTGCATCCTGATAGCGACGAAACAGCATTGTTAAGAAAAAGCGTTGATGAACAACTTTTTCGTTTATTGGTGGCCAACATAAAAGATTATGCCATATTCATGACGGATCCTAACGGTTACATCATGAGCTGGAACCAGGGCGCCGCCAATATTAAGGGTTATGCAGAGGATGAGATAACCGGTAAGCATTTTTCTGTTTTTTATACAAATAGCGATAACGAAAGGAACGAGCCCCGGAATAATTTAAATATGGCGTTAAAGCATGGTTCCTATGAGACCGAGGGCTGGCGGGTGCGTAAGGATGGCTCCTCATTCTGGGCTAACGTAGTGTTCACAACCCTGTATAATGACACTGGTCACCTCATCGGCTTTGCTAAAATTACGCGTGATATAACAGAGCGTAAACAAAAGGAAGACGAAAAACAGCTTTTAAATACTGAACTGGAGCGCCGCGTTACTGAAAACACGAAGAAAATTATTACCAACGAGCTTAAATTCAGGAAATTGATTGAGAATAGTTATGAAGGTATAACGCTTTTTGACAAGGACCTGAACGTTACCTACCGCAGTCCCTCATCACAGGGAATAACAGGATATAGCGATGTCGCCAGGAGCGATTGCGAGATTTTGGATCTTGTTCACCCGGCTGATAAGAAGCTGGTAAGGCAGTTATTCCGCGAACTGCTTAACCTGCCTGCCGTGCCAAAAATGTTAACATTTCGCACCCGCCATCAAAAAGGTCATTATATATGGATAGAGTGCATTTTTACCAATATGCTGGCTGATAAGAGTATTGCATCCATCGTGTGTAATTTTCGTGACGTAACCGGCCGCAAACATGCCGAGGAAGAAATAAGGAAAAAGACTGCACAGGTAGAAAATATCCTGGAAAGCATTTCTGATGGGTTCATCGCCCTGGATAAAAGCTTCCGGTATGTTTATGCCAATAAAAAAACCGGCGAAATGCTGGGCTGCGATCCCGAGTCGCTTATTGGTTGCAGGGTATGGGATGTATTCCCTGATGCTGTGGATTCTGCAACATACAATGCTTTTAATAAAGCCTTTGAAACTCAGGAATACGTCTGTCATGAAGATTATTATGAACCTTTGAATCTTTGGCAGGAGAACCATATTTACCCATCCCCTTCAGGCTTGTCGGTTTTCATCAGAAATATTACCGAAAAGAAGATTGCCGGGATAGAACGTGAAAAAATAACTGCTGATCTTGTGCGGCGTAACAGAGACCTGGAGCAGTTTACCTATATCGTATCGCATAACCTGCGGTCGCCGGTGGCGAATATAAAGGGGCTTTCGGATTTGCTTAGCTATTCGGAGCCGGGCGACGATGACACCCAAACTAAAATAGCGTTGGCGAGTTCCATCAGCAAGCTTGATAATATTATTTTCGACTTAAACCAGATACTCCAAACCGGGAAGCAGGGTAATGATAAATACGAATCAGTTTCATTGCCGGTATTGATAAAGGAAATTACTGCGGAGCTGCAAACAATGATCCGAAACAACAATGCAGCCATTAATTACGATTTTGATGCCGTAAATGAAGTTTATACGCTTAAGGGGTTTTTATACAGCATATTCCATAATTTGGTGGTAAACAGCATTAAGTATCGCCGGTTGGAGGTTGACCCTGTTATCGACGTCAGAACTGCCTGTGAAAAGGACAAAATCATCATCACATTTGCCGACAATGGCAAGGGAATCGATCTCGCCCGCCATGATAAATTATTGTTCGGCCTTTACAAACGTTTTGACTATAGTGTAGACGGCAAAGGAATGGGTTTGTTTATGGTAAAAATGCAGATAGAAAGCCTGGGCGGTACTATAAATGTTGAAAGTGAACTGGATAAAGGGACGGTATTTATAATCGAATTGCCGGTGGCTGCAGGTAAAGAGTGATAAAAACACTTGCCGGGGGGCTGTAACAGTAATTAGCTTTCGGGGCTTCCTGTGGATTGTTCCCGGAGCCCGTCGGAATCTAAGTTGCCGGGCTTCATAAACGAATACCCGACAAAACACCCATGGTGTGAAAGCGATACCGGTATCGGAAAATCTGCAGCGGCACTTAATAGAACCGGGCAGCCGTTATTATTTTTTTCAACCCTGAAATTATTACCACACTCTTTTTTTATCCGCTCCAATAAAAATGATCGTACTCCGGCAGATTGGGCCTCACTGTCATCACTGCCGATTTTTTTAACGCCCCATAAGAGGTTATTAAAATCATCGCCGGAATTTGCAACGGTGTGGATAAGTTCACTATACAGAACCGAACAAGCATGGAGGGTGTTATCCGCAAATTTTATGGTCGATTGGATATGGCTGATCTCCTTAAAACCTTTACCCTCGTGAATAGGGTAGTTAAAAGGGGATAGCGAACAATTATGAGGCAAACGCAGGTTCACAACTTCAAATTTTACCGGGGTAAAAAGCAGGCGGGGTTCGCTGCGCTGCAGGAATTTGTAGGCCGACTCCTTTACCGACCATAACAACCATACGAAAATTTCAAAAGGGATTCGGGCTAAACTAAACTTGTTATACAGGGGGATTTCTGCTTCAGAAAGTATTTTGGAGTAAAATTTATATTGATTTGTGCGGGTAATGTCAATTGCAGCTAATGAAACAACATCATTACCCGCGCTTATCATGCTTTTTCATTCATTTTTTCGCTGATCACGTCGATACAGGTACCAACGTTTACCATTTTATCAGCTGAATCATAGTCGATTTCTATATCGTATTTAGCTTCAGCATCTATAATAATATCAACCAAATTAGCTGAATTGATTTTTAAATCTTTGATGAGGTCGGTTTGTTCGTCAATATTGGCCAGCTGATCTTTGTTGACCGTATAAGGCGATATAACCTTTTTTAACTCATTCAGAATTTCCGTTCTTGTCATTTTAATTGTTGTATTTACTAAGTATCAGGCAAGAGTTAACGTCGCCGAAGCCAAAGTTCGCTTTAGCTACAATGTTAACTTCTTTTTTTAACATTTCTACAGGTAGTTTATCTAAACTTACCAGGTTTAATATTTCAGGATTCGGGTCATCCAGGTTTATATTAGGATGCACAAATCCGTGTTCAATCTGCAATATCGATGCCACAGTTTCGATAGAACCTGCTGCACTTAACGCATGGCCTATCATTGACTTTAGCGAATTGGTTAGAGGAAAATCCCCGCCTTTACGGCCTAGCGCCTGGCACCAGTTCTGTATCTCCTGTTTATCGGCATTGGTGGCGGTTAAATGCCCGCTTATCAGATCTATCTCGTCGCCGGTGATACCCGCCATATTCATCGATTCTGTTACACAGCGGATTACCCCGGCTGAATTTGCTGCCGTCATGGTACCGCCCTGGCGTTGCCCGCCTGAATTGGTATTTCCGCCTAAAATTTCGGCATAAACACGTGCACCGCGTTCGAGGGCGAAATCCAGTTCCTCTAAAATCAAAGCGCCTGCACCAGAGCCTGGTACAAAACCGCCTGCAGTACTGCTCAGCGGCCTCGATGCCTTTTCCGGCTCATCATTGAACTTGCGCGACAATACCCGCATAGAGTCGAACGAACCGTAAACGTAGGTATCCACATGTTCAGCGCTGCCAACCAGCATGCGTTGCGCATAACCATCTTTTATGGCTTCGTAGCCCATCAAAATGGCCTGCGTTCCCGTTGCGCATGCTGCGGAATTGGTGATGACCTTGTTGCCCAGGCCTAACCTCCCTGATATGTAAGAGGTAACCCCGCTGTTCATGGCCTGCTCAACCACGCGCGACCCAAGTTTCCTGGCTTCCTTGTTATCAACTTTTGCTATCACATTTTTCATGGCTTCGGTATCAGCAATGCTGTTTCCGAATACACAGCCGGTTTCCCAGCGGGGCTGATCTGTGTCGTAGGGCATGCCCGAATCAGCCCAGGCATCCAGCGCGGCGGCTAAACCGTAACCGATGTTGGTGCCTTTGAGCCCATGAAAGGTTACTTCCGAGATATAATTTTTCAGGCTTTCCCATTCGAAAGCAGGCATACCGGCAACCTGGCAACTGAAATTCAGTTCGCGGTAATGCGGTATAAACCTGATGCCGGATATACCGTTTTGTATGGCATTCAAAAAAGCCGGGATGCCAATGCCGTTCGGCGCAACTACGCCCATCCCGGTAACTACAACCCGTTTTTTCATTTTTTTAGTTCGATATGTTTGATGATGCCCGAAAACATTCCCCGTGCTACTACCTCTTGTTCACTGTCAAGCATCTCGACATAACATTTCAGCTTGCCGAAACGAAAATATTGTTTTTTGGAAACCACTGTAACTTTCTGCCCCGGCAATACCATCTTAAAAAAAGAGACCTCGGTTGAAGTAAGCAGCGGATACAAGTCAGTATCGTCATCAAAATTCAAGTCGCTTTCTTTCAGCATTAAAAATATTCCCATCACAACCAAGCCTATTTGCGCCATAATTTCGGTGATAATAACGCCGGGTGTTACCGGGTTGCCTGCAAAATGATCTTCATAAAAAAACGAATCCTGTTTCAGGGTGTATTCCCCCCGCACCTCGTTTTCACTCAGCAACGAAATATTATCAACAAAACGAAAAGACGATTTATATGGTAAATGGTTTAATATGTGGTTGTTCATGTATCTGCAAAAATAAGTTACCGGCAGTGCTCGCCGCCATCAACGTGTATTAATGCGCCGTTTATCCAAAAGGCGTCATTCGTACACAGCAGGTAGATAACACCGGCAACGTCATCTGGTTTTGTCATTCTTCCCAAAGGATTTCTTTTGGCGCCCATTTTCAATAACTTATCGCTTCCCGGGATCATTTTTAACGATGGCGTTTCAGTTACGCCAGCTTGTATAATATTGGTCTTCAGGCCGTAAGGAGCAAATTCCACAGCCATATATTTGGCCAAGCTTTCAAGAGAGGATTTGGCAATGGAGACTGCCGCATAGCCATCCCAGTATTTGTGCGCACCCTCGCTGGTAAGGCCGATAATGCGGCTATCTGCACTTAATAACCCGGCATCCAGCAGTTCTCTCGTCCAATCTAATAAGCTGGTCGACATAGCGTAGGTGGTAAGTTTTATGTCATCGACAGATAATGTGCTGTGGTCGTTCCCGTCATCCTGTACGATCAATGGCTTTAAATTCCCCCGGGCAATGCTGTGCAGCAGGAGTTTTACATTCCCTTTTCCGGAAATCGTGGCAAAATCCTTTATGAAAGACGCTCTCGATTCACCATCAAGTGCATTGATATTGTAAGTAAGAATTTGGGTTGATGTCGCTTCGGCAATTTGCGCAAGATTTTGTTTAAGGGCTTTCTCCGATGATTTGTTTTCGCGGTAGATAACAGCTATGTTCATGCCGTGCGCGGCAAGCTTTTGCGCGGCCGCGTAGCCGAATCCGCTCGATCCGCCTAAAATAACCGCCCATAAGCCTTTAAATTGTAGATGTTTATCCATTAAGCTCCATTAAACCTTTACAATTTTGCCCGGTCTTTATTTTAAAAGTGCGGGCTCCCCCTTAAAATTGCAGCCCCAAAGTACGTGAAAATACATTAAATATACTGTATTTGTAACAGATAATATAACAATTGGTGCATTATGCTGTTTAAGGCGGTAACCTTGCAATTGAGTTTGCCGGACGCGAATATTTAATTATGTTTGATAGCTATGAAAATCATGAATAAAGGGCGGATACTGCTCGTTTTCCTGTTAATTGCCGGCTTTGCTAAAGCTACCAGGGCGCAGCAGTTTGAAAAATCAATTTTTTACAAGGTGATGGACACCGGTGACCTGGCCGCCATTGATGCCCAGATTGATATTGTAAAAGCATCTTCACAAAAATATAAAGATGGTTATGAAGGTGCTTTACTGATGCGCAAGGCAGATAAACTGGCTGTTCCTTTACAAAAACTTAAGTATTTTAAACAAGGCCGCATTAAGTTCGAAACAGCTTTAATGGCCGACCCCGATAACACCGAATATCATTTTTTACGGCTGGCTATACAGGAGCACGCCCCTAAAATCGTAAAATATCACAGCGATATCGAAAAGGATAAAGCGATTGTGAAAAAGAATTTCAAAGACCAGCCGCAATCGGTGCAACATGCCATTTTAGACTATTGCAAAAACTCAAAAGTGCTGCACGCCGAAGATTTTCAATAGTGACGGCAGATATTTCTAACTTAGCGCCGCAAATGAACAAAAAGGTACTGGCCATTTATTACACGCAATCAGGGCAGATGGGTGAGATCGTTGACACGTTTACCTCGCCGCTGGTTGACGCCGGTTTCGATGTTGAAAAAGTGCTGATCAAGCTGGTCTCAGGCTATGAATTCCCCTGGACGGGAAAGCGCTTTTTTTCCGTAATGCCTTCGTGTGTATTGGGCATTCCTGAACCCCTGCAGCCGCTGGAACTCAAAGAACAAAAATACGACCTGGTGATCATCGGTTACCAGCCCTGGTTTCTATCGCCAAGTATTCCGGCAAATTCACTTTTGCACGACGAAGGTTTCAGGGATGTTATAAAAGACACGCCGGTGATAACCATCAGTGCCGGGCGCAATATGTGGATTAACTCTTACGTTCGTGTACGTAATATGCTTAAAGAGGCGGGCGCGCGATTGGTTGGTAATGTGGCTTTGCTGGATAAACATCCAAACCCTATAAGTTTCGTCACCATTTTTTACTGGATGCTAACCGGTAAAAAAGACCGTTATTTAAATATATTCCCGAGGCCGGGCGTGTCGGAGCAGGATATTGCTGCGACCGTTGAATATGGCAGGACGGTGGCGCGGCACTTGCAAAACAATGATTGGGGCACGCTGCAGGATGAATTGATAGAACAAAAAGCCGTCGAGATAAACTACAAGCTTATGTTTATAGAAGCCCGGGCCAAACCGATTTTTATGGCATGGGCAAAAATTATTGCTAAGCGTAAAAACCGTACGCCGTGGCTGTCGGCGTTTAAATATTATCTTTTTGTCGCTTTATTTTTAGGTGCGCCGGTTTTACTAACGCTCGACGCAATATTTTTAAAACCTTTTTCGGCAAAACGCATTAATCGTAATAAATTAAAATACTTACAGGTAATCAATTAACATCACGCTAAACATGTCTGATACAAAAGTTTATATCAACCGCACCTCTCATTACTTTCCAAATGAGCCCGTTTCGAACGACGAGATGGAGCAATATCTGGGGTACATTGATAATAAGCCATCGAAATCAAAAAAGATAGTTCTTCGCAACAATGGCATCACCAACAGGTACTATGCACTCAACAAAGAACACAAATCAACCCATACAAATGCCCAGATGACCGCGGAAGCCATCAGGGCGTTATTCGACAATGATCCCGCTGAGCTGACAAGCGTGGAACTGCTGTCATGCGGTACTTCGTCACCTGACCAGATGATGCCGAGCCATGGCGTAATGACCCACGGCTGGATACCCGAGATAGGAGGGATAGAGGTAGTTTCGCCTGCCGGAGTTTGCTGTGCGGGCATGCATGCACTTAAGTTTGCTTACTTAGCCATTAAATCAGGCGAGGTGCATAAAGCTGTCGCAACCGGTTCAGAGCGTTTCTCGGGCCTTCTCGTGTCAGAGGTATTTGAAGAGGAAGCGCAAAAACTGAAGGAGATGGAAGAAAACCCTTACATCGCTTTCCAGAAAGACTTTTTGCGCTGGATGCTGAGTGATGGCGCGTCTGCTTTTTTAATGACCGACAAACCGAACGAAGATGGCCTGTCATTACGCGTTGAATGGATAGAAGGAGTAAGCTACGCCAACGAGATGGATACCTGCATGTACATGGGTGGCGAAAAACAGCCGGACGGCTCCCTGAAAGGCTTTATGGACTACACGCCGGAGGAGATAATGAACAAGTCGATCTTCAGTGTAAAGCAGGATATCAGCTTGCTGAGCGACAATATTGTTCCGCTCGGCGGGAAAAAAATTAAAGAGATATTCGAGAAGAAAGGCCTCGGCGTGAATGATATCGACTACTTTTTACCGCACATCAGCAGTAATTTCTTCAAGAGCAAGATTTATGATATGATAGAGATATATGGCGGCGGCATCCCTTACGAAAAATGGTTTATCAACCTGTACACCGTGGGCAACGTGGGCGCTGCATCTATCTATCTGATGATTGACGAGCTGTTTAAAAGCGGCCGCCTGAAAAAGGGTGAAAAAATACTTTGTCTGGTGCCTGAGAGTGCCCGGTTTTCGTATATGTATGCCATGCTTACGGTTGTTTAATTGAACTTAACCGATGAAGAAGGACGAAGTGCCACAGGATTTGAGTTCGCTTGGTAAGATAACCAAAGAAGTTTGTTATGCCACCGATAGCGACGGTAAATACACCACAACCTTAAGCAGCGGCTGGGATGTGAAAATCACCGCACTTGATACCGCATGGGACGATATTGCCAAACGTATAGCAGCGGCAAAGCAACAGGTGCTGGAAGGCAAGGCAAGCCCGGTTTTATTCTTCATGGAATACCGCCTGATGGACATTGGTATCTTAGCGGGGTACACCGGCTTTTGGCAGTGGCAGGTAAAAAGGCATTTAAAGCCAGAAGTTTTTAGAACGTTATCTAACAATAAACTACAAAAATACGCCGGGGCGTTTAATATCACAGTGGAAGACCTTAAAACCATGACTGTGCATGAGGATTGATTTTGAACATCGTCAGGCTGCACATTGCGAATCGGGCGTTACCAGGAACTTATTATATGCTGCATCAGGCGGCAAAATAACCGAGCCACTGGCCTTCGGCATTGGGGCCGGGCTGTTTTTTGCGTATATTCCTTTTATTAAAGTAAATAAAGGCCCGGCGATAGCTTTTCGTACTTTTCCGGGGTATATATTTAAGCGTACGTGCAAGTCGCTGAATATACCGGTCATCAGCAAAAAATTCAGCTCAAAAGAAAAAGCACAGGCTTACCTGGATGCGAGACTGGAAGAGGGAACACCTGTGGGCTGCCAGGTAGGGGTATATTACCTGCCGTATTTCCCCCGGGAATACCGTTTCCATTTTAATGCCCACAACCTGGTAGTGTACGGCAGGGAAGATGATACTTATCTGGTAAGTGACCCCATCATGGAAGGCACGAACACCATGAGCAGCTACGAGTTGGAGCGGGTGCGTTTTGCTAAAGGCGCATTGGCCCCTAACGGGCACATCTATTATCCGAAACAAAACGTACAGATAACCGACGACCGGCTGCGTGAGGCTATTAAAGGCGGCATCAAAAAGAATGTTTTTAACATGCTGTACATACCCGGCAGCTTCGCCGGGGTGAGCGGCATCAGGACTACCGGCGAAAAAATAAAAAAATGGCGCGATAAGCTTGGGCTTGAAAAAGCCGGCCTGTACCTGGCGCAAATGGTGCGCATGCAGGAAGAGATCGGCACCGGTGGCGGCGGCTTTCGCTATATTTACGCTGCATTTTTACAGGAAGCGGATGTTTACCTGCCGGGCAACCAATTAACCCGGATATCAGGTATATTTACTAAGGCCGGCGATATGTGGCGCACGGCAGCAGTCCACGCGGCCGGCATTTATAAAGGCCGTATCGGCAGCCAGGACGATTTTAATGTGATGGGCGATTACCTGCTGGAAATTGCCGCACTGGAAAAAGCAGCTTTTGAAACATTAAAGAAAATTAAATGGCAGTAAGCGTTCCGTTAGCGGTAGACGTTGAGGATATGAGTTTCCGGTACCCCGGCAACGACGTGGTGGCTTTCTCGCACTTTAACCTGCAGATACCTAAAGGCGGGCGCTTTGGTTTGTTTGGCCCTAATGGCGCCGGTAAAACTACCCTGATGAGCCTGATGACCGGTTTACTCACCCCGGCAGAGGGCAGTATAAAGATATTAGGCCAGGATGCGCAATCTAAAAGCGTTCGGAAGCTATTTGGCTTTGTGCCGCAGGATTTTTCTTTCTATCATGAGCTATCTCCCGTTGAAAACCTGCATTTTTTTGGGGCCTGGGCGGGATTGAGTAAAATCAAAATCAGGCAGCGTGCAGATGAACTGCTTGAAATATTAGGTCTTACTGATGTACGGGACAAACCGGTAAACAAATTTTCGGGCGGAATGAAGCGCAGGGTTAACCTGGCTATCGGTGTGATCCATGAGCCCGGACTGCTGTTCCTGGATGAGCCTACCGTAGGGGTGGATGTGCAAACGCGACATGCCATAATCAACTATTTAATGAATATTAATGAGGCCGGCACAACGCTGGTGTATACCTCGCACCAGTTAAGCGAAGCTGAAGGCCTTTGCCAGCAGGTCGCCCTGATGGAAACCGGCAAAATTTGTGCACAAGGCGATTTGGATATTTTGTTCAAAGAACACAACTCGGCAAGTCTGGAAGAACTGTTTTTAGATTTAACCGGAAAAGATTACCGCGACTGATGCAAAAGCTTTGGGCCACCATAATAAAAGATATTAAAATCCTGCTGCGCGATGGAGTCGGGCTGTTGCTGATGTTTGTAATGCCGATTATCCTGGTGATAGTAGTAACCAATATACAAAACAGCACTTTCCAGGCGGTTAATAAAAACAGGCTGCCCTTGCTTGTTTGCAATAGGGATACAGGTGAATCAAGCAAACAGCTTATTGAAGCCATCGATAAACTGGGATTGCTAAAAGTCTCCTTGTTATCAAAAAACGCAACCCGTGCCCAAATAGGAGACGCCATGAAGGATAAAGATGCCCAGCTGGCAATACTTATCCCGGCAAGTTTTTCGGCCAATACAAAGGCAAAGGCAAAAAATGCATCAAACAAAGCGTTAAAAAGCTTCGGCTTGCAGGGCGACTCCGTTAAGAACGTTGTTATAAAAGCAGAATCGCTTACACTTTATTTTAACCCGGTAATACAAGAGTCGTTACGCTTTTCGGTACAGGGGGCCTTGCAGAGCGCGTTGCAATTGGTCGAGAGCCGCCAAACCCTCCGTACCTTATATTTCGCCATAAACGAGAAACAGCTTTCCGCAAGTCTCGAAAACGAGATGCTGAGTAATCAAACCAGATTGAACGCTGTCCCTGTGTTAAAAGATGGCAGCAGAGCCGTCCCCAACGCTTCCCAGCACAACGTACCGGCATGGACAATATTTGCCATGTTTTTTGTTATTATGTCGCTCAGCGGCAGCGTAGTGCGCGAAAAAGTAAACGGTAGTTTTATCAGGTTGAAAACACTGCCTACCAATTATATGGTTGGTTTACTATCCAAGCAGATTACCTACCTGGTGGTTACTTTGGTGCAGGCGGCAGTAATATTTTCAATTGGAATCTGGCTATTCCCGATTATCGGCATACCGGCCCTTAATTTGCCATCCGATTTGACAGCATTATTTTTTGTGACGCTGGTAACCGGCTGGTGTGCGGTAACATATTCCATTGCTGTGGGTGTTTTTGCGCAGACGCAGGAGCAGGCTAACGGGTTCGGGGCTGTTTCCATCGTTATACTTTCGGCCGTCGGCGGCCTGATGGTGCCCAGCTTTGCCATGCAGGGCGCTATCAAAACAACTTCCGCTTTATCGCCGTTACATTGGTCGCTGGAGGCCTATTACGACCTTTTTCTGCGCGGCGGAAATTTAAGCGATGTTGTCGCAAACATTATACCCTTACTTGTTATTACGCTAATACTTCAGCTTGTTATTTTTTTAGGGCTGAAACGAAAGAATTTAATATAATTGCCTCATGGAGACAACCGAACTGAAAGAGCAGCTGAAGCGCCAGATTATACAATTTTTAAACTTAACAGACCTTACCCCAGCCGATATTAAAGACGATGAACCGCTGTTTGGCGATGGCCTGGGTTTGGATTCTATTGATTCCCTGGAATTAATCGTGTTGATGAAAAAAGAATACGGCATCGATATCCGCGACCCCCGCGAAGGCCGCAAAGTATTAGTAGATGTGGCAACGATGGCAGAGTATATACAAGCGCATTCTGCGAAGTAACACCGGGTTGATAAAAGGATCGTGAGTACGGGGAACGAAGCAACTTCTGCACATGGCACGTCAATTGTCTATCATATTTTGTGGTGACGCTAATCCTGAATTTGGGTCGCCACTAAATAAAGTTTCATCATCATTCCGCCCAGAGATTGTTTCGTTTCCCGCAATGTCGGGGGACTATTAGACGTGGTTAAAGGTTCCCTGAAACTTAAAGCAAACCCTGTCTCCTTCGCTCAATTTGGCGGTTACAGCCATCGCGCCATCGCCAAGCTTATAGCTGATCTCCAAATAAACTGTATGGCTTGCCCCGGGTTCTATCATCCCGGCAAACTTTAAATTATCACCTTTTTTTAGCTGAACCTTATACCCGAGCGTATCAATTAATACATCTTTCACCACTTGCAGCATGCAGGCCCCCGGAATAACCGGTTGTCCCGGAAAATGTCCTTCGAAGATCTGGCTGTCAGCATTTATAGATAATACGGCTTTGATAACGTTATCGGTATGTTCAATACTTTCAACCTTAAAAATTTGTTCGCTTGCTGTCATAAGAGCGGGACTAAACAGCCGAAACCAGCATCAGTGAATAATATTTATTTTGGTAATGATTGAGCAGCAGGACTTTTTTGGGTGCATTGATTTTTACATCATCCTCAAGAATCGCGTCAGGCACTATGCCTTTTTTTACAATATTAGCAGCCAGCCAGAGAGAAAATACTGAAGCCACTGAATATTCACCCGAAAGATGTTTGTAATTGGCAGTAACATTGTTTTTGAACAAGGACGCGTTCAGCCAGGCATAAATCTCGTCATTTTTAATATCGCCGTTTTTTCCTGTGATCACCAGGTCGATATCCTTAACTGTAAGCGAATGTTTTTGCAGGAAAGCGGTGATGCGTCTTTCAATGTCCTGGTTATCTGTTGGCTTGTAAAAGGTAGTTAGCCCGGTTAGTTCGGCCAGGTTATCGGGCGATTCTTTATCGGTCAGCAGGAAAAAACCTGCGCCTTCGCCACCAATCGTCCCCTTTTCGGGTGTGGCAAACAACGACAGGTTGGAAACCGGTTTGCGCCTGTAAAAGCCCAGGCGGGTAAGGACGGTAAAACTTGTGTCGACCATCTCCTCGGTACCGCCTACCAATATGTTATCGGCCTCCTGCTCCTGGAGCAGCATCACTGCATCAAAAAGCGCGCTCTCAAACGAAATCCCCTTATGTACAAAAGTGCTGTTATAGGCGTGGCATTTCAGCATCAGGGCAACCTGTGCCGCAACGGTGTTGTGGGTTGATTGAATGAATGCAGTAGGCGGGAGCAATTCTTCCTCTTGCTCGATAATACGCGTTAAGAAAGTGACCGTATCTTCCATACACCCGAATGCAGTGCCGGTGATAATGGCGCCTGGCATTTCAACGTCCCCATTGTTCAGGCATTCTTTTGCAGCAGCTACGCCCATTTTAATCACATGGCTCATGCGCCGTATTTGCTTGGGGTCGATGAACTCTTTGTAATCAGGTTCAATGGCAGGCAGGCGCGTAGAGTTATACTCAACAATGTCTGTAAGGATGTCTCCCGTACCAAAGGTTCTTTGAGCGGAGATGCAGGCCGATGAGCGTATGTAAACTTTCATATCAGACTGCTGAAAATATTAATGATGTGCAATTACCGCCGAAGCCAAAGGAATTAGACATTACGTGTTTAATGTGCTTTCCTTTTTGAAATTTGGTCTCAGGTTCAAATGGCACTTCGTGCATTTGAGTTTTAAAGCGCAGGTTCGGATAAATAATGCCATGCTTTATAGCCAGCACGGAAAATACCGCCTCTACGCCGCCACTGGCTCCAAGCGTATGCCCGGTAAATGATTTGGTAGAGCTCATCGGCGGAAAATCCGGCTGAAAAAGACGTTTTACAGCTGTGCCTTCGGCGCTGTCGTTATTGGGCGTACCGGTGCCATGCAGGTTAATATAATCTATATCCGATGGTTTTAGACCACTTTTTTTTAATGCCTTTTTCATGGCGAGATATGAGCCTGTACCATCGGGTGATGATGCTGTTTGATGATAGGCATCGTTGCTGTTATTATATCCGCTTAGTTTGCAGTAAACAGGTTTTTTAAGTGTTTTCGCTACCTGTTCAGACACCAAGACTACATAACCCGCGCCTTCTCCAAGATTAAGGCCTTCCCGGTGCTCGTCAAACGGTTTGCACAGGTCTTTGTCCAAAATCATCAGCGTATTGAAGCCGTTCAGGGTAAATTTAGTCAGTGCGTCAGCCCCGCCTGCCACCACTACATCCAATATATCATTTTTGATGAGCCTGGCCCCGTAAAATATCGCGTTGGCAGACGATGAGCAGGCTGTACTGATAGTGGTCATAAAATCGCTGATACCCAGTTGGTCAGCTACAATTTCGGTCATGCTGCCGCACTCATGGTCAAATACGTTTCTAAGCTTGCCTTTGCTGTTATCTGCTAAAAAATCTACAAAAAACTCCTCGCTCTTATCCATTCCGCCAACGGTGTTTGCAGATACAAAGCCGGTGCGTAATTCATTAAAACCAGGTATGCCGGCGTCCGCGACGGCCTCTTTTGCAGACACAAGGCTAAGCAACGCCGTGCGGCTGTTATGAGTTGAAAGGCCGGTTCGGGCTATCAATTCCTCATCGGTTAGCTTAACCTCGGCAACCGGCCGGTCATGCTGGTGGATACTGTCAAACAGCGTTATGTCAGCCATGCCGGCCTCCCCGCGCTCAAATGCAGCAAGGTGTCCGGCAACATTTGTTCCGATACCCGAAATAACACCTACTCCCGCTATGTAAACTGACTGCTCCATTAACCTAAAATCCTATCCAAATTATCTGCCGAAAATACTACAGATTCTTTACTTTTTTTCTTTTCAACCAAAAACAAACCAGCTTTATAATCCTGCTCCAAAACATCCGCCCAGCCGCAAATACAGGCCTGCAGAATATCGTTATCCAGCAAATAAATAACTTGCTGCGCTACAAAACCAGCATCAAATGTTTCTTGTATAAAAAAGGCATGTTCTCCTTTAAAATTATGCCTGATACAAATTTCGCCGATAACGATGTTTGGTAAGGTATATACGAAAACGGCCGGACTCGGGACTTCCTTAATTGTACCCGTATATTTAATATCATTGTCCAGGCTCGAATTGGCATTAGCTATTATCATGCCCAATCCCTCCGGCTGGTAGGCTGGCTTGTCCAAACTGCCTTCGAGCAATACTTCCGCAGTCAGCCAGCCCAGTTTGCTTAAATTATCCATTTTATAAAATTTAGGATAATTAAACTGAAAATGCTGATAAACCGACAACAAAAAGCCGGCAACATCCGCACCGGGATTCTCAAACAGCTTCACGCCGTTTTTAACCACAGTATTGTTGCTGATGACGCAGGAGGATGTTATGTGTTTTTCTGTTGTCAATACCCTCTTAACTTATTACTTAATAAACTTTGTCATTGCGAGCGAGGAACGAGCGCGGCAACCTCATCGTTATGTATTGTAGAGGATGTTTAGCGACCGTTGCTTCATAACTCGCAATCGCAAATTTGCTAATCTTATTTTACTACCACTATTGCCCCGTTACATCCCCCAAACCCCGAAGCCGTTTTTAAAAAATTAGTTGCTGCGATGGGCGTAAGCTCTGCACAAACATTTACTTCACTGCTTACCCCCAATTCGTTAAACCCCGGTGTCGGTATCATCAATCCTTCTTTTAGCGACTGCATAGAAACCACCGCTTCAATCAACCCGGCTGCACCTAATGTATGCCCGTAATAACCTTTTAAGCTATTTAACGGTGTTGATTGCAAACCGGCCAGCCGGACGGCGTTGGCCTCCATCTCATCATTGTATGGAGTTGCTGTACCATGGGCTGATATAAAATCAATATCTCCCGGAATTAATCCAGCATTCTGAATAGCTTTTTTTATCGCATACGATAACTCTTCCCCTGTACGTGAGGGCCCTGAAATATGGTTGGCATCGTTGCTTATTGAGCCCCCTTTAACCTTTAATTGCCCTTTAAATTTTTTATTGACCGACAAGACCACCGTTGCTGCGCCTTCACCTAAATTTAGGCCGTCGCGCGATGCTTCAAACGGCCTGCAAACTGACGGACTAAGCGCCTGGAAGGATTGAAAGCCCGATACAACAAATCTTGAAATCACATCCGCCCCGCAAACAACCGCATTTTCATATTGCCCTGTATGCAACAAACGTGTGCCGGTAATTATCGCCATAACACCCGATATACAAGCGTTGGATACAACTATGGGTGGAATCTGGAAACCGAAATAATCAGCGACTAATTTGGCAGATGTGGTCATTGATACCCGTTTGTACAAATCCGGGCCGTTCTTCCCGGTCTCCAGTAAACTTATATTTCCTTTTGTGCTGGAAATAATTAATGCGGTATTCTTAGTTATGTCAATATCGCTATTTTGTATCGCATCACTTATAGATGCAATAAGCAGCTGCTCAAATTTGGTGTAAACGGTAAGGTTAAATTGCTTTTTATCCTCAAATAATGATGAATAGACTGGGGTTTCGGATAGATTAACATCGTTATGCAATTTCACCGATGAAACTCCGTTTTTAAGCTGCAAAAAGTTCTCCTCTGTGGTTTTGCCAAGCGGTGAATATATATTATCTGCAACTATAAAAACATCTGACCTCATCGTTCTGCTCAAATTTCCGCCATGTTTTTATTGCCCAACAAACACCTTCATCTCACACCTGGCGAGCAAAACGTCGTTCCGCCAAACCTGGCCTGTAAGCATGGTAACGTTAAAAACCTGGTTATCTATCGTTATTTCTGTAGTAATTTCATCCTCAGCAACCGGCAAACTGAAAACCTCAAAATCCTTAATCGCACCGATATAGCCGGTCTCAACAGGTCGGTTTTCCTTTTGCGCCATATAGCCCGCGCGCAGGGCCGCAGTTTGCGCTATATTTTCCATCAATCCCGCTTCCTGAAGTATGCCGTCCTTTACAAAAACATTATCCGGGCTTATTACAAAGCTGCTGCGTGTAACCGTCTCATCAGCATACAGCAATCTTCCCACCATTACAAAGGGTTGCTTTTGGGGGATTAACGGAATAATATCATCAATTGGCTGCATATCAGGTGTATAATCCGCCGTTAATGGATAGCACCTGTCCGGTAATGTAAGCAGCTTCTGGCGATGCAAAAAATGCAACTGCAGCAGCCACTTCCCCGGGCTGACCGAAACGCCGCGCAGGTATCAGCATTTTTAATTCTTTTTCATCAAGCCCTTCTGTCATATCGGTTTTAATAAAACCGGGTGCAAGTGCGTTAACCGTAATCCCTTGCCGGGCTATTTCCTGCGCTAATGCCTTGGTAGCGCCGATGACGCCCGCCTTGGCGGCCGAATAATTTGTCTGACCCGCAAGGCCTTTTATGCCGGAAAGTGATACGATATTGATGATCCGGCCGTATTTGCGCGTCATCATGCCATTTAAAACCACGCGCGTAACATAAAAGAAACTATCCAGGTTGGTCTTTAACACATTGTCCCATTGCTCATCGGCCATCCACGCCAGCAAGCTGTCGTCGCGGATGCCCGCATTGTTTACCAGCACCTCGATGTATTTATCCGGGTTGGCTTCTATCCAACGTTCCAAAGCTTGTTTTAGCGCTTCTTTGTCAGAAATATCAAACTGCAGCAGCTCGCCGGTACCGCCGTTTTCAACTATTTGCGCAAGCGTCTTACTGGCTTCTTCGGTATTACTTCTGTAGTTTATCAGCACGTAATAACCCTGTGCAGCAAGCTTCAGGCAGATTGCCCTGCCGATTCCCCTTGAGCCGCCGGTCACCAATGCGCATTTCATTTGTTAAAAGTGGTTATATGGTCAGCACTTTCCAAAAAATCCTTGATGCGGGCCAAATCTTTATATTTAGGCGCATCTTCTACAAATTTCGGGAATATCTGTCTGACCTTGTCGTAAACCGAACGCGAAGCCGATGATAATTTGTCTTTGCATTCCAGGTAATCAATCGCTTGTAAAATGGTCATCAGGTGGATGCCCAATACCTCGAATGAGTTATCAATAACCCGTTTGGTCATCAGCGCTGCATTACAGCCCATGCTCACAATATCCTGGTTGTCGTTGTTGTTCGGAATGCTGTGGACGTACATCGGGAACGACAATGTCTGGTTCTCAGCCGTGGTGGATGTTGCAGTAAACTGCATGCCCTGCATACCAAAGTTAAATCCAAGCACACCAAGGTTTACAAACGGCGGCAGTTTTTGGTTCAGCTTGGCATTCAGCAGGTAATTTAATTGCCGCTCGGCCAGCATAGAAACACGCGTCATAGCGATTTTTAGCTTATCCATTTCCAGCGACACATAGTCGCCGTGGAAGTTACCGCCGTGAAAAATATTATGATTTTCGTGGTCGATAACCGGGTTATCATTAACCGAATTAAGTTCGTTAACCACCGTGTTTTCTACCTGTGCAATAGTGTCATAAATGGGCCCCAGTATCTGGGTTACGCAGCGCAGGGAGTAGTATTCCTGCACTTTGTCCTCAAATACTTCCTGGTCAAGGTTATCGGGATTATACAAGTGTTCTGAGCGGTCGCGAATCAGCTTGCTGTCCTTCAGGATATCGCGCATCATGGCGGCAACGGTATTCTGACCGCCGTGCCGTTTCACTACGTTCAGCTCGTGAGAGTAGTGGTCGTCATAAGCTTCTACTATCTCATTGATCATCGCGGAAAATAATACCGACCAGTTCAGCAACTTCTTTGCCTGGATGATATTGATCATACCTATCCCGGTCATAGCCGAAGTTCCGTTCAAAATAGCCAGCCCTTCGCGGATATGGATGGAAAGCGGCTTGATACCCAGTTTATTGAACACATCTATGGTTGGCTGTACTTCGCCCTGGTAAATTACTTCCCCTTCGCCAATTAGAACCAGTCCCAGGTGGGCTAATTGCACCAGGTCGCCGCTGGCGCCTACGCCGCCGTGTTCATATACGCAGGGGGCAACGTCTTTGTTGATCAGTTCCTTCAGCAGCTCAACCGTTTCAGCGTGAACACCGCTGTAGCCCTGCATAAAGCTGTTCAGGCGGGCAATCATCAGCGCTTTGGATAGTTGTGCTGTCATCAGCTTTCCGCTGCCGGATGAATGGCTTCTGATCAGGTTATATTGCAGTTGCAGCACATTTTCCTCGTTTACCTTATATTGTGCCATCGGCCCGAAGCCCGTATTGATGCCATAAATAAGTTTATTGGAAGAAAATTGCTTAAGAAATTCAAAGTTGGTGTTGATTTTTTGCAAGGCCGCTTCGTCCAGTGCAACCTCTTTATTTTTAAATATCAGTTCAGAAAAATCATTCAGAGTAAGCGGACTATGTCCAACAGCTATCATGGGCGAAAATTATATGTTCTATCAGTGTAGTAATAAACCGCTAAAGTATAAAATATATGTAAAACGGTTTAATTAAACTGCAATAACGGCGGGAATGTTTTAGGTAATTGTAAGTAAAATTATCCTGTAAAAGAGATCAAGCCTCTTCCTTACACAAAATGCAGATGGGCAAAACCGGCTTGGCCCGTAACAAAAATGGCCTCCAAAACGGGCAAAACCCGTTTAGCCCATAATTAAAAAAGGGGTAAAAACAGGCAAAGCCCATTTAGCCCGTAACGAAAATGGCCCTTTTAACGGGCTAAAACCATTATGCCCGTTCAGTCTGAAAACTTCGTTTTTGTACTGATTTCAAAGAATATGGTCGAATTTGAATGATTTTTAGCACTTGAAACCGATAAAAAACTTTTGAAAACTTGCGGCAGTGCTTTCTGCGGGGGGCAGCCCTGTCTTACATTCATACTGCACCGGCGTCGTTGGTCGGAATTTGCAATCCTCGACCCAATTTTTGTGGATTTGTAATCCACGAAAATTAATACTTGTGTACGGGGATTACAAATCCCCGGTATTTACAGCCTAGGATTATAAATCCGACTAACTGAAGGTACCACTTCAGCGGGTTCACGAGGAAGATCCGGTTTGATAAAAGCAACAAGGCGGGCTCTTCAAATTTACGAAATCTTTATGATCAAAGTGCTGACAACATTTTGACAGCAGTAAATAAAGCTCAAATCAATCATGTCATTTTGACGAGGAACGAGAAGAGCGTCGTTGGCCGGGATTTGCAATCCGTCGTTGGTCGGGATTTTCAATCCTCGACCCCGATTTTTGTCCGTCGTTGGTCGGGATTTGCAATCCTCGACCCCAATTTTTGTGGATTTGCAATCCCCGAAAATCAAATACTCGTGTACGAGGATTACAAATCCCCGGTATTTACAGCCCAGGATTATAAATCCGGACTAACGAATACTCTATCCTCTCTTATCAATAAACTTTATTGCCTTCCTGCTGGCCTCGTTAAATTGTATCTTCTGTATCTCTTCCGGACCGATATATTTTACATGCGGACTAACCCTTAGCTTAGCCTGCAAATAAGCCCTGATGCGGTGGTCGCATTCTTCAGTAAAGGCAGCCGGTACGAGGTAAAGCGAAACTTCATCCATGCCGATATCGTTAGAAGATACCTCGATCACAAAATCCAGGATCTCCTCCATCTCATTCAATAAATCAAATAAGGCGGGCGGGTAAAGTGTCGTCCCCTTGAATTTTATCATCTGCTTTTTGCGCCCCATAACTGACGAAAGGCGCAGGCTGGTACGTCCGCAGGCGCAGGGCTCCTCAAAATAGCAGCAAATGTCGCCGGTTTTATAACGCAGTAAGGGCATGCCTTCAACACCCAGCGTGGTAATCGTCACTTCGCCTGGCGTACCCGGCTCAACTTGCTGGTTGTTTTCATCCAGCAACTCAACAATAACCAAATCGGGCTGGTAGTGTCCGCCGTTGCCTTCTCCGCATTCGGTAAATGCGGTCTGCATCTCGGTTGAGGCATAGGTGGAATAAAGCTTAATGTCCCAGCTTTCAGTAATTTTTCTGCCAAGTATATTCAGCGAAAAATCGTTGTTGCGGATATTTTCGCCGATACAAATTGCTTTTTTTACAGATGTGCTATTGATATCGATACCTGTGTCCTGCGCATATTTTATCAGTTTTAAAATAAAAGAGGGCACGGCAACTATGGCCGTAGGCTTTAAGCGCTGTATAGTTTCCCATTGAAGTGAGGGAACTCCGGGCCCCAGCCGGATGATGCCGGCGCCAATTTTACGGATGCCAAGATAATAGGCAATGCCGGCCATAAATTGCCTGTCCAGCGTCAGCATCAATTGGTATGTATCCGCAGGTGAGCCATCGGCACATAAAAATGAACTGTATTCGTTATATGCCAACCGGTTAAGGTCGTTTTCAGTCAGGGCGATTGTAACCGGCCTGCCGAGCGTGCCTGATGTAGACGTATATTCAACTACTTTCTCCCGTGGTACGCACAAAAAATCATCATTCCGCTGCTGCAGGTCGTCCTTGATTGTTGGCGGGATAAGGGCCAGGTCGGCAACCGTTTTAATAGCGGTAATATCAATATCGTGCTTCTTGAAATGTTCCCGGTAAAAAGGGGAATGCTGATTAAGATAGGCTAACAGGTTATGCAGTTTTTGTTCCTGCATTAATGTTATTTCGTGTGGCTGCTGATGTATAATTTCGTTAGTAGCTGACATTTACAATTTATTACCGGATGATTGAACCCGGACAAGCCAATAATGTTTTACTGCCTGGTGTTCAATTTTACTGCATCAAATCTAGCAAAAATAGGGCTATTTACGCGTTCGGGTTGAGTAAGGCTTATCGTCAACACGCGCCGGCCAGGCTCAATTTGTTTGTTTTGCGGTACAAACATCTGCAAGCGCCAATTGTAACGTATATCAGCATGATGATTAAAAAGCTACTGTTAACCGCCGGAATATTTTTTATAACACTTAGTGTTAAAGCCCAGCCGGTCAGGTATAAAAACATGGTATTCGAATATATAAAAACCACGATCGATTTAAGTTACGATGCTGCCGACCCTGCCGGTAAAAACAAAGCCCGCCGCTTTGATTTATATCAACCCGCAGGCGATACAGCGCTTAGCCGCCCGTTAATAATCTGGATGCATGGCGGAGGCTTTAAATTTGGCTCAAAGGATGATAAAAGCAATCAAATCTGGGGCAGATTCTTTGCACAGCGCGGTTATGTAGTTGCAACCATTAACTATACGCTAAGCAGGAAATTGCCATTTCTACACTTCGACGAACTGAAGCGCAGTTGTTATAACGGTGTTTTGGACGCAAAGCGGGCTATCGGATTTTTTAAACAGCACAGTCATGCGTATCATATCGACCCATCAAAAATTATATTGGCCGGTAACTCGGCAGGAGGGATGATAGCTTTACAGGCAGCATTCAGCACTAATGCGGAGCTTGCCAGGTTCGCGGGTGTTGCCGATGAATATCCGGACGATCAACAACTGCTTAAAGTAGCCGGTGTTATTAATTTCTGGGGCGCGATATTTAACCTGGACTGGCTGAAAAATTGTCTGCAGCTTCCTTTGGTGAGTGTATACGGCAGCACCGACAGCATTGTAGCGCCCACTCATAAAGGCCCGCCGCTTTACGGCGCAGCAGACATTTTTAAAATGGCTACAGCGCTCGGCATACCCAATGACGTTAAAGTTTTTGAGGGGTATTCGCATGAGTTGCATAAACGTTTTAACCCGGTATTTTCCGGCGGAAAAGATACGCAGGCCCGATGGCTGGAAGCTGCACAGTTTGCAGCTGATTTCTTGTATAAGCAGGTTATAAAGTAAAGCTTCAAAACATATTGCTATATTTAACGTTGTGAAACAAACAATAAACCACTAACCCGTTACCAATGAAATATTTAAAGATTTTGGTTTTAGCTGCGGTATTTATTATGTGTATGCAGTTCGCACATGCAAAACCGCTTACGGCGATAGTTCCGCCGGCATACCTGCAGGTACGCAGACCGCCGCCACCGCCGCCGCGCCCCCCACTACCCTGGAAAAGGCATCATCGCCGCGTAAGACATCACCGGGCAAAAATTCATATTCGTTTGCCCAAGCCGCCGCCGCATCCGCCCGGCCCGCTTCCGCCGCCTCCGCCGCATCCATAAAGGTATAAAGCCCTTCAGCAACACTGAGGGGCTTTTACTTGTAATAATGAAGTGTTTTTATATATGATATTGCTTCAACTGTTGGGTAATGATTTGAATCTATTTTTTCAGCATAAATTTCAGCACATTGCCCGGCCGCAGCTGATCGCCCTCGTTCGAAATGTAGAGATTACCGTCCCTGTCAAACGCGATACCTTCAGGTTGCCCAAATATTGCCGGATCCAGCCGGTACACTGTTTTTACATCCCAGTTTGAACCCGCAATCACCAACAATTTATTCACCGATGAAAGAATATACCACTCGCCCGTTTTTGGATTTTTTGCCAGGGCCGACGGATGGAACGCTATTTTCTTTGCACCCAATAATTGTTCAATTTTTTTTACGTCGATAGTGTTTTGGCCCGCATCGGAAAGCGTGCCGTCGGCCGCCAGTTTAAGGGTAAATATTGTAGTGGTTTTGCTCGTTTTTTCGATGCTGCAATGTTTGCAAAGGGCGTAAATCGAACCGTCATTATCGCCATACAACCCCTCATATTCACCGCCAGGGAGCAAATCCTTTTGCTTGACGGCGTCCACCTCTGAATTTTTGAGCCCAGTCAGCGGAAATGTGTACAATTTACCATCGCTGCGCAGCATAACCACCTGTTGGTTGCTGATGGCTACGTCTTCATAATCGCCATGGCCGGCAAATCGTATCGTTTTAAGGTTATTACTGCCGGGTTTAAAATAGAACAACACGCCCTCCTCGTCTTGTTCAGCATATAGCACATTCGGGTCTCCCTGGTTAAAAGCGATACCCGATATTTCGGTCAGTGCGTCGGGCATATTGTATTTAACCGGCTTGTTCAAATCGTAACCGGCAGGTGAGGGGCTTTTTCTTTTTTGCTGACCGGTGCAGTGGATACAAAAAAGGCAGATACATGATATAATATAAAGGTATATCGGCTTAAACAGATTTTTCATATCAGATATACCTTTAATATTGCAGTTTTGTTTATTGCAGATGTAAACAGGCTTACCGGGTGACACAGATGTCTGTCGTTTTCAGCTTTAATCAAACACCTGCGTCATCAGTATCATCCGTTAATATCTGCGATCTATTTTTGCATCACCATCACGCCATTCAAAAGCAGGGTGCTGCCGCCATCGGCTTCAATGTTATAAACATGCTGAACGCCGCCGGCGTGTTCTGTTTTACTTAACACGGTGTAAGTTTCATACTTGCCGTTCTGCTCATTCAAACATAAAACCTGCTCGCCAATATTAATCTCGCCTATTTTTAGCCTTCCCTGTTGGGTAAGCATGGGGTGATTAGGCGTAGCTTTAAGCACCTTGGCATCAAGGCTGACGTTTAATCCGGCATCGCTGTTCTTTTCTTTGGCCGATACCAGTACAAGCTCAGTTACTGCATAGTTCTTAGCGGTATGTACAGCAAGCTCTTTCACTTTTATTACTGATGGTTTGTTGGTAACCGGGTCAACCGTAATCACCTCGTCGCCGCTTTTAACATCTTTAATCATTTTTTTAGCGCCATTGGCCATAGTTACCTCGTCGTCGCCGGTAAAGCAGATGTCGTTACCATAGGTAGCCGCTTCTTCCTTCATGTCTTTACCGTTGTTCAGCAATTTATATTGCTGAAAAGCCATTTCTTTTGACAGCACATAAGAAAGCTTCAGGATGAAATTTTTCTCCGCTTTATTAATGTCATCAATATCCTGGAAATATTTTGCCCAAACCCTGGCATCTGCCGTAAAGTCGGGCACAAGGCACTGGTATCGTTTGCCAGTCTCGTTGGTATAAAATACCATCAAACCAATTTCTTGCAGCCCTTCTTTGGCTATCAGCTTGTACAGGTCTACGCGCTTTTTTAAGCCATCCGCGCCGGTAATAAAGTACGGTTTACGGTTCTCGTACCGGTCGAGCACGTATTTGTTGTCAAACTTCACATAAGTATCGTTATCCAGGTTGGCGATTGAGTAGGTAAGCGCCTTATCGTACTCCTCCATGGTCAACGGGCGTGGATTCGTGGAGGTTTGCCCCTGTACGGATAAGGCTGTTATAAATATTGCTAATGTTATGAATAGTTTACGCATAATGGTAGGTTGTATTAAACATCCATATAGCGATGGGTTTTAGCCCATCGCTATGGTTGCAATAATAATCGCTTTTGTTTTTTTATGATAATTCTTTAAATGCCGCGGCGAAAGCCTCCATCTCATCCATACGGCCAATACTTACGCGGCACCAATCAGCCCCATTCAGTTTCCAGTTACGTACGCCGACGCCGCGCTTAAACATCTCGTTCACAAATTTATTGCCCTCCATCTTCAGCGGGAACATCACAAAGTTGGCGGATGAAGGGATATAGTCATACCCTTCCTTTTTCAGGGTAGCATACAAATGCTCGCGCGAAGCGATGGTTTTCTGTAAGGCATCCTTCATGTAGTCGGTTTCCTGGTATGCGGCAATTGCTGCTGCCATAGTAGTTGCCGACAAGTTGAAGGCGCCAGGCGTATAAATGGATAACATTTTGATAGTTTTGGGTTGAGCCACTATATACCCGCAGCGCAGACCGGCAAAGCCATACAGTTTGGAAAAAGTACGAGCGACAATAATATTCTGACCGGCTTTGATGCAGCCAATACAAGTTGTGCCCTGCGGATCGGGCAGGTAATCTATATAGGCTTCGTCAACAAAAACCATCGTCTTTTTGGATACACGCTCGCAAAAATCTTTCAGCTTTTGGGTGTCTACAACGGTTGCCGTTGGGTTGTTAGGGTTGCAGATGTACACCAGGCCGGTATTATCGTCAACCTTAGCTTCCATTGCATCCAGGTCGAGCTTATAATCTTTGGTTAGGGGCACCTTTATCCAGTTGCCGCCATGCTCTTTGGCTGCCGATGGCAGGTCTTCGTAAGAAGGGTCGCCGGTAATAATATTTTTACCGCCTTTACTGAAATGCATGGCGGCAGCATGCAGCAACGGTGTTGAACCGGAGTTAAGCATAATGTTGGTCTGGCTGATGCCCTCGTATTTAGCTATTTTACCTGCCAGAACCCCCATCTGCATAAAAGCATACTGATAACTGGTATCCAGCGAGTCGGTTATAGCCTTTTTTGCCGCTGCCGATGGCCCAAATGGGTTTTCGTTGGCCAGCAAACGTGCCTTCATTGCAGGCGGGGCTTGCAGCAGTACCGTTTCGTCGGTGGCAGGTTTAGGGTTAATCCCCTGTTTTTTAATTACCGGCATCGCAGCCAGCTTATTGAGAGTTCCGGATGCAAGGGCCAGTCCCCCGGCCATCAATGCACTGGATTTGATCCAGTTCCGTCGGTTTAATGAATTTGCCATGATAGTGAATTTTTTATGAGTATGTGTAGCCAGTTTCTATTTATCAGTTTTGGCCGGATATTGAATTCTTTGATCGGTTAAGCGCCCGTGTACAGCAGCAACCACACTCCTTGCCGACTCAAAAGCTCCCGCCATCCAGGCATTCAGATAGGTAAGGTGTTCACCGCAAAAATAAACCTGCTTGTCAGGCTTCAGTAACACCGGGTATTGTGTTTTGCGCGTTTCGTTAGTATAAACTGCCCATCCGCCTAAATTATACTGAGTTTTGTGCCAGCTAACCGAAAATGAGTTTTCAAATTCGGTATCGTATTGCGGATGTATCAGCCGGCCCTTTTGCAGCGCCAGCTTCTCGCGGCCGGCATAGCTTAACTCGCCAACTTTTTGGGCTTTCTCGTTAAAATTGTAATAACCCAGCAGGATGCCTTTTTTGCCAAGGTAATCGTACGATGGGTAAAATATCTGCGTCAGCTCGTTGTTGGTATGGGTGATGCCGCCATAAATATGCTCATCTTCCTCCCAAAACCTTCTTTTAAATTGTAAGCCGATTTTACCTGTTTGCATATAGCTGATGTAGTCGATAGCCCGGCTCACATCGCCCGAAAAGTTATTACTAACATTACTCAATACCGGCAAAGGCAGTGTGCAAATACAAATATCGCCTTGTATGGCATGCTCGCCCTGTGCGTCTTTGTAGGTAACTTTTACCCCGTTGTCTATATTTACAATGTTGGTTACCTCGGCGCCCAGCCTTAAGCTTTGAGCCACCTTCTTCTGCAATGCAAATGCTATCTGATCCATGCCGCCAATGGCCTGGAACATGGTCATCTGCAGCTCATAGGTGTACTCTGCCACGTTATAAAAATCGGGGTCCATTAAGCCTGATTGTATCATATCGGCCAGCTTATGCGGATTGGCAATCTTGCCGGGCCGGTCGCCTGCTCCCGGCGACTCGATATAACCACGCCTTGCCGATGCTTTATATAACTTGTCCGGGTCGAGCCCGCCTTCAGCCATCAGGTATTCAATAACTTTTTCCGAATCTTCTTTAGTTAAGCCGGTATCCAGCGTCCCGTGGTCAATGCTTTTGGCCAGCAGTTCAGCCATGTATCCGCGTGTGTCGTTGTGTATTTCACGCACACGGATTTTTTTGTTGGATAATGCACCTTTACCTTCAGCGAAATAATAAGTGCTTTCGTTAACATTATTATATACCTGCAGCGGTATACCAAGTTCTTTGCAATAGTGTAGGGTAAGCTGATGATTGTGCGGTATACGGGATGGCCCGGCATTAAAATATTGGCCGTCGTCAAAATGGGCAGTTAAAGTAGCTTTGCCGGTTTCAGTATTAGTGCTTCCCTTTCGCACGCTCCAGCACCGGCCTCCGGCGCGGTTACGCGCTTCGAGTATGGTGCAGTTGTAACCGAGCTTATTCAGTTCGTAGGCGCAGGTCATTCCTGCAAGGCCGCCGCCTAAAATGATGATCTTTTTGCCGTTGCCTCTGCCCTTAAGATCAAAGGCATGTGCGGGGGCGGCTTTCAGCATCCCAAGCGCCAGCATGGCAGGGTATGCCCCTCCGGCCAGCATGGCCCCCTTACTTAAAAAACTACGGCGGGTTATCGTTTCCAATTTAATAGTGATAAAAATATGGTCGTTGTTACTGGTTTAAATTTATGGTATTTTTAATATATAGTCAATTTGGTTGGGATATTTTTCATACCGTGAGTTGTTATTTATCCTTTTGTAAATAAATATTATGGAAATGAGATAATATTTGGTGATTGTGGGTTAGAATTTTGCTGTTCGTGTAAAAGTGTGTTTTGTACTTTTATACAACAAATAATTAACCATCCTGACTTCCAGCTTTTATGGCGACTATTTATTCAAAATTTAAAGGGCGTAAAACGAGTGCCGCACTACTTACTGCGGCCGTTTATTTTATACTGACCTGTACAGCCTTCGGGCAAAAGTCCGGTCAAAAATGGCATTTCGGTATCTCAGCCGACCCTGCTGCTAAAAAAGCGCACGTAACACTGGAACTAAGCGGCAAACTGCCGGATACAGTCGTATTCAAAATGCCGGTTTGGACTACCGGCTATTACCAGTTTATGAACTTTGGTAAAAATGTATCTGATTTTATTGCCACAGATGAAAGTGGGAATGAGCTCGGGTTTAAGCATACTGACCAAAATACATGGAAGGTGGCAGCAAATCACAAAGCGGTAAAGCTTAAGTATGATGTTGAGTGTACCCGGAATTTTGTTGGGGGCAACTATATCGATACAGCGCATGCTTATTTTTCTCCGGCCGGTTTATTTATGTACCAGGATAAAAATATCATACAGCCGGTTTCGATCACCGTAAACAAATATCCGGGCTGGACAAGGATAGCCGCCGGTCTTGACGTTGCCGGCAGCGACTCGACACAATATACAGCGCCCGATTTTGATGTGCTGTATGATGCGCCTATTCTGATGGGCAAGCTGGAAAAATTGCCCGGCTTTACTGTAAAAGGCATCCCGCATGATTTTATTGGTTACAAAATGGCAATTGCTGATAAGCAGGGCTTTATGGACGACATTAAAAAAATTGTAGAAAATGGTTCAGCTATAATTGGCGAAATACCTTACAAGCATTACGTGTTTTTGGGGCTTGGCCCCGGGGGCGGTGGTATTGAGCACCTTACTTCGGCTTCTGTTGCTTTTACAGGTAATGGGCTTGACAAGCAGGCGGGAAAAATGAGGCTGTACAGCTTCCTGGCCCACGAGTATTTCCACACCTATAACGTAAAGCGCATCCGGCCGATTGAGCTTGGTCCGTTTGACTATGAGCACGGCAGCAAAACCGAAATGCTCTGGGTGTCTGAAGGGTTTACGGTTTATTATGAATACATGATCATACGCCGCGCAGGGCTTACCAATGCGCAGGAACTGATCGGCCAGTTACGTGGCAACCTGCTCAATTACGAGAAAAAACCAGGTCATTTGTTTCAGTCGGCAACGCAGGCCAGTTTGGAGACCTGGAGCGACGGCCCGAATGGCAGGGTAGCTGATGAATTTAACAAAACCATATCTTATTATGACAAAGGCCCTGTGCTCGGCCTGATGCTTGATCTTAAAATACGCCACGAAACCCAAAACAAGGAAAGCCTGGACGACGTGATGCGTACACTATATTACACCTATTTCAAAAAACTGAAACGCGGCTTTACCCCGCAGGAGTTTAGAAAAGTATGCGAGGAAACGGCAGGTGTTAAGTTAGATGAGCTGTTTGAATACGCCTCGACTGTAAAAGAGATTAATTATCATCCATATTTTGCTTATGCAGGCCTTGATATAGATGATGCCTGGAAGAAACTGCCCGGCGCATGGAGCGGCATTACCGCCAAAACACAGAAAGATTCGTTGTTTATCACCGCGGTTGAATACGATTCACCGGCCTGGAAAAGCGGCATCAGGGTAAGAAATAAAATTATCAGTATCGACGGACAGCCTGCAACACTTGCCGCATTGCAGGCGCTGTCAACAACAAAAAAAGACGGAGATGCAGTGGAACTTGAGGTTGAACAAAAAGGCAACCTTAAGAAAGTAAAGGTCATCTTTGGTACCGAAAACTCACGCAGTTTTGAAATTAAGCAAATGCCCGGTCCGGATGCTTTACAAACAGCTATTTATAAAAGCGTTTTTGACCCTAAATAAAGCAACCGGCCTGTCATTGATCCCGCCGGCAAACTCATACCAGCGGGATTATTTTGTAGCTAAGAAGCTGTCTAAAGATATAAATATACCGGTTTAGCCCCACCCAAACCCTCCCCGGAAGGGAGGGCTTAAAATATCACCAAGCTAAAGCCTCCCCAACCGTGGGAGATTTAGAGGGGGCTAATGCCCTGTAATAATTATTGGCAACCGTTTTGAGGCAGTTTCTAAGGGAATCTTGCCAACCGGTCATTTTGTAACGTTTTCAGTCTTATCAAACTTATATTCGCAATTTATTGGTTAACTAACGAAATATCGCCAAAAAGATATCAAACGTTTATTCTTAAATGTTTGATAATCAGTTTCTTGTAAATGGGGCAAAATTATTGTCTTTCATAGTCGTCATTTAATTAATTAATCGTTCAAATTATTCAACTATGGAAGATCTGGTATATTTTATCACGAGGGCGGTAATTTTCATATGCATATCACTTATCGGTTATGTCATCGCCGTACCCGAAAAGAAAGTGACAGACGAATCGGATACCTGGTAATGATAAATATTCGGTGTAAAGCTTATTTTTGGCGGTTATCATAAATAACCAGCCGGATTTCTTTATTTTGGTGTCAGTTACTTTCGATTGAATATCTGCCTTACTTATGTTGTTAATTTCAAAAAATACCGGTAGTAGCAAGCTTATCATTAAGCAAATGCTGGTTATTTTATTTATTGCTGCCTGTTCATCCGTATTTGCGCAAACCAGGGTTGGTTCTGATAGCATAAAGGTAGCGGTTGAACCTGCTTACGACAGCGTAGGCCACTTTCACCGGGTATTGCTTGGCGAGAGCTACCGTAAGTTATGGGCCGAACCGGTAACACTTAAAATATTTAGGCTGAATAAAGAAAAAGGCGGGTTGAAAATTGAACAGAGAGGCGGCGGAATGCAGACAAAGTCGCTGCGTCTGAAAGATCCAAACGGGCAGGAATGGGTGTTGCGTACTATCCAGAAATATCCTGAAAAGGTATTGCCCCCAAATCTGAGGAAGACCATAGCCAAAGATATCATACAAGACCAGATATCAGCCGAACATCCTTTCTCGGCATTGGTCGTGCCGCCGCTGGCGCAGGCGCTCGGTATACCACATGCGCACCCGCAAATAGTTTACGTGCCCGACGATCCTGCCTTTGGGAAATACCGGAAAGATTTTGCGAACCAGGTTTTTCTTTTCGAGGAGCGGGAGCCGCTTGATGCCGATAAAACGGATAATACCGAAAAGGTAGAAAAAAAGATACAGGAAGACAATGATACCCACGCTAATCAGGCCCTTTTTTTAAGAGCGCGCCTGCTTGATTTTCTGCTGGGCGACTGGGACCGCCACGAAGACCAGTGGCGCTGGGAGAAAAAGACGGACAGCCTGGGCGGAACAGTTTATGAACCCGTTCCGCGCGACAGAGACCAGGTGTTTTATGGCACATCAGGTGTTTTGCCATGGCTGGTATCAAGGCATTTATTGATGTCGAAGTTTCAGAGTTTCCAGGACCATATCCGTTCTATAAACCGGTGGAATTTAAACGGCCGGAATGTTGACCGGTATTTTTTAAATAGCCTGAGTGAGCAGGACTGGGAAATGCAGATAAAATATGTGCAAGGCAAGTTAACCGACCAGCTTATAACTGAAGCCATGAAGAAAATGCCGCCAAACATCTACCGTTTGTGCGGCCGGGAACTCACGCGGAAATTGATAGGCCGGCGCAATATATTAATGCAGCAGGCAATAAAATATTACCGCTTTATATCGCAGATAGTCGAGATCCCGGGATCAGATAAAAAAGAGCAATTTGACCTCAGTTATGCAAACGATGGCAGGATAACGCTGCAGATCAATAAAATTAAAAAAGACGGCGGGCTCGACCAGGTACTTTATAACCGTACGTTCGACCCGGGGATAACGAATGAAATAAGGCTTTATGGCCTCGCAGGGGAAGATAAATTTATTGTGCATGGCAGTGCTCATTCGACTATCACTGTGCGTATGATTGGCGGTGATGATGAGGATATCTTCGCATTTGATAAGGACGTTGACAGCAAAAACAACCGTTACATATACGACCGGAAAGACCAGAAAAATAGCCTGCCGCTCAATTCGCAGGCGCATTTTCGTTTATCTGCCGATACCGGTGTAAATAAGTTTGATAAAAAGGACTTTAAATATAATTTCCTGCAGCCGCTGGTACTGGGTAGCTATAACAGCGATTATGGCGTGCAACTGATGACAGACTTCATCTACCAAAAGCAAGGCTTCAGGAAGGATCCTTATGCCTTTAGGCAGAGTTTATTGGTCAATTACGGTTTTGGCGCCAGTTCGCTGCTGCTGAATTACACCGGCGAGTTTAAACAGGTATTTGGTAAGAGCGACTTGCTGGTTAATATCTTATCCAAAGGACCAAATTACCAGAGCTACTTTTTCGGCCTCGGCAATAACACGCAATATATAAATGAGGGTAGCTATAAGCGGACATACTATCGCAACGTTTATAATTTTTTAAATGCGGACGTGCGGATCCGGCATGTGTATAATGATTGGACGGTAAGCGGAGGGGTGGTTGCCCAGTATTATAATGGTGATAAGGAGAGCAATAATAACCGTTTCCTGAATGATTATGCCGCATCGCATCCTGATGAAAAAGTTTTCGCTACCGGGGCAAACGTTGGGCTGGTTGCCGGTCTTAGTCTCGACAGCCGCAGCAAAGGTATTATCCCGCATGACGGTATCTTGTGGAATACAACGTTAACCGGCTTAAAGAGTCTTAATTCCAACTCACATACGTATGGCCAGGTAGTTACCGATTTTACATTTTTTGTAAACCCCGACCGGGATTCAGTATTTATTGTCAGTAACCGCACCGGCGGTGGTACAACTATAGGCAATGCGTCATTTTATCAGCAACTGCAGTTAGGCGGTATCAACAGCCTGCGCGGATTTTATACCGGAAGGTTTACCGGCAAAAGTATGGTTTATAATAACCTTGAGCTGCGCCTTAAACTTTTTGATTATACGTCCTACATCGTTCCCGGAACGCTCGGTTTGGTTGCATTTAACGATGTTGGCAGGGTATGGTCGCCGGGCGAATCGTCAAATCAGTGGCATGATGGCTATGGCGGTGGATTTTACCTCATCCCGGCACAACTGATATTGGTGCAGGCTGTTGTAGGCTTTTCAAATGAAGGCGCTTACCCATATATCTCGGCCGGGTTTAAGTTTTAGAAAACAGACGGATACTACGTATGCTGACAATAAAACTATTTCTATAGTTTTATTTTAATAATGCTTACCTTTAAAATTATAAACCCAGCCCTCATGAAAGCTATCCTTTGTTTCATCGTTATTACTTTCAGTTTTTCTGGTTCGTCTGCAGCAATTGCGCAATCGCTGGGTAAGCCTGTAGTTGCCCCTCAAACTGCGCTGAAAAACATGGCTGCATTTATGAACTATTATAATGCTCATTTATATCTTTCAGAGGATTTTACCGCTTACGATACTAAGGGGCATACCATCAGTAAAGGCGAACTTTTAAAGGCGACCGCCACCGGCGACTACCTCCCGCTGCAGCTTGCTGCAAAAAGTAATAAGCTTTCATACATGCTCTATAAGTTGGGCAAAGATACCGATGATGATGTGCGGCGTATGCTTAAGCAAACGGGTCTCACCTTTTATGGCTGCTACCAAATGGAAGGTAAACCGTTCCCGGCTTTTCACTATGTAGATTTAAACGGTAATATCTACACATCAGAAAATACCAAGGGGAAAATTATAGTATTAAAGGCGTGGTTTATTTCGTGTAAGCCCTGTGTGGCGGAAATGCCTGAACTGAATAAGCTTACGGAACAGTACAAAAACCGGAAAGATATAGTGTTCATCAGCATCGCCTGGGATTCAAAAAAAGCATTGGAGGCATTTGAAAAACGTATTGGCTTTAAATATGCCATAGTTCCTGTTAAAGCATCATATATCGAAAAAGATTTACATGGAACAGGCTACCCGATTCATTGGGTTATCAATAAAAAAGGTAATGTAGTAAAAATGACTTATGATGCGGCTGAAATGATTCAGGTACTGCGGAAGGAGGCTGCATGACCTTAATGGTTCATAAAAGTCAAGGACTAATTAGCCGGGATTAGTGCTCCACCCCAACCATGCTCAATTGCTTATACAAACCCTCGTAATCAAAGGTTTTTTCAATCGGCTCATTCTGGTTATGTAATACGCCAATGCGTAATGCCTTCAGGCCCGAAATACCCTGCAGGTCTTCCACGTCAAATTCTTCAATCTTCGACGCAAGGATACCACTGTCCTGCAACAGGTTCACGTATTTCATATACTCCTGCAGTTCTTCAGCTTTGGAGAAGATGATGGTGATCTTATTCTGTTGGGTAATGCGCTCCTTTGTACCTTTTATACAGGCCTTGTCAATTCGCTTCTTGATCACCTCGTAACGGATATTATAAGCGCCGTCGATATCAAAATGCTTTTCATCCATACGGAAACGTATGGAAATAGGCGTGCTGAATACCAGGATCAGCGAGGTAACGCCGAGCTTGTTCGGTAGCGTTTTCTTAAGGCGGTACTCTTCAATTTCCATCTCGCACAATACCAGTAATTGCCAGAAACGCAGGCGCTCCAGGTGAGTTGTATCAAACTCGTGCTGCGGCGTAATGGAGTTGCCGATATACAGGTTATGTTCAACGCCGTCAGTTTTAAAACGCTCGTAATAGTGCGGCAGGTAGGCCTGAATTTCGGTTTGGCGGTTATCCAGAACAGAGGTTAGTTTTTCGTTGATCA
This sequence comes from Mucilaginibacter sp. L3T2-6, assembly GCF_030519355.1. Taxonomy (GTDB): domain Bacteria; phylum Bacteroidota; class Bacteroidia; order Sphingobacteriales; family Sphingobacteriaceae; genus Mucilaginibacter. The sequence continues at coordinate 44,346 of NZ_JAUMKC010000002.1, forward strand.
ATGCCAGCGTGGTTTCATAATTATGCCGGTGGGTATAAAAATCGCCGGTCATTTTATCGGTATGCTTAAAATAGTCGTCAACCAGCGCGCAGGTTTCTTTGCTAAAATATTTATTCTCCCGCAATACAGGGTGAACATTTATTTCAAGATAAGTCTGAATATGCTGCTCTGTATCGGCTTTAACGCCGGTTGCCAGCTCATTAGCAAAATCATGCAGGTCGAGTAATTTCTGTTCCGCATTCTTTATGCTGTTGGTTTGCTGCATGTGCTCCATAAGTTCAATAAGCTTTCCCACCTGGGCGCTTAAATCTTTGGTGACACTGTCATTGCGTGTTACTGATGAGTCCTTTATGTCTATTTGACCATATAAAGGGTAAACATCATGAAATATAATCTCTTTGGGTGTGTAATCTTTACCTGCGTTATGGCTGTAAATATATTTCAGGGCTTCGTCCCTAAACCGCCAGTTAACGCTGGGATGCAGCGAAGTATAATTTTTTTGTATAACCGCCTGTATCCGGTTTTGCAGTTCTGTAACCTTCCGGCTGATGGTATCTGCAATAAATGGCATTACAATTTCCAGCTTCCGGGCGTTTACACTGTTAAGCTCGCGGTCGCGGTACGATACCAGTTCCAGCAGCCCCAAAAGGCTATCGTTTTTTACAACAGGTGCAAGTATGAAGCTCCGGATATCTTTGGCTTCAAAATGCTTTAATAATTTGCTATCCGGATTTAAAGTAACAAATTCAGATACTTTCGATACGATAATTGCGGAGCGCTTCCTGAGCAGGCTGTTATATGAATCTGGTTTCAGTTCCTGCCTGCAATCACATTCTGAGCGGCTATCCAGGATAAAGCTCTTGATTTTTTGACCAAGCGATATATTGGTAAACTTATCGTTTTCAGCGTCAAAAGCTGTAAAGCCTATTTCAAGATCGGGTATTTTAAAAATTGAGCGGAAAATTTCCTCCAGGTTTTCCTGTAACTCTAAAGGATTGGCGTGACCCAGGAGATTGCTCTTCAGACTCGAAACTGCATTCTCAACCGTAGCATCAATCAATGTCATTATTCCAAAGCCCTTCAATATCCAGCTATTGGGCGGAAACTTTTCTTTCCATAACTCCAGGTTATCATAGTTATCTATTAAAAGGTCTATGTCTTCCCGGGTAAGCATTTTTGACTTTGGGGTGGGCAGTATCTCTAAAAAGTCAGCGTTGTATAAAATACGGTAGTGCCTTATAATCCCCTTAGCATCCGGAATGTCGTAAAATAAAGGCTTGCCGAAATCAAGGTGGGTGCCATAAAAAACATTCAGGATAATGCTGCAGCTCATTATATAAAACTGGTGCTCATCAAAATCCCGGATATTAAATTCAAAAGAGGTGCCTGCGGCATTTAATATGTTTTGGAAACGCCGGGTATAGTTGAAAGTAAGGCCAAGGTAGGGAATGCTGACAGCCTTTATTTCATTTAATGTGAGTGCAGCCGGGAATATATCTGCCAGCAGACCGGCTATTACAGCTTCGTTATCCGCTATTTGCGAAATACTCTGAATGCCGTCCCTTAACTCCGGAAAAGGTTTTATTTCTTCAAGCAGTTGCCGGGCCTTTTCGCTGTCAGGTCCCGCATTTTTTATTGCAACGTCTTCCAGCCGCTGTATTATTTTATGAAAACAGAGGTTTATCTGGAATGGATTGTCAGAAAATTGCGGAAACAGCATAAGCGAAAGTTATTGATGCAAATTTACCATATGTTTTGCCTTTTAACTAGTTACGTAAAAGAGATGACGCACGAATGAGTCCAAAATTACATTAAAGATACCTTTTGTTTATAATAATTTAACGAACAGGCAATTAGTTTTATTTTTTAGCATTTACCGGCTTGCTGTACCTGCAGATAATTCGCCTAAACAAATCACTTTGTTAACAGTTATATAACGATTGTCAGTACAGGGTTTTATTAGATTTTAATAAGTATTGATAATATAGCCTGGAGTGTTTTTGCCGATAGATTCCTTATTTTTACCGTTGCAAAGCAAAATGGCAATTATAATCAACCACAAAACAAGCTAATTTGCATTAATCTTTCGGCATAACTATGAATTATCAGCATTTACTGGAGCAGGGACAAGAGTATGTATTAAGTTTCTACAAAAGCCACGATACATCGAGCCTGCTGTACCATAACCGCGAACATACCGAAGACGTTGCCGGGGCGGTTATCAAAATTGCCAATCATTACCAGCTTGCCGACGATGATTTTTTTGTAGTGATGGCCGCGGCCTGGTTTCATGACCTTGGATACATGGTGGATGTAAAGGTGCATGAGGAAAAAGGAGCAGAACTGGCTATGGCATTTTTTGGGGAGAAGCAGCTTGATAAAAAACATCTGGATGCCATTAAAAGCTGTATTATGGCCACCAGGATGCCGCAAATGCCCGCTAACCTTTTAGAGCAGATTATTTGCGACGCCGACCTGTTTCACTTGGGCACCGGCGATTTTAAAGAAAAAGACAAGTTGCTTTTTAAGGAGGTACGGCTGCTGCACAATGCAGATATCAGCAAAGCGCATTGGCTTGAAAAATCAATAGCATTTGTTGAAAACCATACTTACCACACCGATTATTGCCGCTTATTACTAAATGACGGTAAGCAGCAAAATATTAAGTATTTAAAAAAACGGCTGGAAAAAGAGCAAAAGAAGAGTGAGAAAGAAAAAAATAAGGAAGATAAGGCTTTGGCACATCCATCTGGCGATATAAAGTACGGGGCGACGATAATTGAGGAATATCATGCACCCAAGACTGAAGAATCGAAATCAGAAAAAAAGAAAAAGGAGAAGGAAAAGCCTGAGAAGGGCATTGAAACAATGTTCAGGATCAGTTCCAGCAATCATCAGCGCCTGAGCGATATGGCTGATAATAAGGCGCATATAATGATAACGGTTAATTCCATTATTCTTTCGGCAATTATCAGCTTGCTGCTTCGCCGGTTAAGCGAATATGGCTACCTGGTTTGGCCCACCTTTATTTTACTTGCCGTTAGCCTGCTGGCCATGACGTTTTCTATCCTTTCGACACGCCCGTCAATCCCCGCCGGTAATTTTACCCGCGAGGATGTAGATAACAAAAAGGTAAACCTGCTTTTTTTTGGGAATTTTTACAAATCTGCCCTCGATGACTATAATTATGGTATGCAAAAGATGATGGAGGACAGGGACTTTTTATATGGTAGCCTCATCCGCGATGTATACGCGCAGGGCGTGGTGCTTGGCCGCAAATACCGGTTACTGCGTATCGCATACAACATATTCATGTTCGGGCTTATTGGGTCTGTAATTGCCTTTGCAATCGCTTCTGCATTTTTTGGCAGTGTGCCAACAGAAATACCTGCTAAATAATGGAGGAAAGGCGTTTTTTTAACCGCGATTTAAGCTGGCTTACATTTAATGAACGTGTGATGGAGGAAGCGGCCAATAGCGCCGTACCGCTGTTGGAGCGCATTAAATTTCTGAGTATCTTTTCTTCAAACCTTGATGAATTTTATCGTGTGCGGATGCCGGTGTTGCGTGCGCTCCAAAAAATCGGTGAAAAAGACAGTAACGAAATAAATGCTTACGAACGCCGGGGTATTTTAGATACCGCCAAAAGTATGATCATTGCCCAGCAGGAACGCTTTGGGCAAATATTGAGGGAGCAGTTAATCCCGGCGCTGGATACTGAAAACGTCGTGTTGCTTTATCACCGGCCTTTCCCGGATGGGATCACAAAAGCTGCGGAAGGTTATTTCCTGTCCGAAATACTGGCCTTTATGCAGCCGGTTATGCTGGACGGCGAGCATTTCTTTTTCCCCGAAAATAATAAGCTGTACTTTGTTGTCGATTTAATTGAGGCCGACGGTAGCCCGCAGGTTGCGCTCCTTAATATACCATCAGATGAGTTGCCCCGCTTTTTTACGGTAAAGGATAATGACCGGACATACATCGCTTTCCTGGATGATATTATCCGGATTAATCTTGACAAGATATTCCCGGCCGTCGAAATAAAGGGCTGCTACAGCATAAAAATAACACGCGATGCCGAGCTCGACCTGGCTGATGAATACTCCGGCGATTTATCTGATGAAATAGAGAAGCAGCTAAAGAAACGCGACTTCGGCCTGGCGACACGTTTTTTGTACGATGCAGAGATACCTTTGCGGATGCTGCAAGTGCTAACACAGGAACTTTGTCTTCAAAATGCCAGCGCTACGCAAGGAGGCAAATATCATAATTTAAAGGATTTTTTTTCCCTGCCCGTTAACGATGTCAGGCTGCAATACAATGAGTGGAAGCCATCAGTCCGTGATGACTTTTTTGATAAGGGGCGCGATATGATCATTCATACGCCGTATCAGAGCTACAACTCCGTATTGCGCTTTTTTAATGAGGCGGCGATTAACCCCAACGTAGAGGAGATCTATATTACGCTTTACCGCGTGGCCAGCGATTCGCGGATTGTAAATGCATTAATAAGCGCTGCCAGGAATGGTAAATATGTGCAGGTAATGGTTGAACTGAAAGCCCGGTTTGATGAAGCCAATAATTTAAAATGGGCGAAAAAGATGAAGGAGGCGGGGATAAAGATCGTCTACAGTGTTAGGCAGCTAAAGGTACATGCCAAAATAGCTATTGTAAAAACCAGGCAAGGCGACAGGATGGCGTACGCAGGGCTGTTGGCAACAGGTAATTTTAATGAATCGACTGCAAAATTCTATACCGACCATATTTTATTCACCACTAACAGAGGCTTGCTGCGCGAAATGGAGCTGGTTTTCATGTTCCTGGGCAAACGCGAAAAGCCGTCGGAAAAAAGGCGCCTGGAGTTTAAACATTTGCTTGTAGCTCAGTTTAATTTGCAGTCTAAGTTTATTGAACTGATTGACCGGGAGATTGAAAATGCAACAGCAGGCAAGCCCGCCGGTATGATAATAAAAGTAAATAACCTGGAGGAGCGTGTACTGATCAATAAATTGTATGAAGCCTCACAAGCGGGAGTGAAAACCGATTTGATTGTACGAAGTATATGCTGTCTCATTCCCGGCGTAAAGGGCATGAGTGAAAATATAACCATAAGGCGCATTGTTGACCGCTACCTGGAGCACGGGCGGGTCTTTGTCTTCAATAATGGCGGTAATCCGGAAGTATTCCTCGGTTCCTCTGATTGGATGAACCGGAATATTTATCACCGCATCGAGGTTTGTTTTCCGGTGTACGATGAGACGATAAAAAAGGAGATTATAGATATGATCAACATCCAGCTGGCCGATAATGTGCAGGCAGTTATATTGGATGAAAACTTGAGAAACCTTCCGGTAACCCACGCCAGGCCCGCTGTGCAGGCACAATTGGAAATATACAAGTTATTGGCCGCGGCGCTTCCCGAATAAAGTCTGAACAAGCTGTTCTTTATTCGCAAAATGAAGTTTTTGGAGTTAGCTTAAATCACGGTGCTGCTCTTCCTGCCGAAAAATATTTCAATTGTATAATATCATTGGGTACTTGCTTACTATTCCATGCGGAGTGAATGGTTAAGGCTGCGCCAACAGCCGAAGCCTGGGCCATCGAAGCCGCGAAGACCTCGAGATCGCTAAATTCAGCTGCCAGCAGGTTCATAAACACATTGTTTTTGCTGAAGCCACCGTCTACAAATATTCTTTTTACCGGCGTATTTTTTAGAACCAATTGTGTAGAAGCAGCCTGCAGATTCACTAAATCGAGCACTAACTGGTGGTAGGCCTCCGTATCATTTTTAAAGCCCGCCAAATCCCTGGTCGCAAAAACAGATTCTTTTTGAAAATTATCTTCATAACGTGCCTGCGTTTGACTCTTTTTAATTTTTTTAACGACGTCCGGATTGTAGTTGATGTTACGAAACCTTATGGCGTCTACATCAAAATGTTCGGCGATTCGTTTTACCTGCTGCTCATATTCATTTCCCGAAAATAACCGGGATGCTTTAACCGGCTGTCCTTTATATTGCAAAAAGCTCAGGCAGTCTTTCTTTAGTTCATCCAGTGTTAAACTATGATGGTTGAAGGGATTAAGGCTGATGCACCAGGTGCCGGTAGAAATCAGTACAAACGGCTCGTTGAAATTTACCAGGTAGGGGATAAGGGCAGCAGAGCTGTCATGCAGGCCACAGCCTATTTTATAACTTGTACCGGGAAATAGCGGCGGCGACACTTTATTGGCAGGCACAATTGGCGGCAGTTTAAGAGCTACGCCTTCGCGTTGTATCCATTCGTGGTACCGGTTGTGTTCAAAATCCCACATGGCGGTGTGGCAGCCGATGCTGGTCAGATCTGAATAATATACACCGGTAAGCAAAAAGCTTAAGTATTGCGGCAAATGCAATGCGTACTTCACCCGGCTGAATATTTCAGGCTGTTCAATTTTCAAGCGGTACAACTGCAGTCCCGAATTTAAACTCCCCAACACAGGCGATGCGGTTTGCAGGCTAAAGCTCTCTTCCCCGCCGTATTTATTGTAAAACTTTTCGCTAAGCTCAACGGGATAGGGTTTTAAGTAGTTATATAACGGTGCTGCCGGCTTGCCGTCTTCACCCGCATATACAAAGCTGGCCCCGTATGATGAGAAATTGACGGCCTTGATATTGAACTCCTTAAGCCGGAAAACCTCACTCAGTGAATCGAATACCGACAAGCGCAGGCTCTCCAGGTTTTCGCAGGGAAAACCATCTTCATCAACCGTTTCGATAAAACGCGCAGACTTTTCGAAAACTATCTGGTAGTTCTCATCAAATAAAAAAAGCTTCTTGTTGGTTTTACCAACGTCAAATACAACTATTACCGGTCTGGCACTCATAAAACTTACGAAAATTTCATTATCTGTTTGTACAATATCCGTAGAACGATATCGTAGATTAAGATTATTTTTTTCCCTTCGCTGCGCGTAAAGAGGGCGAGCTGCAGTTTCCCTTAACTTAACATTTTTCTACGGCGCATTTCATTATCTACAACCCCGTCGCTACCGTCTTTGATCCCCGCTCCTTAATCAAATTTTCTCTCACCTTCAGCTGCCTGTAAACATTTATTGGATTCAGCGCGCCGCCACTCCGCAGACTTGCCTCTGCAACCAGCGGACGAACATCCGTACGGTATGCCTGCTGCAATATTTCCTGTGCCAGGGTAACATCATTTTCCTGTTGCGCCGCTTTTAAGGCTTTGCGGTCTACAATTAAAGCCTGCGCATAAGCCAGCTTTATGGCCTGGACGGATTGCAGCAGATCTTCAATCGGATCTTTTACATTATGCGAGGCATCGATCATCCAGCCAATATCGGTAGCATGTGTCATACCGCGTGCATCCATCCCTTCAACCAGCTCATTAAATATAAGGAACAACTGGTATGGGTTTATACTGCCGACCGTCAGGTCGTCATCGCCATATTTTGAATCATTAAAATGGAAACCGGCCAGCTTGCCTTCCATCAGCAATAACGAAACGATTTGCTCAATATTGGTATTGGGCAGATGGTGGCCAAGGTCCACAAGTGTTGAAGCTTTGCTGCCGAGCTTATTGGCTAGCAGCAGCGACTGTCCCCAGTCGCCGATAGTAGTAGAGTAAAAATTCGGCTCGAAGGGTTTATATTCTATCCACATTTTCCAATCATCAGGCAACGCGGCGTAAATTTCCTGCAGGCTTTCGAGTGTGTTTTGAAACGCCTGCCTGAAGTTAAGCTGGCCGGGGAAATTAGAACCATCCGATAACCAAACTGATAAAGCCTTTGAATTCAGCTGAACACCATATTTAATCACTTCAATATTATGTTCGATGGCCTGCTTGCGTACAGCCTTATCCACATGATGCAGCGAACCGAATTTATAGCTAAGTTTTTGATTGGGCTGGTCCTGAAAGGTATTAGAGTTTACGGCATCAAAGTGCAGTCCCTTTTGCGCCGCCAATGCTTTTATTGACGCCGCATTTTCCGGAATATCCCAGGGGATATGGAGCGAAATAGAATTGCCCGATCTATTCAGCGCCTGTATAACCCCCACATCTTCAATTTTTTCCTCTAAGCTACGCGGTTCGCCCCCGCCGGAAAACCTGCCAAACCGTGTACCGCCTGTTCCAAGCGCCCAACTTGGGATAGCCACGTTAAAAGCTTGCAGATTGTTCATCACCTTATCAAATGCTGGTATATCAGGTGCTAAAAAATGAAGTTTACGTTGGTGAGCGGCGAGTTCAGGTTGATTGAGCTCGTCAATTCTATGTTGTTCAACGTTCATAATAAAAGTCTCTTGGTTTACGAGCCTAATATAGGGATTTGCGGAATTTGAACTATCCCTTACTGTTTCTGTAGTTGGTGGGGAATTGAAATGAGGCTATCGGGGAATTTAGTTGGGGATAAATAACCGCGGCGATATTTGCAGAGTACAGCGAACGCCCGTAACAAATGATGTTGATAACAATTGAGTTATAAACAATTTTACAGTTATCAGTAACGAATTATTTATTTAAAAGAAAATAATTTTCTCGTAAATTATATTATTAGCTAATTGAGAAGTATTTCCACTAGTTGTAGTGCTGCCATCTGTTAGGTCAGTATTAAATCAGGATAAACATGGTATGATTATGGCATCTTGCTTTTCAATTACAGACCGGTTGTAAAGTTGTTCGTCTTTTTGATTTGATAAATAAAATGAGCGGGGCGGGATTGGTTTTATGGTAACACTTTATTACGATTACTTATGAGTACAAGATTCAGGGCTTTGTATTTGCTGATTGCATTTTTAGGTTTAGGCCTGCTGGGCTACCTGGCGGTAACCACTTACCCCTACATTAATTTCGGGCATATCTTGCTGGCAACGAGCGGCGATATGGTGTTTTTTTACCTTGCGTACAAAACATACCCGGCATAATTTCTACACTTTCCGGCCTACTAATCTTACTGCCGGAGTGTACAAATTGCGATAAAGATATTATCAGCATATTTCATTAATCAACTTTAATCTCTCACAATGGCATAGCTTAACCGGTATGCCATTTATGTTTTTAGGCAGGCGCCTGAGGGGCTTATAATGCCGCCATTGCTTTGACGCTTTTGCAAGGCCGCTGCCTGGGTCAAAATCACTTTTTTAATAATTTTTAGTCCCCAATTACTTAGCTCAGGCCAGCTATAATGCTACTTTTAACAAATTTTAACATTTAACCTTAACATTTTTGTCGCAAAAAATTCCGTATCTGTTTAAGTTTGCCTACCAAAATTAAAAATCATTTAATGGAAGATATAAATAGTAACAATGGGCATTCTTCTGTGGATGCAGTAACAGGCAGTTCGTTATACTCGGTTGACATGAGGGCACTGAACGAGATGATCCAAAAGGAAAGCGCTTTTATCGATATCCTGAAAATGGAGTTGGATAAGGTGATTGTGGGGCAGAAATATATGGTTGACCGTTTGTTAATAGGTTTGCTGGCAGATGGTCATATACTATTGGAAGGCGTGCCGGGGTTAGCTAAAACACTCGCCATTAATACTTTGTCGAAAGCGATACAGGCAGATTTTAGCCGTATCCAATTTACGCCCGACCTGTTGCCTGCGGATTTATTAGGCACCATGATCTACAACCAGAAGAAGGAAGAGTTTATTGTACGTAAAGGCCCTCTGTTCTCTAACTTTATATTGGCGGATGAGATTAACCGCGCCCCGGCAAAGGTCCAGAGCGCATTGCTCGAAGCCATGCAGGAGCGCCAGGTTACCATTGGCGACAATACTTTCCAGCTTCCCAGCCCTTTCCTGGTTTTGGCGACACAAAATCCGATAGAGCAGGAGGGAACCTATCCGCTGCCCGAAGCGCAGGTAGACCGTTTTATGCTGAAGGTGGTTATCGGTTATCCAAATAAGGAAGAAGAAAAACGCATCATTCGCTCTAACATCGCCCCGCAGGGAATGACCAAACCGAACCCGGTTATCAAGCCTGAAGACATCATCCGGGCACGCAAAGCGGTGAAGGACGTATATATGGACGAAAAGATCGAGCAATATATCGTCGACATTGTTTTCGCAACACGTTATCCTGAGCAATATAAACTGGCTAATTATAAAAACCTCATCGGTTTCGGCGCATCGCCAAGGGCCAGTATCAACCTGGCGCTGGCTGCAAAGGCTTATGCGTTTATAAAACGCAGAGGCTACGTGATTCCCGAAGACGTCCGGGCGATCAGCCACGATGTGTTGCGCCACAGGATAGGTCTCACCTACGAAGCCGAAGCCGAAAACATGACCTCAGAAAATATTATTACAGGTATTTTAAATGCGGTAGAAGTACCGTAGGGAATAAGTTGGCAGTTGTCAGCAGACAATCTGCAGCCGTAGCATAAATTTTTGACTGTTACAATTTAAAGAATTAATTTTCAAAGTCTCTCCTTTAGGGGAGATATAGAGGGACATATGGCTAAAGACACCAAAGAGCTGTTAAAGAAAGTCCGGAAGATTGAGATAAAGACCCGGGGGCTGAGCAATCACCTATTTTCGGGCGAATATCACTCTGCTTTCAAGGGGCGCGGTATGGCCTTTAGCGAGGTGCGCGAATATCAGCTGGGTGACGAGATCCGCACTATTGACTGGAATGTTACCGCGCGCTTCAATCACCCTTACGTAAAGGTGTTTGACGAGGAGCGCGAGTTGACCGTTATGCTGCTGATGGATGTGAGCGGCTCGGGAAATTTCGGCACACAGTCGCAATTGAAGCAGGAACTGGCTACAGAGCTTTGTGCGGTGCTGGCGTTTTCGGCGATACAGAATAATGATAAAGTAGGGGTGATATTTTTTAGCGATAAGATCGAAAAATTCATTCCGCCCAAAAAAGGCAGGAGCCATATCCTGATGATTATCCGCGAACTGATTGATTTTACGCCGGATAATAAAGGCACAGATGTCGCCGGCGCACTGAAATATTTTACAAGCGTTATCAAAAAGAAATGCACTGCATTCATCATTTCTGATTTTATGAGCCCGGCTTTTGAAAATGAACTTAAAATCGCAAACAAGAAGCATGATATCATCGCGCTGCGCCTTTACGATAAGCACGAGGAGGAGTTCCCCGACCTTGGCCTTATCCCTGTAAAGGACGAAGAGACTGGTATGGTTACCTGGGTAAATACCAGCGATAAAAGCATTCGCAATGCCTTTAAAGCGAACGCTATAAACCGTAATGCAGCATTGAAAGATGTGTTTAGCCGCACGGGGGTGGATACCGGGGATATCGGCACACATCAGTCCTATGTTAAACCTTTAATGACATTATTTAAAAAACGGGGAAAGAAGAGATAATGAAGAGTAATCGTTTTTATAATTTCCTGGTTTTTATACTTCTGCTAAGCGGATCCACTATCAATGCATCCGCCCAAAATATAACCGCCGATGCCAAACTGGACAGCCTGACCATCCGCATAGGCGACCAAACCAAGCTGCGCCTGATTGTTCATCAGCCCGCTAAGGAAAAAGTTAACTTCCCGAACCTGGCCGATACCATCAGCGGCAAGGTGCCGATTGTGAGCAGCCGGATGGATACCATTGTTGAAAAGGACAATAAAGGCCGGATCACAGTAATAAAAAGTTATACAATTACTTCGTTCGACCAGGGAACTTATACTATACCATCTTATAATATTGGCTCATCAGCGGGCGTGCTTACTACGCCTCAATTAACGCTGATGGTACAAACCGTAAAAGTAGATACCACCAAGGCAATTTACGACATCAAACAACCCATAGCGGTTAGTTATACTTTTTTTGACTGGTTAAAGGATCACAAATGGTGGATATTGCTTGGGCTGGTTGTTATCGGAGGTGGCATTTACCTGTACCTTTATTTAAAGAAACGGCCCAAAGCGACAGATGAGGTTAAAGTAATTGAACCAGCCGTGCCGGCACATGTTATAGCCCTCACCAAACTACAGCAATTGCGCGAACGCAAGCTTTGGCAGCAAGAAGCCGTAAAGGAATACTACAGTGAGCTAACTGACATTTTGCGCGAGTATCTGGAAAGACGCTACGACATAAAAACCCATGAGCGGACTACTGAGGAAATTATCGCGTCGTTAAAACACATGGCTATCTCCAACGAGTACCGGATTAAGCTGAATGAGGTTTTAACATTGGCAGATCTGGTGAAGTTTGCCAAAGCTAAACCACTGCCGGTCGATAATGAGCTGAGCATGGAAAACGCCATTGCCTTTGTGCATAAAACGCAGGAGACGGCGCAATTGCAGCCGCAGGCGGCGGAAGGAGGTGCGGAGCATGTTTAAAGGAATTGAATTTGCGCACCCGGGTTTTTTCTGGCTGTTTGTACTCATCCCGGTGATTGCCGGCTGGTACATCTGGCGCGAAAGAAAGCTGTATGGTTATTTGTCGCTATCGGCGGTAAAAGGGTTTGCCGTACCGAAAAAAAGTTTGTTGCCGGTGTTTCGCCATTCGGGTATTGTATTACGCTGCCTGGCGTTGTCTGCATTAATAGTCGCCATTGCCCGCCCGCAATCGTCGTTAAGCTGGCAGAATAGCACGACCGAAGGTATCGATATTGTAATTGCCTCGGATATATCGGGCAGTATGCTGGCCGAGGATTTTACGCCCAACCGTATGGAGGCGGGTAAGAATATCGCTATAGACTTTATAAAGAACCGTCCCAATGACCGTATTGGCCTGGTGATTTTCAGCGGCGAAAGCTTTACACAGTGCCCGCTTACCATTGACCATGATGTTTTGATCAATCTGTTTAAAGACATTAAAAATGGCATGATCGACGATGGTACCGCTATAGGCATGGGTTTGGCTACTGCCGTTAACCGTTTGAAGGAGAGCGATGCCAAGAGTAAAGTAATTATATTACTTACCGACGGCTCAAACAACACCGGCTCCATACCGCCGATAACCGCTGCCGAGATAGCCAAACAGTTTGGCATCAGGGTTTACACCGTGGGTTTGGGAACACGCGGAATGGCGCCATATCCGGTTCAAACACCGATGGGCATACAATATCAGCGGGTCCCGGTAGATGTTGATGAAGGTACGCTGACTAAAATTGCTGAAACCACCGGCGGGAAGTACTTTCGGGCTACCAACAACCAAACGCTGAAAAATATTTACGAGCAGATAGACAAACTGGAAAAAGCTAAAATTGATGTAACCCAGTATCATAAAAAAACGGAATTGTTTTTCCCGTTTGCATTGATTGCCCTGGGATTTTTATTACTGGAATTTGTATTGAAAAATACAGTGTTTAAGGGGGCTTTAACATAATATGCTACGTTTTGCACATACAGAATATTTATGGGGATTGCTTTTAATCCCGGCGTTCATCCTGCTCTTTATCGTAGTAAGCAGATGGAAGACAAAGGCTGTAAAGTCGCTTGGAGACAGGGGCGTAGTGAACCAGATGATACCGGATGTATCGTTTTCGCGTCCCTGGCTTAAGTTTATCTTATTTACTATTGCGTTTGGGTTGCTTGTTATCGGCGCTGCTGACCCGCAACTTGGATCGCGCATGGAGGAGGAAAAACGCAAAAGTGCCGACTTAATGATACTGCTTGACGTATCGAACAGTATGCTTTCGCAGGATTTAGCGCCAAACCGTTTGGAAAGCGCCAAGCGTGCGTTGGCCCAGCTGATCGATAACCTGCATGGCGACCGTATTGGCCTGATAGTTTTTGCCGGTGATGCTTACGTGCAGATGCCCGTAACCACAGATTATTCGGCGGCTAAGCTGTTTTTAAATACCATCAACACCAATATGGTGCCTACACAAGGTACGGCAATCGGCGCGGCGATAGATTTGGGCATAAAGTCGTTTGATTTTAAGAATGGCACCGGCAAGGCTATGATCATTATTACAGATGGTGAAAACCACGAGGACGATGCCGTTGCCGCAGCTAAAGATGCCGCAGATAAAGATGTCAGCGTGCATGTGATCGGTGTTGGTTCGCCGGGTGGGGCGCCCATTCCAATTTATCAAAACGGAAAACAAGTTGGCTTTCACACAGATAGCGCCGGCCACACCATCATGAGTAAGCTGGACGAGAACATGGGTAAGGAAATTGCCGCAGCCGGCAACGGCGCTTATGTGCGTGCCACCAATGCCAACAGCGGGCTGGGCATTGTAATGTCGCAGATAGATAAGATCCAGCGTAAAACCGTTGACACCAAAAGCTTTAAGGACTTTGAGGACAGGTTCCAGTTTCTACTCGCAATAGCATTTTTACTGCTGGTGATAGAGTTTTTTATATCGAACCGCAAGAGCCAGCGTTTAAGTAATTTGAAATTATTTGAGGTGAAGAAGATATGAGGCAGCTGATTATTTGCTTATTATTTTTGATACAGGCTTCGTTGCTGATGGCGCAGGAGGATAAAAACCTGGTGCATAAAGGCAACCAGCTTTATGAGCAAAAAAAATATACCGAAGCCGAGGCGAAATACCGTAAGGCGGCCCGACTGAATAAAAACTCGCCGGGCAGTTTTAACCTCGGCGATGCGCTATATAAGCAAAAGAAATTTGAAGAAGCCGGGCAGCAGTTTAACCAGCTGGCAACTTCGGGCGATAAAAAAATGGCGGCGCAGGCTTACCATAACCTGGGTAATTCGTACCTGGAAAACAAAAAACTGGAGGAGAGTATAGAAGCTTATAAAAAGGCTTTACTAAACAACCCGAAAGATGACCAGACCCGCTATAACCTTGCATATGCCCAGGAAAAGCTGAAAGAGCAGCAAAAGCAGAACAAGGACAACAAAAACAATAAGGATAAAAAGAACAATAAAGACGATAAGAAGGATAACAAGGACGACAAGAAGAACGACAAAAACAAGGATAACAAGAACCAGGATAAAAACCAGGACAAGAAGGACGATAAAAAAGATCAGAACAAAAACGGACAGGACAAAAAGGACAATAAAGACCAACAACAACAGCCAAACAAAATATCAAAAGAAGATGCCCAACGTATGCTCGACGCTCTGAACAATGACGAAAAGCAGACCCAGGATAAACTAAAAAATAAGAAACTAAAAGGTGCAAGAATGCACATAGAGAAGGATTGGTAGGTGTTGGTTGGAAAAGTTGTAAGCGTTGCAGTGATTTTAAAGGTTAGGCTCCAATCTGTCACTTCTGCAACTTCTGCAACTACTATAACCTCTGCAACTAAAAATAATGAAACCCAAGTACTCCATATTGATTTTATTACTGTTTTGGACAGGCGCCCTGCTGGCCCAGGAGGTGAAGTTTACTGCCCAGGCAAGCAAAACCACGGTAGGTACAGGCGAACAGTTCCAGGTTGACTTTACGGTGAATGGCAATGCAAGCGATTTTAATCCGCCGGCATTCAGCGCCTTTCAGGTATTGTCCGGACCTAACCAGTCGACCAGCATGGAGTCGATTAATGGCAATACAACCGTTACGGCCTCTCTAAGTTATATTTTAATGGCGGTGAAGGAGGGCGAGTTTACAATAGGCCCTGCTACCTGTGTGGTAAATGGGAAAAAATATACCACCGGCAGCCTGAAAATTAAGGTGGTTAAGGGAAGACCGGTGCCCCAGGGCGCTGCTCAGCAAGCTGGAAGCGAGGGGACAATCGAGACGGCATCGGGTGATATCGCCAAAAATATATTCTTAAAAGCGGTGGTTGATAAGACAGATGTTTACCAGGGTCAGCAACTCACTGTAAACTTCAGACTGTACACCCGCATTGGCATTGATGACAGCCGGGTAGATAAGGTGCCTGATTTAACCGGGTTTTGGAATGAGGATATTAACAAGCCCCAGCAGCAACAGCAGGTGCAGTGGAAGGTGGAGACCTACAAGGGCCAGAAATATAATACTGCCGACATCAAGCAGACCATCCTGTTTCCCGAACACAGTGGTAACATTACTATCGATCCCTTCCAGATGACCTTTTTGGTGCGGCAGCCGGTGCAATCGCGCGATATCATGGACCAGTTTTTCGGCGGCTCATTTAAGCAGGTAAAGTATGTGGCTAAGAGCACCCCTGTCGTTATTCATGTAAAACCCTTGCCGGAAACAGGCAAGCCGGACAGCTTTACCGGTGCGGTAGGCACTTTCAACATAGAAACATCTGTAGACAGAAAAGAACTTAAGGCTAACGAGACCTTGAATTATAAGGTGAGGATTACGGGTGCAGGGAATATCAAATTATTGAATACAATTAACGTGAATTTTCCGGCTGATTTTGAGAAATACGACCCCAAAATTACCGATTCCACCACCGAAAGGCTGAGTGGCGTTTCGGGCAGCCGCTTTTATAATTACCTGCTGATACCGCGCCACGAAGGGGAATACACCATCGATCCGGTAAAATTCTCCTACTTTAATCCGGCTACTAACCGGTATTATACAGTTGCATCCAAAGCATTCAAAATTAAGGTGAATAAAGGTGTAGCTGAAAGTAACGTTACTGCGCTTGCAGGCGAGAATAAGCAGGATATTAAAATGCTGGATAAGGATATCCGTTATATAAAAACTAATGACACGGGTCTTGCTAAAAACGGCGACGGTTTTTTTGGTTCTATACCGTTTTACCTGCTGCTGTTACTGGGGCCGGTTGCATGTATTGCAGCGTTTAATTACCGCAACCGGATGATGAAGTTTAATAGCGATATCGTAGCCGTAAAAAATAGGCGTGCAAGTAGAATAGCCGCCAAACACATGGCCAACGCGCAAAAACAGTTACAGGCTAATAACACTGCCTTATTTTACGAAGACGTGTTTAAAGGAATGTATGGCTATTTAAGCGATAAGCTGAACATCCCCTATGCCAACCTTAACAGGGAGAACATCGCCACAACATTAAATGCAAGGTTGCCAGATGAAGTCCTGGTAAACCGGGTGTTGGAAACGCTGGACCTATGCGAGATGGCCCGTTTTGCACCGGTAACGCATATTACCAAAGAGGAAGTGTTTGAAAAGGCTAAAGGGATCATCAGCGATATTGAAAATAAAATTTAATACGATGAAGAGGATATTGTACATATTATTGGCTGTTGTTATCCCTTCGCTGTCATTCGGCGCCGACCAGGTACAGGCGCTTTTTGCTGCTGGTAATGCCAGCTATAATAAAGGGCAGTACAAGGAAGCACTGGACAGCTATAAAAAAGTTGTTGATGAAGGCTATGAATCTGCATCATTGTATTTTAACATGGGCAATGCCAGCTATAAAAACGGCGACATACCTTCGGCCTTGCTTTATTACGGCAAGGCGCACAAGCTTTCGCCCGGCGATGAGGATATCAATTTCAATATCAAATACGTCAATCTTAAAACCACAGATAAAATAGACGAGGCCCCTGAGTTTTTTATCACCAGGTGGTGGCGCGATTTTATCCTGGCAATATCAGCAAATGCGCTGGGTTGGATCAGCGTTCTGTTGGTGCTGGGCGGTTCAGGCTTGCTGATTTGGTATTTCTTTACTACGTCGGTTTCTATAAAGAAAACATCCTTCTATGCAGCGATGTCATCCTTCATCCTTGGATTAATTGCCATATTTATGGCTGGTATGCAAGTGAGTTATTTTAGTAATCACCGGGAGGCCATAGTTTTCAGCAGTACGGTTAATGTCAACAGCGGCCCGGTTGAAAAGGCCAAAACCTTGTTTGTTATCCACGAAGGCACCAGGCTTGATATTTTGGATGAGAGCAACGACTGGATTAAAATAAAGCTTGCCAATGGTAGCGAGGGTTGGGTAAAGGCAACCGATGTGAAGGAGATATAGAAAAATAGCATTTCTATGGCAGGGCGTATTCTATACGCCCACGAGGGTCGCCATTTATGGTAAGTAATCGCTTTGTTAAGGCGTATGCAACGCACCTTAGCACCCGTTTCCACCCGGCGCTTTAATAAGCAGCCAGGATAATAACGTTTACCTTTTACCTTTAACCTTAAACCTTTCGCCTTTTACCTTTCAGCTTTCACCTCCATTTACTTATTTTAGCCCCTTAATGGAAGAAAAAAATAATAAGAAAACCATCTGGGCATGGTGCATGTTCGATTGGGCTAATCAATCTTATAATATGGTGATCATCTCCACCATATTTCCCGCCTATTTTGTTGCAATAACCGCTAACCCCAAAAACGGGAATATGGTTAACTTTTTCGGGCATCAGTATGTAAATACCGTATTATCAACCTATATTCTCGCATTTTCGTACCTGGTTGTGGTGGCATTATTGCCGATATTAACTTCGATCGCCGATTACCGCGGGGCCAAGAAGTCATATCTTCAGTTATTTACATGGATGGGTAGCCTGGCCTGCGCCGGTTTGTTTTTTTTACAGCAGGGAAAACCACTGGAAACGCCTTTAATATGCTATGCGTTGGCGTCGATAGGCTATTGCGGAGGATTTGTGTTTTATAACTCCTACCTGCCGCAGATCGCCACGGTCGACCAGCAGGATGCAGTAAGCGCAAAAGGTTTTATATATGGCTTTATCGGCAGTGTTGTAGTGCAGGTGCTTTGCCTTATTCCCATTGAATTCCCGAAAACATTTGGAGTGACGGATGATATGGCTGCACGCATTTCTTTTCTGATTGTATTTATCTGGTGGATAGGATTTGCTATAATTCCCTTCCTGAAATTACCCAAGGGTGTTCCGAACGCCGGCTCGCATAATTACAACGTTTTTACCGGCGGGTTTAAAGAGCTGGCGAAAGTATTCAATAAAGTAAGGCAAATGCCGTTATTAAAACGATTTTTAGGGGCCTTTTTCTTTTATTCGGTAGGCGTGCAAACCATTATGCTGGTGGCCGCCAACTTTGCCGCTAAGGAGCTGCATATGAATGATGATTCGCTGATCCCCATTATCCTGGTAATACAATTACTGGCCGTAGTTGGCGCTTTGATCACCTCTAAATCATCGGAAAAATATGGTAACGTTAAAACGCTGATAGGCCTGGTGGCGATTTGGACGGTGATATGCTGCTGCGTGTATTTCGTAACAACGGTTAAGCAGTTTTATGTCGCCGCCGTTGTCGTAGGTCTGGTGATGGGTGGTGTACAGTCGCTGTCACGTTCTACTTATTCCAAATACCTGCCGCCAAATATCCCGGATACCGCTTCTTTTTTCAGCTTTTACGATGTGACGGAAAAGCTATCGATAGTTGTCGGCCTGTTTGCCTTTGCATTTGTTGAGGCGCAGACCCATGAGATGCGCAACTCAGCGCTGACGCTGGATTGCTTCTTTGCACTTGGCTTGTTTTTGCTGATTGTATTGTTGCTGGCAGAAAAGAAAAGGCCAATGGCTGACATAGAAGTGCCGGTGTGAGAAAGTAATTTGCCTGAATAAAACTAAGTTTGAATAGAGCCCATGGAACAAACCGCATCATACTGGATAAATCAACTTCAATTGCAGCCTCATCCCGAGGGCGGATTTTATAAGGAAGTTTTCCGGTCGGAAACTGAAGTGATGCGGCCACCCTCGCTGCTTACAAAAAGAGCTTGTACTTCCATCTACTATCTTTTGGAAGGTGAAGATTTCTCGGGGTTTCATCGTATCGCTTCAGACGAGATCTGGTATTTTCATAAAGGCGCGCCGCTGCATATCCATGTAATTGATGAAAACGAAGAGCATTTAACGCTTGAACTTTCTGACGAATCAACTGGCAACCTGTCGGTGGTAGTTAGGGCAGGACTATGGTTTGCTGCCGAAATTCCTTCAAAAAGTAGCTTTACCCTGGTAAGCTGCGCAGTGGCGCCCGGTTTTGAATTCACCGAATTTGAAATGGCGGTGAAGGAACAACTGACAGTGCTTTATCCGCAGCACGCTGATCTTTTCGCCAAATTGACCCGACAAGACCCTATGAAATAACATATTAATTTTTTAGCTTTAATTATTGCTTCCCTGTAAGCAATCAGCCCCTTTCACGACAAAATCTCCGGAAATTATAAATCACATAAACCAAAACTATGAAAAGAGTATCATTATTGCTGACCATGCTGGCAATGTTTGCCTGCACAGCCCTTCGTGCACAATTTACACCGTCGCAGCTTGTTGATGAGTTTACCCGTGCAAAAACCTACACTAAAGCTTATTTGGACGCTATGCCCGAAGACGGCTATGCATTAAAACCCACACCTGAAATGCGCACTTTTGCCCAGCAAATGCTGCACCTGGCGGATGGAGGCTACTTTTTAACCGGCATTGCTACAGGAAAACCAAGCCCGATGGGTAAAGATTATTCGGCTGAAAAGACCGTGGCTCAAACTAAGGAAGCTACAACCAAAGCTGTGATGGATAGCTACGATTATGTGATTGCTACGCTGAAAGCCATGTCGCCTGAACAACTACAGGAAAAAGTTAAATTCGATAAATATGAATTGAGCAGGTTTGAAATGTTTGGAAAAGCATTTGAGCACCAAACACACCACCGGGGGCAAACCACCGTTTATATCCGCCTGAAAGGGTTGACCCCGCCGAATGAGATGTTATTTTAAAATCTTGAATTTTTAGAAGACTTCTTAGTTTCTATAAAAGTGTACACTCTTCTATACACTGCGCACAGCACAATAAACAGCGCTTTTACCCTAAAAACGCGCTTTAAATCATTTAAAGCGTGTTTTTTTATAATTATGAAGCGCTTAAACGGTATTTGCATGACTTTACTGTGACTATGGCACAATGTTGGCAATATGGCAAACAACTAAAAAACAGAAACTATGAAAACTTCAGCTAAAACCACCGTAATACTTAAATCAATCGACCTTGAATTAAAAGCATTATTGCAACAGGATTTAGAACGTTTTAAAGCCCAGCACAGTAAACAGGCTGCCATCAAACAGGCTGCCTGATCATCATACATCCATCTACCTATGCGAAAAGAGTTCCTGCGGAGCTCTTTCTTCGTTTATAGCCAGCACATATTCGGGGAACTTACGTTGATAATTTTTGCTAATTTAGTTCAACCTTAACAGCAATTATTTTGAAAAATATACTCCTTCCCGTAATGCTTGCCATTGGAAATATGGCTATGGCGCAAACAAAACTGGTGGCCGTACAACAATACCGCGACTCAGTGGTTGTTTTTAATCTTGATAATAATATCAAAATTGCTCAGGCGGGAATCCCATTTAAATCCCACGAAATTACCTACGACCCGGCTACTAAAAAATGTTTTATAAGCAATTTCGGTTTGGAGGACTATGACCTGAAGATCGGCAAGACTGGTAACACCGTAACTACCTTCGACCCGTTTAAAGGAAAGGTTACCGGGTATATTTATACAGGCGGAGATACCTCTGCACATAACGGGCCGCATGGTATTAAAATCAGGCCACAGCATGGTGAGCTTTTTGTAAATACTGAGATCGGCGGCGATACCATGCGGGTTTTCAGCACAGGGAATTACAAGTTAAAGCGCCTTTTTACCTTACCCAAAGGCACGCACAATTTCTGGTTTACGGCTAAGGGCGATACGCTATGGCTAATGTCTGGTCAAAACGGAGTTTATCGTATTGACCCCGGATCCGGCGCAGTATTGCAACATGCCGGTCTGCCTACGCCGGTACGCGGGTTGCTGGTTGCCAAAAAATGGCTGGTAGCGTCCTGCAAAAATGAAATCTTCCTGCTTTCGAAAACTGATTTGTCCGTCATCAGGCATTTCAGTAACCTGCAGCTTAAAGCCGGTCTGATACTTTACTCCAATATAACTGAAGATCAGAAATACATCCTGGCCCCTGCACCGTTTGATAGCGTTGTACTGGTAATAGATTCCTCAACGGGCAATGTTGTACACCGCATAGAAACCGGCGATACGCCTATAAACGTGCAGGTAAACGGCTCAAAAGCCTATGTTTCCCACGCCAAAGACTATATGGCAACTATAGATTTAAATAACTTTACATCCTCAAAAAACTTAAAGGCGTACGGAACAAATGGACTGCTGGTTATTAAATGATCTTGTTTAGCCACAGAAACGCAGAGGGAAGATGCGGTGAACACGGAGATCTATCTTAAGATATAATTTTATTGAAGTGACAGGCTCAGCGTCCTCTTTATCTCTGTGGTTAAAAACAAGTAAAATGTTTTTAAATAGCAAAAGCAGGCTGGCCTTGCGCTATACCTGCTTTTATCGTTTAATTGACTACTAACTGACAGTTTAAATAATACTGTTAATTGATTTCAAATATACTTAAAAATATATTTTTAATATAATTAATATATTAAAAGTTAAATTTACATCGTGGATATAATGCGAGACTGAAAACTGAATATCAACACTATCCATATACCTGTCACAATGTTTAAATATTAGGCTGTGACGTTACCATTTTTAGTAATTTCGAAAAGCCATATTTATAACCATCCCCTCAATCAGCTTTACGATGTTCAAAAAGGGAATTATCATTTTCATACTGTCAATAGTTACAACCCTTAAGTTAACCGCTCAGATGGCGGCTGCACCAGATCAATTCGTGGTAAGAGGGTTTCACATCGATCTGCGCGTGCAGGTAATGACTATGGACGCCCTAAAAGCCTTTGCACTGAAATTGAGCAAGGAAGGCATAAACACTATCATAATGGAATGGGAGGCCACTTTTCCGTTTCAAAAGCATCCGCTTATCCCTAACAGGTACGCATACACCAAAGAAGAGGTGATCTCATTTATAAAGTATTGCGCTGATTTAAAGATAGATGTAATACCTCTGCAGCAAAGCTTTGGCCATGTTGAATACATTTTGAGGCATGACCGTTATAAAGGCCTTCGCGAAGACCAGAAAGACTTCTCGCAGGTTTGCCCGCTGCAAACGGATTTGGATAAGGCGTTATTCACTGATTTATATACCGAACTAGCGGCAATGCATCCTTCGAAATATATCCACATCGGAGGCGATGAAACCTATTTGCTTGGCCATGATGCGCGCTGCCAGGCAAAGGTGGCAAAAGAAGGGAAGTCAAAACTTTATATCGATTACATAAAAACACTTTGCGACATTGTTATCAAACTTGGTAAAACGCCGGTGCTTTGGGCTGATATTGCTTTAAAATATCCCGAAGCCATCAAGCTACTGCCCAAAGGAACAATATTTATCGACTGGAATTATGGCTGGAATATGAACAATTTCGGCGACCATCAAAAGCTGATGGAAAGCGGATACGAGATTTGGGGCTCACCTGCAATACGCTCCTCGCCGGATAATTACTTTTTAACTGAATGGGAAAAGCACTTCAAAAATATCCGTGACTTTGTGCCGGCCGCGGCCAAAATGGGATACAAGGGCATCGTAATGACCTCCTGGTCTACATCCGGGCAATATTCAGCTGTTTTTGAATCAGAGGATCAACTGGCGGAGGAATATGCTATCAGGCATGTATATCCGTTAAGTGGCTTCAACATGCTGGTTGATGCATATACGGAAAGCATTAATACTAATAAACCGCTGGATATAGATGATTTTATTGCGAGGTATTGTAAAACGCATTACGGTTTCGACGGTGAGCAGTCGGCAAAATTTTGGCGGGCTTTAACGACTACCCCTTACGAGGTGAGACATGGTAAAGTACTTTCAAAAACGCCGTTAACCCTGAAGCAGGTAGTGGATAGCACACGACTGGCGCTTGAAACCTTATATAAGTTAAGTCCGGCAGGCAATAAGCAAGAGTTTGAGCATTACAGGCTGATGACCGGTATACGGTTAAATTACCTGCAATTTGAAGAAATAGTGCAACGTATCAATTCGCCGGATTTTACAGCGGATATGGTGCCCGGAGTTTTACAGGAACTGAAGGATTTACTGATGACCGACGATGTGCTGAGCATGCACTTTACCGAGCAAAATAAAGGCTTTTTGAATCCCTCCGAACTTGAAACTGAAAACAATATAAGAAGCTTCAGGATACGTTTACTGTATGACCGTTTATCGAGAAAGAGATAATGCAGCAGCTGAAGATAGTTAACGGGCAGGTGATCACACCGGGCAGAATCATACAGGGCGGTTCTGTATTGCTGAAGGATGGGACTATAGCGGGCATAAGTGAACACAATATTGATGCACCGGATGCGGGGGTGATCGACGCAGCTGGCAAATATGTATCTCCAGGTTTTATAGACCTTCACGTTCATGGCGGAGGCGGCCATGATTTTATGGATAACTCCATAGACGCTTTTCTGGAGATAGCCCGCACGCATGCCAGCTATGGTACGACGGCGATGTCGCCTACTACCTTGAGCAGCAGTAAAGCCGATTTGCTGGAAACGCTCCGTGTTTATGAACTGGCTAATAAGCAAAACATCAGCGGTGCACAATTTATTGGTATGCACCTGGAAGGGCCGTATTTCGCGCCTAACCAATGTGGTGCACAGGACCCACGCTACATCCGCAACCCCGACCCCGAGGAATATAAAGAAATACTGGCATCCACCACGGCTATTAAACGCTGGAGCGCAGCACCTGAATTGAAAGTTGCTATTGAATTCGGAAGATACATAACTGATAAAGGAATTTTAGCCGCCATTGCACATACTGATGCTGTTTACGACGAAGCCCTGGATGCTTTTGAAAACGGTTACACATTAGCTACCCACTTGTATTCAGGAATGCTGGGCGTAACCCGGCGTAATGCCTATCGCTATGCGGGTGTGGTGGAAGCGGCCTATTTAATTGAAAGAATGGATGTGGAAATTATAGCTGATGGCATACATCTGCCGCCGCCACTGCTAAAACTGGTTTATAAAATAAAAGGCGCAAAAAGAACGGCTTTAATAACCGATGCTATGCGCGCTGCCGCTATGCCGCCCGGTGCAAGCGTGCTTGGCGGCCTGAAAAACGGCTTAAAAGTAATTGTTGAAGACGGTGTAGCCAAACTGCCAGACCGCAGCGCCTTTGCCGGAAGCGTAGCTACATTTGATTTGCTCGTGCGTAATATGATAAACCTCGCGGGCGTGCCCTTGACGGATGTTATCGAAATGGCGACATTAACCCCGGCCAGGATAATGAATATTGCGGACAGGAAGGGCTCACTCGAAGCCGGTAAAGATGCCGATGTCGTAATATTTGATGATAACATCAACGTTGAAAAAACGATAGTAAACGGAAGGCTTATCTATGAAAAGTAAAGAATTGGACGGTTTGCCCCGCAGAAACGAGATGCATCGCGTTTATGATAAGCTTAACATTCAGATATATGAAACCCGCCGCCAGATGGGCGTGGCTGCTACGCAAATTGTTAGTCAAAAAATAGCTGAGCTACTTGGTACCCAACCTTTTGTAAACGTCATCTTTGCCGCTGCACCGTCGCAAAATGAATTCCTGGAGGCTTTGGTTCAAACTAAGCCGATCGATTGGTCGCGGATAAATGCGTTCCATATGGATGAATATATAGGTTTACCGCCTGGAGATAGCCGGGCTTTTGCCTCTTTTCTGAAAAGCAAAATTTTCAGCCGTCTGCCGTTTCGCACGGTTAATTATATTGAGGGGATTGCAGAAGATATTGAAAAAGAATGTAAACGATACGCCGGCTTGCTGGCTAAGAATCCGCCGGATATCGTATGTATGGGTATTGGCGAAAATGGCCACATCGCCTTTAACGATCCGCCGGTTGCCGATTTTGCCGACCCTTTGATGGTGAAAAAGGTTGAACTGGACGCGGAATGCCGTCAGCAGCAGGTAAACGATAAATGTTTTGATGCTTTTGGGGATGTACCAACGCATGCCGTTACGCTGACTGTTCCGGCGCTGTTATCCGGAAAATACATATACTGCATAGTGCCGGGCGAGAAAAAAGCCAACGCCGTATTTAATGCCCTGAACGGAGAAATAAGCGAACGATGCCCGGCAAGTATTTTACGAAGGCATGAACATGCCATTTTGTTTTTGGATAAGGACAGTGCGGGAAGGTTATAATTAGCCGGAAAGTCCGTGTAAGGTCAGCCGGAACAGTAAATTATTAATAGCCAAACATTCGATATCAGGGAACACAAAGACTAAAATGCAAACATTTGATAATGAGTTTTTTGCGAAATGTTCGGGGTGTTCCGTGCAGGAAAACGGAACGCCAAATTCGGAATTGCAAAACAATACGGCGATTAGTCTATAGTGTATAAAAAACACAATAACTTTGGAATAATGCATTGATTTGCGCTATATTGTCCGCCAAACCGAGAGAAATATAGAACCTATGGCCCGCTCTCCCAATTGCAGGCATATTAACATGAAAAACTTTTTAAACAAGGATTTTTTACTGGAAACCCCGACCGCACAACGCTTGTATCATGAATATGCCGCCGGGTTGCCGATAATTGATTACCATTGCCATTTGCCGCCCGACCAAATTGCCGGGGACATTAACTTTCAAAATCTGACGCAAATCTGGCTTAATGGAGACCATTATAAGTGGCGGGCAATGCGTGCAAACGGAGTAGGCGAGGAGTACATAACAGGTAACAAGAGCGATTGGGAAAAATTTGAAAAGTGGGCGGCAACCGTTCCTTATACGCTGCGGAACCCATTATACCATTGGACACACCTGGAGCTTCAGCGTTATTTTGGCATCCACGAATTGTTATCGCCAGCCACAGCAAGGAAAATATATGACGAGTGTAATGAGAAATTACAATCGCCGGAGTATAGCGTCAGGAATCTGATCAAAAATAAAAACGTCGAAGTGGTTTGCACTACAGATGATCCGCTGGATAGCCTCGCTCATCATGAAAAAATAAAGGCAGATGGTTACAAGGTAAAAGTTCTGCCTGCATTCCGTCCTGATAAGGCGATGGAGGCGGGCAATGTAAATGCCTTATATACCTATATCAGCAAGCTGGAAACCATAAGCGGCAACGCCATTTCCGACTTCAACGATTACCTGGCTGAGCTAAAGAAACGGCATGATTTTTTCGCTGTACACGGTTGCAGTGTATCCGACCATGGACTGGAACATTTATATGCCGAGAAATATACCGATGATGAGGTTCGCGCGATCTTTACTAAAATACGCAAGGAGCAGGTGCTGACGCCGCAGGAGGTTGGGCAATTTAAATCTGCTATGCTGTATCATTTCGCGGTTTGGGATAGTGAAAAAGGATGGGTGCAACAGTATCACCTGGGAGCCTTGCGAAACAATAATACCCGTGCCCTTAGCCAGGCGGGCCCTGATACCGGTTACGATTCTATGGGCGACTTCAGCCAGGGAAGGACCATGTCCCGGTTTTTTAACAGGCTTGAGTCAGAAAATAAGCTTGCCAGAACCATATTGTACAATCTTAACCCGGCCGACAATGAGCTGTTTGCAACCATGACTGGCAATTTTAACGATGGAGCGATACCCGGGAAAATGCAGTTCGGCTCGGCATGGTGGTTTCTTGACCAAAAGGATGGAATGACCAAGCAGCTGAATGCCCTCTCGAACATGGGGTTATTAAGCCGTATGGTGGGCATGCTGACCGACTCGCGCAGCTTTTTATCCTACCCAAGGCACGAGTATTTCAGGCGCATATTGTGCAACCTGTTCGGTAATGATATAGAAAACGGCGAATTGCCCAATGATATGGATTGGACAGGTAAAGTGGTGCAGGACATCTGTTATTACAATGCAAAAAACTACTTTCAATTCGATAAAGCCAAATGAGCGCCACCATCCACCATCAACCCGGGAAAATATTGTCGTTTGGCGAATTGTTGCTGCGGATAACGCCTGATGCCGGCGGCCGATGGCTGAATGAAAACCAACTGCCTTTTTACGTTGGCGGCGCAGAGCTGAATGTGGCGACTGCGCTAGCCTTATGGGAACTGCCTTCCAGGTACTTTACCGCTTTACCAAACAATAGCTTATCGGTACAAATTATAAAATATCTTAGCGCTAAGGGTATCGACACAAGCCCTGTTTCTTTTGGTGATGGCAGGCTTGGGCTATATTTTCTGACCAGCGGACAGGACCTGAAACATGATGCACTGGTTTACGATCGTTCAGACTCTGCATTCTCGAACCTGAAACCCGGCATGATCGATTGGGATGAGGTACTGGAAGGTGTAACCTGGTTTCATTTCAGTGCAATTTGCCCGGCTATCAATCAAAATGTTGCTAATGTTTGTGAAGAAGTTTTGCGGGCCGCATCGGCAAAAGGAATTACAATTTCTGTAGATTTAAATTATCGTTCAAAATTGTGGAAATACGGTAAATCGCCCCGGGAAGTGATGCCGGATTTGACGAAATATTGCGATTTGATAATGGGAAATGTGTGGGCCGCCGAAACCATGCTGGGCATACCGGTGGCGCCGAATATCCATGAATCGGGGCAGCAGAGCATATATTTAAAAGAAGCGTTACACTCTTCGGAAAATATTATGCTGCAATTTCCCAAATGTAAGGCTGTCGCTAACACGTTCAGGTTTGATGCATCGTCAGAAATTAATTATTATACCACGTTATATACCGGCGGAAAATTTTACAATTCGCGTACCTGGCAAACTACGTCGGTTATAGACAAGGTAGGAAGCGGCGATTGTTTTATGGCGGGCATTATATATGGTTTCTACAGAGGCTGGGAGCCGGCGGAAACCCTTGAGTTTGCCACCGCAGCGGCATTTGAGCAGTTGTTTGTAAAAAGCGATGCGACAGATAAGACAGTGGCAGATATACAAAGCAAGCTGCGCGAAATTTAAATAATTGACTATTACTATATCATGAAAATAAAAAAAGCTGTGTTGAGCAGTATATTGTCTCAAGGTATGCTGCCGCTGTTTTTTTACGAGGATGCCGTGGTAAGCCTTGAAATAGTACGCACCCTGTATACTGCCGGTATACGGGCAATTGAATATACCAACCGTGGTAAGGAGGCTCTGGACAATTTTAAGGCTATAAAAAAGGTAGTTAACCGCGAAATGCCTGAACTTTATTTTGGAATTGGGACGGTGAAAAACGTTTCGGACGCCGAGGCTTTTATCGATATAGGCGCCGATTTTATCGTAGCCCCCATTGTTAACCCGGAGGTGGGTAAGGTTGCTCACAAGCATAAGTTATTGTGGATACCAGGATGTATGACTCCGACTGAAATTTATTTAGCCCAGAAAAACGGGGCCGATTTGATAAAGATTTTCCCCGCAAATGTTGTCGGCCCTGGTTTTATCAGCTCAATAAGAGAATTATTCCCCGGTCAGTTATTTATGCCAACCGGAGGTGTGGAATTAGAGGCGAAAAATATCAGTGGCTGGTTTCACGCGGGAGCCTGTGCCGTGGGTATGGGCAGCAAGCTGATCAGCAAAAAAATAATGGACAAACGGCAATACGACCAGTTGCATGCTGATACCCTTAAAGCGGTTGAGCTGGTAAAAGCTGCCATGTGATAAACCAACCTCAATTATTTAATGAGCCCAGGCTAATACTATGGCTGAACAGTAGTCTCGCTGGTTCTTGACGCACACTCGCCACCAGTAATGAAAAGACGGTGGTATAATCTTCAATTAAGATTTATGAAAACATTAGTTTGCACCACACCAGGTCATTTTGAATATCAGGAAGCTGATAAGCCAATCCTGCAAAAGGGATATTCCATAATTAAGATTAAACGTGTGGGCATCTGCGGTACCGATCTGCATGCCTTCGAGGGCACACAGCCCTATTTTGAATATCCGCGGATATTGGGCCATGAACTGGCCGGCGAGCTGATTGATTTTGACGATGCCCCAGGTTTTGCAGAGGGTGACCGGGTAACTATCATCCCATATTTCAATTGCGGAAGCTGTGTCGCTTGTCGTAACGGCAAACCGAATTGCTGTGTTAATATAAAGGTATTTGGCGTGCACATTGATGGAGGAATGGCTGAGTATATTTCAGTTCCCTCGTCCAGCCTTGTAAAAGGTGAGGACTTAAGCTATGACGAACTGGCATTGATTGAGCCGCTGGCGATTGGCGCGCATGGTGTGCGGAGGGCCGGGGTGCAGAAAGGTGAATTTGTGTTAGTAATAGGCGCGGGGCCGATTGGGCTTGGTGCTATAGAGCTTGCCCGTACCACGGGCGCTAAAGTGATTGCTATGGATGTAAATGCAGGCAGGTTATTGCACTGCCAGCACCATATGCGCATAGAACATACTGTGAATGCCGCTACAGAAAATTCAGTAGAACGGATAAAGCAAATAACTGGCGGTGATATGCCAACTGTCGTGATTGACGCAACCGGCAGTCAAAAAGCCATCAACAATGGTTTTCAGTACATGGCCCATGGCGGCAGGTATGTGCTGATCGGCCTACAGAAAGGTGATATAACTTTTAGTCACCCCGAATTTCACAAACGCGAAGCCACATTGATGAGCAGCCGCAATGCTACCCGCGAAGATTTTGAATATGTAATTCATTGCCTGAATAACGGGCACATTAATCCTAAAAACTACATTACCCATAAAGTTGGGTTTGATGAGGTTGCCAATAAATTTGAAAGCTGGCTGAAACCGGAGACAGGGGTGATCAAGGCGATGGTAACAATGGACTAAGACTGGTTCAAAGCGGGCTCCCCTGCCGGTGGCTTATTCTTTCCAGAAAGCCAAGTACGATTTTGTTAAACTCATCCGGGTGCTCTAAATTGGGCATGTGGCCGGCATCTTCAATTATTACCAGCTTACTGCCCTGAACATTTTGCTGTATCTCTTGGGCTTTGGCTACCGGCGTAAATTCATCCTGGCGACCGACAATAATCAGGGCAGGAATATCAATATCAGGCAATACCTTGTGCAGGTAATCTATGCGCTCGCAGCGGGCGCGCATGGCAGTAGCTGCAGCGGCAGGAGAGGTGTGGAGCATCATATTCATCACAAGCTCTGCAACTGCAGGCATTGATTGCACATGGTCGGCTTTAATCATTTTGTGGATAGACTCATTGGCGTAACCACCCATACCTTCGCTTTCCATGCGTTCGGCAGCAGCATACCGGGCTTGTTTGGCTTCAGGTGTATCCAGGCTGGCAAATGTGTCGCAAAAAATCAGGCTTTTTACCCTATGCGGCGCCTGGCGGAATATCTCCATAATAAACTGCCCGCCCTGTGATAGCCCGGCAACATGAAAATTTTGTATTTTCAGTTCATCCATCAATGCAAGCGCGTCGGTAGCATAGTCTTCAAAACGCGTGATGCCGGAAGACGGAAGGCTGCTTTTACCATAGCCCCTTAAATCAGGGGCGACAACCTTATAATACCGGGAAAATACAGCTATCTGCGGGTTCCACATCGTGTGGTCGAATGGATGTCCATGCATTAGCAGTACGGCTTCGCCTTCGCCGCTTACTTCGTAATATAGCTGGATATTATTTGCTGTTACAACTGGCATGAGAAGATGTTTTGAACGAGCAAACTTACAAAGTCCCAAAGACTTTGTAAGTTTAATTATGGTTTAAGAATGGTTAAACTTTCTTTGGAGGCAAGTCGAACGCTACGGCATTATGCTCAAAATGCCCTTTGTGCGATCCATCGCAAAACGGCTTATTAGCCGAGCGGCCGCAGCGGCAGATAGATACTACCGTACGGCCCTGTAAGCCATATTGATTACCCTGTGCATCTACAATCTCGAAGTCGCCGTCAACTTTTACTGAGCCGTTGCTGTTTATTGTAAGTCTGGTTTTTTCCATAAATATTTCAATTTTCTGCGAAGGTAATTAACGTTTGTTGGTCTGCCTTAAGCAGATGCTTATATAGACGGATTCTAATTAATAGCTATTCACAATTTTTTTTAATTTTTTACGTCACAATATCGTTTGAAATGCGTCTAATATACATGAAAAAGGCTTTTTTTCGCCTCATCAATACTTGAACCTTATAACCAATTACACATTTACCTAAAGTTAGTCATGAATTACCCCGGTCATACTATCCAGCAAGACACTGTTGACGAAGCCAGCGTGAAGGCTATTCAACACCAATTAAATAAAAAAGGCTGCGGCCCTGTTAAGATAAGCGGCGATTATAATACAGATACCTTTAACGCGGTAATGCTCTTTCAAACCCGTTTTAACGATGTTTACGGACGCCCACTGGACGCAGACGGCATTGTTGGCCCCATTACCTGGGCTGTATTATTCGGCGCAAAAAGTAATAAGGCAATAATAAACGCGCCCAATAAACTTTTAAGAACAGTATTGGAAATTGCTGCTGCCGAAATCGGCGTAACTGATACAAAAAGTGGTACTAATCCAATCGATAAGTATTTAGATGCATCCGCGGCAGCTAAAGGCAAGCCCTGGTCCATGGCTTTTGTTTATTGGTGTTTTGAGGAGGCCTGTACGAAACTTAAAGTTGCCAACCCGGTTTTTAAAACAGGCGACGTGCTGTCGGGATGGCGCAAATCGCGCGGCAAGATACTTACCTGTCACGACGCTAAGGTGAATACTTCGCTGGTATTACCCGGCCAGGTTTTTATCATCGCCACCGGCGGCGGACAAGGGCATGCCGGCTTTGTTGAACGGAATGAAAACGGGTTGCTTACTACTATCGAAGGGAATATCTGTATCGACAGTGCGGACGGCTCTATCGGCGTTTTCAGGCGCACCGGAAGGTTTATCGATTCTATTAATACCGGTTTTATACAGTTTGAGTGAAGGGGAGCAGAGCCAATGGACAAGAGCCAGAGATCGGGGCAAGAAAGCCCGGGTTTCTAACCTGAGTCTTGGCGGCTGATCCTATTTTACAAGCACTTCCCGCAGCACCCGCCACACGTTGTTACCCACAATCCTGGCTCCCCCGGCTGTTGGATGTATACCATCCTTCTGATTCAGCTTAGGCACGCCGCCCACATCCTTTAACAGAAAGGGCATAAAGGTCATGTTATTTTTTGACGCCAGCTGAGGAAATACATCCTTGAAACTGTTGGCGTAAGTAGCGCCCATGTTTGGCGGTACCTGCATGCCCAATAGCACTAATTTAGCATTTGGGTACTTCGCTTTGACAGCATCTACAATATCCTGCAGATTTTTTGCGGTCTCGGTGGCCGGTATGCCGCGCAAGCCATCATTGGCGCCAAGCTCCAATACAAAAACGTCTATTTTTTGCCTTAATATCCAGCCGATGCGGGCTTTGCCGCCAGCTGTAGTTTCACCGCTGACACCGGCGTTGACCATCTTATATGGCAGTTTAGCAGAATCAATTTTATTTTGTACTACGCCGGGGTAAGCTTGTGACGGATCATCAAGGCCATAGCCGGCGGTAAGGCTGTCGCCAAAAAATAGAATTGTTTTTTCTGTGGTATTCGAATCGGTTTTAGTGGTATTCGCAGTAGTATCACCCGCAGGTTGCGTCTTTTTGCCGCCACAAGCGGCAAGTACCAATATTAATAATGTAATGCTTGATATTTTTAATTTATGCATTTCTTTAACCTTTCACCTTAATCCTTTCTAATTTCCCCTCAATATTTCCAGCGGCGGCCTGTTCAATACCCCGCGGCTGTTTAATAATCCGATAACCACTGTCAATACCGAAATAATTACAAACAATACAATTGCCGGCAATACATCGATATTAAAAGGGATCTCAAAACTAAACCGGGCTAATAACCAACTCCCGCCTGCTGCAATCACAATGCCGGTTAATGCAGAAAGCATGCCTAAAAATAGGTATTCAAGTGCAGTAATGGTAAATATTTGTTTGCGGCTTGCGCCAAGCGTGCGTAACAGCACGCTTTCCTGTATACGCTGGTATTTGCTGATACGGACGGATGCGATCAGTACCACAACGCCGGTAATAATGCTGAAAGCGCTCATAAAGCGGATGACATAACCGATTTTATCCAGCAGACCGTCGATAACGTTCAACACCAACCCTAAATCGATAATAGATACATTGGGAAACTGGCGTACAACCGCCTGCTGGTACCGGGCAGATACTTTTGCTGACGGCACATGCGTAAGCAGTACATGAAACTGCGGCGCATCTTCAAGCACACCAGTAGGGAATACAATCTGAAAGTTGGTTTGTATTTTGTTCCAGTTTACCTGGCGCACACTGCTGACAATGGCAGGCATTTGAACACCCTGCACGTTAAATACAAGGTGGTCGCCTACGTGCACATTATTACGCCTTGAAAAGTTGTCTTCAATAGAGACGGGTATTTCTTTGGCGTCGCCTGCTTTACCCACCCAATTGCCTTTAAGTAATTTCTCTGTAGCGCTTAATGAATCGCGGTAGGTAACGCGATATTCCCAGGTAAAGGCGCGGACGGGGATTTTTATAGAAGTATCTTTTTTAACATCAGCCTCGGTTTTGCCATTGATCTTTATAAGGCGCACGGCTACTATCGGCACCTGCTGTATAACGGGAAGGTGCTGCTGTTTGGTTAACTCTGCTAGGCCTTTTTGCTGACTTGTTTGAATATCGAATAAAATCATATTCGACTGGTTGCCGCTTGACGACAGCTTCACCTGCGCCATTAAAATATTCTGGATAAAAAACAGCGTGCAAATAAAAGCAGTGCTTAAACCGATCGATGTAATCAAAATAATGGTTTGATTATTTGGCCGGTAGAGGTTAGCAAAGCCCTGGCGGAACAAATAGCCCCAGGTGCTTTTGATAAATGCCCGCATCAGCCGCATGAGCAGCCATGCTGTAAAGGCCAATATTAAAAATGCTATGGCGATGCCAATAGTAAAAAACACGCTGGCCATCCAGCTATCCAGTTGAAAATACGTAAACGTAATAATGAAGCCTATGATCAGCAGATAAACCAGCCAGCGTAAAGGGTCGCGCACCAGGTTTACTTCGTCGTAATTAATGCGCAGGGTATTCAACGGCGATATATTGCGGATGGAGATGAGCGGCAGTAACGCAAACAGCACGGAGATAATAATGCCCAGTAACACGCCCTGGCCAATAGCCAGCCACGAAATATCTGTCGATATCATTAGCGGCAGGAAATCCTTCATCACCATTGGCAGTACGTTTTGTATAACAGTACCCAGCGCGGCGCCGATAACCGAACCTATAATTCCGATACCAATAATTTGTATCAGGTAGATCAAAAAGGCTTCAGACGCTTTTACGCCTAAACAGCGCATAATCGCAATAGAGGCAATCTTTTCGCGGATATAAATATGGATAGCGCTCGCTACGCCCACGCATCCCAGCAATAAGGCGATGAAACCAACCAACGAGAGGAACCGGGTTAAATCCCCAAAGGAGCGGCCGGTGCTTTCTTTGCGGCTCTCAATGGTTTCGATGTTCATTTCGGCCTTGTCAAGTTTGGGTTCGATTGATTTTACCAGTTTGAGTACATTAACCGATTTATCGAGTTTGTAATAGTAGCTATAATTAATGCGGCTGCCCTTTTTTTGCAAGCCGGTTTGTTCTAAATATTGCAGCGGGATATATACAACGGGGGCAACGCCGGAAGATATGCCGGTTTGCCCCGGTGCTTTGTCCAGTATGCCTGCCACCAGGAACGTAACCTCGCCCACCTTTACCGAATCGTTTACATGCACGTTAAATTGCAGAGCGAGTACTTTATCTACCAATGCTGCTTTTCTGCTTCGGAAGGATTGTCCGGCTTGTACTGGCTCTGTTTCCAGGCTGCCATAGTACGGATATTGTCCTTTTAGGGCACGAACCTGTACCAGCCTTGTCCCTTTGCTCACCGGAAAATACACCATTGAAGGGAAACTGCGTTCTTCGGATTTTGAGCCGCCTAAAGAATCAAGCAACGGCTTAATTGAAGCATCGGGCGGGTGGCTGCCCTGTACCATTAAATCTGCACCGATCAGCGTTGCAGCCTGCGAATCCACATCTTTTTGAAGATTATATCTGAAAGAGTAAATAGCAACCAAAGCCGCTATACCAAATATAATTGCGGAAATAAAAAGCAGCAACCTCGACCGGTTTTTACGGCTGTCGCGGCGGGCCATGTCAAACAGCCAGCGAACGCTTAATTTGCGTTTGGTTATTAGGGGCGTGTTTTCCATGGTTAACTGTTAACGGTTAAATCATCACCAACCAGTTTACCGCCTTTTATCCGGAGTATACGCTGGGTTTTAGCAGCAAGTTCCAGGTCGTGGGTTACCACAACCAATGTGGTACCGGCTTCCTTATTCAGGTCGAATAATAATTTTACGACTTTTTCGCTGGTCTCTGCATCAAGGTTACCGGTAGGCTCGTCGGCAAATAAAATCTGCGGTGCATTTGAAAAGGCGCGTGCCAGCGAAACACGCTGTTGCTCGCCGCCGGATAGCTGCGTTGGGTAATGGTGCCCACGATCAGCCAGGCCAACTTTATCCAGCAAATCCAGAGCCCTTGCACGGATATTCTTCTCTCCCCGCAGCTCGAGGGGAACCATTATATTCTCCAAGGCTGTTAATGTTGGAAGCAGCTGGAAGTTTTGAAAAATAAAGCCGATATATTGATTGCGTACCTGCGCCAGCTGATCTTCAGATAACTTACCTAAGTTGATATTATTTAACTCGACGCTCCCGGCACTCGCCCTGTCAAGCCCGGCGCAAAGGCCAAGCAGAGTGGTTTTACCACTGCCGGACGGCCCAACGATGGCGTTTGTGGAGCCGGCGGCTACCGAAAAGTTTATGTTATCAAGCACGGTTAGGGTTTTACCGGCGCTGCTATAGGTTTTTGTGAGATTTGATACGTTGAGTATGTTTTCCACGGATTGATCTTTCCTGTAAGATAAATAATTACAGCCATTGTTACTACTTAACAGCAAACCATGACATTTGGATTAGAAATCAAAAAAATAGCCATCGCAAATCCGCAATGGCTACCAAAAATAATCACTTAAAACTATTCCGGAACTGATGTATTCAATTTCAAATCTAACCTCAGAATAATCCAAACAAGTCCCTGGTATATGCCGTCTCATAGCGATAGTATTTGTCGCCAACCTCATGGCCAAGGTCTTTGAATACAAATAATTTCTTTTTCGATTTGATATTGTTAAACACCGCATACGAATTATTGGGCGGTACAAATGGATCGAGCAGGCCGATACCCATTATTACAGGACAGTTTATCAGGCCGGCAAAGTTCTTGGTATCGTAATATGCCAGGTTATTCAGTACTTTTCCGAAAGTAAGGTCGGGTATAACGGTCGTGTATTTTTTCATATGCATTATCGGCCACTCCACAGCACCGTTGTTCATGTTGCCTACGTCACTTAAAAAAGGATTTTGAGGGGCACAAATGGTGACGCGTTTATCGAGCGCGGCTGTTGTAATCGCCAAGTAACCGCCCATACTGCCGCCGGTAACTGCTACCCGGTTGTGGCTTAGTTCAGGTCGCGAGAAAACAAAATCAACTACCCGGAGGCAATCCATAATAACGCCGCGCATAATGTATTTATCTTTATCTTCCAGGCCATCTACAATATAGTCTTCCCTGCGAATGTCGAAATTCTTTTTACTCAACCCTTGCCCGCGCGGATCAAGGCTTACGAACGCCATGTCATATTCTTTGCCGAGCAGTGGCTTATTCGTTGCCTGGTAACCGGGCAGCATGATCAGTACCGGGAAGGTCTGGTGTTTTTGACGATGATCCGGCTCCGTTAACCAGGCATAAACCGTTTTATGGCCAAGAGATTTCATCTCGATTAGAAATACTTTTCTGCCTTCTTTTGCCAGCTCCGGTTTTTCAGTTATTTTATATTCTGGCTTTACTTTGGCCAATTGTGCTTTCGTATTCTCCCAGAACTTGTCAAAGTCTCCGGGCTTTTCATATTGCGAACGTATTTCATCAGGGCGGATACCGAACACGCGACGGGTAGTATCATCGTAATCGCTCACGTTGATCATGAAATTAACCTTATAAAAGCCGCTTTTCATTTCGGGCAGGTTAAAATCAAAATTGCTGACACTGCCTTTTGCAACGTTAACGCTAATGGAGTCGGAACGGAGGAGTTTATTAAACTGATCAGTAATAATATAAGATATTTTGCCTGATTGTGTTTTATTGTAAGTGTTTTTAACCTGGAACGTGTACGACGCTGTTTTGTCGAAAATAGCGTCCTTGCTATGGGGTGTCAATATGGTACTTACTTCGCCGGTTTCATTGCTATCCTGATCATCGCTCACATTATTGGCGATAACTGGCCTGGTATTTTGTGCAAGTGTCCTATTGCCACCAGCAACAAAATACAACACCGCAAAACTTGTAACTAAGATGTAGAATTTTTTCATACCCACACTAATAAGGGCAACATTGGTGCCAGCGGCGGGAATATTCCCTGTTTGCTGATAACGCGCTCTTTCGGCGGAAAAGCTGCGTGGAATTTGCTCTTTATTTCAAATATTGACTAATAGTTTGGGTAGATATTTCCACACTTAATTTAGCGCAGCATTTTGCTTTTTATCAGGTCTTTAACTGTGTTCTCCCATTCTTCTTTCAGGATGCTTAAAACTATTGAATCCCGCCGGCCGCCTTCCTGCAATGGCATATTGTTGCGTAATATGCCTTCAGGTACACAGCCAATGCTTTTCATAGCAGCAATACTGCGCTCATTCCTCGCATCGGCCCTGAATTCAACCCGCAAGGCGTTCAGTGTTTCAAAGGCAAATTGAAGCATTAAGAATTTGCAATGTTTATTTAGTCCGGTGCCTCTGAATCGCTCGCCGTACCAGGTGTAACCCAGCTGAACTGTTTGCCAGTTTGGTAAAATATCATAAAACCGGGTACTTCCGGCATAGCATTGCGATAGCTTGTCATAAACTATAAATGCATAATCTTTACCTGCAGCCCGGTTGTCCAGCGCATCTTTAATATATTGCCGCATGCCATCCTCACCTCGCGCACTGCGGTATGAATATATCCAGGTATCCGGTTCGTTAAGGGCGTAGGGCAACAGGTTTTTATAGTCGCTTTCTAATAATGGTCTTAGTAATACGCGTTCATTTTCCAGTACATAGCCGGCGTTTAAATCGTAATTCAGGGTCATTTGGTAAATCATTATTTGGTAAGGTAATAGAATTTAAACAGGTTGGCTTCATGCTCTTTCATCAGGTCCTCACCGGTTTTAACGGCTCCGGCAACCATCTCGTCCAGGTGATGAAGCCGTGTACGATGATTGGTGATAGCGGCACGGATGGCATATTTCCCATTTAATACGGTGTAAGACGGGGCTGCGATACCGGCCTCGTGCATGCGCATCAGCAATTCCTTGTTCAACAAGTTTAATTGTTCATTATCGAGGTTCCCGGGATTAAATCGAAAACATACTATATTCATTGTCACAGGTGTAAGCAGCTCAAGTTTTGAATCTTGCTGAATCTGTTCGCCCAGGTAAAGTGCCTGGTTAATATTCTGAGCGATCATTTGTTTATACTTATCGATACCATGCTCTTTCAGGCTCATCCAAACCTTTAGGGCCTTAAAGCTGCGGGAAAGTTCCATGCCATAATTGGATGTTGTTTCGGGCCCGGCAGCCAGACCGCGTTCGTGTGCCAGCAGGTAGCTTACCGCATTGGCGAAAGCAGAACGGTGCGCAGCAGCATCCTTAAATAATACGCAGGCAACTTCATATTGCACATACATCCATTTATGCAGGTCGTAGGCCACGCTATCGGCCTGTTCAACGGCTTTTAATTTTTGCTGATAAGCCGGAACCAGCTTAGCCAGCGCGCCAAACGCCCCGTCGATGTGAAACCATAAATTTTCTTTCCGCGCGATTTGTAATAATTCATCCAGCGGGTCGATAGCGCCGGTGTTTACTGTGCCCGCATTGCCAATGATACAAAAGGGAAGGAAACCATTAGCTTTATCTTCGGCAATTTTCTCTTTTAGTGCGACTATATCTATCTCAAAACTTTCCTTTACCGGTATCTTTCTGAGCTGATCACTGCCGATGCCGATAACTTCTGCAGCCTTGCCGAGGCAATTGTGCGTTTCGGCACTGCAATAAGCGGTTAGCTTACCGGCAGCAGCATATACGCCCGCATATTTGGCATTGGCAACCATGGTATTGCGTGCAACTATAAGCGCTGTAATATTAGCAATGGAGGCGCCGCTTACGAGTATACCGCTGCCTTCATCCGGATAGTTTATTATCTGCTTGCACCAATTTACCACCTGTGTATCAACATACATAGCGCTTTGGTCGGCAATGGTGTTGTTGTTATTCATCACACCACATAGTAAATCGGCAAATGCGCCCATTGCTGTGCCCGTGCCCTGCACCCAGGCAAAATGTTTAGGGTGAATATTACCACCCGGATAGGGCATGATATTTTTTTTAAACTCCTCGTACACCTGGAAAATATCAGAGCCGTTTTGCGGCAGCGGTTTTTTAAACTCGTCCTTAACGGTTTGCGGTATAGGCGTCCATACCGGGCGGTCATTAATGTTTGAAAGATAGTCTACCATGTCGTCTATGATCTGGTAGCCTAAAGATCTGATAGTGTTCCAGTCCTTGGGATCAAGGCCTGTTTCAGGTTGTGTATTGATTGAGTTCATATCGTTATTTATAAAGCAAAAATGAGTGATTATTTTTAAATAAAACAGATTCAGATTTGTTATTTTTGTGCATAACAGATTGTGGTTCTATTTATCAGATAGCAAAGAATGCAATCCTGCAGATAATTATTAACCCGATTATTGCTAAAATTAGAATGCGTGAGCCGATAGCCCCAACCACCAGTCGCGACGATGACTTTTTATACATGCAAATCGCCGACAGGCTGAGCAGCCAAATACAGAAGCAAATATTAAAAACAGGCGAAAGGCTGCCATCGGTACGCTCGTTAAGCCAGGAGCAAGGTATCAGCCTGAGCACTGCATATAAAGCCTACGTGCAACTTGAAATTAAGGGCTTAATTGAGGCAAGACCAAAATCGGGTTATTATGTGCGTTATACACCCGCAAAATCGTTCAGCCAGCCCGGTATGAACGTGGAGGTTGCCGATTCTAAAAAGCTAAGCCTGGATGAACTGGTGGCTACGGTTTACCGCACGTTTTCGCCGGATGGTTTAATCAAATTGTCCATGGCTGGGCCGGGGTTAAGTTTGCTGCCGCAAGCCAAGCTTAATAAATCTATGATGGAGGCTATCCGCTTGAGCAACAATAGCTGCGTAAGCTATGATGAACCCCAAGGTAATTTTAATCTTCGAAAGCATATCGCCAGGCATGCCTTTAACTGGGGCGGGAATATCTCTCCCGACGACGTAGTGACCACGCAGGGCTGTATGGAGGCGTTGGTGCTGTGTCTTCGTGCTGTAACAAATCCCGGCGATACAGTGGCTATTGAGAGCCCGGCATATTTCGGCATCTTTACAACCGTTCAAAGTCTTGGTCTGAACATATTAGAAATACCCACAGACCCGGTTGATGGTGTTGACCTTGATTTTTTATCCGTTTCTTTGACGCGAAATCACATCAAAGCCTGCCTTTTTGTACCATCCTTTAGTAATCCGTTGGGTTATTGCATGAGCAACGAGCGTAAGAAAGCCATGGTTGAATTACTGGCCGCTTACCAGGTACCGTTGATAGAAGATGATATTTATGGGGAGATGTACTTCGGGAAAACAAGGCCGCGCACCTGCAAAAGCTATGATAGGGAGGGCCTGGTAATGCTTTGCTCATCAGTATCAAAAACGCTTGCACCGGGTTACCGGGTAGGATGGTGCATACCAGGCCGGTTTAAGGCGCAGATTATCAACTTAAAGCTAATGTACACACTCTCGTCAGCCTCACCGACGCAAGCCGCTATCGGTCATTTTTTTGAGACCGGACGTTATGATTTACACATGCGTAACCTGCGAAAAGCTCTCCACACGCAATGCATGCGTTACACGCAAGCCATAGCGGAATATTTTCCAAAAAACGTAAAAGTAAGCCGGCCACAGGGCGGTTTTGTATTGTGGATTGAACTGGATAAAAGCATTGATGCCTTTGACATTTATAAAAAGGCCATGACCTATAATATCAGCATTTCGCCCGGACAGATTTATAGTACCGATAGCCGGTTTACCAATTTTATAAGAATAAGCTTCGGTATCCCTTTTGATGATGAGATTGATAAGTGCCTGAAAATACTGGGAGGATTGGCAGGCGGGTAAGAGAGCAGAAGGCCAGGATTCAAAAACCATGTTAATAGTCAATCCCTCCTGTCCTTACTTTCGGTTCTGACCCCTTGATTCTATTTTTCAACACAACCATCTTAAAGATTATTTCGTAAAAAGGAGAATATGATTCAGTCGTCGCTTACACATCGTTTAAAAGACCAGCATCGTACTATTACGTCTATCATAATGCCGCTTAACGACAGGCAGATACAACAGCATATAATTAAAGGAAAGTGGAGTATCCATGAGCAGATCGCCCATCTTGCTAAATACCAGCCCGTGTTTATCGACCGTATTCGTAAAATACTGATGATGGATAATCCTGAATTTGAAAGATATGATGCTGACCGCGACGATGGTTTCGAGATATATTGCGCCTTTACAACTTTCGAGCTGCTAAAAAAAATCAACCACGACCGCGAAATCATATACAATCTGGTAACCAAGTTACCCCCGGACAAGCTTGACCGTACCGGCGTTCATCCCAAATTCGGTAAATTAGCCATCGTCGATTGGACGGAATTCTTCCTGCTGCATGAGGCTCATCACCTTTTCGCAATTTTCCAGATGACGCACACGGTAAGGCAATTTCAGCCATCGCGTTAAAATGTTGCCGCAGGTTAATCGTCTAATGGTTAAATAACATTACATTGCTATTTTTGCAATCCATTATTACCGAGACTAACCACTTCCTCCATGCCAGACGTTAAACCGAAGCAGCCCAGCGTTTTTAGTTTGCTAAAGCCGTACTCAGGGTTGGTATTTATGCTGATTGCCTTTGCCATCTTCAGCAACAGCGCAAACTTGTGGCTGCCAAAAATTATCGCCCATGGCATTGATGACTATATCCGAAGTATGATGCGGCACGCGGGCTTTAACAGCTCGCCCGTAATTATCAAATTTTCGGCTGCAGTGGTATTCATATTTATTTGCTCATTCCTGCAAAGCATTATACAAACTTATACCTCAGAAAAGGTGGCCCGGGACCTGCGCACGCGCCTGTCCGACAAAATATCGCGTCAGAGCTATGCTTTTGTGGAAGATGCAAACCCGGCTAAATTGTTAACCAATCTTACTGCCGATGTTGATTCTATAAAGCTATTTGTATCCCAGGCGCTGGCATCCATCATTTCGTCGGCGTTTATTATCATTGGCGCCAGTATTTTACTGCTTACCATTAACTGGAAACTGGCCTTATGCGTAATTGCTATCATCCCTATTATTGGCGGCACGTTTTTTTATGTGCTTAAACGCGTGCGGGCTTTATTTATGAAAGCCCGTGAGGTTATCGACTGGCTTAACAAAGTTATTAATGAAAGCATCCTGGGCGCCGCACTGATACGTGTTATCAATTCGCAACAACTGGAATTCGATAAATTTTTGCAAGCCAATACCCGGGCAAAAGATTTCGGCATGTCGATTTTGCGGCTATTTGCAGGATTAATACCGGTAATTACCTTTTCGGCCAACATTGCAATGCTGAGCATTTTAGCTTTGGGCGGCCATTTTGTTATCAACGGCGCCATGACCCTGGGGGATTTTGGCGCTTTTAACAGTTACCTGGCTCAGCTGATATTCCCTATCCTGGTCATCGGCTTCATGAGCAACGTTATAGCTGCTGCAACTGCATCGTATGCAAGAATAAACAACGTGCTAAATGCCCCTGATCATATTGAAACCGGCACGATAACCGATACTATAGCAGGTAATATTCAATTGAAGGACGTATCACTTTTGTATGGCCAAAAACCAGTTTTGAAAGATATATCTATCGATATCAGGGCGGGTTCAAAGATTGCCATACTGGGGCCGACGGCTGCCGGCAAAACGCAATTGCTTTATTTGCTTACCGGGCTTATTAAACCAACAGCAGGTACTATTCTGTTTGATGGAAAAACCATCGATGAATATAACAGTGAGGCGTTTCATAGCCAGGTGGGATTTGTTTTCCAGGATAGCATTATCTTTAATATGAGCATACGCGAAAACATTGCCTTCAGCGATACGGTGACGGACGAATCGCTCCAAAAGGCAATTGCTACCGCCGAACTGCATGAGTTTGTGGATAGTCTTCCGGATAAGTTAAGCACTGTGGTCTCTGAACGGGGTTCAAGTTTGTCTGGCGGGCAGAAGCAACGTATCATGCTGGCAAGAGCACTGGCAATTAACCCGAAGGTTTTATTGCTGGATGATTTTACTGCACGTGTAGATACCAATACCGAAAAAAAGATACTGGCTAACGTTCATGATAATTATCCCGGATTGACGCTGCTTTCGGTAACGCAAAAGATAGCTTCGGTTGAAGATTATGACCAGATTATTTTATTGATGGAGGGCGAAATAATTGCATCAGGCAAGCATAAAGACCTGATGAAAACAAGCCCCGAATACATACAGATATATAACTCGCAACAAAGCACCAGCAACTATGAACTACAATCTAAATGACCTCCAGGCAAAAGCGCCGAGAAGCTCGACCTGGTCGTCGCTTAAAAAATTGCTGGAGTTGATTTCACACGAAAAGCGGAACTTATGGCTGGCATTAACAGCTATTTTAATAACATCCGGTATAAACCTCTGCGGGCCGCTGATTATAGGCGAAACAATTGATAAGTATATTTTCGTTGCGCATAAAAACTACCAAGGGGTATTAGTAAACTGCGGCATACTGTTTTGCCTGTACCTGGTATCCTTCGCGTCGAGCTATGTGCAAACTTTAGTAATGGGCGGGGTAGGGCAGCGCATGCTGTTTACATTGCGCAACGCAATTTTTAATAAGCTGCAGATATTGCCCGTGGGCTTTTTTAATCAAAACAAGGCCGGCGATCTGATATCCCGTGTAAATAACGATACCGACAAGCTGAACCAATTTTTTTCGCAACAGCTGATGCAGTTTATCGGAAGCATTGCCACCATGACGGGCGCAGGGATATTTTTATTGTCGGTAAATATCAAGCTTGGCTCAGCAACATTG
Organism: Mucilaginibacter sp. L3T2-6; assembly: GCF_030519355.1. Classification (GTDB taxonomy): domain Bacteria; phylum Bacteroidota; class Bacteroidia; order Sphingobacteriales; family Sphingobacteriaceae; genus Mucilaginibacter. Next base: position 89,333 of record NZ_JAUMKC010000002.1, read on the forward strand.
ATACCTGCCGTGTTAATTTTGCTTTTTACCAGCATTACCTCGGCATGGGTAAAAACCAAAAATGCCAAAAATCTTAAAAGCGTTGGCGGAATGAGTGCCGAAATACAGGAAAGCCTCAATAATTTCAGGGTAATTATTGCTTTTAATCGCCGCGACTATTTTCGCAAACGCTTTGATGAAGCCAACCGCGAAAATTATAAAACTGCTATAGCCGCGGGTGTAGCTAATAACTCCTACGTTCCGGTATATGCTTTATTGTCGAGTTTCGCACAGATAATCGTGTTTGCCTATGGTATTTACCTGTTTTCGAAGGGCGAAATAGGGATTGGCCTTGTAACGGTGAGTTTTGTATCCTACGCAAATAATTTCTACAATCCATTGCGTCAGCTGGCTGCATTATGGACCGGTTTTCAAACCGCAATGGCGGGCTGGGACAGGATTGCACACATACTTGCCTTAAATACCGATTTGCTTAGTTTACCGGAAACGGCGCCTGAGGATAATGCACCCTTGCTGGAATTCAGGAATGTGTATTTTGGTTATACGGATGACAAGGAGATATTGCATAATATAAATTTTAAACTGGAACAGGGAAAAACTTATGCATTAGTAGGCCCTACCGGTGGCGGTAAGACAACTACGGCGTCGTTGATCGCGCGCTTATACGATCCCCGAAAGGGTGCAGTACTACTGAATGGCGCTGATATCCGCAGTTTTGACCCGGTTGAAGGAACCAGGAAAATAGGTTTTATTTTGCAGGAGCCCTTTTTATTTACAGGTACTGTTCGCGAAAATATATTGTATGGTAACGAGCTTTATGTAAGCCATACTAACGAACAACTGGAACAGGTAATACGTGAGGCTAACCTCGGTACTCTGCTGGCCAGCTTTGAAAACGGACTGGACACTAAGGTAACTTCGGGCGGCGACAGCATAAGCCTCGGCCAAAAACAGCTGGTGGCCTTTATGCGCGCTGTGTTACGCAAACCCGAGCTGCTTATACTTGATGAGGCCACCGCTAACATTGATACGATAACTGAAAAATTACTGGGCGACATTTTAAATAAGCTGCCGGAAACGACTACACGTGTTATTATTGCCCACAGGCTTAATACGATCGAAAACGCAGACGAAATCTTTTTCGTCAACTCCGGCGAGGTTACCCGCGCAGGCTCATTAGATGATGCAATGAGGATGTTGTTGAAAGGGAAGAGAACAAGTTAGCAGTTGGCGGTAAGCAGTTTGCAGTAGTTAGCTATGCTATTATTTACTGCCAACTGCTAACTTCAAACTGCCAACTTATTTCCAACATCTCCGAAAAAATCCCTACACTTGTAAATAAACTTATAACCTATTATGCAGAGATATATTGGTCAGAAACGAATATTAGTCGCTACAGATTGTATAATATTCGGGTTTGACGGATGGAACCTAAAATTATTGCTGGTACAGCGCAATATCGAACCGGAAAAAAATAAATGGAGCCTGATGGGCGGTTTCATACAACCTTCAGAAAGCCCGGACGATGCCGCCAACCGCGTATTGGAACTGCGTACCGGTCTAAAAAACGTTTACATGGAACAATTTCATGTATTCGGCAAGCCCGACCGCGACCCGGTAGAACGTACACTTTCCATAGCCTATTTCGCTCTTATCGACATTCATCAATATGAACAACAAATCAGTGATGAGTATCATGCCGAATGGTTTTTACTAAACGAGATGCCCGACCTTATTTTCGATCACGCGGAAATGGTTAAACTGGCCCAGCGCCAATTACGTTACAAAGCTGCACTGCATCCAATATTATTTCAGCTATTGCCCGAGAAGTTTACTATTCCTCAGTTACAGGCGCTTTATGAAGGCGTTTACGATACTACGTTCGACGACCGTAACTTTAGCCGTAAGCTATTATCAACAGGTCTTTTAGTTAAGCTAAACGAAAAAGATAAGCTATCATCGAAAAAAGGAGCGTTTTATTACCAACTCGACCAATCGCATTATGCCGAAAATTTTGAGCGGTTTTTGAATTTAGTGCCGAATCCGGATAAGTTTTTTTAAGATCAGGACTCCGGCGAAGAATGACTTATTAAAGAGACGGTTTATCAAAGAACAACCCGCCTTACTCGTCATTATCTTTGAAACTATTAATCAGGCAACTCCATAACATATTTTAAACGTAATCCTCTAATTCAAAGGATATGGTTAATTAAAAATTAAAATAATATGCATACAAGGCGTGGTAAGAAAAGCTATATTCGTACATTGATATATTTACTGCAGCGGCTTGATTTGAACCTGCTCGCAGGTTCAGCCAACTGATAAAACAATAACTTTATTTTAAGTGAGTTGGTAGCAATTACGGAGTAATCACAAGGGGCATTACTTAATGAAAAGAATTTTATACTTATTGTTCGTTTTTATTGCTTGCTTACAATTGGTATGGGCCCAGCAAAAGCCGCAGTACACGCAATATGTATTTAATAATTTCCTGCTAAACCCGGCTGTAGCGGGGATCGAAAACTATACCGACGTTAAGGCCGGATATCGAAGCCAATGGACCGGTTTGCAGGGCGCACCCGTAACCAGCTATCTGACAGTAAACGCTCCGTTGGGCCAGGAATTTTTAAATGGGGATGCAACGGCATTTCCGGCAAATGGCGGCATAAATCCATCAAGCAGGCTGTATACGCAAAATTACATGGCCGCTGAACCCCATCATGGCATTGGCGCATCAATTGTGAGCGACCAGGCAGGTCCGATCAATCAAACAACTTTCGATTTAAGCTACGCCTATCACCTGGGCCTTGCAGCAAATTTAAACCTGGCAGTTGGCGCTTCGGCGGGCTTCAACCATATCAGCCTGAACACTGCACTCATAACGCTTGAAAATCCCCTCGATCCTGCTATAAGCAATGGTAATAACAGCCAGTGGAAACCTGACCTGGCAATTGGCGCCTGGCTGTATTCGTCTAATTATTATGTGGGGGCTTCCGTACAGCAGCTGATACCACAAAATCTTTACTTCAGCACAGACCGTTCATACAATCAAAGCAAAACCGTTCCTCAATATTTTTTAACAGCCGGTGTGAAGGTATTCATGACGGATGAGATCACATTCCTTCCTTCGTTCTTAATAAAAGTGATCCGTCCTTTACCGGTAACTTATGATTTAAATGGCAAGTTTTCTTTCAGTGATAAGTTCTGGTTTGGCGGCTCATATCGTCACGGCGATTCATTCGGCGTCCTGGCCGGCATCAACGTTAGTTCATTTGTAAATGTCGGCTATTCTTACGACATCACTACGTCGGCATTGAATACTGTCAGCAACGGCACCCACGAAATTGTAATAGGCATTCTACTTAACAACAGGTATAAGGTTACCTGTCCGCAGCACCAGTTTTGAAATTGCAGTAGCAGGTAAGACTTTTACTGCCAATTGTCCACTGAAAACTGCCAACTTTTCTTAAAGTTCCTTCCTCAACCTTGCAACAGGTATATTCATCTGTTCGCGGTATTTAGCTACTGTACGCCGTGCTATATTGTACCCGGCATCTTTCAGTATCTCCGTAAGTTTTTCATCGGCCAGCGGATGACGCTTGTCTTCTTTGCCAATATGTTCTTCCAGTATTTTCTTAACCTCTTTATTGGATACTTCTTCACCGCTTTCGGTCTGGATCGCCTCCGAGAAGAAGGACTTAAGCAGGAACGTGCCAAACTCAGTTTGAACATACTTTGAATTGGCCACGCGGGATACGGTGGAAATATCCATATTGATCCTGTCGGCAATATCTTTTAAGATCATTGGCTTCAGGTTTTTATCATCGCCGGTAAGGAAAAACTCATACTGATACTGCATGATAGCGTTCATGGTTTTTAGCAGGGTTTGCTGGCGCTGCTTGATGGCATCGATAAACCACTTTGCTGAATCGAGCTTTTGCTTAACAAACTGCACCGCTTCTTTCAGTTTTTTGTCCTTTTGCGACGCCTTATCATAATGTTCAAACATCTCCTGGTATGAGCGGCTTACCTTTAGTTCGGGGGCGTTTTTTGAATTCAGCGTCAATATCAGTATGCCATCATTATTCGTGATATGGAAATCAGGAATAACCTGCATTTGCTTGGTGTTTATCTCGTTTGAGTCGCCAGGCTTGGGGTTAAGCTTCAGAATTTCATTTACAACCGCCTTTAATTCAGACGAAGACATGTTCAGCGATTTTTCGAGCTTATCGTAATGTTTACGGGTAAATTCATCCAGGTAATGCTCCACCACCAGTATGGCTTTTTTTACAATTGGGTCTGCTTCTTTTTTTCGCAGTTGTATCAGCAGGCATTCCTGCAGGGTACGCGCACCCACTCCGGGAGGATCAAAGCCCTGTATTACCTTCAGCATATCCTCAACCTCTTCATCTTCTGCAAAAACGTTCTGCGAAAAGGCAAGATCGTCGGTAAGCGAAGGGATTGGACGGCGCAGGTATCCATCGTCATCCAGGCTGCCTATTATCTGTTTACCTATCATAAAATCTTTGTCTGACAGGGGTAACAGGTCTAATTGCTGCTGGAGGCTTTCGAAAAATGAACTTTGGACGGCTATCGGTATTTCCTTTCGGTCATCCTCATCGTCTCCGTTTTGATCATACCTCGATCCATACTCGTTTACGTTATCTTCCTGTAAATAATCGTCGATATTAAATTCATCCAGCTCGCCTTTTTCCTCATCCCCGCTGTAATTATCATCTTCAGGGTCGCGGTCAGGATATTGCTCTTCAGGCTCATTTAAATTAGTGAGGCTTAAATCTTCAAGTGCCGGGTTTTCCTCCAGTTCTTCCTTAATGCGGGTATCTAACGACACGGTGGGCACCTGCAGCAACTTTATAAATTGTATCTGCTGCGGCGAGAGCTTCTGTAATAGTTTCTGTTGAAGATTTTGTTTAAGCATAAATTAGATCAGGGTCAAAAATACATCAATTACATTTAACTTTAAAATAAGTTGATGCAGGCGGCGACCAAGTTGTAAAAGCCAAAAGCAGGTTAATTGTTTGGCGCCAGCCAAAAAAACTTAAACGATTAATTTGCTGTTCAGGTTTTATCGTTATCTTTATTATAAACAAAACAGAAACTTATGGCGATAGTAAAAGAATTCAGAGACTTTGCGATGCGGGGCAATGTTGTTGACCTGGCAGTAGGTGTCATCATCGGCGCTGCTTTCGGTAAGATAGTTGACTCAGTTGTTAACGACCTGATCATGCCGGTTGTGGGGATTGCTTTTAAAGCAGATTTTAGTAACTTATATGTCCCCTTGTCTTCCAAGGTGCCAGAGGGGCTTGCATTGGCGGATGCCAGGAAACTGGGGCCTGTATTTGCCTGGGGAAATTTTGTTACCGTAGTACTTAATTTCGTCATCCTCGCGTTTATCGTATTTTTGCTGGTAAAAGGCATCAATTCATTAAAGAAGAAGGAAGAAGCTGCACCTGCCGCACCAGCAGCGCCTTCAAAAGAAGAAGTGTTGCTTACTGAAATAAGAGACCTGCTGGCCGCCGGAAAAAGATAGCCCCCGGTATCACCCCGGCTAAACGTATTCGCATACAGGCAAACGGTATAATCTGTTTGCCTTTTGTTTTATTCACAGTATTTAACTGCCTGACACGGGGGGAGACGATGGTTTGGTATTTCTGTATGTTCTTATAATATTTTAAAAAGTTTTGGGAAGCTTCGGATCCGTTAAAATAATATAATCGCCCTTTGGGCTGAATTTATTCCAATCCGGATTGTCAAAACTATCATCGGCATAAGCAGCAATATTTAAAATCCTGATACCGGGCGCATATTTTTTAAGCTGCGCAGCCGTGCCGAGTTGCGCCTCGCTGTGGAAACCGCCGTTTACCTGGAATATCTTAAAGCCCGGATGCGCTTTGAAGGTTTTAGCAATATTATAGGCCATTGTGGCATCCCACAGGTTCTGCGCCTGGTAAACTTTCGATGAACTTACCGCAGCGTGACCGCCCATCACCTCCACAAAGTTGTCGTAGTATTTACCGGTCGCTGTATCAATAGGCAGCGGCGGCAAAAAAGCCTTACTGCTTGCGTCGAGCTGTTGGAGACTGGCGAGGCCTAACCTGTTAGTCATGTTAACATACCGCGCAGGCGCGTTTGCTGCTGTCACCGGTATGTGTTTTGCTTTTGCAAGTTCAATCATTGGGCGGTAGTCTTTATAATTTTTCCAGGCCCTGGCTTCTGTGGTGAAGTTTTTCTCACGGATAAAGCCAGCCAGGTATTCATTTAAGGGTATCTGGCAATCTGTTTCAAACATTTCCATAGATAAAGCCAGCTTACCCGGGTACTTTTCTGAAAGTATTTGGAATATGGCATGTTCAAGATAGTGCCCGGTCGAGTCGTTATGTTCCTCACCAAAGAACAGCACATCAGCTTTGCCAAGATCGTCAGCAATCTCGCCGATGGTCACCATTTTTTGTTTTGATGAGCTGTAAATCTTATAATGAGAGGCCATGGGGGCCTGCGATAAGGCGCAAAATGGCAATAGAAACAAGATGATAGTCCAGGTTTTCATTTTGTTGATTGGTCAGTTAAATTCAAGTCAGATTTCGTTTTAAACGCTTAGGTAATCTTTCCTGCAATATATCAAACCGTTCCGACTTAGTCAACTCCGTTACCTGACGAAACAAAAACAAAACATTATTTGAACAATCACAAATAATCACTACATTTGCGCTCTTGTTTTTAAAAACGACGAATAGAATAATATAGCCATGAAAAGAACGTTTCAGCCCTCACAAAGGAAAAGAAGAAATAAGCACGGTTTCCGTGAGCGCATGTCATCTGCTAACGGCAGGAGAGTATTAGCAGCAAGAAGAGCTAAAGGCAGAAAGAGATTGACAGTTTCTGACGAGCGTCGTCATAAAGCATAAGCTGGTTGCTTTCTCCGGATAGGAGCCCGGACCGGTTATATTCGTAAATTTTCGGTTCAGCATCAGCAATGTATACTTTTACAAAAGAAGAACGGTTATGTAATAAAAAGCTCATTGAGCGGCTTTATCATAATGGTTCTTCTTTTTTATGTTACCCTTTCAAAATATCGTGGGTGCTAACCGGAGCGCCTCAGAGTTTCCCCGTACAAGTTTTATTTTCGGTTGCAAAGAAACGGTACAAGCGCGCCGTAGACCGTAACTTATTGAAACGCCGCATGCGCGAGGCATACAGGCTGAATAAACAAGGCCATTTATATGATTTGTTAAATAACAGCGAAAAGCACATTGCGCTTTCGATAGCTTTTATCGGGAAAGAAATTGCTGATTACGATTTTATTGAAAAAAAAATGTTAAAGCTGCTGGCCCAGCTTTGCGCCGAAATTGAAAAATGAGATTTATCAGTAACATATTAAAGCTGATAATAGGCTCTTTATTCGTAGTCCTGATAAAAATTTACCAGTATTTCATATCGCCTGTTACAGGCGCATCGTGCAGGTACACGCCCACCTGTTCGCAATATGGCGTGGAAGCTATAAAAAAGTACGGCCCTTTTAAGGGCGGATGGTTAACTTTGAAACGTATTGCCAGCTGCAATCCCTGGGGAGGGCACGGGCATGACCCGGTTCCTTAAATAAGTCTTAAGTCGGCAGTCTATAGTCCAAAGTTTTTCCTTTGTTGACTCGAGACTTTAGACTTTAGACTCAAGACTAAAAAAATGATTCTACAAATAGAAACAGCTACTTCAAGTTGCTCTGTTGCATTGGCAAAAGACGGAGTGATCCTCGCGTCGAAAGAAGCCAACGGGCGTAACCTCCACGCCGAAATGCTTACGTTATTTATTGATGAAATCATTACTAACGCAGAATTAAAATATAACGATGTCAGCGCTGTCGCGGTTAGCTGCGGCCCTGGTTCATATACCGGTCTCCGTATTGGCGTGTCAACTGCAAAGGGGTTATGTTTTGCGCTGGATAAACCGCTTATTGCCGTTGAAACACTTGAATCTATGGCTGGCGGTGTTATGGCGATGAACGAGTATAAAAACAATCCGGAACTGCTGTTGTGCCCGATGATTGATGCCCGCAGGATGGAAGTTTATACCGCCCTGTTTGCGATGAACGGAGAAAGGATTGCGCCAACTTCGGCATCTATCATAGATGGAAATAGTTTTGCAGATATTCTGAATCAAAAGCAAGTGTTATTTTTTGGCGATGGCGCAGAGAAGTGTTACAATGTGTTAAAAAACAATTCCAACGCTGTTTACCTGCCTGACTTTAAAAATTCTGCATCGCATTTAACACAGAAGGCCCTGGCTAAATTTAACAATAAGGAATTTGAAGATGTGGCTTATTTTGAGCCTTATTACCTGAAGGATTTTATTGCCGGCAAGAAAGCAGTTTAATTAAACTCTCTCAACTCCGTGCCGCCGATAATTGCGGGCGATGCTACTTAATACTTAAATGCTTTCTACTGGTCTGTCTTAAATAACCTTCCCCAGAACCTGCCTAAGAAGCCTTTTTCGCCCATGGGGATCGTGCTGGAATTCATAGGATGTTCTATTACAGGTCCAAGCCTGAACGCGAGGCCTAAGAAGAAGTCGGCGCCGGTATAGCTGAGGTTTGAATATTGGTCGGTTGGACTATGGCTCACAGCCGCTTTTGCTAATCTTGCCGATTGCATAAGCCGGTCGCTTCCTATATAAAACTCAAAGTTGGGCGTCTTGTACATAAATTGGCCGCCAACATTAAACAGCTTCATGTCATCATACGTAGTCGTTAGCGTTAAAACATAGCTTTTGTATTGAACGGGGTTTACCAGTGCGCCGATGAACCCCGGGTAAAACAATTCTTTAGAAGCTATGAGTGTTGGTGAGTATTTGAAATTTTTATTATCGTCAATCCAAAACTGTTTATTTACGCTTAGTTCTGCACGTCCGTTGATTGGGGTAGTAAACGAGGTTGTCACCTCGTTACTTCTTAATATTTTATTGACGCCATTATAAACACTGTCCTCGCGCGATTTGGTTGATAATCCGCTTATAGTTCTGACATCAGCAAAGTTGCTGACTATTGAGCGCTTACTCCAGTGTATAAATCCAAGGTCCTTAATATTTCCCTGGATGATAAAGCCGTCCTCTGTACGATAGCTGGCGCCCAGACTTATTGCTGCACCCGGATTTCGGAATGTTGGCAGAAAATCGCGGGCTATGAAGTGGCCTGGAATATAACTGGATTGATAAACGCCGGCCAAACCTAAAATTGCCGAGTCGTTGGGCTTATCAAAAACTATTTGCGAGTTTGTAACATTTACCTTCTCTGATATCACACCCAGCAGAAAGCTCAATTTTGCCCCTAACGTAAAATGATTATTGATTTTTTCTTTATAGGTGAAGCCGAACTGGTTATAGCTTTGATAGCTAAAGGTGTTATTAAAGATGCCTGCATAAGCGTTCCCCGTGAATCCTTGCGGACCGTTTAGTAATAAGGCTGTTTCGTCGGAGAAAATGCTTCGGCTTTCCATCTTGTTTTGTACCGAAAAACCAAGTTCGGTATCCCCGTTAAAGCTCGAAAACATTTTAAACATAATGAGGTACACATTTGCATTGCCATTAAAATGATTAAAACGCCCCTGATTAAGCAGTAGCAGGCTATTATCGTATTTGTTTAAAAAAGCGCGGCTTTTTAACGTAGCCTGTGCATCGCCTGTTATAAAAAAGTTTGCGTTAAAATTGGGAAAAAGCAGATTAGTAGCATATTTCTTGCTAGAATCGGGAATAAAGGCCTTTTGAGCGGGGTTCTCAAACGAATCGTAAAGCGTGCCCGTATTGTATTGGGAAAATTGCTGAGCGAAAATTTTGGCTGAGAACGAAAACAGGAAAAAAACAAGTAGAACTCTCTTCATATAGCTCGCGATGCCGTGGCTTTATTGACGTTTTAAAGATAAAACTCCAAATTCACTATTAAAAATAATATACAATTTAACGGAAATGAAAATGTATTGTTTTATGCTGCCAGGGCTATTTCTGTTTATTTGCCGTTGTATCAGAGTTTAGTTTCAAACAAAAGTTAGTATAAAAGTTATTGTCAACAGCGCTCAATTGTACCGATGCGCCGTAGAAATCGCCCCATCCCGGCTTTAGTGATTTTACATCATCATATATACCAGGAGCCATATCTCTTTCCAGAACAGGTAATGCATTTTTGAAATGGAAGAAAAACGAGACGTTGCTTTGGGCGGCCAGCAGCTCGTCAAATTGATTAAACTGTTCGTTTTTGCTGAGGAACTTGCGGTTAATGTAAATATCGTAATAACTGGCCAGTTCGTTACTGCTATTGGCGAATATCAGGTAATTGTCGATGATCATGAAATACGGCCGTTTGAAATTATTAAAAGCATCGCCCAGTAAAAACGAGGGTAGCTTTTCGTAACTCAGCTGCCCAGTATTCTCATCGCTCATAATGCTCATAGCAGTCAATAATACTTTTAGCCTTGAGCCATCTTTTACCGATACAATCCCAAATTTTTCAAAATAGCGCGTAGTCACAATAGCAAATTCGTTTCCAAGCAGTCCGTCGAAATCGTTTTTTATCTTTACGCCGGTCTCTGCTTTTATTTTGCTGAAAAGGTCGTCTCTTTCTCCGTCAAGGTTATTATTGTTTTGTTGCTTAATAAGGTCAGCGGCGAATTTCTGCGGGTTAGACACAGAAAAACTTGTGCAATAAGCAGTAGTAGACGGAAACATTTCCTTAAGGTGATTTGGCACCGGTTGTTGGCCCGTAAAAATACTCAGGTAGCTTTGCCGTTCATTTTTTTTAACAGATGTTGATCCGTTAAACATAATGGCGTCTGTACGATAGTTAAGGCTCAGCGCTGCCAACGCCGGAAACATCCTGAAATTTTTGAAGATATCAGTGTTCTTATTTTTGAAAAGTTCCTCAAACAACGGATTCAGCTGGTTATAATTCACATAGAAGTTAGCCAGAGAATTGTTGTTCTGCTGATCGGAAAGTAAAACAAAGCGTTCACCACCCGGCGTATTTTTATGGGAGGCACTTTGGTTTGCCAACTCCTCGGAAAAGCTTCCTGAAAAAACATTGTTACCCTTATTGATAAGATAAAACCGTTTTTTGAGCGCACTTATATATATATTATAACCGGATTTTCCAGCGGCACGCATTGGCGTAACCACCAGCCCGCTATTTTTTTGTTTCAACAGGTCGTCAAATACTTCAGGTTCGAACCCGTTGGCGGGAGACATAGTAAGTAAAAGACTTATACCTTCTGTTTTTGATGGATGCAAGGAAATAAACACGTCCTGACCATTAAAATACTTACCCAGCACCCGGTTTTGAAGCAGTGCCTGACGAAGGGTGTCTAATTGCCCCAGCTTTTCCGCTCCTATAAAAGCCGCGAACAGCTTATTGTCTTTAAAAATATCGTAAAAGCTTTTATCGTTGTTAAATTCGAATATCAGCGGGGCATCGTCAGGAATGGCGCTCAAAACCAGGCTAGTGCGGCTGCCAGGCGGATTTAAATTTTTAAAATAAACAACCGTGACATAAGCAGTAGCCGCCAATAAAATTAGGGTAATAATAATATGCTTTTTCATTGCGCCTTGCTGTACAAAGGTAGGTGATAGTAGTTGTAAAAGTTGTAATTGTTATAGTAGTTATTAACACTACTATTACCGTTCCAACAATTACAACCAATCCAACCAAATCACTACCTTAGCCCTTTGATGAATATGAAGAAGAAAATATTAATAACAGCCGCCATATTCGGAGCATTGGCAGTCATCACGGGCGCTTTTGGTGCACATGGTCTGTCTGCAAAATTAAAGCCGCAGGATATGCAGGTTTGGAATACGGCAGTACAATACCAGTTCTATCATGTGTTTGCGCTTATTGGCTTGTCTGCTCTTAGCCGGTATCAAACAAGGCTGATTAATGATTGCTATTACCTGTTTTCATTCGGAATCATTTTGTTTTCAGGCTCGCTGTATTTACTGGCAACCCGTGAATTAACTGAATTGAGCTGGATTAAGGCTATCGGCCCCGTAACGCCCCTTGGCGGGGTGCTGTTTATAGGCGGATGGATTACTATGGCGATAGCGGCCACAAAAAATAAATAAATTGGATGTTGGAGTTTGCCGAAGCACAGATTACCGAGCGGGAAACACTTTTTGTTGAAGTGATATTGCCTTTGGCTATCGCTAAAAACTATACCTACCGGGTTCCGTATGAAATGAACGACTCGGTTGTTGTTGGCAAAAGGGCGGTGGTACAGTTCGGTAAAAGCAAGCTCTACACTGCGGTTATCGCATCGATAAGCAAGCTTGCGCCCGAAAAATACGAAGCCAAGTATCTGCTTGAGATTCTTGACGAACACCCGGTAGTAACTACCGATCAGCTTCGCTTCTGGCAGTGGATGTCGGAATACTATATGTGCACACTGGGCGAGGTAATGAATGCGGCACTGCCATCGGCATTAAAACTGGCCAGCGAAACGAAAATTGTTCTTAATAAAGGTTTTGAATTCGACAGAACCCAGCTGCATGATAAGGAATTTTTAATTGTTGAGGCACTTGATATTCAGCCGGAGCTTACCATAAGCGACATCGCTAAATTACTTGGACAGAAAACGGTAATGCCAGTCCTGAAACTTCTGTTCGAGAAGAATATCATAAATATCTCTGAAGAAGTTAGCGAGCGTTATAAGCCCCGTACACGCAGTTTTATTACACTGAATGCTGTCTATCAAAATTCTGATAATTTAAGGGACCTGCTTGGTATCCTGGAGAAACGCGCACCCAAACAGGCCGACGCCGTGCTGGCCTACCTGAAACTGGCCCGTCATCAAAAAAGTATCCCGAAAACCGAACTTATTGAGGAAAGCGGGGCGGGAGCGGTAAGTATTAAGTCGCTTGAGGAAAAAGAAGTTTTCATCATTGAGGAAAAGAATGTAAGCCGATTATTTTTTGAGCAACAAGAACTTTACAGCAATTTTGAACTGAGCGATCAGCAGAACCTGGCGTTTGCTTCTGTCCGGCAGCAATTTGAGCAGATGGATGTGGTATTATTGCATGGGGTAACCTCATCCGGTAAAACACAGATATACATCAGGCTGATAGAAGAAATAATCAATTCGGGAAGGCAGGTGCTGTACCTTTTGCCCGAAATTGCACTTACCACGCATATTATCGAACGTTTGCGTGTTTACTTCGGGGCAAGCATTGGTATCTATCATTCAAGGTTTAATGATAATGAGCGTGTTGAGGTTTGGCAAAAAATACTCAACAACGAATATAAGGTAGTGCTCGGCGCAAGATCAGCGGTTTTCCTCCCTTTTGACAATCTGGGATTAATTATAGTTGATGAAGAACACGAAACCTCTTATAAGCAATTCGATCCGGCGCCCCGGTATAATGCCCGCGATGCAGCTATCTTCCTGGCCAATATGCAAAAAGGGAAAGTATTGCTTGGCTCTGCAACACCATCTTTCGAAAGTTACTATAATGCCCGTACCCACAAATATGGCCTCGTACAATTATCTGAAAGATACGGCGGGGTGAATTTGCCCGAAATTGAAGTGGTGAGCATAGCAACGGAAACAAAGCAAAAAACCATACAGTCGCATTTTACCAGCGTTTTGATGAACGACATCAATGCCGCGCTTGAAAAGAAAGAGCAGGTAATATTGTTTCAGAACAGGCGCGGGTATGCGCCTTTGCTTATTTGCAAAATATGTGCCTACACACCTAAGTGCATTAATTGCGATGTGAGCCTAACCTACCACAAAAGCAGCGGCAAATTACATTGTCATTATTGCGGATATAAGGAGGATGCGCCGAATATATGTCCTGCCTGCGGATCAACCCACCTGGAATATAAAGGCTTTGGCACTGAGAAAATTGAGGACGAACTTCAGCTGATATTACCCGATGCCCGCCTGGCCCGCATGGATCTGGATACGACACGTTCCCGCAATTCATTGCAAAATATCCTGAATGACCTGGAGGAGAAGAAAATAGACATATTGGTGGGTACCCAAATGGTTGCCAAAGGGCTGGATTTTTCGGACGTGACCGTTATCGGTATCATTAATGCCGATAGTCTGCTAAAGTTTCCGGACTACCGCGCCAATGAACGCAGCTTTCAAATGCTTTCGCAAGTGAGCGGAAGAGCCGGTCGACGCGGAAAGCAGGGCAAAGTAGTAATACAAACCTACGACCCTTTCCACCGCGTTATTAAGCAGGTGATTGAGAACAACTACCTCGATTTGTACCTTACTGAAATGGAGGAGAGGCGAAGCTTTAAATATCCGCCATTTTACCGCATTATTAACCTGGATGTTAAGCACAAAGATCCTGAAGTTGTAAATAACCAGGCCAATTACCTCGCTAATGAACTGCGTAAGCAATTTGATGACCGCGTTATCGGCCCCGAATCGCCATTGGTCAGCCGCATCCGGAATTATTATATCAAATCCATCATGCTTAAATTTGAAAAGGATGGTGTTTCCATTAATAAAGCCAAAGCGATCATTCGCGATGTAATTACACAGTTTCAAACTACCAAGCTAAGCAAGGGCAGCATTGTACAACCGGATGTTGACCCCTATTGATTTTATATATGAAACAGCACGATTATAAAGCAATCATCACCTGGACCGGGAATACAGGCAATGGCACTGCTGATTATCGCGGATATGAACGCAGCCATGAAATAAGTATTCCGGGTAAGCCCATAATCCCCGCGTCTTCCGACCCTTCTTTTCGCGGCGATAAATCAAGGTATAATCCGGAAGAAATGCTGGTGGCCTCACTATCATCCTGCCATATGCTCTGGTATTTGCATTTATGCAGTGTGGCTGGTGTGGTTGTTCTTGAATATTCAGACGAGGCAACAGGAATAATGACGGAAACGGCCGATGGTGGCGGTTATTTTAAAGAAGTTACGCTGCGGCCTAAAGTGACCTTGGCCGATAACACAATGATTGCAAAGGCAAATGAGTTGCACCACGAGGCGAATAAGAAATGCTTTATTGCTAATTCGGTTAATTTTCCCGTTCTGCATCGGCCGGTTTGCTTAGCCGGTAAATAAAAATGCTGGTTGTGACATAGGCGTCAAACAAGATTGAGACAAGCCGGAAAAAATATTTGCCGATAAATCAGGCAGATGACGGGCAAGTTAATTTTGACTACGGCCAAGTCGGAAATACTAATTAACTTAGCCTGGAAATGGCTCATAAGTACATAGATAATTACCGCGAACAGGGCGCCCGAAAGAAACTGGTTGAAGAATTACGTAAAAAAGGAATTGAAGACGAAAACGTACTGAAAGCCATTGGTACAGTAAGACGCCATTATTTTTTCGACGAAACTTTCTGGAACCAGGCTTATAAGGATATTGCCTTCCCGATAGGCGAGGGCCAAACCATATCTCAACCTTATACCGTGGCCTATCAAAGCCAGCTGCTTCACGTAAAAAAAGGCGACAAAGTGCTTGAGATAGGTACGGGCAGCGGCTATCAAACCTGTATATTGCTGGAACTTGGGGCTAAAGTTTACACCATTGAGCGCCAGGAGAAGTTATACAACCTTACCCGGCAGGTTTTGCCTCACATCGGCTATAAGGCTAACTTTTTTGTGGGCGATGGTTCCATCGGTATAGCCAAACATGCCCCATATGATAAAATTATTGTAACTGCCGGCGCGCCAACCGTACCGGATGTACTTTTAAAACAGCTCAATATCGGCGGCATACTGGTAATACCTGTTGGCGATGAAAAAACCCAAAAAATGGTAACCGTATTAAAAGTTGGCGAGAACGATTATGAGAAGATTGTTTTGGATACCTTCAGGTTTGTGCCGCTGGTAGGAGATAAGGCCTGGTAACAGCCCTCTATCCCCTAAGAGGGGAACGAAAGCGGGATAATTATGCTAACCGAAGCTTCCCTTTAGGGGGCTGGGGGTCTTACCGTTTCATCGCCCTGTCCATTTCAACCTTTGTGTCGCGCTCTTTCATGGTTTCGCGTTTGTCAAAAGTCTTTTTACCCTGGGCAAGCGCTATTTCCAGTTTCGCAAAACCGCGTTCGCTGATGAACAGAGCTAACGGAACTATTGTTAATCCTTTTTCTTCGCTGCGTACGCGAAGCTTTTTCAGTTCTTTTTTGGTGAGCAATAGCACACGGTCACGTTTGGCTTCATGATTGTAGAATGAACCAAAGCTGTATTCCGAAATATGCAGGTTACGTACATACAGCTGATTATTGATGAATGAACAAAAAGCATCATTGATGTTAGCCTTACCATCGCGGATGGATTTTATTTCAGTCCCCAGCAATTGTATGCCCGCAACGTATTTGTCAAGTATATGGTACTCAAAATAGGCCTTCTTGTTCTTAATATAAATATTCTGGTCCATCACCTGTTCCTGTTTAGCCTGCAAATATGCAAATTATTTTGCTTGCGACTTAACAACCAGCACGGGCACATTTACCATATGGCGAACGGAATTTACTGTTGTACCAAAAATTAAATCCTTCAAAGCCTTATGGCCATGCGAACCCATTACAATAAAGTCGATGTCGTTATCATTTACATATTTGGCAATTTCACTGGCTGCGCTGCCAAAGCCTATATGGGGTTTGGCTTTGTACCCAAGATCAGTTAATGTGGTTACATAAGTCTGCAGGTTGTCAACATCGCTTTGGGTTTCGTGGTCCATCACCTGTCCGCCGTAGTATCGGGCGCCTGCTGTCTCCACAACGTGCACCAGCGTATAGCGGGCCTTTTTACCGCCCTGCATAATGGCATTGCGAATGCACTCTGTATCATTCTTCGAAAAATCAATGGTAACTGCGATATCGTGATAACTAACCGGTTCCAGGGCAGTGATTTTTGAAGCAAGGCCGTGCGGTACACGTGCAGGCTCGTCATTATGCTTAAATAAGATCGGCCTGAAAAATACGTAGATTAAAAGCAAGCCTATGCCTGCCGCAATTGGTGTTACGAATATGTAAATCCAAACTGCCGAGTGCGGTGCGCCGCTTATCCAGTCGTTAATCTGGTCTATTACCAATTTCACATTTAGGGCCACGATTAAAATGGTGCTTGCCCAGGCAACTATTTTTGTTTTAAGGCTGATAGCGAACCTACCCATCCGCTTACGATTGGATGTAAAATGTACCAGCGGGATCACAGCAAAGCCTAGCTGAAGGCTCAAGACCACCTGGCTTAATATGATCAGGCTGCCGAGGCCCTTTTCACCAAAGTATATAATGGTAAACACGGCAGGCACAATTGCCAGTACCCGTGTGAGCAACCGGCGCAGCCACGGCTCAATACGCAAATTTATATGTCCCTCCATAATTATCTGACCTGCCAGTGTACCTGTAATAGTTGAGCTTTGGCCGGAGGCGATAAGTGCGATAGCAAAAAGGGTAGGGGCCACCTTCCCGAAAATATGTTCCAGCAACTTGTAAGCATCCTGAATTTCGGCAACCTCGAAATAACCATTCTTGAAAAATGCAGCAGATGCAAGTATCAGGATAGCTGCATTAACAAAAAATGCCAGGTTAAGCGCTATTGCTGTGTCAAACAGGTTAAATTTAATAGCCGATTTTATACCCTCATCAGAGCGGCTTATTCGCCGGGTCTGTACCAATGACGAATGAAGATATAAATTATGCGGCATAACCGTTGCGCCAATGATACCAATAGCTATATACAGCATGTTTTGACTCACCTTATCGCCCTTGAACAAGTTGGTTGGTATAAAGCCTTTAGCAATTTCAGCAACATCGGGCCCGGCAATAAACATCTCCAGTAAAAAAGATATTCCGATAATAAAGATCATCGACATGATGAATGCTTCCAATTTACGCATGCCTCTATTCATCAGGAACAGCATCAATACTGTGTCAGTAATAGTTAGTGATACGCCCCACAGCAACGGCAGGCGGAACAGCAATTGCAGGCCAATGGCCATACCGATTATTTCAGCCAGGTCGCAGGCGATGATTGCTATCTGAGCCAGTATGTAAAGGCAAAAGTTGACGAAACGCGGATAGGCATTTTTTGAGGCCTGGGCCAGATCGAGACCACGTACAATCCCAAGCCTTGCGGCTAATGATTGCAGCAGGAGGGCGATCAGATTCGAGGTAAATAATACCCAGATCAATTTATAACCGAACGCACTGCCACCGGCAATGTCTGTTGCCCAGTTGCCAGGGTCCATATAACCCACGCTTACCAGGTACGCTGGCCCGATGAAAGCGAGTACGCGTTTCCACCCGGTACGGTTTTCAGGATTGATCGAACTATGAACATTGGCTAATGAATTTTCGTTTCTGTTGCTCATAAGATTATCAGTAAATTATTAGCTACTTCCCGGCTTATTTGTATTGTCTTGTCATCTAATTGTAATACCATCGAATGGTCAAACTCGATGATCTCGGTAATTCTGATTTTTTTTCCAATGGTAAGTCCTTGTTTATCCAGGTACTGTAAAAACGCAGCCGAATGGTCGCGCACGCCACTTATAACACCGTTTATATCAATCCCGGCGCTTGAAACAGGCTTTAGGTCATGTGCTTTGAACTTGCCGTTGCAGTCGGGTATGGGGTCGCCATGCGGGTCGTATTTCGGGAATCCCATAAATTTATCCAGGCGGTCTATCAGTTCATTCGACGATATATGTTCCATTTCTTCGGCCATCTCATGCACCTCGTCCCATTTAAAATTAAGTTTTTCAACCAGGAAGAACTCCCACAGGCGATGCTTGCGGATAATGTTGATGGCAATTTTCTCGCCCGATGAGGTAAGCGTTACGCCCTGGTACGGCGTATAGTTGATAAGCTCCTTTTCTGCCAGCTTTTTTAGCATGTCGGTTACCGATGAGGCTTTTGTATTCAACAACGCTGCAAGCTGGTTGGTGCTAACGCTCTCATTATTTAACCCCAGGTGATAGATAGATTTAAGATAGTTCTCTTCTGCTAATGTATTCATTTAAGCAAATCTAATAAAAAATTTAGACACATCTAAAAAAATATTAAAAAGAATATATTTCGGCTAAAACTATTTTTCAAAAAATTTAATTTTGTTGAAGCAGGAAAATTATATATTTGCTCTTCAGATATGGCTACTGAATTAGACAAAACAGATTTGCAAATATTGCGGATATTGCAAGAGAACGGAAGGATTACAAACCTGCAGCTTTCAAACGAGATAGGGCTGTCGCCCGCTCCAACTTTGGAGCGTGTACGCAAACTGGAAAACGCTGAATATATTAAAAGTTATCACGCCCTGGTGGATGAGGAGAAACTAGGGTTAGGTATAAAAACCTTTATACAGATATCACTGGATTTTCACCAGAAAAATACTATCCAGACCTTTTTGGACGAAATACAAACGATTAAGGAAATTACCGAGTGCCATCACGTTACCGGCCAGTGCGATTTTCTGCTGAAGGTATATGTTCGTGATATCAAATCTTACGAGCAGCTTATTATGGAAAAGATCAGCCGCATAACAGTGGTTAAAACTTTTCAAACCATGATGATCATGTCTACCAGCAAAAAGGAGCCGATCGTACCGCTGGAATATTAGTTTGAAGATGTATTGAGTTGAAAATATCAATTGTTAATCCCCAAATCAGCACATCATCAAATCAATGTATTTGCCAGTCAATCGGGGTTCTGCCTTCTTTCTCAAGGTAGGCATTTGTTCTTGAAAACGGTTTGGAGCCAAAGAAACCCCTGTCTGCAGAGAATGGTGATGGATGAGGTGATTTAATGATATGATGCTTTGTCGTATCGATCAATTCTGCTTTTGCTTGCGCAAACGCTCCCCAAAGTATAAATACCAGACCTTCTCTTTCATCGGATAACTTTTTAATGACCGTATCGGTGAATTGCTCCCATCCGCGTTTTTGATGTGACCCGGGCGTATTGGCACGTACGGTAAGACTGGCGTTTAGTAACAGTACGCCTTGCTTTGCCCATTCAGTTAAATCGCCATGATTGGGTATGGTAAAGCCGGGGATATCTGTAACCAGCTCCTTATAAATGTTTCTTAATGAGGGTGGCGGCGTAATACCTTTTTGTACCGAAAACGATAAGCCATGTGCCTGGCGTTCGCCATGGTATGGGTCCTGCCCAAGGATAACTACTTTTACGTCATCAAACGGCGTAGTATTGAATGCATTGAAAATATCGCCGTTTTTAGGATAGACCGTGTGTCCGTCTCCCTGTTCTTTTTTTAAAAAATTTCTTAGTTCAGCCATGTAAGGTTTTTCAAATTCATCCTGTAAAACCTTAAGCCATCCGGCCTCCATATTTACCGCCATAAATATTTATATAGATGTTGATTTAGCGTACAAATTAACGGATATTTGCAACCTGATTTATAGAATATAAAAAGATGTCGAATATAATAAGGCTGATCATAGCCTGCGTAGTAATGGCGGGTGCAGTTGCACTATGTGTATTTGGTTTTTGGGGCTGGGGCATACTGGTGTTGTTTTTGGGAGGCTTTGTGCTGTTAAGCTATTTCTTTAACGAGAACATGCTTATAGCGCAATGGTTTTTGCGTAAGGAAAAATTGGAAAAATCTGAAGAGTGGCTCGCTAAAATTACAGATTACGAAAAACAACTGAACAAAAGACAATGGGGCTATTACAATCTGCTGATTGGATTGATTGAATCGCGCAAGGCGCCATTGAAATCAGAAAAATATTTCAAAAAAGCGCTTTCCCTTGGCATGAGCATGTCGCACAATGTAGCGCTTGCAAAAATAAGCCTGGCGGGTGTATCAATGATGAAGCATGACAAAGTGGGCGCCAAACGTTACCTGGATGAAGCGGCCAAGGATGATAAAAACAAGCTTCTGGCAGATCAGATAAAAATGATGAAAGGCCAGATGGGTCAGATGGATAAACAACAGGTAGTTAGGCGCGGCTATCGGCAGTTTTAACCAACCCAGTCTGTTACATGATATTCAGGCGTTCCGCAAACCGGAACGCCTTTTTACTTTTCCTCGATAGAGCTGTAATATTCCGGCTCCGACGAATGATTTACATGCGGAGCATAGTACCTGTCAGGCATGCCGTGGCTTACTTCTTCGGATGGATTAGCCACCTCAACCATTTTCAATAAGCTCCTGATAAACGATAAATTAAAATTGCTCCTGTTTAATTTAATCAGGTATTCGCTCTCGGTTATTTCTAATATAGAGTTAGTCATGATTTTGCATATTTTGTAGCATTGTAAAAGTAATTAACATATCAAATGCCAAAGTTTATTGCAAATTATGCTTTTATTAAAGAATTGTTAATAACGTTTGTTAACTAAAGGTTATTAAGCTAAATTAAAATTACAATTATGTAACTGTGTATCTGCAGTCCTTAACTGTCTTTTTTTTGTCATCGATAATGTCAATTTTCAGTCCCTGTTTGCGGCGAAATGCCCCGTATATGCTACACTCCGAACCCTTATGCAGCAATATCACCACGTTGATTTTTTTTATATTTACCTGCCCTTAGTACGAACCAGTTTTCTGAATTGAACGCGATGAAATTTTTATTCATGCTCTTTGCGGCTATGCTGATAGCCCCTTTCACTTATGCCCAGCTATCCACATCGAAATTATTTGGCAACCATATGGTACTGCAGCGAAATCATCCGGTACCGGTTTGGGGCCACAGCGACAAAAAAGCCAAGGTTACCGTCATCCTTAATGGTCAGGTAGTTTCGGCCAAAGCTGACGAGGCCGGTAACTGGAATGTCACGCTCCAGCCTATGAAAGAAGGCGGCCCGTATATGATGAATGTATCTTCGGGTAAAGAGATTTTATCCTACACCGATGTCATGGTGGGGGAGGTGTGGCTTTGCTCGGGCCAATCGAATATGGAATTCCAGTTGAAGAATGCGATGGGTTATATGCCTGAGCAGAAAGTTGCAGCAAATATGCCGGTACGTCAATTTCATGTTCCCAATAAGGTAAGCCTCACTCCTGAAAAAGATTTGAGCGGAGGCGAGTGGATAACTGCCTCATCAGGCACCGTTGGTGACTTTACCGCCGTAGGTTATTTTTATGCCAAACAACTTGCTCAGAATCTGCATGTGACTGTCGGACTGATCAATAGCAGCTGGGGAGGCACCGAAGCAGAGGATTGGATAAGCCATGAGGCGCTGGCTACTGACCCTGAACTAGCCTCCATTGCGGCGACATTGCCAAAAAATGCTGATGAATTGAATAAACGCAGTGACAAACGTTTGAAGGATTGGGCCTATAAAAACGGCGCCGTTACAAATTTTACAGCTGGTGACCTTGCTGCCAGGCCGGCGAATTTTTTTGATAACTGGCAGCATGGTAATGCGCCAGGCTCGTGGGAATGGATCGGAAAACTGTACTCATACCGCGGTACCGGTTTCATGCAGCGCACAGTTGGTCTGGACAGTGCTTATTCCTCTGTCAGTTCAATTATCTCGCTTGGCTCTACCGACGCGGATATGGCGGTTCATGTGAATGGCAAACAACTAAGCAAATCGCCTGCGGGGCCTGTCACGCAATATAATGTTCCGCCAGGCACCTGGAAGGGAGGTTTGAACAGCTTATTAATCAACTTGCAATCGGCCCAAAAAAACACATCCTGGTTCGGTACCGGACTTGCCGGAACGGGCGTAAATGATTTAAATATCCGCTTTGCCGACACGACCATTAACCTGGCTGACAACAACTGGCGGGTAATGCCGGATTTGAGCAAACCCTATCATTTCGATTTTTTGCCGAATAACACCGCGTCCGACTTATATAATAGTATGATAAATCCTGTTGTGCCCTATGCCATAGCAGGCGTTATATGGTATCAGGGCGAATCTAACGCAGAAAGGGCCTATCAATACCGCACCATTTTCCCATTACTGATTAATGACTGGCGCGCCAAATGGAAAGAGCAATTACCTTTCCTGTTTGTTCAGCTCGCAACATTCGGCACATCCCAAAACAGCAATTTCGGAAGTAACTGGGCCGAATTACGCGAGGCGCAGCAAATGGCCCTGCAATTGCCGAATACCGGCATGGCGGTAACCACAGATATAGGCGATCCGCTTAATATACATCCGCGGGACAAAGCCGACGTTGGGTACCGGCTCGCTGCCGTTTCGTTAAGCCAGGTTTATAAATTGCCCGGTTTTTTCCAAAGCCCGCTGTTTGTCTCGGCCGACTTTACCAACGGGGCAGCTGTAATTAGCTTCAGTCATGCGGAAAACGGCTTAATGGCGAAGGACAACTATGGGTATGTCAAAGGCTTTGAACTTGCCGGTGCCGATCATAAGTTTTACTATGCTGCGGCTGTAATTGTGGATGGCAACAAAGTCAGGGTTTCGAGCCCTAAAGTGCCAAAGCCGGTGGCCGTGCGCTACGGGTGGACAGATGCACCAATTGATGCCAATTTATTTAATATACAAGGCTTCCCGGTTAGCCCCTTCAGGTCTGACAACTGGAACGGGTTAACGTTCGGGCATAAGTTCGACTAAATAAGATGCGGCCCTTTAAATACTTGTCCCTCCGCTTTTAAGGTTTAGGACTTTTTTCTACTTTCGGGCTTTACTGATTTTCGCATTTTCCGGATCCAAATGGACAACATCGAACAATATATAGAGGCGCTTATTTTTGCATCGGAACAAAGCATTCGTACTGAGGAGATCATCTATTGTCTTCAATCTGCGTTCGGGCAGGATTTTAGTACAGAAGAGATACAATCGCATCTGGATAATATCGGTAACAAATATAAGGCGGACCGGTTTGCCATCGAACTTGTTAAAATCAGTAACGGTTACCAGTTCCTTACAAAAAAAGCTTATCACCAAATTATCAGTTTGTTGCAGGCACAGCGGTCAAAAAAGAAACTAAGCCAGGCTGCTTTAGAAACACTGGCGATCATCGCCTACAAACAGCCTGTAACCAAACCAGACATAGAGCAGATACGTGGTGTAAACTGCGACTATTCCATCCAAAAATTATTGGAAAAAGAGCTGATTTCCATAGCTGGTAAATCCGACGCCATCGGGAAACCTATACTTTATGGTACCAGTCCGTTGTTTATGGATTATTTCGGAATAAACGATATAAATGAGTTGCCGCAAATGAAAGATTTCGCAAATAATTCGATTTCGATAGGCGAACAGTCCGAATAATTTGACAATATTCTCAAGCACAGCCGGTAAATATTTTTTTTGAAATTGATGTTTTTAATGAAAATCATTTTGATTATTTTTACTAAGAAATAATTACGGCTGCGTGCTTTGCGTGCATTAACAATGAAAAAAGTTTTACTATAAAATTCATGGCAATGGGAACTCCAAAAAAACCTGTAACAAAGAAAGTTGAAAACACGGGCGAGGATGAAGATGATGACGATAGCATGCTTGATCAACAACCCAGGAAAAAGGTAGATGATGACGACGATGATTTTGACGGCCCTTTAGACGATTTGGGGTTTGAGAGTTACGGCGATGATGATGATGATGACGACGATTATTAATCTCTGAAATAAAGATCTACTTAAAGCATCCCGGCTTGGCTGCGGATGCTTTTTTATTGTCTAACCCCGTCAAAATTTATAATGATTATAACCGAAGTAAAGGATAAGGCGACCCGGAAAGCATTTTTAGACGTAGCACGAATAATTTATAGGAACGACGATGTTTGGGTTTGCCCGCTGGACAACGATATAGAGGCCGTATTTGACCCGGCCAAAAATAATTTTCATAACGATGGAAAATGCACCCGGTGGATTCTGACCAATGATAATGGGGAGCTTATCGGCCGTATAGCGGCTTTTATAAATAATAAAAAGGCCTACAATTATGAACAGCCTACCGGCGGTGTCGGCTTTTTTGAATGTATTAATGATGAAAAGGCAGCTTTTTTATTGTTTGATACTGCAAAAAAATGGCTTGCCGGAAATGGCATGCAGGCTATGGACGGCCCCATAAATTTTGGCGAGAATGATAATTTTTGGGGATTGCTTGTTGAGGGCTTTATACCCCCGTCCTACGGGATGAATTATAACCCGCCGTATTACCAGGCTCTTTTTGAAGATTACGGTTTTAAAACGCTGTATGCACAGATCACTAATCATTTAGATATACTCAAGCCATTTCCCCAGCGCTTTTACAAAATAGCCAAATGGGTTACCCAAAAGCCCGGTTATGAATTTAAACACCTTAAAGTATCTGAGCTCCAAAAATTCGCGGCGGACTTTATGGAAATTTATAACGATGCCTGGAAGGACTTTGAGAATTTTGTGCCGATTACACAGGCTACCATTGCCGAAAGTTTTAAAAAAATGAAGGCTATAATGGACGAGAACCTGATCTGGTTTGCCTATGTAAACAATGAGCCTGCCGCATTCATGATTATTTTGCCAGACGCTAACCCGATGATAAAACCGCTAAATGGAAAGCTTAATCTTATCGGAAAGCTTAAATTTTTATACTATAAGTGGAAGGGGGTTAACAGGATGCGGGCAATAGTTATGGGCACCAAGCAAAAGTTTCAGAACCATGGTATCGAGTCTGGGCTTTTTATTACGCTGGGCGAATATGTATTGCCGTTAAATCAATATACCGAGCTTGAATTATCGTGGGTGGGCGATTTTAACGAAAAAATGATCGCTATGCACAATGCTATGGGAGCTGTTTTTGCTAAAAAGCATTTAACTATGCGCTATATTTTCGATCAGCATTAATCCCCGGCGGATCAGCAGGTCACTTAATGATTTGAAAGCGAATTTGCTTCCAATTCCTCAAATTTCGTTTCAAGTCGCGAAAATTCCTATTTTTCGCTTCAGGCGGTTATTTTGTTGTGCCTCAATTCTTCGAACAATTCGATGACCTTTTTTTGCAGATCGATTACCTCAGTTTCGCGGTCCATCAGTTTTTTGTTGATAGTTTCCAGCTCGTTGATAACTTTCTGATCCTGCTCAGCATCTGTAAAGGTTAGCAGTTGAACTACGGACATCTCGAATAATGCGGCAATTTGCTCAAGCCGTGACAGATTGATGTCGGTAATACCGGTTTCAATTTTTGAAAAGGCAGGTATGGAAATATCTAATCTTTTAGCAACATCCTCCTGGCTCCATCCCTTTTGATGACGTAGTAACCGAATTTTTTTTCCGAGTGTCTTCATTTAGAGTTAAAGGTTAAAAGTTTTCGCGATAGTTAACAAAGTTACAATATTATCCAATATCTACCTAATTATCAAGTATTTTAAATAATATTTTATTTCCAAAAGAACTTAAGTTACCCTCCGCAAAAATCTACTATATTGATAATTATTATTTATAGCTAATATCGTTATTTTATATGACGTTCCGCTTCAAATAAAGCATATTTTTTATTTTAATAATAATACCGGTACTGCTGAACTTTCGAGCAACTGCTGCGAAATACTGGTGTGTAACAACGACTGTAAGAAGCTGTATTTATGCGGCAGCGCTATCACCATTTGCGCATCATGATCATGGGCAAAACCCAGTATGCCGTTTATAATATTGGAGTTATTAATAAAAAAATATCTTGGATGATATGCCTTTAGTGCATCAAACAGTGCGGTTTTTTCCGCCATTTTTTCCGCATCGCCGGCTTCCCCGTTGGCCTTACTGTCAATATTAACCACAAGCGGATTAAATTTACGGCGTTTCAGCAGGTTTATAAACGAGCCAAGAGGGGCTGCGTCGGTAACTTTCTCAAAATCGCACGCAACCACCACATTTTTTATATCTTCAATGTCGTACTTCGGCGGCACAACAACTACCGGCACCGGGCAAGCCTTGGCAATACGAATAACGTGGCTGCCTACACGGGCGTCGTCACGGCTGCTGTTCCCCTTGCTGCCCATTATCACCAGGTCGGCATGTTTTGCGGATACGTTTTCAACTACGGCCCGCAGCAAATGAGACCGGTTTAAATGGGTGCTTATTTTTACCCCTTCGCGAACTTTTTTCTCCAGCTTTTTCTTAAGGTTTTCGAGATTTCTCACCCGTTCGGCGGCATTTTCTTCTATCTGTTCTTCGGTAACCTGCACCATGTCTGCACTTGGCAGCATAGTTTCGTAAACTGACACATAATACGCATTTAAGAGGACAATGTGCTCAACTTCAGTCTGGTGCGTTAAAGCGGCAGCAAAGTCGGCGGCATGATTGCCCGCCGCTGAAAAATCTATCGGAACGAGATATGTCTTCATTTTAACGTAGAGCCGGTTGTTTCGAGTGTTTGACAGCCCCTGTTTTCTTCTTACTAATATACGAAAAAATACTTAACACTTTACATTACGTTAATGTAATTAACATAACTATTGTAATTGTTTATAACACAGCATCCCTTATATCATTCGCTTAATGAACTTTGCGGCAACCCAGTCCTTATCTTTTTTATGGCTCAAATAGGTAAGGCCGTTTTTGCCAGCTTCTTCAGTTATGATTTCCAGGTCAGGAGATTCATAAAACCCGCTGAAATAGATTTCGCCAAGTGGTTTTAGTACTGCGCAGTAGCGGTGCATCTGATCCAGCAGGATGTTCCGGTTGATATTCGCCAATATGGTATCAAATGTTTCATCAGGAATGGCTTCTTTTGAGCCGCAAATTGCGGTGATGTTAGCGATGCCATTCAGCTGGGCATTTTCTATGGTGCTCTCATAACAAACCGGGTCGTAATCAATTGCTGTTATTTCCTTTGCGCCCAGTTTCGAGGCCATTATGGCCAGGATACCTGTCCCGCAACCCATATCCAGCACCTTTTTACCTTTAAAGTCGTTGTCCAGCATCAGTTGCAGCATCATGGATGTGGTTTGATGATGCCCCGTACCGAAAGCCATTTTAGGATCAATCACTATCTCGTATGGGAATTCTGGCTTCGATTGATGAAAGGTGGCCCGAACATGTATCTGGCTGCCGATGGTAATCGGCTCAAAGTTGCTTTCCCATACCTCATTCCAGTTCTTTTGGGGTATCTCGGCAATTGTATAACTAAATTCAAACAAATCACTATAGCCGGCGAGAGCTTTATCAAGGGTTTTCTGATCAAAATCATCAGAGGGAATATAAGCTTTAAAACCGCCTTCAACTTCCTCGAAGGTATCAAAGCCGATCTCTCCCAATGTATCAATCAGCAAGTCCTGCTGGTAGTCTTCGGCAGGATTGGTAGTAAAAAGTATTTCTGTGTAATTCATTTTAAGATATGAGGTTGCCGCTTTTTTAGTCCACCAGGTACATTGTAAGCAAATTTACGGTCCAGTAAATTATCTGCACCAGTAAGAAAAATTCGGTTAATCCAATTAGATGGCTTGTTCCGGTGGCTTTGTCCCATATGGCGTAAGCAATTCCCAGTGAAAAGGTAAGACAGATAAAAAACAGGTCGACAATCAGGTTTACCCGGTCGGCAGCAGTTTTTCGCCGCAGCATGCGCCAAACAGGGTTTATTATCAGCAGTTGTGTGAGTACTGCTACCAGGTACATCAGCGGTAAAGTATAACGATAAAAAACAGTGAGACTAGTTATTTCTCCCAAGCCAATCTCCTTTAATTTGGAAACGATATTAAAGAAGTTGCGATTGATTGCAACCGAAAAAACCAAAAAACCAATAAATGGCGCGAAGAATATTTTCAGCAGTTTTTTCATAGGAGAGTCGGGAAGTCAGTAGAGTCCGAAAAGTCAGTAAAGGGAAAAGGCTTTAATTTTAAAATCTTCCTTTCTTTCGGACTCTACTGACTTTCCGGCTTTTCGGACTTAATTGAACACTTTTACGATATCGATAAAATCGCGCGATTTCAGGGATGCGCCGCCGATGAGGCCGCCATCAATATCGGCCTGGGCGAAAAGCTCAGGGGCATTTTTAGGGTTGCAGCTGCCGCCGTATAATATGGTGGTGTTATCGGCAACCTGCTGATTGTATTTCGCTGCGATCTCCTTGCGGATAAAAGCATGAATTTCCTGCGCCTGCTCCGAAGTTGCAGTTACGCCGGTACCTATAGCCCAAACAGGCTCATAGGCAATTACCAGCTTACTGAACTGTGCTTCGTCCAAATGGAAAATGCCTTCAACCAACTGGCTTTTTATAACATCAAAATGCTGGTTAGCTTCGCGTTCCTGCAAGGTCTCGCCAATACAGAAGATAGGGGTGAGGTCGTTTTTTAAAGCGGTATCTGTTTTTTTGGCCAACAATTCGTTGGTTTCACCAAAATATTGGCGGCGCTCAGAGTGGCCCAGGATCACATATTCAGCACCCACTGATTTGATCATTTTAGCCGAAACTTCGCCGGTGTAAGCCCCTGACTCGTTCTGATGTGCATTTTGTGCGCCAACACTTACGTTATGGTAGCCTTTGGCTAGCTGTACCAGGCTATGCAAATGGATGAACGGGCTGCAGATAATCGCTTGCTGCTTACCGGTAGCCTCGTCTTTAAACATATTTATAATTTCAGAAAACAGGCTTAGTCCCTCGTTATAGTCAAGATTCATTTTCCAGTTTCCGGCTACGATTTTTTTTCTCATTTTGTTAGTTTTAGTTGTAGTGGTTGTAAATGTTGTAGTTGGTTTTTGGTTATAGTAGTTGTAAGTGTTGCGGTGGTTGAAGTTTTGTTTTTATTTAATTCTTACAACCATTACAACTTCTACAAACTCTTCAATCCAATCAAAATCTCCTGTGTGCCTCCGTAAGGTCAAATACCGTTTGTAATATGTGTTTCTCGTTATCGTCGAAAGTGCGGTGCGGCCGCCGGGCAAATACGCGTTCGGCTGTATCGAACATTTTCTTGAGGGAATACACCTCGTAACCCTGCGCGCCGCCCCATGAAAAGTCAGGCACAAAATTACGCGGGAAACCGGCTCCAAAAATGTTTGCACTTACACCAACTATGGTACCCGTATTAAACATGGTATTGATAGCGCACTTGGAATGGTCGGCCATAATTAAGCCGCAAAACTGCAGGCCTGTTTTACGGAACCGCTGGGTGTTATAATCCCAAAGCTTTACATCATCGTAATTATTTTTCAGGTTCGAGTTGTTGCTATCGGCGCCTATGTTGCACCATTCTCCTAATACTGAATTGCCCAGGTAGCCCTCGTGGCCTTTTGACGAGTAGCCCCAGATGACTGCATTATTCAGTTCGCCGCCAACCCTTGAATAAGGGCCGACCGTAGTAGCTCCATATATTTTGGCCCCCATCTTCACCTGGGAATGCTCGCAAATAGCGAA
Organism: Mucilaginibacter sp. L3T2-6; assembly: GCF_030519355.1. Classification (GTDB taxonomy): domain Bacteria; phylum Bacteroidota; class Bacteroidia; order Sphingobacteriales; family Sphingobacteriaceae; genus Mucilaginibacter. Next base: position 119,578 of record NZ_JAUMKC010000002.1, read on the forward strand.
CGCTCCGCGAATGTGTGTGCCTTCCCAAACTTCGGTATGGGCTGCCAGGTAAATCGGGCCGTTGATTGTACTGAATGATGAGCACTCTGCTGTTGCTCCTTCTTCAGCAAAAAAATCATTGCCAATAATGGTATTCGTCGAACTGATTTCAGCGCTGGTACGGCCTTTGGTAAGCAGGGTGAAATCCTTACGCAGCTCTATGTCGTTTTTCCTGAAAATATCTTCAGGGAAACGGATGATTACGGGTGTAGTTTCTAAAGTAGTTACCGATGAAAAACCGGCTTTTGGATCAAAGTCTGCTGCTTCTGCGGCTGATAATTTTACAGCGATCAGTTGGTCGCCATATTTAAGGGCCTCACCGTTTCGCAATTTGTCAATGGCTTCCAGCAGGTATTCATCCGGGCAAACGGCGCCGTAAATAAATATATTGTCTTGTCCAGTTTTAAGCGGGAATTTTACCTCCAGCCACGACTGTGTTAAAAATGATGCAGGCTGATTCAAGTGCCTTGTCCATTTTTCGGCGATGGTGAGTATGCCTATGCGTAAATCGGCAACGGGCCGGGTAAATGTTAAAGGCAGAAGTGTTTGATGTGCGTTATCGTCGAATAAGATAATTGCCATGCTGCAAAAATAAAAAAAGTCCCCCGACGAACCGGGAGACCTGTAAATATTTTATAGAAAAAGCCAAATTACTTTTTGTTGTAACGGCTGCGGAATTTATCGATACGGCCCGCGGTGTCAACCAGTTTCATTTTACCGGTGTAAAAAGGGTGCGAGGTATGTGAAATTTCTAATTTAATCAGCGGGTAATCATTGCCATCTTCCCATTTTATGGTTTCACGGCTTTCGATGCATGATTTGGTTAAGAAAGCATAGTCGTTAGACATGTCTTTAAAAACAACTAACCTATAGTTTGATGGATGCAGATCTTTTTTCATTGCGTTATTACTTCTTTCTAATAAAAGAGGTGCAAATGTAGTAATAATTATTTAATAAGGAAACGTAATTTTAAAATAGTATGATCTGAAAAGTTGTTTAAATTCTGTTGCCTGATTTTGCGAGTTGTGCTTAAGCCATAGATTTTTCAGCCCACTGGACAAGCGCAGCAATGTCCGGGTGAGTCCGGCGCTATGCAGGTGAGCGTCATGTATGACGAACTACATATAACCGCTATCTGTCCTCCGCCTGGACTCACCCCGCCATCGCTTCGCCCGGCGACCCTCTCTTCGCTGCGCGGAAAGAGGGGAAGCTGCAATTTTTTAAAACGATGATATTCCAGGTTACCATATTCGGCAGGTAATAGATAGTACAGTCAGATATCATTTTTTTCAGCCCTCTTTACCGCCTGCGGAAGAGAGGGCAGGACAAGCGAAGCGATGTCCGGGTGAGTCCGGCGCATGCAGGTGAGTGCCATGCACGACTGATTGTGCATAACCGCCGCTTGTCCTCCGCCTGGACTCACCCCGCCATCGCTTCGCCCGGCGACCCTCTCTTCGCTGCGCGGATAGAGGGTGAGCTTCAACTTTTCAATCCGATGATATTCCGGTTGCCATATTTCACTAGATTGATGGTACAGTTAGGGACAAATTTTTTCAGCCCTCTTTACCGCTTGCGGAAGAGAGGGCAGGACAAGCGCAGCAATGTCCGGGTGAGTCCGGCGCTATGCAGGTGAGCGCCATGTATGGCTAATTGCGCGGAAAGAGGGTAAGCTGCAATTTTTCAATCCGATGATATTCGAGTTGCCATATTTCGGCAGGTAATTGATGGTATAGTTAGGTTTTTTTCAGCCCTCTTTACCGCTTGCGGAAGAGAGGGCAGGACGAGCGCAGCAATGTCCGGGTGAGTCGGGCGCCATGCAGGTGAGCGTCATGTATGATTATTGGCATAACCGCTATCTGTCCTCCGCCTGGACTCACCCCGCCATCGCTTCGCCCGGCGACCCTCTCTTCGCTGCGCGGAAAGAGGGTAAGCTGCAATTTTTCAATCCGATGATATTCCGGTTGCCATATTCAGCAAGTAATAGATAGTCCAGTCAGGGATGCAATTTTTTCAGCCCTCTTTACCGCTTGCGGAAGAGAGGGCAGGACAAGCGAAGCAATGTCCGGGTGAGTCCGGCGCTATGCAGGCGAGCGCCCTGTATGATTAATTGTCCATAACCGCCGCTTGTCCTCCGCCTGGACTCACCCCGCCATCGCTTCGCCCGGCGACCCTCTCTTCGCTTCGCGGAAAGAGGGTGAGCTACAATTTTTCAATCCGATGATATTCCGGTTGCCATATTTCACTAGATTGATGGTATAGTTAAGGACAAATTTTTTTAGCCCTCTTTACCGCTTGCGGAAGAGAGGGCAGGACGAGCGCAGCAATGTCCGGGTGAGTCCGGCGCTATGCAGGTGAGCGTCATGTATGATTATTGTGCATAACCGCTATCTGTCCTCCGCCCGGACTCACCCCGCCATCGGTTCGCCCGGCGACCCTCTCTTCGCTTCGCGGAAAGAGGGTAAGAATAATATGGATTGCAGTTTAACCATTAATTCTCCGAAAGCACTCGGTAAATAGTGTTTAGAACATCCTGGGTATCGTTAATTATATGTTCGTTTTTAAATCTTAGTATTCTTAAGCCCAATGCCTGTAATACCTGGTCCCTGTTTTTATCATACTCCTTTTTGAAATTATGAATAGGTCCGTCTGCTTCAATCACTAGTTTGGCTTTATGGCAGTAAAAGTCAGGAATGTAGTAAAGTCGTCTTCCAAATAAAGAGTCCACACAAACCGGATATTGTCTAAGAAATTTGTGGTCGAATAACTTGCGGTTTCGTAAATGGAACCATAAAATCTTTTCAGCTGGCGTTTCAAGTTGCCTTAATTCACGGCATAGATTAACAATTGATGGCATGGTTAAAGATATCATTTTTTTCAGTCCTCTTTACCGCTTGCGGAAGAGAGGGCAGGACAAGCGCAGCAATGTCCGGGTGAGTCCGGCGCATGCAGGTGAGTGCCATGCACGACTGATTGTGCATAACCGCCGCTTGTCCTCCGCCTGGACTCACCCCGCCATCGCTTCGCCCGGCGACCCTCTCTTCGCTGCGCGGAAAGAGGGTAAGCTGCAATTTTTTAATACGATGATATTCCGGTTGCCATATTTCGGCAGGTAATTGATGGTATGGTTAGGTTTTTTTCAGCCCTCTTTACCGCTTGCGGAAGAGAGGGCAGGACGAGCGCAGCAATGTCCGGGTGAGTCCGGCGCTATGCAGGTGAGCGCCGTGTATGGCTAATTGCCATATTTCGGCAGGTAATTGAAGTTATAGTTAGGTTTTTTTCAGCCCTCTTTACCGCTTGCGGAAGAGAGGGCAGGACAAGCGCAGCGATGTCCGGGTGAGTCCGGCGCTATGCAGGTGAGCGCCATGCATGATAAAAACTAAAGGTTTACAGGTACTTTACACTTTTTAAGGTGTAACCCTGTATTAAATACCTGATAATCAGTTTATTAAATGGTTTCATAGTGTTCAAGACTGTAAAGGTATTTTTTTACTAAAAAAATTAGCTAAACTTCATTTATTTCTTTATTTTTACATTTATAATAAAGAAATATATGGAAAATGAGATTATTACAGCAGATTACGCCGCCAGCAAAAAGAAGGTTGATGATGTATTAGCGTTGCAGAAGATAACCGCTGATGACTTGAGCAGCCTTACCAGGATGGAGCGCGACTACCTTTCTGAAACAATTACCGACAGTCTGAATAGCCTAAAAGGTGAGGAAAAAGACAATTTTCTTTGTAAGGTCGACGCAATTATTGCTCCAGCCTCCAAAAACCAATTCTGGGAACACAACCATCACCTGATAAGCGAAGCCATCAGCAGGCTAATGCGTCAGTACGGGTATATGCCTTCAAATAATGCCATTGCGAGGGAAACCGGTCTCAGTCGGCCAACTATTGTAAAACACCTGAAGGAGTATAAAACCAGTCCGGAGTTTGCGGCCGAAACGGAGCGGTTCAGGTTTATGACACCTAAACTGCTGGCCGCTGTTTACAAACGGGGCTGCGAGGGCGATATGAGGGCTGCCAAACTTTATTTTGAAATGACAGGCTCGCTAATAAAACAGCGCGCCGGTAACATCGTAAACAGCCAGAATAATTTTTTGCAGATAAACAACACCATATTGAGCGCGGAAACACTTCAAAAGCTGAGCTCTGAACAGCTAAACCAAATTGAACATATGATTAGGGAAATTGGGGATGCCCGGTAGCGAAACCGCGGTTTACTTGTATTCCGTTGCTCCAATATCAAAAGCATTACCTGCCGGACGCGTAGTATGATAATAATCAAACGTTACCCCGTATGAGGATGCGTCTTTGCCTGCGTCAATCAGCGGCGAAGATGGCAACAGGCGAAAATCACCGGCGCCATAATCAGCAAACTTGCAGGTGGTAATAGCTTTATTAACGTAGTTGTTTAACGAGGTCAGTTTAACGTCTGTGCTTTTTCTGAATACGGCTATGCCTGCCGTGTTGACGATGACATTGTTGATCACGGTATTCATGGGGATAGTTTCGGAGTTCAGCTTAATGCCGTTTGACACCGTGGTGATTATTGTGTTATTGATAAACCGGAAATCCGGGCCGGGCGTATATCTCGAGTCGGCGAAGATGCCATTATCCCCCGAATTGAGGACGATGTTGTTAAACACCAGGTTATCGCCAAGGCCAAGAACGATTATGCCATTGCCCGGCGCATTTTTTACCAGGTTGTTGTAGCATTTGCCGCCGGTACCTTCGCCTACCTGTATACCATTGTTCTGTCCGGGGCCAAAAGGAGAAATGCCCGGATATTTAACCGTATTGCCGTAAATCTCGCAGCCCGAAACTGCACTGCCCACCTGTATGCCTTCGCAGCCGGTGGAGTCGGTAAGGTTGTTGTATATTTTTGCATTTACCACATCACCCGGTAAAACCTTGCCGCAGGAGGCTGAAACGCCATCTGCATAAAAAGAATTGCCCACATAAAAGCCTTCGCCGCCGGTATTGTGTACGTAGTTATGGTGCAACAGAACGTTTTTCATGGTAAAATGACCGCGCTGTGTGGCTATCTCGCAGGTTGGGTCGGTTTTGGCCATCATACCGGCAAAACCGCTGTTGCGCACCTCTACGTTCTGAATTTCAAAGTCTGAGCTGAGGTCATCCAGGGTCATGCCGATATTGCCGCCATCAACCACAAAACCATATTTAATACCTGTAGCACCGTCGCCATTTACTTTAAAATATTGGCAGTTGGATGTTTTAAACGTGTAACCGGCGGTTTTAGCGGCGGTTAATACCACCTGTCCGCCCTTGTTAGTAATGATGATGGGTTTATCGGCTGTGCCTTTAAGATTTTTAAACAGTAGCGCGCCGCGTTTTCCGGCAGGGATACATATAACAGAACCCGGCGGTAATTTGGCGCCATCAACCTGCCATTCCGCAGGCTTCACTGTATACGTACAAGCTAAAGTTGGTTTGGTGGTATCCGTTGGGTTAGTGGGTTGAGTAGCGGATGTCGTATCGCCTGCCGGGTTGCCAATCTCCATCCTCGCGGCTTTTTTGGAACAGGATGTAAATGATAATAGGAGCATGATCAATACCAATCCGTTTATCACTTTTTTCCAGTTCATCATTCTTAAATTGTTGGTCGCGAAAAGCCGCTTTAAACTGTTATACGCTTTTTTTTACGCATTGTTGTCCAATACCTAAAGGAGGCTTAAATAGATTTTTAAATTTCCCGGATCATCGTTTATCGCCTGAATCCCGATTTTTTAGGTTTTCAGATCACCTGGGTTAACCCGCTACAATCCGTCAATCGTTTAATCCCCGGCATCCTGGTTTAGATAATAGCGTTAGGGATAGAAGCGGATACCAGCCTGTGGCTAAGGCCTGTGCAGTATGAGCGGATAGCCCGGCCGCAGGCAACGCCCGTATTTTAATGAAGTAATGTTAGCCTTCAGACAGATATCTTTTCCATGCTTTGGCTATTTCTTTAAAATCACTCGTTGGCAGAGTAAAATCAGGTGTTTTATTAGCTAAATCAGAATAAAATTCAGCATAATCCTGATTAATTTTCACTTCTATTGAGCTTTCAGAGGTAATATATCTCTGTTCTTCTCGTCCACTCAAAACATCATATATATCTTAGTATGAGTTATCAACGATGTCCGGCGTAGGGTAATCAGTCATGAATTGATCGGATATTGGATTGCCTGACTCAAGCGATTTATGACATTTATCAAATATTGGTTTCAAGTAAAATTTCACGGTATGTTTTCCGATGGCCTTTCATACTATCTCCTGGCACAACTCCACCAGCACCCCATTTGCACTCTTAGGATGCACAAAACAAACCAGCTTATTATCAGCTCCCTTTTTCGGCTCTTCATTTAATAAAACAAAGCCTTCTGCTTTCAAACGGGCCATTTCGGCATGGATGTCATCCACATCGAAAGCGATATGATGTATGCCTTCTCCCTTTTTTGTGATGAATTTAGCGATCGGGCTATCCGGGTTGGTGGCTTCGAGTAACTCAATTTTATTAGGACCGTTTTGCAGAAAGGCGGTTTTAACGCCTTCGCTAGCTACTTCTTCAATTTTATAAATCGCAGTACTAAGCAGTTTCTGGTAAATATTCCCTGCTGCTTCCAGGCTGTTTACCGCTATGCCGATGTGCTCGATCTTATTCATGTCCAAATATTGTAAATTAATGCGGTTTGAATTTCAGGTTGGCGTTATTTTGAATGATTTTAAATAAAAGTTTCCCTATCTTTGTAGTCGTTAATTTTATTGACTTATGAATCTTCCGATATATTTAGATAACAACGCCACAACCCCGATGGATCCGCGGGTGCTGGAAGCTATGCTGCCTTATTTCACTTCGAAATTCGGCAACGCTGCAAGCCGCAATCACGCTTTCGGCTGGGTGGCCGAAGAAGCTGTTGATTATGCACGCGAGCAGGTAGCCAAATTGATTGGCGCAAGCGAAAAAGAAATTATCTTCACATCGGGTGCTACTGAATCAGACAACCTGGCTATCAAAGGCGTGTTTGAAATGTACAAAGAGAAAGGTAACCACATCATCACTACGGTTACCGAACATAAAGCAGTACTTGACGCTTGTAAGCACGTTGAAAAACTTGGCGGTAAGGTTACTTACCTCCCTGTTAAAGAAGACGGACTTATCGACCTGGCAGAACTTGAAGCTGCTATGACCCCCGAGACCATCCTGGTATCGGTTATGTATGGTAATAACGAGATTGGCGTTATACAGCCCATTAAAGAAATTTCGGCAATTGCCCACAAGCACGGCGCATTGTTTATGACGGATGCTGTACAGGCGGTTGGTAAAATACCGGTTGATGTAAACCGCGACGGCATTGATTTGCTGGCGCTGTCGGCGCACAAAATATATGGCCCTAAAGGTGTTGGCGCTTTATACGTACGCCGTAAAGGTCCGCGTGTTAAAGTTACTGCCCAGATGGACGGCGGCGGCCACGAGCGCGGCATGCGTTCAGGTACCTTAAATGTACCAGGTATCGTTGGCTTGGGTAAAGCCTGCGAGTTATGCGCACAGGAAATGGAAAGCGAAGCAAAACGCTTATCAGCTTTGCGCGATAAATTACAAGCAGCGTTAACAGTGTTGGAAGAAAGCTATGTAAACGGCAATATTGAACACCGCTTACCGCATGTGGCAAACATTTCTTTCAAATATGTAGAAGGTGAAGGATTAATGATGGCGATGAAGGATTTGGCGGTATCATCAGGTTCGGCTTGTACTTCGGCCTCTTTGGAGCCATCTTACGTGCTGAAGGCTTTAGGTTTGTCTGACGACTTGGCGCATTCTTCTATCCGTTTTGGCTTAGGCCGGTTCACTACCGAAGAGGAAGTAGACTACGCTATAGAAGTAACCAAAAAGGCAGTAACCCACCTGCGTGAGCTTTCTCCGCTATGGGAAATGTTTAAAGAGGGTATCGACCTGAACTCGATAGAGTGGGCGGAGCATTAATTGATTTCGGAGGCCGGATTTTCGATTTCGGATTTAATGATCCGGAAGAGAAATGAAGAATTAGGATATTAGAAAATAAAAAACGGACAATAATAACAACGGGAAATTGGAAATTCGAAAATCAAATAAATCCGGGATCGAAAATCCGAAATCCAAAATTTTAAAAATATGGCTTATTCAGATAAAGTAATCGACCACTACACCAACCCCCGCAATGTTGGCACTTTGGATAAAAGCAGCGACAAAGTAGGCACAGGTTTGGTTGGTGCACCTGAGTGCGGCGACGTTATGCGCCTGCAGATACAGGTTGATGACAACAACATGATTACCGATGCCAAATTCAAAACATTTGGCTGTGGCTCGGCAATTGCTTCGTCATCGTTAGCTACAGAATGGCTTAAAGGCAAAAGCATCGACGATGCCATGAAGATCGACAACATGGACATCGTTGAAGAACTGGCTTTACCGCCGGTAAAAATTCACTGTTCGGTACTGGCAGAGGATGCTATCAAAGCAGCCATTAATGATTATCGCGTAAAAAACGGCATGGCGCCGATTGAAAGCGAAAAGGTGCATCATTAATTGATGGTGAATAGAGATTAGTTGATCAGAGGATAGTTAAGCAGACGTTAGCCGGGTGCTGTTAGTCTCCATTTAACTAATCACCAATCAACCTATCGACTAATCACCTAATTGACTAACACATGGTAACTATAACAGATAAGGCAAAAGGCAAAATAGACCACCTGATGCAGGATGCAGGGCTTGACGAGAGCTACTTTCTGCGCGTGTCTGTGCAGGGCGGCGGATGTTCGGGCTTGTCGTATAACCTTGATTTTGATAACGAGATAAAAAAGGGCGACCAGTTTTTTGAAGACCGCGGTATTAAGATTGCCCTTGATATGAAATCGTTCCTTTACCTGGCCGGCACCGAGCTTGATTTCTCGGACGGGCTGAATGGTAAGGGATTTAACTTCCATAACCCCAACGCAAGCAGGACTTGCGGCTGCGGGGAAAGTTTTTCAGTATAATTTTAGGCGGATTTAACCGACTGGTGGATGACTTCACCGATTGATATAAGAGCCGGCTTAAGTTAAGCCGGTTTTTTTTGTATGCTACTGCTGCTCCTGCCTGCCACCGTCGCCGCCTGTGGCTGTGTCTCCACAGCCACTTCCCTGAATATCATGGGTCCCCATTTACCACCCAAACGCTTCTATGTAATGTGTTAACCAATCAAACTTCTTATCACTAAGTTCATAAAAAGAACATGAGGAGTAATAATATTCATTAGGATCTTTTACTAAATTCCAGTGATCTTGCAATGGATTATAATGGGTATAATCCAGTTTTCGTTCCAGTATCTTTCAGTTGAACAAATACGTTGATTGTGCCTTCTTTTGCCAAAACTGGTAGTCCCTGGTATCATCGTCTGCCTTGAAACGATTTAACAACGGGCTATCCATTTTTTTTAGTTCCGATAAAAACTTGTGCCCGGTAAATTTCATAAAGCTGGCTTGAGGCATTTCCTTACCGTTCTTTTCTATCGCTTCCCAGATTATATGGATATGATTTGGCATGATAACGAAACCGTAAACTTTGAGTTTCTTCTTTTCAACAAGATAGATAAGGCTATCCAGCACAATGTGTTTGAATTTATCGCTTTCTAATAGCGGAGCCCAATGCAATATGGCTACGGTATAGAAATAGATGGTATTTAATTCCATAGTTAAATATAGTAGAATCACCGGATACCATTGGCATCGGGTTGAATGCGGAGCTTGAGATAGCTTTACTGGAATCATCGTACACCACTAAGGCTGTCAGGCTGTGGAGACACAGCCAACGGTAAACACTAAAATCAGTGGCTGTGTCTCCACAGCCACCATTTAGCCTGATCCTCACACCATCCCATTCCCAGTGCGGCATTACCTCCGGAACATCCTGCTGCACATCCCAGTGCTCATCAACTTGACAATACCGATAAATCTTAAAATCATTTAATCTCATCAAAATCGGTGTAATCACGTTCTAATCGGCGAAATCATTCAATAATTCTTATATTTTTGTTAGCATTATAAACTAACCCCTTAATGAATATTTCAAAAGAGCTGTCGACGGTACCGAGCTTTATTCGCAATATTGTTAAAAATATCCACCCGGATACACACACCTTTATGACTCATAAAGTGGGCGATAACTGGGTGGCGATCAGCTACGCACAGGCACTTGAAAAAATCGACGCGATATCAGCCTGGTTTTTGTCGATCGGTATACAAAAAGGCGACAGGCTGGCATTGATCATCGAGAACGGGCCTGACTATGTTTATTACGACCAGGCGCTGCAGCAGATCGGCGCGGTAAATACCTCAATCTACCCCACGTTGTCAGAAACAGAGATTGAATACATTCTGAATGACTCAGGTGCAAGGACGATCCTGGTTGGAAATCCATTCCTGCTAAGAAAGATCGTCAGGGTCGCTAATAACTGCCCGGCCTTAATGCGTGTTATTCCTGCGTTTGAAGATTTTGAGAAATCATTGGGTAAAGCCAGCCTGAATGCCGGAGTGATTGGATTTGAGGAGGTGATTGAAGAAGGGCTGAGACTGGTTGACAGCTATGCCTCAAAAATTAACGGCTGCCGCGAAGCTATCCTGCCATCCGACTTGTCTTGCCTGATTTATACTTCCGGCACTACCGGTACGCCAAAAGGTGTCATGCTAACGCACCATAATCTTTGCGAGAACGTAAGGGTAAGCCTGATACAGATCCCGGTGATCGAAAAAGACGAGGTGTTTTTATCCTTTCTGCCCCTGTCTCATGTGTTTGAGCGCACGGCTACCTATCATATTTGCCTTGCGGCAGGCTGCCAGATATCCTTTGCCCAAAGCCTTGACCTGCTGGCAAAAAATATGGGGGAGGTGAGGCCAACCGTGATGAACTGTGTTCCCCGCCTGCTGGAGCGCATACACGACCGCGCCATGAAGAACGGCACCGCGGATGGTGGCATGAAAGCCAAGATATTTTTATGGGCGCTGAAGGTTGGGCGTGAGTACCGCGTGATTAAAGAATCAGGCAAAGCACCAGGCTTTATCCTTAGCCAAAAGCAAAAGCTGGCAGATAAGCTGGTATTCAGCAAAATAAAGGAAAGAACAGGCGGCAGGCTTAAATTTATGATATCGGGCGGCGGCGCGCTGCCCAAAAATATAGGAGAGTTTTTTGGCGACCTGGGTATAAAAATATTGGAAGGTTTCGGACTGACGGAGACCTCGCCCGTAATGACCGTTACTGAAAACGACAGGCAGGTGTACGGCACCACCGGTCGCGTTATACCGGGCATCGAAATTGGTATACAGAATGTAGATACCAAAGAAATTTACACCATTCAAACCCACGAAAGTTTTAGGCCTGAATATCAATCAGAAGAGGGTGAGATAATTGTACGCGGCCATTGTGTAATGAAAGGCTACTGGAACAAACCGGAAGAGACCGCTGCTGTTATTGATGAAGATAACTGGTTACACACCGGCGACATCGGCCGCTTTTTCAAAGGCAACCTGCAGATAACCGACAGGCTTAAAAATATGCTGGTGAATGCTTACGGTAAAAACATTTACCCAACGCCGGTTGAAAATACCTACCTGAAAAGCCCCAAAATAGAGCAGATATTTTTGATAGGGGATAAGCGCGAATACATCACCGCTATCATAGTCCCCTCGAAAGAAACCTTGCAGGAGGAATTTAAGCTGGATAATGAATTTTTTGAAAAGCCGGATGTATTTATTGCAGATAAAAATATTATCGATTGGATAGGTCAGGACATAAAAAAATACTCAAACGAACTGGCAAAATTCGAGCGCATCAAAAATTTCATCGTAAAACGCAAACCATTTAGCATTGAAGACGGCGAAATAACCCCGACCATGAAGGCTAAACGCAAGGTGATCGAAAAAAAATATGCGAAGCAGATCGACGAGTTGTATTTGCAGGAAACCGAAGCGGATTAACGTGTTAATTTGAAGATGCAGCGATTTGAAAATTTGAAGGTTGTTATGCAATTCATTAACTGATATTTACCATCATTTCCAAATTATCACATCTTCAAATCAAAATTGTGTTACACCAAATTTTTAAAGTAAGTCAATATCCCGGTTTATTGGAAAATGAACCCAATTCATTTTTCGATAAACTGCTTAACCTTCTCAAAACCTACGGCATACTTTTCCTTGCCCTGATAGCCATATCGCCAACCATACTGATGGTGGATTACTTTGTGGTGCATGTGCTGCATTATAAAACTATATCCGGGGCTCAAAAACATGGCATGAGCCAGTTTTTACATAAAATGGGCTATTGGAAGGCGCTGGTTTATATCTGCCTTATCGGGCCGCTAATCGAAGAAACTGTTTTCAGGCTGCCGCTATCTTTAAAGAAAAAACACATTGCACTGGGCTTTGCAGCTGCGGCATTTTTATTTTCCAGCTTTTTTCTGAAGGACATAAAATCACCTTTGCTAAACTTGTCTGCGCGGCTTTTGCTCGGCGGACTGGTGTATGTAATCTGCTTTTTCACAGCGCCGAAAGGTTTATCGGTCGTCGGCCACCGCTTCCGTAAACATCTTATTGTGTTGTCGATGCTTTTGTTCGGTCTGATGCATATCGGCAACTATAATCCGGTACAGTGGCCGGTAATTTGGATTTACCCGGCATACGTGCTGCCGCAGATCTTGATGGGATGGGCGATAACTTATGTCCGTTTCAGGGATGGTTTCTGGTGGGGCTTTGCATTGCACTGCATGATCAACTCCGTATCGATGGCGCTATCATTCGGACATATTTAGCTTCCGCGAACAGTTGGATTACTCTTACAAAAAATCAAGTATATCCCTGATATTGGTTACGCTTCTGAACTTTTCATCTTCGATAGTGTGCTCGATATGCTCATGTGCCCAGGTAATATGATAAGGGATGTGCGTGCCATGTCCGCCCACATTCAGGATAGGCAAAATATCGCTTTTTAAAGAGTTGCCCACCATCATCAGCTCTTCGGGTTGAATATCCAGGTGACGGATCAGCTTGATGTAATTCGCGTCGTCCTTTTCCGACATGATTTCGATATGGTGAAAATAGTGGCTGAGGCCTGATTTTTTTAATTTTCTTTCCTGGTCAAGCAGGTCGCCTTTTGTGGCAACCACCAGGCGGTATTTTGGCTTTAGTGCAATAAGCACTTCCTCGACGCCGTCAAGCAGTTCAATGGGTTCGTTCAGCATTTTTTTGCCCAGGTCGATAATGCGTTCAACTATTTCGGTGCTTATCCGATGATTGGTGATGCGCATGGCTGTTTCGATCATCGAAAGCACGAACCCCTTGATACCATAACCATAAAGGCTAAGATTACCTATCTCTGTTTTCAGTAACTCCTGCTCCAGTTCGTGCTGCGACGCATACCCGCGTAGCAATTCATAAAACTGTTCTTCGGTGTGCCTGTAATAAGGTTCATTAACCCATAGTGTATCATCGGCATCAAAGGCAATTACTTTTAAATTCATACCGGCAAAGATAGGTAATTAGCGATTGCTGGAAGTGGCTGAGTGCGGTATAGCGTTATGTGGTTATGACGGTCAAAAATTCTTCGGCACTTATTATTTTTACCCTGGGAAAAGGCATGTTTTTAACAATGTTAAAATGACCGCCGTTTGTTACAAGATAATCGGCATTTCCCGCAATAGCTAAATCGAAGAATTTGTTATCGTCTGGGTCTGCCTTTATTGCTTCCCAGGAATAATAAACGTGCTGATAGATCACATCTTTTGATTCGACAAGGATTTCAGTAACAATTTTTGCCACGCCGGGAGCCGAGTTGATCTGAATGATTTCTTCATATTCATAAGCCACTTCATCTGACAGAAGAAGTTGATAGGGCGAAGTCTGCTATTCTTTCCAATGGCGCTTACTAATACATTTGAGTCCAAAACTACCAGCATCAGGACTTTTTATTTTTGCTCCTGAAATGTTGCTCACTTAGTTTGTCGTAATATTCTTTAGTGATATTATTTTCAGACGCCCATTTTTCTATCGACTCATCTAATTGCGTAGCCAACAACTTAACCGCGAGTTGTCTTATTTGGTTAAATGAAGATTGAGGCAATGGATTTTTAAATAAACGCAGCATAAGTAGTTGCTGTTCATTTAAGTTGGATGTCAATTCATTTGCTTCCATATACAAATATAAACAATTCGCTTATTACATTAGTCAATCCCGGCAATCTCATTCCTTCTCTCAAATCTCAAATCGCCCTTCTCCTTTCGCCTCAAAAACGCTATTTTTGCGCCTTTAAATCAGCATATGAGCACTGCCCTATCCGAACAGGAAATTATACGCCGCGAATCGTTACAGCAATTGCGCGCTTTAGGAATAAACCCTTATCCCGCAGAAGAATATAAAGTAAACGCCTTTGCGCAGGATATACACGACAACTTTGTACGTTTCCCCGACCATTATAAAAAAGTAACCCTTGCCGGCCGTATCATGACGCGGCGCATTATGGGCAATGCCTCTTTTGCCGAATTACAGGATTCTACCGGCAGGATACAGGTTTACCTGAAAAGGGATGAGATTTGCCCCGGTGAGGACAAAACGATGTACAACACCGTATTTAAAAAGCTGATGGATATTGGCGATTATATTGGCGTCAAAGGTTTTGTGTTTATTACTCAAACCGGCGAAGTATCCGTACATGTTCAGGAGCTGGTATTACTTGCAAAGTCGTTAAAACCGCTGCCGGTTGTTAAACGCGACGAAGACGGCCAGGTTCATGATGCCTTTACCGACCCGGAATTGCGTTACAGGATGCGCTATGTCGATTTAACCGTTAACCCCGAATACAAGCAGATATTCCTGAAACGATCAAAGGTGATCAGCAGCATGCGCGAGTACTTCAACAAGCAGGGCTGGCTGGAAGTGGAGACCCCGATCTTGCAGCCTGTGCATGGCGGTGCAGCAGCACGTCCTTTCAATACACACCACAATACGCTGGATATGCCTTTATACCTGCGTATAGCCAACGAGCTGTATTTAAAACGCCTGATAGTTGCCGGTTTTGATGGCGTTTATGAGTTTGGCAAGATGTTCCGCAACGAGGGCATGGACCGAACCCATAACCCGGAATTTACCAGCATGGAAATCTATGTAGCCTATAAGGATTACAACTGGATGATGGCAATGGTAGAGGAATGTTTGGAAATTGTGGCACGTACGGTAACCGGCATCCCAGTGGTGCAGGTTGGCGCTAACGAAATAAATTTTGCCGGTCCTTACGAGAAATTGTCGATGTATGATTCAATTAAGAAATACACAGGCATCGACGTTTCTGAAATGGACGAGGCTGCCTTGCGTGACACTTGCAAAGAGCTTGGTATTGAAACCACGGAAGCGATGGGCAAGGGCAAGCTGATTGATGAGATATTCAGCGCAAAAGTGGAGGCTAACCTGATTCAGCCAACCTACATTACCGATTACCCGATCGAAATGACGCCGCTTGCCAAAAAACACCGCAGCAAGCCGGGCCTGGTTGAACGTTTCGAGTTATTTGTAAACGGTAAAGAGATCGCCAATGCCTATTCTGAACTAAACGATGCTATCGACCAGCGCGAACGCCTGGAAGAGCAGCTGATTTTAGCCGGTCGTGGCGACGATGAAGCTATGGCAATGGACGACGACTTTTTGCGCGCGCTTGAATACGGTATGCCGCCAACATCGGGCCTTGGTATCGGCATCGACCGTTTGGTGATGCTGATGACTAACCAGAGCACCATACAGGAAGTATTGTTCTTCCCGCAAATGCGCCCTGAAAAGAAAGCTAAAACAGTTACGATTGATGATTTTATTCATATCGGCGTGCCGGCAGAATGGGTGCCCGTATTAAACAAAATGGGCATCAATAATTTAGAAGAACTAAAAGCCGCCAACCCTAACAAGGTATTTAACGACCTCGGCGGCATGCGTAAAAAAATGAAGCTGGACATTGCTATGCCATCAAAAGAATTGGTGATGGCTTGGTTTGCATAAACCCTGCAGAGACGCAATGCTTTGCGTCTGCTGCATTATATCATAAAAACAGGAAGTGGCGCGAATTTCGCGCCACTTCCTGTTTTTAGTAATTTATCACCTGTTCCTCAATAGCTGCAGGTATTTCGCGCCACTCATACTTCTGAGTGCGCAGCTGCGGTTCAAAACCGGCTTCTTTAATGGATTCCTGTATGCCTTTGGCTGTAAAACGGTGCGGTGCCCCTGCGGCAGATACCACATTTTCCTCTATCATTATAGAGCCGAAATCATTGGCGCCGGCATGCAGGCAAAGCTGTGCAACCTGTTTGCCGACAGTCAGCCACGAGGCTTGTATGTTTTTAACGTTTGGCAGCATGATGCGGCTAAGCGCTATCATGCGGATATATTCATCGCCGGTTACATTATTGGTAATACCGCGCAGCCTCCGTAAAAGCGTACCGTCGTCCTGGAACGGCCACGGAATAAAGGCAATAAAGCCATAATGACCTTCCGGTTTTTCCGACTGCACTTCACGGATCCAAACCAGGTGCTCAAAACGCTCTTCAATCGTTTCTATATGGCCGAACATCATGGTTGCTGAAGTTGGCAAATTAAGCTGATGAGCAGCGCGCATTACATCCAGCCATTCCTTGCCACCGCACTTACCTTTGCTGATCAGGCGGCGCACACGGTCGTTTAATATTTCAGCTCCGGCGCCGGGCAATGAATCCAGCCCTGCTGCTTTTAACTCGCGAAGCACATCTATGTGGCTCATGCCTTCCAGTTTGGCAATATGTGCAATCTCCGGCGGCCCTAAGGAATGCAGCTTCAGCGTGGGGTAGAGCTCCTTCAGTTGCTTAAAGGTATCAGCATAAAATTTAAGACCCAGGTCCGGGTGGTGGCCGCCCTGCAATAAAAGCTGGTCGCCGCCGTAGCGGAAAGTTTCCTCTATCTTTTGCTTGTAGGTTTCAATGTCAGTAATGTATGCCTCCTCGTGGCCGGGGCGACGGAAAAAATTACAGAACTTGCAGTTGGCAATACAAACGTTAGTAGTATTAACGTTGCGGTCAATCTGCCAGGTAACCTTGCCGTGCGGCACCTGCATCTTACGCAGCTCGTTGGCCGTGTACATCAAATCAGCGGTTGAGGCGTTGTGGTACAGGTAAACGCCTTCATCTATACTCAGAAAATCAAACTGCAGGGCGCGTTGCAACAAATCGGCTGTGTTCATGCACAAATATAATGAAGAAGGAGATTAAAGGTGAAAGCTAAAGGGCGAAAGCGATCGGAATTAGAAAGTTTTACAGGCAATAAACATTATGGTTAGCTAATAACCTGACAAGCAAAAAACAACTACTTTACCAGCGATACATTTCAAGGCTAATTTACCACGTTCCCCTTGTCCAATCTCAAAACCTTCGTCACGCTATCCGGAATTTCATGCTGATAGTGCGTAACGTATATCAGCGTCACTTTACTTAAACCACAGATGGTATCAACAATAGTTTTAAAATGATGCTGCTGGTGATCATCCAGGCCCTGGCACGGTTCGTCGAATATCAGTAGGTCAGGATTTTTGATGAGGGCGCGGGCGAGCAGGCAAAGTCTTTGTGCACTGGCCGGAATGTTTTTCAGCAAAGTTCTGGCATATTTATCTATTTCCAAAGCCTTCATCCAGCGCAAGGCGGTATCTGCCTTTGCTTTTTGTGACGGCCGGAACAGTCCCAGCGTATCATAATAGCCAGACTCAATTACCTGTAAGCAACTGTTATCCGTCGGAAAATACTGATGCAATTCGGGGGATACAAAGCCGATCTTGCTCTTGATGTCCCAGATGCTTTCGCCCGTGCCGCGCTTTTTATCAAACAAAATAATATCGTTGGCATAGGCCTGCGGGTTGTCGGCGTTGATCAGGCTTAGCAAGGTTGATTTACCTGCACCATTAGGGCCCAGCAACGCCCATCGCTCTCCCGGTAAAATTTGCCAGTTTATTTTATTGAGGATGATTTTATCGCCATACCTGATGAACACATCGTTCATTTTTACGATGTATTCAAAATCCGGCTTGTCTGAATTATTATTCAGCAGTGCCTGCAGTTCTGCATTATCCACTATATCCGGACTGTTGTCCAACACCAATTCAGGCTTAAATTCAGCACGGGTATACGTCTGGGCCACCGCTCCGCTGTTTAAACAGGCAATATGAGTTATGGCATCCGGTATTTCATGAGACGATGTGGCCATGATCACGCTGATACCGGAGCCGGTAATTTCGTCAATTATCAAATTAAAATGTTGCCTTGTATGAACGTCTAAGCCGGTTAGCGGGCTATCCAGCAACAATAACGCCGGGTTTTTTAGCAGCGCTGCCGCCAGCATCAGGCGTTTGGTTTCGCCGTTGGATAGTTTAATGATCTGTTTGTTTAGCAATTCACCAAGATTTAGCAACCCGGCCGTTTTGTCAAATGTCCAGTAGGTATTGTCCGGAGATACAGCTGTAATGGTGTGCAGGTATTCTTCAACAACCAGCGCATCTTCTGAATCGGATGAATTGTAGCGCTGCTGGTAGTAAAAATCCGTAGTGTTCGAAAGGTTTCTGAAATGGTGCCGGGGCTCAACCAGAGCAACGCGTTTTTGCCAACTCGGCAGGCCATCGCTGTTTGCCGGTGCTTCATCAAAGAGATGGTATGCTATATTGCCCCCGGTAATATTAAACCGGCCGGCTATAGTGTGCAGCAGTGCGCTTTTGCCCGAGCCGCTTTTGCCAACCAGAGCCCAGCTTTCGCCCTTACTTACTGAAAAAGTAAGATTAGTAAAAAGCGTATGAGTTAAATACCGTACAGTGGCGTTATTAATCGAGAGCAGATGTGTATCCATTTGCCGGTAAAAATAGCTGATCTGCTTTAATACGGGCTAACAAATTTAAATAACGGACACCGGCACTAAACAAAACAAAAAACGCCCGGTTAAAACTAACCAGGCGCCTTTATCATTGCTGAAAAGAAAATTATTTTGCTTTTTTAGCAGTATCAGCCATTTTTTTAGCAGTATCAGCCATTTTCTTAGCAGTATCAGCCATTTTCTGAGCAGTATCAGCAGTCATTTTAGCTGAGTCCATTTTAGCTGAGTCAGCTTTAGCAGCTGAATCTGCAGAGCTAGCACCGCTTTTACCTTTGCAAGCTGCGAAAGAAACTGCGATAACTAAGGCTAAAGCGCCCATTTTGAATGAATTTTTCATGTTAATTTTCTTTTAAGTGATTAAATAGTTTCCACTTAATACCACAAATAAGAAAAGGTAACCCATGATTTAAAAAAAAAATTACAGATTACCTTTTGCTGTCAAAAACTAAAAAATCAACAGAAAAAAAAGAAATTATTTTTTGGTTGTATCTTTCTTAGTGGTGTCAACTTTGGTAGTATCAATAACCTTAGTGCTGTCAATTACTTTAGTAGTATCAACAACTTTAGTAGTCGTATCTGAATCGGCTGAGCCAGCTGAACCTTTACCTTTACAAGCAGCAAAAGAAACTGCAACAACAACGGCTAAAGCGCCCATTTTGATTGAATTTTTCATTTTCATCTTTTATATTTTTTGTTAGTGATTATATCCTTAATACGCTTTTTGATGAAAGGTAACCCAGTAATTTAAAAATAAATATAATTTTATATATCAAAAGTTAATTCTGTTTTATTTATAGTTACTTTTTATCGATATATATAACCTGGGAGATATAATTGGACGCAGGCCTTACTGCAGAATTTTTAGTGTATTTTATAGCCAGCCGGTATATTAGCTGACGGTTAATGGCCTGGGGGTTAAATTTTTTATGTATAATTTACCAGAATATTTCACGTAAATAATTCCGTAATTGCCATCCATACCGGTAAATCGATTGAATCAACTATTTTTACCGGAAAATCAGTAGAATTTTTTTTATCATTATTGGGTTACAATTTAGCGTAAACAGTATTAAGAGGTGAGTAACGAGACAAATAGCGGAGTACCAACGGATAGCGAAGTTATCCTCGGTATCCTTAACAATTCGGAAAGTGTATTAAAAAGGCTGTATATAGCTTATTTTCCGATGGTTTTACAATTGGTAATTAACAACAATGGCGACAGCGACGATGCTAAAGACATTTACCAGGAAGCCATCATAGTTCTTTATAATAAGGTTAAAACAGGAGATTTTGAGCTCAGCAGTAAGCTTAAAACCTATATCTATTCCATCTGCCGCAGGCTTTGGTTAAAAAGGCTTTCGCAAATGAACAGGTATGGAGGCGATATCAAAGACTTCCAGGAGTACCTGGTAGTTGATGATGAAAGCGAAAAAAATAATGAGCGCGATATCCAGTTTAATAAAATGGGCAGTGCGCTGCAGCAGTTGGGCGAGCCCTGTAAAACGATAATCGAGCATTTTTACATCAACAACAAATCGATGCAGGAGATTTGTGACGAATTTGGGTACACCAATGCAGATAATGCCAAAACCCAGAAATATAAGTGCCTGCAAAGGCTGAAGAAATTGTTTTTTCAGCAAAAATAAAGGAGAGAAGCGATGAGCGAGAATAACCAGTTAACAGAAACTATTGAACGTTATCTTAATGGCGAGATGACCCGGGCGGAGCGTGCAAGTTTTGAGAAGCTGCGGAGCGAGGATGCTGAAGTAAACGCACAGGTAGCTGAGCACAGGCATTTTACCAACCTGATCAAACAATACGGCGAGCGGCTGGAGCTTGAAAAACGCCTTGATGCTATTCACGATGAGATTGACGTACATGCACTGGAAGATGAAATGATGATCCATCCGTCATGGGTGGTAAGAATGTGGCGAAATCATCATTCAAAAATATCTGTAGCTGCCTCTATAGCAATTTTTGCAGTGCTGTCTACTTTGTTTTTTACCGGGTATCTCAGCAATCGTGAACTGAATTACAGTCAGTTGAAGGGCGAGATCAATCAGATTAAAAATAAAACAGCCCAATTAAATACACAGGTAAACCAGCTGGCGCCTAATACGCCGCGCTCAGCAGTAATGAACCCCGGGAATTTCCGCGGCACCGGCTTCGCAATTTCATCAAATGGGTATATAGTTACCGACAATCATGTTATTCAGCGGGCAGATTCTGTTTATGTGCAGAGCAACGACGGTAAATCATACAAAACAAAAGTGGTTTACACCGAGCCGCAAAATGACATTGCTATATTGGAAATTGTCGATCCTTCATTCAAGGCTTTACCGGCGTTACCTTACACTTTTAAAAAGGGTGAAACGGATTTGGGCGAAAATGTATTTACCATAGGTTATCCGAAAGACAATATAGTTTTAGGTTCAGGTTTGTTAACCTCGGCCACCGGGTACCGTGGCGATACTACGCAATACCAGATATCGGCTCTGCTTGATTATGGACACAGCGGCGGACCGTTGTTAGACAGTAAGGGTAATATTGTCGGCATAATCAATGGCAAGCAAACCCGCGTTGAAGGTGCGGCATTTGCTGTGAAGACCAGCTACCTGCTAAAGGCTATAAAAGATATACCTTCAGACTCGCTGAGCAAGCCGATAAACATAAACGGAAAAAATATTTTGGCAGGTCTCGGCCGTACCCAGCAGATAAAGAAATTAGAGAATTACGTATTTATGGTTAGGGTTTATAACCAGTAACGATCCCCAAAAAACTATCCATATAGTTCAGGGCGCTTTGACACAAATCATAGCGCCCCTGTTTTTTTAGCGCCCTTGTCCCCAAAAGTTGTAATTATAAAGCCGCTAATTTGTTTGATTTTTCATCCGCACAATTGCATATTCACGCATTCGCACATCAATACATCCCCGTTTTTTTTAGTGCCCCTTGTCCCCCAAATTGGTAATTATAAAGCCGCTAATTTGTTTGATTTTTTCATCCGCACATTTGCATATTCACGCATTCGCACATCAATACATCCCTGTTTTTTTAGCGCCCTTGGTCCCCCAAAGTGGTAATTATACAGCCACTAATTCGATTGATTTTTTCATCCGCACATTTGCATATTCACCCATCTGCACATCAATACATCCCTGTTTTTTTAGCGCCCTTGGTCCCCCAAAGTGGTAATTATACAGCCGCTAATCCGTTTGATTTTTCATCCGCACATTTGCATATTCACGCATCCGCACATCAATACATCCCTATTTTTTTAGCGCCCTTGTCCCCCAAAGTGGTAATTATACAGCCGCTAATTCGATTGATTTTTTCATCGGGACATTTGCATATTCGCCCATCCGCACATCAAATCATCATCTATCCACTTCGCCTAAAACAAAGTCGATGGAGCCAACGATGGCAATCAAGTCTGCAATCATCACCCCTTTGCTTATTTCGGGAAGTACCGAAAGGTTGTGAAAACTGGGTGCGCGGCATTTTACGCGGGTGGGTATTTCTGACCGGCCGTCAGTCATAAAATAAAATCCGAGCTCGCCTTTGGCGCCTTCACAGCGCACATAATAGTCCTGGGCCTTCGGAGTAATTTTTCGCGGCATTTTAGCACGAGGGTCAAAATCAGGCGTGCGCTTTAATTCTTTTTGCAGGCGTGAAAGGCATTGTTCAATTATCTTCAACGATTGCTCAATCTCATCTACACGCACTTTGTACCGGTCCCAGCAATCGCCGGTACTCCCCATTTCGCCTTTACCGGCAGGTATTTCAAATTCAAGTTCGGGATAAACAGAATAGCCGTCAATGCGCCGCAAATCCCATTTAAGGCCTGACCCGCGCAGCATTGGCCCGCTGCACCCGTAATTAATCGCAACATCAAGTGGTAATACCCCAACGTTTGCAGTGCGGCTAATGAATACCTGGTTATCGGTTAGCAACTGATTAAGCTCAACCATCTTAGGCTTAAAATAAGCTACAAACTCGCTGCAGCGTTCTTCAAACCCAACAGGCAGGTCATAAAATAAGCCGCCTACCCATATATAGTTATAAAGCATGCGGGAGCCAGAAGCCCATTCCAGCATGCCCATAATATGCTCCCTGTCGCGGAAACACCAGAGGAATGGTGTAAAAGCCCCGATATCAATGCCGTAAGTGCCGATAGCTATCAGGTGCGACGCAATACGGTTAAGTTCACAAACCAAAACCCTGATATACTCCACCCGTTTCGGAATACCCTTATCAATGCCCATCATCCGCTCAACGCCCATCACAAACGCATGGCTGTTGTTCATCGAGGCCAAATAGTCGAGCCTGTCTGTAAAAGGAATGGTTTGCTGGTAGGTTAGCGACTCGGCATGCTTTTCAAAACAACGGTGCAGGTAGCCTATATGGGGGATAACTTCCTTTACAATTTCACCGTCGGTAATTAACTCTAAACGCAATACACCGTGCGTAGAGGGGTGTTGCGGCCCCATATTAAGCACCATATCCTCGGTAGCTGCCTCGGCTATCTTCCTGTAGTAGTTATTTAAAGCGGCGTCGTATTTCGGCTGAGTCAAGTTAATTCGAATTTCGTATTTGTTTGCGGTCAAATTTAATAAAATCCTATCCAATTGGTCGGCATTAGGTAAATCAGCTACAATAAAAAACGCCCGCAGTTACTTAAGCTGCGGGCGACTGATAAACTATAATTACTCATCCCGAATGGAACTTTCGGGTTTAAATTAAGTTACTGGTTTTTAATAACAGGGCAGGCCGGTTTTTTAACCATGCTGATCTGCCACGTGTATCATCTTATAACTGTACCTAAAGGCATGAACTGTTAAATTGCTTTATTTACCGTTGGACGGTGCAATTATTGGCAATGACAGTTTATACGGGGCCGGGCAAGGAAAAGTTTGAAGCTGGTAGAATTAACTAAGCTGATCGAATTGTTTACGGATTAAATTTAACCGGCTAAATCCTTAATCAATTTTTATGCCTTTATAGTATTCAGCTGTTTTGTAGTCTTTGCGGAGAGGGAAGCCTTCCCAATCGTCGGGTAACAAGATGCGGCGGAGGTCGGGATGGTTCTCGAAGAAAATACCCGCAAGGTCGTAGGCCTCGCGTTCGTGCCAGTCGGCCGTGCGGTAAATGTGGCTTATGCTTGGAAATGCAGGCAGGTTATCCGCGCTGCGGTCATTCTCTATGCTTATCTTTAATGTAAGCTGTGTTTTATACGGAATGGAGGCCAGGTGATAAACCACGCCAAACCGGTTCGCCTCTACGCCATAGTCGACCCCTGTTAAGCTGCTCAGGAAATCGAAATAGGTTTGAGGATTATCGCGCAACTCCAGGCACACGTCGGCAATGCGGCCGGCTGCTATAAGTAAGGCAGGCTGAAGTCCGCCGGTTTCGTCACCTATGATTACTTCGTCACCGAATTTATCCAGCAATAGCTGTTTGATTTCCTCAAAACTCATGGCGCCAGGCGTACTTTTTTCCAGTTTTTGTTATCAATTTTTTTATAAACAATACGGTCGTGCAACCGGCTGGTGCGGCCCTGCCAGAACTCTATCATTCTCGGCTTTACTATATATCCGCCCCAGAATGAAGGCTTGGGAACCTCTTTATCGTCGTATTCAGCCGCCAGGTCATTCCATTTTTTCTCGAGTATTTCACGGCCGGCAATTTCCTGGCTTTGCGGCGAAGCCAATGCGCCTACCTGGCTGCTTTTTGGGCGGGAGTGAAAATATTTCTCCGATTGTTCCTTGCTTACCTTTTCCAATACGCCTTCAATGCGCACCTGTCTCTCAAGCGACGGCCAGAAGAAGGTAAGCGCGCAAACCGGATTTTTAGCTATTTCTTTTCCTTTACGGCTGAGGTAATTGGTATAAAACACAAATCCATCCGGGTAAATTCCTTTCAGCAAAACGATCCTGGCCGACGGCCGGCCGTCGGATGTTGCGGTCGCCAGGTTCATAGCATTAAACTCTGGTTCCTTAGCAGCTTC
This sequence comes from Mucilaginibacter sp. L3T2-6, assembly GCF_030519355.1. Lineage (GTDB taxonomy): Bacteria > Bacteroidota > Bacteroidia > Sphingobacteriales > Sphingobacteriaceae > Mucilaginibacter. Next base: position 144,557 of record NZ_JAUMKC010000002.1, read on the forward strand.
CGCTTCGGCAAACCATGCCTCAAATTGTTTTATGGGATCGGCCTTGGTATTATTTTCCGATAGCGAGCTGGCGGTATAATCCGCCCGAAGATTTTCTATTTTTTGCTGGTCCATTGATGCGAAGGTACGGTTTTTAAGGACATTAAGGGTTAGAGATCAGACCTTAGTTTAAAAGGTTACACAAGAAAAACCTTCCGCAGCCGTTTATAAGTACCGCTAAAAAATTTCATTTCAATTTCAGTAAATGAACATATTTTTAGGATACTTGTTATATTAAACAAAAATTAACCCGCATGCTAAGTTCTATTTCGGCTGCCGCAGGGCGCCTGTTGATATCTGAACCTTTTATGATGGACCCTAACTTTAAGCGGTCTGTTATTTTATTGACGGAATATTCTGAAGCGGGCGCTATGGGTTTTATACTGAACCACGCAAGCGAATACATGCTCGGCGACCTGCTGCCTGACCTTTCTTATTCCGAGATCCCGGTATTTATAGGCGGCCCGGTTTCCGGCAATACCCTGCATTTTATACATCGCTGCCCCGAAAAGATTGAGGACGGCGTTGAAATAGCCGACGGGATTTTTTGGGGAGGGGACTTTGAAACTGTTAAAGAGTTGATCACCAGCTATTCTCTCAATGCTGACGAGATACGTTTCTTTACAGGTTATTCCGGCTGGACGCCCCAGCAATTGGACAACGAGATAAAGGAAGACAGCTGGATAGTGGCCAACCAGCTGAATCCGGATACCATTTTCTCGCCGAATGATGAGAATAGCCTTTGGCGCGAAGTAGTTATTGGTTTAGGGCAGCGTTATGCGCATATTGCCAATTTTCCGGAAAATCCTTCGTTGAATTAAAACTGGCCAAGTGAGTGCTCAAGTGAACCAACTGATCGCTGGTCTCTGATTAACTGTCTCTATTTCTCCATTTCCTTTGCAGACTCTTCAACCTTTTTCTTTAAATCTTCCTTAAAAGCTATAAGGTTATTTACAATTTGCTCGTCGGCGGTAGAAATTATCTGCGCAGCCAAAATACCTGCGTTTTTTGCGGCGTTAAGCGCTACAGTTGCAACGGGAATACCGTTCGGCATTTGGAGGATAGATAAGATAGAATCCCACCCATCGATGGAATTACTTGATTTTACAGGAACGCCAATTACCGGCAAATGCGTTAAAGATGCTACCATGCCTGGCAAATGCGCAGCACCGCCGGCTCCTGCGATGATAACCTTTAAGCCACGGCCGGCCGCCTCACGGGCGTAGGTAAACATACGGTCGGGCGTGCGATGGGCTGATACCACCGTTATTTCGTATGCAACACCTAATTCTTTTAAAACATCGGCAGCATCCTGCATTACATTCAGGTCTGACTTGCTGCCCATTATTATGCCAACTTTTGGATTACTCATCTTTATATCTTTTTGTCAACCTCGCCGCAATACTTATCGGTGGTGTAAGACGACGAAATTGCTTCGCTATCGCTATCCATGACAAGATTTATATTTATTTAACTAATTACCTTCAACGTTTGCTGCACAAACCTGGCCTTTTCAATCGCCTTTTCCCTGTCTGCATCAACAATAGTTACATGCCCCATCTTTCGGAAAGGCTTGGTAAGCGCCTTGCCGTATAAATGTATATACACACCGTGGCATTTCAGTACTTTTTCAATGCCCTCGTAAACGGCAGGGCCCTCGTACCCGGCTTCGCCAAGCACATTCACCATAATGGCATTGTTCAGGCAGGCGGTATCGCCCAATGGCTGGTTGAATATCGCCCTTAAATGCTGTTCAAATTGCGAGACCACGTTGCCCTCAATACTTTGATGACCGCTGTTATGCGGTCGGGGCGCAAGCTCGTTCACCAATATTTTGCCATTCTTGTCCAAAAACATCTCAACCGCCAGCAAACCAACAATCTTTAAATCCTGTGCAATTTTAGTGGCTATCTGTGCCGCGTCCTGCTGTATTTCAAAAGGCAATGTTGATGGCGATATCAAAAACTCCACCAGGTTGGCCTGGGGGTTAAATTCCATTTCAACCAGGGGAAAGGTTTTTATTTCGCCGCTCTCGTTGCGGGCTACAATAACAGCTATTTCTTTTTCAAAATCAATCCAGCGCTCAATTAAACTTGGCTCCCTGAATGCGCCGTCGAGATAACTTTCATCAATTACTTTATATACGCCTTTGCCATCGTAGCCGTCTTTTCTTAATTTTTGAATATACGGGAATGGGATGTGGCTTTCCTTCAACTGCTGAGCCGATGATATAACCTGGAAGTCTGCAGTGGGAATATTATTCTCTTTAAAGAATTGCTTTTGCGTGCCTTTGTCCTGTATCAGCCTGATAATACGGGGCTGCGGATAAACCAGCACGCCTTCGCGTTCAAGCTGTTCCAAAGCGTCCACGTTCACTTTCTCAATTTCGATGGTGAGCATGTCCACCTTTTTACCGAAATTATAAACGGTTTCATAATCACCGAGTGATCCCACAATGAATTCATCGCATAGTTTGCGGCATGGGGCTTCCCGGTCGGGGTCGAGCACCTTAATGGTAACGTTATAATTTATGGCCTGTTGAATCAGCATGCGGCCTAACTGTCCGCCGCCTAAAATTCCGAGTTTAAGGTCTCCGTAAAATGCTTTCATTGTTGGTGGTGCAAGTTTAGCCTAAATCTTTTAAAAAGGCATTAAAGGTTAGGGTTACTTTTTCGCCATTTTGATAATTTGCTGTAAAACACAGCGTGAACTACAAAAAATATCCCGCCTATCATTAAGTAAGCAACAATGTCTTTATGGCTAAGCGGCATGGTCAGGGCAGTTAGCACAAACGCTAATGGTCCGGCAAAATACAGGAACAGGCGTACCGGAGCTTTTTCCCACATCGAGGGATATGACAGGATCATCGAAGGTGATGCCATCATCACCAGTATTCCGTTTAAAAAAAGAGCCGCAATACAAATTTTGGGGAGCGCTTCGCTGAAGTTTCCGGTTTGGTTAATAGCGTGCATGATACTAAGACCGGCGATAGATACCAGTACAGAAAAAAGATAGGTTTTAAAAAGATTGATCAGTATTGCTTTACCCATGATTGAACAAAATAAAAACAAATTTCATGATTTTTGTTCAGCTATTAAGGCCCGGAGTTAAAATATTGCTGTTTGATTGCAGGCAGTTATAACGAATCTGAACCCATAGATCGCGTCCAGGTCTGCTAATAATGCGTAAAAAGCTATATTTGCGCCAGTTTTACCTTAAGGTTCTTTATAATGAAAACTAAAATAGCCGTAGCCAACGGCGATGGCATAGGGCCGGAGATAATGCAGGCCGTTCTTAAAATTTTTGAAGCTGCTGATGTTCCCCTGGAATATGAGTTTGTCGAAATGGGCAAGTCATTTTTTGACGCGGGCCATTCAACCGGAATGACGCCGGCAGCAAAAGAAACGATCGAAAATTTGGGTATCCTGTTTAAAGGGCCTATGGAAACCCCAAAAGGCAAAGGCGTTAAGAGTATTAACGTAACCGCCCGCAAGGTTTGGAATACGTACGCAAATCAGCGCGATTTCCGCACACTTAATGGCGTGCAAACCGTTTTCTCAAAAGCGGGGATACCGATTAACCTCACCATCATCCGCGAAAATATAGAAGATACGTATGGTGGCATCGAACACCTGTTAACGTATGATGTTGCCGTAGGCCGCAGGATCATAACCCGGCCGGGTTCGGCCCAGGTAATCCGCTATGCCTTCGAAATGGCACGCCGCAAGGGCTATACAAAACTGGCCTGTGCGCATAAGGCCAATATCATGAAACTGACCGATGGTATGTTTTTGGAGACCTTCCAGGAAATTGCAAAAGAATACCCGGACATTCAATCGTCAGATATCATCGTGGATGACCTTTGTATGAAGCTGGTAACCCAGCCGCAAAACTTCCAGGCTATTGTGCTCACTAACCTGCAGGGCGATATCGTTTCTGATTTATGCGCCGGACTGGTTGGCGGGCTTGGTTTTGCGCCGTCGGCCAATATTGGTGATAATATATCTATTTTCGAAGCTGTGCACGGTACCGCGCCTGATATTATGGGTAAAGGAATTGCTAACCCAACCGCTCTGCTGCTATCAGGTATACTGATGCTGCGATATATGGGTTTAACTGCCAGCGCTGCCAAAATTGAAAATGCATTGCTTTACACATTGGAACAGGGGGTACATACCGGCGACTTTGGTGATAAAGCCACAGCATCAGTAAATACTAGTGGTTTTGCCGATGCTGTAATTGGCAACCTGGGAAAAAAGCCCGCTAACGGGCAGGTTGAAGGGCAACCGGATATCGAAGTCAGCGCCACTCATAATCATCTCGAGAAAAATAAGCTTACCGCTACCACAGGTGTCAAAGAAGAAATGGTAGGGGTAGACGTTTTTGTTGAAACTGGTGATTTGCAGCCCGCTGAACTGGCCGAACTTGCCAAAAAGCGGCTGACCGAAAACTTTAACCTGGTAATGATATCTAACCGGGGCACCCAGGTTTGGCCCACAGGCTCAATCTATACAGAATTAGTTAACGAGTACCGCGTGCGTTTTGAAAAGAAACCGGGTACGACCGTTACCCAAAAAGAACTGCTGCATATTGCTGCTGATTTTTCGGAAGATGCCAAGGTATGCTCCGTTGAATTTTTGATGAAGTTCGGTGATAAGATAGGCTACACGCTGGCACAGGGACAGTAGGGGAGGCCGGAGTCTGTAGTCTAAAGCGGCAGAGAGAGATTTTAACAACTGTTAAAATCTCTCTCTTTTTATAGCTGCGGATTGCTAATTTTAAAGCATGGATGACCAGATAATTGTTGAGATACCCTCTTTTATTCAAGGTAAAGCAGCAAAAAGGCTAACGTTCACTAATAAAGGCCTGAAAATCGAAAAACTTAATAGCTTTGACCCGGAAGTCTTTATTGCTGCCGAAAAGATAGCTGCTTTCAGATTCGGTGTTTCGGCAATGCGCGGCTATGCATTTATTATTGGCCGCAGACATTTCATCGAACTCAAAGACTTGGACGGTAACGTTTATAAAATCCAGTTCACAAGCTATTACGGTATCAGGCGTGATGTATATACCAAGGTATGGTCTGAGATCATTACGCAGTTATGGAATTATTATTTTAGGGGGATATGCAGCGGGCAATTCCAGCTCTATAAAAAATTACAGGTATTTGATTTTGCCGGTATCGAATTTTTATACGACGGCGTCAGATGGGACAAAAAGAATAAGCTGTTGTGGCACGAACTTGCTCTAAGCCGGTACAGAACGTATTTTACAATTCATCATCACGAAAACCCGAAACAATATAAAAGCTTTAGCTTTGCGAGTGATTGGAATGCTTTACTATTGCAGGAACTGCTAATGCAAATAATAACTTTGATAAAAGATGCTGAATAAATTATTTCGTTCGGTTTCTGTCAGCCACCAATGCGACGGGCAATCCAATACATATGATCAGGATTCCCATTCCGATGAGTATTGGCGCTAAATGTTTAAATGGCGCGGGCCCGATCTTACTCAGCGGAACAACCACCAGGTTCATAAAAAACCATGTTACTATGCCATAGGCGCAGGCTATAATGTATTTATTGCGAAATATCCTGTAAAACAACGGATAAGCGAAATAAAACACCGTAGTAAATCCTGTCGCTATGAGGTAGTGGAATGTCAATCCCCATAAAACCATATCAGAACCCGACTGAAATGCAGCTTTGCCGAATACGCCGCTGGCAATATATTGAAAAATTACCGCCGGTGGCACTTTATGCGACCAGATGATGGCGGCAATGGCATCAAGCGTGCCGGCAACCAGGCCGGTTAAAAATATTTTCAGAAAAACAGGTTTGCGGCGAGGAGTAGTAGCTATCGACATTGTTACAAAACTGGCGTTAATCTAAGGCAATTTTATTTGCTAAAAACATGTTGAATTATTTATTTACGGCTTGTTTTTCCATATTAAAAGAAAAATAAACACGTTGTTTAAGGCTATATTCATTATATTATCAAAATAGTTTTTTTAATTTCTTTAAAACTATAAAGTGTAATTAATGGTTATTTAGTCTCTTGTTAACGGCACGGTTCCATTTTTTTGGATGTGAAGCGCCATTACAAAGAAGGAAACTATTTCTAATTAAACATATATTAAAACATGAAAAAATCAATTGTATTTGTTGCCGCTGTAGTAATAGGATTAATGTCAACCAATGTATTTGCCCAAACCACGCCGGCCACCCCTAAGCCGGCAACACCTCCCGCGCAACCAACAACCACTCCGGCACAACAGCCTGCTGCCACAACTGCGCCGGCAGCTGCTGATTCGGTTAAAAACGTTGAGGCTACCTTAGCTAACGTGGCCGATTTAACCAGCCTGGTTGGAGCTATAAAGGCCGCTAAAGTTGATTCAGCTTTAATGGGCCCTGGTCCTTTCACTGTATTTGCTCCTGACAACGCTGCATTTAGCGCCATCCCCAAAGAAAAACTGGACAGCCTGATGAAAGACCCCGTTAAGCTTGCTAAACTGGTAAATGCCCACGTAATTGCAGGTAAATACGACAAAGCCGGAATTATTAAGGCCTTAACTAATGCACAGAGAACTGCTGTTTTGAAAACCGTAGACGGACAAACGATAACCATATCTGTGGTTGATAAAAAATTGCAGTTAAAAGATGCTGACGGCAATACTGCTCAGGTAACTTCGTTTGATACACCCGCCACCAATGGCGTGATCCATGGCATCAACGGCGTTCTGATGTATAAGTAAGCTTATAAATAAATCTTTTAAAAATAAAGCCCGGTCTGGAAACAAGCCGGGCTTTGTTGATTAATAACGATATTGACGGCCGCGGAGCTGTATTTTGTTATAATACCGGGGCGTCACAATTTTTTTGGCCGGGTTACTTAACATGCGCGCCTGTTCCTAACCCAGGCGGATTGTTCTTTATTAATAGTTTCAGTCACATTTACCCTTTCTCCTCCCAAAAGCTTCTCCATTACGATGGCAGCAACCAGCGCCTCATTATTGGTTTGATTCGCCAGGGAGCCGGGCGAAAAATACTTCTTTACAAAATGGGTATCAAAATTGCCCGACGTGAAAGCCTCATGCTGCATTACAAATTTTCCAAACCCTAATGTGGTGGTTATGCCTGTGATACGATATTCATCTATCGCGCGTATCATTCGTTCAATAGCCTCCGTTCTGTCCTTGCCATAGGTTACCAGCTTGGCTATCATCGGATCGTAATAGATAGGAATTTCCATGCCCTGCTCAAAGCCGTCATCTACTCGTACCCCGGGGCCTTTTGGGGTAATGTAGGTTTGCAGTGTACCGATGTCAGGCAAAAAGTTGTTGTCCGGGTCTTCTGCATAAACGCGGAGTTCAATGGCATGGCCGCTGATTTTAAGATCTTCCTGTTTAAAACTTATAGCCTCGCCCCGGGCGATCTTTATTTGCTCCTTTACCAGGTCGACGCCGCTGATCAATTCCGTAACCGGGTGTTCTACCTGCAGGCGGGTGTTCATTTCCAGGAAGTAAAAGTTTAGTTTTTCATCCATGATGAACTCCACAGTTCCTGCGCCGGTATAGTTTACAGAACGCGCTACATCTACGGCGCATTTACCCATCTTTTCGCGTATTTCAGGCGTCAGTACCGACGATGGCGCTTCTTCTATTACTTTCTGATGGCGGCGCTGTACCGAGCAATCCCGCTCAAACAAATGAACGATGTTGCCATGTGTATCGCCTAAAACCTGAATCTCGATATGCCGCGGAGATGAAACATAACGCTCTATAAATACAGAGCCATCACCAAAGGCGGAGAGCGCTTCTGAAACAGCCAGTTGCATTTGTTCTTCAAAATCAGCTGCGCTTTCAACTATACGCATGCCCTTGCCGCCGCCGCCCGCAGCTGCCTTTATCAGGATGGGAAAACCGACTTCTACCGCACGTTGCTTTGCTTCGTTAACATCAGTTATGGCCTCCTCGGTGCCGGGTACCATCGGTATATCGTATTTTAAGGCTGCCGCTTTTGCCGAAAGTTTATTGCCCATAATTTCCATGGCTTCCGGCGACGGGCCTATTAATACCAGGCCCGCGTCCCTTACCTGTCGTGCGAAGGACGCATTCTCGCTCAGGAAACCGTAACCGGGATGTATGCCCTCTGCTCCGGTTTTGCGGCAGGCGTCAATAATTTTTTCGCTCACCAGGTATGATTGGCTGGATGGGGCTCCGCCTATATGCACAGCTTCATCAGCATAACGTACATGCAGGGCATTGCGATCGGCATCGGAATAGACAGCAACGGTTTTAATACCCATTTCGCGCGCGGAGCGCATTACCCTTAATGCAATTTCGCCCCGGTTAGCAACAAGAATTTTATTCATATTTCCAAATGTAGCATTTTGTTTAAAATAGAAGCAGTGCGCAACCGGCAGGCAAAGATATTACAGGAACGATTTTTCAGAAACGTCGCCGGGCCAGGCAGTCTGTCAAAAAAAATAAGATTAACGTAACCTTGCGGATGCTGTTGCCGTAAAAGCGTCAAACAACAGGAAATTCCCTTTAATATGAATATATTATTAATCTTCGTAACAATGCTTATGATACTCGGCGCAACTTTGTTCGTTGGAGTGTTGTTTTTTAGCTATCTGAAATACCTGAAGAAGACCCGTTATCCTAACTGGAAATTCCCTGATTACATCAGCGTGGGCTACGCCGAATACCTGTACAATAAATTCATCAGGAAGAACATTAAAAAGTTTACTGAAGAACGCCCGAAAGCGAAGGCCGAGACTAAGTAAGCTTAACTATATCGCCCTAATTATTCATATAATAAAACCTCCTCAAATCGGCCAGATTGACGGAGGTTTAAATATTCAACACATTTTCATATAAACAAAAACGCCCCTGGCAATTTGTCAAGGGCGTTTTCGCTGTTTATTTATGATCGCCTGCCGGTGGATTTCCTGGCGGCGGGTTTTGCTGCCTCTGACCACCCGGACCTTTCCTCTCCGGCATTTTAACTTCCGGATGCGAATCTCCCCTGTGGCATGTGTAACAGTTTACACCGCTGGTCATTACGAAGCCGGTCGAATCTTTTTTAGCGTCGAAATATTTCTGATTTATTTTGTTCATCATCTTGAACATTTCGCGGGCCATCTTTTTCTCGGGCTTGGCATCGCTCGGAAAATCCATTTTCTTTTCAGCCTCATTGCGCACGTGGCAAAAATCACAACGTACACCTAACGACGCCGACCAACCATGCATCACTTTGTCCAACTGCTCGTGTGTGATTTTTTTAGGCAGAACCTTGAGGTTTTTAAAGCCGGGTTCATCGGCTTTCATAGATGTAAGCGCAACAATGGTTACCACAGATGATAACCCAAGTGTTACCAGGATTTTTTTATTGATCATTGTTTTGTCATGATTAAGTCATCTAAGTTAAATCATTAATTTGAATGTTCAAACAAATAAACGCATTAGTTTAAAAATTACCACCTGGCAACGGATATTCCTGAATTAAGTCAGGTTGTTCAGCTACGGGCAGAAATGATCGTATTTTAATTAAAAACAAATCAGAATAAAAACAACGGCATTTAAACCAAGTATTGCATGCAGAATAAGGCCGGCAGCGTGTGCCCGGCTAAGGAACCTGACTTAATGTTAATTTTTGTTAAATAAATTTGGAAGTTTACGATGTAATCGTAGATTTACGAAATAATCGTAATGTTATGGAGAAATTATCGAAACAAGAGGAAGAGGCAATGCTTGCGGTATGGCAATTCGGCCCGGGCTTCATTAAAGACTTTTTAGAGCTGCTGGCGGAGCCCAAACCGCCTTATACTACGCTGGCTTCTACCATTAAAAACCTGGAGCGCAAGGGTTTTATTAAAAGCGAGAAAATGGGTAATTCCTTCCGTTATGCACCGTCAATACAGGAAGAAGAGTATAAGAAAAAATTTATGAGCGGGTTTGTAAGCGATTATTTTCAAAATTCCTACAAAAACCTGGTTACGTTTTTCGCTAATGAAAATAAGATCAGTGCCAAGGAGCTGAAAGAGATTCTTAACCTTATTGAGAACCCTAAATCAAAATAATCATGCCCGCCTTATTTGTTTTCCTGCTGAAAGTAAATGTAGCCCTTCTGCTGTTTTGCGCGGGGTATTACCTGGTGCTGCGACACCTTACATTTTATACCTTAAACCGTATTTACCTGGTAGCTGCGATATTATTTGCGACAGTATATCCCAAAATCAACCTGTCAGAATTTTTGCAGCATCACGACCAGATAGCAAAACCGGTACAGGTAATAGCATTTAACTGGCAAGCGCCTGCAAATGCACTTGCCGAAACCAAACACGACTATTGGTTTTGGGCAGGGATAGTGCTGTGGACGGGTGCGGCATTGCTTGGCATCAGGCTTTTAATACAGTTTTATTCCTTGTTTAAACTATACCGCAGATCAACAGCAGGCAAAATACATAACCATGATGTAAGGATTATTGATGGTAACGCAGGACCGTTTTCCTTTTGGAAAAGCATTTTCATCAACCCGGCAAACCACGATGCATCTGATTTGCCCGCTATCCTGCAGCATGAGCAGATACACGTCAGCGAGCTGCATACGCTTGATGTGTTACTGGCAGAACTGAGCACAGTTTTCTACTGGTTTAACCCGGGGGTGTGGCTGATGAAAAAAGCCGTGCGCGAAAACATTGAATTTATAACCGACCGAAAAATCTTGAAAAACGGTACCGATAGCAAGCAGTACCAGTACAGTTTGGTAAACGTGAGCTTCGCTGCCGCTCCCCAGGGGATAGTAAATCATTTTAATATATCAACCATTAAAAAAAGAATTATCATGATGAATGCAAAACGATCTTCAAAATACAACCTCACCCGGTACGCATTTCTGGTGCCGGCCGTGGTTGCCCTGCTGCTGGTTTTCAGTATATCAAAAGCAGCTTTAGTTAAGAAAACAGTTCCCGCTGTCAAAACTTTCTCAACTGCCGGCAGCAAAGCAGCAGAGAAGGGTATGGTATCGGTAACAGCGACGGTAAACAAAACGAGCGCGCCTGTAATAGAAATACTTAAGGCCACGTTTGTTCCCTCAAAAATTAACACGGCTGCTAAAGATACCATCAGAAAGGGCGGCTTCTTTTTAAGCACGTCCGGTAAGTCAGACTCATTAAATTATGTGATTAATGGTGTAAAATCTACGAAAGCAGATTTGATGAAGCTTGATGCCAAAAATATTGAAAGCGTACATGTAATGACGGGCGACCAGGCATCAAGGGTGATTGACAACCTTAACAAGGGCCAGGGCGCCATATTTATATATACCAGGGATTCGGAATCAGGCAAAAGATTTAAAGAGAAAGCTGATAAATTATTGGGTAATCAATACACGGTTTCAGGAACAACCCGCAGCACGGACGGCGATAGCAATCAGGTTACCCTAAACGGAGTGAAAGTAGCAGCGGCCGCCGGAACAACTACAGGTATGAACAGCGACGGCGTAATAGTGCTTGGAACCCAGTCAAAACCTGCAAAAGTTCAAACATATAACTTGTCAGCTTCAGGCGGTTCACAAGCGATAGTAGTGCAGGGCAAGCCGGCTAAAACATTACAGTTAAATGGCTCACAAATTTATGTAAGGTCCAGGAACGATACCTCACATAAAGGACAGACTATTACGTTATTCAGTGATACCACAGTTCTTCATAAGCTAAATGGCACCGTAATGGCTTATACTGTAAAACCCGATTTAAGGTTTAATACAAACTCGTGGTACTCAACCCAAAATGACCGGTTTAGCCTTGACCATATTTCCGACAAACTGATCATTATTAACGGTAATATCGCCTCAGAAAAAGACTTGAAAAAAGTTTCCGCTTTCGATATTGACAAAGTTGTAGTTAAAACCGATGAAGAAACCAAAGAGCTTTATGGCGATAAGGCAAAGAAAGGCGTTGTTTTTATAGTTACCAAAAAGAAGAAATAGTTGATTAGGCTGAATGCATTTTGTTGAAGGTTGCAAGGTTAGAAAGCAGAAATGCTGTAATTGGAATATTTACCGCCATTCAACTTGATCAACCAATCATAGGGTCAGTAATAATCATTTAACGTGGGTTCGATATAAGTAAAATAAGCATATAACTGCGGTTCAATTCATAAACATTTATGCAGTTCAAGTCCTCTCCTTTGGAGAGGATTTAGGTGAGGCTAATACAAAGCTTAAAGATTTCTGCCCTTATATCAAACTCACGTTATTCTATATTTTTAACGCAATCAACATAATCAACCCTTAACTGGCTTCGGCCAGTTTTTCGTTTTCAAGGATATTGAGCAATGCTTTTTCGGCGACGTTTAGTTCTGCTGCGTTAACATCCTTTTCCTGGTCGATATCTTTAATGTATTTGAAGATGGCGCCTTCCTCGTAACTTTTTATCACGGTAGGATGGACGTAATATTTTTTGCAAACGGTACGGGTATTGCCCAGGTTCAAGGCCACCTCGTCTAAAACGCTTACTATTTTTCTGCGGCACTCGGTAACAGTCTCAAACTCGCCGGCCTGTTTAAATGCATACAGAGCGCTCACGCTGCCGGCCCAGGTGCGGAAATCCTTCGCCGTAAAGTCTTCCCCCGTTATCTCTTTCAGGTAAGTGTTAACATCTCCGGATCCTACAGTACACCGGCTCCCATCAGCATTATAATATTGAAACAGTTCTTTGCCCGGTATCTCACGGCACTGCTTTACCAGTCTCGCCAGTTTCCGGCTCTGCAAGGCCACTTTATGATAAACGCCTTTTTTACCCTTGAACTCAAAATTGATGGTCGAGCCTTCGATTTTAACATGGCGGTTCATCAGTGTGGTCAGGCCAAACGAGCCGTAAAGTTTTTTATACGATTCGTTGCCAACCCTGATGCTGGTTAATTCCATCAGGCGAACCACTAACGCCACAATTTTATCATGATCGAAGTTGTGGCGGGCTAAGTCCTTATCCACCTGCCGCCTGATCGCGGGCAAGTGAGCGGCAAACATTTGCATTCGATGATACTTCGACTGGTTCCGGATTTTATTCCATTCGGGATGATAGCGGTATTGTTTACGCCCGGCGGCATCGGTACCCGTAAACTGCAGGTGCCCGTTCTCATAGGGCGAAATCCAAACGTTGGTATAAGCCGGAGGAATAACCAGCCTGTTAAAACGGCTGATTAAATCTTTATCTTTCACTAAGGCTCCATCTTTATCATAATAGCTCCAGCCCTTGCCCGATTTTTTCCGGGTATATCCCGGTGTCGAATCAGCGGCATAACGGAGGCCTACTGCTTTTGCCGTAATTTTTGGGTCACGGCCTATTTTTTCAAGTTTGGTGAGCAATCGGTTCATTGTCTGAATAACAAGCCCTGTGCATTTAAGTTTTTTGTTTGACGATTTCATCAACTGGAAGATAGGCGATTATATCTGCGATTTATTTTTTACTGTGCATTGACCATTCTTCATGATTAATCCCCCAACTTTACTTTTCACAAACATCAAAACTTATGAAATACAATTTTTTAGGGAACACCGGCCTGGTGGTATCTGAATTATGCTTCGGTACCATGACTTTTTCAGGGAAAGGCGGATTCTGGGGAGCAATCGGTACACAACAGCAGGACGAAGTAAATGCCCTGATGAAGGTTGTGGTTGATTCAGGAATTAACTTCATCGATACAGCGAACGTTTACTCCTACGGGGAATCAGAAAAGCTCCTCGGACAATCAATAATCGACCTGGGCTTAAATCGTAACGACCTGGTAATTGCTACCAAGGTGCGCGGTAGAATGAGCGAAGGCATTAATAACGTTGGTTTGTCGCGTTACCATATTTTTCATTCGGTAGACGAAAGCCTGAAGCGCCTGCAGATGGATCATATCGATGTTTTATATGTTCACGGCGTAGACCCGCACACACCTGTCGAAGAAATAATGCGTTCGTTGAACGACATCGTCCTGACCGGAAAGGTGCGTTACATAGCAGTGTGTAATTGGCCTGCGTGGCTGGTAATGAAAGCCCTTGGAATTGCCGAAAAGCATGGCTGGAATAAGTTTGTTGGTCTGCAATATTATTTTTCGCTGGCTGGCCGCGATATCGAGCGTGAAATTTTACCGCTGGCAGCTGATCAGAACCTGGCTGTTATGCCGTGGAGCCCGCTGGCAGGAGGGTTTTTAGGCGGAAAGTATAACCGCGATTCTGAAAAAGCCGAAGGCAGCCGCCGCAGTGCGTTCGACTTCCCTCCGGTAAACAAGGAAAGAACTTACGATATTATTGATGTGATTGCCGAAGTAGGCAAGCAGCATAAGGTGTCGGTGGCCGAGGTAGCATTGGCCTGGGTGCGCCAGCAAAAAGGGATAACCAGCACCATTATCGGCGCCAAAAATGTTGACCAACTGAATGCGAATGTGAAGTCAGTCGACCTGCAATTAACCGCTGAAGATCTGGAAAAAATTGACAAGGTAAGCGCCCTGCCAAAAGAATACCCGGGATGGATGGTTGAAAGACAATCTGCAGACAGAGCGTTAAAATAGTTGGGAGTCTTAAGTCTATAGTCGTAAGTCGGGAGATAAAATCTTTTGACTTACGACTATAGACTCAGGGCTTTAAGAAAAGCTTTTAAGAACCCCGGAAACATACTCCACCTGCTCCGGATGAACATCTAAATGCAGCACAAAGCGGATCCGGTGTGTATCCGTCGCATTAGCCTTTATACCTTTTTCAGCCAGTTTTTGCAGAAATGCGTTTGCAGGTTCCACCGTGTCAAATAAAATTAAGTTGGTTTCAGGCGTAAGCACCGAAGACACTTGACGGCATTTCGAAAGTTCACCTGCTAATATCTGCGCATGTGCATGGTCAATTTTCAGTCGTTCCACATGGTGGTCAAGCGCATAGCTGCCTGCCGCGGCCAGGAAACCTGCCTGCCGCATCCCTCCGCCAAGCACCTTGCGAACACGGCGGGCATATTTGATAGTGTCATGATCGGAAAGAAATACAGAGCCGACCGGCGCGCCCAGTCCTTTGGACAGGCAAACAGAAATACCGTCGAAATACTTGCCGTAGTCTATTGCCTTATCGCCGGTATGGATAAGGGCGTTAAATATACGGGCGCCGTCCAGATGAAGCTTTAGGCCTTTACGCCGGCATAACGCAGCAACAGGCTTTATCTGTTCGAGCGAATAACAGCTTCCGCCGCCTTTGTTTACCGTATTTTCTAAAACTACCAGGCTGGTACGCGGGTAATGCACATTTTCTGCATTAATCTCAGGCTCGATCATTTCCGGGGTGATGATTCCCCGGTAGCCGTTCAGTAGGCGCGTTGAAACCGCTGAGTTAAAGGCAATTCCCCCGCCTTCGTAACGGTAAATATGAGCGGTTTGGTCGGCAATCAATTCGTCAAGCGGCTGGGTAAAACATTTAATAGCTATCTGGTTCGTCATCGTACCCGACGGACAGAAAATACCGGCTTCCATGCCGAACATCGCTGCCGCTTTTTGTTCCAGCTCGTTTACTGATTCATCCTCTCCGAAAACGTCATCGCCAATTTTAGCGTTAAACATGGCTTCCAGCATGCCTGCTGTAGGTTTAGTAACGGTATCGCTTCTCAGGTCAACAATCATCATATTAAATAGAGTAAAATTGCGTTATTTGTATATCAAGTTATGCGCTCAATTTTAATCATTTTATTTTTTATGCTGACGTTTGTATCAGCAAAATCGCAATCGGGCAAATGGTACCCGGGCCATTTTACAGATGTTAAGGGTAATACCGAATCAGGTATGCTACGCGTAAATCCTTCCGCAAAAGGCCCTGTTAAGGATGAAGGGTTTATCGAATTCAAAGAAAACAATAAATCAAACTCTTTTAAACTTAGTGCAAGCGAGATACGGTCGTTTGTAATCGGCCGGGACAGCTTTGTGGTTGCCCACCCGCCATTTAACGAGCAATGGGCAAAAAATGAGTTCGATTTTGTAAAGGTCGCAGTCGACGAATATGTTAAAGTTTATATGGCAGGTGTTGGCAAAGGCGGCGGCAAACGGGGCGGTCCCGGTTTTGGAATTTCACCCGGTTTGGGTATTGGTACAGGCGGTTACGGCAGTGGCGTTGGCGTGGGTGTCGGGGGGACTATTCCTATTTTCGGAGGCGGCGGAGGCGGCAGCGAAGCCGATCAAAAAGTAGCTTATTATTACGGCAGTAATACTGCCGATATGAAGCGGCTTACCAACGAAAACTTTGAAGATGTAATGAGCGATATTATGGGCGATGAGCCCGAGGTGGTTGATAAGATCCATGCAAAAGTGTACATGCTCGCCAATATCGACAGGCTTATTTCTTACTTTAACCAGGTTAAAGCCGGTAAAAAGCCAAAACCAGAAAAGTAATAGTGCGTTCCTTTCGGAACATGCCGCCGACGGCAGCTTCATAACGGGCAATGCCATGACGGATTGACGCCCATTTCAGACTTTTAGTTTGAGATTTTTTTTCCTGAAGCGGTTACATCCATCGATGCAGGCACAGAACTGTGTCTGCTAATTCACTTTTGTCAGAATAAATTTCCCTGAATCAACAGGTGCCGCAGCATTTTTCCATTTGCCGCGCAATTCGCCGGTGTTTTTATCTACCACGGCAATAGTCGTTTCCCTTATGCCAATATTTGATGTTATACCATACACACAGGTAAAATCACATTTCAGGGTATCGTTATTTAACGTCCACGTGCCGGGTGCAAGGTGCTGTTGTCCGGCGCCTTTCGAGTCAGTTACCATGGTGCCGTCGGGTTTTATGATGAGGCTGAAATACTGTTCGCCCCAGCCGGGTTGATCGTCAACAGTATATGACCCTACCCACAGGCCTTTAATGGTTGGCAATGTTTTGGTATCGGCCAGCGCGCCTTTCTTACAGCTTATCTGAAATAATATGATTGCAAAGGAGAATACAATCAGTACAATGGCACTCATCAGGAGTTTTTTCATAATGGTTATTTTTAGGGGTGATTAATAACTAACTATACTTCAATTAGTTGAGTTAAATATTATAAAAATATCGGGAATATCAAATAATAAATAATGTTTAAACAAAAGCAATAGGATCGCTCGTTAATCCTTTTTCATTAAATGCTTTGCGCTATTACAAAGCCGCTGGCCCATGCCCATTGAAAGTTGTATCCGCCCAGCCAGCCGGTAACATCAACACATTCGCCGCCAAAATACAGGCCGGGAACCTTTTTTACTTCAAGCGTTTTTGACGAGAGTTCGTCTGTAGATACACCGCCGCGCATTACCTCGGCTTTGTCATATCCCTTGTCTCCTGCGGGTTTGACTTTAAAATGGTGGATAAGCTGTGAGAGGTTCTCTATATCAGCTTTGCTAAGCGATGCGAGGTTTTTATCTGCGGGCAGGCGATCGCCCAAGGCTTCGGCAAATTTGCGGGTAAATAACCCGGCGAGGTAGGCCAGCAGCATTTTTTTGCCATTAGCTTCTCGCTCGTTTGCTATCAGATCCGCTATGTTCTGATTAGGCAACAGGTCGATATTGATAAATTCTCCCGGCCGCCAATAGGTGGAAATCTGTAAAATAGCCGGCCCGCTCAATCCCCAATGGGTGAAGAGTATATTTTCTTCAAAGCTTATCCGGTCGTTCCAAACGCGGCAAAAAATGCTGTTTCCGGATAGCAGCTCATACCAGGGCTGGTCTTTCCCGGTAATGGTCAAAGGAACCAGCGCAGGTGCTGTCTCCGTTATTTTAAGGCCGAATTTGCGGGCGGTTCTCAATCCAAAATCGCTGGCCCCCATTTTCGGTATAGGCAAACCGCCGGAGGCTATCACCACTTTACCGGAAAGCAGTGTTTCCCGTCTGCCGTTGTTCTCGATTGTAACAGCAAACTTATCATCGGATCTTTCGATATTTTCTACCGGGGCGTTGCACCATATCTCCTGCCCCAGGTCGTTACACAAAGACGTAAACACCTTTACAATATCCCTGGCATTATCAGTCACCGGAAAAAGCTGACCAAGGGTTTTCTCTTTACCGGTTATACCATATGTTTCAAAAAAGCCGATGGTATCCTCTACTGTCCATTGAGATAAGGTAGATTTACAGAAATGCTCGTTACCCGAAATAAACTGCTGTGCAGAGGCGTAGAGATTGGTGTAATTACAGCGTCCGCCGCCGCTTATTAAAATTTTTGCGCCAACTTTATCATTCTTTTCCAGGATAAGTGTACGCTTGCCTAAAAAGCCGGCTTGCACAGCGCACATTAGTCCGCAGGCGCCTCCGCCAATAATTATAGCGTCAAAATCTGTTTGTTTTGTTAAATTTGCTGTCATGGGCGAAGTGTCGCAAATATCAGAATTTGGCAAGATACTTATCTTTCTGATCACAGGAATAATAATGGTATGCTTTGCTTTTTTTATCAACCGCACGCTTGCGCCGCATAAGCCCAATCCCGAAAAGCTTACATCGTATGAGTGCGGAGAGGAGGTTACCGGTAACGCCTGGCTGCCTTTCAATTCGCGGTTTTATGTGATTGCGATCATCTTTCTGCTGTTTGATGTGGAGATGGTATTTATATTCCCCTGGGCCATCGTTTTCGGCAGTCACGAAATAGGCAATTTTGAACCTCGCTGGGGAGTGCTCACACTGATAGAGATGTTTGTATTTTTGGGGATACTGGTGCTTGGGTTGGCTTATGTTTGGATAAAAGGCGATCTGAATTGGATAAAACCAAAGCCGGTAATGCCGGTAACCAATACTTCGGTACCAAAATCGCTGTACGATAAACTTAACGAAGAACAGAATAGCTACAAAGTAAAAACCTTTAACGCAGAACCTGAAGCTACACCGGCGCCTTCAACAGCTACAGGTAATACACCCCCAGCCGTGGCAAAAAAACCTATGTTTAAACCAACGTTTAAAAGACCGGACAATGAGCAGTAATTCAACAAATGAAGACGGAGGTGTAATTGTCACCAAAATGAACGACCTGCTCAATTGGGCACGCTTATCGTCCTTATGGCCCTTAAGCTTTGGAATTGCCTGCTGCGCGATAGAGTTCATGGGCGCTTTTGCATCAACCTACGACCTCGACCGGTACGGCGTTTTTCCGCGTCCGTCGGCGCGTCAGGCCGACGTTATCATTATAGCGGGTACCGTTACCTTCAAAATGGCAGAGCGCATTAAACGCTTGTATGAGCAAATGCCCGAACCTAAATATGTAATCTCTATGGGTTCATGCTCTAATTGCGGTGGTCCCTACTGGCAGCATGGCTACCACGTGGTAAAAGGTGTTGACAGGGTGATTCCGGTTGATGTTTATGTACAGGGCTGTCCCCCAAGGCCGGAAGCGCTGATCGGTGCGATACTGGAATTGCAGAAGAAGATTGAAGGAGAGACGTTGGTTGGCGTGTAGAAGGCCAAATGGCTTTTTCTTTTGTCATGACAAAAAACATTTAAGTCTGAACAGTTAGTTTTAAGTAAACACGGTCAACTAACCACATCGATCATATCATGAAAATCATCCTTTTCAGGGGGCGCCCTGCATCTGGCAAAACAACCATCTCAAAAGCATTGAGCTTACAGCTGGGTCTTCCCGTTATTCATAAGGACGATATTTATGATAGCCTTGTTCCATTCATAGCAGACCATGCAGCCCGTAATAAAGCAGCGCATGATATTTTGTATGCCATGCTGGAAAGTAATGCCCACGCTGATAGTACTATCATTCTTGACTTTCCTTTTCAAAATGCGGCCGATTTTTCGGTAATCGAGTCGTGGTGCGCACACCACCAGGCGACTTTAAAGTCGGTATTAGTAACCTGCACGAATGAAAGTTTGTGGCGCGAGCGATTAATATTACGGTCACAGCACCCTTTACCCAATCAGATGATCTATGATTTCGACGAATTAAAAAGGCGCTATGGCAGTATGCATGTCGAGCCTCATTCCTCAGAATTACTGGTAGATTCTGCGTTACCGCTGGATGGCAATATCCAGCATGTTATCGATTATATCTGAATACCTGTTATTGTCCGGTTGTAAGTTAAATTTATTGTCGTAAATTCCCTTGCGATAACCTGACTATAACAATGGAGACCGAATACCCGTCACTGAGCACCCGGCTGCAATCAATTTTTATCGACATGATTTTTTTGATTGCATTCATGATTGCCATTTCATCTTTATTAGATCATTTCCCAAGCGCGCCGGGCTGGATACGAGCTGTAGCTTTTATTGCAATTTTCGCTATTTATGAGCCGGCTTGTTTAGCTTTCGGCTGTACGGTAGGTAACTACATTAAAGGGATACGGGTTAAAAAGTTTACCGACACTGGTAGCAGGATTAATATTTTACAGGCTTTTATACGATATGTCGTAAAACTTAGTCTCGGTTGGATTTCGTTTCTTACCATTCATTCAAATCCTGAACGAAGAGCTATTCATGACATGGCTTCAGGAAGTGTGATGGTTTATTATAAATAGATTGAATAGAAGTTTCGAGCACGATTTTCGATATTAAAACAGGAATTTTTATAACGGAAATCAGGACGACAAAAGAAATGCAAATGAAAAGTAAAATCGTTTTGGTATTTATACTTGCTGTTATAGGCTTTCGCGTAGCAATAGCTCAACCCACCAACGCTAAACTTTCCATCTTCCCGGCCGGTACCATCCTTTACGGAAACATCCCTTATGCCAATGATACCCTAAAGAAACATTTGTTAGATATTTACCTGCCGCCGCTAAAAAAGTCAAAATATCCGCTTATCGTATGGGTACATGGCGGGGCCTGGATGCTGAATGATAAATATGCCGACATGGGCTATATGACGCAAACTTTAAAAGCCTTTGCAGACAGCGGTTATGCCGTCGCCTCGATAGACTATCGCTGGAGCACCACCGTGGCCTTCCCGGCACAGGTACAGGACTGTAACCAGGCTGTTCAATTTTTATTTGATAATGCCGCGAAATATAACCTTGACAGGGGCAGGATTGCGCTGATCGGTTTTTCAGCCGGAGGGCATTTGGCTTCGTTACTGTCATTATCAAATAACAACGGTATCAAATCATTTTATATTGACGGTAAAAAGACGCGGTTTAAAATAAGATTATGTCTCGACTTTTATGGCCCTTCGGATTTTAATATGCTGACCGGTGATGAAGCCGTTGATCCTAAGTCACCTGTAAGCCTTTTACTGGGCGCTGCAGTCACCGCGAGGCCTGACCTGGCCAAAACAGCGAGTCCGGCTACTTACATTGATAAAAACGACCCGCCATTTCTGATTGTTCAAGGCGAAAAGGACGAATCCGTGAATCCGGAACAGTCTAAATCCTTAAGTGAAAAATTAACAAAGGCGGGTGTGAAAAATGAATTGATAATCGTTCCCGGAGCCCCGCATTACGGGGTAATGTTTGATGCAGAAAATATCAGGAAGAGGATATTTACTTACCTGGATCGGTATTTGAAATAAAATACTACAGGTAGCTGCCATTTTCTAATCAGACTAAGTTCAGCAACTCATCAATTAGCGCCGCCTGCGCCGGGTTCAATTTTATTTTAGCATCATCAGGATTAAACCATGCCGCCCTGTCAATCTCAGGGAAGGATTGCATCCGGCCGGATTTTGGCGGCCATTCTATTTCAAACAAATTGCTGATTATGGTTTCATGATCGATGTCGCCTTCAACTGCCCACGCATGGACATATTTACCGCTTTTTAGCTTTACCGGCTTTAACTTAATAAAATCACCTTCAACGGCCTGGCCAGTCTCTTCCTCAAATTCGCGTTTGGCTGCGGCCAGGGGCTCTTCATCATTCGTGAAAACTCCCTTGGGGATCGACCAGGCCCCTGCATCTTTATTCTTATAAAATGGCCCGCCGGGATGCACGAGAAAGACCTGTAATTCTCCATGCGTTTTTCGGTACAATAATATGCCAGCGCTTTGATTTGACATTTGTAAGATTTATTGGCAAGTTAACAAACCTGATAACTTTAATGATTAAATTTGATAATAAAGTAGCATCACCAACATGGCAGACAATAAATGGTCCAGCTTTAAAATAGCCGGAGACTTTGATACAGATATCAGGAGCCTTTACGAAGCCTGGGCAACCACCGAAGGAGTAGAAAGATGGTTTTTGCGCAAAGCCAATTTTTATACAGTAGCAGGGCGAATAAGGGAGCCAGAGGAATTTATCCTCACTGAGGATACGTATGAATGGTATTGGCACGGTTGGGGTGACGATGCGATGGAGAAAGGCCAGATACTGGAAGCTAATGGTACCGACACTATCAAATTTACTTTTAGCGGCGGCAGTGTCGTTACCGTTTACATTCACAGCCGCAATGGAATTTCTGTTGTGGACCTTACCCAGGAAAACATCCCGGAAGAGCCCGATCTTTCAAAAAATTTATACGTTCAGTGTCAGTTAGGATGGACTTTTTATTTGGCCAACCTTAAATCGGTTATTGAAGGCGGCCTGGATTTACGCAACAAGCGGGTGGACTTACCAAGCATTTTTAAATAGGAGACCAGGCCTCATCCTGAAAGGAAAAAACAATGCTGCGAATAAACAATCTGCTGACACTAAAAAGGGAAGTAATATCTACATTTGCGCTAACCACGCTCCTCCTTTAGGGGGCTGGGGGTTATGTTTACAGGAATAATAGAAACTTTAGGAACAGTTACCAATCTGCAACGCGAGCAGGGCAATCTGCATATTACTGTTGAGTCGTCAATAGCTGCTGAATTGAAGATAGATCAGTCTGTGGCCCATAATGGGGTATGCTTAACGGTTATTGCTTTGGCCGACGGACATCACACCGTTACTGCTATTGAGGAAACATTGAATAAAACCAATCTCGGTAAACTGTCTGTTGGAGATCTGGTAAACCTGGAGCGCTGCATGCAAATGAACGCCCGGCTGGATGGCCATATTGTTCAGGGCCATGTTGACCAAACCGCTACATGCATTGCTTTTAAGGAGTTGGACGGCAGTTGGGAATACACTTTTGAATATGACGCTGAACCAGGTAATGTAACAGTTGAAAAGGGTTCGATCTGTGTAAACGGCATTAGTCTTACGGTAGTTAATTCTCACAATAACAGTTTTTCGGTAGCTATCATACCTTATACTTTCGAGCATACCAATTTACAGCATGTAAATGTTGGATCCGTTGTAAACCTCGAGTTTGATATTATCGGCAAATACGTTGCCCGGTTAATGCAGCGTTAATTATTGCTAAGTTGCTCGATTCGGCTTTTTGTGTAGGTAATATAAGCCTGTTGTTTGGCAGACGGTCTGGATGCCAGGTATTTCCTGTAGTAGGCAAGCGCCTTTTTCTTATCTTTTAATTTAGAATCATAAAGGCTGGCTAACAGATAGTAGAGCGTTGGCGATTCGCTGAATTGCAGCGCCTTTTGATAGGCCAATGCAGCCTTTTTGTGCTGCAGCAATTTTTCATGACTGTCTGCAATTTCGCCATAATAGGTAGCAATATTTGGTGAAATACCCTCAGATATCGATTTATCGAGCATTTCGATACATAACCGCTGGTCGTTTAATCCTTTATAACAAAGTGCTGCATAATAATAGGTATATTCATTTTGATTGCTGCCATCTATCAGGGCAAACGATTCCGCGCCGCAAGAGTAGTTTTTCAGGTTATAATATGAAATGCCAAGCTTGTTTAGTATTTCGCCGTTAACTATACCCAGGGCCATTAATTTATTGCAGTCCTCAACGGTTTCAGTCCATTTCTTTTGTGCATAATTCAATTTCATCAGGCTCAGCAGTAGTACAACATTTTCCGGGTCGTTTGCAGTGGCTGTGTTCAGCACTTTTAAAGCCTCATCAAACCGTTTTAACGAAGTATAGTAATCGCCCAATTCGCTGGCTACATCAGCATCTAAAGGATTTAAGCTGTTGGCCTTTGCAAAAAACTTAACGGCGTTTATGGTATCGTGCCGGCTTGCTGCAATGTTGCCAAGGTGGCTGTATACCGAAATATTGGTGGTATCGCGCGCAAGATACATCGTATAATACATTTCTGCTTTTGATGCATTGCCGCGCCTAATATTGATGCCAGCCATATTATATAGTACCGTTTGATTGGTGGTATCAAGCTGAAAAGCCCGTTGATAATATCCCTCAGCATCAGGCAGTTTATTAGCCAGCTGCGCCACATAACCCAACCTCGATAATATTTTAATATCCTGTACCGGCTCAGGGAAGGTTTTACGCAGGTATTCCAATGCATCGGTATAACGCTGGCTTTGAAAATAATCCATTAATTGAGCGTCGTCAATTTTACCTGATTGCTGGCCAATAGCAGTAAATGCTGTAAATAAGAAAAGAAGGGATACGCAAATGCTTTTCATGAAACTAATTTATTAGTTATTTATATTAAATCCAAATTTCAAACAAATAACATGTAATCGGAGTTGTATTAATGAAACAAAAACACATCACTATGGATAAGTTAAAGAAGTTTGGGCTGATGGAGAAGATCGTCCATGAGCTTGAAGATTTGAAGAACAGCCAGCAGGCTATCATACAAAAACTGACGAAAATTGAGGTTGACAATATTGAGCTTGGCGATAAGCGTCTTGAAAAAGACCTGCCTGACATGCACCAGCGCGTATCAGAAAACCTGGATACCATAGCTGCAATACTGGAAGATTTCGCAAATCAAACAGATCAATTTAACAGTCAGAACAACATAGCCGCCCTGCGCGAACAGGAAGCACTAAAATAGGCGAAGGCTTAAAAAGGATGAAGGCGAAAGGTTGATTGATCTTTCGCCTTTTTGTTTTTGTGCTGCCAGAATACTACGAACCTGCAGGCGCCGCCGGTACTAAAGAAGTATAGCATTAGCTTTTAGACAATGATAATTATCGATTGCAGTCAGGTGTAACGACCGGGGGAAATACATATCCTGCAATTATCTCTAACAGTAAAACCTTTCAGCTTTAACCTTTCGCCTTTCACCTCTCCCCGTTATTGATATTGTATATAAACGGGCGCCGGCTTTAACTGTAATACTTCTTTAGGGGTTAGCATGTGGTGTGGCGGATTTTTGATATCATTTTTATAAAAAAGCTTAAAACCGGTAAACTGTACCGGCTCATCGGCAATAAAGTATTTATAGCTGTCTTTTTTAAGCTGCGGGCCGCCCCAGCCGTCCATATCCATTACAAACTGAACCTCAGGATGCAATTTAATATTTTTATAGTTAGTCACCATGTGGCGGGTAAAGCGGTGCAGGATAAAAATTTTGGGCGGCAGGTTATATTTTTTCACCAGGCCTGCGAGGTATTTGGTGGCATAGTTAACATCTTCTGCATCAAACGTGCCGATGCGCTTGCCGGGTACGCTGCCATCCTTCATCGCAAACTCAGGGTCGATGCCAAGGTGGACATTCGGCATTTTCAGATATTTCTCCAGTAAGGGGATTTCGCGCTCAAGGCTGCTATGGCCTATTTGCATATCCAGAAATACCAGGGCGTTGATAGATGCCGCCATGTGCAACACGCTGTCAATCTGCTTAAAAGGCATGCGCAGGCTGTAAAATTTATTATTGCCCGGATAACCTTGTGCAGTAACGCAGATGTAATGCAATGCGGGAATTACCTGTATACCGGTATCCGCTTTTTGCCAGTTTTTAACTTCTTCCTGCAGTTTTTTCAGCATCACTTTTGGCGGATACTCACCTAAAACCCCCATGTTTTTTGAGTACATGTTACCGTAAAAGGCCACTATACGGTGGAAAGGCAAAATAGCGCCCGGCAGGGGATAGTCTTTTGTTTTTACAGGCCATTTTTTATTCCCGTTAGCAATTTTAAGCATCAGCGAATCGTACAAAGCCGTATCGATAGGCTTAAGCGTTGTGTCGCGAAAGTTAATTTTTGTGGCAGATACTTTGCTGAAGCATAGCAATAACGCCGCGGCCATCAGCAGGCAAAGGAATTTGTTGTTTTTCAAAGCAGATAGTTTTAGTTAGACGCGCAAATGTAAGTAATGCCAACGATTTTACCTTCAGCTTTAGCTTTCACCTTTACCCGATGCTTTTCCCTTTCATAGCAGTACTGATCGCCTCATCCATTAACCGCTCCGCAAATGGCCGGGTAAATTCGTTTAGCTCATCAATAGCCTTATGAATTGCATCTTTATCGCCGCCATTTAATGTGTTTTTTAACACACCGATAAGCTTAAGTGTTTCAGCCGTTTCACTTTCGCTGATGAAGCTGCTGTTATTTTTAAGGAAACGCTCAACAGTATAAACCATTTGCTCGCCTTCGGTGCGGGCTTCAATTACCATACGCTGGCTTACATCATCTTTGGCGTGGGTAATGCTGTCCAACAGCATTTGCTCTACCTGGTCGTCGGTTATGCCGTAGGTGGGTTTTACGTCGATTTCCTGTTTCACGCCGGAACGCAATTCAATAGCTTGTATCTTTAAAATGCCATCAGCATTTAATAAGAAGTTAATATCAACCTTAGGGAAACCGGCCGGCATGGATGGAATACCTTTCAGGTTAAACTCGGCCAGCTTGCGGTTTTCTTTCACCAAATCACGTTCTCCCTGGTACACGGCAATTTTCATGTTTACCTGTCCGTCAACTGAGGTTGTATATTGTCTGCCCGCTTTGGTGGGCACCTTTGAGTTTCGCGGGATGATCACGTCCATTAATCCGCCCATCGTTTCGATACCAAGCGAGAGTGGGGTAACATCCAGCAGCAAGATATCACTGCGATTTCCCGCCAAAACATCCGCCTGTATAGCGGCGCCAAGAGCTACCACCTCATCCGGGTTTACCTCATCGTGTACCGGGCGGCCAAAAAACTCAGCCACCATCTTTTTTACCAGGGCAGTGCGGGTTGAACCGCCTACCATAATCACTTCATCTATTTGTGATTGGTCGACTTTGGCATCTTTAAGCGCATTCTGGCAGCAGGCGATAGTTTGCTGCACTTTGGCCAATATCAATTCCTCAAAGGAGGAACGGTCAAGTGTGCACCATATTTCGCCGATCTTTTCATTGAAAAGGCTTTGGTATGCAAATGCTTTTTTAGCCTCTTCGGCTTTTAAACGCAATTGCTGCGAAAGACTGGTGTCAGCCAATACTTCTGCTTTATTCAGTTGGTTCTTTTCAATCCAGTAGTCGACTATGGCGCGATCGAAATCATCGCCGCCTAAAAAGGTATCGCCGTTAGTGGCCAGCACCTCAAAAATGCCGTTTTGTATTTGCAGGATCGACACATCGAATGTACCGCCTCCAAGGTCATAAACGGCAATGGTTTTCGTTTCTTCCGGGTTTAAGCCTATTCCATAAGCCAGGCTGGCGGCTGTCGGTTCGTTTACTATGCGCAGCACATCTAAGCCGGCCAGTTTACCGGCGTCTCGGGTAGCCTGGCGTTGCGAATCGTTAAAATAAGCGGGTACGGTTATCACCGCGCGGTTGACCGGCGTCTTTAAAGCATGCTCAGCGCGGGCCTTTAGTTCCTTTAATATCAAAGCCGATAGCTCGATAGGTGTATAAAAAGTATCGCCTACTTTTATTTTTACCAGGCTTTCGGTGTTGTCGTCGATAACTTTATAACTGAAAAAGTCTTTGTAATTCTCAATATCGTTGTATGACCTGCCGAGCAGTCGCTTAACCGAAAAAACAGTGTTTTGCGGATCAGTTATTAAATATTCTTTTGCTTCATTACCTACACTGATCTCGCCCGCCGGACCGAAATGCACTACCGAAGGAACCAATACGCCCTTGCCTGCATCGTTGATGACCTGCGGGTTTTTATCGGGATTGATAAAAGCCACCAGCGAATTGGTAGTGCCCAGGTCGATCCCAACAATTATCTCTTCCTTTTGCAGTGAACCTGTTGCCAGGTTGATAGAAACTTTAGCCATTACTTTGTGTTAACAGCCGCAAATGTACTTAGTTTTAGGGGATGGTATGTCATAGTAATTTCGGATTTCGGATGTCCGGTTTCGGAATCGGTCTGAACCCGGATTTTTAGAATTACCGGATTGCGGGAATGCTTTGCTGGTAACTGATTCTGAAAATTCCTGAATTCTATAAATTCAGGTCCGGACAACTTACAAATTGCTTACTTTCACACCTGATGAAAATCTGTCTCAGAATATCTCTTTTATTGCTACTAACCACTGCTGGTACCACTATTACAAAAGCACAAACCTTCGGCGGTAATCCGCCATCCATCAAATGGAACCAGGTGAATACACCCGCAGCAAAAGTGATATTCCCAACAGGATTGGATTCTGTAGCCAGGCGGGTGGCAAATATAGTTGAGCAAATGAATGCGGCAACACTGCCCACCATTGGTTATAAGCAAAGGCAAGTGAGCATTTTATTGCAAAACCAAACCACCATATCCAATGCTTACGTTGGCCTGGCGCCTTTTCGCAGCGAGTTTTACCTGACACCTGAGCAAAACAGCTTTAATATCGGCAGCCTGCCCTGGAACGAACAACTGGCGATACACGAATTCCGGCATGTGCAGCAATACAATAACTTTAATGTAGGCCTGTCGCATGCGCTGAAACTGGTTTTTGGCGAAGGCGGCCAGGCGCTTGGCAATGCCCTGAGTGTACCTGATTGGTTTTTTGAGGGCGATGCCGTTTTTAATGAGACACATGTAAGCGAGCAGGGCAGAGGCAGGTTGCCTTATTTCTTTAATGGCTTTCGTGCATTGTGGGCTGCAGATAAAAATTACAGCTACATGAAGGTCAGAAACGGTTCCTATCGTGATTATACTCCTGATTGGTACCCTTTGGGTTATATGCTGGTGGCATACGGACGGGATAAGTATGGTGATGATTTCTGGAAAAATGTAACCCATGATGCAGCCGCTTACAAAGGTGGTTTTTATCCGCTGCAACGGGCAATTAAAAAATACTCCGGAAAGACTTTTAAAACATTCCGGAACGATGCCCTGAGTCATTTTAAGCAGCAGTTTAGCGCTGATCTGGCTAATCAGTCATTGGATGACGAGTTGATCATGCCGAAGCACTTTATCGGCGACAGGGAATTTCCGTCGTTTGTAAATGATAGCACGATGATTTATTCCAAAAGCACCTATGACGACAGGCCTGTTTTCGCCATAAAAACCAACGGTTTTGAAAAGATCATAAGCGTGAGGGATGTTTCAATAGATAATTATTTTGCCTATCATAATGGCAAAATTATTTACAGCGCTTATCGCAGCGATGCAAGGTGGGGCTACAGGAATTACAGCGAACTGGTTTTGCTGGATGTAAAGACAGGCAAGGAGCAAAAGCTAACCCGTAAGACAAAATATTTTTCACCGGCGTTCAGTGATGACGGAAGAACAATCGTAACTGTTGAAGAAGCAACCAGCGGTAAAAGCGATCTGCATTTATTGAGCGCAGTTAACGGACAACTGATTGCTGTGGTGCCTGGTAAAAACCACCTTTATTATACGTATCCAAAGTTTTATGGAAAGGATAAGCTGTTAGCCGCGGTGAGGAATATCCGGGGCCAGATGTCGCTGGCGCTCATTAATATCAAAACGGGCGATGCCAGGTACCTTTTACCATTTGGTTATCAGCCGATTGCCTTTCCCGCTCTAAAAGGCGATACCGTGTATTTTTCTGCAACGTCCGGCATCAACGAGCAGTTGTTTAAACTTTCCATAAAAGATGGCAAGCTTTATGAATATGGAAACGATAAATACCCCGGCCCGGCCAGTAAATACCAGGTGACGGTGTCAGATAATAAGATTGCATTCTCGCGTTTTGGTGCCGCAGGTTACTATTTGCAGCAGGTTGATAAGAAGAAGGTAGATTGGATGCCTGTTGCCGGAGACAGGTTGCCCGGAGCACTGCCTGATTTGGGCATCGGCGCCTTAAAAAAGGATTCATCAACAGGCATTCTTGCATCTGTTAAAACAGAAGATTTACCGGTAACCAAATACCCGAAACTGTACCATCCGTTTAATTTTCATAGCCTTACCCCTAATTTCAGCGATCCGAATTACCAGCTGTCCCTTTCCGGAGAGAATGTGCTGAATACATTACAAACAGATATATCTTTTAACTATAACCGCGATGAGGGCTACAAGCAGTTTGGCTTTGATGCCGTTTACGGCGCTTTATTCCCGTACGTTACTGCCGGCGCTGATTATACTGCCGACAGGAAAGGCTACTATAAAGGCAGCAATATTTTCTGGAACGAAACGCAAGTACACGCGGGCTTACAGGTTCCATTAAATCTTTCATCGGGCAAACATCTCACCAGTTTGCAGTTTGGCAGCGGGTTAGTTTATTCCAATACCAGCTTTCAGCAGGCATACAGGAGTTTGTTTAACGACCGGTCTTATGTTTATAACAGCAGCTTTATATCGTTCAGCAACAGCGTTCAGCAGGCGCGCAAAAACATCTATCCTATGTTTGCGCAGCGCATAACGTTGTCTTACAAATCAGCCATTACGGGGTTAACCGCTAATCAATTCCTGGTATCCGGGTCACTGTATTTTCCGGGACTGGTTGCCAATCATAGTTTTATTCTAAGCGCTGCCCATCAGCAAAAAGATAAAAATAACGTTATCAGCTTCTCGAATAACTTTCCCTTTTCACGCGGGTACGAGGCTGAAAATTTGCATGACATGAACAAGCTTGGCGCAAGTTATCATTTCCCGGTAGCCTACCCGGACTGGGGCTTTGCCAACACTTTTTACCTGCTCCGCGTTCGCGGCAATGCTTTTTATGACTATACCCGCGCCACGGATTATTTTCCCAGTGGTGCGCGGTTCAAAGGAACCTTTCGCTCAACCGGCGGCGAAATTTATTTCGACACTAAATTCTTTAATACAGCCGCTATCAGCTTCGGCTTCAGGTACAGCTATTTAATTGACGAGGATGTTTTTGGCGGAACAGGAAGAAACAGGTTCGAGCTGATTGTTCCTGTGACGATATTCTGATAATGTATGGTTGATAGGTCGCGGCCGTTCCGGTTTTAGGTGCATTATTTTTTGTACCGTTGGCGGTTTAATCACAGCCAATTTGCAGGAAGTTGTTTGTAAAGAAAGATTTACTGTTACTTAAACCTTCTGATGGTATTCAAACACTAATTTTGCATTTGGAAATTATGAAACCTATGGAAAAGTATGTCTATCTAAGCGTATCAGATGGTACAGAAATGGCCGCTTATACCGCAATTCCTCAAAATGCTGCCGGCAAAACTAACCGGGGATTAATAGTATTACAGGAAGCTTTTGGCGTTAACCATCATATCCGCGATGTGGCCGACCGCTTTGCCGCCCGGGGATTCGTTGTTATTGCTCCTGAAATGTACCACCGTACAGCTCCTCCGTATTTTGAAGGAGATTATAGCGATTTTGACAGTGTAAAGTCACATTCATCGGCAATGACGATAGAGAATAACGAAATTGATATACGCGCGGCGTTTCATTGGTTAAGCCGGCACGAACTGGTAGACCCTTCGCAAATCTTCAGCGTGGGTTATTGTATGGGTGGGCGGATGTCATTTCTGGCCAATACCATCCTTCCCTTAAAAGCTGCGGTGAGCTATTATGCAGGTTATATCAAGTCAGTTGCCGACAGGGCTAAAAATGTACACGGCCGGCACCTTTTCTTTTGGGGCGGACAGGATAAACACATCGGGCCAGATCAGATTGATGCAATAACCACTGCTATGGATGAGGCCGGAAAGGAATACATCAATGTAAAATTCTCCCACGCCGACCATGGTTTCAATTCTGATGACCGCGCCGCATATAACGAAAAAGCCGCTAAAGAAGCCTGGGCAATGGTAATGGAGTTTTTTAGTTAGTACATAGCCGACAGCCTATAGTTCATGGCCGTTGCGTTTATGGTGTATTGATTCTTGCTTCTTAATTCTTGACTCTATTTGGTATCTTTGGGCAATGAAAAAGTTGTCAGTTTTGTTGCTGGTTGTAGTATGCCTTGCAGGTTGTTCGCATGGTAAATATAAGCAGGCCGCTATCGAGTATCTTAAAGCCAGGCTCCCGGACCCTGCTTCGCTCGATACGGTTAAGTTTTTAAAGCCTGACAGCCTGTATACAACTTTTCATGATACCGACGACTACAGGGCTTTAATGAAAGGACTGAATACTTTTGAGATCAATGGAGATTCGGTACAGGCGGCACAAACCAGGGCTGCAATAGCACAAAAGGAGAAGAGTTATAAACATAAAGTTACCGGCTGGGATGTTTTGCTGATTTATAAGGCAAAAAACAATAAAGGACAATTACAGCTGGATACCTGCCGGTTTACGTTTGAGTCGACGCTGACAATCGTAAAGGATCTGAACGGCGTAAACCTGGCCGGCGCCAAAAACTAATACCCGGTATTTAGGTGTTATCCTCAGGCAGTGTTATTCTGAAAATAGAGCCAACGCCTACTTCACTTTCTACCTCGATCTTGCCATTGTGCTTTTCTATGATCTGCTTAACAATACTTAAGCCCAGGCCGGTAGATTGTTCGCCCTTCAGGCCCGTGCGGCCTGCTTTTGAGAATGGCGTAAAGATAATTGGCAGCATTTCTTTTGGTATCCCAAGGCCGCGATCTTTTATTTCGATGATAATGTTCTGATTTCTTTTACTTAGCAACACCTCTATCTTACTGTTTTCTTTTGAGAATTTCAAGGCATTGCCGATAAGGTTATCCAGCACACGTGTAAACTTTTCATGATTGATCTGTGCATATGCCGGACTTACTGAACTAATTAATTCGATGGTATTTTGGGCTTCTTTTTGTATGCTCCAGGTGTCAATATTTTGTTTTACGATTTCGTTCAAGTCGCTTTTAACGGTCACAAATTTTCCTGAATTATCATTGCGTGCTGATTCAAGCAGGTCGTCGATAATGGTACGTGCGCGGATACAAGAGGCCTTCATCAGGTTAAGCGTCTCCTGGGTATCAGCGTCAACGCTTTCCATTTCCATCATCATTGCCAGGGTTTCAACAGCAGCGATGGGGTTGCGCAGGTCGTGAGCTACGGTACCCAATAGCTGACTTTTAAACTCGCTGCCCCGTTCAATCTCCTCGTTCTTTTCCCGTATTTCGTTCATCTGCATCCAGAAATTGGCCTTGTACGAAAAGAAGTATCGCGATATCCAGTAGAAGCCTCCTAAAAGTATTATCGACACCAACTGGTTATAAATCATTTCTGTCGGGTCGGTGTGCGCATGTATCAGCATAGAGGTAAACATCAACTCGATGGAAATCAGTAAAATGATGGTTTCGTAATATTCAAAAACGCAGAGTACGCTGATGGTCACCAGCGAGATCAGGTAAAGGGTGAGCGCATTGCGCGGGTTCCCGGTTGAAATAAAACTGGAAAACATCCCGCACATGATCAAATACAGCGAAAATGCAAAAACAAACAACGACATTATGGCAGTAGCTTTCTTGTTTTTCTTGAATTCTTCTACCAAAAAGTTGCTGATAATGTAGAAAATAAAAGCCGAACCTATGAATACCCAGTTGGCGATATTAAACTCCGGGAAATTCTCGGCGCGTGTAAGGCTTATCGGAAAAATAAGATATAAAACCCTGATAATAACGTTTAATACTAAAAAAATAATGCTCCCTACACGCACTGCAGCAAGATTCTGGCTGGTGTAATAGTCGCGATAAGCATTGCGGTACTTACCGGGCAGATTTTTGAAAAGATGTTTATTCAACGTTTGGTTTGACTAGTCAGGCTACGCAAAAATATAATTTTTTAATTAATATGTTGTTTATAAACAGCAGATTACAGATTGATGACAATACAGCAGGTGAAATTATTTTCAGCAGTCATTTTAGCAGGTTGCAGCATGTGGCAAGCGATTTGATGAATAGTGACTGAACCCGGATTTTTAGAATTTACTAATGCAGGATTCGCGTCTGCGATCCATTCAGCTAATTCCTGAATTCAAAAAATCGGTTCAGACAAAGGAAAAACGAAAAACATGAATTTTAACAATTTTACCATAAAGGCTCAGGAAGCCGTGCAGAAGGCTTCTGAAATTGCCGTAGGAAATCAGCAGCAGGCAATTGAAACGGCACACCTTTTAAAAGGTTTGCTGCTTGTTGATGAGAACGTTATATCATACCTGTTAAAAAAATTAAACGTAAACATTAACCGCCTTAATGAAACGCTTGACGAACAAATCAAATCGTTTCCGAAAGTTAGCGGCAGCAACGTTTATTTATCGTCGAACGCAAATTCTGCTTTGCAGAAGGCAACTTCTTACCTGAAAGAATTTAAAGACGAATTTGTTTCGGTGGAACACATGCTGCTGGGCATTTTATCGGTAAACGATAAAACAAGCTCCGCATTAAAAGATTACGGCGTAAATGACAAAGACCTTAAAAAGGCTATTATAAGCCTGCGCGGGGATAATAAAGTTACCGATCAAAACGCTGAAGCAACCTATAATGCCTTAAACAAGTATGCCCGTAACCTGAATGAATATGCCGAATCGGGCAAGCTTGATCCGGTTATTGGCCGTGATGAAGAAATCAGGAGGGTTATCCAGATCTTATCGCGCCGTACCAAAAACAACCCGATATTAGTTGGTGAGCCGGGTGTGGGTAAAACTGCAATTGCTGAAGGTATTGCATTCCGTATCATTAAAGGCGATGTGCCTGAAAGCCTGAAGTCGCAGACAGTGTATTCGCTTGATATGGGTGCGTTAATAGCGGGCGCTAAATATAAAGGCGAATTTGAGGAACGTTTAAAGGCCGTAATTAAGGAAGTTACTCAGGCCGAGGGCGAGATCATCCTGTTTATTGATGAGATACACACCCTGGTAGGCGCCGGTGGCGGAGAAGGAGCAATGGATGCGGCGAATATATTAAAACCTGCATTGGCGCGCGGCGAACTGAGGGCGATAGGCGCAACCACGCTGAACGAATACCAGAAATATTTTGAAAAAGATAAAGCGCTTGAGCGCCGTTTCCAGATGGTGCTGGTGGATGAGCCCGATACCGCTGATGCCATATCGATTCTGCGCGGTTTGAAAGAACGCTATGAAACCCACCACAAGGTGCGTATTAAAGACGAGGCTATTATTGCCGCTGTAGAGATGTCGCAGCGCTATATATCCGACAGGTTTTTACCGGATAAGGCAATCGACCTGATGGATGAGGCTGCTTCAAAGCTCCGCCTTGAGATGGACTCGGTACCCGAAGTTGTGGATGAACTGGAGCGCCGCATTATGCAGCTGGAGATTGAGCGGGAAGCTATTAAACGCGAACATGACGATAAAAAAGTAAAGGAATTGAGCGAGGAAATAGCCAACCTTTCTGCCGAGCGCGATTCACTGCGCGCTAAATGGCAGAGCGAAAAAGATATTGTAGACGGCATCAACCTGAAAGTTGAGCAAATAGAAAATTATAAACTGGAAGCTGAGCAGGCGGAGCGCGCCGGCGATTATGGAAAAGTTGCTGAGTTACGTTACGGCACAATTGTAAAAGCTCAGCAGGAAGTGGAAGATTTGAAAAAGGCGCTGCTTGAAAACCAGAGCGATAGCCGTATGCTGAAAGAGGAAGTTACTGCCGATGACATCGCCGGCGTAGTTTCCCGCTGGACCGGCATCCCTGTTTCCAAGATGATACAAAGCGAACGCGAGAAATTGTTGCACCTGGAAGAAGAGCTGCATAAACGTGTGGCAGGGCAGGAAGAAGCGATCGAGGCGATAAGTGATGCCATCCGCCGCAGCCGTGCAGGCTTGCAGGATAAGCGCAAGCCTATTGGGTCGTTTATATTCCTTGGCACAACCGGCGTAGGTAAAACCGAGCTGGCAAAGGCGCTTGCCGAATACCTGTTTAATGATGAAGGCGCTTTGGTGAGGATTGATATGAGCGAGTACCAGGAACGCCACGCTGTCTCCAGGCTGATTGGTGCGCCTCCGGGATACGTAGGCTATGATGAAGGCGGTCAGTTAACCGAAGCCGTTCGCCGCAAGCCTTACAGCGTTATTTTACTGGACGAAATTGAGAAAGCCCATCCGGATGTATTTAATATCCTGCTGCAGGTGCTGGATGATGGCCGCCTGACCGATAACAAAGGCCGCGTGGTGAACTTTAAAAATACCATCGTGATCATGACCTCGAATATCGGCTCGAACCTGATACAGGAAAATTTCCAGAACTTCGAAGAAAGCGATAAAGAAGTGGTGATGGCTAAAACCAAAAACCAGCTGTTTGAGTTATTGAAACAAACTATCCGTCCGGAGTTTTTGAACAGGATTGATGAAATCATCATGTTCACTCCGCTTAGCCGCGATGAAATAACTGAAATCGTTAAACTCCAGTTCAACCAGGTTAAGCAAACGCTGGCAGATATGGGCATCACCATAGATGCTTCTGAGGAAGCACTGGACTGGCTGGCCCAGTTAGGCTACGATCCGCAATTTGGTGCAAGGCCATTGAAGCGCGTTATTCAGAAAAAAATCCTGAACGAGCTTTCGAAGCAGATACTGGCCGGTAAGGTGGACAAGGACAGCCGGATCCGCCTGGATATGTTCGACAACCAGTTTGTATTTCTGAATGAAGATTTGTTAGAATCCGCAAGTCAGAAAAGCCAGTAAACTCCGAAAGAACTAAAGGAATTAATAAGCTCCACCATATAGTGCAAGAGCCTTTGTTAACCGCGAAGGCTCTTGCGGTTTAAAGTCATCCGGTGAATGCTTTTGGCTTAAAATTTGTTTTTGATTTTTGACGAATTTGGTAACTTTAATTACCCAAATAAACCTAAAAATCAAACCGTTATGAAAGGACATGTTGTTAAGAAGGAGATCGCAATCAACGCGCAGCCTTCCGCGGTATGGGATGCCCTTACCGACCCTGAAAAAACAAAAAAGTATTTTTTTAACTGTAAAGTGGTTTCATCTTGGAAGGAGGGAACGCCCATCACTTTTAAGGGCAAGATGTTTTGGTTTATTCCTGTCGAAATGAAGGGTAGAATATTAAAAATTGAGCCTGAAAAGGTTCTGCAATATAACCTGAAAAATACACATGACGGATCGGCAACCGTATCAACTGTTACCGATATGCTCACTTATAAAGACGGCGTAACCACACTATCAATTACCGACGATGTTGGCGATGGCCCTGGCGCCGAAAAGAGGTTTGAAAAATCTGAGAAGGGGTGGGATAAAGTTTTGCATGGCCTGAAGGATCTGGTGGAGCATACAAAAGGTGCGGATGTATAAACTCCCGCCGGTGTAAACCCATTGTGTTTGTTAATGCTTGAATATCAGTATGTTTCGTTAAGTGCTGATTGAAAGTGTAAACCCTATATGTAAACCTATAAGCAACGTATTGATTATCAGTGGTTTGTAAATGAGTAAATACTTAATTAATTGTTAATCAATATGTTCCTGAATTTTCGGGGTGTTCCGCGTGTAAAAACGGAACGCCCTAATTAAACATTTCCTGTGGTCTGCTAAGAAATTTCTGCCTATGTTTAGCCCTGCATTTACTATTGTACAGGGTATGGCAAAAATCAAACTCATCGGTGTCGCGGTAATCACGCTGTGCATCGCCTTCTTACAATTATCAGCGCAGGATAAACCTGTTTACAAAGACAACTCAAAACCCATCGATGCAAGAGTTAAAGACCTTGTCTCGCGGCTCACCCTTGAAGAAAAAGTTTCGCTGCTCGGTTACAACAGCAAAGCCGTTCCTCGTTTAAGCATACCCGCTTATAACTGGTGGAACGAGGCCTTACACGGCGTGGCACGTGCCGGTGAAGCTACAATCTTTGCGCAGGCCATAGGTATGGCAGCCACCTTTAACAACGATTTATTAAAAGAGGTATCAACTGCAATTTCAACCGAAGCCCGGGCAAAATATAACCTGGCCACGGCACAGGACAGGCACTTGCAATATATGGGCCTTACTTTCTGGACACCCAACATCAACATTTTCCGCGACCCGCGCTGGGGCCGGGGACAGGAAACTTATGGGGAAGATCCGTATTTAACCGCAACCATGGGTACCGCATTTGTAAAAGGGTTGCAGGGCGACGATCCTGATCATTTAAAAGCATCAGCCACTGCCAAACATTTTGCGGTTCATAGCGGTCCGGAGGCCACCCGGGATTATTTTGATGCCGTTGTAGACGAAAAAGACCTGCGGGAAACCTACCTGTATGCTTTCCATGCCCTGGTAAGTGGCGGAGTGGAATCGGTGATGAGCGCTTATAACAAGGTGAATGGCACGCCAAACTCGATCAATAAAATGCTGCTGACAGACATCCTGCGAAAGGAATGGGGATTTAAAGGGCATGTGGTTACAGATTGCGGTGCATTGGACGACGTGTTCAGCACCCATAAGTCTTTGCCAGGCCCGGTAGAAACAGCAGCGGCGGCGATTAAAGCCGGTATAGATCTGGATTGTTCCACAGTTTTGCAAAATGACGCGCTGAAGGCTGTCAGGCAGGGCTTACTTACCGAAAAAGAGATCGATAACGCTTTGTCAGCACTATTACGAACCCAAATGAAGCTTGGGTTTTACGACGCTGCGGCTGTTTCTCCTTATTATAAATATGGTGCTGATAGCGTTCATAACGCGGCCCATATCGCACTGGCCCGCAAGGCAGCCCAACAAAGTATGGTGCTGCTGAAAAATGACAATAATGTTTTGCCATTGGCTAAAAGTAAATACTCCAGCATTATGGTGCTGGGGCCCAATGCAGCCTCGCTGGATGCGATGATTGCTAATTACCATGGTACCAGCAGTAAAGTTGTAAATTTTGTGGAAGGAATAACGAGTGCCGTGGGCCCGGCAACAAGGGTAGAGTATGACCTGGGATGCGATTATAAAGACACCACTCATTTCGGTGGTATCTGGGCTGCAGGCAATGCCGACGCTACAATTGCAGTGATCGGCCTTTCGCCGGTGCTGGAGGGCGAGGCCGGAGATGCCTTTTTATCGGAAACCGGGGGCGACCGTAAGAATTTAAGCCTGCCTGCCAGTGAGATAGCTTTTATGAAAGCCTTAAGAAAATCTGTAAAAAATAAGCCGTTAATTGCCGTGATAACCGCAGGCAGCGATGTTGATGCAGATGCCATCGCCCCATACGCTGATGCAATACTATTGGCCTGGTACCCCGGCGAACAGGGTGGCAATGCGCTGGCCGATGTTATTTTTGGTGATGTATCTCCGTCGGGCCATTTGCCACTAACATTTTATAAAGCATTGAGCAATGTACCTGATTATAAAGATTACAGCATGAAGGGCCGCACTTATCGCTATTATACAGGCCCGGTACAGTATCCTTTCGGGTTTGGACTGAGCTATACTACCTTTGCATACCAGGCTAATGGAAATTTAAAGTCAAAGTATAATTCCGCTGATACCGTCAGCGTTACTGTCAGGGTAAAAAATACAGGCAAGGCAGACGGCGATGAAGTTGTCCAGGCTTATATCCAGTACCCTGAAATTGACAGAATGCCGGTGAAAGAGCTCAAGGCTTTCAAAAGAACATCAGTTTCTCAGGGCGCTGAACAATCGGTAACCCTGAGAATACCTGTAAAAGAACTTCAGAAATGGGATATGAAAACTCATAGTTGGAAGATTTATCCCGGCAGCTATAAACTGGTGCTCGGCAGTAACTCACAGGATGCAAAAGTAACGTTGCCATTTACGGTTGCCCAATAACCCCTGATCTCTGGTTTCGATAACATGTACAGCAAAGACGAGGCGTCGCAACTTAAGCAGGAATTCTGGACGGCTTTCGGGCAGTACATGTCGCCGGTACTTTCTGCCGAAGGCTCGCGCGTTAATTGGGTCAACTATAAAACCGGCCTCAAACATGTTTATTTTCGCATGCAGGCGGATAAGCATAGGGCGACGATCGCCATTGAGCTTGCACATCCGGATGCTGGCATACAGGAACTATTTTTTGAGCAATTCAAAGAACTGAAAAATATCCTCAATGCCGCCGTTGGCGAGGCATGGGAATGGCAGCTACATATGACCGATGATTACGGCAAGACCACCAGCCGCATCTATACAAAAATGGACGGAGTAAGCATTTTTAATAAAGCGGACTGGCCTGCGCTGATATCTTTTTTTAAGCCCCGCATAATCGCATTAGATGATTTTTGGAGTGATGCTAAGTACGCGTTTGACGCGCTGAAGTAACCTTTGAGCTTCAAATAATTTTTACTAAATTTGTTAGTATGAAGCGATCGGGAAGTGCGGATTTACCTTTACATTATGGCTATGTGCCGGTCTGGCTGGCGGAACGGATGGCCAGGCTTGGCTTGGCAGTGGTCGAAAATATAGTGTTGGATTATGGCCGTGATGAGGTACTGCGCCGCTTAAGCGATCCGTTCTGGTTTCAAAGCCTGGGCGCTGTGATGGGTATGGACTGGCATTCATCGGGCATCACCACATCGGTGATGGGGGCATTAAAGCGTTCCGTCAACCCACATAGCAAAGAGCTCGGGATTTATATATGCGGCGGTAAGGGCAGCCATTCCCGCCGCACGCCGGATGAACTGATCAAAGTCGGCGATTTGACCGGCCTCGACGGTAACTACCTGGTAAAATGCAGCAAGCTAAGCGCAAAGGTGGATAATACCGCTATACAGGACGGCTTCCAGCTTTATACCCACAATTTTAT
Source organism: Mucilaginibacter sp. L3T2-6 (assembly GCF_030519355.1). GTDB lineage: Bacteria > Bacteroidota > Bacteroidia > Sphingobacteriales > Sphingobacteriaceae > Mucilaginibacter. Next base: position 185,280 of record NZ_JAUMKC010000002.1, read on the forward strand.
TTTAGGCACCAGCGGACAATGGGCCGTTGTGCAACAGGGGATGAGCCCGCAATCGAAAACCGCCAGGCGCTATCACTGGCATTCTGAACAGTTAAGCTCTTTTGTTAACGACCCGCACACGTTCATCTACGGGCAAAATACCGGGAATATCCTGAATATGGTGGATAAGGAGGCTGAAAGTTCCCAAACCGGTATCATGCAAATTACAGCCGAACACCCGGAACACATGCTGAAAGAAATCAGCAAACTCACCATGCCATCCCATCATGACGTTAGAGCTAAGGACGTAGATTTAAAAAGATTAGGCGCTGTGCTTTGGTTGGCGCACGAAAAGCAGCCGAAGGATTTTGAAGGTCTGCTGCAGTTGCAGGGGCTTGGCCCGCGAACTTTACAATCCCTGGCGCTGGTAAGCGAGGTTATACATGGCACGCCTTCGCGGTTTAAAGACCCTGCGCGCTTTTCATTTGCGCATGGAGGCAAGGACGGTCATCCTTTCCCGGTGCCTGCCAAAGTTTATGACGAAACCATCGGCGTGTTGCAAACAGCTATCCATAAATCAAAACTGGGCAATAACGAAAAGAATGATGCGATTAAAAGGCTTACCGAAGTAGCCCAGCGTGCCGAAAAGGATTTTACACCTAATGCCAATTTTGATAAGGTGATAGAGCAGGAGCGGAAGAATTCCTGGCGATACGGTGGCCGGACTGTTTTTGGCAGGGCAAAACCGCCGGTACATCAGCAATTGAAGCTGTTTTAAATTAAACAAACTTGTCATTGCTGTAAAGAACGAAGCAACCTAATCGCCTTACATTGCCCGCATACATAGCGGACTATACAAAACGACGAGGTTGCCGCGCTCGCCCCTCGCTCCCAATGACATGTGTGAATGCCGAATGCGAATATGACACTAAATTAATTTGCTTTTTTTGTATTTATTTATAATTTTGAAAGACTGAATGCGTTTGATAAATTATTATCATTAATACTGAGCACCATGAGAGGGAATATACTGATAGATTTTTTAGTAAGAAATGGTTTCCTGCCAAATAATAAAAAGCCTGTTTTAGCTCCAATACCTGTTAAAGCAAAGCCGCAAGGCCCCGCCCGGAAAGGCAAATAACTTCTGGTAATAAAATAATCTTTTTCTGTTTTTATTGTAGCATTGCTGAAACGGTATCCCAAATGTCGTTGGCAATTCCTTCGGGACTCTGATCGCCATTTGCGACAAATACCTTCTCTTCGCCTTTAAACACGTCTATCAATTCCAGGTATTTATTTCGTACCAGACGCAGGTTATCGAGCGTTTCGTACAATTCAATAGAAGTGCGGCCTTTGTTAAGGCGCTCTATGCTTATTTCCGGCGAGATATCGATATAAATATTTAAGTCGGGCCGGAGCAAACCGGCAGCAAGCGAGTTGGCCTGTATTACCCAGTTCTGGTCGATGTGCGGGCTTTGGTAAGCGTATGAAGAAAAATAGTACCGATCTGTGATTACCGTATAACCATCTTCCAGCATTTTCAGCATTCCGTCTGTTTTATTTAAAATGTGGTGCAGGCGGTCGGCTACAAAAAGCGCGGCAATGGTACGATGGTCGCCGTCAATGCGGTGATTGAAGATATCTCTGATCATTTTCCCCGGAGGAGCATCCGTTGGTTCGCAGGTAGTGTAGACCTTATGACCGTTCGCTTCGAGCCTGTCTTTCAGCAAACGTACCTGAGTGCTTTTTCCGCTGCCATCAATACCTTCAAAGGCTATAAAAAGATTTTTCTTCATCAGCCAAATATAGAAATATTGCAGTCGCTACTTTAAGGATATGCAGATTTTGTTCGCCGAGTCGAGCTGCATTTTAATAGCAGGTAGGTTTTCTGAAGCAATCTTTTTTATTTTTTCGTCAGAATTAGCGCTGGCCGTGGTATACAGTTTCACCACCTCTTCATGATCATTAACGATCATTTGCAAATACGCTTTGTCAAACGCCGGCCCCGATTTTTTTGAAAGGTCTTTAATCATGTCCGCATGGGCATTGCTGATAGCACCGGAATTAGCCATTTTTTTATCGGCTTCAAGCTGTCTTAATGCACTATCCAATTTGGTATGGCTTTCAATAAGCATCTTGGCTAAACCTATAACCTTGTGATTGTTGGAGTTTGTTATAGCCAGGCCTGAAGCCTTAATGTCGCTCATGCTGCTTTCAATGCCACTTCTTATAAACTGCTCGCCTTCCTGTTCATCGTTAATGTCGTTGTAATTTTTGCCCTTTCTGTCATGACAGCTTGCGGCAAAAACAAGAAATAAAAACGCAACAGAAAGATATAGCAGATTCTTCATCGGAGAAATTAAGTTTATACGTAAATGTAACAACTTAACCCCCATCTGGTTTGTGAAAGAGATCAAACCTGCTGAAACGGTCAAAAAACGCTTAATCCGGTTGCCTTAAGTTTATGCGAGATTTCGCCCTGCGTTTACAATGCCATAAACTGTTCTGATCACCAGTTTGTTGTAAATCTTGGTGAGCTCTTCATCATTGCAAGTGTTTAAGCATTGCAGTGCGTAGTGCTGCATGATCACCAGCGGTAAAACAATTTTTTCGCGTATAGCGATAGATTTACGCTCAACAGGATATTCCTCCATTAGCTTTTTATTGCCGGTAAGCTCAAGCAGCATGGCTTTGGTTAGCTCATACTCGTCATGCAGCTTTTTCCAGAAAGCGCCAAATTTTTCATCGTCTGCCAGGTATGCGGTAACTCTGAAATCTGATTTTGACATAGACATCTCGCAGTTATCAAGCATCGTTTTGAAAAAGCCCGATTTTCTATAGAGGTCTTTAATTTCCTCCCAATGGCCGTTTTCTTTCATCTTATTTAAGGCAGTGCCCACGCCAAAAAAACCAGGAATGCTTTGTTTAAGCTGGCTCCAGGAGGTAACAAAGCTGATGGCCCTCAAATCTTCCAGGCGCAACGCAGCATCGGCATTGCGCTTGGTTGGCCGGCTGCTGATGTTGATATGCGAGAGCAGCTTAATAGGGCTGAATTTTTCAAGATATTCTACAAATAACGGATGCTGCCTCAGATCGAGAAACATCTTGTAGCTTTCATCTGCCATTTTCGTAATCAGTTCTTTATGGCGGCTGTCAAGCAAATCGTTACGATTTGGATGTAGTGCAGACACTACGCCGGCGTTAATTAACTGCTCCATGTTAAAACGCGCTGTCTCCACCGAACCATATTGAGAACTTACTGTTTGCCCCTGGATGGTAAGCTGTATATGCCGGTTGGCTATCTCTTCGCCCATTGAAGCATAGAACTTGTGCGTTTTACCACCCCCACGGGCAGGGGGGCCGCCACGGCCGTCAAAAAATGCAAGATCGATGTTATGTTTGCGGGCCATGGCTGTAAGCTCGACCTTTGCCTGGTATATCGACCAGTTGGCCATCAGGTAGCCGCCATCTTTAGTGCTGTCGCTGAAACCCAGCATAATGGTTTGCTGGCCGCCACGTCTTTTAAGATGTTCTTTATAAAACGGATGAGTATACAGGCTTTCCATCACACCCGCCGCATGCTTCAGGTCATTCACGGTCTCAAACAAAGGCATAAAGTCGACGCTAAGTTTTTCCTTATCCCATCCGCTCCAAAGAAACAAGTCCATCAACTGCAATATATCCGACGCCTGCTGGCAATTGCTGATGATAAACCGCTGGCAGGCTTTCTCACCGTTGGTAAATTGTATGTCCTTCATCAGCCGTATGGTGTTCAGCGTATCGCAAATCAACTTGTCTGCACTGTCGGGGCAATAAAAATCAACCTGGTTAAATGTTAGTCTTTTAAGTTTTTCGTATTCTTCAAGTTTATCGTACTCTCCGGGTATTCCTGTTTCAGAAGGCTTACTGTCGGTAACGAATTTAAAAACCCTCCGCAGAACACGACTGTCCTGCCGTATATCCAACGTAGCGAAATAGCAGCCGAACAACCTCACTTTTCGCGTCAGATCATCAACTATATTGATGAACAAACTGTCATGATCAGCCACAAGGGTCTGTTTCATCGATTTTAGCAAACCCAAAATTTCGGGCGCAACATTCCGGGGCTCCTGCTCAGCGTAAGCATTTCCGTAAATCAACTGCTCTAATTTAGCCATCGGCTCTTCAACGCCACGAAAAGTTATGCGGCGCTTCAATACCCTGAAATCGCGGTAATAGGCCCTGAAAAGTCGCTGGCGAAGGAATTTTGCGACTTCCTTTGTACTTTCTGTCGATACGTTAGGGTTACCGTCCCTGTCTCCGCCCGGCCAGAAGCCAAGTTCCAGTAACTGACTGATGCGGCTGTTATCCAACTCAAACTCGTCTTCCAACTTCGTTTCTATAGCAGAGATTGCATGATAGAAAATATTTTCTAGAAACCAGGCCAGGTTAATGGCCTCATCTACCGGGGTGGGCGATGTTTTATTAAAGAAAGGTGTTTTACCCAATTGCTGCAATAAAACATCTATGGTGTTAATATCATTCGTTTTTAACGCTTCAATCAGGTCGGTCATGATACCGAGAACAGAACCGGGGTAAAATTGGGTAGGGTGGGCGGTCAATACCAGCCTTAGCGAAAATTCATCCAGCTTTTTACCGATATTTACGCGCTGCTGTTCATTCAGCGATGCTTGCTGCATCAGGCTTTGCATGGTGCCGGTTTCGTCTTCACGGCCGATCTTGCTGAATGATGAATCTTCAATGGCATCAAACAAAACTACCTGCCGTTCGATATACTGTATAAAACGGAACATGCGGTTGATCTGCTCGCGATGTTCGATACCGGGGACATATTTTTGAAAAAAAGATTCGATAATAACCGAGGGGGGCAGCTTTTTATTCACCTCCTTATCGCAATGTGAGCTGAAGAAAGGCAGCAAGATACCGGTGTCTTTCACCTGGTAAAATGGCAGCGTTTGAAAAAGGCTGTTATATAATTCAAAGCGGGTTACAACTTCGTTATTAAAAGCTGTCTCTCTTTGGCTCAATTTTAAGGTTGATGGCATATTGCTACAGGAAATTAATGCGGATTAAAATCGGTTATTCAACAAATAAAGCTGATAAAGGTTCAACCTTGTTTCCGTGGAAGAATTTCAATATCGGCGCTTAAAATTAGTAATTGCTGATTAATTAATAATAGTGTGCTGTTATTTATGCGATTTTTGTTAAAATAAGGTCGTTATATTTAATTTCTGTAAATTTGAATGCTGAAATACCGCCAAAAAAAACATTTATGAAAATCGATGCCAGGGAAATTAAAAGCTTTTTTTACAGCCAGTATTTTTCTGATGGTATCCGCATGACCTTCGGCATCCTGTTCCCATCGCTTTTGCTGATGCAGTTTAACCGTTTCGATATGGGCATAACCATGTCGCTCGGTGCGCTGTGTATATGTACAATCGATAGTCCGGGGCCGCTATATCATAAACGCAATGGTATGGCCATAGGTAACTTGTGCATGTTTGTAGTAGCGATAATAACTGGCTTTGCGCGGCTGAATGTGTTTACATTAGGTGTTGAGATCACGCTGCTGTCCTTCTTCTTTTCCATGTTTATCGTTTACGGCAACAGGGCGTCGTCTATAGGCACCTGTGCGCTGCTGATCATGATATTCATGATGGACAAAGAAGCAAAGCCCAATGAAGTGCTACCGTTAAGCCTTATCGTTTTAGCCGGCGGCATTTGGTATCTGTTGTTCAGTCTGTTGTTTTTTGGAATAAGGCCATATCGTGCAGCACAGCAAACCCTGGGCGAGAGCATTGCCGATATAGCAAAATTCATCAGGATCAAGGCTGGTTTTTATCTTTCGGATACGGACATAGAGGAAAATTACCGCAAACTGGTATCGCAGCAAATAAAGGTTAGTCAGCATCAGGACGCTGTGCGTGAAATTTTGTTTAAGAGCCGGGTTATGGTGAAGGAATCCACCAACCCCAGCCGGGTGCTGGTACTTACCTTTATAGACCTGGTTGATATGTATGAGCAAATTATGGCCACACATTACGATTATGGCTATATCCGCGATAAATTCGGCGCTACCGGCGTATTAAAGCAGATTGCCGACCTGCTTAACCAAATGGGAGATGAGCTGGATAATATAGCTTATATGGTACTCTCAAACACCAGGAACAAATACAGGCCTGATTTTCAAACTGACCTCGAAAAGCTGAAATTACGTATTGACGAGATAGGGGCCAGCGAGCAAGGAGCCAGCAATTTCGCCCTAAGAAAGATATTAGTGAACCTGCGCGACTTAAACGAGCGCATAAGGAGTATTTACGGATACTACAGCTCTAAGTCATCCGAGGCGCTGTTAGATAAGACACCTGATTACGAGTATTCCAAGTTTGTAACCAGGCAGGATTATGCAGCGCACATATTTTCAGATAACCTGTCGTTTAACTCCGGCACATTTAAACATGCGCTTCGGGTGTCGCTGGTTTGCCTTATCGGCTTTGTTACCGCTAAATTTATTGCACTTGGCCATCATAGCTATTGGGTATTGCTCACCATCATCGTTATTTTAAAACCCGGGTTCAGCTTGTCTAAGCAGCGTAATTATCAGCGCCTGGTGGGCACAATAATTGGCGGCATAGCAGGTATAATCATCTTGATATACATACCTAATAAGGATGTTCAGTTTGGCTTGCTGTTAGTATTAATGATAGGCACTTATAGTTTCCTGCGTTTAAACTATGTTGTAAGTGTATTGTTTATGACACCGTACGTGCTTATTCTTTTCAAGTTCCTCGGCGTTGGGCTTGTGGTTCAGGAGCGTATAATCGATACGATTATTGGGTCAACCATAGCATTTATCGCGAGCTATCTTATTTTTCCGAGCTGGGAATTTGAGCAGATACAGCACAACCTGGCCGACGTTATCAATGCCAATGCCTGCTATTTGAATAAGATAGCCGAAAGCGTATCGGGCCGGGAAGTAAGTGCAATGGAATATAAATTGGCCAGGAAAGACGTATATGTAAAGTCGGCTAATCTTTCAGCCGCTTTTGAACGGATGACGTCAGAGCCGAAAAGCAAGCAGCGTAAAGTAAAGGATGTGCACAAGTTTGTGGTGCTTAATCATATCCTGTCGTCATACATCGCAACTATAGCGTCATCGGTCTCCTCACGCGCCATCCATAGGTCTGCTGCAGATAATCTGAAACTGATCAGAAAGAGCCTTGCAGTGTTGAACGACGTGAATAAAAAACTTGGCGGGAACCCGGCAGAAACTTCTTCGTCCAAATCCCTTAATACTGAAATCGTTCAGAATGCCACTTCATCGGACGATTTGCTGTTGAAGGAGCAGCTTGGGTTTATTAATAAGATAAGCTATGATATCGCCAGGGTGACAGATAGTATAGTATCTTAATTGCTCGTGATATTTTTAGTTAATGCAGCGGTTCTGCTGACCGTAACTTGTGATAAAATATGTTGTGAGTATTCAGCTTATCGAGCAGAATACATATAACAGCGAAGCTGGTTCATTCCATTCGTGCAACTAAATGCGGAAAGCTCCCCGCAGCAAAACGCAATTTACAACAATTCCGTCGCCAAATTAGCCAGCTCGCTTCTTTCCCCTTTTTGCAAGGTAATATGCGCATAGAGCGGATGTCCCTTTGCTTTATCGATCAGGTAGGAGAGGCCATTGCTTTCTGCATCCAGGTAAGGCGTATCTATCTGGTAAATATCGCCGGTAAAAACAAACTTGCTGTTCTCGCCCGCGCGTGAAATGATGGTTTTTACTTCATGCGGCGTAAGGTTTTGCGCCTCATCTACAATGAAAAATATCTTGGCAAGCGTGCGCCCGCGAATAAAAGCCAGCGGCGTGATAGATATTTTTTCATTCGCCACCAGCTCATCAATTTTGGCCTGCATCTTCTCATCGTCGCCAAACTGGTCTTTAATAAATTTCAGGTTATCCCATATGGGCGCCATATACGGGTCAATTTTCGATTTTACATCGCCGGGTAAAAAGCCAATATCCTTATTACTCAACGGAACGATCGGGCGGGTGACAAAAATCTGCCGGTAATGCTTACGCTGTTCCAAGGCACTCGCCAGGGCCAGCAGCGTCTTACCTGTACCGGCGTTCCCCTGAATAGTGACCAGCTTTATATCCGGGTGGAGCAAGGCATGTATCGCAAAAGATTGCTCTATATTGCGCGGCGAAATATTAAATACAGGCTGTTCGGTTATTTTTTCAAGCTGATTGGTTTGCGAATTATAAAAACCCGGAGTTGTTCCTTTTTTCCCGTTCAGTACATAAAAGTGATTGATATTATGCTGCTGAAGGGCAAAATCTTCGGCTGATAAGCTTTCTGCTTTATTTAATTGACTGATAAGCCTCTCGGGAACCTTATGTAAGGTAGTTTCGCCGGTATAAAGCTCATCCAGGTTTTTAATCTTGCCGGTTTCATAATCCTCGGCGTGCAGGTTCAGCGCTTTAGCCTTTAAGCGAAGGCATATATCCTTTGACACGAGCACCACCTTTTTATCAGGATTCTCTTCCTGAACGCCCAGCGCCGCATTCAAAATCCGGTTATCGGTTTTATCGGAGCCGTAAACTGCGGTGGCATCAACTGTCCCCCCTGTAGCGTCCATAATTACTTTGAAATTGCCTTTGCTGCTTTTTCCGTTGATGGGGCGCCATTCATTAATGAGGTGTTTCCGGGAAATGTCGTCCATTAGCCTGATAAAGCTGCGGGCCTCGAAATTGCGGGTATCGTTTCCGCTTTTCATATTATCCAGCTCTTCAAGTACCTGTATAGGAATGGCCACATCATGTTCCTGGAAATTTTCGAAGGCGTTATGGTCGTATAAGATAACCGAGGTATCTAAGACAAATATTTTTGGCCTGCCATTGCTCTTAGTTTTGCCGTCCTTATTCATGTGGCGCTAAATTAGCCATTTTGAAAATGTGGGAGAAAAGGATTTTGCACATCGCGGCAAAAATCCAGTAAAAACGAAAACGGAGGCGTCCTCTTGCGATTCTGTCTCCGTTTCCAAACTCTGCGCCCAACCGTAGTTGCCCGCAAAGCATCAAGTTTTGTGTATATCGACCGACTGCTATTCTGTTACCCTTGCAGGTATTGATCCTTTCAGTTCACCAGCGGTTACATGTTTTCCTCCGTAAAGAATCACATTCCATTCTGGTACTCTTTTTAATTATCCTTCTTTTTGCGCGGCTCACGCCGTTTCTTTTTCCGGTAATTTCAGCAACTTCCCATGTTCTTTAGCTTCCCCGGAGGGTCGCCCGATGCATGTTCATTTCCTGAAGAGTTGTCAAAGTACGTCGTTCTTGATAGTTCTAAGATAGCAGGAGGGATAACATCTGTCAAGATAATTTTAATAGTTTTTCTTAACATGTTTTTAACAATTTTATACCATAGCCATATCTGTTGTAAATAGCTAATTACAGCCTTATTTAAAGTTTTTCAAGGTTTATTAACATTCTGGTTATTAACATATATAAGCTAAAAACGAGTTTTTCTTTTAAACGAAAATTCTTAAAAATGCGATTTCGCGGGTTTTTTCAAAAAAAATCAGTAACAATTTTGTGAGAAATATCCGGAATTTATGGTTATACACATCGCCGGTGTGATACAACTTTTTAAATTAATTTAATCACTTGTAAATGCTAAACATTTGCTTTAAATATGTAGCACAATCAATAACCCACCATTAAAACCAATTCATGAAACGCAGCTATTACATCGTAGCACTTATACTGCTAACGTTTTTTGTTATCTCGTTTATCACCAATATCATCGGCCCGTTGTCTCCCGCGTTTATCAGTGATTTTAAATTGAGCGATTTTATGGCAGGTGTATTGCCGTTTGCTTTTTTTATTGCCTATGGCGTAATGTCAATACCATCAAGTATGCTGGTGCAAAAGTATAACGAAAAGACAATTATGGTTACCGCTTTTGTTGTGGCGTTTTTAGGTTCACTGCTCTTGGCTGCCCAGCCGAATTACCTCACAGCTATATTATCGTTATTTTTAATCGGCTGCGGAATGGCTATGTTGCAGGTGGTCATTAATCCGTTACTTCGCACAGCCGGGGGCGAAGAAAACTACGCATTTACATCAGTGCTCGCTCAATTAATATTCGGCGGCGCATCATTTTTAAGCCCGCTGGTATATTCATATATGGTATTAAACCTCGGGAGTAAAAATCACAGCGGCATATTTTCTGTCCTGTCGCCATTGGTGCCCGCCGGAATGCCATGGATATCGCTTTACTGGCTTTTTGTAGTCATTTGCCTTTTGATGGCAGTACTGATGCTGGTTTCCCGTTTTCCAAAAGTAGAGCTGGCCGAGGATGAAAAGGCTGGCGCATGGGAAACCCATGTAATGCTGTTTAAAAGGCCGGTGGTTATTCTATATTTTATTGCCTTGTTCTGCTACGTAGGTACCGAACAGGGAGTTTCCTATTGGATGTCGGAGTTCTTAAAACGTTACCATCATGTCGACCCGGAGGTAACGGGGGCTAAGGCTGTGGCCTGGTTTTGGGGCCTGATGACTGCCGGCGGTGTATTGGGCCTGTTCTTGCTGAAATTGATGGACAGCCGCAGGTTGCTGGTTGTTTTCACCATTTTCGCTTTAATATTTTTATCGCTTGGATTGTTTGGTAGTGCTGAAGTTTCCTTGTACTCGTTTTCCATCGTCGGTTTTTTCATGTCGGTAATGTACCCGATTATATTCTCGTTGGCGCTTAGTTCTGTCGATGAACATCATGGGTCATTTGCCGGCATATTGGTTACGGGCATAATTGGAGGGGCCGTTGTTCAAATACTGATTGGCGGCCTGGGTAACTTAATCGGGCTGCGCGCTGGTATGTGTTTCCTCTACCTCACATTCGGTTATATGCTTGCTATTGGCTTTTGGGCAAAGCCACTGATCACTAACAAAACTATTTTTGATAAAAAAGAATAACCTTGCTAAATGATTAACGAAAAAGTAATAGGTATTGATTTAGGCGCGACAAACATCCGCGGCGCTGTGGTTAGCAACGGTACACTTTCTGAAATCATATCCCGCCGCATACATACCAAGGGCACGGTAGAGCAGGTGCTGAAAGATGTTTATTTTGTTGCAGACAAACTGATAGATAAAGATGTAAAAGCTATCGGCATTGGCGTGCCCAGCGTCGTCGATGTTGAAAAAGGGATTGTTTATGACGTTGTACATATTCCCTCATGGAAAGAGGTGCATTTAAAAGAGATACTGGAAAAAAAATACCAAATACCCGTATTCGTAAACAACGATGCTAATTGTTTTGCCCTCGGCGAACTTTACTTTGGAAAAGGAAAAGGCGCAAAAAACATGATCGGGCTTACTATTGGAACCGGTTTGGGCGCGGGCATTATTATTAGCGGGCAGCTGTATGCCGGCCCAAACTGCGGGGCGGGGGAGTTCGGCTGCGTAGATTACCTGGATAATAATTACGAATTTTATTGCAGCGGCTCTTTCTTTAATAACGTATACGGACTGGATGGCCAACAGGTGTACAAAGAAGCGCAGCGAGACGATGCCCGTTCATTGCAGCTTTACGCCGAAATGGGAACTCATCTTGGTAATGCCATCAAACTCATTATGTACACCTATGATCCTGATCTCATCATTTTAGGAGGCTCAGTGCAATCAGCATACGATTATTTTGAAAAATCGATGTGGGAGCGTATCCGCACATTGGTTTATCCAAAAAGCGTGGCGCGATTAAAAATTGAACGTTCGGAGTTAGCGAATAGCGGGATTTTGGGCGCAGCAGGTTTGTATTTCAACCAGCTGTAAAACAAAAAACTTCCGAAGTTTTTAAAATCTTCGGAAGCCTGGCGTATTCTTTTTTCCGGACTCAACGGGTATAATTCGGAGATTCCTTAGTTATTGTAATATCGTGTGGATGGCTTTCTTTCATGCCCGCCGCGGTAATCCGTACAAATTTTGCTTTTTGAAGATCTTCGATGGTTGCTGCGCCGCAGTAATGCATCCCTGCGCGGAGGCCACCTACGTATTGATAAACCACTTCAGAAAGGTTGCCTTTATATGGAACACGGCCAACAATGCCTTCGGGTACCAATTTGGTAACAACATCCGTTTCATCCTGGAAATAACGATCTTTCGAACCTTTATCCATCGCATCAACCGAGCCCATGCCGCGGTATGATTTAAATTTGCGGCCTTCGTATATAATGGTTTCACCCGGCGATTCTTCAACCCCGGCAAACAGCGAACCTGCCATGATTGAGCTTGCACCGGCTGCAATGGCTTTTACAATGTCCCCGGTTTGTTTGATGCCGCCATCGGCAATAACCGGGACATCGCGGCCCCGCAACGCTTTTGCACATTCATAAACAGCAAACAACTGCGGCACACCCACACCGGCAACAATACGGGTAGTACATATAGAGCCGGGGCCGATCCCCACTTTAACTGCATCCGCACCGGCATCAGCCAGTGCTATCGCGGCTTCGCCGGTTGCTATGTTACCGGCAATTACCTGTAATTCGGGATATAAAGCCTTTACACTTTTTACCATGTCAATAACTCCCTTCGAATGGCCATGCGCTGTATCTACGGTAATCACGTCGACACCTGCGGCAACGAGCGCCTTTACGCGATCGATGTTATCGGCAGCTACTCCAACAGCTGCACCTACCCGCAAGCGCCCGAACTCATCTTTACAAGCCCTTGGGTAATTTTTAAACTTCTGGATATCCTTATAAGTGATAAGTCCGCGCAGGATGCCGTGCGAATCTACCACCGGAAGCTTTTCGATTTTATGGTTCTGCAATATTTCCTCAGCTTGCAGCAGGTTGGTTCCCTGCGGCGCAGTAATCAGGTTGGTTTTGGTCATTACATCGCTTACCGGCAGGTGCATTTCTTTTTGAAAACGCAGGTCGCGGTTGGTGAGGATGCCCTTTAGCCTATGCTCACCGTCAACAATCGGTATTCCGCCGATTCGATATTCGCCCATAATTTTTACTGCATCAGCAACAGTCGAGGACTCATGCAGGGTCACAGGGTCCTGTATCATGCCGCTCTCGGAGCGCTTTACTTTGCGCACTTCATCGGCCTGGTCGCGAATGCTCATGTTTTTGTGCAGAATACCAATGCCGCCAGCCTGCGCAATAGCAATCGCCAAAGAGGATTCAGTAACCGTATCCATTGCAGCAGACATGATGGGAATATTCAGCCTGATCTTTTTGGTGAGCCAGGTGCTGGTGTCAACATCGCGCGGTAAAACTTCAGAATAGGCGGGGAGGAGCAAAACATCGTCGTAAGTTAAACCTTCGGCGACAAATTTTTCAGGGTCTAATTGCATAGCAAATAATGGGTTTGGAGTTATTATTTGCCGGGCAAAGCTAACAAAATATTTTGGATTTCGGTTGTTCGATTTCGGATTTGTAGTGTTGAGAGAAGAAAATTGCTTGACAATGACAGCCTAATTCCGGAGAATTTGCGCTACTTTCTACAGGCACGCCTTACATTTTTTAATTCCGAAATCAATAATCTGGTTAGGAAATTCTTCAATATTTTCCCACTATCACCTTATAAAACCCATCAAAATCCAGGTATTGATTTGCTAGTTCCATTAATCGTTCTGCACTTACGGTTTTCACTGCTTCTGTGTACCGGTCATAATAATCGTATCCTAAACCGGAAAAATGCAAATTTTTGAATTTGTCTGCATGTGAAAATACATTTTCAAGACTGCCCAGCAACGAACCCATCATATAGTTTCGCACCAGCGAAAGCTCATCTTCAGGGATAAGTTCAGTTTTTAGCAGGTTGATTTCTTTTTCAATCTCGCTTACTGCTGCTTTGCAAACATCGGCGCCTACTTCTGTGGCAATAAATAACGCCCCCGAATGTTTTAACGAGCTCATGCCGGATCCAATGCCATAGGTGTAGCCTTTATCTTCACGAATATTGGCCATCAGCCTCGAACCGAAATAGCCACCCAAAACGGTATTTAATACCTGCAGAAAGGGAAAATCGGTATGTGTACGGTTAATGGTGGGCATTCCCATCCTGATTGCGGATTGCAGCGCTTCCGGTTTTTCAGTAAAGAAGAACCGGTCACTCGATGATGTTATTCCCGGCTGACTTGTATCAGGCCGTATCGTCGAATTTTTCCAGTCGCTATCGAAAGTGTTGGTAATCAAGTCAAGTATTTGCGGTTCAACCTTCCCTGAAACAATGATGGTGCAATTGGTAGGCTGGTACATTTGTTTAAAATGCATCAGCATATCTTCGCGGTTCAGGGTTTTGTAGGTCTCTGCGTCAGCACCCAGGCCGTACAGGGTATCGCCATAAATGGCCTTATTAAAGTTGCGGCGGGCAACGTAATCGTTCTTCTGCATGCTCACCTGCAGCTTTTGCTGCTGGTTACGGATGTAGGTCTCCAGCTCCTTCTCCGGGAAAACGGAATCAGTAATAATATCCTTCAATACCGGCAATGTATGTTGCAAATGCTTATTCAAACTGTAAAGCGTAACGGTAGAGTTATCATAGCCATAGTCAACCTGCAAAAAGGCGCCGTAAAAGTCTACTTTATCGGCAATTTGCGCCTGGGTTAAACTATGGGTGCCTTCGGTAAGCATGGTGTTTACCGCTATGTTCAGCAGTGGCTTTTCAGGATTAAAGCGCTGGTTGCCGAAAATCCATTCCACACGAACCAGTTCCTGATCGCCGGAGTTGAAGCAATACACATTGCAGCCGTTGTTCAGTTCCCTGTGCTCGGGTCTGAGCAGGTTTATATTTGCCACCTCCTTAAATTCCGGGGCTGTTTTTCTATCCAATGTCATAGTGTAATATTTATAGCAGTTGTAAGAGTTGAAGTGTTTGTAAAAGCTGAGCATGCATTAATAGCCACAACATTTACAACATCTACAACAACTTCAGCTTTTCTCGGCTAAATAAATAAGCGTCGATGAATTATTTTTCCTGAATAAGTTATTAGCCAGATCTTTAATTTGTGCGGCAGTAACTTTCAGGTATTTTTCGGTTTCGTGATTTAACAGGTCGGCGTCGCCCAATAACTCGAACTGAGCAAGGTTCATAGCTTTATCCAGAAGTGACATTTCAGAAAATATCATCGTAGATTCTGTTTTGTTTTGAACCTTAGTTAGTTCATCAGCCGGTATTTCTACCGCTTTTATCTTCTCAAGCTCTTCCCAGATCGCAGCCTCGGCGGTTTCAACGCTAATGCCTTCCAGCGGTTTGCCTTCGCATACAAACATGCCTTTATCCAGGCTGCCGGTCATGTAGGCATGCACCTCGCTGAACAGCTGTTTTTCTTTTACGAGCGTGCGATATAAGCGCGATGAGTTGCCACGCGATAAAATATCCGACAGTAATTCGGCCGGATAAAAACTCTCGTCCAGCCTGCTCCCCATCTGGAAGGCGATATAGATATCATTAAGCGGAACTTTAGCGGTAACAGTTTGGCGGCGCTCGTCGTGCTGTTCAGGCTCCTGAGGCAGGCTCCGGTAATATTTTTCGCCCGCGGGTATTGGCGCAAACCATTTCTCCGCCAATAATTTTACCTGTTCAAAGGTGATATCGCCGCCTGCTACCATTATGGCATTTTGCGGGTTGTAGTGTTTTTTAAAAAAGGCCTTTACGTCTTCAATTTGCGCATCCTCGATGTGCTTGATTTCCTTGCCGATCGTAGCCCAGCGATATGGATGGTTTTTATAAACCATCGGCCGCAGTTTCAACCAAACGTCGCCATAAGGCTGGTTCAGGTAGCGTTGCTTAAACTCTTCTATAACCACATTGCGCTGCACTTCGAGGCTTTTCTCGCTGAAAGCCAGGCTTAACATGCGGTCGCTTTCGAGCCAGAAAGCAGTTTCGATATTTGCTGAGGGCAGTGTGATATAATAGTTGGTGATATCGTTACTGGTAAAAGCGTTGTTTTCTCCTCCTACACGCTGCAGTGGCTCATCATAGGTTGGTATATTTGCCGAGCCGCCAAACATCAGGTGCTCAAATAAGTGCGCAAATCCGGTCTGTTCAGGGTTTTCGTCTCGGGCGCCAACATCGTAAAGTATATTTAAAACAGCCATAGGCGTGGTATGATCTTCATGAACAATTACGCGTAAGCCATTATCAAGAGTGAATCGGTTGAATTTAACCATTTGTGAATTTTCAATTAACGGAAAGCAAATGTAGAACTTTATGTTGAATGCTTGTAACGGTGAAATGTTTGAATGTTGTAAATTATATCTGGCAATACATCCTTCTATAAGTAACTTCACAATCAGCTAATGACTAAGCAGCAACTCATAGACGAACTGAAGACCACGCTTGTGAAAACGAAAGTAGACAAGCTGAACAAACTCGTAAAAAAGGAGGGTTTTAACCTGCGTGATTTAATTGATGTTACCTTTAACGCGGATAAAAACATTGCCTTTCGTGCAGCATGGCTATTAGAAAACGTTTTCCTGAAGAATCCTGTATTTTACTTACCGGAACTTGACTATCTGCTGAAACGCTTTCCCGATGTACATTATCCCAGTTGTCAGCGGCATTATGCAAAAATAGCCATGCACATAACTAGTCCCAAAGTTCATCCCGTTATAAGACAAAAGTTGGAGGCTGCAGATATGGAGCCCGTTGTCGAAAAATGTTTCGATTGGCTGATAGACCCAAAAGTATTGATAGCTGTAAAGGTATTCGCTGCTGAAGCATTGTTTAATCTTCGCAGCCGTTACGACTGGATTACAGACGAACTTACCAACCAACTGGAATTTTTGATGCGCAATGGCTCCCCAGCTATCAAAACCCGCGGCAAAAAGTTGCTGGCGAAATTAAAATAGAAATTAAGAGTAGCGGTAGCAGTAAAGACAACTGCTGCTGGCTACTGCTACTGCCACTATTTCCATTGTACTTTTCGATTATTTGTCTTTCAGTACAGCATCCGCCTCCGGTTTATCCGAGCGATTTAAATTATCGCTAACCTGGTCATGGTTTAATTTGGCTTGAATGGCTGAAGAGCTGTTATTGGCATAGGTGCCGAATGCGTTTACCAGTACGCCTTTTAAATTATACTTCTTCGAAGTAACTGCATACACAATCGACATATCGGACGGGTTGCTGGGTCCCTCAAAGCGATAAAATTCGTCAATTTCAATATCGTCGGCCGTCATATGGATGTCTTTATCTTTGGCGTCGATGGTATCGCCTTCAAGACTAAGATTTTCCGTATATCCTCTTTTCATTAAATCGTTAGTGGCTTCCACTAAATTATTATATGTTTTCATAGTGATTTCTTAAATAAATTATAAAGTTTACAGCAGGTGCTTAGCTATCGCATATAACCATAAAAAATGGTAGTTGTTTTGTTGAATGTTTAGATGATGAGTGTTAAAATAAACAGCGTTATAACACATTATAAACCATTTATTCAAAAATTATTACATTCGTAAACCAATATAATCTATCTTTTACGTGAAAAAATTAAGCTTGCTTTTATGCCTCTCTGCTGTCGCTTCATTTGCATTTGCACAGCCTGCCCCTAAACCATACGGGCCGTTGCCATCCAAACGGCAACTTAACTGGCAGGAAACAGAGATGTATTGTTTGATACACTACGGGCCGGACACCTATACGGATAAAGAATGGGGTTACGGTGATGAAGACCCAAAACTGTTTAACCCTACCCGTTTTGACGCGATGCAGATTGTCGGCGCTGCTAAAGCCGGCGGATTTAAAGGGATTGTAGTGGTTGCCAAGCATCACGACGGCTTTTGTTTATGGCCAACTCAAACAACTGAACACAACATTTCAAAAAGTCCCTACAAAAATGGTAAGGGTGATATACTTCAGGAATACCGCGACGCCTGTAATAAATTAGGCATGAAGATGGGCGTTTATTGCTCGCCGTGGGACCGTAACAGTGCACTCTACGGCAAGCCGGAATACGTTACACAGGTTTTTCGCAAGCAACTGGAAGAGTTGTATAGTCACTACGGCCCGATATTTATTTCGTGGTTTGATGGGGCCAATGGCGGCGATGGATACTATGGCGGCGCCCGGGAGGTTAGAAAGATTGATCGCTCTACCTATTACGGCTGGAAGGATACCTGGGCTATCCCGCGCAGGATGCAGCCCGGTGCAGTCTTGTTTGGCGATGTTGGCCCGGATGTGCGCTGGGTAGGCAACGAGGCTGGCCATGCCGGTGAAACCTGCTGGGCGACTTATACGCCGCATGCGCCTGATGCCGGAAAAGAGCCCGGTAATGGTTACGTTAAAGACTATGAAGGCACCGAAGGCCACCGCGATGGCAAATACTGGATACCTGCTGAGTGCGACGTGCCTTTCCGCCCGGGATGGTTTTATCATGCATCCCAGGATGGTAAGGCTAAAACCGCAGATTCTCTAATGAATCTTTATTACGTGAGCGTAGGCCGTGGCGCTTGCCTTGATCTGGGCCTGGAACCTGACAGGCGCGGCATGCTGAATGATGACGACGTAGCTAAGCTAAAGGAATTTGGAACACGGCTTAGACAGACCTTTGCTGTAAACCTTGCCAAAAATGCAACATTGAAAGCTAGTAATACCAGGGGCGGCAACCAACTGAAATTTGGAGCAAAAAACCTGCTGGATAACGACCGGTACAGCTACTGGGCTACTGACGATAAAGTAACTACGCCTGAATTAGTACTCGACTTGCATAAGCAGAAAGAATTCAACGTTATCCGCCTCCGTGAAAACATAAAACTTGGTCAGCGTATTGATGCTGTAGCTGTCGATGCATGGCACGACGGCAAATGGCAGCAAGTAGCAACTGCCACCAGCATAGGCGGTAACAGGCTGATTCGCTTGCCTGAAAATGTTAAAACCAGCAAGGTTAGATTGCGCATTACCAAAGCGGCAGTGTGTATAGCGTTAAGTGACTTTGGATTATATAAAGAAATAGGTTCGACACAGCAAATTACAGAAGCCCGGCATGTAGCCACCGAATTGTATGATACCACAAAGAAGCCTGAATTAATATCTAAAACATTCGCATTTACAGAGGGCGCGTCAGTAGATAAAAAGGGCAACGTGTTTTTTACCGATCAGCCCAATAATAAAATTTGGGAATACAGTGTGGACGGTAAGTTGACGATGTGGATGGACAATACCGGGCGATCAAATGGAACCTACTTTGACAAAAAGGGCAACCTGGTAACCTGTGCCGATGAACACGACCAGATATGGTCTATCGCTCCAGACCAGAAAGTTACCGTTTTACTCACCGATTATAATGGTAAGCTGATGAACGGCCCGAACGATATCTGGATAGATAACAAAGGCGGCATTTATATGACTGACCCATATTACCAACGCGATTATTGGACAAGGAAGAAGCCTGATCTTGACGGCCAGCGCGTATATTACCTGCCTAAAGACTCAAAGCAGCCTATATTGATGGATGCCAGCCTGAAACAGCCCAATGGCATTGTGGGTACGCCGGACGGCGAATACCTTTTCGTAGCTGACATTGGCGATAACAAAACATACAAATTCGCAATTGAAAAAGACGGAACGCTCAGCAACCGGCAGCTTTTCTGCAATCAGGGCGGTGATGGCGTCACACTCGATGAGCGCGGTAATTTATACATTGCTGGTAACGGTGTTACTATTTACAATCCACAGGGGCAAAAAATAGGTCATATCGATGTCCCGGAACCGTGGACAGCCAATCTTTGTTTTGGCGGAAAAAATAAAGACGTGCTTTTTATGACGGCCTCAAAAGCGCTGTATAAGCTAAAGATGAATGTAAGAGGAGTGGAGTAGAGGAAATCGGATTCCGAAATCAGATTTCTGAATTTTAATGCTGAAATTAAAATAACGTCTTCGCAGGAAGCCGCCTGGCGTCTCCCTGCAGGCGCACTGTGAATAATTACGTTTCGCATTGTTAATTTCGATGCGTTGAATTTTGGTTAACTCACCATTATCGTTTTGCAGTTACGCCAATTAGCCTAAATAAATGTCGTCCTTTTTTTAAATTTGAAACAATTGCCCTCCCGTTAAGTTGAAATCCGTGGCTAATACCAAACGCGAAAATTTAGTCGAAGCCCTTACTGATACTCAAAAGGTCTGGGACATCATTGTAGTCGGTGGTGGTGCTACGGGTTTGGGCACTGCCCTGGATGCCGCGTCGCGTGGTTATCAAACCTTGCTGCTGGAGCAGGCCGACTTTGCAAAGGGCACCTCAAGCCGGAGCACTAAATTGGTTCATGGCGGGGTACGCTATCTGGCGCAGGGTAATATTGGTTTGGTGCGGGAGGCCTTGTATGAACGCGGGCTGCTGTTAAAAAATGCCGCGCACCTGGTAAAAAATGAATCCTTTATTATTCCCGGTTATTCCTGGTGGAGCGGCACATTTTACACGATCGGGCTTACTTTATATGATTTATTGGCTGGTAAGCTAAGCTTTGGCCGGTCGAAGCATATCTCAAGACGAGAGACCCTCGCCAGGCTTCCCGCTCTCCGGCAGCAAGGATTACGTGGTGGCGTAGTCTATCACGACGGGCAGTTTGACGATTCCCGGCTTGCCATAAATCTCGCGCAAACATGCCTGGAACACGGTGCTACTGTATTAAATTATTTCCCTGTTATTAATTTGATAAAGGAAAACGGGAAAATTAAAGGTGTAATTGCCGGGGATAAGGAGTCGGGTAAGATGTATAACATCAAAGCCGGAGCGGTTATAAATGCCACCGGGGTGTTTGTTGACGATCTGCTTCAGAAAGATGAGCCCGGGACTAAGCCGTCAATCACGCCAAGTCAGGGTATTCACATAGTACTTGATCGATCATTCATGCCGGGAGAGGATGCGCTGATGATTCCTAAAACCGACGATGGCAGGGTGCTTTTTGCTTTGCCGTGGCATAACCGGCTTCTGGTAGGCACCACTGACACACCGCTCAACGAACCCCGGCTTGAGCCTTTGGCCTTAGAAGGAGAGGTTGACTTTGTAATGCGTACTATAGGTAAATATTTGACGAGGGCGCCATTGCGGCAGGATGTATTAAGCGTATTTGCTGGTTTGCGCCCGCTGGCTGCACCGCAGGAGAGAACAACCAAAACAAAAGAGATTTCGCGCAGCCATAAGTTGATGGTTTCTGCGTCCGGCCTGATCACTGTAACAGGCGGTAAATGGACTACCTACCGGAAGATGGCCGAGGATACGATGGATAAAGCTATTGAAACCGCCGGGTTTCAACCTCGCGTTAGCATAACGAAAGATTTGTATATCCATGGCAATACGGCAGAAGTTGACCGCAACAGTCATTTATATGTTTACGGAAGCGACCGGGAAGCGGTAATTGCATTGGGTAAAGAGAACCCGGAATGGGTGCAAAAGCTGCATCCCCAATTTGAATATTTACAGGCTGAAGTAATATGGGCGGTAAGGAATGAAATGGCGCGTACTGTGGAGGACGTGCTTGCACGCCGGGTAAGGATGCTGTTTCTGGATGCGCGGGCGGCGATTGAAGCGGCGCCTTTGGTCGCGAATTTAATGGCAGGAGAACTCGGGAAAAATGAACTCTGGGAGAAGCAGCAGGTTATTGATTTTAATATCGTTGCCGGGGGATATCTGCTGCAGGGCTGAGGATATATTTAAAATCATCCTCGCTCTTGATTTTCTCGTTTGTCCCGGCGCTTTGATAGTTCTTTTTAATTTGTAATTTAACGCAACCAATTAATAGCTCGTGACGGGCGCTTCTGCCATGAACTATGAACCATAAATTATGAACTCCGACCAGTACATTTTAGCTCTTGACCAGGGCACGACCAGTTCCCGCGCCATTATCTTCGATCATAGCGGGCAGATACAATCCATAGCGCAAAAGGAATTTACACAAATATTCCCGCAGCCTGGTTGGGTAGAGCACGATCCCAACGAAATCTGGTCCACCCAGGCCGGAGTAGCGGCCGAGGCTGTAGCTAAGTTAGGTATCAGCGGAAAAAATATTAAGGCTATAGGCATCACCAACCAGCGTGAAACCACTGTAGTTTGGAACCGCGAAACCGGTCAGCCTGTTTGCAATGCTATCGTTTGGCAGGACAGGCGCACATCCGCCTATTGCGATCAACTAAAAAGGGATGGTTATACCGGCACTATCCGCTCAAAAACCGGGCTGATTATCGATTCTTACTTTTCTGCCTCTAAAATAAACTGGATACTAAATAATGTTGAGGGCGCCCGGAAATTAGCTGATGCCGGGAAACTGGCCTTTGGCACCGTTGATTCCTGGCTGGTTTATAAATTTACCCGTGGAAGGGTGCATGTGACCGATGTAACCAATGCCAGCCGAACCATGCTTTACAATATCCGCACGCAGCAATGGGATGATGAGCTCCTGAGGATATTTGATATTCCTGCAAGTATGCTGTCTGAAGTAAAACAGTCCAGCGAGGTTTATGGCGAGACAGATACTACTATTTTTGCCTCAGCGGTGCCGATAGCAGGCATAGCCGGCGACCAGCAGTCCGCCTTATTTGGCCAGATGTGTACAGAAAAAGGAATGGTGAAAAATACCTATGGCACCGGTTGCTTTATGCTGATGAACATAGGTGATAAGTTTGTGGAATCGAAAAACAATCTGCTGACTACCATAGCCTGGAAGATAAATGGCCGTATAGAATATGCTTTTGAGGGAAGTATTTTTATTGGCGGGGCAATAGTACAATGGCTGCGCGATGGGTTGGGTATCATCAAATCTTCCGCCGAAGTAGAGCAACTGGCGTTACAGGTAAACGATACTGGCGGCGTATACTTTGTACCCGCTTTCGCAGGCCTCGGCGCTCCTTATTGGGACCCTGAGGCGCGCGGGACCATTGTTGGGATAACGCGTGGCACAACAGCAGGACATATTGCCCGGGCAGCCATTGAGGCCATTGCCTATCAAACGGTGGATGTCTTAAAAGCTATGGAAGCGGATTGCGGCCTGCCAATTAAGGAATTGCGTGTGGATGGCGGCGCAACAGCAAATAATTTGCTGATGCAGTTCCAGGCTGACGTGCTGGGTTGCAGAGTTATCAGACCACATGTGGTGGAAACTACAGCTTTAGGAGCGGCTTACCTTGCGGGCCTTGCCGTAGGTTACTGGAACAGCGTTGAGGAAATACAACGGCAATGGCAATCCGAAAGGGAATTTTTACCTGCCGGAGACGCCGGTATACAGCAGGCAATGGCCGGATGGAAAAGGGCAGTTGCCGCGGCACAAAGCTGGTCGGGCAAGTCTTGAGTCTGTTATCGATAGTCCCAGGCCGAAAAGATTTGGGACTTTCGCTAACTGGCTCCCGGACTTAAGACTTTAGACTCAAGACTGATTAAAACCCCAAACAATATGTCACCATTTATAGCCGAGTTGATCGGCACCATGTTAATTATATTATTAGGCAACGGCGTTGTTGCCAATGTTTTGTTGAATGATACCAAAGGCAATAATGGCGGCTGGATGGTTATTACCACAGCCTGGGGGCTGGCCGTTTTCGTAGGGGTGGTTGTTGCGGGGCCTTATAGCGGGGCGCATTTAAATCCGGCGGTTACTGTAGGGTTAGCTATTGCCGGCAAGTTTGCCTGGGCAAGGGTTCCGAATTTTATAGCTGCCCAAATGCTGGGAGCATTCTTAGGGGCAATTTTGGTATGGGTGATGTATTACGACCACTTCAGGAAAACAAACAAGCCCGAAGCTATTCTGGCATGCTTTTGCACGGGTCCCGCCATTCGCAATTACATTTCAAATATCATGAGCGAAATCATCGGCGCATTTGTGCTGGTATTTGTGGTGTTTTATATTTCTAACGGACAAATTATCGACACGAAAACGCCAATTGGCCTGGGTTCGGTAGGAGCACTGCCGGTTGCATTTCTGGTATGGGTTATCGGCCTTTCTCTTGGCGGTACTACCGGTTACGCTATTAACCCCGCAAGGGACCTTGGCCCCCGGATAATTCATTGCCTGATGCCCATTAAGAACAAAGGCACAAGCGACTGGCGTTACGCCTGGATACCTGTTATCGGGCCTGTAATTGGCGCGACTGTAGCGGCAATGTTATATATTTATTTAAGAGGATAACTTTTTTATTTACATCTCGCCAATATTGCTTTTATATTATTTTAATATAATTTAGCAATATGAAGTTGACCGCGTTAAGGCCTGTGCTTTACACCAAACAGGTAAAATTTACCGTTGAGTTTTATATCGAAATACTTGGCTTCACCTGTAACGGTTATACCGAGGATTGGACGTGGGCCAGCCTCTCGCGAGATGCGGTGGAAATAATGGTTGCCTACCCTAACGCTCATGTTCCCTTTGGCGGCCCTAACTTTACCGGGTCAATCTATATCACTGTTGACAATGTTGACGAAATGTGGGAGCAACTGAAAGTGATTACCCAGAATTGCTATGAGCTGGAAACTTTTGATTATGGTATGCGCGAGTTTGCCATTTATGATAATAATGGTTATTTAATACAATTTGGTCAACCAGTGCAGGACTAAAAAATAACAACACAACCCATTATTCAACCCTATAAGCTACAACTGATTTGCCAAGGAAAGTCGGGACATAAACCGTTCTTGCTGATGCATCATAACCGATATCGGCAGTGCGGTTGTTGCTGTTATGGGTGTCAAGAATAAGCTGTTTGCTGCCGTCTTTTTTCACATAATATAAATAACCCAGCCATTCGGTCACCAGGAAATCGCCGTTGCCGGTTGGTTCTATACCGTCACCGCCATGCTCTAACGCACAGATTTTAACCGGCTTTTTGCCGCCCTCCGATACGTACATGCCGTCCCCCGTGAGTATGTACAGCTTGTCACCAATAGCTTTTAATCCGTTAGCTGATTTCAGGCTGTTAAGGTATAATGTGGCCTTATTATTCTGTACTTTAAAAACACAGTTCTTTTTGGTATCAGAAACATACACCACGCCTTTTTCATCCACAGTAATATCATTCAGGTTTTCAGCATCTTTAATAGCTAATTTGCGTACTATTTTTCCTTTGCTGATACTGATCTCTACCACTTCATCCAGGTCGGCCACGTAAAGTATGTCGCCATATATGCCGAGTCCTTTTGGCGCGTTCAGGCCAGTTATCCAATTTTGACTAATAATCTTTCCGGTTTTCGTCAGTTTACCAACACCGCCTTTGCCATCTCGTGTCCATGCTCCGCCGTCAATCAGGGAAACATACAGCACATCTTTTGCGGATAAAACCGATTCGGGGATGTTGAGCACGGTATCTGTCGACCATAATTTTTTTAAACTATGTTGTGCATTAACGTTCATCGCTATCGCGATAAATAGCAGCGGTAAAATGTTGCGAATAAGTTTCATGTTCTTCTGGGTTAATGTTGAATTAAAGTTACTGCATCGGGGCGAAAGTTACAATCTGACTTATCAGGCGGGGCCCTTTTTGGTGAAACTGGCTAAGCGTATTTCTTTCGATAATCTGCCGGAGAAAGGTCGGTGAATTTTTTAAAGACCTTTCTGAATGCGTCTGCATCATTATAACCGGTTTCATAAGTGATCTCGTTAACAGTTTTTTTTCCTGCTTCCAGTTGTTTTTTTGCGAATTCGACCTTTACGCGCTGGATGTATTCGGTGATGGAATTGCCGGTGCACTTTTTAAATTTACGCTCAAAAGTTCTGCGCCCGATTGAAAGCTGTTCGCAGATTTTATCAACAGAAAATGCTGCGCCGGGGGTATTCTCGATATACTCCTGTGCTTTTAATATTAATTCGTCGCCATGGCGTTTTTGGCCCATAAAAATTACAAAAGGGTTTTGACTCTTCCGTTCAATGTCTATTTCAAACATCTTGGAAGCCAGAATCGAAATGTCCTTTCCTAAATGCTTTTCAAGTATATATAGCAGCAGATTAAGATAAGAGTAGCCGCCTCCACAGGTATAAATGCCTTTCTCATCGGTAATAATTGAATCATCGATAATTTTTACCGCCGGAAACATGGCTTTAAATTCATTTTTTGCGGCCCAATGCACTGCGCATTTGCGGTCGTTAAGCAAACCGGTAGATGCCAGGTAGAATGAACCGACACACAGGCAAACAATTTCGGCCCCGCTGTGATACTGGGAGATTAGCCAATCGGTATATTTTTCATTCTTAGCGATAGCCTTTTGGAAATCCCCGCATAGCAGCGGGATAACGATCACATCCGTTTTGATGATTTCCTCTATGGTTTTATCAGCCCGGATAGTATAAAGCCCGTTACCCAACTCAATCTTCTGATCCAGACCGATAATCTCCACATTATAAAATGGCGCCCTGCCCTGATAACGCATAAAATCATTTACGCGGTTAAATAGCTGGTGACTGCTGTCGATGCTGGTGAGCGTGGCATCGCTGAGGGATAATATCGAAATATGTTTCATACTGCCGGATTGGTTCTCACAAAAATGGTAAATAGGTATGTCGCAATCAACGGGTAATATTGACGTTTTCGACACTCACGGGGAGGAATCCGTCAAACTACCTTTGCTTCGTAAACCAAACTTAATAAAATGAAATCGATAGAAGTAATTATGCTGCCCATTACGGACGCGGAAAGATCAAAGGAATTTTATCAGAAACTTGGCTTCCAGTTAATAATCGAAGCACCAGATGGTCACGGCGGAACCTGGACACAGATGGGTTTACCCGGCAGTGAGACATCCATTTCATTAGCCAAATTTCACGCCGTTATTTGCACAACGGATGATATTGCTAAAGACGCCGAAGAAATTAGGGCCAAAGGAATTGATGTAGGCAATATAGATGACACCCCCTGGGGTAAATTTGCCTGGGTAAAAGATCCGGACGGCAATGGGTTGTGCCTGCATCAGAAATAACATTTCATTCAGCTTTGGCAACTTTTCGTTGTCAAAGCTTTTCCACCACCACCTGACATCATATTTACCTCTTGAAATTTTGAAATAAAATATTGTTTTATACATTTGCGTAATTGATTACGTAGTTTATTACTTATGAATATATATGAAAAAGCCGGCAAGATGGCATTGGGCAGCCGGCTAAGAAGGTTAGGGGAGTTATTTGCCGAACAATCTGCCCAGATATATCCAGCTTACGGTATCGAAATTCAACCGAAATGGTTTCCAGTTTACTACGCATTGTCGAACGGCGGAGAGAAATCCATCACCGAAATCGCTGTGGAAATAGGTCATTCGCACCCGTCGGTGAGCACTATCGTAAAAGAAATGATGAAAAAAGGGCTGGTTGTTTCTGCCACCGTAAAAGGCGATGGCAGAAAGAATTTTGTTAAGCTGAGCGAAATCGGTCTAAGTATCAATGAAAAAATAGAAGTGCAATATGCTGATGTGAATGCCGCCGTTGAAAGTGCGTTTGCAGAAACTCAATACAATTTATGGAAAGCAATTGAGGAATGGGAGTTTTTGCTTGAACAGAAAAGCCTGGTAAAAAGGGTGGAAGAGCAGCGGAAACTGCGTGAAAGCAAAGATGTGGAGATTGTGCCTTATCAGCCTGAACATAAACATGCCTTTAAGCAATTAAACGTCGATTGGATAACGCAATACTTCAAGATGGAAGATTTTGATTACAAATACCTCGACCATCCCCAGGAAAATATACTGAATAAAGGCGGATATATTTTTATGGCGATATATAAAAACGAACCGGTTGGAACCTGTGCGATAGTAAAAATGGACGATGCTACCTATGAGCTGGCTAAAATGGGTGTTGCACCGCATGCTAAAGGTAAAGGTATCGGTTATCTTTTAGGGTGCGCCTGTGCAGATAAAGCAAAGCGATTGGGTGCAACTAAGCTTTACCTGGAAAGCAATACATTGTTAAAACCCGCCATTAGCTTGTACCAAAAGCTCGGTTTCAAAAAAATTGCCGGGCCTCCGTCGCCCTATGAGCGAAGCAATATTCAAATGGAATTAGAATTATAAGTATGCACGAAAACAAAATAGTTATCATCATTCGCGATGATTTGAAGACCTGGCAAAAGCTGAATGTAACGGCGTTTTTAGCAGGTGCGGTGGCCATTGAGTTTCCGGAATTGCATGGCAGGCCTTTAACTACAGCTTCAGGAAACACCTACCTGCCATTTTTTAAACAGCCGGTACTGGTTTATAAGGCCAATGACACCGGCCAGATGCAGCGTGTTTTTAAAAGGGCAAAAGAGCGGGAACTAAAAATCGGAATATATCCGTCGCAGCTATTTAATATGATGAATGAGCAGGATAATATTGACGAAACTGGCAGGCACACAGACGATGAATTGGATTTGGTAGGCTTAGCAATTTATGGCGAAAATAAAATAGTTAATAAAGCAATTGATGGCTTGAAGTTTCATGATTGAGTATTACACTCACTGCTTCCTTTGCGCCTTTTCCCAAACAGCGCTTTGTTTTTTGGTAAAATAGCGGATGATCCCCATCATGACCGCATAATTCATCACGCAAAAATAGTAAGGAACAAATAAAGCCTTTACTCGTATGTGCCGCTTTTCCATAATAAAGCCCAGGAAAGCAAGTATGTAAAATGCTATCTGTGCTATAAACAGGCTGTCGTATAAGGGCGTATTTGACAAGAATGCATTGAGCACAAATATCAAAATAAGCAGGAATGGAGTGACCGTCCATCGCAAAACACGGTGACTGATATATTGAAAGGATAATACCGGGTATTTAAGTGGGTTGAACAGCGGCTTTAACCGCAGGATGGATTGTATACCGCCCGCTGCGATCCTTATTTTTCGTTTTAACTCTTCCGACACGTTCTCGGAGGCGTTTTCGATAGCGTATGCATCCGGCTCGTAAACTATGCGGTAGCCTTTAGCAGCTATCAGCATCGAAATCATAAAATCATCCAGTACGGTATCAGCAGGTACGTCCTGGTAAAGCGAACGGCGTACGCTAAATAGTTCACCAGCAGCACCCACAACCGAGTACAACTCTGAATCCCATTTTTTAAGCGCCGATTCATATTTCCAATAAAATCCTTCTCCGGCGGCGCTGGCGTCGGCGCTTTCATCTATCTGCACACGTTTTTCACCGGCAACACAGCCTACCGTTTTATCGGCGTAATGCCTGCAAATGTTCATGATGGCATCTGCATTTAAAAAGGTATTGGCATCTGTAAAAACAGCTATTTCGGTATGCACATGTTCCATAGCACGATGCACGGCGGCAATTTTGCCCGCGCGCTGCGGCTGATGCAGCAATTGCACCTGCGGATATTTTGAAATGATGTCCGGTGTACTATCTGACGAACCGTCAGTTACGAATAATAACTTTAGTTTCCCGGCGGGATAATTAAGGGCAAGGCAATTTGCGATTTTAGCCTCCATGTAGCTTTCTTCATTGTAAGCAGCCACAGCTAAAGTACATTCCGGCAATGTTTCTGCGTCAGCAGCCGGAATAACTGGCCGGCCTTTCAACGCTCTTTTAACCCGGATTAGAAAATACAGCACGATACCGTAGCCGGCAAAGGTGTAAAATACAACGAAGAAGCTGAGCCAGAAGACGATTATCATTTTATTGAATTGATTGGATAGCCCAGGTTGCTGCTGTTTTTGCTATGGGTAATATTCCACCATACGGCCTTAAGCAGCATCGGTATAAAACCCGGGTTTTTGGCCTTTATATACGCCAATATATTGCGCGGGGTTACCAGTAAAATAAAATAGATGCAGAAAATAATTTTTTGGAAGAGCGCTGCATTTCTGCGGATAAAAAGGATGCGGTTGCGATTCATAAAATACTCTTTTAGCTTACTTTTTTTCCCAACCGACACCGATTCTTTGTGAAATATAACAGCTTCTGTACAAACCCAGGCCTCGTATCCGGCGCGTTTGATGTGCTCGCACCAGTCTACTTCCTCGTAATACAGGAAAAAGTTCTCGCTCATCAGCCCTGCCTTTTCAATTGCTTCTCTTCGCACCATCATAGCGGCGCCATGGCAATAGGCGGTAGGGGCGATGATGTTATTGTATTGTCCATTATCCTGCTCCCGCAAACCAATGCAGCTATTACGGCAGGTGTAATAATTCATCGGTGTATAGCCTGCGTATTGAATTAAGGCCTTATCCGAATAATATTTAATCATCGGAGAGATCATGCCGATAACCGGATTAGCATCCATTACAGCGGTTAGCTTATCTACCAATCCTTCGGTGAATTCAGTATCATTGTTAACAAAAAAAAGATAGTCGCCGATTGCTTCCTTTACACCGAGATTGTTGCCACCGGCAAAGCCAAGGTTTTTCTCAGAACGGATAAATTTAACATCGGGATACTTTAACTGCCAGTTGTCGATAGAAATGACTGTGCTGCCGTTGTCAACTACAATCACTTCGATGTTGTCGCGCCGCGGAAGGGTTTGCAGCAACTCCGCAGTTATTTTAGGCTGATTAAAATTAACGGTAATAACAGATACTTTCATCCCTGTAAGCAGCATTATTGTTTGGCTGCCCTGTTGAGGCATTCCTGCAATACAACAGCAAATTCCTTATCATTAGGCGGGGCAAATATGGTGTTGTGCTCGCCCGGTATATCGTGAACGTTAACGCCTTTAAGCGCGAATTTCTTCCAGCCCATAAACTCATAATCGTCCATGTAAAAGGTGCGTTTTTTCGCTCTGAACAAGTCGACGGTAATATCCAGCGGTTTTTGGAAATAGTTTCGTTTTGCTTTTGCACTGGCTTCGTCTATTTCGTTGTCATAGGCAAAAAAGCCGGTTTGTTTTTCGGTTTTCCCGGTCAGCTTCCACCACATTCTTATTATCCGGCGGCGTATCAACTCGTTTTTATATTCAAAAGTTCGTTTAGGATCTTCGGCCAGCAACGCAAAGCTGTTGAACAGTTTCATGAAGAACAGCCTGAAACGATTAAAATAACGTTTTACAGGCGGGTCAAAAATATCGGTTTGCTTGGCGTAGGTATCAAACACCGCTAATAATTTTACCTCTTTACCCATAGCCATCATCTGGCGGGCCATTTCGTAGGCGATTGTACCGCCGAGCGAGTAACCGGCCAGGGCGTAAGGCCCGTCAGGGTTTTGTGCTAATATTTCCGAGATATAATTGGCGGCGATCTCCTCCATTACATCCAGTGGTTCATCAATGCCATTAAGACCGCGCGCCTGCAGACCGTATACGGGCTGATCGTCGTCCATATTCATTGCCAACGCGTTAAACAGCAACACATTCAGGCCGGCTCCATGTACAATATACAAAGGCATCTTGGACCCGGTTGGCTTAATATGCACTAGCGAATCCCAGGTAATAGACTTTGAATCCATGTTCAGCACCAACGATAACTTTTCGATGGTAGAATGCTCGAACAATGTAGCCAGCGGCAGACGTTTTCCTGTCAGTTTCTCAATGCGTGCCATTATCTGCACAGCTACCAGCGAGCGCCCGCCAAGCTCAAAAAAATTATCGTAAATGCTGATTTTTTCAAGGCCCATCAACTCCTGCCATATTTCTGCAATCTGGCCTTCCAATTCTGTACGGGGGGCAACGTATTCGCCGCGGCGGGTAATAACGTTGTAATCTGGTTTTGGCAGCGCCTTACGGTCTATTTTCCCGTTTGGAGTAATGGGGATCGATTCCATCTGCACAAAGTCATCCGGCACCATATATTCAGGCAACACAGCAAGCATTGCCTCCTGCCACCCTGGTATTTTTTCTTTAAACTGTTCAGCGGTGGCCGCTTCAGCAAGTACCACGTACGCTACAAGCCGTGGATCTCCGGGCGTATCTTCGCGTGCAATTACTACCGCCTGTCTTATAGTTTCGTCCTTTACCAGCGCGTGCTCTATTTCCTCCAGTTCAATGCGGTAACCGCGTACCTTTACCTGGTGATCCATACGGCCCAGGCAAACAATCTCGCCGTCCTCTTTATACTTGCCAAGATCGCCGGTGCGATACATTTTATCGCCTGCGGTGCCGGAATAGTGATTATCGATGAAACGCTCATTGGTTAGTTCTGCCCGGTTAAGATAACCTGCTGCAACCCCATCGCCACCGATGATGATTTCACCTACCTCGCCATCCGGTAAAATATTTATATGTTCATCTACAATGTAAACCTGTGTATTGGCGATAGGCTTACCTATAGTTATATTTTCGTCGCTGCTTATCAATTTAATGGTCGACCAGATAGTTGTTTCAGTCGGGCCATACATGTTCCACAGCTCTTTTACCCGGGGTATTAATTTACCTGCCAGGTCTTTAGGCAAAGCTTCGCCTCCACAAAGAATCTTTAACGGCAATTTACTTTCCCAACCCGCTTCCAGCATCATGCGCCAGGTGTAAGGCGTTGCCTGCATAAAAGTAATACCTTCGTTTCGTACAATATCGTAAAGCAGGCGGCCATCTTTTGCCGTATCTGAGTCGGTAAGGGTTATTTCCGCGCCTGTAATAAGCGGCAGATAAAGCTCCAAACCGAAAATATCAAAAGAGATAGTAGTAACCGTTAGTATCTTGTCTTCGGCCGTCATACCCGGCTCTTTTTGCATACTCAGCAGAAAATTTACCAGGTTATAATGCCTTATTTGCACGCCTTTTGGTTTGCCGGTTGACCCCGATGTATAAAGCACATAGGCCAAATTATCACCACCGATTTTAACAGTCGGCTCCTCCGGGCTAAAACTGCTGAATTTGGTGAGCGCATCTTCTATCAATAGCTCTTCAGCCTGCGTATTAAAATGGTTGTGGTATCTTTCTGAGGTTAAGAGTATTTTCGCAGATGAATCCTCCAGCATAAATTCTATCCTGTCCTTAGGGTACTCAGGGTCGAGCGGCACATACGCAGCGCCTGATTTTAGGATCGCGAGGATGGATATGATCATTTCCGGCGAGCGGTCAAGCGCCAGGCCAACAATATCGCCGGGTTTTATGCCGTTGCCGATAAGAATTTTGGCAAGCTGATTAGAGCTTTCGTATAATTCGGCGTAGGTAATATGAAGCCCCTGGAACTTAATTGCGATTTTCCCGGCATACTTCTTTGCACATTCGTTTAGCAAATATACAAGCGCCTTGTCTTTGGGATAATTTGCAATAGTGTCATTTCGGCTGTGAATACTCTTTGTATCTGCAGGGGCACTCATTTTTCGTTATTCTATTTCTGTTTAAATATATGATATTACTTTTTAAGCAACCTAAATATTGCAATTGGGAGTAATTATTTAACCGTTTGCGTATGAGGCGTATGTATAAATTTTTTATTCGCTCCCTTCAGCTTAAATAATAAAAGCAGCATCGTAAAAAATATAACCGGGATCCGCATCAATGCACCAAAAAAGTCTTTATTATAAAAACTTGTTGGAATGGCAACTAGTATGCCAGTATAACAGCAAGCTGTAGCAATCAGCCACAAATGCCAATCAGGCCCTATGCCCGGCAGCAGCAGAGACACTAAGAGCATAAATGGCATCAGTCCCAGCATCAATACGCGGGGCAATATCGACAGTTGATACACCTCGTTCAAATAGTCGAATTTGCCTTTTAAAAGAGCTGAAAAAGCGGTACGCCCATATTTTCCTAACAGGCTGAATTGCGCCGAAAGCCAGCGGCGGCGCTGCTTTTTAAATACTTCCTTGTTAGCTACTTTCTCATCATATATCAGCGCTGCATCCGAGTAGGCGACAGTAATTTTGTCGTTGGTAAGCAATAGACCCATTTCTTTATCGAAGCCGCCTACCGCGTCGATGCGCATCATTACATCCGTAAATGTCTTATAATTCAATGCCATGCCGGAACCGATAATGGCGGCTGAAAGATTAAACACCCGCTGCGATTTGCGGAATATGTGGTTATTTACTTCCTCGCTTATCGCATCAAGTATCGCCACAGATGTGTTGGTATTCATTGCTACGCGATGCCCCTGAACCACCTTTTCGCCCGCTTGCAGGTAATCATTAATGTGGTATAGAAAATCCGGCGCGGCAATATTGTCGATATCAAACACAATCGCCGCATCAAAACCCGGAACTGTATTTTCTATTGCCTTATGCAATGCCTTTGACTTGGTGCTGCTTTCAAAAACAACTTCCAGCACCTGCAGTGGCATTTGCTTTAATTTCATCACCGTTTCTGGCTGAAGCGAATCGGCAATAACGCAGACATGGAACATGTCTTTAGGATAATCAAGCGTTAGGGCAGCCGCCGCGGAATTTAAGATGATCGCGTCCTCCTTATAGGAACATATATAGATAACAAATTTTGACAGATTTTTGCTGCGGGGCGGTACTTTAACCGGTACAAGCTTACCCAATACAGAAAATACGAAAAGGTAAATGCTGTATATGCTTAAGTACACGAAAATTATATCTGTAATAACTGATAAAATGAATCTGACTATTTCCATACGTTTGCCATTATACGTAAGTGTTAACGAAAACGGTTAGGTTTTAACGTGTTTTTTTAAACTAAATCAGCAAGCCCGCTCTTTTGCGGTCAAGATTGCTTTTCAGCAGGTCTTTTATTTCGGCTATACGATGCCCCCAGGTATTGTCGGCGGCCACTTCCAGTCTTTTTTGTTGCAATTCATCTGTATCGCTCAGGGCTGTTTCAATTGCTGCTGAAAATTCTGTTGCGTTACTGCAATAAGCCACCGTATCATGCGTAAAGTCTCTTAAATCAGGGTTGAAATCGGTTGAAACAACTGGCCGGCCCGAACCTAAGTATTCAAAAAGCTTCAACGGGAAAATATCGCTGCTTACCTCGTCTTTTTTAAAAGGAATAATGGCCACGTCAAAGCCTTTAAGCACAGCGGGCATCTCACTGTAAGGTACAGGCCCCGTTAAGTGAAGGTTGGGCGCTTTGTACTCTTCTTCTTTGATGTAATAGCGATCGATAGGGCCTACCATCACAAAGCTTTTATCGCGGTTAGCAGCAAAAAGCTCCTGCATCATGTCATAGTCAATCCTGCGCTCAATCGCTCCGAAATAACCGATAACCGGCTTTTTAATATCTTTTATAATTGCAGATACAGCCAAATCCGGATCGAGCGCTTTTGAGCTATGACTTATGTTGGCGGCATTAGGTATAAAATAGGAATTCTTGTTCAACAAGGCCTTTTTGTTGCGCAGCTCTTTGCTGGTACTGATAACCATATCCACATTTTGAACAAGAATATCTTCAGACACCAGGCCATGTTTAAGCTGGTATGGCTCTATCAGCGGGTCTACGCAATGATAAACACTCAAAGCCGGGTTTAGCATTTTATGGACGGTCGGCAGTGTAAAGTTGTAGGAGTTGATGAAGATGTAGTCGGTTATGTTTAACCGCTCAGTTACTTTCTTTATCCTGGTCCCAACTATCAACTCATTAAACTTTAGCATCATCCGGTAAAATTTACCCTCGGGCAATGCATTGATGGATGGCAGGGGAGGGGAAATAACAACTTTTAGATTCGGTATTTCCGTATCGATGATACAATTATCAGCCGAAAAAAAATGTGGCTGCCGCCGTTTAAACTCAGGTGTATTTTTAAATTTCGCATAGTCCCGCCAGGTGTAGGGGCGGTCTACAAAGTAGACGAAATTATCCTTCGCCAGATGCTTGGCCATGGTATAATTGGTCGATTCCAGTTTACCGTCAAACTGCATCTGCGAAAGGATCACGATGTTTTGGTTTTTTAAGCTCATGTATAAAATAGGGGTATTTAATTTACAAAGCTACAAGTATCAGGCGTTCTTGCGGCGGTATTTGGCAAGTAACTCTGCGGCAAGTAAACGGCTTTCCGAAAATCCCGTCTTCATAATGCCCCAAAGCGTAAAACTAAGATGTTTGCGTAACGCCCAATAGCCATAAACTACACCAGCCAGAAATGTTAGTATAGATGACAAGGCCACACCATACAAACTGTGAAAGATAGCTATCCCGGCAAAATCTCCTGCTATATTTACAACCAGCATAATCAGCACCTTAGTCATGTTGATGTGTGGTTTATTCAGCATATCCAGTGTGATGCCAAAAAAACGATCCACGGGCATAAACAGCGCATAACACATAAAAATCCGGAAGATGTTCGACGCATTAGTGTGGGCATACTGATGTCCTCCCAAAATATCAATGACCAGATCAGCAAAAATAAAGGAGCCAAGTGTTACAGGCAATATCAGCATGGTTAGTATCCCGGCGTATTTCTTCAGAATATAGTTAAGGTGATTTGTGTCATCGCGGTTAACCGCTGCCGACATGGCCGGTAAAGCAGTAGCTACGAAGCTTCTTAGCGGAATTTCAATAACTTCCATCAGGCGCTGCGGCAGGTAATAAATGGCAACCACCGCCGGGTTGGAAAACATGAACTTAATAATATAAGTGTCAGACCCCCGTAGCATGTATGAGCCCACTGATGTGCCAACACTATACTTGCCAAAATTGGCCAGCTGGTTAACGCACTCACTGGTCTTAAATTTAATGGTGTTTATTTTGGCCCATCCGTTTACTATAGAAAACAAGCTGGTAACTATAGCTGTTGAGCAGTACGCTATAATAATAATGGAAAAGCTGATCTTATGGATAGCAATCAGGAAAATGATTAGTGCCAGGAAGCAACCCTGCCATATCAGCTGAAGGATAAATATCCGGTCAAAGCGTTCTTCCGCCTGTAATATCCAAAGGGCTACGCTTGAAGGCAGGGTACTGAAAAATATAATAGCGAACCATTTGGATGCCAATACGATAGTTGGATCACCCCGGTAAAACAGCAATACGATGATGCTTACCATGCCAAGCGAAGCAGTGAGCATAAAGCCGATATACCATGTTGAGCCGGCTACCACTTTTGTACGCTCTTCATCAGCACCGGAATAATACTTTACCAGCGAAGTTTGCAGAAAACCGCTTCTGAACAAGTTGGCCAGCGTAAAGGTTGTTAAAAACAATACCCAGTTACTCATGTCTTTCGGACTGAGATAGCGGGCAAGCAGACCTACGGTTACCATGCCTACAACCGGCATTACGGCATTGCTTGCTAACGAGAGCGTATGTTTGTTGATTAACTTCTTGGTAACAGACATTATACTTTATCCCAGGTATTTGTTTCGAAGTTGTATTTTTTGATAACACGGGCAGGATTACCTACTGCGACAGAAAACTGGGGTATATCTTTTGTCACTACGCTGCCGGCGCCAATCACAGCGTGTTTGCCGATGGTAACGCCGGCGGTTATGGTGCAGTTTGCACCGATCCAAACGTTATCTTCTATAGTTATTTGCCTGGTTACCACTTTTTGTATACGCGGCGGAAGAGTAACGTCTTCATATCCGTGGTTAAGGCCCGATATCACAATACTTTGGGCTAACATTACATAATTGCCCAATTTAACCGGCCCGATGATAACATTGCTCAGGCCGATACCGCAATTATTGCCGATAACAACATCGCCTACACCGTTGTTAATAGTTGCAAAATCCTCAACTATACAGTTGGATCCTATCTCAAACTTGTTAAAAGGAAAAATATCCATACGGCTGCTGAACCTGATGGTGGTATTTTTGCCTCTTTTATGAATAAAAGGAGTTACAAACCAGCGCACCCATCGCCTCGGCCTGGCCTGGCCATGAGGTATAATCATCCAGTGCACAAATTTCTTGAGCCGCGGGTTCGACTTGATAGTTGACAGTAATGACATTAAATTGGTTTAATTCAGTGCCGGAATCATCCGGGCTGAAATTCGTTTTTCTGTTTATCTAACCGCATCGTAACATTTATTATAGCCATTGCCAAATAAAATAAGATGTTGGTGGGGTATTGTACGAATGCCTGTTGCGGATAGTTACCAATATCGAGCGCGAAAATTGTTAAAACCATCGCCATGCAGAAGGTTTTTAGCTCTGGGTCCTTAATAATGTAGTAATATTTTATGCCCCGTTGCAGGATGACAAAGTTGAATGCACAAAAAAGCAGCAAACCAATCCAGCCCATTTCAACTGCCACACGCACGTAGCCGCTATCGGGTGGGAACTTTGAAAGAAACGACCCCGGCGAAAAACGTTGTCCCCAAACGCCTACCGAGCCCAGGCCGCCGCCCATCGGATGGGAAAGGATGTAGGGCTTAATGCGCCGTTGATTTTCTGCACGGACGTTGAATGACGCATCTTTGGACGGGTTAAATGCCGATTGGAACCGCGCCAGTGCCGGATTTGAAGTAGGCACCTTTATCAGGAAGCCTAAAAACAAACCGCCTGCTATAGCGAAAAGCATCACCTTACGGTTAAATTTCAGTATGGCCAGCATACCAAGCGCTGCAGGTAAAAGTACATAGGCCGCCCGGGTACCCGAGTATAACATTACCGTTAAATAAAAGCACATCAGGCATACCAAAATTACTTTTTTCCAGGGCTTGATATTTGTAAACAGCATTGATAAGCAAAGTATCGAGGCCAGCACCATATTGTAGGCAAAAACCACCGGGTCTGAAAATATTCCGAACTTGCGCATATGCCCGGCAATAAAAAGCAGTTGTAAACGCAAAGGCTCGGCATTTAACCAACGGTTTTCGAATGAAAAGAATCCGATTTTTTCCTGAACAAATGCGGCGGCGCCCGATATAAATTCCAAAATCAGCAGGAGCTTAAATAGCGTTTTTATAAAGCCTTTCGAGCGTATCTGAAATACAAATACGAAGTAAAGCAGCATAAGGAACGCTACTGTGCGTACTGTGTAAATCCAGGCCAACACAGAAGAAGCGGCAGGATTAATTACCTCCAGCATGTTATAGCCGAGCCATATCAGAATAAAATAACTGATAGGGTCATTAAAATAGCTCCAGTCCTTTTCATTTTTTTGTTTGACAAAAAAGCCAAGTATCAGGAGGTAAGTCATCAAGTCCATGAGTACGCCAATGGGCGCATCAGGAGGAACCAGGCCTAAGATGCCCTGGTAGTTGATGAAAAAGGACAGTAGTATAAATAGCACGATACCGACCCGCGGATAGGCAACTGCCGCATACAGGATTGGTGCGCCAACGGTAAAACCGATAATAAGCAGCCCCATCACCATGCCCTGGCGTGCTATAAGGTAGCTTACGCAAAGGGCAATAAACAGAAGAAAAACCAGCACCATTGGTTTTGAAAACTTGTAAAGCACAAGGTTTTCCAAGATCGTTTTTTTTGGCGCTATGTCTCTTATCCTGTCATCCTGCATAAACACGAAACTTTAAAGAAAAAGGATCTTTACTGCCCACACAAATACACTGATAAAAGCTGCGGTAACCGCAGCATAGTAACATAAGCGCTCTAAGCGGGGTAAGTGTTTAATGGGGTCGTCCGTTACCGTTTGCTTTGGTTCAAGCTTCATGTTCGATAATCAAATAAATAATGCGGGTTTAAAATTGGTTCCTGCTCTTTTTTGATTGTGCTATAAAAGTAGCTTTATTCAGTACCCAGCCCGCAAATTTTCCGTTCAACGCCCGCAGGTAATTAATGTGGTCTTTGTGCGAATTTTTTATGTTTTTGTTAGCTTCAAAAACAGCTACGGTTTTATTGGCGAACAATATCCATTCCTTAGCTTTATTAAGTGCATTCAACGGCGGCAAATCAACTATAATGATATCGTAGCGCTGCTTTAATTGGTTGATGACGGCCTGTATTTCGGGCTCGTTATTAATCTCGAGTAAAGTAATATCGTTTCCCTGGTTACCCATCACCACAATTTTTGCATTATCGGTTTGAACGTATGATGTTGAACGGAAATAGTCTTCAACAAAAAGTGCCGGTTGTATAGCCCGTGTAATGGCAGGGTTATTAAAGTTACCGTCAATCAGTAATACTTTTTTGTTTATCGAGCTATAAGCATAAGCAAGGCTAATTGAAACCATTGTTTTGCCTTCTCCCACACCAATGCTTGTTACAGCCAGTACTTTCTCACCTTTTAGCTCCTGGTCAATCTCAAACCTTACCGAACGCAGCAACTCTTTAAACTGCTGCATTTTATTGCGATTCTCTACATCCCAGAGCTTGCGTAATTCGGGTACCTGGCCCTTTATCATGTTCAGCGTGCCAAGCATTGGTAAATTGGTACGTGACACCAGTACCGCCGGTTCCCCAACACTATCGTCCAGGTAAAACATAACGAACAGGGTAAGCAGGCAGATCATCAAAACCGCTATACCGCTTAACGCTATTAAAAATATTTTTTTAGATGGCTGAGCCACGTCCGGCGTTGCCGGTTGAACCTGCGATAGTTTTATGGAGAATTTCGACTGTACGTTGGCAGCATTATAGCGGTTCAATACGTCCAGGTATTCTTTACTGGCTATATCAATATCGAACTCATAGGTTTTAACCGTAGCATCAAACGGCACCAGTCTTGCAAACTTTGCATTCAGGTCGGCCAATTCACGGTTTATCGATTTTTCGCTGTACTTGGCCAAATCCCGTGTTACCTCCAGGTTTTGTGCCTGCACCACAAGCGCATCTTTTCCGATGCGGGGGTCGACTATATATTTATCTGATGAAGCATGCAGTTTTTTTACCAATTCATCTTGCAGTGAATCAACCACAGGCTTCAGTTTTGGGTTAAAGCCGCTATGAACGTATTCATCATTAGCGGCGACCAACTGTTGGTTAACACTGGCTATCTCGGTGTTATTCTGATTAACCGATGCCTCGATATATTTGCGGCTTTGAGGGTCGAATTTGGCAAGAACACCTTGTAAGGCCCCCTCGTTCGCAGCCAGATTGCGTTGGTTTTCGAGCTTTTTATCGGTGTAGGCTAATATCTGCGCAAATATAGTTTTCGACTGATCCTCCAGGTTAAGAATTCCGTTTTTTATCTTGTATTGCTGTAGTTCATCTTTTTTAGCATCAAGCGCGGCCTTTTTTTGCTCCAGCAGGTTGGCAAGGAAGTCCACTGCGTTTGATTCATTCTTTTTAATATTAACGGAATAGTACTCTAAAAACTCTTTTGCAAGCGTGTTTACCACAAAAGCCGACAGCTGTGGATTTTCTGAGGTAAAAGTTATCGTTATAAAATCGCTCTCCTCTTCACGCGAGACATCCAGGCTTTTTCTGAGCGAACGCTCATCATAATGAAATGACATCAGCAGCTGATTCAAGCCGTTCTCGTCTTTGTTATATAATGAAAGCGGCTCACCGGTTACCAGTTTGGTCCGGTAAACTTTGAGTGCGTGGTCTATTGCAGCCTGGCTCAGGCCCTTAAAATCGCGACCAACCCTGCGAAAGGGGGTAGCGCTGCTTAAATCATGGATAGCGAGTTGATAGGAGACCTGGTCTATCAGCTTTTTTAGCTTAATAATTTCTATCAGGTTGCTGAATTCACGCGTAATCTGGTCACCCTGGGCATTGGGTGTGTTGTCTTTGTCGAGTATGTGAGTTGATGCATCAACTATACCTGTAGCAATTTGCGTTTGCGACTTATACTCGTCAGGAAGGTTTTTTACAAGGAAATACGATGCTACTACTGCCGCAATGACGACAATAGCGATTATAAGCAGGTATTTTCGTAAAAGTTTAAAGTAGCCCGATAATTCCATTAACCTATTTAATGCTTTCCAACTTATCCCCTATAAGCTCTTCAAGGCTGGTTTTAGCGTTAAAAACATTTAACTCGCCCTGAATCCTGAACGACGTTTGATTGTACAGGTTGTTTAATGCAGCATTGTACACGTCAAAAGTAGTCTCACCCTTTTCAAAAGTATATTTAAGGTTTTTTACGGCGGTTTCGGCGTTGGTTACAGCGGTAACCTTATTTCTTAAATCGGCCTGGGCTGCTATATAAGCAAAATATGCGCGCTTTATATTGGCTTCCAGGGTTAAAAAATATTCCTTTTGCTGGGCCTCGGCCACTTTTACAGCCAGCCGTGCGTTGTGGATAGTGTAAGGCCGTTCAAACAACGAACCAAGGCTAACAGAAGCCACTAACTGGTAACCCTTAAAAACGGTGGGGTGTGTAATGTCTATAGATGACTGCGGGCTGTAAATATAAGATGCGCTGAAAGCCTCCAGCCAGCCAAAATTAGACTGGTGAAAAGTGCTGCGGGCAATTTCAACCTGCCGTTGCTTTACCTGTACTTCAGGGTAATTTTTCTTGGCAGCTGCTATTAACTTTTCAAGGTACTGGTAGGATAAATCCTTAAAAAGACTCTCCTGTTGGGCGTGTACATTACCGGCTAAAATTGAAATAAATACAGATAAACAAGCGATCCTTAATTTATTATACATTTTTTTTACACTTTTTCTTTTTGAAAAACTGCCGGTACCGTTCTGATAAGGATTTTCCAATCGAGCCAAAAAGAATAGTTCTGTGCGTAAAAATTATCTAATTTTTTCCTTTCACGTTCAGACATATCCGCTTTGCCTCTTTTGGTTATCTGCCATAAACCTGTTAAACCAGCAGGCCCCAAAAAACGCATAGACCACTCGTTTGATGTCAGCATTTCTGCTTCATAAACAGGTAATGGCCTGTTACCAACCAGCGACATATCTCCCAGCAAAATATTGAAAAGTTGAGGGAGCTCGTCGAGGCTCGAATTTCGTAAAAATTTGCCGAGTTTGGTAACGCGCGGATCGTCTTTAATTTTAACAAATGCCGCTTTTGTGCCCCCATCCTCATTTGCATACTGATTTTGTGTGGATAACTCAACCAACATTTTGTCTGCGTCGGTGCGCATCGACCGGAATTTGTAAAAATCGAAGGTTTTATAACCGGTACCAACACGCTTGCTTTTGTAGATTACCGGCCCTTTTGAACCCAATTTGATAGCAATAACTATCAAAAGCATAATTGGCGACAAGCATAAAATCATTAAGCCAGAAATGACGAGGTCCATCAACCTCTTGCCCACCGGCATGTGATATTGAATGTCAACTTCTTTTGAAATTTCGGCAAGTTTAGGTTTTATCAGCTTAAACTTCACAAGAAAGTTCAACCGCTCGCGAAGGTCGCTCAGCGGGAATGGGTAAATATAAAAATCATGCACCTTCAGCTGGGTTGCGCGTTGTTTCAGATCCTTATCGTTTGATAACGAAAGTAACACAATAATCAAACCATTAAAGAGGAAATTCCCTTTAAG
The DNA here is from genome assembly GCF_030519355.1 of Mucilaginibacter sp. L3T2-6. GTDB lineage: Bacteria > Bacteroidota > Bacteroidia > Sphingobacteriales > Sphingobacteriaceae > Mucilaginibacter. The sequence goes on from NZ_JAUMKC010000002.1 coordinate 228,346, forward strand.
ACGCTCAATCAATTCAAAGCATTCGCCGTTTTGGTCAACCTCAATCAGGATGATCTCCGGAAGTGTTAAAATAGACTGGTTGCCCAGGTATTCCTCCAATTGGGTAAGACTGCTATTGTATGAAATTTGAAAGAAAGGGTCTAGCTCAGTCGATACCAGATCTTTTAGATCCGACCCGGCGTAAGCTATCTTGGTGTGTGAGCCTGCATTCTCATTCCATTCAGTTGCTATGGGATTCGTCATAAATGCTGATTACTTGATTGATTGCTGATTTTAAGGATGCAGGGTTAAAAGGTTTGGGCATATAGCCGTCAACCTGGAATGGCATGTTGGCAACCTGTTCGTCCAAATCATGCGCTGCCGAAAGCATAATAATAGGGATATCACGGAAAAGGCCGCTTATTTTTACGTTTTTAATGAAAGATTGCCCATCAAAATAAGGCATTTGAAGGTCTGAGATAATCAATTCAGGCACATTGCCATCCTCGAGCCAACTGAAAGCATCAATCCCATTATTCCTTACCACTATTTCGTAATCTTTTGAAAGAATGAAATTTAAGAGCTTCAAAATACTCAGATCATCGTCAACAATCAGTAACCTCTTTTTCATGTGCTAATAATTTATCACCAATTTGACCTGATTACGTAATTTTTAAAGAAAAGGTTTAGCAAAACAACTAATTATCACCTTAAATTTTTAACCAAAGTTTTAATCCGGTATAGCGGATACAATAGCTTCATCTTTACTTGTCAAGTTATAAAAATACCTATTCAACAAATATTACAGCCAGGCAGTTATAAACATTTAATCAATAACTATCAACGTAGGGATACCGGTATTATTTCCTGTGAATAAAGGCTAGCCATTTTGTTTAGAAGGTTGGTGTATTGCTGGCTGCGTCGAAACTAAAGAATTGCAAAGTGCCTGGCAAAGGGTTAGTTGCTACGCTGGCCGCATATTTTTCGTTGATGATGAAGCTGCTGATCTGCCAATCGTTATCAGATGCGATAATGCCTGGTTGTACCGAATGCGGCCCCTCCAGGCCGGGAAGTAACCTGAGGTCGCAATCGAGGCCCTGGGCAGTGGCCTTGGTTATCGCCTCCTTACGCGTCCATAAGACAAAGAAGCGATTGATGTGGTCTGCCTCGTTGATGTAGCTAACTTCCTCAAGGCTAAAGTTATCAGCCAGCACTTCGCTGTAGCCAAAGTCCCGGTTAATGAACTCAACATCGGCTCCAATGGCTTCATCAGATACCGCCAACAGGATATTTTCTGCCGAATGCGAAAGATTATAATGTAAATTAAGCCCGGCCGGATTTTTAATATGTGGCTTTTTGTTTTTACCGGCCTCAAATATCATTGCAGAAGGTTCTAATCCAAGGTATCCTGCCAGTATTGTTCTTAGAGCCCAGCGGCTTATTAAAAACCGGTTACGGTCGTTTTGACGGTAGAAGCGATTGGCGCGGTCTTTCTCATCTACAGGTAGTATAGCAAGCCGGCTTCCGGGAACAGGCAATAAAGGATTGATGCTGATGCTCCAAATATCAGCACTTTTGTTTATATGAAATGGACATATTGACGGCTCCAGCCAGGTTACGTCCATTAAAAATTTGTTGATTACCTTTGTCGGCTTCATGAATGATGATGGTGCAATTTACTTTTTTGCAGCATCATCCAGGCATTTTTGCAGCACCTGCGCAAATTTTTTATCATTAGGGGCCTTAAAAATGGTGTTGTGTTCGCCGGGAATAGGATGGATGTTCACGCCTTTCAGTGCATAGGGTTTCCAGCCAAGATATTCAAAGTCATCCATGTAGAAGGTTTTGGTTTCTGCACGGAATACTTCTACCGCAATATCATATGGCTTTAACTGATAACGCCTTTCAGCCAGGTTGTTCATCTCATCTATCTTATTAGAATAGCCGAAGAACCCTTCCTGTTTTTGCTCTTTACCATATCTCAGCCTCCACCAGATACGTTTAGCACGGCGATTGAGCGCCGTTTTTTTGTCGGCGAAGGTCTCTTTGATACCTCCCTGAGACGACAAAGCATATTTGATTTTGTCTTTAAAAAACCGGGCACGTTTAGCCATTTTGATTAAATACGGATCGTGGTGTGGCGAGCGGTATGCATAAGTATCAAACATTGCGAGCACTTTTACTTCCTTACCCATGGCTTCAAGTTGCCTGGCCATTTCGTAAGCAATTATACCGCCGAATGAATAACCCGCCAAAGCATAAGGCCCGGCTGGGTTTTGCTTCATGATGGAATCGATATAATGCGCGGCGATCTCTTCAATGCTGCCCAGTGGTTCTTCTACGCCATCGAGGCCTTTGGCCTGCAGGCCATAAACTGGCTGGTCGTCGTCCATATGCATGGCAAGCGTATTGAACAGCAATACATTTAACCCCGCGCCATGTACCATGTAAAGCGGCATTTTGGTGCCTTTGGGTTTAATAGGTACCAGCGAATCCCATGTAATAGACTTGCCGTCCATTTCAAGCATCAGGGCCAGCTTTTCAACTGTCGATGTTTCAAACAGAGCGGCCAGCGGCAGGCGTTTGCCAGTTTCTTTTTCTATGCGGGTCATTACCTGCACGGCAATAAGCGAATGTCCGCCAAGCTCAAAGAAATTATCGAACACACTAATTTTTTCAATGCCGAGATATTCGGTCCAAATATCGGCTACCATTTTCTCCACATCCGTACGCGGCGACTGGTACCCCAAGCCTGCATCAACCCTTGATACGCCTACCTTGCCTAAAGCTTTTTTGTCAACCTTACCATTAGGTGTTAAAGGCATTTCCGTTAGAAAGACAAAGTTGTCCGGTATCATATAATCCGGCAGCGAATCTTTTAATCTTTCTTTCCAGGCCTGCGTCTGGGTAGTTTCATTTTCAACTCCCGGGGCTACTACAAATGCTACCAGTTTATCAATTCCGAAACTGTCTGGTTTTGCAAGTACCACAGCCTCCTTAACACCGGCGGTGTTCACCAATTGGTATTCAATTTCGCCGGTTTCTATGCGGTAGCCGCGGATCTTTACCTGCGCATCTACCCGGCCAAGGCATTCTATTTCACCGTCAGGCAAAAAACGGCCAAGGTCGCCCGTGTTGTACATTTTAGCCCCGGGAGTGTTTACAAACGGATCACTTATAAACTTTTCGTCGGTAAGTTCCGGGCGGTTAAGATAGCCTGCTGCGACACCCTCGCCTCCGATATAGATTTCACCGGGAATCCCGGGCCCTAATGGCTTTAAAAATTTATCGAGGATATAGATGGAAGTATTGTCAATCGGCCGGCCAATAGTAATCTTGCCTGCATCGTTAACTTGTTTAACAGTAGACCAGATGGTAGTTTCTGTTGGTCCATAAACGTTCCAGAGGGAACCCGCAGCGTGCAATATCCTTTCAGCCAGTTCTGCAGGCAATGCTTCACCGCCGCAAATGGCTTTTATCGGGGATGATTTATCCCAGCCAGCCTCGAGCATAATGCGCCAGGTATAAGGAGTAGCCTGCATAACGGTAGCTTTTTCCGTCTTGATAATATCCAATAAAGCCCGCCCGTCTTTGGCTGTGGCAGCATCAACCAATACTATCTCAGCGCCGGTCAGTAGTGGTAAAAATAGTTCCAGCCCGGCAATATCAAAGCTGATAGTAGTTACCGCTACCAGTTTGTCGTCGGCGGTTATGCCCGGTTCACGCTGCATACTGTACAGGAAATTTACCAAACTGTGCTGGTAAATCTGCACGCCTTTTGGCATACCTGTGGAGCCTGAAGTATAAAGAATATATACCAGGTCATTTCCGTTCAACGCAACTTGGGGATCGCTGCCTGGGTATTTATCGATATTAGTCCATTCATCTTCCAGTACTAACTCTTTTGCTTTTGATTCGTATTTGCCTTTATAGCTTTGCGAGGTAATTAAAACAACCGCCTGCGAATCTTCCAGCATGTAATTGATACGATTGACGGGGAAGATCGGATCGAGCGGTATATAAACACCGCCGGCTTTCATAATCGCCAGCATGGTGATCACCATTTCGGCGCAACGGTCCATTGAGAAAGCAACCTTATCACCTTTATTTACGCCACTTTTAATCAATATAGCCGCTAATTGGTTAGCGCGCTGGTCTAGTTCTTTATAGGATATTTTCTGTTGACCAAAGGTAATGGCTATCTTATCAGGAGTTTTTAAAACCTGCTTGGTGATCAAAGTATGCAGGGGCGTATCGTCGGGATAAGGACAACCGGTGTCATTCCACCGTGCATATAACGAATTTACCTCTGCCGAATCCAGCGTTTGTATTTTACCGATCTGAACATCCGGATTTTTTACCACTTCCTGTAAAAGAAACTCAAAGCTGTCCATCATTTTTTTGATGGTGGCTGGTTGGAATAGCTGGGTATTGTAAGACCATTCCAGCGTTGGCGCTTCTTCGTGGCCGGCAATGTTCAGGAATATCTCAAAATTTTCGTATTCGCGCGGGTTGCTAATGAGCTTGTGATGCAACTGATAAAATTCCACATCGTCATCCAAACCCATATCGATATTAAACATCACGGGTACGAGTGGCAGCCTTGAAGGATCGCGGGGAATACTTAATTTTTTAAGCAGGCTGCCAAAGGTGTATAGCTGGTGGTCATAAGCGTCAAGTACTTCGCTGCGGCGCTGTTTCAGGTATGCCGCAAATGAAAGATTGCTTTTAGGGTAGCTGCGCAAAGCCAGCAGGTTAACGCAGTGCCCAACCAAACGGTAATTCTCGGTGGCGGGCTGCCCGGCGGCAGGCAAGCCTACAATAATTTCTTCCTGGCCGGTAAGTTGTTTTAAAAGAACTTCGAAGGCTACAAGCAGTGTGGTAACCAGGCTCACACCGTTGGCTTTCGCCAGTTTTTTCACATTGTTCGCCAGGGCGCCGTCAAGTACAAGGTCCTGGCGATGGCTTTTATAGGTACGAAGCGGGGGGCGTGGAAAATCAGTCGGAATATCCAGCAAATGACCGCTGCCCATAAATTGATCAAGCCAGTAGCGTTCAGTTTCTTTGTTCAGTCCGCTCTCGTTTTGCACCATCAGGTCAAGAGAATACTGGCTGAATAAAGGGGGGGCAGGCAATTTAATACTTTCACCCTTTGCGTAAGCCGAGTACAATTTGCTCAAATCCTGCATCATGATACCTATCGACCAGCCGTCACAAATAATGTGGTGAGCAACAAAAGTCAGCAGGTGTTCGTTTTCAGTTAGCTTAAAAATTGCAGCTTTGAATAAGGGCCCGGTAACCAGGTTAAACGGCGTCATCGCTATCTGCCTGTTGTAGTCTTCTACAAAGCCCTTTTTTTCTTCGCTGGTTGCGGAGGCCAGGTCCTTATAGTCAATATCCAGCACCAGGTCTTTATATACGCAAATATTTTTTCCATCAGCGCTAAAGCATGTCCGGAGCGCTTCGTGCATTTTTACCAGTTCCTGCAAAGCGCGCATCATGACATTTACATTGAACAAGCCGGTCAGCAAAAGGGAGAAACACTCGTTATAAGCGCAATTTGCCGGCGTACCGCCAATCAGGCACGATGTCCATATTTCAACCTGCGGTTCGGTAGCCGGGGCAATTAAAGCAATTTCCGGCCCGGCAAATGGGTCAAACTCTACAGGAGTGGTTTCAATCATAACGGTTTCCAAGCTGATTATTTTACTTGTAAATATTTGCCGGGGTTGTTGCTGTCAACTATAAACCATCCTGGGTTACCGTCCTTATCGCGGCCAAGCCTTGCACCGGGATATGGAGCTTCCATAAATGGATTAAATTCTTCTTTGGGTGCCTCAGCTTTTTTAGAAGGAAAGAAACCGGATTCTATCAACTCATCTACGCTTTCCCGGAAGGCCGCAATGATAGCATCAACCTCGTCCTTTGTATGCGAAGCGGTAAGGAAGCAGGGAAAAAGGTCCCAGATATGGATGCCTTTGTTGCGCATCAATGTGAACAGCAGTTCGCCATAAGGCAGTTCTTCTTTGAATTTGATCTTCCATAAAGAACCGAATGATGGCGCATATAATGGAATGCCTGTGCTCTCACAGATCGCATTCAATTCGCCGGCTAAGTAAGCGGTAAGCTTGTTTAAGCCTTCCTGAAGGGCGGGGCCCTGATCTTTCATGTATTGTAAAGAAGCTTTCGCAGCGGCCAGCGCTAATGGGTGCCTTACAAAGGTACCGGCAAAGTAAGTAACTCCGGCCTCAGGCTGTGAGTCATCACCATATTGCCAGGTACCACCGTCAAGGGCGTCCATGTATTTTTTGATACCCGCAATGGCGCCTATAGGCATACCTCCGCCTATTACCTTGCCATAAGTGCCCAGGTCGGCCTTAATGCCGAACATTGCCTGCGCACCGCCAGGATGCATGCGGAAGCCTGTTATCACTTCATCAAATATCAGGCAGGCGCCTGATTGCTCGGTTATCTGCCTTACTTTTTTCAGGAAGTCGATAGGATGAAAGTCCGGCCTTCGGCTTTGCACGGGCTCAACTAATACGGCAGCCAGCTCATGTGCACGCTCTGCTATGATGCGCAGCGACTCCTCGGTACCGTAATCCAGTATCAGCATATTTTGCACCACTTCCGGCATAATTCCCGGAGCGGCAGGAATGGTTTTTAATTTCCTGGTTCCACGAACAATAACCTCGTCGTTAATGCCATGGTATGAGCCGCTAAACGCAACCATCAGCGTGCGGCCGGTAACTGTTCTGGCGATGCGCATAGCGCCTAATACCGCCTCAGAGCCCGTATTGCATACCGCTGCGCGATCGAAGTTGGTGAACTCAGCAATCATCCGGCAAACGTCACCGGCTAATACATGCTGAGGGCCAATTTCGTAACCATTTTCAACTTGTTCTAAAACTGCCTTTTTTAATACATCAACCTGGTAACCCAAAAAGTTCGAGCCGAACCCGTTCAGTGCGTCAACATATTCATTGCCGTCAATATCCCAAACACGGCTGCCTTTTGAGCGGTTAACCACAAGCGGGTAAACAATCTCTTTAGTTAATGGCCGGAAGCCGCTTACTACACGTGGATCTGCCATGTGATCGCGATGCTCCTGTGTGTAAGCCTTGCTGCCTGGGGTTTTATCGTTATAGCTTTTGGTCAAATCGGCCAGGAATTTGGTTTGCTTATCGCTTAATCCCTGTACTTGTTTTTCGATGCGGGCTGTAGCTCCGAACGGCTTTTTAACCTCAACCTGTTCTTCGGCGGTAAGTTCGTAAACTATACCGTTTTTGGCAGCCGGTGCTTCGGGAGCTGGCGCCACGGGTACAGGTGCAACCTGCACAGGGGCAGGAGCCGCAGCTTGTGGGGCGGCAGTTTGCATCATAGCCAACTGGCTGGCCAGCATTTGTATCTGTTGCTGAATCATATCCAGGGCCGGATTAGTATTAGAAGCGGCTACCGGTGCAGAAGCTGCTACGTTATTATAAACGGGCTGGTACGCTGATGCGGCAGCGGGTTGGGACTGATATGCATTTGCTGGCAAAACAGTATCGAGATACGCGGCCAACGAGTTAATTGTATTATATTCTTCGAATAGTTTCCTGAATGTGATAGGAACATTAAACTCCTTTTTAAGATTGGTGGCAATTTGGGTCAGTAAAAGTGAATCGAATCCAATCTCGATAAAATTCGTATGGATTGATGCGCCCTCAATTTCAATTCCGGAGGCATCTTCAAATAGTTCCTTCAACTTACCGGTTAGTAGTTCTTTTCTCATCAGCGAGTTTTGTAATGGTTTTTGGTCTTGTTCTTTTTGTATCGGTGCTACCGACATCGGTTCGGTAATTATTTTGTGTTGTTGTATCCCGTTAACCGGAAGCGGGGCGTCAAGCCAGTAACGTTTTTTATCAAATGCGTACGCAGGTAAGTTTAGCTTTAAGCGCTGCTGACCATGATAAAGTGCTTTCCAATCAGGCGCTAAACCATTCAGCCATAACGTACCCAACGCCCTTAATACGGAATAATACTCAGTAAGTGTTTCATTTTTTTCAAATCCTGGTATAACCGGTGTGTTTTTTTTGCTGATCTGTTGTTTTGCGAGTGTCGCAAGTACGGTCCCGGGGCCTACTTCAAGCAGTAGCCTGCCATCCTCTTCCTGCAAAGTATCCACGGCTGCAGCAAAGCGAACTGTCTTCCGCAGGTGGTTTGCCCAGTATTGCGGGTTGGTTGCTTCGGCTTCAGTCATCCAGGTGCCGGTAACGGTTGAGACAATCGGTTTTACCGGCGGATTCAGCTTGACTGATTTTGCCACTTCCTCAAACGGCGAAACAATGCTATCCATCATCGCCGAATGGAAGGCATGGCTGGTGTGCAATAACCTGCCCGGGATTTCCATTTTCTCTAATTGGGCCGCAAATGCGGCCACCCCATCATCCGGACCGGCAACCACGCAAAGCTTATTGCTATTCACAGCAGCTATTGATAAACCGGCCGGTAATATGGCCTGAAGCTTTTCTGCATCGGCACGTACTGAAAGCATGCTGCCTTTGGCAACCTCGCTCACCATTTTGGCACGGGTTGATATCAGCATCAATGCATCTTTCAGGCTGAAAATACCTGCAAAATGTGCAGCCACAAACTCGCCGATGCTATGCCCGGTAACTACCGACGGCTGTATCCCCCAGCTCATCCACAATTTGGCCATGGCATACTCCATTATGAATATAGCCGGCTGAGTATAGAAGGTGTTTTTTATTTCTGCGGCCGATGCTTCATCTTCAATTTGCGGATAAATGACATGGAATATATTTTTTTGCGGCGAGTCCTGCAGCAGGGCTATACACTCATCTACGGCGGCAGCAAATACAGGCTCTGTATCATACAAATCCTTGCCCATATTGATATACTGTGAACCCTGGCCGGGGAACATGAATACTACCTCCGTAATGTTCGAGGTAAGATTTTTTACCGATAATGATTCGGCAGGGGCCTTAAGTTTTGCCAGCAATTCAGCCGAATTTGCTGCGATGACAAACCTGCGATGGTTAAAATCGGTACGGGTATTTTGCAGGGTAGCCGCTATGTCTGCAGCGCTAACCTGGGAATTATCTTCGATAAAGCCAGCCAGCTTTTGCGCATAGACATTAGTGCTGGTCTCGGTTTTGGCCGACCATGTAATTAAACTGAGGGGCTTGGGTTCACCTGTTTGCATAGGTATCTGCTCAAACTCCTCTAAAATAATATGAACGTTAGTGCCGCCCACACCAAAAGAACTAACACCTGCACGGCGTTTCTCCGCAGCTTCCCAATTTTTCAGCGCATTGTTTACAAAAAACGGACTTTCCGTTAAGTTAATGTTGGGATTGGTTTGTTGATAAAATAACGAAGGAACAAGCTTCCGATGTTGTAAGGAAAGTACCGTCTTTATCAAACCTGCTACGCCGGAAGCTGCCGTTAGATGCCCAAAATTGCTTTTTACCGAACCAATAGCGCAATACTGTTTTTGTTCCTGTATGCCGAATGCAAGATTAAGTCCCTCAATTTCTATCGGGTCGCCAAGCGGGGTAGCCGTGCCGTGTGCCTCTATGTAAGTTATGGTTGATGCATTCACACCTGCGTCGTTCAATGCCATGGCGATGGCGCCGGCCTGCCCCTGTGCGCTTGGGCCGCCAAAGCTGCCTTTATCAGCGCCGTCGTTATTAATGCCGATGCCTTTAATAATGGCATAAATGGTATCGCCGTCGCGCTCGGCGTCTTCACGGCTTTTTAAAAGTACAACGCCTGCGCCGTCGCTGAATACCGTGCCTGTTGCCTCTGCGTCAAACGGGCGGCAATGACCATCTTTACTCATAATTGAACCTTCCTCGTACAAATGCCCGCTTTTTATAGGCGAGGTAACCGAGGCGGCGCCCGCTAAAGCAACGTCGCATTGTCCGTCGCGAATGGCGCTGACCGCCTGTGCGATGGCCAGCGACGAAGTTGAACAGGCTGAATACACAGCAACAGCAGGGCCTTTCAAGTTAAGCTGGTAAGCGGTACGAGTCGCTATATAATCTTTCTCATTCAGCGTGCGCACGTTGAATTGACCGTATTGATCAACTTTCTCCGGGTGAGCCAATACGTTATGGGTAAAATAAGTATTGTACCCGCATCCCGCAAATACACCTACCGAACCACTGTATTTCTGTGGCAGGTAACCCGTAGTTTCCAACGCTTCCCAGGCTATTTCTAAAAATACCCGCTGCTGCGGATCCATTAGCTCCGCCGAACGGGGGTTGAAACCAAAAAAGGCCGCGTCGAATTCATCAGCACCGCTAATGACGCCCCTTGCTTTAACATAAGCAGAGTCCTGTTTGAGCAGTGGCGAGATCGATTTATCCAGTTCAGCATCGCTGAAAAAGCTGGTCCCTTCGCGGCCTTCGATCAATAAATCCCAGAATTCATCGATGTTATTTGCACCGGGAAAACGGCCAGCCATGCCGATGATGGCTATATCGCTATTAGCCTTTTTGTCTTTATCTTTTTTGAAAGTGAATGATGCCTGCTTACTATCGCCACCAATGAAGCCTGCCATGCCGCCAACTGTGGGGAATTGATAGAGCTTAGTGATAGGTATCTCGTAGCCAAATCGGTTTTTCAATACCGATACCGTTTTCATAGCCAATATCGAGTTTCCGCCGAGCAGGAAAAAATTATCATCCATCCCAACCTTATCCAGCAGCAACAATTCAACCCATACGTTACTGATGTTTTTTTCAATGATGGTTGATGGCGCCTTATAAAGCACACTCAATTCCGGGCGTTTAATATCGGGCTTTGGCAGAGCTTTGCGGTCAACCTTTCCGCTGGTAGTTTTCGGGAATCCGGTAACCCAAACATAGGCGGAAGGCCACATAAAATCGGGCAGGTGTTGTTCGATGTGTTTGCGGACAGCGTCGCTGTCTTCAATGTCGTTAGCCGAAATCATATAAGCCACCAGGCGTTTTTGTCCCGGCACATCTTCCCGCGCAATCACAACAGCCTGTTTAATGTTGTCCAGTTGGTTGATTAATACCTCAATTTCACCAATTTCAACCCGGTTACCGCGGATTTTCACCTGCGTATCCCTGCGGCCGAGGTATTCTATATTACCGTCGGGAAGGTAGCGCGCCAAATCTCCCGTGCGATATATGCGGGTAATTTTATCTGCCGATTCTTTCCATTCAACAAATTTTTCCGCAGTCATATCCGGGCGGTTCAGATAGCCGTCGGCAAGGCTTACGCCTGCAACGCACAACTCGCCGGTTTCGCCATAAGGAAGCTTATTTAATTCCTCATCAAGGATAAGGATTTCAGTTTCATCGATAGGGATGCCTATGTTCGGAAGCGGCTGCCATTGGGCCGGGTCACCATCAAGTTTTAATTGTGTAACCACATGGGTTTCAGTAGGCCCATACTGGTTAAACAGAACGCAACCGGGCAAAGCTGAAAAGAAACGAACGACCTGCGGGGTTACTTTTAGTTGCTCTCCGGCCGTTATCACTTCTTGCAAACAGGCAGGAAAATATTTTTCAGCATCCGCCGCTTCAGTCAAATACTGAAGCACAACAAACGGCAAAAAGATACGATTAACTGAATAATCCGAAATATAGCGGAGCAGGCGGCTCGGGTCCACCCGCATATCCTCATCAACCAAAACCAAGGTGCCGCCGGTGGTTAAAGTTGCAAAAATCTCCTGAAAAGATACATCGAAAGTAAGCGGAGCAAACTGCAGTGTATTGACTCCGGGACCAGATATCGACTCTTTTTGCTGCCATTGCAATAAATTAGCTAAAGCAGCGTGTCCCATTGATACGCCTTTGGGTGTACCGGTTGAGCCAGAAGTATATAAAACGTAGCATGCCGATTTACTTTCGGCTATGCTTTCAGTATTTTTCGGATATGGTTTATCAGATGCTAAAACACTTATACCCAGCGATTCAAATAAATCTTTCTGCGCAGAAAGCGATAAACACAAATCGATTTTTGAGTCGGTAGCAATCTGCTGTAAACGTTCCTTCGGATATTCAGGGTCGAGCGGCAAATAAGATTTGCCTGATTTTAAGATCGCCAAAACACTAACAATAGTTTCAATGGCGCGATGCGTGCTTACACCCGCATTTAATGAATCAGGCGAAGCCGCAAGAATTGCTCCAGCAAGGTTATCGGCCTTTTCCGCAAGCCCTGCATAAGTAAGGGTTGTGTCACCGAAAATAATGGCTGCGGCGTCAGGAGTTTTATTTTTTTGCAGCTCAAATAGTTGATGTATCAGCAAATTGTTCATCGTTTCTTTTCTGCACTTCGGTTACGGGTGTACAAAAGTTAATTAACCAGGGGTGATAAATTCTACTTAAAACTATTATTCGATAAGCAAATTTATAAATACAGGGGTAACCAATTCTACTTAAAAAATAATTACGATGTTATACGGGAGGCTTACAGATTTAGTTATGAGTTTTGTAAAGTATTAAAACATTGCTGGTTATACTTTTATGAAACATATCACCTTCAAAGCAGTTAATAAAGACTTTAATGCCTCCTGAATGTTTTCAATATCTTTGTCCGCGATGTTAAAAAAATACCTGCTCATTTTTCCCCTCTTTTTATTTTCCAGCCTCGCAGCGCGGGCAAATTTTGTATACGATGCTACCTGTATCGATGCCTACAAAGCCATTCTTAGCTTGCGGATGAATGAGGCACGGCAACTCATCGCCAAGGAAAAACAACTTAACCCGGCCAATGGCATTGTGGTGCTGCTGGAAAACTATATAGATTATTTCAGTCTGCTGGCATCTGAAAGTAAGAGCGATTACGAAAAGCTGAAGGACAGAAAGTCAGAGAGGATATCTGCACTGGAAGAGAACGATAAAAATTCCCCCTTTTATTTGTTCTCGCAAGCAGAAATTTACCTGCAATGGTCATTTCTGAAAGCTAAGTTTGGTGATTATATGTCGTCGGGCTCAGATGCTAAGAGTGCAAACAGTCTACTGAAAGACAACAGCAAAAGGTTCCCCAACTTTTTACCCAATAAAAAGAGCCTGGCGCTGGTGAATATTATTTTTGGTAATATACCAGCAAATTTTAAATGGATAGCCGGGATGATGGGAATGAAAGGTAATGCACAATATGGCGTTAATCAATTGCTTGAGCTTAAGAAAGAGCTGCCCGATTCCAGCTTTAGTTTTTATAATGACGAGGTAATCTGGTTTTTATGTATCACCGAAATCAATGTGCTGCGCAGTAAAAACAGCTTTGATAAACTGATAGGGTACCTCGATGGTATGGATAACAACAGCATGTTAAAAGCATACTTGCAAGGCTATGTTTCATCAAAAACTGCACATAACGATGAAACTATCAGGTTTTTAGAAGCTGCCCCAAAGTCAAACCGGTATATTAATGTGCCTCCCATGTACTATATGCTGGGGAATGCCTTGCTTAATCGCCTTGATAAGGATACCCCTGTAGCATTGGGTAAATATGTGAATGAATACCGGGGCACAGCTTATATCAAAGACGCTTATGTTAAGTTAGCTTACTTCTTCTTGCTGCAGAACGACTCCGACCGGTATAATGCCTACATGAAGCTGGCCCGCACAAAAGGCACTACCACCGACCCCAAAGATAAGATCGCATTGCGCGAGGCCAGTGAGCCCCGGCCGGACATCGATTTGCTTAAAGCGCGGCTGTACTTCGACGGTGGATATTACAGCAAAGCTATGGCACAACTGGCCAACAAGGACGTAAACGGGCTTAAACTAACCCGCGATAAAATTCAATACTATTATTATTTGGGGCGGATAAATGACAAGATTAATAAAAACTATGAAGCTGTGTTAAACTATCAAAAGGCAATAGCCATTGGTAAGGAGACCAGTTACTATTACGCTGCAAATGCCGCGTTGATGATCGGCAATATTTACGGGGAAATAAAAGAGAACCAGAAGGCAGCCTATTATTATCACCAGGCGCTTGATATGAGATCGCATGATTATCAAACAGATATAGATAACGATGCGAAAGCAGGGTTGAAAAGAGTAGGGCAGTAAATAGCCGGTTTTAATTTAATAACAATGCAGGCTCGCTAAGGTCCTGATATTTGTTGGAAAAAATCCCAACGATATCAGTGCTCCGTAGGTGCGCAACATGGCATGCGGGGTCACGCGCCTACGGAGCGCGCCCTATTGCGATTCAATTTTCTGTCGATATTTTGCTCCTAAGGGAGGATTTGGAAATTTGTGGCACGGCAAATAAAACAAAAAAATTATTTAATCAATAAGTCAAATTTCCCTCTTCATGCGTGAATCGCACAATCTTTCGCATACTTTGTAAATGATGGGCGTTTATGTTTTTCTTTAGCGCTTCAAAATCAAAATTGTTATTGGTTCCGCAATCCAGCATATTCATATAAGCCGAGGGTTTAGTGCTTTCGTAATATTCAAGAATGGTACTGTTCCATATCATCTGGCAATTACCTTTAAGGCGGGTAACTATTTCATAGATCCCATCTTTAAATTCAATCTGACGGATATGCTGCGACTCAAGATTGCCCTGGGGATAATAAAGCAGGATATTGCCCGGTGTGCTGAGTACTTCTGCAGCGTAGTCAAGGCTCTCGTCTATTGAACGCTTACCAGGTTCTACAGAAAATGATCCGCAGTACTTTAACCACCAGTTTTTCTCCATCTGCTTTTTTAGCGACATGGTGTACAGGCCCTTTAGTTTCTGTTGCTTGTCGATGTGCTTAAAGGCCACATAGTACGAAAAAAATCCATCTAAAAAGCCAAAATGGTTGCACATCAGGATGTACGAATGGTTGGGCTTGATATCGATTGGATCGATAATCATCTTGTTGAAGCGCCGCCTGAAAAACCACATCAGCATGGCAGAGCCATATTTAATAACAGGCAAAGGGAGTGGTTTTGCTTTAATTATCATAGCAGCGATTCTGTTAGCCGGGTCACAAAATTCTTCTTTATCATTTCATGACCTTCATCAAGCACTATTACTTTGGCGTGTTTTACTTTAGCGATGAAATCCTTCCCAATACCAGGCGGAAAAGATTTGTCGCGTTTGCCAAATATAAAAATGCTTTTGATGTTTTGGTGATTCAATGCGTGCAGCAGCCGTGGTTCGTCGGTTTCAAAAGTGCGCAGGTAGGTAAAGCAGGCGTAAAAATTATAGCGTAATTCTTCGGTACCTATTTCGCCAAATAGGATTTTGTAAGCTTCCGCATCAATTATTCTTAACCCTCTGAAGGTTTTTAGCATCCTGACTAAAAAGGTTTTATTCAGCGCCATTTTCTCTAATATCTTATTACCGGCTTTGCCCTTGCTGAAAAATGGTATCAGTTTGCCAGGATTTAAAGAGGAAGGGGCTGCTATTATAAATTCATCGATCAAATGCGGGAGCTCTTCGGTAACAACACTGGCATAGTGGGTACCCATTGAATAGCCGATAATTGAAAAACGCCCGATACCTTCATATTTGCAAAACTCCAGAATCAATTCTGCAAATTGTTTTTTTGTGATGCCTTTTTTAACAGCAGGAAGGCTTTGATCCTTAAGCCTGGTCTGTTTATGAAAAAAAAGGTCGAAGCCAATAAAGGTGTATGCATCGCCCAGCGCAGGCTCCAGCAGCTTAAACTGCTTACCATGCATGCCATAACCATGAAAGCCCAGCATCACTTTTGGGCCATTGCCAAATTTGTAATAATGTAGCGTAACCCAATCATTTTCAAAATAATGGTCGGTCATTTTATGGTTATTGGATATTTTCGATAAACGCGATTGCCCAGGCATAATCACCATCATGCGAGATGGTTAATGCGATATCAAATTTAGCGCCTTGCCTGTGTAAAACTACAACAGGGCGGCCAACTGGCTTATCCCGCAATATCTCTATCTTTTTAGGTCCTAATGCTGAGGGATCGACCTGTTTAATAGCTTTATAAACAGCTTCTTTGGCCGCCCAGGTAGACGCATAGCGCAGCAGCGGGTTTTCAAATTGATTGCAATAAGCTATTTCATTAGCGGTATAAACTTTGTTTTTGAACGATTCCGTAAATGATTCTTCGAAATCGGGGATAAACACGATGTCGTTCCCGGCTGAAAATCGTTGGGGCAGCAGTTCATTTATCGCTTTTTTAATTTCCTTCTCCATCAACCCCTAATCCCATAATATTAAAGCCACCGTCTACATAGTGGATATTGCCGGTGACTTTTTTTGATAAATCCGAGAAGTAATATAATGCAGCGTCGCCTACATCACCGGCATCTATGTTGCCCAATGGTGCAGTGAACTTACCCATCTTTCTTAATTTACGTACCCCGAAAATACCGCCAGAAGACGTGGTCATCACCAGGCCGGCCGAAATGGCATTTACACGGGCACTTTTTTCGCCCCGGAAATAACTGGCCAGGTAAATCATTATATTTTCAAGGGCCGCCTTGCAAATGGCCATGCCGGCATAACCAGGGAATACCCTTTGCGAAGCATTATATGTAAGCGTTAATATGGAAGCATTTTTTGCCAGCAACGGTTCGGCAACGCGGCAAATGCGAAGCAACGAATAAGCGCTGATATTAAAGGCATCCATAAAATCCTCAAATGGGATATCGATGTACGATGGCGCCGGTTCGTTGCTTCCGGGCAGGCTATAGCACATTACCGACTGACTGCCAAAAGCTACGCCATGCAGTAAATAATTTATAGGTCCGGCAATTTGATGAACCAGTTTTAAAAATGCAGAAATATCATCCTCATTGCGAACATCGGCCAAACCTGCAAGGGCGGTATCCATGCCGTTTTGCTCCATCAGGTATAAAACCTCGTCCTTAGTATCGGCAACGTAGCTTAATGCCACCGTGCAGCCCGAACGATGCAATTTAACAGCTATATCCCACGCAATGGAACTTTCATTCCGCACCCCGAAAACTGCGGCTACCTTATTTTTATTATCAATCATTATATGTCCCTCGAGATTGCCATTGCGCTGTTAGTACCGCCAAAACCATAATTCAGGCAAACAATCTGGTTAATTTCTTTCGCTACTATATCCTGCGAGATCAAATGACGGTATTCTGCGGCGGGTTTCATCGGCCCATTCCAGCCTGGTTTTTGCTGAAAGTTCTCCAACTCAGTGTTCAGGTTGTCAGAATTTTTATTCGCCAATACTTTTTGGTTTTTAAGCATCAGCAGGGCGGTAATAAACTCAACCGAACCCGCAGCACCGAGCATATGCCCGAACTGTGATTTGGGCGCACAGATGCTGTACCCGTTTTCACCTATCGACTCTACTACGCTAACCAGCTCGATAATGTCGCCCACCGGAGTTGCTGTACCGTGTACTTTTACTACATCAGGTTTTACATTACCGCCTGCCATTAATCCTCTCCAAAGTCTGCGCTGCCCATCGTACGATGGATAAAACATATTGCCGTCTCCGTCGGAATTGTTGAAATATTCATCGATAACGGCAAGTATGTCAGCGCCGCGGGCCTTTGCCATTTCGTATTCTTCCAACGCAACAATGCCGGCGCCAAACGAACACACAAAGCCATTACGTTTAACATCGAACGGCCTTGAGCTTTCGGCAGGAGAGAAGCCCTTGCTTAAAACCTGCATGGCATCAAAGCCGATAAAAGTTTCCAGCGCCGTGCCTTCCACGCCGCCGCATATCGCCCTGTCCTGCAGTCCGAATTTTATCAGGCGATATGCGTAACCTATATTTCCCAAGCCGGTAGCGCATGCTGAAATGATAGATTCACAAACCCCTTTGTTTTTTATTAAACAGGAAACGTTTGCTGCTTCACGGTATGACATTGCCCTGTCTACCGTATGCGAGCCCGCCATCCTTGTTTTTTTACCCAACTCATAAAAAGCATGCCATGCATGGCGTGATACCACGTTGCCACCACCGCCCGACGCTATAACCACTCCGGTCTGTTCAGATTCGGTTTCTTCGGTGGTCCAGCCGGCCATTTTTATCGCTTCCAGCGCGCCAATCATTGCCCAAACGCAGCCCAAATCGGCGGTTGCCAGGTTCATGTCTGGTATTCTGCCTAAATGGTCTACGTAGGTTTCCGGCCATTCTGTTTCCGGAACCGGGTGAATGGCTTCCAGGTTCATTTCCTCTTCGGTGATATATCCTGCAACGGTCGAACGGATTTGTTTAGGATATTGCAGCGCCTTGGGCCATTCGCGTATCATGCTTTCGCCTGCAAATAGTTTTCTGTCAAAATCGTTCAAATCTTTACAGGTCGGAAAAGCTCCGCCCATGCCAACAACTGCTACTTTTCTGCCTGCTGCAATCATAGTTATTTATTTGCTCCGCGCTCTTTTACCATTATAATCAGGTCGATAACATCTTTTACCTTCGAACCCATACGATCGATGTCTTCATCCTCAAACTCGATGTCGAATTTTTGCTCAACCTTGGCAGCAATATTAATCAGCTCGGTTGATGGTGTATTCATATCTGTTAAAAAGTCGGTTTCTTCGGTAACGCCCTCCAGCCTGGCCGGGTCGATGGTGCGTACCGTCCGGAGTACTTCCAGTAAGCCATCGAGTATTTCTTTTCTTTCGTTTGAGTTTTCCATATTATGCTAGTTTGTTAAATTGTTCAATAAGGATGGCGCGGCCTGTAATATCATGCAGTTCGGCTACTTTTATAAAATCGCTGCTAATATCATAGTTTAATAGCCGTTCGTCTGTGAAGTCTTTAAAATAATGATCCAGGTTTAAGCCCTTTGGTACGCGGTATATGCGGCCATCGCACACCATTTGCCGCCATTTCCAAAATGTAATATTGCCGATGCTGATAAATGTATCGCCAAATTCAAGATAATTTTGAAAACTTACATTGCCGATGCTGATGAACGCCGGTACAAATGAATCTCTTAATACATCGGGCAGGCAACTTTGTTTGCGGCACTGCAGAAAAGTGGCGCAGGATACAATAGTAGCTTGTGCGAAAGCTTCCACCTGATCAACACCGCGAAACACATTAAAGTGATCCTCCACATCACGTTCTGTTGGGGAGTAGCTGGCTACAATGCCTTTATTTGGCGAGTGCCAGTGATAGGCGTTTACCAGCCGTTTGGTAGGGCCGTGAAGCAGCAAATTCGCCGGGTCGACGCCTACGAGGTTGCCGTTTTGAATAATGTCGAAATAGTCTGCTCTTTCTTTCGCTGTCATATTAAACCACCGTTAACATGAATATTTGTTCCGTTAATGTATGATGCCTTATCTGATAGGAGGAAAGCTACTGTATCCGCCACATCATCCGCCCTGCCAAACCGCTTAGCGGGTATCATATTAAAATATTTTTGCCTGATGGCTTCTGGAATTCCCGCCGTCATATCTGTTTCGATAAATCCCGGCGACACGCTCAATACCCTGATGCCATGTTCCGTATTGGTTGCCGCCGCCTCCTGCGCCAATGAGCGCGATAGTGCTGCCAGTCCTGCCTTTGTAGCCGCGTAAACCGACTGAAAAGCATTGCCGCTTTCGCCAACCACCGAGCTGATGTTGATAATGACCCCCTTTTGCGTGAGGCTGAACATTTTTATCACTGTTTTACAAATCAGGATAGGGGCTTTCAGGTTTACATTCAGCATGGCTTCTATTTCGCGTTCCGGCTGATAATTCAGGGGTTTATCGTAAGTAACGCCGGCATTATTGATCACGCCGTACAAGTCGCTGTGCTCTTTTTTTAGTCGTTTGCAGAAATTGTTGATAGCATCTGTGTCGGAGAAATCGGCACATAAAATATGGCTGCCAGGGATTTCTTCAGTGAAGCTTTCCGGTTTGGATGCATGTAAAACCAGCGTGTAATCACCCGACAGTTTTTTTGAAATGGCCAGTCCTAACCCTTTGCTGGCGCCGGTGACAAGTATTTTTTTTTTTTCCATCAGGTTGTTCAGCTTCAAATATAATTGATTAGCTGTTAGCGAAGAGCGATTAGTTATAATTTGTTACTATAATATTAACATTTCGGCTTGAAACATGTTGATTTATAATGATAATTTGGGCCTGTTGTTTTAAGATTTCCCCGTCTTAATCAGATATTTCTTCTTATGCTTCGTAAATATTTAATAATCATAATATTAAACCTGTTGTTACTTCCGCATCCGGGGATGGCCCAAACCACGTCGTTATTCAAAATTGTACCGCTTGGCGTTAAAGGCGGCATCGACGAGAGCAATCTTTCCGCGTACATGATTGCACCTGCCGGGACAAATGACTATGTGTGCCTGGACGCAGGCACGCTGCACTACGGTATCGAAAGGGCTGTGGCCAACAAAGTATTTAATATCCCGGCAGATAAGGTGTTAAAAAAATATATCAAGGCTTATTTTATCTCGCACGCGCACCTCGATCATGTATCAGGATTAATAATTAACTCACCTGATGATTCAGCAAAAACTATTTACGGGCTGGCCAGCACGCTCGAAACCATTAAAAGCCATTACTTTACCTGGGCAAGTTGGGCAAACTTCACCGATGAGGGAGATGCGCCGCAACTAAAGAAATATCACTATAGACCATTATCGCCGGATAGTGTTACCGCCGTGAAAAATACTGCTATGAGCGTTACGACTTATCCGCTTAGCCACTCAAACCTTTCCAGCTCTGCTTTTTTGCTGAAAAATAAAGATGCTTATATTTTATATTTAGGGGATGTTGGCCCTGATGAAGTGGAAAAAAGCGATAAACTACATAAGCTATGGACATCTGTAGCGCCTTTAATAAAAAGCAAAAAACTGAAAGCAATAATGATAGAAACGTCCTTCCGGGATGAACAGCCTGATAAAACGCTATTCGGTCACCTTACCCCAAGATGGCTGATGAGAGAAATGGATGATTTGGCCGGGTTAACGGGCGAACCGGCATTGAAAGGATTCAAACTGGTTATTACCCACGTTAAACCGCCGGAATCCAATATCCGCGCATTGAAGTTGCAATTAAAAAGCGAGAACAAACTGGGGCTAAACTTGATTTTCCCGGAGCAGGGGAGGAAGATAACCTTGTAGCTGCGCAATACTTTGTTTTTTTAGGTCGCCGAAATCTAGCCTTGACATTATCAATTATGATGTTTGATGTCAAATGCCCTGTCTGCATTAGTCCAAAGCCATGCCTCCCATGGCAAAGCGGTATCTGTATGAAATGTATTCCGGTAATTCTATACTGATTTGGACTGCTGGCTGCTTTTGGACCCTGTTTAAATTGATTACTTTAAACAGGAATTTTAATTGTATCGCTTCAGCTATATTTCATTAAGCTTGATGATGTTAGCGAAATATCGTTATTAAAAAATATAAAAAAGGTCATTAGTTGCCCTTATCGATATTTAAGACATTGGCACGTAGATTTCATAGCCCTTATTTAGATAATAAGACGGTTATGAAAAATCACTTTCTTACAGATGCAGGGGCCGGCCGGCTGGTGAATAAGGAACTTACCCACCGGTTGATGAAGCTGCACGCCGATGGATACCATCTCGACTTTTGCATGACCTGCAACGAATACCTCACCTGCGTTCAAAACCAGGAACGTTTTCCCTGCGAAAACATTATTATAAAAGTGGTTGACCAGGTTTACGATTTCCTGACGAATTCCTTTAAGTATGTACATACAGTTGATACCGCCTGTGGCTGTAAAGGTATAATGCTAATAGAAGGTATATATGGCCTGTATATCCGGCCTGATATAATGCGGTTAACTTTTAGACAGCACGGGTACAACCGGGAGGATTTTCGGCAGAAGCTCCGAAATATTGAATCAATCATCGTTTAAATCCGGCGGGGAATTGCATGCCTTGATTTCAATTTGTATTTTGCCGCATATTTTACTTGCTTGAAGCCGCTTCTCTCTGTTGACAAAAACATGTTAATGGGTGTCCACGAAATCGCCGGGACGTTCCTTGAAAATGCTGCCCGGTTCCCTTTTTACAACGTAATTTTTCTGACTAAAGGAGCAGGCACTTATAAAGCTGACATTGGTACATTTACTTTCAGGGCCCCGGTTTTACTTTTTTCAACCCCGCTGCAAAAATTAGCGATACAACATGAAACTCCTTTGGGAGGTTTTGCTATTCAATTCCACGGTGACTTTTATTGTATTGAATATCATAAGGAAAGAGTGTCATGCAACGGGTTATTGTTTAATAATATCTATATCGAGCCTTCTGTAAATCTTGGTGCTTCGGATGCGGAAACTTTTTGTTCGTTATGTGCCGACATGATAGAGGAGTTCTCTGCAAACGAACCTGATGAGGTAGTGCTGCGTTCATACCTGCAGCTTTTTCTTGCAAAATCCAGTAGTATTAAATTAAAAACCATGGCCGGCCCATCTGCTGAAAGAGAAAAAGACGAGCAGATGGAAGCTTTTATTCGGTTGCTCGAACAAAATTATCTCAGCCTGCACAAACCAGCTGACTACGCCAGACTGTTGGCGATGACGCCAAACACCCTTACAAAAAAAAGTCAGCGGTATTTTGGCAAATCGCCATCACTGATGATACAGGAAAGGCTTGTACTCGAAGCTAAAAAGAAATTACATCTTACCAGGCAAAGCATCAAAGAGATAGCTTACGCTTTAAATTTTTCAGATGAGTTTTATTTTAGCCGTTTCTTTAAGAAGTTTACTAAAGTTTCACCACAATCGTTTCGTGACCAGACGGGGATTTCGATCGTGGCCGATATGGAATAATTATTACAGGGTTAACAACTAACCGGCACAAAAGTGCAGGACTAATCCCTTTTTGTCCATGTTCGGGCGTCTTATCCCGCGCTAACTTTGGAGTATCAAAACACAAGGTTTTCACTTAAAGAAAATCACTATAAAACTCCGCTAAAATGAAAAAAATAATCGTCCCAACAATAGACCAGGTAAGCCCCGAATCAAAAGTATTATTTGAAGGCATGCAGCGCCGGTTAGGAAAAGTGCCTAACCTTTATGCAACAATGGGTTATTCATCAACTGCTCTTAAAGCATTTCTTGATTTGGATGCAACGCTTAGCAGGGGAGTCTTTAACGGTAAACAGCGTGAAGCGATTGCCCTGGTAGTATCTCAATTGAATAACTGTGCTTATTGTTTAGCAGGCCACACGGTGGCAGCATTGAAGTACGGCTTAACAACTGATGAGACTATCGGTATACGTAAAGGATATTCATCCGATGCTAAAATCAATGCCATTGTGCAGCTCGCAAAATCGATTGCAGGAAACAAAGGACATGCCGACGGAGCATTATTGCAGCAATTTTTTGATGCAGGCTTTAATGAGGATGCTTTGATGGAACTGATAGGGTTTATAGCTATGCGGGTTTATACCAATTATGCGTACGCGGCAACTGAAATTCCCGTAGATTTTCCGGCTGCCCCGGCGATAGACTGACTGATGCGCTAAAAATAATTGAAAATTTAAATAAAAATAGCGATGAAAACTTATGGCGCCACCTTGCTACAGGTTAAACCTGCTCCAAAAGACGCAATCGACCTGCTTGAAAAAGCTTTGAAAGAATACGGTGTTAAGATTTATGCGCGGATTGACCAGCAAGCCGAGGCCTGGAAAGCTGGCATTACAACACTACCGATAGAATTTATTTTATTTGGTAACGCCGCGAGGGGCGGAGCTGTGATGCAGATGAACCCATTGGCCGCGCTTGATTTGCCGCTGAAAATATTGGCTTATCAGGATGAGAAACAAAATAACTATCTTGTTTATAATCAGGTGAGTTACCTTGCTGAACGCTATGGCCTAAGCGATGCGGCAGTAAGTCAACTGGATATAGCTCCCTTAATATCGAAATTATTTAGCTGATGCACCGGATAGCCGGATAATAACAGGCTATCCTTTTATTACATAATTATGAAAGCACTTATTTTAGAAGAATTTAACGCCCCGTATGTTACCGCGGAATTGGACACCCCAATAGCGGGCCCGGGGCAGGTAGTGGTTAAAATTGAGGCGAGCGGAATTAATCCGCTGGACATTAAAATCAAATCCGGTCAGGCTGCCCACGCCAGGGCTAAGTTGCCTGCCATCCTCGGAATAGACCTGGCCGGAACCGTCGCTCAGGTTGGCGAAGGCGTAAAAAATTTCAACACGGGCGATGAAGTTTACGGCATGACCGGCGGTATAGCAGGTATTCCGGGCTCCCTGGCAGAATATGCGGCGGTGGATGCATACCTTATAGCGCCAAAACCTAAAAACCTGAGCATGCATGACACTGCAGCGCTGCCGCTGATTTTTATTACCGCCTGGGAAGGATTGGTTGACCGCGCTAATGTTGGCTCCGGAAAAAATGTGCTCATACACGGCGGTGCGGGTGGCGTAGGCCATATTGCTATCCAGATAGCAAAAGCTAAAGGCGCTAATGTTTTCAGTACGGCCTCGCCTAAAGACCACGAAATGATAAGGAATTATGGCGCGCAGCCTATAGACCATACAACCCTGACAGTAGATGAATATGTTAATGCCTGTACGGGTGGTGAAGGTTTTGATATTGTTTTTGATACCGTAGGCGGGGCGGTT
Source organism: Mucilaginibacter sp. L3T2-6 (assembly GCF_030519355.1). Lineage (GTDB taxonomy): Bacteria > Bacteroidota > Bacteroidia > Sphingobacteriales > Sphingobacteriaceae > Mucilaginibacter. The sequence goes on from NZ_JAUMKC010000002.1 coordinate 252,879, forward strand.
CTTGATGCTTCGTTTAATGCGGTAAAGCAATATTACGGTCACGTTATCAGTATACTAGGCTGGGGAACTCATCATCTGGCGCCGTTATCCTTCAAAGGAGCTACTTACTCGGGTGTGTTTACATTGTATCCGCTCATCAGCGGAAAAGGCCGCGCTCACCACGGTGAAATTTTACAGCAGGCGACAGCAATGATAGAGGCAGGTAAATTGGCGCCAAATGTCGATCCGGTTAAATTTATACCATCGCAAATAGAAGATGCTTACAGCTATCTTTCGGGTGGATTAAACAAAGGCAAAGTTGTAGTTGATATAGCGTTCTGATTAAATTGCAAAAAATAGCAGGTTGCCCGGATTGACAACCTGCATTTGATGCAGTTAAAAAAAATTATGGTTGAGCAGCAATCTGACGCGCGCAGAAACAGGGGAAAGGACCCGCATGATGAAGAGCTGTTTGGGTCTGCAAAAGAGCAGAAAAAACTTTTGCAGGCGCTGGACGATATGCATTATTTACTGAGCAAGGATTACCCGCTGCGGGCTACCCTTGAATTAGTTGGCAACAGGTACCGGCTGAGGCAGCGGCAGATACTGGCCCTGCAGGGGATGGCCTGCTCGGCAAAGGACATAGAAACCCGGAAAAACAAAGAAGTAACAGCAGCGGATATCCGTGGTAAAACCATATATCTGGATGGCTTTAATGTCGTTATCATACTAGAAACACTTTTGTCGGGTGGTTTTGTTTTCAGAGGCCTGGATGGCTGCTATCGCGATATATCATCGGTACACGGATCATACAAAAGGGTAAAGCAAACCGATAATGTTCTGATTACTGTAGGTAAAGCATTACAACTGCTCGGCGCCGGGCATGTGGTATGGATATTCGACGCACCGGTATCAAACAGCGGGCGCCTTAAAACATTGTGTTATGCAATAGCTGCGGAACATGGCTTTGCCTGGGATATATACCTGGACAACGCGCCTGACAAATATTTGATCGCCGAAAACCGGCTGATTGTGAGTTCTGACGCCTGGGTGCTTAATGGCTGCTATGCATGGTTTAACCTTGCGTCGTTTATTATCAATAAGTTTTTGGATGATAGTTATGCGATGAATATTGTTAATCAGGCAGGTTTATAAAAGATAGCCGATATCATCTTACACATACCCGGAAGATTTAACGGCGTTATCGGCGATGTACAAACCGTGGCAAAGTAATGAAATACCTTAGCAGCCTTTTTTATTGAAAAGAGCAAACAGGCCCCAGCGGCATATTCGCCGGCGGCGTCTTAGCGCTCATGATGATGATATCCCGCGTTCCCCGCCCTCCATTAACACCAGGGTCGGCAACCTTAAGTTCCGTCCCGTAATGCCACACTCGTTTATCATTCCAGAAAATCAGCTGACCGGCGGGTATAACTTCGTTAAATATCAATTCATCTGTCTTTTTGCCGTTATCGTCCATCACGTATTGGCTAACACCTGAGTCGGCGGTAAGGTTATTGCGGTTTACTATGAGCATACCTACGTGACGGTTACCGTCCTGGTGAAAGCCCTCAACAGCGGGCAGACCTGCGCGATCCTGCAGGCAATCAATTCGCTGAAATTGAACAAGCACAATAGCGTCACCCCAGTCGAAAAAGGTGGCATAAATGATAAGCATCCGGTGAAAATCTTCACTATCGGTAATTGTATTGCTAATGCGGGGATACTCCCGCCGTATGTCTCCGTGCACGGGGTTATATTTAGCCGATTGCTGCATGGCATACTGGGGCAGGTTCCAGCAATCATAACCTGTTTCGTCAGCATGCCAATCGGGCCTGCCGACGCTCTGGTAACGCCGGCTTTCTTCAGGATTCATGCCGCTCAATTCATTAACTACAGCTATGCGTTCATCAATCCCTGCAATGGCAGACGCTTTCCGGTGTTTTATCCTGAACCATGCGATGCTTTTATACCGATAGCCCTCCCTTATATACGGGTCAACAGGTATGGCATCAAACGCAGGTACCCATTTTTTTACGTCGATCATTGCCGATGCATCAATAGCACGGTAAAGGAAACCGGAAAGATCAAGTTCAGTGGGTACTTTGCCGGGGGAGACAATTGCAGAAGATTTATCAGTTTTCATTTGGTTTACGCGACGGTGGACATAAATTTAACGTATTCGGCGTACTTCCTAAAGTCATTTATAAAAAGCGCTCATTTATAATTGATTACTAACTCAATATTAATATACGACACCGCACTTAACACAATGATAATATTGAAATAACATTGTTATAATTTAGTTTTGTCGCAATCCATAAACCATGAAAAAGGAAAATACAGAAGCAACAAATAAAGAAAAGGCCGCTGAAAAGAAAACCATTAAAGAAGGCCTGATAAAAGAACTTACGGCATTTGCGGCAAAACTTGGTCATAACTCTAAAAAGATCAACAAAGAAATTGAGAAGCATGCCAAACAGCTGGCGAAAAAATTGGCCAAACCTGCAAAAGCTGAAAAAGCGCCTGCACTAAAATCAGCTGATTCGGCGAATAGCGCGCCAAAACCATCAGCCGTGCAAACCACTAAACCGGCTGTGGCATCAAAAAAAGAAACCGCTCCTGCTAAATCAGCAGCTGCCCAACTGGTTGCCGTTAAGCCTGCGCCGCCTAAAAAAATTGCAAAATAGCACCTGTTAATCAAACTTACCAGGTTAAGCCTTCGGTAAGTTTGATTAAGTTTTATACGGCCCTGCCCGCAATTGCCTGCATCACAAAAGATACCACCACATCACATCTAACCAGGTTAAATTCAAATAATTGCTGAGGCTGCCAGTAGCTCAATAACTCGGTGCGCAGCATTTCTTTAGCACGGCTTAAACGTATTTTTACATTAGATTCGCCGATGTTAAGCGCTTCCATAGTCTCGGTTGTGCTCATCTCCTGTATCTCGCGCATTACAAAAACCATCCTGTATTTTTCAGGTAACTTTGCCACGGCGCCTTCTATCAGTCCTTTTAATTCCTTGTTCATAAGCCCCTTTAATGGGGTATCGTTATGAAAGTCGATGTTTGGTCTTTCCATCAGCACTTTTTGTAGTTTTAATTTTCTTTTTTTATGCAATAAGGCTTCGTATATAAGTATACGCGTAAGCCAGGTAGCGAAGCTTGAGCGGCCCTGGAAACTTCTGAGTTGCCTGTAAGCATTAATATAAGCGGTCTGCATAATATCCTCTGCTTCCTTATCGTCGTTAACTATAGACATGCCAATGCGGTACATTCTTGAATTATATTTACGCATTAGCTGGTCATACAAGTGCTGCTCTCCGTTTACTACCCTTTCAACAATTTCTTCGTCGCTCATTTTATATTAAAAGTATCTTTGCCCGGGCGTTGCCGGGACTATACCTTATAGTGTGCCCAGGCAAAAAAGGGTTACAAATAGTTGAGGATTTTTTGAAATAAAAACTTTAAAGCAAGCTACGCAATTTGATAAAGATATTTCCTTGTGATGTTAGCTGGATTGACACGCTGACCGATATCGCTATAGAAAGCTACAGACAAAACTATACTTACCTGTGGAGCGACGGAGGCGAAGCTTATATGGCCAGGGTTTATGATAAAGCTGCGCTTCTTGCCGATTTGACAAAGCCTGACGTTAATTATTTTTTTGTTTATGCTGATGATGAGCTTATTGGCTATATAAAGATAAAACAAAAGCCTCATCCCGACAGACCCCGGCAACGCGGCCTGGAAATAAGCAAACTTTACCTGCTGAAGCAGTCTACAGGAAAAGGCGCCGGCAAAATTATTATGGCCTTTATTATTGATTGGGCAAAGCAGCAACACTGTGCTGTAATGTGGCTGATGGTTATGGATAGCAGCCCTGCAAAAGCTTTTTATGAACGGTATGGGTTTACTGAAACTGCCGCGTTCCGGCTGGATTACCCGAATTTGATTGATGAATATCGCACTATACTGACTATGATTGCTGAGATATAGCATAAGTTAATACAGGCACTGCTGAACGATATCGACTTAATCAATTACTCTCAAAAAATGTAACCCTTTTTTAATGACATGTCTCTAACGTTAAAAAATTACAGACATGGAACAAAGCATTAAAAAAACCAACGAAGTACAAACACTTTTAAAATTCACCTACGGGTTGATACCCATTGCGGCAGGTGCGGATAAATTTACCAACCTGCTTACCAATTGGGCCAATTACTTAAACCCCTCAATAAAATCGGCAATACCGGTCAGCGACCATACATTTATGTGCATCGTGGGCGTTATTGAGATAATAGCCGGCATACTGGTATTTATCAATCCACAAAAAGGCGGCTTGGTGGTATGCGTGTGGCTGATCCTTATCGCGTTAGATTTAATCGCTTCCGGAAGCTATCTTGATGTGGCCGTGCGCGATCTGGCTATGGCAATCGGTGCATTTTCGCTTTCAAAACTTTCCGGGATAACAAATGTTCAGCAATAATATGGAGCAGCACGTTGTCAAAATACTTGGGGCAGAATTTGTTACCCATAATGTGAGAAGGTTTACGATTGAGCGCCCTGCAGGTTACGTATTTACGTCCGGCCAGGCTACGGATGTGTCAATAAACAAGCCTGGACTTGAAGATGAGTTGCGTCCGTTTACTTTTACTTCATTAAATAACGAAACCGACCACCTGGAATTCACCATTAAAATTTATAAAGACCACCATGGTATTACAGCAAAATTAGGTGAATTAGCCGCAGGGGATGAGTTGATATTACACGAGGTATTTGGCGTAATTGAATACCGTAGGCCCGGGTTATTCATTGCAGGCGGCGCAGGCGTTACGCCTTTTATCTCCATCCTTCGCCAGGCATACACTGACGGAAAAGTGGAAGGCAATACGTTATTGTTTGCCAATCATACCGATCAGGACATTATCTTAAAAGATGAATTTGAGGCGATGCTGGGTGATAATTTTATCAATGTGATAAAAGAACCCGATGGTCGGCATATCGACAAGGAATTGCTAACGGCGTATGCCGGCAAGTATGAAAACTATTACGTATGCGGTCCGGATGAGTTTACCGCCGCAATGATAGAAAACCTTAAACAATTGGGCGTAGCTGAAAGTGAAATCGTTTACGAGCATTAACTATTTGCTATCAACAAACTCCTTCAATACCAAAGCATGATTCTGGTGTTCATCTTTAGCAGCATACAACAGGGTAACGGTTTTATGCTGCTTTATCAATTCAGCTAACTCATCTGCTGCCGGGTTATCTTTTAGCTCCAACAGGTATTTATGTCGAAACTCCTGCCACTCTTTATTTCCACTGTGAAACCACTGCCGCAATCCGGTGGATGGCGCCGCATCTTTCAACCATAAATCAATACCCGCTTCTTTCTTGCTGACACCGCGCGGCCATAAACGATCTACCAATATCCTGAATCCGTCCGCAGGTTCAGCCCGTTCATAAATGCGTTTAATGCGTAAACCCTTCATAGCAAAATTGAGCAAAGCTGGCGAAAGTATCCGGCTAAATTACGATTTTCAGTCCTTAGTTTTCTTGCTGTTACGCTTTACCACCATCTCCAGCCTACGCCTCCTTAGTGATATTTGTGTGCGGGCGCCTTCATTCTCAGTAAGCTGTTCGTTGTAGCCGGAAATAATATCCCTGTAAGAAAGCACCCCCGTAACCTTATTGTTTGCATCGATTACAGGCAACACATCGCTCTGCTGTTTCGACATCAGTTCTACTGCAGTACGCAAGGTATCACCGCTATGCACAAGCAAATAGTCGTGCTGCACTATCTTCTTTAGCTTAATATCGGGAGTAGCCGATTCACTGTATATATCGGTCAGTTTCACTGTGCCGGCATACATGTTTTGCTCGTTTACAGTAACCAGATAACTGTCCTGAATTTCTTTTGATACCAGCAGTTTCTTGATCTCGCCTATTGTGCTTTCGGCTTTTAAAATAATACCGCGCCCTTTAACTACTTCAGATATTTTTGTTCTTTGCAGGATATCCGGTTCGTATGAATCAGGGGTTATCACACCACGACGGGCAATTTTTTCGGTCATGATAGTATTTTCCATCAGGAAAAAAGAAACGATATAGGCAGCCGTGCATGCGCCCAGCAGCGGCAATAGCGCATGCGACTGCATGGTCGCTTCTAACGCGAACGTAATACTGGTAAGGTAGGCCCTTGAAGCTCCGGCGAACATAGCCGACATGCCGACGAGTGCCGCCATTGGCATAGTAATGCCCAGTTCAGGGAATAATTGGATAAGCAACGCGCCTATAATTGCACCTGCTGCCCCGCCAATAGTTAGCAAAGGAGCGAGCGTTCCGCCCGAGGTACCGCTGCCCAAAGCAATGGCCCACGACAGAAACTTAAAAAATACCAAAGTACACAACAGCTTTAACGGCCATGTACCCGAGAGTATTCCAGTAATATTATCATAACCTACGCCCAGGGTATGTGGCGCAAAAATACCTATGGCGCCTACAGCCAGCCCGCCTACTGCCGGGTACCACATCCAGTGAATAGGGATTTCTTCAAAATAATCTTCAATCAGGTAAACCAGTTTTGTTATCCCCATCGATATAAAACCAATGATCAAGCCTATGAAACTGTACACTGCCAGCGCCATGTTTGATGGTGTTACCAAATCAGGCATTTCAAAAACCGGTCCGGTCCCAAAAAGCAAATGATGCCCGGCAGCACCTGTGATACAGGCTAATGCGACAGGCAGTATAGAACGCGGAGAGAACTCAAATAACAGCAACTCAATCGCCAGGAAAACTGCCGCTATCGGCGTGCCGAATATGGCCGACATGCCGGCTGTAGCGCCTGCTGCCAAAATTACTTTGCGCTCATTAGCGCTTATTTTAAAAAGCTGCCCCAGAGTTGAGCCAAGCGCACCCCCGGTTGCTATAATAGGGCCTTCAGCACCAAACGGGCCGCCTGTACCTATGGCAATTGCCGATGACACCGGCTTCAGAAAAGTTATGGATGGTTTTATCCGGCTTTCGTTTACCAATATCTGCTCCATCGCTTCCGGAATACCATGACCACGGATCGCTTTAGAGCCATACAAGGCCATCAACCCGACAATGATGCCGCCTATCGCCGGAATTAATATAACCCAATAGCCAAGATGATTATTTGCCGGACTGTTAAAACCGAGGCTGAATTTTCCATAGAAAGCGATGTTGGTTACAACATTAATAAGAGTGACCAGAAATTTGGCGATCAGGCTAATGGCAACCGCTACTGCTATTGACATGAGACATATCCTTATCAGGCGCCTTTTCATTAAAAATGTCTTTTTTGAGCCGCCTTCTTTGTTTTCCATATTGTTCAACAGAGGTGAAATTGGAATGCCGTTATCAAAGTCTTTTTTTGTCATTAAAGTGAGAGATAAATTGCTCTTATGAAATTTTGTGCAAAGATAGATATAAATCCGCCCAAATGGAAAAGATTCTGTTTGATATTTATTGTATATACAATATTAAAATTGTATAAATATAGATTTTTTGTACTATTACATTGCTTAAGCAATAAAACAAAGAGCATGCGGTATTGTTGACGCAAATAGCTATAATTGCGGCATGACCGGCTCCGTTAAAGAACTAAAACAACAGTGCGACCTGAAAAGCTGCTTCCTGTGCTCCTCATGCATATCCGACTGGTTACCCGCAATTGCCGCCAATAAACAGACTATTCTTTTTAAAAAAGGACAGGACATTTTTAAGGAAGGTGACACAGTTGAGGGGATATTTTTTGTGTACAGCGGTAAAGTAAAAGTTCATAAGCGGTGGGATGAAGATAAAGACCTGATTCTGCGTTTCGCAAAGAGTGGCGATATATTGGGACACCTGGGTCTCGGCGACAGCCTGGCATACCCGATCGCGGCGACGGCCGTCGAAAATGTTAAGGTTTGCTTTGTGAAAAAGGATTTCTTCGAATCCTCGCTAAATGTAAACCCCCAGTTTACCATTAAATTGATGAAAGTATTCGCTAACGCTTTGCAGGAATCTGAGAAGCGCATGCGCAATCTCGCTCACATGCCGGTAAAAGAGCGGATTGCCCAGGCTTTGTTATCATTAAAAGAACAGTTTGGTGTTACCGGCGATGGTTATATTGATATTGAACTAACCAAGCAGGATATCGCTTCGTATGCCGGCGTGGCCTACGAGACCTTCTTTAAAGTGACCCAGGATTTTTTGCTGAGTGAATTGATTGAGGTTGAAGGAAAAAACTACAGGTTGCTGGATGAACGAAAATTGACTGAATTGATTGATGGCAAGAAGGAACCTGCGTAGAGAAGAGACACAGCAAATAATTTGAAGGTGGCGAATGAAGCTATTCTTAAACGGGAATTTTCCAGCTCCCCTTTATTTAGCAGAATATTGAGAGGGTCAAACTCGCTTCTTAAAAGAAAAAGCCTGGGCTAACCCCAGGCTTTGCTTGTTTTTGCGGAGAGAGAGGGATTCGAACCCCCGGACCTTTAACAGTCAACGGTTTTCAAGACCGCCGCAATCGACCACTCTGCCATCTCTCCGGGGGCAAAAGTACAAAACCGGCCCGAATTGGCAAATTTGATGTTAAGTTTTTTTAATTAACTTGTTAAGGTATTGATTGCCTGTAATTTGTGCGATCGTAAAAGGCTGTTTTTCCTTTTAAAAGACCACTTCACTCCCCATTGAGACTGAGTTTGAAACGAAATTCCGCTTAAAAACCTATTGAACCGGCTTCGGTCTGAACCTGTTGAACATTGGTTTCTCTTCCTTAATGTTCCGCTTTGAATATTCTATGCTGGCATTGAGCTCAAATCCGATCAACAGGATGAGGCAATTTAAATACAGCCAGAGCATCAGTATAATTAATCCGCCCAGGGAGCCGTATAGTTTATTGTACGACGAAAAGTTATTGATATAATAGGCAAATCCTACCGAGGTTATAACAGCCAGTATCGTTGCCAGTATCGAACCCGTACTTTTAAACTTCCACTTTTGTTTATTGGCCGGGCCATAACGATACAGCGTTGATATACTGAAAAAAAATATCAGCACTACGATTACCCATCGCGCCAGCATAAACACGTATATCCAAAAGTGATTTTTTTGGAATACATGGGCTTTTATAAACGTTAATACCGCTTCGCCGACTGTAAGCAGCGAAATAGCAAGCAGAAGCGCCAGGCTGATGACCACTGTTAACGACAACGCTATGGTTCGCCGCTTTAGCCAGGTGCGTTTCTCGATGATGAGCGATGACCGGTTAAAGGCCTGCATAAGGTTACTGATACCATTGGTGGCAAAATAAAGTGCAGATAAAAAGCCTATTGACAATAATTTGCCATTGTGGATATGTATGATGTCTTCGATTGTCGCCTGGAAAGCCATATATGCATTATAAGGCAGCACAGTTGAGAGCAGCCTTAATAATTGTCCCTGGAAATCCTTAATCGGTATGTAAGGTATCAGGGTAAACAGGAAAATGGTGGCGGGGAAAAACGCAAGCATAAAGTTAAATGCCAGCGCCGACGCCTTGTTAAGCAGGGTGCGCTGCTGTATTTCGTGTGCGAAAAATGCAGCTACGTCATACAGTGGCAACGGATGAAAACCGGGCAGGATATAGCCCTTCGACCAATTGATAAACCGCCGGTAAAACTTAAATCTTAAAAAAATGCGATGTGCCCACTTCATTTAAAATACTTTCGGGTTGGTCACCAGAAGCATTTGGTTGCCTCCTTCTTGAGCTGCAGCGATTTCCCCTATCCTTTCAAAAGTAAAGGCTTGATTAAAGCGTGCAGCAAGCTTCGCCAAACTTACTCAAAAAAAGGCTTTACTTTATCCAGAAAATATCGCGGGGCAATACAGGGGCGGTTGGTTTGCATATTGACGAACACCAGCAATGTTTCGCCGGTATTGATCAGTTCCTGCTTTTCGTTATACAGTTCGTACTTAAAATGGATTCGGATGCGGGGCATCTCTTCCATTATTACACGAATAGTAATTTCCTCATCGTATAAAGCAGGCTTCAGATAGCGGCAGTTCAGCTCAACCACCGGCATCATGGTGCCCGACTCTTCCATGCCTGCATAGGTAAGGCCCAGGCTGCGCAGCATTTCTACACGGCCTACTTCATAAAAGCTGGCATAGTTGCCGTAATACATATAGCCCATCTGGTCGGTCTCGCCATACCGAACCCGCAATTTAGTAGAATGCTCGAACATTATTTTTTGATATTACGTTCGTTAAGCGCGTGCTGAAATGCACGGGCATTTTTTAAATGCTCTTCAACGGTGGAGGCAAAAGCATGATACCCCGAAAAATCCGCTTTAGCACACATATAAAGGTAATTGCTCTTCTGGTAGTCCAATACTGAATTTACAGCGGCAATAGATGGCATCATGATCGGTCCCGGCGGCAACCCCTTGTACATATAGGTATTATATGGGGAATTAATGAGCAATTGCCTGGCGAGCACGCGTTTGATGGTAAAGTCATTTTCTGCAAAAATCACCGTGGGGTCGGCTTCCAGCTTCATGCCGATCCTGAGCCGGTTCAGATAGAGGCCCGCAATTATCGGCATATCGCTGTCGTGCAGCGCTTCCGCGTCAACAATGGATGCCAGGATAATTACCTCAGGCTCGGTTAAATTGATTGCTGCCGCCTTTTGCTTACGCTCAGGTGTCCAGAACTTTTCGTAATTGGCATACATCTTTTTAAAGAACTTTTCCGGCGAGGTGTTCCAGTACATGCTGTAGGTATTCGGCATAAACATTACGTACACGTTATCAGTAGTAAAGCCGTATTGCTTAACGAAATCTGCCGAATCGAGCAGGCGCAGTATAGATACCGAATCTGGCTCCAGGCGGCGCGCCACAAAGCCGGCAAAATCTGTTTTTAAACGTATATTATGGAACGACAGCGTAACGGGCTGCTGCGTGCCCGACGCCAGCATATTAATAAGGCGGCGGTTGCTCATACCATCGGTTAAATGGTAGCGGCCCGGTTTAACGCGGGTTAAATAGTTCATGTTCTCTGCCGCTTTATAAAACGAAGCAGTATCCTTTACTATACCTTTGGTTTTAATGGTATCATATACGTCCTTAAAGGTTGCGCCGGTGTGTATATATAAATATTCTTGCTTATTTGTTACGTTAGGGGTATAGTACTTCAAATAATAGTTAAGGCCGGTAAAGCCTATCGCTATCAGGAGTATAGCCACCATAACTACGACGAACTTTCTTAAAGTGCCGCCGGATGATGCTTTTTTTGTGGTCATTTTTCTTCTTTTACGATTGTAATTTCCGGAGGGCTAGTAATCCTCCCGTTAAATTGCGTGCCTTTTGATAGCCTTTTTGTTTCAGCAGTTCGGCGGCTGTTCCGCTGCGCAGCCCAACTTTGCAGATAACAATGATTTCATCAGTTTTGTTATATGTCAGGTCATCAATGCTGCTTTCCAAATCTTTCAGCGGTATGTTGATCCCGCCGATATTGTAAGTATGGTATTCAATTCGTTCCCTTACGTCAAGCAGGTTTAGCTTTTCACCTTTCTGCATGCGCTCTGTCAGCTCGTGGCTACTGATTGAGGGTAGCATCTTTTTTTCCTTGCGACACCGTTAAGTTAATCCTGGTGCCATTACTGGCCTTGCTGGTGGAATCTACCCTCATCGGCGTTTGGGCAACCACTACCAGGCTGGTTGAATCGGTTATCGGCCCCTGGTAGGTAATGGTACCTAGTGTTAATCCGCTGTTGCGGATCACAAATTTTGCCTCATCAAAATCTTTGTTCATCAGGTCCGGAATTTCCACTTCGGCGGCTCCCTCGCCGTTACCCAGTACCAGGTCGATCCGCGAGCCCTTCGGAATTTTAGTGCCTGCCTTAATCGGCTGACCACCGAAACGCATCTCGAGCACACGGTCGCGCGCGATATCAGCCTTATAGATCGTATCGCCAACCTTCAGACCGAAATTGGCCAGCGTAGCCGCAGCTTCGCGATAAGTATAGGGTTCGAGGTCGGGCATGCTGATGGGCGGCGCCAAACGGGTAACTACGGTAAGGTATATGGTACGATTTTCCTTTACATTGGTTCCGGCGTCCGGATCTTGTTCTATAACGGCGCCAGGTGTTTGATCAAGCACGTACACCGAGTCTATTTTAAACTCAAAGCCCTGGTCTTTAAGCAGGCTCATGGCCTTTTCTATCTGCATGCCCTTAAGCTGTGGTACCGGTATGCCGGTGCCATGGCGGGTGTAAATGTTTAACCCAAAGATTACTATCATAACAAAAACAACCAACGTAGCCGCCGCTAACAGCAGGTTTACCCTGAATTGCCTTGTCTTTAAATACGACCAAAATTTACTCATTCGTTTTTATAGGGATTAGAAGTAATTCGCAACCAAACATAGGAATTTTTTATTTCGGAATCCGGATTTTAGATTTCGGATTTGTCATTTTTGCTAACGGTGTTGATACCCGGATTAGTGCAAATTTCGGCGAAAATATCAAAATGCAGATGGGCATAACAACTTTAGCCTGTAACGAAAATGGGCTGGAAACGGGTATAATGCGTTTTGCCCGTAACAAAAAGCATCCCGAAAATGGGCTTAAGCCGTTTTGCCTATCTACAAAAAGTGGTCAGAAACGGGCTAAAACCATTATGGCCATTCGGTATAAAAGCTGCATTTGGGATATTTCAACTTAGAAAAATTGATTTTTTTTGCCTGTTTCGGCATAAAAACGCGCTCCAAAATTTTAAAAAAATTTAAAAGATGCGCCGCGGTTAATACAGAGTAGCAGCTTTTTCAAAGTACTGGATGAGGATCAACACAAAAATACCGAAAATAGTTTATAATAGTGGTGACAAAGTTTTGTCAGCGGAAACTATGCCGTTGGCTGTAATTCATAAGATGGGGCGGTGTTGGATAGAACAATGTCAATACGACGTTTTTAAAAGAACCTGTAAGAAATTTTATCAGTAGTAGTTGCGCATTTACGGCTAATATTTGAAAACCGTGTCTTCGAGGAAAAATGGCTGAGATTTACCCGCAAACTCCCTTATAGCCGGGTTAAGCTGTTTTTTAACTTTATCGTGGTTTACATTGTACTGCTGCTGCCGGAAATTATTTGGTTATTTAGCAGGTTTAGTCCGGTGACTGCTATTGAGCTATTGCTCGCCGCTATTGGCACGCTGATGCTTTTCCATTGCCTGTTATATTACATCGGCCTGGACATGGAAAAGTATATGCTATGGGTATTCTTTTTGTTTGTAGTTGTTTTTTGGATGATATTGTTCCGGCTGTTATGGGTAACGGCGGTGGTGAATACCGGGATGGAATTTGCGACTTTTTATGGGAGGTATTACAAGCAGAAGATGGTGGCAGGATCGGATTGATGGCACTTCCAAAAAAGCGTATGGCTGTGCGTTTCCTCTCGTGTGAGGAGTAGAGGGGAGTATTAGTCCGTATGGCATGAAGGAGCTGTGAAGCTTACGAGGTATGACGTCGGACACACCCCCGCCACTACACAATCAGCACGCACCCTCTCAAGTGGGGAATAACAATTTCACCCCGCCCTTCCGTCATAATTTTCGATAAACCACTTCAACGCCGCACTTTTGTTGGATGATTTATAGGCCAACACCACCTCCGTATTTACAGGGATATCCTCCAGCCGGATAAATGACACCCGCAGATCGCCATATTGCTGTTGCAGCGACGCCGGCAAAATAGATACGCCTAAACCGGCCTCAACCAATTGCAGTATCGAGTGCACGTTGTTGGCTTCGTGCGTTATGTCGGGCCTGAAGCCCATACGTTCACAGATTTCGATTAGCTTATCGTTGTATTGGGGTGCAAATTCCTTGTTAAAAAAGATGAACGGACTGTTTTTTATGAACGACACCAGTTCTTGATTACCCTTAAATTGCTTCTCCCTCGATGGAACTACCACCACAAAGGGGTCGAAAAATAAGCTTTTTACGGTGAGCTTTTCGGAATGTACCGGCGCCCGTAATATACCGGCATCCAGCTTTCCCAGTTCCAACTCTTGCACCTGTGTTATGGTAGGCACTTCGTACAGGCTGGTTTTGATATATGGGAACAATTGATGCATAGATTTTAAAACCTCAGCCAAATGACTTTGGTAAACGGAACTGATGTAGCCTATTTTAAACTCGCCGCTTTCTCCGCAATGAATTTGTTTGACGGTGCTTTTGCTTTCTTCCAATCTTGCCAATATAGCCTCAGCTTGTGCTTTAAAAAACACACCAGCATCAGTTAATGTTACACGTTTGTTGCTGCGCGAGAAAAGCTGAACGCCGAGCTCTTCTTCCAGTTCTTTGATCTGGCGGCTTAACGGCGGTTGCGAAATAAAAAGTTTTTCGGCCGCCTTCCTGAAATGCAGTTCATCGGCTACCGTTTTAAAATATATAAGATGTCGTAATTCCATGCGATACTTACAGGGTATCAATTATTGATAAAATTGATATTTTTCAAATATGATAAAAGCAGATAGCTTTGTCAAAACAAGAAGCACAATTATGCAAATAGATTATTCAACCAAATCCACAAATGACGAGATAAGAGCCCGGTTCGATAATGATGTAGAACGTTTTTCGAACCTGGATACAGGTCAGGCAACCACCATCGATGCACCGCTCACCATGGAGCTTTGCACAGAAGCCGCTAAATATGTTAATCCAGATGCTAAGGAACTGTTGGATATAGGCTGCGGGGCAGGAAACTATACATTAAAGATGCTTAGCAAGATTAGTAATCTTAATTGCACACTTAACGACCTGAGCATGCCTATGCTGCAAAGGGCCAAAGAACGGGTATCGGTACAAACTAAGGGAACAGTAACGCTATTGCAGGATGACATGCGCAACCTTAATTTGCCGGATAACCACTATGACATCATCCTGGCTGCAGCCACCCTTCATCATTTGCGCGATGACGCGGATTGGGAGGCTGTATACGACAAGTTTTACAAAACGCTGAAGCCAGGCGGCAGCATTTGGATCTCGGATTTGATAACTCACGATTCCCCGCCTTTAGCTAAATTATTTGCCGATAGATATAAGGACTACCTTGACGCGCTGGGCGGACCAGAATATCGCCAAAAAGTATTGGACTATGTAGCCCATGAGGATACGCCGCGATCTTTAAACTTTCAGTTACAATTAATGGACAAAGTGGGCTTTAAACAAGTGGAAGTGCTGCATAAAAACTCGTGCTTTGCTGCTTTTGGCGGGATAAAGTGAGGCTTCTGGTATCTTGAGTTTCCGTCTCCGCAGGTTCTCTTGAAAAGGAACCTGCGCTGCATGAACAATTACCCCGCTCCCGTCTCCGCAGGTTCTCTTGAAAAGGAACCTGCGCTCCACAATGTATATTTGGAAACCAATGCCTCCGCTACGGCCGACCGGAACGCAGGTTCCTCTATGAGACAACCTGTGGGGACATCAATAAAACATCATCCGAATATCCCCCTCTTCTTAAAGGCCTCCGATAATACAATCGAAGTATTTGTTTCTCCAAATTGTTGTAATTGCCAGATGATAGTTTCCAGCCGCTTGGTGGTGGATGTGGCAACTTTCATTATCAAACAATTATAGCCGGTAATGCTGTAGCATTCCAGTATATCCGGTATCTCTTCAATCTTTTTTATCACGCCCGCATGGGTAAGGCTCGATTTTAGGGTGATAAATGCATTTACCGTCAGACCCACCTGGTCATAGTCCAGGTTGGTGGTATAGCCGGTTATGATGCCTTCGTCTTCCATTTTTTTAATACGCTCACTCACCGCCGGACCGCTCAGGCCCACACGCTTGCCAATTTCGGTTATCGAAATCCGGGCATCGGCTTCCAGTTCTTCCAATATCGCTGCGTTTAACTCGCCTATTGCTTTGCTTATTGAACTTTTTTCCATAAATACCTTTAAATCTTTCGCAAGATATGTGTTGGACGTTAATATTCAAATACGAAGGATGGGTTTTGAAGGTAAATTTGATTCAAAGAAGACGTCTTTACACAAAAAAATGTAGATCAATAATAAACCATGAAACTGAACACCATTCTTTTTTTATCCCTTTTCCTTGCCGGAACGGTATCCGCCCAAACCACCCCGCAGATTTTTGCGCCCGGCGTAATCAGCACCGGCGATTATGAAACGCATGCCACCTTTTCGCCCACCGGTGATACCGTCTATTTCATTAAAACCAGTTACGATCTTAAGGTATCCGCCATTTGCGTAAGCTATAAACGTAATGGTAAATGGACTAACCCGGAAATAGCGTCATTTTCGGGCCACTATATGGATGCTGATCCGTTTGTGGCCCGTGACGGTAAAACCTTATATTATATGTCTAATCGTCCGCTAAAAGATGGTGACCCGGTAAAGGATGATACCGACATCTGGAAGGTAACTCTTGGCGCCAATGGCTGGAGTAAACCTGTGCGCATGGAAGCGCCTGTTAACAGTGAGTTAGATGAATATTATCCAACGCTGGCAGATAACGGCGATATTTATTTCGGCTCAACCAGAAAAGGCGGGCTAGGCGGAAGCGATATTTGGCGCTGCAAATTTGAAAACGACAGATACCTGCCTGCTGAAAACCTGGGTGGCGCCATTAATACGCCGGGTAATGATTATGAGGCTTTTATTGCGCCCGATGAATCGTACTTAATTTATAACTCAACCCCAAACGGTCTTGCACGGCTTGATTTTTACATTAGCTACAATAAAAACGGGGTGTGGACAAAAGCCGTAAAACTCCCCGAACCCTTAAACTCCGACGGTATAGAATGGGCTCCCAAAGTAACCCGCGATAAGAAGTGGTTTTATTTCGGCAGCACACGCAATACCTGGTCTGCCACGCCAGCCAGGGCTGAAAATATGAAAGAGTTTAATAAGCGCCTGCAAAGCCCGGGCAACGGATTAGCCGATATTTATACGGTGGATTTTGGAGAGATAGAAAAACTGCATTGATGTGCGGATGTGCGGATTTCTGATGTGCGGATCGGAAAAAATGATGTGAGGGTGTGCAAATATGTAGCTGTGCGGATAGTGTTAATGCCTCCATTATCCATGCATTTTTCATTCGCACATACGCACATCAGAAATCCGAACATCAAACAGTATAATGCGCAATAATATCTTCAGGTATCCTTGCGCTGCGGCCGGTGGCCATGTCAATCATGGTATAATCAAACCAGCCGTCGCAGCAGAGTTTGCCGGTGGCTTTATTGGTAATGCTGAATTTTACCCGGCAGCCCTTATCGTCGATGGTTTCGATACCGGTTTTTACGATGAAATAGTCGCTCATGGTTAGCGGGCGCTTGTAGTCCACATGTGCGGTGCGTACCACCCAGCCAAAGCCGCGTTCCATGAATTTTTCCATGGCCATGCCGTAGCATCGTTCCATCTGATCGTACCGGGCAGCCAGCACGTAATCAAAATACTTGCTGTTGTGTACATGATGAAACATATCGATATCATCAGGCCGCACACGAAATTCAGTTTCGAAGGTGGAGTAGGTGGAAGGTGTTTCCATAAATTTTGCTGTAAAGTTAAAATGTTGCAAAGTTGAAAAGTTATAAAAAATTATCAGTACTTTAAGCTAACAACATTACAACCTTTCAACGTTGCAACATTAAAACAATTCTTGCATAATCCACAAACAAACACTACCTTTGCAGCCACAATTAATCAAATATTTACGCTTTAATATTATTCAGGTAATGTATTTAAGTTCAGAAGCAAAGGCAGAGATCTTTGCAAAACATGGTAAAGGCGCAACTGACACAGGTTCAGCCGAAGGTCAGGTAGCTTTATTTACACATCGCATTGCGCATTTAACCGGTCACTTGAAAAAAAACAAAAAAGATTTTTCAACCCAGTTATCGCTGCAAAAACTAGTTGGTAAACGCCGCGCATTGCTGGCCTACCTCTACAATAAAGACATTGAAAGATATCGTGCTATCATCAAAGCCCTGCAGCTAAGGGATATCATCAAATAACTTTCCTGGAAATTTAATAAAAAGCCGTCCGATTTTTCAGGATGGCTTTTTTACTTTTGCGTAATTATTTTACCCGCAAAAAGCGATTATAAACCACGAATTCTCTGCACAGCCGCTAAAGCTGATTTATTAATTGAAACAATATACACAAACATAAAAAACCGGTGTGCTCCGAAAGATGAAAAGCATGCCAAAACACAAACAAGATGAGTTTAAATGTAATTAAAAAGGTTATTGATTTAGGTGACGGCCGCACCATTGAGATCGAGACCGGAAAACTGGCCAAACAAGCAGATGGATCTGTTGTAGTAAAAATGGGTGACACCATGCTGCTTGCCACCGTTGTATCGTCGCCCGAAGCAAAAGAAGGCGTTGATTTTTTACCCCTATCAGTTGACTACCAGGAGAAATACGCCGCTACCGGCCGTATCCCGGGAGGTTTTTTACGCCGCGAGGCACGTTTATCAGACTATGAGGTGTTGATCTCGCGTTTGGTTGACCGCGCTTTGCGCCCATTGTTCCCTGAAGATTATCACGCTGATACACAGGTGATGATCTCCCTTATTTCTGCTGACAAGAACATTATGCCTGATTGCCTTGCCGGTTTGGCGGCATCTGCAGCGTTAGCCGTTTCTGACATCCCTTTTAACGGGCCGATTTCAGAAGTCCGCGTAGCTAAGATAGATGGTCAGCTGGTGATCAACCCAACCTTGAGCGACCTTGAAAGAGCCACTCTTGAGCTGATAGTTGCCGGTTCTGAGCATGACATCAACATGGTTGAGGGCGAATGCAAAGAAATACAGGAAGAAGAAATGGTAGAAGCAATTAAATTTGCTCACCAGGCCATAAAAGTACAGTGCTTTATTCAAAAAGAACTGACCATAGAGGCTGGAAAGACCGAGAAACGCGTTTATTGCCACGAAACCAGCAATGAAGACCTGAAGAAGGCTATCTACGCTGCTACGTATGACAAGGTATATGCTGTTGCAGGTGAGGCTTCTGCAAAAGACGAACGCGCTGCGAAATTTAAAGCGGTACGCGACGAGTTTATAGAAACTCTTGGCGAAATTGATGATAATACATTGTTCCTCGCTAAAAAATACTACCACGAAGTTGAGTACGATGCGATCCGCAATTTAGTGCTCGACGAAGGCAAACGCCTGGATGGACGTACTACCACGCAGATCCGTCCGATATGGAGCGAAATTGGCTATCTGCCATCCGCTCACGGCTCTGCGATATTTACACGTGGCGAAACACAGTCGTTAACTACAGTAACTTTAGGCGCCAAGGATGACGAGCAAATGATTGATGGCGCGTTTATAAACGGTTATCAGAAGTTTTTGCTGCACTATAATTTCCCGGGCTTTTCAACCGGCGAGGTTCGTCCGAACAGGGGCGCCGGCCGCCGCGAAATCGGCCACGGTAACCTGGCTATGCGTTCGTTAAAGCAGGTGCTGCCATCCGACGATGAAAACCCTTACACCATTCGCGTTGTTTCTGATATCCTCGAATCAAATGGTTCATCATCGATGGCTACCGTTTGCGCAGGTACGTTGGCGCTGATGGATGCAGGTGTTAAGATAAAGGCTCCTGTATCAGGTATAGCGATGGGTTTGATCACCAATGAAATGGGCACCAAATATGCTGTTCTTTCAGATATTTTAGGTGACGAAGACCATTTAGGTGATATGGATTTTAAGGTAACCGGTACTGCCAACGGCATCACCGCAGTTCAGATGGACTTAAAGATTAACGGTTTATCATACGAAGTGTTAGCTGAAGCGTTACAACAGGCAAAAGCCGGTCGTTTGCATATTCTTGGTGAAATGGCTAAAACCATTACCGAGCCACGTGCAGATTACAAGCCGCACGCACCGCGTATTATCACCATCAAAATCGATAAGGAATTTATCGGTGCGGTTATCGGCCCTGGTGGTAAGATCATCCAGGAAATGCAACGCGAAACCGGCGCCACTATCTCCATCGAGGAAGTTGGTAACCAGGGTATCGTACAGATATTTGCCGATAACAAGGAGTCTATTGATAAGGCTGTTAGCCGCATACGCGCTATCGCTGCAAAACCTGAAGTAGGCGAAATTTACGAGGGTAAAGTAAAATCGATAATGCCGTTTGGCGCGTTCATTGAAATTATGCCCGGTAAAGATGGTTTGCTGCACATCTCTGAAATCGACCACAAAAGGTTCGAAACTATGGATGGCATCTTCCAGGTTGGTGATGAAGTGCGCGTAAAATTACTGGATATTGATAAGCAGGGTAAATTGAAGCTTTCGCGTAAAGTTTTGCTTCCCAGGCCCGAGCCTAAAAACTAAGCTGGAAAGATGGGGTTAAGTTAATAACTTAATCTACCCAATAAAATATAAGACCCTCGACAAGAGGGTTTTATATTTTACTTTGAAAATTTTTAAAACAAAATAGAATATTTTGCACTTATAGTTTATTAAATGTTTAACTAAAAAAACCGTTTATTCCGATCCCTGGTTATAAAAATGACTGCTGTTAATAACGACCCTTTAGGTTTTATCAATAATAATTCGGGTATACAATCAGGATCACCGGCGGATTTGGTTCAGTTGCTATTGTATGAGATCATACGGGTAAAAGAACTGATTACTTACTACGATTCAATTCCCAATGGCGGCGGCCAATTAGGGTCCTCTATTCTCAATGAGCTTGTTTCTGAAGCTTATAATTCCCTCGTGAACTACGACACCGTGCTCATGCAGAAATATTATGACCTATTGCTGAATTGCGATTAGTGTTGAAGACCAGGGCTTGAAAATCAGGATACTGGTTGCAAAGTATTGTAACGCTTTTAAATAACTTTTCTTTCGTTCCGCAACCTGGTCACGAAAATCGGCGCCTATTAAACATAATACTTATCTTTGAGCATGAATCACCTGATAGCACCATCCATTTTAGCTGCTGATTTTGCCAACTTACAGCGCGACATTGAAATGATCAATGAAAGCGATGGCGACTGGATACATGTCGACATTATGGACGGTATGTTTGTGCCCAATATATCATTCGGCTTCCCTGTTGTGAATGCGGTTAAAAAACATGCCAGGAAGGATTTGGACGTGCACCTGATGATTGTTGACCCCGACCGTTATCTAAAAAACTTTAAAGATGCCGGAGCTGCAAGCATCACCGTACATTATGAGGCCTGCCCGAACCTGCACCGCACGGTTCAGTATATCAAAGAACTGGGCTGCAGGGCTTCAGTTGCGGTTAACCCGCATACGCCGGTGCTGTTGCTTGATGACATAGTAGCCGATTTAGACATGGTGCTCATTATGTCGGTAAATCCCGGTTTTGGCGGTCAAAAGTTTATTCAGAATACTTATAAAAAACTGGGCGATATAAGAACGCTGGCATCAGAGAAGAACCCCGGTTTATACATCGAAGTTGATGGGGGAGTGGATGCTGCTAACGCAGCAAAATTGGTTGAAGCAGGGGCGAATGTATTGGTGGCGGGTAATTCGGTGTTTTCAGCTGCGGACCAAAAGGGGGCTATTACGGGGTTGAAAAGGTTGAGGGGGTGATGTCAACGAATTACGCAGGGCGTTACCCTGCGCTGGGCATATAGAACCCTTTCAGGGTTCTCCGGATTAAAAAAACAAATTCCCCGAAGGGGATAAATATGTCAGCGATGGGCAACGCCCATCGTTAAAACGGGGGGCTATCCAATTACACTAGGCGCATTATACCAATCTAAAGTTTTAAACTTTACGAACAAGGTATTTTTTATAACCGTGATCACAATATAATGGGACAATCGTTAGTTAAAAACTATATTCATATCGTCTTCAGCACAAAAAATCGGGAGCCGTTGATTCTCCCGAAATACGAAGCGGAATTATATAGCTATGTTGCGGGTATCTGTAGTAATTATGAATGTCAGCCAATAAAAATAGGTGGATATTATGACCATGTCCATGTTCTCTGCATGTTATCGAAAAAGGTAGCACTAATGAATTTTGTAAAAGAAATAAAACGCGAATCGTCATTATGGATGAAAACAAAAGATGAGTCGTTAATGCATTTTTATTGGCAGGATGGATATGGAGGATTTTCGGTTTCTCCGAATGATGTTGAGAAAGTATCAACTTATATAACCAATCAACATGAACATCATAGTCGGCACACATTTCAGGATGAGTATCGCAAAATATTAGAAAAATATAGGGTGGAATATGATGAACGGTATGTGTGGGATTGAACTTCGCGCTGCTTGTACTTACACGCAGGGTGTTACCCTGCGCTGGCATATTGAACCCTTTCAGGGTTCTCCGGATCAATAAAAAAATTCCCCGAAGGGGATAAATATGTCAGCGATGGGCAACGCCCATCGTTAAAACGCCGTCAAACCCAATGCCAGCCTTACAATAAACCCGCCCTAAATTTTTAATATTCAAAATTCGGCGCGGCAATTGTAAGCGAATTGTATCATTTTTCAAAAAAAGCAAATATCTTCTGTTATTGTTGTCAAATTAACTAACTTCGGCCCGTCTTACTACCGATTTGTTAATTAATCAATAATTCAACAAAACCAATTTATAAACAAAATGAAAGCATCAAAGGCCAGCGCTAAATTGCAAGACGGCTTTATGACGCACTTCTCCTTCATCGAAAAAATTAAATAAAATGAAACATAATTTTGGCGCCGGACCAGGCATCCTACCACACGAAGTTTTAAAGCAGGCAGCAGCAGCAGTTGTTGATTTTGGCGGAATCGGACTTTCTATTTTAGAAATCTCGCACCGCTCGCCTGAGTTTGAATCGGTGCTTGACGAGGCGGTAAAGCTGGTTAAGGAATTGCTGGGCGTACCCGAAGGATACTCTGTTTTGTTTTTACAGGGCGGCGCAAGCATGGAGTTTGCACTGGTGCCTTTTAACCTGTTGCCAGAAGGCGGTAAAGCTGCCTATCTCGATAGCGGTGT
This sequence comes from Mucilaginibacter sp. L3T2-6, assembly GCF_030519355.1. GTDB lineage: Bacteria > Bacteroidota > Bacteroidia > Sphingobacteriales > Sphingobacteriaceae > Mucilaginibacter. The sequence goes on from NZ_JAUMKC010000002.1 coordinate 275,863, forward strand.
GTGGGCAAGCAAGGCCATAAAAGAAGCGAAGTTTTTTGGCGAGACAGAAGTAGTAGCATCTTCAAAAGATAAAAACTACACTTACATCCCCACAAACTACAAGATACCTGAGGATGCGGCTTATTTTCATATCACCTCGAACAATACTATTTATGGCACACAACTGCAGCATTTCCCAAAATCGCCTGTTCCGTTGGTTTGCGATATGTCGTCTGACATCTTTAGCCGTAAGATCAATGTTGCTGATTTCGGGCTGATCTACGCTGGTGCGCAGAAAAACATGGGTCCTGCCGGTACAACCCTGGTTATCGTAAAAGACGAATTGCTTGGTAAAACAGGCCGTAAAATACCTGCTATGTTTAATTACCAGGTGCAGATTGAAGGCGGCTCAATGTACAACACACCGCCGGTATTCGCCATCTATGTATCAATGCTTACCCTTAACTGGCTGAAGTCAAAAGGTGGTGTTGCTGCTATCGAGCAGGAAAATGTCGCTAAAGCCCGTGTGCTTTATGAGGAAATTGACCGCAATCCGCTCTTTAAGGCTGTTTGTGTACCTGAAGACCGTTCGCACATGAACGTATGCTTTGTAATGGAAAATCCGGACCTTGAAAAGCCTTTCCTTAAACTATGCGACGAAAAAGGCATAGTGGGTATCAAAGGCCACAGAAGCGTAGGCGGTTTCCGCGCATCTATTTATAACGCATTGCCGATTACCAGCGTTTATGTACTGGTTGACGCTATGCAGGAATTTGCAGAGAAAAATAAATAAAACTCGCTGCCCGTAAAGGGGAGTTGAAGAGCGATTCAATAAATTAATTAAGGCTTTCCCTAAAAGCCGAAATGAAATTAAAGCTCCCCCTTTAGGGGGCTGGGGGGCTTCGCTGATATGATCAAAATACTCGCCAACGATGGCATCGACCCGATAGGCAAGAAAATGCTGGAAGATGCCGGTTTTTTTGTAGATACTAATAACATACCGCAGGATGAGCTTCCGGTGAAACTGCAGGAATATGACGCGATTACCGTACGCAGTGCGACTAAAGTTCGTAAGGCTCTAATTGACGCCTGCCCTAATTTAAAACTGATCGGCCGCGGCGGTGTAGGCGTTGATAATATTGACGTCGACTATGCCAGAGAAAAAGGTATTGGCGTTTACAATACGCCCGCTTCATCATCATTGTCAGTAGCCGAGCTGGTGTTTGCCCATTTGTTTACAGGCATCCGCTTTTTGCAGGATAGTAACCGCAAAATGCCGGTTGAAGGCGCTACCAGATTCAACGACTTGAAAAAGGCTTACGCTAAAGGCGTTGAACTGCGTGGACGCACGCTGGGTATAGTAGGTTTTGGTCGCATTGGCCGCGAGGTGGCTAAAATTGCCATCGGGATCGGCATGGACGTAATAGCCTACGATCTTTACCCGTTCAATCCCGAAGTGGATATTGTGCTGGGCGGAGGTATAGCTGTAAAAGCATCGGTTAAAACAGCCACGCTTGAAGAAATCATCACCAACTCCGATTTTATCAGTTTGCATACACCATTTGTAGGCAAGGCCCTTTTCGGTGCAGAAGAACTGGACAAAATGAAAAAAGGAGTTGGGCTTGTAAACTGCTCACGTGGTGGCCTGATTGATGAACTGGCCCTTATAGCAGCATTAGATAGCGGCAAGGTGTCTTTTGCAGCCCTCGACGTATTCGACAATGAGCCGACTCCGCGCGAAGAAATATTAAAACATCCTAAAATCTCGCTAACCCCGCATATTGGCGCCGCAACCGGCGAAGCCCAGGAGCGTATCGGCGTAGAACTGGCAAGTTTAATTATAGCGCACTTTAACAAGGTAAATTAAAGCGGCCGATAGTTAGGAATTACACAAATTTTGGATGGTACAGATCGATGAAATCTGTGCCATTTTTTATTTAAAAAACTTGGTCATTGCGGGCCAGGAACGAGCTCGGCAACCTCGTCGGTATGCTTGCCCGTTATGCGTGTCAACGAGGTTACTTCGTTCCCCGCAATCGCAAAATTGATTAGATAATATATTTCACTCCCTTTTCCGGGGTTTCAACCGCATAGCCTTCAGCTTCTAATGCATCACTCAAAGCCTGCATGCTGCTGCTTTCGCCGTGTACTAAAAATACTTTCTGTAACTTGTTTTTATCTTGCTGCTTAACGGTATCCATCAAATCATCATGATCGCCGTGGGCGCTTAGCACATCGGTTTGTTTGATGGTGGCATAAACAGCCAGGTCGCGGTCTTTTATATGTACAATGGCATCGCCGCGTAACAAACGGTGACCCAGCGTGCCTTTGGCGCAATAGCCTATGAAAAGTATCGTGCAGTAGTAATTTTGAATGTTGTAATAAAGATGGTCCTGTATACGTCCGCCTTCCAGCATACCGGCGGACGAGATAATAATACACGGTTCCCAGTAGTTTGAAACCTGCCGGCTATCTTTTAAAGTTTCTACATATTCAAGATTTTCAAACTCAAACTCATCTCCTTGCTTATTGTAAAAATCCTGCGCCTCCTGGTTTACCAGGTAGTGGTATTTACGGAATACTTCGGTTGAACGCGCTGCAAGCGGACTATCTACAAACACCTTCACCGGTGGCAGCAAGCCATTGCTGAAAATCTTATTAAGCGAATAAACTAATGACTGTGTGCGGCCGATGCTGAATGCAGGTATGATCAGGCGCCCTTGTTCTTTAATACAAGCCTTCTCAATAACCTCAACCAGGGTTTGCTCTACCGTTTTGTCCTTTGTATGTAACCTGCCGCCATAGGTCGACTCCGTTACCAGGTAATCAACTTGTGGTAAATTCTGCGGATCGTCAAGTACCGGGTAACTTTTCCGGCCAATGTCGCCGGTAAAGGCTATGGATTTTTCGGCCCCGTTGTCATTAATTTTGAATACCGCAGCCGCTGCACCCAGTAAATGCCCCACGGGGACAAATGTAAGTTCAATATCGCCGGTTATACGGAAAGGCTTGTTAAAACCGATAGTAACAAACCTGTCCACGGTGTCCATCACATGCTTCTGAAGATATAATGGCTGTGCCCCACTGTTAAACCTCCCCTTGCCACGTTTGCCGCGTTTTTCGGCTTTATGCATAAATATATTTACGGAATCGAGCAGTAGCAGTTCAGTAAGGTCTGCCGTAGGCGATGTGCAAAGTATTTGTCCTTCAAAGCCTAAGCGTACCAGGGTGGGTAAATTACCAGAATGGTCGATATGGGCGTGGGTAAGCACTACCACATCTATATCTTCCGGCTGGAAAGGGAAATTTTCATTAGTGTGAATGCTATGGTCCTTTTCATAATCCAGTCCGCAGTCTATCAGTATTTTAAATTGGCCCGCTTCCAGCAGATGCATACTCCCCGTAACCTGTCGCGCAGCTCCGTAAATTGTTAAGTTCATATTGTTTTAACGTTCATTAGTCACCGGTTCATTAGTTCATTGTATAACAGTGCTAAATGAAGCAGCGATATTGGCATCATACACCAATAAATTAATGAACAAATGGACCATAAAACTATTCCGCAAACTTATTATAATTGTTGTAACATTTTATGTCCATGACAGCCCCAGGCAAAGTTTTTGATGTAGAAATGATGATTTGATAAATTAACCAATCTTTTAGATCATGATAAGCCAGACGACTTATACCGTAAACACCACTAACGGCCCTATTGAGCTCACCATCACCCCGATAAATGCCAGGCTAAGCAATGGCGATTTTTATAAAACGGGCGTGTACCGGCTGGCAAATGGCGTTGTAGGCATGGGCGAAATTGTTTTCAATGAAAACATGGATGAGTGGAATTATGAGGGTATGGACGAACTGACCTGGGAGGAGGCGGCAGAGGTAGCCCGCTTTATAAAAAACTATAAAGACCCGGCTGGCGCCGACCCGGATGAATTGAATGAAGCTGAATAATTGTATTATTTACAATAATTATTCTGTTTGGCTGAAAATTACTGGATTAGTGATTAAATTTATCTGCGGATTTTAGCCAGGGAGTGCAAGAAAACCATTGCAACAGCCGGAATGGCCGGTATTGGTGGTTATTTTTGAGGTATCTCTGCGGTAAACTTCGTCCAATTACTAACCAATCCAATTATGCCGGTAAGAAATCTGTTGCTTTGTTTATTGCTTTTCATTTGTTTAAAAGCTTTCCCTCAAAATAATCATACCGTTTTATTTGATGACGGCTGGCGGTTCTTCCGCGGCGGCGCGCTAAGTGCCGAGAATGCAAGGTATGATGATTCTAAGTGGTGTAAAGTCGATTTACCGCACGACTGGAGCATTGAAGATCTTCCTGGTACAAAATCGCCATTCATGCAAAGCGCCATAAGCCAGGTCGGCGGTGGTTTTACGGTAGGGGGGACGGGTTGGTACCGCAAAACTTTTATTGTACCTGCTTCGCAAAAGGGCAAGCGTACCGTTGTTCAGTTCGATGGGGTATACATGAATGCTACCGTTTTTGTCAACGGGCAAAATATAGGTACTCATCCCTATGGCTATACCAGCTTTTGGTTCGATTTAACGGATAAGCTGAATTACGGCGGTAAAAATATCATAGCGGTAGAAGTGAAGAACGAAGGGCAGAACAGCCGCTGGTATTCCGGCTCAGGCATATACCGCCATGTTTGGCTGAAAGTGCTTGACCCCGTTCATGTGGCGCAGTGGGGAACCTATATTACTACACCCGAAGTTAAAACCTCGGCCGCTAAGGTTGCCATAACTATAAATGTGTTAAATGAAACGGCTGCTGATCAAAAGGTAAAAGTCATCACAAAAATCCTCGACCCTCAAGGAAAAGAAGTGGCTTCGGCTGAAAGCGAGGAATTGATCACAGCCGGCTCGTCCAATCTGTTCAGGAAGTCGGCCGACGTAGCTTCACCGGCGCTTTGGTCGTGTAGTTCGCCATCACTGTACACAGCCTTGACAGATGTGTATATTAATGGAATACAGACAGATGAACAAAAAACTACATTCGGTATCCGCAAAATAACGTTTGATGTGCAGAACGGCTTCCAGCTGAATGGTGAAACCGTAAAGTTAAAAGGTGGCTGTGTGCATAATGATAACGGCCCGCTTGGGTCGCGGACTTATGACAGGGCCGAGGAGCGCCGCGTGGAAATATTAAAGGCCAGTGGTTATAATGCCATAAGGTGTGCCCACAACCCGCCAAGCCCGGCATTCCTTGATGCTTGCGACCGCCTCGGCATGCTTGTAATAGATGAGGCTTTCGATTGCTGGAAATATGGCAAAAACCCGTACGATTACCACTTATATTTTAATGACTGGTGGAAAAGGGATATTGAAAGCATGGTCACCCGTGACCGTAACCACCCGTCGGTCATTATGTGGAGCATTGGTAACGAAGTACCCGAAAAGGCCACGCCGGAAGGAGCAGATGAGGCAGGTCAATTGGCGGCCCAGGTAAAGCAATTTGATGTCACCCGGCCCGTAACTTCAGCTGTGGATGATGTAAAACCAAATAAAGACCCATTTTTTTCAAAACTCGACGTAAGCGGCTATAATTATTCCGTCAGCAATTATGGGCACGATGGGAATATTTATGAAACCGACCATAAACGCGTGCCCGGGAGGATCATGTTCTGCACTGAATCATTTGCTATGGAATCTTTTGGCAGTTGGATGGAAGTTTTGGATCATCCCTACGTTTTAGGGGATTTTGTCTGGACGTCTTTCGATTATATCGGCGAGGCAAGTATAGGATGGCTGGGCTATCCGCAGGGCACAAGCTTTTATCCCTGGAACCTGGCCTATTGCGGTGATATCGACATTTGCGGATGGAAGCGGCCCCAGTCCTATTACCGGGATGCATTATGGAAGACAGATCAGCTTTCGCTATTTGTTACGCCGCCAAAGCCGTCATTCGCCCTAAACGGGTTAACTGCTTCATGGTCTAAATGGAATTGGCATGACGTAGTGGCTGACTGGAACTGGAAAGGCTACGAGAATAAGCCATTTAAGGTAGTGGTATATTCATCCTGCCCCGAAGTTGAATTATTCCTGAATGGCAAATCCTTAGGAAAAAAGGCAACTAACCGCGCAAGTAAATTTATGGCGGTATGGGATGTTCCTTATAAGGCCGGTGAGTTAAAAGCAATAGGCTATGATGGTACTAAAAAAGTAAACAGCAGCATCCTTCATACTGCCGGAGCGCCGGTAAATATCAGGTTGTCAGCAGACAGAACCCAACTCAAAGCCGATAATGAGGATTTAAGCTATGTTGCGGTAGAATTAACAGATGCTAAAGGCAATATAAATCCGCGTGCAGACAATCTAGTTCAGTTTAAACTTACCGGACCAGGGACAATTGTCGGCGTAGGTAATGCCAACCCTCAGAGTATCGAGAGTAATCAAATGCCTCAACGCAAAGCCTGGCATGGAAAATGCCTGGTTATTATCAAAACAGCACATACAGCCGGAAAAATAACCTTAACCGCAACCGCCGCCGGATTAGCGAGTAAAACTTTAACTTTACAAAGCATTTAATACCCCTGAAAAATGGACGAGATAGAAAATTTCTCTGAAAAAATACACGAGCAGAGCAACGAGCATGCCCATCATATGCTTTCGGAAGGTAAAGAGAAATGGGTTCTGTACGTCGCCCTGACTACAGCCGTGTTTGCAGTGCTGGCGGCAATTGCCGGGCTAATGGCCGGCGCCCATGCAGATGAAGCCATGCTGACTCAAATGAAAGCATCTGATCAGTGGGCGTTTTACCAGGCTAAAGGCATTAAATCTGAGATGCTGGTAACATCCAACAAAATACTGGTAGCCATGGGAAAGCAGCCCCTTGCTGAAGATGCAGCGAAAGTAGCCGAAAATAAAACCGAGCAAGCCAAAATAAAAAAAGAAGCTGAAGATTTTCAGAAGGAAAGCGTAGTGCATAGTGACAAACATGCTGTATTAGCCAAATGCGTAACGCTCTTCCAGGTAGCCATAGCCATCGGCGCTATATCCATAATCACCAAGCGCAAAGCACTTTGGCTGGGCAGTATAGGCTTCGCGGCAGTTGGCGCTGTGTTTTTTGTGATGGGCTTGTTATAATTCGTATTAACTTATTAACATTCGGGTATTTTCTGCGCATTGGCCTTTAAATTGATAGGTGTTTTTTATGAAAAGGAAAGTACTTGTAATTGAAGATGAACCGATCATTGCGGAGATGATGAGCATCCTGCTGGAAGTGGATGGTTATAACGTGATAAGTCTTGCGGATACAGCCCTGGCGCGCCAGAAACTGCATGCAAACGAAGTTGACCTGGTGATGCTTGATCTGGGGTTGAAAGGCGAAGACGGCCGGTCGATGTGTGCTTACATAAAAGGCCAGGATGGCCTGAAACACATACCCGTGATACTGGTTTCGGCGAACAGTGAGCTGGAGCAGATAAAAAACGAATGCGGAGCCGACGACCATATCGCCAAGCCCTTTGACCTGGATTATTTCATGCAGAAAGTGCGGATACACTCAGCCGCTTAAATAATCAAGTATGAGTTCAGCATTTATAAAGGAAGGCGAATCGGGCCAGCTGAAAGACGTGGCGCCGAACTTTGGAGCCTTGCTGTTTTTCCTGAGAATGGAAAACGGCGGAACCATCGTCCGCGAACTGAAAAATTACTATAGCGAAAAGCATGGCCGCGATGTGTACGAAATGAGCGACGGCTTAACTTATGCGCTTAATGATGAGGGCCGCTGGGCAATCATTCTTGATTAAGGGTGATACCTAGAACTCATCTGCGGTGCTTCGGCTGTCAATAGCAGGTGAACTATAAAAAATGATATACCCGTCTTCCGTATCTGTCGAAAAGGTCCATTCGGAGGTCTCGTTTTTCCTGGCTCTCAAGAGGTCTTCACAGCCAAAAGTATAATCAATATCCAGCACTACCCTAAAACTTCCGTTGCCTGCTGCAGGTTTAAATTTAATGCGATCTATTTCCATTTTCTTCACTTCAGGTGCACCGTGCGGTCTGAACTCCCGCTCAAGAGCTTGTTTTAACAACTCATACGGCATGCTCCCTGCACTGAATAAACCTTTCAGCAGGCTTTCCATGTCCTCAGGTAAATTGGCTTTTATTTTGAAGGTGTCCATAAGGCGCACAAAATACTACTTTTCAGAAGGATTCAGCGGAGGGTCCTCTGGTGGATTAATATCCGGCGGTAGTTCCTGCGGCTCCGTTTGCGGATTTTCTTGCGGAATATGTGGTTCCTTCGGGTCATCAGGCCGGGTAATTTCCGGCCTTTTATCCGGCAGCGGCATCTCAGGCTTTTCTCCGGGAAAAGTATTATGGTTCTTGCTCATCACATTATAATTTTTTAAGATAACCTTTCAGCCGGAATCTTGTTTCACAAATTTTCGTAAGCAAAATGTTAAAGGTTATTGTTTACTTTTGCCTCACAACCCACACAGATTATTTGCAGGGGTATTAATGCAAAAGATATTATGAGCAATAACGACATCATGAAAAAACTGCGTATAGCTATGCATTTTACAGATGATGATATAATAAAGGTTTTGGCGCTGGTAAACTTCAGGGTTTCAAAAACAGAATTAACAGCCATCTTCCGAAAGGAAGACCACCCCAATTTTAAACCCTGCGGCGACCAAATATTGCGTAATTTTTTAAATGGCTTGATAATCCATATGAGGGGACCGAAAGAGAAGCCTGAAAGTCCTGAGTCTAAAGTCTAAAGCCGTAAATTGGTTCTGATTATTGAATGGATAATCAAGAATTAATTTCTTATCAACTTCGCCCTTCCGCTTTTCAGCAGCTTCTGCTCTTCTTCGCTGAATGGCACTCTGCCGCCGAAATCCTGCACCCAGTAGTCGTTATATTTGGCGACTCCTACTTCTTTAAATTCGGGATTCATCAGATTTTTGCAATGGCCGGGGCTTTTAAACCAGCCTGCCATCACTTCGGCAATACTCATTTGCCCCTGGGCTATATTCTCGCCAACGGCAAAGCTTTTAAAGCCGTTATACCCATAACCGGCAGCTACCATACGCTGGTCAGAAGTGCGTCCATTCCTGCCGGTATGACTGAAGTAGTTGTTTTTTGACATGTCTGCCGCATGGCCCAATGCCGCAATCTCTAGCCGGTCGTTCCAAACCAGCGGTGGGGCAGGCGCCATATGTGCAGTACCGCAATTGCAGCCCTTTTGCCGCACATGATTGATATTTTCCAGGAACTCCCGTTTAAACTCACTTGTACTGCCGGTTTGCTGGGCCACTGTTCTTTTAAATGCCAGCAACAGCATAACAGCAAAAAAGCTTTTTATCAAAATTCTCATACTAATCAGACAACCGTTTGCCTTTGAAGTTTAGTATCAGCAGGACTAATAATATATTATTCTTTATTTCGCCGCCGCATGATAGAACGCCAGTTGGCTCCGCGTCGCTTGTAATAGAAAATTACCGCCAATGCCACCAAAGCGATAACTATTATCAGCACTATAATGTAGCTGTTTTCCTGGCGGAGACGTTTTTGTAGAGCTTCCTGGTATTTGAGGTAAGCACTTTTTTTTTAGCTTGTACGGAATCAGCCTTCTTTTTATAAGCAGAGTCTTTTGCAGCCAGCGCAGCAAGCTGTTTCGCTTCTTCGTTTCGGCGGATCACTCCTTCAACCGAGTCGCGTTTCTTCAGCATCAGCTCTTCTTTGGCGTAATTTTTCTCCCTGCTGTACAACATTGCATAGCTTTTGTACACGTCTGATTGTAATTTCAGATACTTATTTTTAGCGGATATCTGTATAGCCTCATCCAGGTCACCCATGGCAAGTTTAGCGTCGCCCGCTGCGGATTTTATCTTTGCGAGCGTTATTAATGACGCAATTATATTGGGATTGTCGTTTTTAGCCCGTGAGAGCGAATTGGACTGCAGGATAAACCACTTGGCCTGGCTGTATTTTTTTTGGGCGAGGTAAACTTTTGCCAGGTGATCGAAGGTCAAACGCAGCCCTGACGTATCATTATAATGAGAAAACTGGTGCAGAGCCTGCATGGTATAGCTCAATGCGATGCTTTCATGGCTGGCACGGGTTACCCTGTTACTAATGGTATCGTAATCGAGGTAACGGTTCGCGATCTCGGTATATATCTGCCCTTTGAACATTTCGCTTCCTTTATAATTCAGCTGTTTCTTAAGGCTGTCGGTACTCATTAATGCCAGGTGCCGCTGCACGCTGTCTTTATTTTGTTTGTATATCGCGATCCTTGCACTGTCCTGTTTTATCATCATTGCCAGTAGCCGCAGGCTGTCCGCATTCCTGATGCGCAATTTATTGCTGGCATTCTCTGCCAGGTGCGAATCGGCTATACCTAAGCCACCGGTAGTATGCACCAGTTTGGTGATGTTCAGACTGTCCGGATAAGTAACCGCTGTCAGGCTGTAGTCGGCCTGATGGTTTACCGGAAGCGCGGCATCACGAGCGCCTGCAAAATGCGGGGTAGCATCTATGGTCACGTTATTTGCGTTGTGTTTACGAATAGAAAAATCAGCCAGGGTTAAATACTTCAGGTTGGGCTTTACGGTATCTTTTAAAGCATTCACACTTCCGTTGGCCGTCTCTGCGGGCTGGGCAAACCCTGCCAGGGTAATACAAGTTGAAACGAAAATAAGTAGCGTAGTCTTTAATTTCATAAGCGCTTTCGCAGGTAAGGGCTATAAATATAGACTGCACCGCTCAAAAAACGTGCCTTTATCTTTATCTTGAAATTCTGGGGAATATAATTTTCCCGCTGATAAATAATTTATTGCAAAATGAAAATAAAGGTTGGGTTATGGCTTAGCTGAGTTGAATGACGCTAGTCAAGCAGTAACACCGGTTAAGATCCGTTTTTTTAGTGACAGGTAATTAGTACACTTTTTCCGGCATAGTGTATACTGGTCCGGTTATCGTATAATGGCTTCAAATCTGTCGATAAAGTTTTTAAAGCCTTTGGATCGCTTAATCAGCAAATTGAAAAGATTGATACCAATAAATGCGGTTAAAATTCCGGCCAGTACATCCAGCACATAGTGATGACTGGCATAAATGGCCGTGAACCAAATACCCAGCATTACTATTACGAAGAAGATATTCATCCACTTTAGCCGGTTTTTTAACCCATAATATAAAACAACCACCGGGTACGATGAGTGCAACGAGGGCATAGCTGCAAAAACATTTGAGCCTTTGGCGTATATCGATTTAAAAATACCTGCATTGAAAAATGCATCGAAGCGTGCCAGGCCGGCGGTATTGCCCGGGGTTTTCGCGTGAAAGGTAAATCCGTTAAATTGTACATACCATGGCGGCGCCGCCGGATATACGTAATAAACAATAAACCCGAGCAGGTTAATGAGTACGAACGTTAGCGAAAAGTAAAGGAACTGGCGCCTGTTTTTAAAAAAAAGATAAGCGGCAAATGCCAGGGGTACAGGTATCCAGCAAAGGTAAAATATTCCGGCGGCGACATCAATCGCCGTTTTACTATTGGCGCGCCAGTACTCATTCGGTGTTAAAATGCTGCCATTAAAGTGTATACCGAAAATATGTTTCTCGGCATTATAAAGATCTTCAATATGAACTGTGCTGTAATTATAGTTTGGAAAGGCCTTCATGTAATCGAAGATTATCCAGTAAACTATAAAAATCGAAAAGCCTAAAATAAATTTGCGGCTTACCGGCGAAAGGAAAAATGCAGCATTGAAAATACCTGCAAGGACCAACTGGTCGGATTTAAAGCCAACCAGTAAAGCTGACAGGATAAGGTAAAACGCGGTGACTGATAAAACAACAATTACGGACCGTGTATTAATTTGAACACTGTCATTCACAGCATCAGCCATGCTACTTCTTAATAAAATCTGAACGGAATATTTTATCCCACAACGGCGAGCTTACTCCGTAACCTTTGGCCGGATCCTGGTAATGGTGCAGCATGTGGTGTTGTTTTATCTTTTTCCAGATAGCACCCTTAAAGTTAAAGTGATGTATGGCATAGTGCGATATATCATAAAACAGGTATCCTAAAATAAATGCCGGGAAAAAGCCCCATATATAATCCACCGGTAATATGGCCTTAAACAAGAAGTAAAAGCCGGTAGCCAAAGGAATGCTTACCGATGGCGGTAATACCAAACGTTTCGCGTCGCTTGGATAATCGTGGTGTACACCATGAAATATAAAATGTATGCGTTGAGCCCAGGGCTTGTCCGCAGGTTCATAATGGAACACAAAACGATGCATTACGTATTCAGTTAGTGTCCACACGAAAAGCCCTAAAGCAAACAATTCAACAAAAAGTAATACACCTAATCCCGTTTGGGTGTACCTGTACACGCAATAAGCAATTACCGGCACAAAAATATACAGCGGAACGGTAAAATGAACTTTTGAAAGCGCTTCCAGAAGATCGCTTTTGAACATCCTTACAGATTCCGTTGAGTTGGAAACAAATTTCTTTTTCATAACTGCCCAGGGTTTAAAACGGTTAAATTTCTCCGCCTGTTATTCAATGTTGATCTATTAAAGTTATACCAATTTAGCCGGATTTTACTAACCTGTAACCTGATTGATATAATTGTTACGAAGATATGATATTTTAAGCCGATGGGCTATAAATACTTTTTATTTTGACAATCGGCGCATGTTTAGCGGCCTTGTTCTGCCAGGGATTTTTTGGCATCGACAAGCCGTTTAAATGCGGTTATATTAGTGAGTACCGCAAGTATGGCAATCGGTATGGTGAATATCGACATGGTTTCGAAAACATGAAACCTGATACCCGGGATGTACAGCTTATAATCCCCGCCTATGTATGCTGCGGTTACGCCGCAAAGCATGGCGCAAAGACCTATGGTGACCACACGCTCGGGGCGTTGCATCAGGCCGCCTTTACATTCAACACCCAGGCCTTCGGCGCGGGCACGAACGTAGCTCACCATCATTGAACCGATCAACGCGATGAAAGCGAATATAGAGCTTAAAAAATAGTGATGACCAACAAGATAATAGCAAATACCCAGGAACATGATCAATTCACTGTAACGGTCAAGCACAGAATCATATAAGGCGCCAAAAGTAGATTTCATATTACCCAGGCGTGCTACTTGCCCGTCGAGCATATCAAATAAACCCGCAAAAAGTATCAGCCCGCCTGCCCAGCCCACATACGACAGATCGCCGCGGTTGCCTTCTTCGGCGCCGATAATAAATATAATTGCGACGCCCACATTCAGTACAAAACCGATGGATGTTACCGCATTTGGCGTCAATCCCAGTTTTATAAACACCTTTACAACCGGGTCGATAACTTTGTAGATACCCAACTGTAAACTTGTGCGTACCGATGTTTGTTGTGCCATTCTGTTATGCAATATTTTTAAAAGTCAAATTTAACCCTCGCACGTATACCCCATTGCGAAACATCCGGGTGGTCCAGATAAGTAAAACGCTTAACAAGGTCTACCCGTACAAATTTAAATATATTTTCAATCCCCACACTACCCTCTACATAAGGCGTTCTGCCGAGACCATAAGTTATGGGCTCTCCACCGGCAGTTACCGGAAATTGGTAGAGTGATGGATGAAGCGACGGGTTATTTTTATCACTCAGGCCGCCATATATCGCTTTCAATGAAGCAACTTCGCGCCATTTTAGTTTTTTCAATAATGGAATTTTGTTAAAGAAAAAGCCCACGAAGTGCTGGTCGATATTTATACTGGCGTAATGGTCGCCTACAAACTCCAGGAAGTTCATCAGGTTGTATGAATAAATATCGTAGGCATATGTTTGGTTCGCGCGGAATATATCAAGCAGCGGATAGGGCACTTGTCCGAAAGTTTTTCCAGCCTCTACGGTAACATCAGCATAACCTAATATCGACAGATAAAAACGTTTGTCCATTTGTGCGTGCAGGTTCTGGTAGCCGTAATTGCTGCTGCCGAAAACATTTTTCAGGCCGGCAGTATAATCCAGGGTTAATACAGGGTACTTGCTTGGTACAGGGATCCGGTAGATTTTGCCCTGGTAAAACTGCTCGTGTGGCGCATAACGCAGGGTTAGGCCTGCCTCGCTGGTAGTAAGGTCTTTAACTACGTTTGATGTATTGTTGCCAACGGTATTCAGGAAATATAATGAGCCGGCGGGTGCTTGTGTAAGCCGCGTGAATTTAAAGTGATAGGAAAAATGGTTTTCGTATTCATGCACGTAATCAAAATTATAGCTCCTGTCATACAGGTATTTGTCGTTTTCTCCGCGCTTGAATGAAAGCAGGAAGTTATCCTCCTGTACGAATTGCAGGTTAGCCCCGGGAATTTTAGTATCGTACTGCGTGCTTATCCGCACATAGTTTTGCGGGAATTTATAAATCGATTTATTATTGAGTGAATATGTAGCGCTTAAAAAATATTTAAACCGCTCATCTTTAAAGCCGTAAGCGCCATAAGTTTCAAAATAATACCGCTTACTCAACTCCGGCGTGGTACGGCCGCCTACGCGCAGTTTAAACCCTTCCACAGGGTTAAAACTGTAAAATGTATTTGCCGGACCCAGCTCAAATCCTCCGAAACCTTTATAACCGGCCAGCAACAGCGTGGCAATGTCCATTGTACGCCTGAACGATGGCATGTTACGCAGGCTATCAACATTTTTATAAACTTTTGATTCGGCCGTGGTAAGTGTATCTAAACGGTTTTGGGCCCAGAATTCGTCGCTGCGGTGTTTAACTTCGTCGGATTCGCCGTATTCCTGGTGCTGATAAGTTGTATCAGGGTGAGGCACATTTACGGCATAATTGCCGTATGTAATGGTCCTTATACCAAATAAGCCGCCCTTTTTATTTTTGGTCAAGCCGAAGTCGGCCACGGTAGTGCTCTTGCTCAGGTGAAAACGGCCATCAGGATTTTGCTCAAATTCCTGATTAACCCGCATCCCATTAACAAAGTTAAGGTTAATATGCTTGTTAATGTTAAGCTCTACCTTTTCAACTGCGTAATTGCCGTCAAGCGTTATGTATAACTTACCCACAAAAAGCATATCGGCAGTATTGCGCGGTGTAAAGCTCAGCTCCACCAGCTTCGTGTTTTTATAAGCTACTGTATCGGTAATGAAGAATTTATAGAAAGTAGGCGACGACCCTGCTATCGGGCTTAAAAAGTTATTGGTCATCAGGAAGATGGTATTGTCATAAATATCCACCTTGTAATACATGTGTTTAAAATACGCGCCAAGGCCCTCACTGTCAACAGAACCGCCAAAGTTTACCGTCTTTTCGCCCAATACAATTGTTTTCTCTTTTTCAGGGTTTCTGCGATAGTAATATTGGCTGAGTTTTTCGTTTAAAAATATCGGGAGCAGGTTTTTTCCGGGAACGCTTGTGGTATCACGGTTATTGATTACAAACGCATATTTGCGGAAGAACTTTTTATCCGCCAGCGTAGGGGAGACGTTAGCCAGCGAAAACTGCATTTTGTCATATTCTTTATATTCAACATAGTCGTATGCAGTAGGGCGGTTTTTTTCCTTATTCTCAATAACCTTGCGGATAAGTTCTACAGCAGGATTGTCCTTATTACGGTATTTGGGCTTCTTCCCGGACTTAACCGTAACCTCGCTCAGCTCATTGGCGGCAGGTATCAGTCTTATGTTTACAGTTTGCGAAACCCCTTGCTTAACATTATAGAATGCATCTTTGTAGCCTAGAAACGAAACCTTGATTTGCTTAACAGGGCGGTCGGTGCTGATGGTATAGCGGCCGTCGTTATTGGTGGGGCCGCCTACAGATGTACCGTTAAATTTAACCGATACGAATGGCAGGGGCTCATTGGTTTTCCCATCGGTAACCAGGCCGGTAACAACCGTTGTCTGCGCCAGCAGTGCAGAAGTCAGGAAAATGAAGAAGCCTGATAAAAATAGCTTCTTATATAAATGTCTGTAGTCCATTTAATTTTTGTGCCTCAGCAAATGCAGGATTTATCCGATGTACGTAATTAATCCTGAAAACATTTGCAGTTGATGTCAACTTTTTATTTGTTAATCGCCCGGCAATACACGCTGCAAAAAACGCTGTCCAATTTATCACCCAACGCTTTATTAAAAACGCCATGGGCGGTTATCGGTATAGCCCGCAGGTACTCCGCTTTTTATTTCCCTCTTCGCGGCGACCGTAGAGGGTCTCTAAATTGAGTGCCAAAGGTAAAAAAAAACCGTACAGACTATTGTGGTCAAAAAGTCAAATATAAATTGCGATCAGGGCACAATTGTAAACTTTACATTGCTGTTGTTTTTGAACAGAATTGCCGCCGTTTTGTTAAAACAATTTAAACCATACAACGGCATACAACAGGATGTTAGTATAAATACCGGATAGTACATCATCCATCATAATTCCCCATCCGGCAGGAAAGTTTTCCATTTTGCGGATGTAAAATGGTTTAACAATATCAAAAAAACGAAAAAGGATAAGGCCTGTAATAAGGTATTTAAGCTCGACAGGGATAAAAAGCAACCCTACGCAGATCCCGGCAACTTCATCAATAACTACGCGGCTGGGATCTTTCCCCCAAATCTTTTCAACAACGGTGGATGACCATACACCAGTCAATGTTACGACAATAGTAACGGTCAGCGATAATAACAGTGGTGGTGGCGTCGAACCAGCCCATGCCAGGTACCAGCAAATACAGCAAAATATCGCAGCTAGTGTACCTCCGCCTTTAATATAACCTAAGCCAAAAGTTGAGGTAAATATTTTGTGGAAGAGGAGCATCTTTAGTTTTTGTAAAGGTTGTAGCGATTAAAAATGGTAATATTAGCTTAAATATCTGTTAAAGAAAAAGGTTGTAAATGTGAAACTGCATCAACATTTACAACCTTTTAACATTTACAACTAAAGGCTACAGCGCATCTACCAGCTCTTGGTAGTAATCCAGTCCAAGGTGGGTGATCAAGTCTTCGCCCATCATGTGGCGCAGGGTGTTCTGCAGTTTAATTAATTGTTTGAAAATATCATTTTCAGGCGGCAAACCTTCAGCAGTTTGAGGCGATTTCAAATAGAATGATAACCATTCCTGTATACCGCTCATACCTGCGCGTTTTGCAAGATCACTGAAAATAGCCAGGTCAAGTGCGATAGGCGCAGCAAGGATCGAGTCGCGGCAAAGGAAGTTGATCTTGATCTGCATTTTATAGCCTAACCATCCGAATATATCGATGTTATCCCAGCTTTCTTTGTTGTCGCCATGCGGAGGATAATATTCGATACGTATTTTGTGGTACAAATTTCCGTACAGTTCGGGGTTTTGCTCCGGTTTGAAGATGTCTTCCAGTACGCCAAGCTTTGAAACTTCCTTGGTTTTAAAGTTATCAGGGTCATCGAGAACCAAACCGTCACGGTTGCCTAAAATATTGCCGGAGTACCAACCGCTAACGCCTAACGAACGTGCAGCCAGGCCAGGGGCCAGAATGGTTTTCATCAAGGTTTGACCGGTTTTAAAGTCTTTACCTGCAATTGGGGTTTCAGTAAGCTTAGCCAATTCGATCATGGCGGGAATATCAACAGTTAAGTTAGGCGCACCGTTAGCGAATGGAATGCCTAATTTAAGAGCAGCATAGGCGTAGATCATACTTGGCGAAATTCGGGTGTCATCAGCTTCCAAAGCAGCTTCAAACTGGGCAAGGCTCTGGTGAATTTCTGATGGTTCGTAGTAGATCTCAGTCGAACCGCACCAAATCAGTACAATACGGTCGCAGCCATTTTTTTCTTTAAAATTTTTGATATCATTCATCACCTCCTGGGCCCAGTCAGAACGGGTACCTGTCTTAATGTGCGTACCATCGAGGTTTTTAGCGTATTGTTTGTCGAACGCAGCTTTCATCGGCACAACCGATTCCAGCTCAGCCCGTACTGAATTTAAGAGTGCCGGTTCAAGCACTTTTGCGTGCATGGCTGCTTCGTAAACGTTATCTGAATAAACATCCCATCCGCCAAATACTATATCTTCAAGCTTAGCCAAAGGAACAAAATCCTTAACCTTGGGGTAACGGTTTTCAGTTCTTTTTCCTAAACGTATGCTTCCCATTTGGGTTAATGATCCAATTGGCTGCGATAACCCTTTTTTTACAGCTTCAACCCCGGCGATCATGGTGGTGGCAACAGCGCCAAGGCCCGGAATCAAAATACCTAATTTACCGTTAGCCGGTGTGATATTAGTTTTCATATTTAATTGTTATAGTGTACTCTAGTTTTATAGCCAGTTGTTGGCTTTATACCATTTTATTGTTTCAGTAACTCCTGCCTTCAAATCGTAGGCCGGAGAAAAACCAAGATCGGCTTTTGCAGGGGTAATATCGCAGTTCCAATTTACAGCCATCAGCTCGTTCAATTTTTCCACGTTCAGTACGGCCGCTTTATTGTTCAAAGAACTTATTTTTTCTGCTATCCGTGCTATAAATTTTACAAAGTTTACAGGCAAATGAAATTTAGCTGTATTTAATTTCAGCGCTTCCCTCGCAAAATCTCCCAATGCGTAGCGGCTGTAAAAGTTGCCATCGCTCAGGTTATAAGTTTTTTGCCTGCCGGCATACAATGCTTTTATGGCTACCTTTGCCAGGTCGGTTACATAAATCAAGCTTAATTTTTGCTCAATATGCCCTATATAAGGCTCAATGCGGTTGCTTACCTGCTTAAAAAATATGAATATATCCCGGTCGCGCGGGCCGTACACGCCTGTAGGGCGTAATATTGTATAGTTTAAAGCGGTAAGGCTTTTTAATTTCTCTTCGGCAAGTAATTTACTTTTGCCGTATGCTGTAACCGGGTTAGGGGTAGTGTCGCCGGTTATTATTCCATCAAGGGTATTTAAAGGACCCATTGCTGCAAGGCTGCCGATCAATACAAATTTTTTAAGTCCGATATTGCTTTCCAGCGCGGCCAAAGCCAGATTGTACGAGTTCCCGGCATTCACCTGGTTATATTCCTTTGCCGACCTCGCCCGGGTAATACCTGCCGCGTGGATAATATAATCGTACTTGTTTTCAATCATATTATCTTTCAGCGCCTGCAGGTTGCCGAAGTCCGGGTAGGTATATTTTATATCAAAATCCTTTAAGTGGTCAATTTTGCTGCTTTTCCGTATGGCTGCAAATACTTCCAGATCGTTAGCTAATGCCTCTTTTATCAGGTGGTATCCAACAAAACCACTTGCACCGGTTATTAAAACCCGCTCCTTCATATATCCTTTTCGTAAAGGCGGTAAGTCTTGTATGGGTCGCCTTTAATGGCTTTAATAGCCTCGTTTATCATAACATTGTTTTCCAGTGTCCAGCCGGCTTCGGCGTGCGCAAGGCCCCTGCGTTTATACTCGCGGATGATGGAGCCATATATACAGGCTTCGATCCCCATTTTACGATAACCCTCTACTACGCCAAGTGCATAGATGCGGATGCTCCTGATCTTCTTTTTGCCAAACAGCAGCTTAAAGATACCGGTTGGCAGTAAGCGGCCCCGTTTTATAGTCTTAAATATTTCATTGTAATTTGGCAGCGCCAGGCCGAAACCTACAACTTTATTATTTTGTTCAGCAACATAAACGAAATCTTCATCCAGGATCATTTTCAAATCTTTAGCCAGGTAATCAAATTCCTCGTTGGTGAAGGGTACAAATCCGCTGTTCTGATCCCAGGCCGAGTTGTAAACTTCGCGCACCTTTTCAACCTCGCTTTTAAAGTTTTTAATATTCACCTTACGGATAATGATGTTGCTCCGCTTCAACCTTTCCTGCAAGGCATCCAGCAATCTCACCGATTTGTCGTCGTATGCATCTCCGTCCCAGTGCCAGGCAATCAAATCCATCTGCTTACCGTAGCCCGCCTTTTCAATCAGTTGGGCATAATACGGATAGTTATAGGTCATCATCAGCATTGGCGGGCTGTCAAAACCACGTATCAGTAATCCGCAAGCTTCATTTGTCGAGAAATTTACAGGGCCGATAATTTTTTGGTCAACACCTTTATCTTTCAGCCATTGCGTGGCGGCAGCAAAAAGCGAGTCCGCTGTTTCCTGGTCGTTTATGCAATCAAAAAAACCGAAAAAGCCGTCATTCCTTTTATTGTATTCGTTGTGGGCGTTATTCAGTATGGCAGCAATGCGGCCGATAACCTTATCGCCGTCATAAGCCAGAAAGCATTGTAACTGGTTATGTTTATGGAAGGGGTGTTTTGTCAGCAGGTCGCGCTGCGCAATAAACAGTTCCGGAACATAGTTTGGGTCATCCTTATAAAGGTCGTGCGGAAAGTCGATAAATGCCCCGAGTTCTTTTTTAGAATTAACCTGTACTATCTTCATTGGTGTTTTGTAGTAATGTATCTCCCTTAAAACGGAATAAGCATCGCAGATAACTCAATACTTGCGATGCTTTTATTATTTGCGGCCTTGCCTTATATCTTTTCTTTAACAGTAGTAACGCCTACTTCCTTAAATGCTTTGGCGATCTTTTCAACCGCTTCTTCAATCTGGGCGAAGGTATGTGTCGCCATCAACGAAAAACGCAACAAAGAAGAATCCGAGGGCACTGCAGGCGAAACAACCGGGTTTACAAATATACCGGCGTCCTGCAGGTGGCGGGTTACCTGGAAAGTTTTCAGGTTATCCCTTACATAAATTGGCAGGATCGGGCTTTCTGTAGGGCCAAGATCAAAACCTTCTTCTACCAACAGCTTCATTGCATAATTGGTATTATCCCACAGTTTAGCAATTCTTTCCGGCTCTGATTCAATAATATCCAGCGCAGCTATTACGCTTGCTACTGAAGCGGGTGGCATACTTGCGCTGAAAACCAGCGAACGGGCTCGGTGCTTAAGGTAGTCGATGGTGTCGGCATCGCTTGCAATAAAACCGCCAAGTGATGCCAGCGATTTACTGAAGGTGCCCATGATCAGGTCGACAGAATCAGTCAGATCAAAGTGTGATGCTGTTCCTGCGCCTTTTTTACCGATAACACCCAGGCTATGGGCATCGTCCACCATAATATTAGCTCCAAACTTGTCTGCTACTTTTACTATTTCAGGAAGCTTTGCTATATCGCCCTCCATGCTGAATATACCGTCAACTACAATTAATTTAACGGCTTCTTCAGGCAAGATGCTGAGCTTGCGCTGCAGGTCATCCATGTCGTTGTGCGAATATTTGATAACCTTCGAGAACGAAAGCCTGCTTCCATCAATTAACGAAGCATGGTCATATTCATCGAGTATTAAGTAATCATTACGGCCGGTAATACTGGAGAGCACCCCCAGGTTAACCTGGAAACCGGTGCTGAACAAAAGGGCTGCTTCTTTTTCAACGTAACGGGCAAGCCTC
This sequence comes from Mucilaginibacter sp. L3T2-6, assembly GCF_030519355.1. GTDB lineage: Bacteria > Bacteroidota > Bacteroidia > Sphingobacteriales > Sphingobacteriaceae > Mucilaginibacter. The sequence continues at coordinate 297,243 of NZ_JAUMKC010000002.1, forward strand.
TGCTCCAGTTCGATGTGTATATCAAGCGTTCCGTTTAAGAATCTGGAACCGGCACATCCTGTTCCATATTTGTCAATCGCTTTTTTTGATGCTTCCTTTATCTTAGGGTGACTGGTTAGCCCTAAATATGAGTTGGAGCCGAACATTAATACACGCTTGTTATCGATATATACTTCAGTGTCTTGCCCAGACTCGATAGGCCTGAAGTACGGATATAAGCCCAATCTCCTGATGTCATTGGCATCCTGAAACTGTGCAATCTTCTCATGTAGTCTTTTAACCATGTATTAACGCTGCTTAAATTTTTTGTAAAAATACCATGAATTAGGTTATATCTCGAATTTACTTCGCAATTTTTTTGAGATGCACTCATTATACAACGCTTCTCAATCGGCAAATTAATTAATTTTTTTAATTATTTGCAGTCACTATTTTTCATTTTTTTTCAAAAACCCTAAATTAAAGCGGAAGTGTTGTTTTTATGACAAGTTTGCGTAAAAATATTGTTGCCGCTTGTATGGCTAAATAAATTGTAGCCATATTCGCTTATTCTTATCAAAAAGTTAAAAATATAGGCAACTTTGTTTATAAAATACTTTTAATAACGGATGCCATAAACAATATGAAAAAATCTACCTGTTTATTAATTCTCACTTTATCAATAACGGTGCCCACAGTGGTTCTCGGCCAGGCCAGTAAAGACACAGTGTTAACGCTTAAGCAATGTGTTGAATTTGCCCTGCGCAACCAGCCGGCTGTTAAGCAAGCTTCTCTCGACCAGGAAATTAACGAGCGCGACATCCGCATTGGTCTTTCAGACTGGCTGCCGCAGCTGAATGGTTCCGGCGAATACCAGCATTATTTTAAGGGCAGTCCGGTTAATAATTCAGCAGCCGCTGCAACGCCTTCGGGTACTTCAGCCCGTAATGATGAATTTTCTATCCTTGGCTTGCAGGCCAGCCAGGTTATTTATAATAATGATGTATTGCAGGCGGCCAAAGCAGCCCGTTACTCGCGCGATTATTATAAAGAGAATTACCTGAGCAGCCAGATAAATGTGGTGTCAGACGTAAGTAAGGCTTTTTTTGATGTGCTTTTATCACAAAGACAATTAGATATACTGAACGAAGACATTACACGTTTGCAACGCAGTTTGAAAGATGCGTACAACCGTTACCAGGCGGGTGTTTCAGATAAGATTGATTACAAACAGGCCACCATTTCGTTAAACAATTCTTTAGCCAGCCGCAAGCAAACGGCTGAGTCCATCAATGCAAAGCTTGCCTATCTTAAACAGGTTATGGGGATAACGTCCGGGCATAATGTCGTGCTGTCGTACGATTCAAGCCGGTATGAGCAGGAGGCGCTGATCGACACTAACCAGCACCTGGATGTAAATAACAGGGTTGAATATCGCCTGCTCCGCTCCAAAAAGAACCTTGAGGTGGTAAACGCCAATTATTATAAATATGGGTTCCTGCCGTCCCTTTCGGCGGTGGGCAGTTATAACTGGATTTATTTAAGCGACAGGTTCAGCAATTTATATAATAACTCGTTCCCCAGCGCTTATGCGGGTTTGTCATTGTCATTGCCGATATTCCAGGGTACCAAGCGTCTGCAAAACCTGGCCAAAGCCAGGCTGCAGGTAACGCGCACCGATTACGATATCGATAATACTGCCAATACCATTAATACCGAATACGTGCAGGCATTGGCAGGCTATAAAAGCAATTTTACCAGCTGGCAGTTAATAAAGCAAAATGTCGATCTGGCCAAGGATGTATATAAGGTAGTAAGCCTGCAATATCGCGAAGGTGTTAAAACCTATCTCGACGTAATTGTGGCACAGTCTGACCTGCGTACGGCCGAATTGAATTATTACAACGCTTTATTCCAGCTGTTATCTGCAAAAATTGATCTCCAAAAATCTTTAGGGACCCTATCTGTACAATCCAATTGAATATGAAAACAAAAAATATACTATTAGCAGGGACAGTTTGTTTGCTTATGGCATCCGCTTGCAAGCAAAAGGCAAAGCAGGCTCCCCCTATGCCGCCCACTCCTGTTAACGTTGCCGAAGTAAAGCCCGGCGAAGCTATCTATTACGACCAGTACCAGGGCACGGTGGTAGCGTTAAATACCGTGGAACTGCGCGCACAGGTAAGCGGATTTATAACCGGCATATTTTTTAACGAAGGCGAGGTAGTGCAGAAAGGCAAAGCCCTTTATGAGATTGACCGCCGCAAGTTCCTCGATGCTTATGCCCAGGCTCAGGCTAATCAACTAAGCGCCGAAGCTAACCTGGCAAAAGCACAAAAGGATATTGACCGCTATAATATGTTGCTGAAAAATGACGCTATTGCCCGGCAGACGGTCGATCAGGCAGAGGCGACTTACCAGACAGCCAAAAGCCAGGTGGCCGTAGCTAAAGCCGCTGTAGCATCCGCCAAAACCGATCTTTCCTATGCAACCATAGTGGCGCCATTTACCGGCAGGATTGGTATCTCACAGGTTAAACTGGGTACGCAGGTTTCGCCTGGTACAACGGTTTTAAATACTATTTCGAGCGAGCATCCAATAGGTGTGGACGTAGTAATCAATGAGCAAGACATTAATCGCTTTTACAGACTTCAAAAAGCAAGTACCGACTCTACCTTTAAATTGCAGTTATCAGATGGCACTATTTACAATCAGCCCGGTAAGGTTCGCGCTATCGACCGTGGAGTGAATAATCAAACAGGTACCATAAAGGTGCGGATTGAATTCGGTAACAAAGATGATGTGTTAAAGGATGGTATGAGCTGTGTGCTGAACGTGCTTAATAACGAATCGGGAAACAAGCTGATAATACCTAAAAAAGCCATTACCGAACAGATGGGTGAATTTTTTGTATTCACGGCGCAGGATACCGTCGCCAAACAGGTTAAAGTAAAACTCGGCCCTACCATAGGGCTGAATGTGGTGGTGCTCGACGGGTTAAAAGAGGGTGATAAAGTGATAACCGACGGGTTCCAGCGCTTACGCGACGGCGGGAAAATTACATTAGGTATGCCGCCTGCTGCGGGCCCCGGTAGTGATAAAGCCCAGGGAAAATCAGCAGCAGCGGGAAAATAGATTATATCATTGCAACTATAAGCAGCATACAAATCCTGATTTAAAGAATAAAGGAATGATTGCAGAAACTTTTATAAAACGACCGGTTACAGCTATCGTTATTTCGCTGGTGATAGTGATCGTCGGTATAATATGTATAATGAATTTGCCCATCGGGCAGTATCCTGAAATTACACCGCCAACGGTTAATATCAGCGGTTCCTATATAGGTGCTGACGCACAAACTGTGGAGCAAACTGTTGCTACCCCGGTTGAAGTACAGGTTAATGGTACGCCCGGCATGACGTACCTGCAAAGCAACAGCACCAGTAACGGCCAGATGAGCATGACGGTAAACTTTGAGGTAGGTACCGATATTAATATCGCCGCCCTCGATGTGCAGAACCGTGTGGGCATTGCTACGCCAACCCTGCCACAGGAAGTACAGCGCCTGGGGCTAACCGTGCGTAAACGTAACCCAAGTATATTAATGCTGGTGGCTATGTACTCGCCGAAGGGCTCACACAATGTTACCTTTTTAGATAACTATACCAACGTATTCGTGCGCGATGCATTATTGCGCGCCAAGGGTGTGGGCGACGTGTTTACCCGCGCTGATGATTTTAGTATGCGTATCTGGCTGAAACCGGATAAGCTGGCTTCGCTTGGTATGACTGCCGCCGACGTTACCAGCGCCTTGCAGGAACAGAATGCACAGGTGGCGGCCGGCTCAGTAGGCACCACACCTCAGGAGAGCACCCAGGCATTTGAGTACACTATTATTGTAAAGGGCCGTTTAACAACCCCGGAGGAATTTGGTAACATCATTGTACGTACTCAACCCTCCAACGGCTCAGTGGTGCACCTGAGAGACGTAGCACGTGTTGAGCTGGGTAAGTTTAATTATGCCGGTAACTCTTTTGTCGACGGTAAACGTGCATCCTACCTGCTGGTTTACCAGGCGCCCAACAGTAATGCTATAGAAACAGCCGACAACGTGTACGCGGTTATGGAGCAGCTTAAAAAGAGTTTCCCTGCCGACGTAGCTTACGTTGTTCCATTCGAGTCAGTTACTGTAGTGAAGGTTTCGGTAGGTGAAGTGGTTGAAACGCTGGTGATCGCCCTCGGTTTGGTGATTGTTGTGGTTTTTCTTTTCCTGCAGAACTGGCGCACTACGCTGATCCCTATCCTCGCCATACCGGTCTCTATTATTGGTACGTTCATCTTTTTTGTGCCGTTGCATTTTACCATCAATACGCTAACATTGTTCGGCTTTGTGCTTGCCATCGGTATCGTGGTTGATGATGCCATTGTAGTGGTTGAGGCCGTTCAGCATTATATGGACGAAAAGGGTATGTCGCCCAAAGAAGCAACGGTTCATGCAATGCGGGATATTTCGGCGCCGGTTATCGCTATTGCGCTTATCCTGGCAGCGGTGTTTGTGCCGGTAGGGTTCATACCGGGCATCGTAGGCCGCCTGTACCAGCAGTTTGCCATTACCATTGCTATCTCGGTGCTCATTTCGGCTTTTGTGGCCTTGTCGTTAACCCCTGCTCTATGCACTATACTTTTAAAGCCGCATAAAATTGACGACAAATCCAAAGGCATCGATAAGTTCTTCTTTAAATTTAACGAATGGTTCACCCGTGTAACAAACCGCTATCGCAATGGCGTGGATAAGAGTATTAAGAACTCCAAGTTTGTTATCATTATATTGGTATGTATCATTGTTGGTGCGATACTGTTGTTTAAAACCAAGCCGACTGGATTTATACCTACCGAAGACGAAGGCCGTATTTATGTCACTTACGATCTGCCTGAAGCATCGTCCACCAAGCGTACTGTCGACGTTCTGCACCAGGTTATGGCCGAACTGGACAGTGTTCCGGAGATTTATCACTATGCTGCGTTAGGTGGATTGAATGTAATCAGCTTTGCAAGTAAATCCAACAGCGCCACTATTTTCTGCCAGCTAAAACCATGGGATGAGCGTAAAGACAAATCGCAGCAGCTGGAAGCGGTAATCGCCAAAGTTCAGAAAAAACTGTCGCGGTTTAAGGAGGCAAGCGTTGTAGTTATTTCGCCCCCTGCGGTTCCGGGCCTTGGTACATCTGCCGGTTTTTCATTTATTCTTGAGGAAAAGCAGGCCGGCGGAGATGTGAAAAACTTTGAGAAGGTATTGCAAAACTTTGTTGCAGCTGTTCAGAAGCGCCCCGAAATCGGTAAGGCATTTTCCTTCTTTACCGCCCGCACCCCGGCGTATCAGCTTACTATCGACCGGGAAAAGGCTAAAAAGCTCGGTGTATCGATATCCGACATCAGTAATGCGCTGCAAACCTATATGGGCAGTTCCTTCGTTAATGACTTTACGGTGTATGGCCGAAACTTCCACGTGGTAGCCCAGGCGGATACCAATTACCGTACAGGTATAGAGAATATCGGGCAATACTTCGTGCGTAACTCATCAGGCGGCATGGTTCCCTTAAGCACGCTTACCAGCTATAAGATGATTGAGAATGCTCCACTGATTTCCCACTTTAACCTTTTCCGTTCTGCGGAAATTGACGGCGGTGCAGCACCCGGTTACAGCAGTGGCGATGCAATAAAAGCGCTGGAGGAAGTGGCTGCGCAAACCCTGCCTGCGGGCTACGGCTATGAATTTTCTGGCCTGAGCCGCGAGGAGATCATATCCGGCTCAAAAACGGTTTATATATTTATGCTGTCGATTGGCTTCGTATTCCTCTTCCTGGCTGCATTGTATGAAAGCTGGTCGGTGCCATTCTCGGTATTGCTGGCAGTACCGCTGGGCGCCTTTGGCGCTATATTGTTTTTAACCTTTAAGAGCGGCCTTGATGACAACATCTACGCCCAGATAGGACTAATTACCCTGATCGGCCTGGCGGCTAAGAACGCTATCCTGATCGTAGAATTTGCCAAAGAACGTGTAGACCGTGGCGTTGAGCTTGAAAAGGCCACCCTCGAGGCTGTTCGCCTGCGTTTGCGCCCGATCATCATGACATCCATGGCCTTTATATTAGGTGTAGGTCCGCTATTAGTAGCCTCGGGCGCCGGTGCTAAGGCAAGGCAAACCATCGGCTGGACGGTGTTCGGCGGTATGCTTACGGCTACTTCGCTGGCTATATTTATCGTTCCGGTGCTGTTTTACGTGATTACCAGGTTCGCCTATGGCAAAGAAAAACTGGCCGAACTGGAACGAAATTATAAACCCGATCCGGAGACAGATCCGCAAACCTGAAAAATGTAGCTTTTTTAAGCCACTTTAATACTTAATGCCTCTTGCAAAAGCTGTTATGCAGCCGGTTAAGGGGCATTTTTCTTTATAAACATGTCGGAACTTAGCGACCAATATTACGATTAGAATGCGTTTTAAGCGGTAAAAATGACATATTTGAGTATTCCTGCCTACATTTTTGACCTTTTTACCCTGCAACAATACTTGCTTGCGATAATGACAGCATGTCTCCATGTCAGTTGTCGGTTCGTCATGTTAAGATTTTGTTAAGCCGGGATGTATTTAACCATTTTCACAAAAAAGTCAATTGATTATCAGGGTAATTAAATAACCGGCAATTGTTAACAAATAATGTTGATTTTGCTGTTTAGAGCTATGTTTACATAATAGCGACAATCATTTTGGAATAGTGGCAAAGTATTTGATTAGTCGCACTGTATAGAAATATCTATAATTTTTTTCACTAAAGACACAACAATGAAAAACTCAACAAAATGGATAGCATCGGTAGCAACTGCTGCTGCTATTTTTTTCTCGGTTAACGTAAAAGCTCAAACAGTAGAAAATGGAAAATGGCGCCTTGGTGTTGGCGTTGAAGGTGGTATACCAACCGGATCTTTGCATACCGATCCTGCATATTCAAAATTTGAATTAGGTGGTACAGCCCGCTTGCAATATGGGGTGGCAAATAACGTAGCTTTAACGCTAACATCCGGCTACTATAACTTCTTCGCAACACAGGCTGCAAAAGATGTAGGTGGCGAAAGTTTCGGAGTAGTTCCGGTAAAACTTGGTGTTAAAGGCTTTGTTACCAACAACATTTACTTAGGTGCAGAGGCCGGTGCCGGTTTTGAAACTAAGTATGACAAAAACACCAAGCTGATTTTATCACCAGCTGTAGGTTGGGCTAACAAATCATGGGATGTAGGCGTTCGTTATGAAAACCTTTCGGGCCAAAGCGACACTTATGGTGTTGTAGCTCTTCGCCTGGCTTATGGCTTCGCCCTCTAATAACAAATAGCAAAATAATTATTTAAGCGTAGTGATTACGCATAAACAGAAGAGCCGCTCCAATTAGGGCGGCTTTTCACTTTTTATACTATTTTAATCTCGGTATGGCCGCACTCTTAACGCAGCAGGCGCCAACTTTTATATTGCTTGGTTAAGTGCAAAAGCGGATTACGTGAGCTTTGTTGAATCGAATCCGACCAACTATCTTATTTGATGACTAACAGAAAGCCCCTTACCGAGTTTGATAAGGGGCTTGTATGCATGAAGCAGGCAATTAAATTTTTATTAGATTAACTTCCCTAACGCCTCTTTAATTCTTTTCATCGCCTCAACTAGTTTATCTTCTGCTGCTGCATAGCTGATGCGGATCGACTTTTTATCGCCGAAAGAATCACCGCCAACGGTTGCAACGTGTGCATTTTCGAGCAGGAAGATAGCCAATTCATCGGCATCATTAATAGTAACACCATTGTAGCTTTTGCCGAAGAATGATGTTACATCGGGAAAGAAATAAAACGCGCCCTCGGGCAGGTTTACCTTCACGCCCGGAATTTCCTTCAGCAGGCCGTAAACCAGGTCGCGGCGCTTTTTGAATTCTTCGCGCATAGCCAATACAGTTTCCAGTCCGCCTTCGTAAGCTGCAACACCGGCGCGCTGCGTAATGGAGCAGGTTCCCGAAGTGATCTGCCCCTGCATTTTGTCACAGGCTGCGGCAATTTCTTTGTTCGACGCAGTGTAACCGATTCTCCAGCCGGTCATGGCAAACGCTTTTGACCAGCCATTGATGATGATCACGCGGTCTTTTATATAATCAAATTGTGCGATAGATTCGTGCTTATCCACAAAGTTGATATGCTCATAAATTTCGTCAGACAGGATATAAATGTCCGGATATTTTTCAAAAACTTTAGCCAGGCCTTCCAGTTCATCTTTGCTGTAAACGCTACCGGTAGGGTTACATGGCGACGAGAACATAAATAACTTGGTTTTTGGCGTGATTGCTGCCTCTAATTGTGCAGGGGTAATTTTAAAATCCTGCTCAACAGGCGCTTCAATGAATACGCTTACACCTTCGGCCAGTTTGACAACCTCAGAATACGATACCCAGTAAGGGGTTGGGATGATCACTTCTTCGCCCGGGTTAACCAGGCAAAGCACCGCATTGGCAATGGCTTGTTTTGCGCCGGTTGAAACTACGATCTGGCTGAAATCATAATCCAGGCCGTTCTCGTTTTTTAGCTTGGCGGCTACAGCTTTTCTTAATTCGGGATAACCCGATACCGGGGTATAATAAGTAAAGTTTTGGTCCATAGCCTGTTTGGCAGCAGCCTTAATATGCTCAGGGGTATGAAAATCCGGTTCTCCAAAGCTAAGGCTTATCACATCAACGCCTTTCGCGGCGAGTTCACGGCCCATTTTGGCCATCTTGATAGTTGCTGATTCAGACAGGTTTTGTATCCTGTTACTTAATGTACTCATGATTAATTAATTATTGCGCGGCAAATATAGAAAATCTCCTATGCGATAAATAATTAGATTTAAAAGAATTTGGTTTATAATATTGTTTTTTATAAATAACCACCATCTATTTTATGAATTATATAATTAATTCGCGGTTTTTTATGGGTTTAATAAATTGATACCCGTTATACTCCACTATTTTTTATCAATATGTTAATTTGAAATTCACGAAATTATTTATTGCGGCGCAGGGGGCGTGATGCGTTACATCTCTTGCGCTGATTGACATATTTTAATTAGCCCATCATTCCAATACCGGTATGGTTAAAAATGTAAAGCATTGCATCCCTGCAAGTAAAATCAAGCCTCTTAAAGCCGGCTCTTAATCGCCACTTTCATTTTTCAACAGAAACAACGTTTAAACATAAAATAGCTACTTTTGGCACCTAAATAATATCGACTTGGGACAGCACAAAAGGATAATACTAGCAGCACTGATAACCGGTGTAGTCCTGATGCTCGCAAAATTCGTAGCTTATATTTTAACCGCTTCAAACTTTGTGCTTACCGACGCTGCTGAAAGCATTGTTAATGTGGTAGCCAGTGCTTTTGCTTTTTTCAGTATCCATTTGTCGGCTCAGCCGCGTGACCATAACCATCCGTACGGGCACGGAAAGGTTGAATTTTTCTCTGTTTTTATAGAAGGTTCCCTCATTTCGATTGCGGCCATCATTATCATTATCAAATCGGTTTACGGCATCTTTCACCCTGCTGCCGTGCACGATCTTATTACCGGCGCTATTATTATCGGTGCTACAGGATTAATTAACGGCACACTTGGCTTATACCTGGTCAAAAAGGGTAAAGCACTGCAATCAATCACTATTTATGCAGACGGTAAGCATCTGCTGGCTGATATGTTTACCAGCATTGGTTTGGTAGCAGGTTTGCTGCTGATACATTTTACGGCGATATTGTGGCTCGACAGCCTGCTTTCAATAGCCGTTGCTTTATATATACTTTACAGCGGTTACAGATTAGTTCGCCGCTCCGTTTCGGGGCTGATGGATGAAGCCGATTTCGAGGTTGTCACAAAATTACTGGAGGTCCTGAATAAAAAGCGCCAGGTGGAATGGATAGATATCCATAACTTTCGGGCGCAAAAATATGGGAACGAACTGCATGTAGACTGCCACCTGACGCTGCCCAATTATTTTGATTTAAACAGGGTTCACGAGGAAATGAAGCGGGTAGACCGGTTGATAAATAATGAAGTAACCAAAACCGAATTGTTTATTCATGCCGACCCTTGTGTGCCTCAATGCTGTCACTATTGCAGCATGCCCAACTGTCCTATTCGCAGCGAGGCAAAAACAGAAGACATCACCTGGACGATGGATAAAATTATCCGCAACCAAAAGCATTTTGAATAATGTACCCATTCAACGTACGTGTTTACGGCATTTTAGTAAACGATGATAACCAGGTGCTCATCAGCGATGAGCAGGAGTATGGCATGCGCTTTACCAAATTCCCTGGCGGCGGCCTGGAACATGGCGAAGGTTTGATTGACGGGCTTAAACGGGAATTTGTTGAAGAATGTAATTTAAGTATCGAGGTCATCAGTCATTTTTATACGACGGATTTTTATGTGAGATCGGCTTTTAACGACTCCCAGGTGATTAGCGTGTATTACCTGGTTAAGAACATCGAGCCGATAAATCTTAACATAAAGACAGTTGTTTTCGATTTTGACAGCGACGGAGAAGTTTTGCAGGCTTTCCGATGGGTGAAAGTTCATGAATTAAATACAGATGATTTTATTTTCCCGACCGATAAGAAGGTGGCGGAATTGTTAAAGAATACAATATGAACCTTGTTGAACGTGATTTAAAAGTAATATGGCACCCTTATACGCAAATGCAGACTGCATTGCCGCCCATACCAATAGTACGCGGCGAAGGGGCATGCTTATTTGATGAGGATGGAAAAAAATATATCGATGCGGTATCCTCATGGTGGGTGAATATCCACGGTCATGCGCATCCCCATATTGCTCAAAAAGTTGCTGAACAGCTAAATAAGCTTGAGCACGTAATATTTGCAGGTTTTACTCATGAAGGCGCTGTTGAGTTAGGGGAGCGGTTGTTGAAGCTGCTACCGGGTAATCAGAAAAAGGTTTTCTACTCGGATAATGGTTCAACGGCCGTTGAAGTAGCCATAAAAATGTGCCTGCAATACTGGCATAACAGGGGAGAAGCGCGAACTAAAATATTGGCTTTCAACAATGCCTACCACGGCGATACTTTTGGTGCTATGGCGGTAAGCGGCCGCAGTGCGTTTACCGCGGCTTTCGATAGTTTATTGTTTGAGGTGGAGTTTATCGATTTGCCGGATGCAGGTAATATCGAACGTCTTAAATCTCACATCTCACATCTCAAATCTCAGCTGGCGTGCTTCATTTTTGAGCCGCTGGTGCAGGGTGCAGGCGGTATGATCATGTACGAAGCGCAATATTTGGAGGAACTGATGGCCCACTGCAGGCAGGAAGGCGTTTTGATGATTGACGACGAGGTGTTTACCGGCTTTGGGCGCACAGGTAAACCATTTGCCTGTTATCATGTAAACCAACAGCCGGACATCATGTGTTTTTCTAAAGGCTTAACCGGGGGCACAATGGCCCTTGGGGTTACCACGTGCAGCACACAGATTTACGATGCTTTTTTATCGGATGATAAGCTGAAAACGCTATTCCACGGGCATTCATTTACTGCCAACCCGGTAGCTTGCGCCGCCGCCTTAGCCAGTATGGATTTATTTACAGATCCGTCCACGCAGAAAAACATCGATAGAATTTGTGCGGCGCACTTAGAGTTCTCACAAAAAATCGAGTATCACCCCAAGGTTAAAACCATACGGCAAACAGGAACCATACTGGCCATGGAATGGGAGACCGGCGACAATACCTCGTACTTTAATTCATTAAGGGATAAATTGTACCAATATTTTTTAGCTGCAGGCATAATATTGCGTCCCCTTGGTAACGTTATTTATATTTTACCCCCGTATTGCATTACTGACGATGAATTAAATTACGTTTACGCCAAAGTCGCGCAAGCGTTAGAAGAGATATGATCTCAACGGTTTTAATCATTTACTTGATTAAATAGTTGATCAATCGTTAAAATCAAAAAACTAAATGGAACTTAAAAACATACTGCCTGTAATTATAAACGATAATGTGCTGCATGCCAAATGGCTCAACACGCTTTCGCTGATGGAAAACACCGGGGCACGTAAGATATCGGCCAGCGAAGACCCGGTTATGGTGACTTACATTGTGCTGAAGCATGCCGCCGAAGAGCACAGGCATGCCTTCTATTTGAAAAAGCAAATCGAAAAGACCCTGACAAGTTGCCCCACTTATGCGCCGGAATTGTTATTGGCGCCAGTGTTTAGCAAGTATTACTTAAATCAGTTGGACATACAGATCAGCAGATATTTGAAACAGGCTTTAAGGCTCAACGGTCGTGATTTACGCTTTGCTGCGTATTTATTGGTTACCTACGCCATCGAGGTACGCGCTGATGAACTTTACCCGGTATATCAGCAGGCGCTTGACGATGCTGGCAGTAAAGTAAATGTAAAGTCGATTATTCTGGAGGAGGAAGGGCACCTGGAAGAGATGATCAGCCAGTTAAAAACATTTTCGCCGCAATGGGAGGAGCATGCAAAGATTGCCGTTGAGTACGAAAGTCAATTGTTTAACGACTGGATCAATGCGCTTTCTGAAGAATTGATTGCGGCATAGCCGGCGGCTGAGGAAACCCCGCTTATAGCAGACGCCTTATCATACTAAGTGTAATGATTTGACAAACATCCAGGCTCATAAAAATGTAACTCATAAATAACAAGGAGGATTTATGAAACAGCATTTAAAGGAGGATGTGAACAATCTGCCGCAATTGGATAAAGCTTGCGGTTTGGATATGCACAAAGACAAGATCGTTGGCTTTATTTCCTGCAAGGATGGTAGCCAACAGGCTCTGAGAGAGTTTGGGACGTTTACGTGTGAACTTAAACAAATCAAAGAGTGGCTGCAAGCCAGCAATGTTGAAGATTGCTTGATGGAAAGCACGGGGATCTACTGGATGAGTTTGTATGCCATACTTATCGAAGCTGGTGTTTAATGTAACAGTGGCTAATCCCGTTCACATCAAACAGATTCCAAAACGGAAGACAGATCGCAAAGACGCCAGGTGGCTCTGCACTTTACTATTGCATGGATTGGTTCGTGCCAGTTTTATGCCAGACAATGATCAGCGGAAATTGAGGGATTATTGTCGCGGTCGCTTATTTTATACATGGCAGCAAAGCAAGACGCAAAACAGGGTGCTGAAGATTTTAGAAAGCAATCAAACTGCGGTCAGTAATAAGCACCATTCATACCAAGACGGCAATGGACATCATTCGTTTGTTGGCGGATGGTGTTACCGACAAGGAAGCCCTACTGAATTGTTCGAGAGGTCAAATCAAACAAAAGAACGGATGAAAGCACAAAAAGCCATTGTAGCTGTAGCGAGAAACTGCTTAAAGTAGTTTATAAAACACTGGAAACATTAACCATTTATAAAGAAAGGGGTATTGCTCACTTTGTCGATTTGCAAGCCAAAGCGGCATTGTATCATAAAAAGCAGCTATCGTGGTCACAAATCAAAGATAATAGAATGCACTAAAAGGACGGAAAAGGTAATAGAATAAAAGTCTGAAACCTAAGCTGCCAAATCTGTAGATAGCATCCAGGCTTGTTCCAAGAGAACGCAGAGGAAACTTATTTTTTATAATGATGAGGCGCAAAACGGTATAGCGCTAATGATAAGTTAGCTTGAATTTTCATACAATTAATCAGTAATTCTATGTCTGAGGATGATTAAAATATGTATTAACTTCCAATAAGGATGATATTTAACTGTTCGTTTAAAAGTAAGCCGTAAAATGTTTCAGTTGTGATGTAACCTGAAGTTTCTTCATGTCGTCATAATTGTATGAAACGTTTCCTAACCCTATTGTTTGTCATCTTAGTCTTTAGTCTTTCGTCTTATGCGCAGAAAAATAAGGGCCTCTTATTAAAATTATTGGGTGACATGCCTAAACCTCCTCCATTAACAGTTGATACTTTAGGAAAGGTAAGCATAGATGGGGGCTGGCGTTACAAAATCAGGTATTTATCAGAAGATAGTAACACATATTTTCACTCCCCTAAAGATTATATAGACGCTTACTTATTTATACCTCGCCACACAAAAGACACAAAGCTCCCCGCAATAATTGCTATACATCAAGATGGTGCTCATAATTATATAGGTAAAGATGAACCTGCGGGTATTGCTGGCGATGAAGACCAGCATTATGGTATTGAACTCTTTAAACGAGGATATATAGTTATATGCCCTGACAGATTTTGTCATGGCAATAGAAGAAGAATCGCCAATCCTGACACTACGGCTGATCTTTGGAATGAAGGGACAATATTATCAATAGAACACTGGGGTGGACAGCTTTTGTCTATTGGAAGGACTGCTATGGGTAAAGAAGTCTATGATTTGGAAAGAACAATGGATGTTCTTTATTCAATTCCTGCAGTTGACAAAAGCCGGATAGGAGCTATTGGGCATTCTGCTGGAGGGAATGCTCTTGCCTACTTCATGTTTGCTGATCCCAGAGTTAAGTTAGGTGTCTCATCTTGCGGCGTGTTTGAGATGGCTAATTGGTATGATGAAAAAGCTCCAATGAAACGTTATACATTTACAGTAATACCAAACTTTGTAAATGTTGCCCGTACATCAGATTTTGTTGCCCTTATTGCACCCAGGCCCTTCTTAATGACCAGGGGTTTATGGGAATGGGGCCAGGAAACTGATGAGGAAAAAACTAAGAGCATTGATCATGTAAAAGCTACCCGACTTCTATATAACGAAGCATTGCCCTACTATGCTACTCTTAAATCGGGTAAGGATTTGAAGGTAATTTATTTCGATGAAGATGGAGGCAGGCATGCTTTTCCAACCAAGCTTAAACGTCAAGTCTATGAATGGATTGATTCCTACTTGAAGAACTAATTTAGCTTTTTAGCCAGTCATTTTTAGAGGAAATCATTTAAAACAAAGAAGCCGCCCGTAACAGTAACAGGCGGCTTTTCTAATTAAATTTATAGAAAAAGCTTATTATTGACCTCCGCCTTGCATGGCTTTAAGTTCTTCAAGGGTCATTTTGTCAAAATCTTTTGGAATGCCAAATGTGCCGGCAGGCGCAGCTTCGTCGCTAACACCGTTTAAGGTAACGCTTGCAGACTGGCCCTGTGCAAATGAGGTGTACTGAACCGGCACGCCGCCGATGGCCGCGTAGTAAACCGGGATGACACCTTTTGGTAAGCTAATGTCATTAGTGATCCAAACATCATATTTAGTGCCCTTGGCATCGGTAGCTACAACTTTCTTGCAGTTAAATCCGGAGATCTGCTTAGCCTCGCTGGTTGGGGCAAAGGTCAATTTAGGATAAGCAGATACCATTTCTTCAACTTCGGCAGGTGTGGCTATGCCTGCTTTTCTTACATTGAATTGCGAAACGTCTACAATAACTGCGAAGTAAGTATCCTTGTTGTCTTTTAACACCTTGATTTTGGCCGGACCCGCCTCAAAGGTGATAGCAGCTGAGTCTGGCGTAAAATAAGTTTTAGCCTCAATCGGACCCTGAGGGCCGGTTGTACTCATGTTGAGGGTTCCGTTTGTATAACTTTTTTGCGCGCTGGCACTTAAGGTAGTTGTTGTAAGCGCAATGCCCAGCGCAACGTTGAAAAATTTAATATTCATGTTTTTAGTGTTATTTATTACAATTTAGAGTTTAGTTAACGTATATGCAAATATTATTGATTATTGTATTAATTAGATACGCTGATCAGGGAAATGTTACGTTTTAATATCTTATAATTTGTCTTGCTGCTGTCTGCGGCCAGCGCCAATCTTTCAACATAAGCATTACTATTGGTACCATCAGCTATCAGCATACCGAAATCAAAATTCCTGTTTATGACTTCTAATTTTGCCTTTGGATTAGTAGTGATGTAAATAAAATTTGCCTTTAGCTTTTCGGATGAATCACTTCTTGCAGGGGGCGTATTTAATATAAAAGCCCTTTTATCCATAAACTGTATCAGTCCCCCGTTTTTTGCCATCCAGGGCAGTGCAGTATTTTCAGTGAAGGTGAGTTGGCGCAAATGTTTTACCTGGCAGCTATCCAGGTAAGGTTGTACAGAATACTTATACGCTTTGTCGGTATCCTTTAGATCCGTTAACAAAACCGCTGACCTGCCATGTTTAAATACGATTGCTTTATGTCTGCTGATGTTCAGCCAGGCTATGTGGTTGCTTTGCTGCGCGTGGATGCTTTTCAGGCTGATGCTTATACAGAAAAACAGCATAAGCATCAGGCTTAATCTTAAAAGTGCAGTCCTTTTGTTATACAGAAAATAGAAAAAACCGATAATAACGCCATACAACAGCAGGTATTCGGCGGTTGTAAGCCATATCCTGCTGATTGATGCAAAGGGCAGGTGTTCAATCCAGGCCAAAAACTTATTCACTATCAGGATGGATTGTTCAAGCACGTAAGCCAACCCTGCTGACACAAGGGGTATTTTTGGTAAAAGCAGGTAAGCAATTCCCGACAGCATGATTATTTCTGTTGGAATGACGATAAACAGGTTGGTTATTAAAAAATAAACCGGAAACTGGTGGAAATAAAAGGCGCTTAACGGGAAGGTGATCACCTGGGCTGCAATGGAAACGGAAACGGGTGTCCACAGCCATTTATCCACCCACTTATTTTTAACCTTAAGCCAATTGTGTACAAGGGGTTGCAAGATGATCAACCCGAATACCGCAAGATAAGAAAGCTGAAAGCCTACGTCAACGATAAACAGCGGATTGTACAACAGCAATCCGAATGCCGATATGGCCACGATATTGACCATGTTGATATACCGGTTGTATGCCTTGCCAATAACCACCATGCTGATCATTACCGCTGCCCGGCATACCGCCGGCGAAAAACCGGTAAGCATGGCGTAATACCAGATAAGCGCAATAATAACAATGGCTTTGAGCAGTTTCCCGAACCTGAACCGGTTAAAAAAGCTGAGCACAAAATTAAGCAGCAAATAAATAACAGCCACATGCGCTCCCGAAACCGACAGCACATGTATGGTGCCCGTTTTGGAGTACGCCTGCAAAATGTCGTTGCTTAAATCGGCTTTATATCCAAGTATCAGTGTCGACGCAACCGCGATGGCGTTGGTATCGCGCATATTTAATCTCAGCTTTTCAATATACCGCTGCCTCAACTGAAGTGCATAACTGACGAGCGGATTGCCTTTATTAAAATCCAGTTTTTGATACTGACCGGGATATAAAAATTGCTGAAAATAAATATTTTGATTGGCGAGATAGCGTTTGTAGTTAAATTCAGCCGGATTGAACGGTGGGTTTACTGAAGTATATTTTGCAGGGATGAGCAGCTCGTCGCCGTACATCAGATCGGGTGTAACATCTTTTAGCGTTATCAGCAAAGTGCCCGTCGCGGCCGATCTTCTGCCTTGGTTCACGGTCGCTTCTACATTAACGGTAAATCGGTAAAATCCGTTCTTCAGCACCGGTTCGCTAACTATTTTAACCGCAAGCAACTGTGCATGTTGCTTTGAAAAATGGTGTTTGTTATTGAGCTCGTTATTGTTGAATGTAGTAACGTATCCGGCAATAACAAGTATAATCGTTATAAGTGCGCCGCCAGCCCATTGCGATTGGTAAATCTTTAGCCTGGTATAACCTATATTCAGGAAGATAAAAATTGCGGTCAGCGCAGAAAAAGCTATAGTTAGCCAATGGATATCCGCGACAGGGGGTAAGTTAATGGCCAAACCAATACCCAGTATAAATGGAAGCAAGAGGATAAGGAAAGGCACTTCGCCTTTGTGGTTGGCTATCATAATATCTTTTTGAATTGCGGGAAGAGAGCACGGCTATCTCGTTATCTTCGTTAGCATCATGCGCAACAAACTTACCGGCGAGGTTGCTTCGTTCCCCGCAATCACAATATTTTTAATTTTAGTAAATATATGATTTCACAGGGAATCAGAGCTGGTCTCTTACCTCAATCAGAAATTTCTTCAGGCTTTCCAGGGACGCTATGACGCGCTGGCTGTCGCGGGTGTCGGCCATGTTGTTTTTGAGGTATTCTTTGGCGCCATTAAGCGTATAGCCCTTGTCGCGTATCAGGTGAAAGATGATTTTGAGGTTCTCAATATCCTCGGGTGTAAAGTAGCGGTTGCCTTTTTTGTTTTTTTTGGGCTGAAGGATATCAAACTCCTTTTCGTAAAACCTTATCAGCGACTGGTTTACATCAAACAGGATAGCCACCTCACCCATCGTGTAGTACATCTTGCTGATTTCCCGTTCTTTATATGGCATATGCAAATGTAATTGTTTAGATCGAAGTCCGGAAGTCCGGAAGACGGAAAAGTCAGGAAGATTTAATTTAAGTCGGATTTTATTTGCAAAGCAGTATTTTTTTGCTGCTGAAATCCTGTTAAAATCTGCGAAATCTCAAAAATAATCTTTCGGGCCTGGGGACTTCCCGACTTTCGGACTTATGCTTACCTTTGCCTCATGACTGCTACCGAAATTCGTAAGGCTTTTCTCGACTTTTTTGCTTCTAAGGGACATACCATTGTGCCTTCTGCACCTATTGTAATAAAAAACGACCCGACGCTGATGTTTACCAACGCGGGGATGAACCAGTTTAAAGCACTATTTTTAGGCGAAGAAACGCCTAAGTTTAAACGTGTGGCAGACACGCAGCGCTGTTTGCGGGTTTCTGGAAAGCATAACGACCTGGAAGAGGTAGGGATTGATACCTACCACCACACTATGTTCGAGATGCTGGGCAACTGGAGCTTTGGAGATTACTTTAAGAAAGAAGCGATAGAATGGAGCTGGGAACTGCTGACCGAAGTTTATGGTATTGAAAAAGACCGCTTGTATGTAACCGTTTTTGGAGGCGATGAAAGGGAAGGGTTGCCGATGGACCAGGAAGCCTACGATTTTTGGAAACAATATGTACCGGAAGACCACATCCTGATGGGCAGCAAGAAGGATAATTTCTGGGAAATGGGGGAGACCGGTCCTTGCGGCCCTTGCTCCGAAGTTCATTATGATAACCGTAGTGAAGGTGAAAGGTTAAAGGTGAAAGGCGAAAGCTTGGTGAATGCCGACGACCCGCAGGTGATTGAGATATGGAATAACGTATTTATGCAGTTTAACCGTCTGAAAGACGGCAGCTTGCAGCCGTTGCCGGCCAAGCATGTGGATACGGGCATGGGCTTTGAACGTTTGGTGCGTGTGCTGCAAGGGAAAACATCAAATTATGATACCGATGTATTTACCCCACTGATTGATTTTATTGCACAAAAAAGCGGTATAGCTTATAACAGCGCTGCCAAACCCGGCGATGCCGATTGGAACACGGCCGTAGCCATGCGTGTGCTGGCCGATCATATCCGTGCTATTAGCTTTGCTATTGCTGACGGACAACTGCCGTCGAATAACAAAGCCGGTTATGTTATCCGCCGAATTTTACGCCGTGCCGTCAGATATTCGTATCAGTATTTGGGATTCAAGAATCCGTTTTTAAACCAATTGGTGCCGTTACTGGCCGACCAGTTTAAAGGCGTGTTTGATAATTTAGTTGAGCAAAAGGATTTTGTGCAGAAGGTGGTATTGGAAGAGGAGGTTAGTTTTTTGAGGACATTGTCTGTTGGCATTGGGCGCTTTGAAAATTACTTTAAAAAGGACGGGGAGCTATCTGTCGCTAATACGCAGGACGACTCGACACAATTCCTTTCAGACAGATGGGACTATGCTAGTGAAATTGCTAATAATAGAGTCGCAGGTAAATTCGCATTTGAGCTCTCGGATACGTTCGGTTTTCCAATAGATTTAACTGAATTGATGGCTCGTGAAAAAGGCTTTACCGTAGACATAGAAGGTTTTGAAAACGCTCTCCAACAGCAAAAAGACCGCTCCCGCGCTGCTACCGCCATTGATACAGGTGACTGGGTAGTTTTAAAAGACGATGAAAATGTTGAGTTTACCGGTTATGATGAGCTGGAAACCATAGCGCATGTTGTAAAATACCGTAAGGTAAAAGCTAAAGGAAAGGAGCAATACCAGATTGTGCTGGATAAAACCCCTTTCTACGCCGAAAGTGGCGGCCAGGTAGGCGACAGGGGCGAGCTGGTTTTTCCTGATGGTGAAATAGTTTATGTAACTGATACCAAAAAAGAGAACGGCCTGATCGTACATTTCACCGATACGCTGCCAAAGGATATTGATGATGCATTGACGGCGATGGTAGACCCGGGCCTGCGGGGGCGCACCAATAACAACCACAGCGCCACGCACCTGCTGCATGCGGCTATGAAGCAGATTTTGGGGTCGCATGTAAATCAGAAGGGTTCGCTGGTAAATGCTGATTACCTTCGTTTCGACTTTTCGCATTTTGCCAAAGTAACGGACGAGGAGATTGCGCAGATTGAGGCCCTGGTAAACCAAAAAGTACGCGAAAATATCCCGTTGAAGGAAGAACGCAGCGTGTTGTACGCGGAGGCCATTTCAAGCGGCGTAACCGCGCTGTTTGGGGAAAAATATGGCGACTATGTGCGCGTAATTACTTTTGATGATGATTTTAGCAAGGAGCTTTGCGGCGGTACGCATGTTAAGGCTACCGGGCAGATCGGCTACTTTAAAATAATCAGCGAAAGCGCAGTAGCGGCGGGCGTGCGCCGTATTGAAGCGATAACCGGCATAGCTGCTGAGACTTTTATTAATGAGCAGAATAAACTGGTGCACCAGCTGCGCGAATTGCTGAAAAATCCAAAAGATATTACTAAAAGCGTTGAGGGCCTCATCGAAGAAAACAACAAGCTGAAAAAAGAAATTGAAAAATCTGTTCTGGAAAAATCAGCCGGGTTAAAAAATGAGCTGGCCCAAAAAGCAGAACAGATTAATGGCATCAATTTCATCGCCCAAAAAGTACAACTACCCAATGCAGACGCTATAAAGAACCTGGCTTATCAGTTAAAGGACATCGTTAGCAACTTGTTCCTGGTGCTGGCTGCAGACATAGATGGCAAGCCATCGTTGACCGTAATGATTGCCGAAAACCTGGTAAAGGAGAAAAATCTGAATGCCGGCATTATTGTTCGTGAGCTTGCCAAAGAAATTAAAGGCGGCGGCGGCGGTCAGCCGTTCTTTGCCACTGCGGGCGGCAGCGATGTAAGCGGCTTAGATAATGCCTTGCACAAAGCGAAAAGCTTTATAGCGTAAACGAATCCCATATACGTTAATCTAAAACAAGCAAAAAGGGGGACTCCGAATCCGGAATCCCCCTTTTTGCCTGGGATATTAGTGGTGCCCATGTGGGCCATGTCCACCTGGTCCGTGGCCACCGCCATGCGGTCCTCCATGAAATCCGCCAGGGCCTCCGTGTGGTCCGCCGTGCGGGCGTTGTATATTATGGTAGACAGGTCCGGGGCGTCCGTGTCCAAAACCATGCGGTCCGCCGGCGTAATACGGCCTGCCGGCATGGTAAGGCCTGCCAACATAGCGGGTGCGGTAATGGTCGCGTACGATCACGCCTCCTGGTCTGCCGCGATAATGGGCGTACATGCGCCGGTCATGATAAAAATAACGGTAAGGGCGGGGCCGGTCTACTGCTACTTTATAACCTGTTGCAATGCTGTATGAAGCATAGCGTGGTGGCAAATATGACCGCCAAACCCAGTTTCCCCCATCTAAATAAATATACCGGTGAGTGGGTACATAATAATAAGCCTCTACATCAGGAAGGTAATAATAATCAACTGATGCATATTCAGGAGGCGGTGTCCAGATCCCAACGCTAATGCTCACCTGGGCATTAGCTCTCGGAGTGCTTACGGCAAGTAATAAACAAACAGGTAAGCTAAAAAGTATTTTTTTCATAGTTTGTTGTTGTTCGTCCCGGTATATTCAAATTACATGCCGGAAGCGTGAATGTATACAAATTCGACTGATTTAATTACTGTTGGTTTAAAGCGAACTTCAGTTCGCTGTTTAGTGAAATGACAAACACACCTATGTCTGACAGTCCGGTCGCCGTTAAATGGCAGTAAAATGTTACCGCATTAACAGTAATAACTTTATATTTGGGTTTTATTACGATTCAGGCATCGCCGCATTTACTTTTTATGACAAGTTTTAAAGCCGGTATTGGCGACAAGTACGAGTTGGTAGTAGGGTTAGAAGTTCACGCACAATTATCCACTTTAAGTAAAGTATTTTCTTCCGACTCAGCAGCGTTTGGGGCGGCCCCAAATGAGCACATCAGCCCTGTTTCTTTAGGTCATCCGGGAACTCTGCCCAAGCTAAACAAAAAGGCTGTAGAGTACGCGGTGAAAACAGGATTGGCCTGTAATTGTACCATCAACCTGAACAATACTTTTGCCCGTAAAAATTATTTCTATGCTGATCTGCCTAAGGGCTACCAGATAACCCAGGACCAGCAACCGATTTGCCTCGGTGGTTTTATACCGGTACGATTGGCCGACGGATCTACAAAAAATATTGCTATCCACCATATCCACATGGAAGAGGATGCCGGCAAAAGCATGCACGACCAGCACCATGCCGACTCCCTGATTGACCTGAACAGGGCAGGGGTACCATTGCTGGAGATTGTGACGGAACCTGATATACGCAGCGCTGAGGAGGCTGGCCAGTTTTTAACAGAGATCCGAAAGCTGGTGCGTTATATAGAGGTATGCGACGGCAACATGGAGGAAGGCAGCCTGCGTTGCGATGCCAATATATCTGTAAGGCTAAAAGGGCAAACAACTTACGGTAACCGCTGCGAAGTGAAAAACCTCAACTCCATACGTAATGTACAGCGGGCCATTGCACACGAGTTTGAGCGCCAGGTAAACATTATTGAAAACGGCGGTTTTATCGAACAAAATACGTTGAACTTTAATGCTGATACCGGCGAAACGTCGGTGCTGCGCTCTAAAGAAATGGCGAATGACTACCGCTATTTCCCCGAACCGGATTTAACGCCGCTGGCATTGACAAAGGAGTATATAGCCAAAATACAAAAAGATATGCCCGCACTGCCCGGCGTACTATATAACAGATACATAACGGAGCTTGGTCTTTCAGAATACGATGCCGGTGTAATAACTGCAGAGCGCGACATGGCGCAATATTTTGAAGCTGTGATCGCCGGTACGAATAATTACAAAGCTGCGGCAAACTGGCTGATGGGACAGGTAAAATCGTATTTGAATGATAGCGGAACCGGTATTTCTGAATTTCAGCTAAGCCCTGAAACGCTGGCGGGACTGATTGCTTTAGTAGATTCCGGAAAAGTAAATAATTCTGTGGCGGCTCAGAAAGTGTTTCCCGAACTGATTAAAAACCCGGGGAAAACAGCCGAAGCCATTGCCATGCAAATGAACTTACTGATAAGTGCCGGCGATAATGATGTTGACCGTTTTATACAGGCTGCACTTGCCAAGTATCCGGATAAGGTAGCAGAATACAAAAAGGGAAAAAAAGGCGTGCTTGGGCTATTTATGGGCGAGATTATGAAGAGTTCGAAAGGTAAAATCGACCCGCAAAAGACCAATCAGTTGCTTATAAAGGAATTGGAAGGGAAATAATCAGGCAATACCCTGTCGGTATTATGTCATATCTCGAGTTTAAAAGAAATAAATTCAACCGATGTGTGAAATTGCGCGTATGTTTTTGAAACAGACAAATTGCATTCAAGACGCATTGCGCATGTTGGAAACCTAAATAAAAGATGAAAAAAAACTTCGCATTATTCAATGTCATCGCAGCGGCTGTAATCATGTTCAGCTCATGTAAGGACAAATCAGCTTTGGTTATCAATGGTACCATACTTCACCCGGGCAGTCAGAAAAAGGTAGTGTTAATGGCGGTTGACAGCAGCCAGGTTGCGGTAGTAGATTCTGCAAACCTTAATGAACAGAATAAATTTGTTTTTAAACATTCGGCGCCCTACGCCAGCTTGTTTATGCTGCGCATTGGCAATTCCATTTATGATGTGATCGGGAAAAATGGCGATGAGATAGATTTTACCGCCGACCTGTCAGATAAGCAGGGCAATTATGACGTTAAAGGTTCGCCGGAAACAGAGAAGATCAAAGAATTTGATAAAATAAGAAACGCCTTTATTATCCAGCGCACGAAACTTGCTGAGGAATACGACAGCGTTGCGCAGTCATACGGAAAGTCGACTGATTCATTAGTAAATATTTACAGGCCGAAATACCAAAAAAATATGACTGATTTAGCACAGGCCAGTATAAAGTTCGCCAATGATAATGCCAGCTCAATAGCGGGTTTTTATGCTATCGCAATGCTGGAAGATCCCACTCAGTACGAGCAGCAGGTTATTGCGTATGTTAATAAGATAAGAGGAAGCTTTCCTGATAATGCTGCTGTACAGGGCTATATCAGGCAGGTGGATAAATTAATACCGGTATCTATAGGCCACAAGGCGCCTGATTTCACGATTACAGGCATAGACGGCAAACCGATAAAGCTATCGGATTACAAAGGTAAATATGTGATGCTCGATTTTTGGGCATCGTGGTGCGTACCCTGCCGGCAGGAAAACCCTAACGTGGTTAAGCAATATGCCAAGTTCCACCCGATGGGTTTGAATATACTGGGCATCTCGCTTGACCAGGATAAGGCGAAATGGCGGCAGGCAATTAATGCAGATAGGCTGGTGTGGAACCATGCATCTGATTTAAAGAACTTTGAAGGCGCAACAGAAAGGCTATACCATGTAGAGGGCATTCCGTCAAACTTTATCATCAACCCGGATGGTATAATAGTGGCAAAGAACGTCCGGGGTACCGACCTTGAAGATTTTTTGAATAAAACATTTAATAAATCTCAACAAAACGTTAAAATAAAGTAACATTTAACAATTTCTTAATGTAACTTTAACCAAAATCTTCAATTGTCCGCCTACTTTTACGCAAAAATTGACCTGCATGAGTAGTTCTGCCAAACAAAAAATTTTGATAGTTGACGATGAACCGGATATTCTTGAGCTCATCGAATATAATCTGAAAAAAGAGGGCTACCAGGTTTTCCTGGCCCGTAACGGACAAGAGGCAGTAGCCGAAGCCAAACGCTCATTACCCGACCTGATAGTGCTCGACATTATGATGCCAAAAATGGACGGCATAGAAGCCTGCCGGATTATGCGCACCATGCCTGAGTTTAAAAACACCTTTATGGTTTTTTTAACAGCCCGCAGCGAGGAGTATTCTGAGATTGCCGGGTTTAACGTTGGGGCAGATGATTATATCGCCAAACCAATAAAGCCCCGTGCATTGGTAAGCCGTATAAATGCCATACTACGCCGTAATGCCCCTGCCGAAGACGTAGCGGATAATAAGTTGGAAATAGGTGATCTGGTAATTGACCGTGAAGCTTACCTTGTTTACAAGGCCGGTCAAAAAGTCGTTCTGGCAAAAAAGGAATTTGAATTACTTTACCTGCTTGCCTCAAAACCCGGCAAGGTATACACCCGGGAGGTCATTCTGAAAAATATCTGGGAAGATTCCGTAGTGGTAACGAACCGAACGATAGATGTGCATATCCGCAAACTTCGCGAAAAACTGGGCGACGATTGCGTTGCTACGGTAAAAGGTGTTGGCTACAAATTTGAAGCGTAGTCAATCAATTTAATGTCCACAAGATTATGGAACAGGCCCCGCAAAATGCGGGGCCTGTTTTTCCGTTATAAAATTATGGCCGTTGGACTAACCGATATAGTTGCCTTGATGGCCATTCTCAGATGGTTATTGTCTACATCGTTTCAAGCCAGCTTTTTACCTCTGCCTGGGCTGCTTCTATAACAGGTCTGCCGGCCCTGTAGTACATTTTCCATTGGCTGCTTTCAGCTTCGTATTGCACATCTGCGAATAGCCGTCCATTTAGTTTGGCGTCAAAATTAACTGTGGCAGATACCTTTAAAAATTCTTCCAGGCGCTTTTTTATTATCTCCTTTGGATTGGTCGGTAGTAAGTCTGCAGATGCGTCGCCGTTTAATAATTTATTCTTTGCTTGACCCAATAGTTCAGATGGTTTTGGTATATGAAAACCATGTGATTTTCGTGGCAAATGCTCAACACGATATTTTTTATAGGCCTTTGCAAAGGCATCGCTTTCAGTATAAGCTTTAAACAGCCGTACTAAGATTCTGGCGCAATCTGCCTGCATATCGGTGTTCAGACTACGCGCTTTATTAACCAATACTCTGCTAAACTGAACATTGCTTGACAATAGTTCATTAAACATATAGTTATTCGCAGTTTCTGGTTCCACCCCGAGTTGTTGAAGCACGTCTGGGGCGCGAAAAGCCAAAAGTATGCAGGCTAAAACAAGAATTTTAATTTTCATAAATTGGAACTGAAAAGGTTATAATTTCTGTTGATCGGCCATCCCATTTGCACCATGCTGATTTCGAACAAAAACGAGCTAATCGGTGCTTAAAGTTTGACTGATTGTCATTGCGGGAAAAATGGTTTCCCGCAATGTGGTTTGAAGTTGTGTGTTTAGTTGTTGTAACTGTAAGTTGAGCTTTTTACAACCACAGGATCGCCGGTTTTTGCTACAGTTTCGGTCTGTGTAGCCGGATAACCATTGCTGTCGTAGGTATAGCTATAAGTGTCTGTTTCAATGATGGCATTTTGGGCATTGTACACGGTTTCTTTTACCGGGTTATGTGCGGAAATCATCTGAAATAACGCTTGTGCAAGTTCCGGCGCAGCTACAATCGGATTAGTTTTGTTATCATATTCAAACTTTCGTGTTTCACTAACTTTAAACTGATTGGTTACCACCGACCATTGATAGGTGGTTTGCGTCTCTACGTCGTCGCCGTTGTAACTGTAAGTCACTTTGGTAAAAGGGATGTTATCGTTTAAGTACTTTACATATTGGGTGTACTCGCTTAGTTTATTATTCAGATAGGTAAATTGAGTATAAGCCACGACTGCATTATTGGTTTGGTCGAGGTATTCCATGCCGGACAGCGTAGTCCCTGTGTAAATAAAATTTATAGCGCCATCTGTAGTAACAGCTGTATTTATTTTCTTTTGGGCGTTATAGGTTAAAGCGATATTCGATGCTTCGCCATTATTTTTGCCTTCAATTCTGTCTATCAAACCGCTGGCATTATAATTGAATGACGTGTAGTTATCAGCATCCTGCTGAATCCTTGTAATTAAGTGCGTCCCGGTGGGTACGGGTGTCGGTGTTGGGCCGCCGCCGGTAGTTTTATCGTCTTTTTTACAAGCTGACAGGAATAGGACGCCCGCTATAATCAATAGAGGAGCGTATTTTTTGGTTTGTTTTTTCATTGTTTTACTTTTAATTGTGAATTTTATTGTTTGATTTTTTAATTATTTAATTAGAGTTTTACAGGTAGAATCTACCGGCACCCCGATCTTTAAAGGTTGCAAAAGGTGGGTGTTTGTGCGTTGCGGCAATAGCCAGGATCAGTCCGTGGTAAGATTAATTATAGCTTACCAAAGTAATCTCCGGCAAGGCTAAATGTGGTTGCTTAAATTCTAAAGAAGCTTCGATTTTTAACAGAGTGGCGCGAACGCAGGTATTATTTGCCGCGCTTTTTACTTTTTGGAAAAGTAGTACCGGGCACCCTCCAAAATGCACGGCATGGGCCATGGAATAAACAGTTGCCTGCCAAACCTGCCGATTATGATCTTATTTTACTGCGGTACCTGCTCAGGGTCTCACGGGTGATGCCTAAATAGCTGGCGATGTATGTTAGAGGCACACGTTTAAATATTTTGGGGTGTTCCTCTATTAATGAACGGAACCTCACTTCCGGCGGGTCTTTTAGCAAGGCTGCCTCCCGTTTTTCGGCCTTTACAAATTGCTCCTGCGCAATTATCTGTGCTAATTGTCGCCAGGATGGATACTCAGAAAGTAAGTGCATCACATCATTATAGCAAAGTTCCAGAATAGTTGCTTCCTCCATCGCTTTAATATTCAGTGGCGAGGCACCGCGCGAAAAAAAGCTTGCAAGAGAGCCGATAAGGCCGTTTTCAAAAACAAAATCCTTACAGCATTCGCGGTCTTCCAACTGATAGTAATAACGCACGCTGCCCTTTTCAATAAAAGCCAGGCTTTTACAGACTTCGCCCTCCCTTAGAAAAAAATCATTTTTTTTAAGGACCCGGGCTTGCAGTAATTGCTCTAATGCGGCTTTTTCATTTAGCGTGGGGTTGATGAGCCTGTCGATGTTAAATAACACCCGCATAATTAGTTTCCGATTTACTGCCAAATATAAAAATCGGGAATTAAAAAACAGCGTCCGCAGGCAAGGAATCAGATTACCAGTGCCTGTTCCAGTAAATGCGCCGCCGAATTTTCCAAGCGGTGTTTTACCCCATCAAAGCCCTGATATAATAATTTATGGTTAGCTTTTACAATTTTGCCTGCTACTATGACAGTATCAATATTTGAAATATTGGCCTGCGACACTACCGTTGCAACCGGGTCATTAACAGGCGACAGATTAAGCATTCCGGCATCAAGCATAATAATATCTGCTTGTTTACCAGGTTCAAGCGAACCAGTCGTTTCTGCTAAGTTCAGTGCCCTGGCGCCGTTAATAGTCGCCATTTTTAGTACATCTATTGTGGTGAGTGACACATTTTGCGGCATTTCGCCTGCGTTTAGTATTTCAGCGTTAGCAAATGCTCTTTGCGTTTGCAGGGCTATGCGCATTTGCGTAAACATATCACCGCTCGTAGCAGTTATCACATCAATTCCGAGTGCAGGAGCAATGCCGGCCGCCAAGGCTTTGCCCGTAGCTGGGAAACCTATCCCCATTTGCATTTCAACTTCAGGCGTAATAGATATAGAACACCCATTAGCAGCCAGTTTTTCGAAATCATGGCTGTCTAAGTAATTACAATGAGCAAAATTCATGTCCGGCCCCAATAAACCGGCGCTGTCCAATCGCTCAATTGCCTTATATTTTGAAGCGAAAGCACCGCAGCCGACATGCATGGATACAGGCAGACATAAACTACGGGCAAGGTTAATGTCATCGCGGCTAACATTAAATAGTGAATACTCGGGCCCGCGTATTGCCATGGCTGGCGTAATTAATTGCCGTTGGCTGCTAAAATATTCTTTGCAGATGCGTTCAATATCGCCTGGATGTTTTAGGCGGCTTTCGTAAAACCAATCCCAAACGGCGGTCCCCGGCGTACCATAACCAAAAACAGCACGACCGCCGGCAGCCATAAGTCCTGTTATGGCTGCATCTGCGTGCGCGGGAGTATTCATGATGTGCGACCAGTCAAATATAGTGGTTATGCCTGCGTCTAATGCCTCAAGCGCCCCGTAAAGGTTAGCCACAAAAACATCTTCAGGCCTGTAGGACGCAGCAAGCGGCCCAAGGATATGCTGTAAATATTGCATCAGGCTATATTCAGCCGCGATGCCTTTTAAAGGACTTTCCCAAACATGCCTATGGCTATCGACGAACCCGGGCATAACTATCTTTCCGGCAGCCGGAATAATCTGACAGTCTTCAATGTTTAGTTCTGGCGCTATGGCACTTATCTTGTCGTTCTCAATCAAAATATCGGTATGCCTTAAAACCTGTAATGTTTGGTTCATTGTAATTATGCATCCCTCTTTTAGTAATAGCTTATTTTTTTTCATTTGAATTTTATTTAGCGTACTCTGCATTTTACAGGCTTGTAACTGTCATTTTAAAACTTTAAAAGGATGGCTGCATTACACTTTACAGGTAATACAATACCGGACGCATCAAGCATGCCGTACTCTTGTATATCTGTCAATCAATCCCGCTATTTGCGTTCATCGTGGTACAGCTTTGCCACGTGCCTGCAGTTTATGGTTTACTGCACAACCATTTCGTTAATAATTTATTCTATGGCTTTCCGTGAGATCAGGCCTGGAAAAACAGGCATAGCATTCCCTCTTTGATCTTTTGGAATCAAAAAAATCAAGCACTGCTGAATAAAATTTACAAGGACTTGTATTTATCGGCGAGCCATTTCTCCGCTTGCGATAACGTTTCAAACAATACCGTTGGCACCTGCCTCGACATTTGTTGGTGAAGGGCTATCGAAGACATTTTTGAAAATAAATCAGGGGACAAAATGCTAAGATTATACCGAAGGCCCGCCTGATAGCTCAATGGGAATAATTCATTATTTATCCAGTCGACGAGTCCTATCCACGCACCTTCTATTTCTTTTGTATCATGAACATGAAACCTGCAATTTTTAATACTACCTTCTTTGCGTTGCCAATCAAGCATCCGTAACGAGGCATGCTTCACCTCATCTTCTGAAGAATAACCAATCCATTTCATTAGCAGATAATTTTTGTTCGGTTCATAACTAATGACCGCATACAATTCGCCCGCGTCATTTTTTATTCTTTCGATGGTAATCACTGTTCTTTTATCTGCTTGCTTAAAATTAGCAAAAATCAAGTTGTTGACAGTTCTGCTTTTAGTGTGTTCGCAATGCATGATATACAATTAGTTAGCGTTATATGTCCCCCGCATTCAAGTTGCTTTATCTTACCATTTCAGGCAAATAGAATTTAATGTTATGCATCGGAGCCAGTTCAAACGCATGCCCGATATCCATTTTTAAAATGTTGACGGGGATGCTTAAATCAGGTATGTCAGTTGCAGAGTTGACGGATTTGCCAATCAGCCTGAAGTATTCTTCCAGTTTCCCCGGCTTAACAATAGTAAGCAACTTACCCGTTGTGCCGCCTACATTTTTATAAGTGTGCAATGCGCCGGCCGGAATTTTTACCACATCGCCGGGCTGAGTGCGAATGGGTTTGGTAATATCGTCAATCACAAATTCAAAAGTACCAGTGATAATATAGAATACCTCTTCGTCGGGATGTGTGTGCGGAGGGGGGCCTGCAAGCGGAGGCGCCGTATCTTCATAGGCGAAATACTTGTTACAGGTATCAGACCCGGTGGCCAGAAAGGTCATCAGGTGGCCAAATACTATTACTTGTTCACGCGCCGGTTTAAATTCATTGTGGTGTGTCATGGTTATTTATTTACCACAAAATAACGGCGGTTCTTCAATTGTTACACTTGATTTGAATCACATAATGAAAATCCTAAAAGTAAGTTGTGAATGGCTCTTACTCTATACATCGGTGCACTTGTAGCCATGGCGGCAGGGCTCAGTCAGGCTTACAATTAATTATTCCTGTAACAAAACGAGGCCCTGCGAAATTCAGGGCCTCGTTTGATAATATGTAAAAGTTTCTAATGTTAATAGATACTTAATGTGCCGCTGCCGTTTTTTTTCCGGCAGTGGTAGTCTTGTTTTTTGTTGTTTTAGCGGCAGCTTTCTTTGCAGCAGCGGTTTCGGCTCGCGCCTTTGCTGTTACAGTTTTAACCTTTTTATCAGCTTTCGCTTTTACATCTTCAGCGGCCTTCTTTGCTTTCTCTGTTTCTTCTTTCGCTTTTGTTTTGGCAGCTTTAACCTTCTTATCAGCAGCCTCTTTAACCTTAACCGCAGTAGCCTTGGCTTGTGTGGTGGCATCTGCCGCTTTGTTGGAGACAGTCCGCTTTGCCGCGGTAACTTTGCGTTTAACTGCCGGTTTTTTTGCAGTTACCGCTTCCTTTACATCATCGAACTTGTCTTCAGCGGCTTCTTTTATATCTTCGGCTTTGTCTTTGGTACCTTCCCAAAGGCTTTCAATTGCGTCTGCAACCTTCTCGAAAAATCCCTTTTCTTCAGGCCTGGTTGAATTTGTGCTCATATTGTTTTTTCTGGTTAGATGTGTTTTGCTTTTTACAAGACAAATATTATTCCAAGGGTCTTTTAAACGTTATTTGACGATAATTGGAAGGATTGAAGGCTGTTACCTTGATTTTTGTATACTATAATGGTCAATAGTACCGTCATAAACTTAAAATATAACCGTATTTTTGCCGGCTATGAAAGTGCCGAAATTTGCCGACCTGATATTGTTTGAGGATGATGATATAATAGTGGTTAACAAACCGCCGTTTGTGAGCTCACTGGATGAACGTGAAGGTGGCGAAGTCAATATGCTGCGTTTAGCCAAACAATATTCAGAGGATGCGCAAATATGTCACCGCCTTGATAAGGAAACATCAGGCGCGTTGATTATAGCCAAAAACCCGGAAGCCTACCGCTCCATATCCATGCAATTTGAAAGGCGGCAGGTAAAAAAAATATATCACGCTATTATTGATGGCACGCACGTATTTGAAAACCTGTTTATAGACTTGCCGATACTTAACGTCGGAAAGGGTAATGTAACTATCAGTCGCCAGGAAGGTAAGCGTGCTGAAACATGGTTTCAATCATTAAAATATTTTAAGCATTATACCTTAGTCGAGTGCCGCCCTGTTACCGGGCGTATGCACCAGATACGTATACACCTGGCTACCCAGAGGGCATCCATAGCAGGCGATGAAATGTATAAAGGGCAGCCTGTTTTTCTATCAAAAATAAAGCGCAAATATCATCTTGGTAAAGACCAGGAAGAACAGCCTATTATGAAGCGCTTCGCGCTTCATGCGTATGAGGTAACTTTTAAGTTGATGGATGGCAAAGAGATCACCATACATGCCCCTTATCCTAAAGACTTTGAGACCCTTTTAAAGCAACTGGAAAAGTTTGACTCGTAGAGTTACGCTGATTGCCTCAGCAACTTTACCGGATTTTCGGCAGTGATATATTTCCGCCCAAAAACAAGCAACCCTGTGTAACATTTTTGTCGTTATACCAGTATAAAGCCTATTGTTTTGCTGCTAAAGCTATCTGTCGGCTATCTTGAATAGTATTCGGTAGCTTGCGCCGGAAAAATCGGCGGTTGGAGATTTGCGCAGAAAATGAACCAAGACCGGGCAATGTTGAAGAAGCTTTTATACGCCACGTTAATTTTTGCATGCTTTATTCCAAAGCCAAGCGCTGCCGCTACCGTTAAGCCCGGTGATCTGCAAACTATACTAAAGACCGTTAACCGGATTGACCGCGAAAAGAAAATAGTAAATTATATAAAGGCCTGCCTGCAAGATTCGCCCGAAGCTGATTTGCCGGCCGTTAAACAGGCGCTTGATAATTTATTTGTACAATTGCATGTAGAAAACCGGGATGCCTTTGATTACTTTGCTGAAAGTATTTATCATCGCCGGCTGATGCATATGGATGATGCTGAAGCTGCCATGATAAAGGCCATAAAGCATGCCGGCGATATTGGCGACCATTTCCTGTTGTATTCGTTTTTAAGCCACCTGGCTTTTATTCAAACAGATAAGGGTAATGCGATTGATGCAGTGACAAGCTACGGGCTTGCAAAAAAAGAAGCGATAAAACTGAATGACCCACATCTGCAGTCGCAACTGGATGTAAATCTGTCTGATGTTTACTACAAGAACAACTTCTATAACCAGTCGTTGTTTTACCTGGATCAAGCAGAAGAACTGGCAAGCAGGTACGAACCGGGTGCTGATGATCTTAAAAAGATCATTTATTATAATAAAGCGGAAAACTTCTTCAGGATGAATAAACCTGACTCGTTAAAGCTTTATCATGATAAGCTGATGGGGATCAAGGGAAACCTGTATAAGCTTTATACCTATCAAAAGCGCACGGGGTATTACCTGGAAATACTAAAATACAATTTTAAACATGCTGTTACGCTTATTAAGAGCGTACAACGGGACAGTTTATATAAATATACCGACCAGGACCAGCAAAACCTCGCAGATGCTTATTTTAACGGTGGCAAGACTGATTCGGCCGTGGTTATTATCAAGGGATTGCTTGAGCAACCCTTAGAGGTGAATCATCCGGAAGTAAAGTATCACCTTTATAAGGTACTTGGACAAATTGCAGATGGCAGGGGAGACCATAACCTGGCGCAGGTAAACTTTAAGCTTGCGCTGGAGCAGGCAGAGGATATGATCAGCAGGCTTACCCAGGTTGGTAATATCTCGTCGCAAATTAAGATAGATGAGATAGAAGGCGATTATATTCAGAAGGACGAAGCTTATAAGCGGGAAAGGATCTGGCTGACGTTTGCAGTAGTGATAGCGTTGTTCGTGATCATATTGATAGCGATGTTTTACCGCAGCGCCAGGCAGAAACGACATTACGAAAAATTGCTGTATACCGAGCAAAAGCAGGAACTGGCGTTTATCAACTCACACGAAGTGCGCAAACACCTTTCTAATATCATGGGCATTATTGACGTGATAAAAAATAGCGATGACCGGGCAAAAGAATACAAGCTTTTTGAAGAACATCTGCTTTCCTCTGTGCAATCTATGGATGACGCCATAAAGAATATTTCGGCCAAGCTTGATGAGCACATAATTAGTGGTGAAGATTTTCGTGCATCGCCACCACCTGCTGTTGAACAGCCAAAGGTTACCCGGAATGAAATGCTTAATGAGCTTAAGGCTGGCTAAAGGCCTGGTTAGCTGCGAAAGACCCAACAGTCTGAGCTGATTAAAATTAACAGAATCAAGGCGTTATAGCTTAGGACTAAGTAGTATATCCTAAAATCTTCAGCACCTGCTTGCTGTTCTGTTCTTCACCAAACACCTCGAAGTTGAATGTTTCATCACGATTTCGACGGATAATGACATGTTTGGGCGACGGCAGTAAACAATGGTGAATACCACCGTAGCCGCTCAGTACTTCCTGGTAAGCACCCGTATTAAAAAAGCCCAGGTATTGTACTTTACGGGTTTTTGGCATAAATACACTGTTCATGTGCGCTTCCTGATTGTAATAATCCTGCCCATCACAGGTAATCCCGCCAAGGTTCACGCGCTCGTATTCACTGTCCCAGTTGTTGATCGGCAGCAATATATATTTCTGGTTAAGCGCCCACACGTCGGGAAGATTGGTTATGAATGAGCCATCCAGCATCAGCCAGCGCTCCCGGTCGTTTTGTTGCTTGCGGCCTAACACTTTATATAAAATGCCTGAAGCTTCGGCAACAGTGTATTTGCCAAATTCGGTAATGATATCGGGCTCAACAGTATCGTGTTCGGCGCAAATCTCTTTGATACGGCTTACGATTTCGTTGATCATGTACTCATAATCGAAGTCAAATACCAGCGAATCCTTAAAAGGCATACCCCCGCCAATATCAAGCGTATCCAAATGCGGGTTTATCTTTTTAAACTTACAGTACAGGGTGACATATTTCTCCAGCTCGTTCCAATAGTATGGCGTATCTGATATACCTGAGTTGATAAAGAAATGCAGCAACTTTACCCTGAAGTTAGGGTTACCTTCTATTTTATTATGATAGAAATCGATAATATCTTCCATGCGAACGCCCAGGCGCGAAGTATAAAACTGCGAGTCAGGTTGTTCTTCAGCGGCTATACGTATACCGAGGTTGCATGGCGTATCCATTTCTATCTCATCATCGTAGATATTGAATTCTTCCTTATTATCTAATACAGGTATGATGTTTTTAAAGCCATCATGCAGCATATCGATCAGGTAAGTTTTATACTGGAATGTTTTAAAGCCGTTGCAGATAACGGTAATATCCTTAGTAACCGCGCCTTTTTTCTCCAGCGCGTCAATCATCGGCATATCAAAGGCCGACGAGGTTTCCAGGTGGATGTCGTTTTTAAGCGCTTCCTCAACTATATGCTTAAAGTGTGAGCTTTTGGTGCAATAACAGTATTTGTATGAGCCGCGGTAATTGTTTTTAATAATTGCCTGCTGAAACAGGAGCTTAGCCTGCTGAATTTTTTTGGTTATCATAGGAAGATAAGTGAAGCGCAACGGCGTACCGTAGGTTTCAATCATCTCCATTAAATTGAGGTCGTGAAAGTAAAGTTCATCCTCAATTATCTCAAAACCATCCTGTGGAAAGCCTACGCTCAGGTCAAGAAATTCCTCGTAACTCTGCATGCTATAAAAATTTTGGCAAATGTATATTTTAAACGGAATAATGCGCTATTTGTTAGCAGAATTTTTATAGCAGAAATGTAAAATAGACAATTAAGTTTTTGTTAAGAAATACATTATTTCGGATTAACGAGAGCCACCGGGAAGGCAAGAAGCATCGGCTCTTTAAGGCTGTTATGGGCGTTGTTATGATAATGTTAAATTCTTCAGCTATGTGCCTCCGGCAAATGTACCTCTGCCATCATGCACCTGGTACTACCGCCGCCGTTGGCTTCAATAGTATTAATGTCTGAATAAACCAGCTTTCCGTATTTTTTAAGCGTGGCTTTTTGTTCTTCATCTAATGCACTAAAAGCGTTTTTCGACATCACAATCAATGCTTCGCCTTTGTTATTGTTCACCTCCAGCATATTCCCTGCAAAGCTGTTCATTTGCTCAAATGAGATATCAATGATTTCTTTTTGGGTTGATTGCAGGGATTCTTTAACCAAGATCTTTTCATGCGGATTAGGGATGCTATCCAAACAAATCACCGCGAAACCGCTACCTATACACATTAGCACATTGGTATGATAGATGGCTTGTCCCTTTTCATCAACGGCATCAAAGCTTACAGGCGTATAACCGGCCTGTTCGCAAAATAAATTCAGTACCTCTCTGTCTGTACGGGGGGACAGGCAGGCGTAGACGATCTTATTTACCCTGTCGAGCACCATGCTCCCGGTGCCTTCCAAAAATTTATCCTCTGTCTCAAAGCGGCTTAGGTCGATAATGTGTTTTACTGCAAAGTCATCCTCCAGCTTAGCTATAACATCCTCGCGGCGCTCCAGGCGACGGTTTTCAGCCTGCATCGGATAGAGGAATACGTTGCCATCGGCATGAAACGATACCCAGTTGTTTGGGAAAATCGAATCAGGTGTGTAAGGCTCCGGCGTATCGTCAACAACGGTAACATCTACACCTTCCCCCCGCAGCGTGTTTACCATACGATCGAATTCTTGCTGCGCTTTTTCGTTTACGCCGTCTTTCGCAGCATTCCTGTTTTGAAAAGCGTTGCTGCCAGCGGTTTCCTCGTTAAATCCGAAGTTCACCGGGCGGATCATTAATATGTGGGAGGTTGATTGGTTGTTAGTCATTAGTCATTAGTCATTAGTCATTGGTCATTAGTCACTGGTCATTGGTCAATAGTTATTATAGGCTGGTAGGCGTAGCTATGTAGTCAGTTAGCCATCATACATAACCAATGACTAATGACCAGTGACCAGTGACTAATGACTACAATTTGTCCCTTTGCAGCGGCATGCTCATGCAATGAAATCCGCCGCGGGCGCGCGAAAGCTCTGCAGACGGCATCAGGATCAGCGTATCTTTCATACTTTCAGGATTACGCTCACCACTCTCAAATTGTTTGAGCAGGTCGGCAACTTTTATTATTTCGAAGCCTTTTTGCCTGAATGCGTCTACAGTGTGATCGTTGCGGTCGTAACCTAACACTACACCCTCCTTAAGTGCTAATAAGTTGCAGGAGTCCGTCCATTGTTCGCGCGAGTTGTAAGGAAAAATATCTCCGCCGGAATAAATAAATTCAGTGCTGCCTTCTTCGCACTCCAGGTCTTTTTCGCTGATGTTGCGCAGCAGGTCTTCGATAGTCTGGAACGTTTTCGGCTTCTTATCCTTTCTGAATTGCACAATCTCCACCTTATCCTTCGATTTTTTACCGCTAAACCAGGTAAGCGGGTCATCCAGGTCATCAGGAGTATCAGTTATCGAAAGCGTTTTCAGCAGCACCCACATATTGCGCTTTACCTGCGTAAAAATGGTATCAATATGCATGTAATCCCGTTTATGCGGAATTTTAACGATTGTTACCTTCTTTACCACATCATGCTTAAACAGTAATTTTATCGCCTCGTTGGCTCCGCTGGCCGAGGTGCGCTCGCTGCAGCCTATCAGCAAATGCTGCGGGCTTACCATCATTACATCGCCACCTTCGAGGGTTGTTTTTTGCTCATTGTCCTCGCCCGGCCGTAAAAAGTAATGCACCGTTTCTGGTATCTCGAGGATGTTATTGCGGTAGCCGGCGAATAGCGCGTGGTTAAAGAAAATGTACCGTGCCAGCAAGGTTTCGCGTGCGCGTGCTTTTTTAGCAGGCTTGTTCAGCAGCATGTAGTTGTTTACAGCCACCCCGATATCCCGGCTGAAGATCAGGTTCGGAATAGGTGCAAATATCATCTCATCTTTATTCAGTGAGCCTGATATAATGATTTTTGCCAACTCTGAAGGTTCGGTATCTGTCAACTGGGTTTGCAACTTGTAGCTGCAGCCTTCAATGGCGCATACGGCGGCTATTAATTTTTTCCGGATATCGGGTTCGTTTAAAATATCCTCCAGCAGGGTTTGTATCTCTATTACTTTGCCCGAAGAGTGAAAATTTTTATTGTCCGGCTTATAAAATGAGCGGTTATTTTCTTCTGCATCTACCTCGGCAAGCCGGCCTTTTATCTTGTCCGGGTCAAGGAAATACATCAGCAGCTTGACGTAGTAATCGTATTCATTTTTGCGCATGGTGTCCAGGTGCACAATGTCTTCAAAAAGCCAGTCCTGTGCTTTTGAAGGTACTACTTTGCCCAGCCCGTTATCCGGACTATGGATTAACAAGGCACGCAGGTTTCCAATTTCGGACGTTACATCTAATTTAAAATTACTATTACTGAGGGTCATAAATGGTTGATGGAATGACAAAGTTAGTCCGAAAGTCCGAAAGTCCGAAAAGTCAGGAAGATATTTATCTGAACCGGCGTTATTTTCGTTCGCAGTCTATTGTTCCCGACTTTGGGACCTTCCCGACTTTCGGTCTAAAATGCCTATTTTTGCGCGATGAATTTTATTACCGAAGCTACCGTTAAAGCTGTTAAGCATTTATATAATACCGACATTGCCGCCGCCGACATCAACCTGCAGGAAACGCGCAAGGAATTTGAGGGGCAATTAACCATAATTACATTTCCGTTTACCAGGTTTTCTAAAAAATCGCCGGAACAAACCGGTACTGATATCGGCGCTTTTTTGCAAAACGAGCTGGCTGAGGTTTCAGGTTTTAATGTGATAAAAGGTTTTTTGAATATCTCCTTAGCGGACAGTTACTGGGTTAATCAGCTATACACCGAGATTTCGTCTGATAAATTTGCTGTTAGCGAACCAAACGGTAAAAAAGTGATGGTAGAGTATTCATCTCCCAATACCAATAAACCGCTGCATTTAGGCCATGTACGTAACAACCTCCTCGGTTTTTCAGTTGCGGAGATTTTGGGCGCTGCCGGTTATGAGGTAATAAAAGCTAATTTGGTTAATGACAGGGGCATTCATATCTGTAAATCTATGCTGGCCTGGCAGAAGTTTGGCAATGGCGAAACGCCGGAGTCGTCGGGCATGAAGGGGGATCACCTGGTAGGGAAGTACTACGTTATTTTTGACCAGGAGTATAAAAAGCAAATTGAGGAACTGAGGACTGCCGGACAAACCGAAGACGATGCCAAAAAGAACGCGCCTGTGATAAAAGAAGCCCAGGATATGCTGCTGAAATGGGAGGCAGGAGATGAGGCGGTAATTGGCCTATGGAAAACCATGAATAAATGGGTTTATACAGGCTTCGCTGAGACGTACCGGAAAATGGGCGTTACTTTCGATAAGTTCTATTACGAATCTGATACTTACCTGCTGGGTAAGGATATTATAGAAGAAGGACTGGAAAAAGGAGTTTTCTTTAAGAAAGATGACGGTTCAGTATGGATTGACCTTACGGCCGATGGCCTGGATGAAAAGCTGGTGCTTCGCTCTGATGGTACTTCTGTGTACATTACCCAGGATATGGGTACGGCCCAGTTAAAATATAACGATTTTCACATGGATAAATCCATCTATGTGGTGGGTAACGAGCAGGATTATCATTTTAAAGTGTTGTTCCTTATCCTGCAAAAGCTGGGCAAAGCAGGCGCAGACGGCCTGTTCCATCTTTCGTACGGGATGGTGGATCTGCCATCGGGTAAAATGAAATCGCGTGAAGGAACCGTTGTAGATGCCGACGATTTAATGGCAGGTATGGAGGACGCGGCTAAACAGCAAGCGCTCGATATCGGTAAGATGGAGGGCTTTAGCGAAACAGAAAAAGAGCACTTGTACCATACCATCGGTATGGGTGCGTTAAAGTATTTCCTGCTAAAGGTCGATCCAAAAAAGCGTATACTGTTTAATCCGCAGGAATCTATAGAGCTGCAGGGGCATACCGGACCGTTTATACAATATACCCATGCCCGCATTAAATCTGTTTTAAATAAGGCCGGATTTAAAGGTAAAGGCGCCGAGGGTAATTATACCGCGCTTGAGCCTGCAGAACGCGATATTATAGTATTGCTAACACAGTTTCCGGAAATTATTAAGAATGCCGCTGAAAGCTACAGCCCGGCGATTGTAGCCAATTATGTTTATGAACTGGCTAAAGCTTATAATAAATTTTACCAGGACACGCCAATATTAAAGGTTGATGATGAGAATGTGAAGCAATTCAGGCTGCAGTTATCGGCAGCCACTGCAAAGGTCATCAATAAAGCTATGAAATTGCTGGGCATTGAAGTGCCGGAGAGAATGTAGCTACAATTGTAAACGGGCAGTTGACAGCGGCAATAACTGCCTACTGCTAACCGCCCGCTGCAACCCTGCTACTTGTGCCAGTGTCCTCTGTGCCATGTATATCCACGGCCGGTATGTGTCCAGTTTCCGCGTATATAGGTGCGGCCGGGCCTTGGCCTAGCCCAATATCCTCTGCGGTAAACGTATCTTCCGCCGCTGTAACCCCAGTCGCCATCAATCCAAACGGCTCCGGCATAGGGGGCTACCGGTCTTTCGTAAACGGGCTCGACGGGTTGGTCGGCCACATAGTACTCTCCTGAACATGAGGCCAGGAACAACGAGCCTGCTAAAGACGTCATTATTCCTATTTTCGATAATGTATTCATTGGTAAATTATTTATTAAAAAATAGATAGCTACCAGGTAGGACAATTATCGTTCCGAAAGGTTTAGTGAAGTCCCAAAGTCAGAAAGGTGCGGAAGTTCGAAAGAAGTTACACTGAATGCTGAAATTCTTAAACGGAGTATTTGGTTGAATTGCAGAGACGCGAACCGTCACGTCTCTGGGAAAATGATATTTTACCGCGCAAATTTTTCCGACAGGACTAAATCCTTGCTACCCGGGGTATATTTGTAAAAGCCTCTGGCAGACTTTACGCCCGTGTGTCCGGCAGTTACCATGTTAACCAATAGCGGGCAGGGCGCGTATTTCTGGTTACCGAAGCCGTTATACAATACGTTTAATATAGCCAGGCAGACATCCAGCCCAATAAAATCAGCCAGTTGCAGCGGACCCATAGGATGGGCCATGCCTAATTTCATCACCGTGTCGATTTCTTCCACTCCGGCAACACCTTCATATAAGGTATAAACAGCCTCATTTATCATCGGCATTAAAATGCGGTTAGCCACAAAACCGGGATAATCGTTCACCTCAACAGGCGATTTTTCAAGGTTGACCGACAGTTCCATAATGGTTTTGGTTACCGAATCAGTTGTGGCGTAACCCCTGATAACCTCCACCAGCTTCATTACGGGCACCGGGTTCATAAAGTGCATGCCGATTACATTGCCGGGGGTTTTAGTTACCGAAGCGATCTGCGTAATGGAGATGGACGACGTGTTTGAAGCCAGGATGGTATTTTCGCCGCAATACTCACTTAATTGCCTAAACAGGCTCAGCTTTACTTCCCGGTTTTCGGTCGCAGCTTCAACAACAAGGTCTGCGTTCGTAACAGCCGTTTTTAAGTCGGTGTAAGTTGTAATGTTATTTAAGGCAGATGTTTTAACGGCCTCGTCGATAGCACCTTTTTTTATCTGGCGGTCCAAATTACCCGTTATTGTTTGTATCGCGCGAGCCAGGGCATCTTCTTTAACATCCACCAAATTTACCTTATAACCATGCTGGGCAAAGGTGTGTGCGATTCCGTTACCCATCGTTCCGGAACCTATTACTGTAATATTGTTCATAATTGGAGTAGTTGATTAAGTTAGATTAAGAGAGAGGTTGATATATTCTTAATCCCGGCACAAAGGTAGCCGGGATTGCTAGATTTTAGAGATTTTCGCAGATATTTTTGACGATGGATCTACTCAATCGAACCAGTCAGTTCAATCCAATCAGCTACAGATCAATGTACCTTCCTGCATCAACAACAGCCTTTTTATCAACGGCGGGGTATTCGGGGATGTGGCCGAGTAATTTAACACCTGTATATTCTAGTATATAATCTTTTGAATAGATGTCTTTAGCGCCATTGAAAATGATGCCCATGATAGGTATATCCCGCTGCTTCAAAGCATCAACCGATAAAAGCGTGTGGTTGATGCTGCCGAGATAGTTTTGGGTAACCAGTATCACCGGTGTTTTTAGCTGTTTTATAAGGTCGATGATCAGAAAGTGATCATTAAGCGGTACCATAAGTCCGCCGGCGCCTTCTATAATAAGCTTGTTGTTGGTTTCGGGGATAACAAATTTATTTTCGTGGATAGTAATCTTGTCGATTGCGGCAGATTTATGCGGCGAGAAAGGTTGGGTCAAACCGTATGTTTCCGGATGGAAGACGGAAATTTGATTGCTTATTAAACTTTTTACTGTTTTGGTGTCACTGGTTTCCAGGTCGCCAGACTGTACGGGTTTCCAGTAATCGGCCT
Organism: Mucilaginibacter sp. L3T2-6; assembly: GCF_030519355.1. GTDB lineage: Bacteria > Bacteroidota > Bacteroidia > Sphingobacteriales > Sphingobacteriaceae > Mucilaginibacter. The sequence goes on from NZ_JAUMKC010000002.1 coordinate 339,997, forward strand.
TTAACTTTTCAACCAGTGCTGCGGATACAATAGTTTTACCTATACCGGTCCCTATCCCTGTTACGAATATTGTTTCATTTTGCATCTGCAAATGTATTTAAAGTATCGGCTAAGAAGGTTATTTCTTCGGATGTATTGAATGAATGAAGGCAAATTCTTATTCTTTCGCTTCCCTTGGGGACCGTAGGACTAAGAATAGGGCGTACGTCAAGGCCCTTCTTTTGCAGGTTTTGAGCAATTGCTATCGCTTTATCGTTACTGTTTACAACCACACATTGTATGGCGCTCTCGCTAGCGATCAACAGATTTTTTTTGTCTACGGTTTGTTTAAATAGCCGGATGTTGTTTTTTAATTTTTCTATTGCGCTTGCCGAGTGCTGTAACCGCCGGTAGGCCATTTTAACCGACACGATTTGATGCAGCGGCGCAGCGGTAGTATAAATAAAAGATCTGGCAAAGTTTATCAGATACTCGCGCAGCGAATAACTGCCTATAACAATAGCGCCATGACTACCGAGCGCCTTGCCAAAAGTTACTACTCTTGCAAAAACTTTCTTTTTCAGGGTGTTGTCCACCAGGCCGAATCCGTATAAGCCAACAGCGTGGGCTTCATCTACTATTAACGCAGCATTGTAAAGCCCCGCAAGCGCTGCTATTGCAGCCAATGGCGGTGAATCCCCATCCATTGAATACACGCTTTCAATACCAATATAACAATTGCCTTTGGCGAGCTTCAGCTTTTCCTCAAGGCTATGCAGGTCATTGTGCTTAAAGGTGTACCTGTTGGCGAAGCTTAACCGGGCGCCATCAATTATTGATGCATGAGCCAGCTCGTCCAGTATTACCGTATCGCCGCGCTGCGGCAGTGATGAAAACAAACCGAGGTTAGCATCATAACCGGAATTGAATATTAATCCGGCCTCGCATCCATGCATACCGGCTATATAGCTTTCCGTTTCTTCGGTGTAATTTGAATTGCCCGATAATAGCCTTGAACCGGTTGAGCCATTCTTAACGGGTTGCAACCGAGCTATTTCCTTATCGATGAGATTTCCTAATTCCGCTGACCGGGCGAAACCCAGGTAGTCGTTTGAACAAAAATCGACCAGCGTATTATCCTGCTTCAATGTTCGGTATGTGCCGGACGCCTGCCTTTCCTGCAGCTTTTTACTGATAAAATGTTCTGTATTTACCAACGGATGAAATTTTGGTAAAAATAATAAAGCGCCCCGGTTTAATGAGACGCTTTATGGTTAAACTTTAAGCAGGGTCATTATTTACCGCCGCCGCCGCCGCCTTGCATCCTGGCGCGTCGCTCATCCATCATTTTTTGCCAGGCCGTTGCCTGATCAGGAGTTAAGAGTGCTTTAATCTTATCATTTGCAGCCTGCATAATGGGGCGGAAAGCCGACCTGTCGCCACCTGCATTGCGTAAACTGTCTATGCTTTTCGCCTGGGTCTCATAGATAGCTGTAATTTTAGCTGTTTGGTCGTCAGTTAGTTTCAGCTGTGTTTGCAGCATCTTGGCCCTTTCTTCAGGAGATCTTCTTTGGCCACCACCTTGTGCATGGCTCACTGCTGTAAGTCCTAAGAGTACACAGCATACTAATAAAATCTTTCTCATTGTCTTTCAGAGTTTTTTAATCTATAGATAAAGATAAATGCAATAAGGTTTAAGTGTTAGGATGTAACTTAATTGTTGCGGGGCGGTAATGTTGCAAAGTTGAAAAGTTTTAAGGTTGGAATGTTGATTTGCAGTCTAATAATGCGGTTGGGTGCCGCTCAGACAATGAGAGTTGAAATATTGTAATCATATTGATACAATATTTCAACTTTATTTGGGTGAAATTAGTTATTGCTCTTTAGGTTTGATATAGACCGCTGCATCTGTGCCATCATACTTGTAAGGCTTTCGAGGGTTGGCTCTGGTGTTGGAGTTGGCAGGGTGGTAGATATATAGGCTTTTGCTTTCCATAACTCCAGGATGTCTTCGCCGCTTACCTCGTATGGTTCATAAACGGGATTGTCTGATACAAGCTTCAGCTTTTTGTTGTCTTTAAATTTATTGCCAATGCGCTTATAAACAACGCCTTCAGTTTTTGAGACTACTACATAGGTTTCAGAGTGCTTAACATCGCTCCAATTTTCTACATATTCACCTATAATTATCGAGCCGGATTCCAACGGAAGCATCGAATCACCCTTAATTTCGAAAGCGCGGTAGGTACCTTGTTTAAAGGCAGGCATAGGCAGGTAAAATTTGGGGAGCGCTGCTACATATTCGCGGTCGGCATAACCATTTAAATAACCCGCCGCTGCTTTAGTGGGCACCAATTCAATGTTTTCATTGTCGTCTTTATCAACAGAAATCGTCAGGATGCGCAGGTTCGCCGGGTTGCCTTTGGGTTTCGGCACCCACTTTTCATCGATTTCATCATTAATGAAATCATCTATCGAGATTTCAAAGTAGGTTGCTATTTTTTTTAGTAAATCATACTTTGGGTCTGCCCGGTCTTCTTCGTAAGCGCCTACTAACGAACGTTTTATGCCTAATTCATCAGCAAATTGCTGTTGTGTAAGGCCTTTCTTTTTGCGAAGAAATTTAATATTTGAAGGAATATTTGACATAAAAATTTGGAATTGCTAAAATAGTTAGTATTTTTATGCTCATAAAATTAGTAATTATTTTTCAAACAGCAAATTTTATTTATCAATATGAAACGCTTTATCTATATCATTACCGACAGAAATCGTAATAATCTGCATGTTGGCCTATGTTCTGACCTGTTGAAAACCCTGGAATTTTACCGCCAGATGCCTACGTTATTTTTTGATAACTCCAAACAGCTAAACCGTTTGGTATATTTTGAAGAGATAAATAACGAGGAGCAGGCCATGGAACGCTTTAAGACAGTCAGCACTTATACAAGGCCGCAGAAGGAAAAAATGATCAGGCCTGTTAATCCGGATTGGATAGACCTGACCATTGGCTTAAATTACGAAAGCGGGGTAAGGGTAAGGCCGCAAATGCGCCCGTCAATCAGCTCAAGCCGTGCGGCTGTTACTTTTTAATGAATTTTAAGGCAGCGGAGTTCATGCAATATCTTTTACCGCCGCGGCTTGGCGGGCCATCATCAAATACGTGGCCGAGATGCAACCCTGTACTGCGCTCAATAACTTCATCACGAACCATGCCGTCGCTGTTGTCGGTTATTATTTCAATTTTTTTAGGGTCAACCGGTTTTACAAAACTTGGCCAGCCGGTGCCGCTGTCAAATTTGTCTTCAGATGAAAATAAAACCTCGCCGGTTGCAGCACTAACGTAAACACCTTTCTCTTTATTCTCGTCGTATGCATTATGAAAAGGTGGCTCGGTGCCGCTTTCAACCATAATATGATAAGCTTCGGGGTTAAGCACTTTTTTCCACTCTGCGGGCGTCCTGCTCATTTTGCGTTTGGGATCGTATTTTTTAATTTGCCCGCTGCTTGGCTGGCAGCCGAATGCTGTAAGTACAGCCAGCAGGGTGACTGCAAAAATCGATTTCTTCATGTTAATAAGTTTTTGATTTGGTCGGACCAATTCCTTAATCCTTACAGTACAAGTTACGAAAAATGTTAACGTCAGGTTTGCTGGCTGGCGCAATTCAATTTGTAATTGTCCGGCTGCAATATGTGGTATAGAAAGGTTCCGGTCTGCAGAACCGTGTAATCGGGGCCCTCAACGGTCATTTTAAATAAAAAAATCCTGTTGATGGTCGTCAACAGGATTTAATATCCTTGTGCAAGGCATAACGATTATGCTCTGCATCTTATTTTAGTCTTTAATTACTTCGCGGCAGCTGCTTTAGCCAGTGCTTCGTTATTTTTAGCTATCTGGTTGCCCTTTTTTTCTGCACTGCGGCTTCCAGGCTCAATGTTGGTAGCCAATTTTAAAAATTGTACTTCTAAGCGCGAAGTAGTTTTATTTCTCCTGTCTTTTCTTTTTAAACGAGTAACGCCCATGGCTTTTAATTTTAATGTTCTTTAATCCCGAGGTCGAAAGCGGATTCGAACCGCTGTAGGAGGTTTTGCAGACCTCTGCCTAGCCACTCGGCCATTCGACCTTTTTTTACAAGGCTGCAAAAATAACAATTATTTATTGCTTGCCAAGTTTATTTCTGCTTATTTCTGCACAAAATAATGCGGTAGCTATGCCCACGTTCAACGATTCTGCTTTTCCGAGCCGCGGGATGGTTACCGGCTTATCTATTAAGCGCTCAATACCAGGCCGAACCCCGTTACCTTCATTGCCCATAACCAACAGGCCTTCGTTACCAAATTGAGTGCTGTAAATATTTTCGCCCTGCAGCATTGCCCCATATATTGGTAAGCCGAGTTGAGGTAAAACATTTTCAATATCAACATAATGTACGTTTATTCGCGACAGCGAGCCCATGCTGGCCTGTACTACTTTTGGGTTATAGGCGTCAACAGTGTCTTCGGAGCATATCACATCTGTAATGCCAAACCAATCGGCGGTGCGGATAATAGTGCCCATGTTGCCGGGGTCCTGCACGCCATCTAAAACTAATGAGAACTTTTGTTTGAGCTTTTGGTTATTAAGCATCGGGTGCTGCGGAATTTGCACCAGGGCAATTACATCCTGCGGGGTTTTCAGGCTGCTTACTTTCTGAACGTCTGTAACGGAAATGTTATATAAATTTATTTTTCGGGATAAATTAAGCAATTTTGGGTCGAACGAAGCAGTGTGGTAGACGGCCTCGACCGGATAGCGGGAATTTAGAAATTCTATAACCGATTTATACCCTTCCACCAAAAACAGGCCGCTCTGTTTGCGCTCTTTTTTGTGTTGAAGGGATTTTAGAAAACTGACTTGAGATTTTGAAAGCATATATACAACCTATTAGTTCCCGCCTTGCAATATTAAGTATTTTGCTGTTGTTTATAGGCAGCGGCTGTAGCTTAACCCGCCGCCTTAAGGACAATGAGGCATTGGTGCGTAAAATTGAGATAAAGGGAGTTGATAAAGAGTTTGCCGAAGCCGCAGTTTTATATGTAGATAAGGGGCAGCAACCTAATAACGTCATCAACCTTCAGTTTTACTACCTGTTCAGCAAGAACGGCAAGCGCGACATAGGCGAACCGCCCGCCATACTGGACAGCGGCCTGGTAGAATTTTCGCGCCTTCAGATCGAACGCTTTTTACAGAACAAGGGTTATCTAAAGGCTAAAGTCGCCGATTCAATACTCGTAAAAAAGAAAAAAGCGACGCTGATATTTTCGGCTACTGAAGGGCCTTTGTTCCGTATCCGAAAACTGGAAGACAGCATAGCTGACCCATTGGTAAGAGACTTATACCGGGTAAACCGTCCCCGGTTTTCGCATGTGCAGCCGGGCGGCAGGTTTGATACCGACAGCCTGGCTTATGACCGTGACGAATTTTACCTGGTAATGAAACGAAACGGGTATTATGATTTTTATCGTCAGTACATCAATTATCAATACGACTCAACCTTCCGCAGCAGCGTGGTAGATATCAAAATGATCATAGATAACCCGCCGGGCCGGTCTGCGCACCCTATTTATACCATTAACAACACACTGGTAACCGTAACGAAAAGTAACGGCCGCACTACTGGCAAGGCTGATACCCTGCAGGTTGACTCACAGTTCAGATATGTTGATTACTCCGGGAGGTTTAAGCCTCATGCGGTCATCAATTATGTGTTCCAGAAAAAAGGCGACAGGTACGACATCGACAAACAAACACTCACCACGTCGCGATTATCCGAACTGAACGTGTTCCGAAATGTGCCCAACCCCACCTATACTAAACTGGCCGATAGTACCAACCGCCTTAATACACGCATAGATATAACGCCTCTCAAACAATTCAGCGACCGTGTTGAAGGAGAATTCCTGTTTAACGGCGGACGTTTCGGCTATAACCTGGGGAATACATTCACAAACAGAAATGTTTTTAAGAACGCCGCTATCCTTCAGATCAAAACAAACTGGAGTGTATTGTTCGATAATAACAGCAGCACAATAAATCACGCGGCTATCCAAAACCAGGACCTGCGGCTTGGCGCCAGCATTATTTACCCGAGATTGATAGTCCCGGGCGTAACGCTGCCGATTTTTGGAAAATACAGTGTGCCACATACTACCTTGTCCAGCAACTATCAATTATTTTATCAAAAAGGCCTGGTTTCCCGCGAGAGCTTTACCAATTCCATCACCTACGATTTTTACGAAACCTCTCATAAGCTGCATATTTTTACGCCAATAAGCTTTGAATATTCGCGGGGCCGTATAGATACCGCGGCACAGCGGGAGCTGATAGAAAAGAACCTTTATGCCTACAGTTATCTTATCGGGCGCACTATATTTTCAATAGGCAGCCAGTACACTTATCAGCTGAATACCGACAGACTAAACACCTTCGGCAACTTTACTTATTTCAGGGGAAGTATCGATATCGGCGGCAACTCGCTTAGCCTTGTCAGCAATATTTTAAAAACCAAGCGCGATACTGCCGGCAACCGCACTATTTTTGGCTATCCCTTTGCCCAGTATGCCAAAGTGGAGACCGACCTGCGTATTTACCGGAGTTTGGGCGGCGAGCGGCAGTTTATCTTCCGTATTAATCCAGGGATAGGTGTGCCATACGGAAACAGCGACGACCAGCACTGGATATTTGAAAAGGAATTTTATGCAGGCGGGGCGAATGATATGCGCGCATGGCTTCCCCGTACTTTGGGGCCGGGGCAGTTTAACCGTGCTAAGTTTTACGGTCCGTCAAGCGGCGACCCCTTACACCCGTCAAGCGGCGACCTGCTCAGGGCCAAGCTGAAATACCTGGATGAATATGGCGAAATAAAAATTATCACCAACGCTGAATATCGCTATAAACTTGCCGACAACTTTTTTGGGGCAAAATTAAAGGGCGCTGTATTTGTGGATGCCGGCAACGTATGGCGTCTGCACAAACAGCCTGATCAGCCAAACTCAGAATTCAGACTGAATAATATTCTGCAATCTACCGCAATGGATATCGGCACCGGCCTCCGGTTCGACCTTTCTTTCTTTGTGTTTCGCCTGGATGCTGCGTTTAAATTTAAAGACCCTCAATTTACCGGCGCTGATTCGTGGGTGCTTGTCCATCACTTCAGCGAGCTGTTTACGCCCGGGGAATTTAAGGCGCGATACAAAGCCGCCAACACCGGTGATAGCTATAACTTTATGCAGTTGAACTTTGGCGTGGGGATGCCTTTTTAGTTCAATGTAATAGTTCATTGTTCATAGCAGGATAATATTTTTGTTATATAGCAAACACTTGAAGGGTTAGATACTACTTCCTGCAGCGGCTATGAACTGTTAACCATCAATTAAGAACTCTCCAAGTACTTTTATGTATCGTATCTATCTATAAATGCGCATCGTAATCGCGTACAACCAAAGGGAATATTGCGTGTTGGCAACCTTGCCTTATAGTTTAATATCTATGAAAATAAAGGCGCCATGGGAAACTGCGGCGCCTTTAAACTTTTGTGTCGTCAATCAACCAGTTATGAGGAAACCCTAATAATTCCCTCGCCCGACAATTTCAACCGCCTCATCAAACCTTGGGAGCTTTGCATTTTGTTTGAATTGCTCCATGTGTACTAATGCGTAACGCATGCGGGATTCCTTGCCGGCAAAGGTGATATCGCCATTCCAAATGCCATTATGATACTCAAAGAATGGAGGTATTGGTTTTTTAAGATCGCCCTCCTCCGGCTTTTTGCCAAACAGTAGAAAGGTGACGAAATAAAATAAATGGAGCAGCTGCCGCATCAGGAAGAAACGTGCACTCCGGTAGTCTGTTACTTCACCGTTAAAATAATTTTCCAGGTATTGTCGCTCATCCTGCTCTGTCTTTACTAAGAAATTCGCTGGCACGGCGAGGTCCAGGTAGCGATCATTCAGGAAGGCAGCCTCCCAGTCGACCAGCCAAAGCCGTTTACCGTCAAATAACATATTTTCCGGTTTAAGGTCGTTATGGCAGGCAACCATATCGTTGCCATGGCGCGGGTAAACATTTTTTATACGGTTATATATACGGAATAGCTCATCAGTTATGTTTAACGGCATAGTCTTAGCGGCCTGGAACTTTTGAATCAAGGCTTCCATTGAGTCGAGATAATTGATACGGAAAGGGAATGGCGGCAAGCCGTGCAGCCGTTTCAGCAATTCCGGCATTACTTTTTTTGCCTCGTCAATCGGGAAGGGCCTGGCATCTATAAAATCTGTCACCGCAATTCTTTCCTCTGCGTTAGCATACCAAACTTTCGGCGCTATGCGGGCTTCGGCTGCCGCCTGCATACAGGCATATTCTAATGAAGGGGCGCTTATGGCGTCGGTACGGGTAATAATGCGCAGCAGGTAGGGCTTTCCGCGTACAACAATCTTCAGCACTACTGCTGATGAAAGTCCGGCGGTAAGCTGGCGCATGTTATCGATTTTGCTTGTGCCAAAGGTTGTTTGAAGTGCATTCAGGACAGCTTCTTTCTTGTTTTCCGGGATCATAAATCAGGCTTTTAAATGAGGTTGACGGTCAAATTTATAGCCGGACCTTGACTTTTTTTCGCATTTTAAACTATATTTTTTCAAGCATACTGTACGTTATGTTTTTGCGTTTACCTTTCAGATAACCTTTAAAATCAGGGCTGAAATCGGGTGAATTGAGTGCAGTATCCGATAGGAATTTTGTATCTTTGCATATACTCCGGGACACAGCCACCCTTCCCGTATCCAACTTAAAAATATCAATATATATTGATCCTTAGCACAACCGTTAATAGCTGATTTGCTAATTAATCTAAAGTTTGTTCTTTGATGGTCTTTGTTTTTCCGGGGCATAAAAACCCTCAAATTTGCCTTGGAAACCTGTTGTTATCCCGTTTGGACAGAGTTAAGGTGGTTTTCAGACCGAACGAGCATAATGGTTCTGGCCCGTTCAGCAGACATATTTGTAGATGGGCAAAACGGATTTAGCCCGTTTTTGATGGTCTTTTTGTTATGGGCAAAACGTGTTATGCCCATTTTCCTGAGGTTTTTGTAGATACGCTAAGAGCATTATGCCCATCTACATTTAGACAACTTTGCCCGAACGGGCCGGAAAATCTATTTACATATGCTTACATTTATACCCGATGAAACGCCAATCCCGCAGATCTCCTTTCCTCTTCTTTTTACTATTGCTAACGGCGTGTTTTTTTTCGGCGTGCCAGAAGGAATTGATACCAGGACAGCATGGGACCGTGCCGATTGATACAACAGGCACAGGAACGGGGCCGGGGCCAACCGTTCCGGATACACTGCCATCTTTTTACAGCCCGGCTGCGGTAGCCATTGATGCATCCGGAAATATCTTTGTGGCGGATTATGGCAATAACCTCATCCGGCGGATCAGCCCATTGGGCATGGTAGGCACACTGGCCGGAAACGGGCAACAGGGTAGGGTAGACAATACCGGTATGTCGGCCTCGTTCAACCAGCCGGCCGGTATAGCAGTGGACGCCGAAGGGAATGTTTACGTGGGCGACGCGGGCAATAATCGGATTCGCAAAATCTCGTCAGCAGGTGTTGTAACCACGCTGGCCGGCAGCGACAGCACGGGCTACGCTGATGGTGCAGGCATTACGGCTGCATTTTTTCACCCTGAGGGACTTACCCTTGACCATGCGGGGAATGTGTATGTAGCCGACGCAGGTAATAATGTAATAAGAAAGATTGCGCCAGATGGTACCGTCAGTACTTTTGCCGGCAATAGTTCTGCCATAGGCGAGGCGGCTATTTTCAGCGACCCAACGGGCGTTACGGCGGATGGCGCCGGAAATTTATATGTAGCTAACGCACTTAAGAATAATATATTAAAGGTAACGCCGGCGGGGACAGCCGCTACATTTGCCGGCGCCGGTGATTTTGGTTCGGCAAACGGACCCGGCACCGTGGCGACCTTCTATTTCCCCAACAGCGTTGCGGCAGATGCTTCGGGCAATGTGTATGTTTCAGATGGTGTAAATAACCTTATCCGAAAAATAAGCCCCGATGGTACGGTAAACACCTTAGCCGGGAGTGGTAAAGCAGGCGCGGCTGATGGAGAGGGTACCGCAGCATCGTTCGACGGGCCGGCAGGTTTGGCGGTTGATGCGACCGGTAACGTGTATGTGGCAGACTCGAACAATAACCTTATCCGAAAAATTACACCTGCCGGCGTCGTAATTACAGTTGCCGGGAGCGGTTATTCAGGGTCAAGAAACGGGCAGGCAACAACAAGGAATAATCCGAAGGCGATAGGCAGGGCAAGGGCGCCAAAGTTTAAGATATTCTAATCCGCTGATTTGCTGCTTATTTTAAGTTTAAATTTGAAAAAATAAGCCGGTAAATCAGCAATTCTTTAACTGATCAATATTTCATTATATAATTTGCCACTTGCTTTTGCTCGTCAACGGTAAGCAGATCGCCGCGGTAGGCCCAATGGGAGAGGCCATCGAAAACTACTTCGCCGAGGTAGTCGGGGTTAAGATAATCCGGCAGGTCGTTATTCGGCGCGGTAGTTTCTAAAGGCTCCGTAAATAAGGCCGATTCATCACCGAAAGCATCTTTAAAAATTTTGTAAGTACCTGTTGGATGCAGGCCTTTTTTATCTTTTTCTAAAACGGGTTCGATAATAATATCGCGTTTGCCCCCGTCACCGGTAGTCAGGCTAAGTTGTAATGGGTTGATCATTTGTAATTACACTATGAACATAAATACAGGCAGGCAGGATGTTTGTTTTGCGGTGTGATTTAAAAGCCTGTAAATTATCTATCCTGAAAAACGGACAGGTGCATATGCCCGTTTAAAACATGCTTAGCACTCTTCGGAATAGTTAAAAAAAACGACTATAACCCATGTTTCCAGTTAAATAGCTAATTAAGAGGTTAGTAGCTAAATTTATTGTAGGGGGATAATAAATTAATTAGAACAATAAATTAAACCAGGGTATAATGGCATGGTATTTAGACGGGTAGGTGAATAAACATAATACAAATACCATGGAAACTACAGAAAAATCAATCGACGTACTAAATGATTTGATAGAGATCAACAACGACCGCGTTGCAGGCTTCGAAAAAGCAGCGAAGGACCTCGGCGAGGGCGATTTTGACTTGAAAGGAATATTTGCGCAGTATGCGCAGGAAAGCCGCATTTATTCGACAGAGTTGTCTTCAGCTGTTGTCGCGCTGGGTGGCGAAGCTGAACGCGGAACGGGTATGGGCGGCGATATACACCGCGCCTGGATTGACGTAAAGGCTACATTTACCGGCCATGACCGCAAGAGCGTTTTAGCTGAATGTGAGCGCGGCGAAGATGCGATTAAAAAAGCATACCAGTCGGCACTTGATCCTGAAAATGAGCTGTCATTTGATGTAACCGACATGATCCGCCGGCAGCAGCAAGGCATACAGGCCGCTCACGATCGAATCAAGGCATTAAGGGACAGTGCTGCGTAACGATTATTAGAATAGGGTAGGCAGAATTAACAGATTTAAGCATTGTTACCAGGTTTCAAATCCTGTGCGATCTTAAAATCTGTTAATTCCAATTTAGAATATACTTTTCAACCCATCAATAATACTCTGAAAAAATGTTGACAGGTTTAAATTGTTATGATAATTGAAGTAAAGGAATATACAGAATATAATTATGGCAATAATGATAAATCTGCGGAACATATAGGCCAACAACACCAAACCGCACGGAATAGCGAGTAACAGTATCCAGCTGATGTGTATCGGGCTTAATTTGTCGTCGTGCTTATAGATGTAATATAATATACCACTTGATCCCTTATCATTTTGATGGCGGGCATACAGGAATGTAGATCTGTCGATTTTGTGCCGGTAGAATGCTGTGCCCTTATCAAAAGTGAGCTGCTCTTCAAAGCCATTCATCGTAAAAGTAAACACACCATTTACGTTTTCCTGGATAATACCGGCGGTATCGGTAGCAACAACGGCTACTTCGCTCCGGGCAAACGGATTTTCTTTTATTACAAAATGTTCAATTGCGATGGTATCGGCAAATGAAATAGTTGCTGATACGGTAAGCACACAAAGAAGCAGTAGTAGTTTCTTCATTTTTGAGCAGAATAGATGCAATAAAAATACAGTTTTAAGCTATCAGTTCAGCAAATAAATGCTCAAATTAAGCGCGGTGGCAAAGCTTACCCAAAGCAGATAAGGAACCAGCAGCCATGCGGCGGTAGTACTGAACTTGTTGAACCAACGGATGTTGAGAATTATGCTGACCCAAAGCAGCAGCACTACAATAAGCGCCGGCAAAATAGCATGTGCCCCAAAAAATATCAGCGACCAGGAAAAGTTCAGCGCCAGCTGCACCACATAGATAATAACCGTGATGACATACACGCGGGATTTATCGCGCCGTTCCCAAACAAGGTAAGCAGCAATGGCGATCATGACATAAAGTGAAGTCCATACAGGTGCAAATAACCAGTTTGGCGGGTTGAACGATGGCTTATTAAGCATGCTGTACCAACCGGCAATCTGAGGGCGGGTAAATAAGGATGCTGTAAAGCCAATCGTCAGTGTGATCAGTATGCTGATGAAAAATGGCAAAAATTTGAATTTTTTGGCAGGCGCGGTGATATTCATATCTTCATCAACAGCAATGGTGAGCATTGTGTTTGATTGCGATCCGGTTAAATCTTATCATTTTGAATTTTGTTTGAAAATTATTTGCTTGATTAATAGTCAATTACGAAAATTGACAACTATAATTATATAATGTCTATAGGAATTATAGATTTTATATGTATGTTTGCATCAACAAAATCGTTCTTTTATTTCGCTTATCCAGAAAGACCGAGGGAAAAGGCCCTGTGACGTCTTGGCAACCTGTAGTGAAAGTATATACATTCAAAAGCCGAAACTAAGAAGGTGAAATCTCTTAGGTAGGGCTGTTGAATGAAACTTAACACACAACACAAGGTGCTAATTCCTGCTCCGTTTAACGCGGAGAAAGATAGGTATTCAACCGTTTCCCCGGTCTCCCTGGTAAGTGATTAAATAGTTTTTTTCTATAATGTCGCGTGACCGAGAGGATAGGCTGGGGCCTGCAAAACCCTACACGGCAGTTCGAATCTGCCCGCGACGTCTGGTTGGGTCTTTAGTCCGGAGGCTAAAGTCTAAGTTATAAATCACTACAACTCCTCAAACACATCATCCATCCACCTTTCGGCGATATTTTCGAGGGCGGTTTTTAATTCTTCAGCCCATTGGGCCGATATGTATTCCAGGTCTTTTTTTTCGTAACGTTTTTCAACCATACGAAAGCTATCTTTTTTATACAACGCTACATCGATGGGGAAGTCGACGTTATTTGAGCTTACCCTGGTTGAATCGAAAGATAAGAAGCCTGTTTTAAGACCTAACCGCAAGCTCGAATTTTCATCGATAATGCGGTTCAGAATAGGTTTACCGTGACCTGCATTCCCGATAATAATGTAAGGCGCACCGTGGCCAAGTTCAACCCAGTTGCCTTCGGGGTACAATAAAAACAGCTTATGTTCCTCGTCGCCGGCAAGTTGTCCGCCTATAATCGTGTTCAGGTCGAATTTAAAACCCGCCCTTTCCAGCGTGGCGCGGTCTTCCTCTGCTACACGCTTAACCTGTGCGCCGAAGGCGTTTACCGCCTGGTAGAGTTTATTATAATGCTCCTTTTCAAGCTGTTCATTAAAATAAATAATCGCCTTGTCTCTTATGGAGCGCAGACCACTGGTCATGATAAAGAGCGAGCCGCCGTCTTTTTGTGCCACCGTGATCTTCTTTTTTACGGTGGTATCGATACCTGACGTTATACGTGTATCAGCAAGCGCAACCAGCCCTTCTTTAACTTTTATCCCTAAACAATAAGTCATCCTTTATTTAAAATGATAAGCAATAGAGCCGAACACCTCCTTCATGTACAAATTCCAGTCGCTAAGCGGATCTGCACTGGGTATGAGGTCTGCAAACGAAAAATTTCCCCGGCCCTGGATAAAATCACAAGGATAGGGGACAACATCTAATCCCTGTTTTTTAAAAATGGCCATCGAACGGCGCATATGCCAGGCCGATGTAACCAGCAGGTACGGCGGTTGCAGATGTTTTTCGGCTAACAGCTTTTTAGAAAACGCTGCATTTTCAAAAGTGTTTCGGCTATTGTTTTCGATAATAATCAGGCTGTCAGGTATATTAAAATCCCGCAATTGTGATTTAACCCAGGTTCCCTCCCTGAAATCGCCGGCGAATAACAGCCCGTTGCCTCCAGACATTAGTATATGCGAAGCTTTGCCCGTGTTGAGAAGTTTCACAGCTTGAATGAATCTTTCGGAGCGCTCGTTAAAAAGGCCGTCGCCGTTGGCATCAACACCGTCAAAACCGCCTAAAAGTATTACACAGCTATATTGCTTATTCGGTAATGTTGCTGGCGGTATATCCCAAAACCTTGCAAATTGGTTAATTAAAAAAGGGCTTGAAAAAATAATCAGCAATACAAAAGTGGTGATAAAAAAACGGCGTTTCCGTTTTGGATTCCGGGTTACCAGGGCTGTAATAAAAAAGCCTAATATCCAGGTAAATGGCAATATGAATATCAGCAGTACCTTTGAGAGTACAAAAAACATCTGGTCTTAAATTTTAGCTAAAATAATCTTTTTACGGTTATTAAGCGGACAGGTTACCTTAAAACAAAAAAGCAAGCGGGGGACACCCTGCTTGCTTCTTATCTATAAAAACAAACTTAATAATTTTAAAATCCTGTATCCCTCAACCTGATGTAATCGTCAAGGGTGGTGATATTTGCGAGATTTTTGCCTTTCACCCGTTGGATGTAGGCAACACTAACACCGTGGTCGCGCAGTTCCTGGGCTTTTTCGAGCGATAAGTCTTTGAAGCCAAGCGCCTGCACGCCCTTGATAAAATCAGGACTAACGCCATGGTCCTTCAACTCCCGCGCTTTTTCAAGTGACAGCTTATAGCCTAATTCATGCATGCGGCTAAGGAAGTCGGCGCTAACGCCGTGGTCTCTTAGTTCCTGTGCGCGGTCAAGGGTTATATCTCTGTAGCCAAGGCTTTGGAGCGAGGCCAGGTATTTGCTGCTAACGCCATGGTCGCGCAAATCCTGTGCTTTATCCAAAGTCATATCCGGGTAGCCCATTTTCTTAAGCTTGGTAACGTAGGCAGGGGTTACACCATGGTCGCGCAGTTCAAGAGCCTGGTCGAGACTGATTTTTTTATAGCCCATTTGCTGGAAGCTTCTGATAAAATCTGGTTTCACGCCATGCTCGCGAAGCTCAACCAATTTTTCGAGCGACTGATGGCCATAACCTTCGGTTTTAATCAGTTCGAAATAATCAGCCAATAATTTTTGGTTCATATTCTGCTCCGCTAAATCCTTAAACTGCCCGTTAGAAATGCTGGAATAACCATTGTTTTTCAGGAAATCGAAGTAGCTTTTATTGATGTCAGTAAAAAATACATTCATCATAAACTCATTGTCGAGGCCGGTATAGCCTTTTTGCGCAAGGTATGCCTTGAACTGGGCGTTTTCTTCAAAAGTATAGCTGCCATGGCCAAAACGGCCTTCGAATACGCCTTTAAAAGTTACCTTGCCCGATTCACGGGTAAGGCTGAACTCACCGATATTACCGGTAGGCAGTTTGCCAAATTCAGCAATCGGAAAGTTACGGCCATTGCTCCAGTGCTTTCCGTAAAATTGGATGTTAATCTGATTGTTTTCTATTGATGCGTCCCAGGTACCCGGTCCGCGGTTATTCCCCCACGACCAGTCATCATCGTCATCTTTTTCAGCCCTGGCATCGGCTTTGACATTAGCTTTAACGTCTGCTTTGACCTTGACTTTCTGTTGAGCGAATGAATTGCCGGTAAATGCTGCCGCCAGCGCCAAAACCGGCAATGCTATAATTGATATTTTTATCATGATAAATTGATTTTATTTCTGGTTGTCAAAAGAAGTTTTTAACTGCATGTATTTACGCAGGTTATCGGACTTGAAGCCTTTTTGCTGCATGGAAGCCACGTATTCAGGTGTTACACCTGTAGATTTTAATCCGGCAAGTTCGTTTAAAGGGATATCAGCGAAACCTAATTTTTTAAAACCGCCTACGTAATCAGGCGTAATTTCTAATGATTTGAGACTTACCGCCGTATGAGCCGGTATGTCTTTGTAGCCAATATCCATAAACCCTTTGATAAAGCCTGGTGTGATGTTCATCGATTTAAAGGCAACAATTTGATTAGCCGGAATATCTTTATAACCGATATCATCAAAACCTTTAACATAAGCTCCGTCTATATCCATCGATTTCATGGCAATAAGGTTATGCACCGGAATGTTTTTATAACCAATCTGTGCAAGTCCTTTGATATAATCAGGCGTGATGCCCATCGATTTCATGGCGATAATGTTGTGGCAAGGAATATTGCTGTAACCCACAGATTTAAAGCTATTGATGTAAGCTTCATCAATACCCAGAGACGACATGGCAATTACGTTATTCGAAGAAATGTCGATGTATCCAACGCGCTGAAGCATTGCAATGTATTCTTTCTTTACATCAGTGATAAAAAAAGAAAATGCATGATAGTCTTTTACGTTTTTGATGCCGTGGCCTTTTACATATTCCATAAACGATGCATCAGGTGTAAATTTATAATGGCCGAAGCCCATATCTCCGTCAAATTTGCCGTTGAAGGCCATCGTGTCGGCTTCTCTTTTTAAGGTAAAGTTGCCCTTTTCGCCTTGTTTAGGCAGATTTGGGAAGTCGCTCAGTTTAAAGGTTTCATTGCTGTTCCAATTGTGTTCCCCGTCGTCACCGCTACGAAACTCGATACGGATCTTATCGCCTTTTATAGTAGCGAACCAACTGCCTTCGTTACGATCGGCTTTAATGCCGATGTCGGCATCAATGTCCGGATCTACGTTTATGTCAGGACTAACATCGAAATTGAAATCGGGATTAGTGTTGATAACCGGGTTTACATTGGGGTTAACGTTTATCTTCGGATCAACATTCGCACTGACGTTAAAATTTGAATTCACCTTAACCTGCGGATCAACGGGTACCACAGGATTGGTCGCTACAACCACCTGGGCGATAGCGGCAGGATTGTAAATGAAGCATACAATGCCGCTCAATAGCGCAAACAGGTATGCAGACTTAAATATTTTAAAAAGGTTCATAAAATTGGTTTGAATGTTAATTATTGCCTGATTTAATTAGTGACCTCAATTTGAGATTAAATACTTCCCTTGAAACAAAAGGTTACAGACTATTTGAGTTTTTTAATTAGCCTCTGCTCTCTCTATGTAAACGGCCTCTTCGGTCTTACATATGCATTCACCAAGTCTTATTTAAATCCTGGATATACTTAATATACTTATGGGGCGCACTGACATGCAAGGGCCTTGCATGAAGTCAGTCCGGTTACGCTGATGTATTCAGAGCAGAATTGTACAGCGTTTTACATACGATCAGGTTCTCGAAACTGGCGTTCTCAACCTGTTAATATTACCAGATATAAAAACCAAAACTGTTACAAAGAGAAGGCTGTCATGGCAAGTCGATAAGGTCATATCGATCGCTACAATCACCCGGTGCAGAAGATTAAAAAGACTGGTAAGAAGTTAATAAGTTGCTAAGAAGATCTGCTGGTATTCATCAAAAACAGGTTTTATAAGGCTATCGCTTCCTTTCAATATTCGGTAAAAACGCCGTTAGTACACCTATCAGCGGCAAAAATGCACATACTTCAAAAACAAAGGTAATGCTGGTATGATCGGCTAATTTGCCTAATAACGCCGAGCCAAGGCCGCCCATACCGAATGCCAGTCCGAAGAATAAGCCCGATACCATGCCTACTTTACCGGGCATCAGTTCATGTGCATAAACTACAATTGCAGAGAATGCCGATGCAATGATAACGCCGATAATAATTGCTAAAACTATTGTCCAGCCAAGCGGCACGTAAGGTAGCAAGAGCGTAAACGGGGCCGCGCCTAATATGGAGAACCAGATGACCGTTTTACGGCCGAACTTATCGCCCATAAAGCCGCCTATCAACGTGCCTGCCGCCACAGCTGCCAAAAACGCGAACAGGTAAAGCTGCGACTGCTGGATGGAAACATTGAATTTATGAATTAGGAAAAAGGTTAGGTAGTTGGTCATGCTGGCCAGGTAGAAAAACTTGGAAAATATAAGCATCATCAGCACCGCGAGAGAGAGCCGTAGCTTTCCGCCTGTTACCGGGGCTACAACCTGTCTGGCGGAAGTATTTTTAGTATGGCTTACAAGGTAATTGCGATACCAGGCACCTACAAAAGAGAGGATTATTATGCCAATTGCAGCGGCAATGGTGAACCAGATAATATTCTGCTGCCCGTAAGGCGCAACAATAATAGCTACCAGCAGCGGCCCGATCGCGCTGCCGGCATTGCCGCCCAATTGGAATATAGATTGAGCCACACCTTTTTTACCGCCGGCAGCAACATGCGCCAGCCGCGACGATTCCGGGTGAAAAATAGATGAACCAATCCCCATCATGGCCACTGCTCCGAGCAGTTCTAAAAAACCGGGCGCCTTTGCGAGCATGATGACGCCTGTCATGGTAACTGCCATGCCAATAGCCAATGAAAACGGCCTCGCCTTACGGTCGGTAATAAAACCTACTATAGGCTGCAGCAGGGATGCCGTTACCTGGAAAGTGAATGTGATCAGACCGATCTGCGAAAAGCTCAACTGATAATGCTGTTTAAGCAGAGGGTAAACCGAAGTGATAATAGACTGTATCATGTCATTTAAAAAATGACCGATACTGATTGCGAATAGTACACCGAAAAGTGTTTTTTGAACGAGTTGTTTCGGGTCCTGGGTTGCGGTTGCTTGCATTTTATAATTTGTGATTGAGGGAAATTCCCGGCTATACTGGCCCTGCAAAAATGCGATTTATAACAAATACAAGCCATGTAATTAATAAATATTACGGTAATATTAAATTTGCTGCGCCCCGGAACCAGGCCCTGTAAAAAATGTTATAGCTTTTATAGCGGAATGATTACTTTCGGAGTCAATTATAAACCGTAAAATAATTAATAAACAGGGAGCTTCAGTTCCCCTTGTAAGCAGGGTTGCATGAGGATTTTTCTATCGATAAAAGTATTTTTTGTTCTTACCATCGTTACAGTGCCGCTATTTGCCCAGCAAAACCCTGTTCCCATCAAGAGGATACCGGTAAAACGCCACGGCGTTGTAAAGGATACTGTACGTATAGATACCCTGGCAAGGCAACCTAAGGTGCCGCTTTCGGAGCAGGAAGATATTGGGGACGTGCTTTCAAAGCTTTTTCACGCCAGGCAGACGCCTGCCGTCGACAGCATTACTTCCAAACCAGAAATTTCGATAGCTCCGGCCATAGGTTATACATTGCTTTCGCGGTTTGCGCTCGTACTATCAGGCAATGCTATCTTTAAAACGGCGCCTCAATCACGAATTTCTACGGTTATTGCCAGTGCCTCTTATACGCAAAACAAACAGTTTATCCTGCCTATCCAAACCAATATATGGAGCAAGGATAATACCTACAATTTTATAGGCGAATACCAATACTATAAATATCCGCAAAACAGTTACGGCCTTGGCAGTAACTCAAATATCAACAATGAAGACCCGATGGATTATTCGTACCTGAAGTTTTACCAAACAGTGCTCAGGCGGGTCACCGGTAATCTTTACATGGGCCTTGGCTATATTTTCGATTCCCATTGGAATATATCCGATAAAGGGAATATTAATGGCACTCCCGACGATTATACCACCTATGGCAAACGCTCGCATACAGTAGCCTCGGGGCTTACATTAAATGCAGTGATAGATTTAAGGGATAATGCGATCAATCCTGGCAAAGGCGGATATGCGGCCCTGCAATATCGCGATAATTATCAATTTTTAGGAAGCACCACCCCGTGGCGTTCGCTGATAATAGACCTTCGTAAATATTTCAGGTTTCCTGCAAACTCCGATAATGTTTTGGCACTATGGAGTTATAACTGGCTGGTGTTAAGCGGACGGCCGGAATACCTGGATTTACCGAGCACACAATGGGACGGCAATTCAGCAACGGGACGCGGGTATATACAAGGCCGTTTTCGCGGAGCTCAGATGGTATATGCAGAAGCTGAATACAGGTTTAAGATAACCCATAACGGCTTGCTTGGTGGTGTGGTATTCCTGAATGGCGAATCATTTTCTGCGGCCCCCGGTACCGGCCTGCAGCGCATACAGCCCGGTTATGGCCCCGGTTTGCGTTTAAAACTTAATAAAACTTCAAACACCAATATTACCATCGATTATGGTTTTGGCAGACAAGGCTCAAACGGTCTGTTTATTGATATCGGGGAGGCGTTCTAAAGTTGATTGATTGAGTTGACTACGCAGAAATTATCGGTTTTTTAAATTGAGCGCATAATCCTGAGGTCTAGCCTCTGACCAATAACTATCCTGTTAAATTTTGTTAAATAACTGTTAATCAATGTTAAGGCTATTTTTTTCATGAAATCGTAAGGCTAGGTTTGTTGCACCAAATCAACCTGCTTCATGATAAAGAGCTATTTAAAAATCGCCTGGCGCAATCTTATCCGCCATAAAATTTTTTCGCTTATAAATATTGGCGGACTATCAACCGGTATCGCTGCCTGTCTGCTCATCTCGCTATATGTGCATTACCAGTTAAGCTTCGATGCTGCTAATAGCAAAAAAGACAGGATACTGCGTATTACCAACCTGATGCATACGCCAGAAAAAGATAACATTAATATGGCGTTGTCGCCGGAGTTGCTTGCGACAACTTTAAGACAAAACTACCCGGAAGTTCAAACAGCAGTACGGTTTGCGCCTACTAAAGGAGTGATAAAGCTAAACGGACAGGTTTTTAAACAAGATGATGTTTATACCGCAGATGCCAACGTATTTGATGTTTTTGATTATAAGTTTGCAGAGGGTAGTGCGGCGGATGCGCTGACGGATTTACATGGACTTACGCTTACAAAAAGCACGGCGATAAAATACTTTGGCAACGGCAGCGCGCTTAATAAAACCATGGTATGCAACGGTAAACCTTACCGGGTAGCAGCAGTGCTGGAGGATCTTCCGGAAAACTGCGACCTTGAGTTTACTATACTGCTGCCCGTAGAGTTTTATAAAACAACCAGCTGGCTCGAAGATGATTTTTCGGTATACACTTATGTGCTTTTTAAACAGAAGCCTGATATAGCGGCCTTTAAGCGTAAACTGGCGGGATTTTCGAGTAAGACCATTCAGCTTGAACTGAATAAAATCGGCGCAACTAAGTATTCTATGGAGTTTAATGCAGAACCATTAAGCGATGTGCATTTCAGCTCTGGCAAACTCGGCGATACTCCGAAAGGGGATAAGCAATTGGTTTATATTTTTTCAATTTTGGCAGTGGTTATCCTGGTTGTAGCGCTGTTAAATTATATCAACCTGTCTACCGCACGCGCGGCAGAGCGGGCTAAGGAGGTGGGAGTGCGTAAGGTTAATGGCGCATTACGGGGAAGTCTTATCAGCCAATCTTTGTTCGAATCTTTTTGTGTTACGCTTATCGCTTTGGTAATAGCCATTGGCCTTAGCCTGGCGTTATTGCCGCTTTTAAATAATTTATTGCAGATAAAACTATCTTTTTTTGCCTCGGGGCGTACCATCATATTTATTTGCGGGCTGGTTTTGACATCGTCGCTGCTTACAGGCTTGTACCCAGCCTTCGTGCTTTCAGCTTTCAAGCCCGTTACTGCATTAAAGGCCAATTTTAATTATATGGCTAAGGGCTTAACCCTGCGTAAGATTATTACAGTGACACAGTTTGTGGTAGCAACAGTAATGATTGCCGGCGCCTTTATCATGAACGAACAAATAAATTTTGTGCAGCACCGTTCTATCGGCTATGACAAAGATCAATTGCTCACTGTTTCTTTGCCGGATGATTCGGTAGCGCTGTTGCATGTACCAGCATTTAATAATGCCCTGAACCAAATGAGCCAGGTAAAAGGAACTTCGGTACAAAACGGATTGGCAGTTGATAACGGAGGGCAGGCAAAATCAACCACGCTCACTATAGCTGACGGTCGTAAGCGGGAGCTGATGTCGAATTATTTCTCAATCGACGAAAAGTTTATTCCCCTGCTTAAAATGCGGCTACTGGCAGGGCGTAATTTTTCGGAGCAGATGATCACCGATAAGCAGGAAGGGTTTATAGTGAATGAAGCTTTTGTGAAACAACTGGGCTGGAAACATGCGATCGGCCAGCCAATGGAAGGCATGAACCATAAAGGACGCGTGGTAGGTGTAGTGAAAAATTTCCACTACGAATCAATGCATAACCCTGTGGCCCCGTTAGTGATGATTTACACCGGCAGAGGATTCAGGCCGGGGGCGGTACTGGTGAAAGTCAGCCCTAAAGATTTAACTCTTATCAAAACCGCCTGGCAAAGCTATTTCCCTGATTATCCTTTCAATTACGAATTTATGGATGCGGCGTTCAATGCCGTATATCAAAAGGATGTGACCACTATACGCTTGTTCAATTATTTTACCGTGTTATCAATTGCTTTGGCATGCCTGGGTCTGTATGGATTGGCGCATCTGATTGCGATACAGCGCACAAAAGAGATAGGAATACGCAAAGTGCTGGGTGCCGCTTTGAGCCAGCTGATGGTGCTATTGGCAAAAGATTTTATAAAGCTCGTAGCCATCGCTGCCATGATTGCTATTCCTGTCACACTTATCATTATGAACAAGTGGCTCACCAGCTATGCCTATCATATCAGCGTTAACTGGTGGCTGCTTGCATCGCCGGTGTTTGCTATCCTGCTGATAGCCCTGTTGGTAATAAGCTATCAAACTATAAAAGTCGCGGCGACCAATCCTGTAAAAAGTTTAAAAAGTGAATAACAGAGATCAGAGATCAACGATCAGGGTTCAGAAAAGACGGGCAGCACCAGTTAGGCTGTAACCACAAAATAATAACACTCAAACCATATCCTTTTCCAAAAACTCACGAAGTTTTCAAAACTTCGCGGGTTTTTTTGTTATTGTTCTATATTTGCACTATTGCTTCTGTAGTTCAATGGATAGAATTATGGTTTCCGGTACCATCGATATGAGTTCGAATCTCGTCAGAAGCACGCAAAACGGGCAGCGATAAAAATTTCGCTCGCCCGTTTTATTTGATAAGAGGAAAAGTATTTTCCATCCGTCTCCTCAAAATAGCAAAGACACACAGATGTCATTTTTAAAGGCAGGCTTTTACAATTCATAACTACAGTATACTTTTATGTGTTTGAACACTAAATTTATCCTGAATGAAAACTCTTAAACTATTTGAGCCTTTCCAGGTTGGGTCTATCTCGGTAAAAAACCGCATCGTTATGTCGCCGATGACCCGCTGCCGGGCTATAGGCAATGTACCAAATGACCTGATGGCAAAATATTATGCGCAGCGTGCAGACGCAGGCCTTATTATAACGGAAGGGACATCACCATCACCCAATGGCCTCGGGTACGCACGCATTCCAGGCATTTTTAGCCAGGAACAGGTAGAAGGCTGGAAAAAAATAACGTCTGCCGTGCATGCAAAAGGCGGAAAGATTGTTATACAATTGATGCATACCGGTCGTATCAGTCACCCTGCAAATATGCCGGAAGGCGCCAAAATCCTCGCCCCGTCAGCAGTTAAGCCCGCAGGCCAAATGTGGACAGACTCGCTGCAAATGCAGGATTTTCCTGTACCTGACGCTATGACTGCCGAAGAATTGTTGCTTACTAAAGCCGAATTTGTAAGCGCGGCAAAAAACGCTGTTCTTGCAAATTTTGACGGCGTAGAGCTGCATGCCGCGAACGGCTACCTGCTTGAGCAATTTTTATCGCCCATAAGCAATATACGTACCGATGAATATGGCGGCAGTATCGAGAACCGTGCTCGCTTCGTGATTGAGGTAGCAGCCGAAGTGGCCGCAGCTATTGGAAAAGATAAAACAGGGATCCGTCTGTCACCTTATGGAGTGGCGAGTGATATGCCGCATTATCCGGAGATTGACGCCACATATAAATATCTTGCGGGTGAGTTGAATAAACTGGGGATAGCTTATGTACATGTGGTTGATCATTCTGCAATAGGCGCCCCTGCGGTTCCGCTGGAAATCAAACAAGCCATACGGGATATTTTTAAACAGACGGTTATTATGGCCGGTGGCCACACGCTGGAGTCAGCCGAAGCCCAGCTGCAAAGCGGATTAGCCGACCTGGAAGCTTTTGGCCGTCCGTTCATTTCTAATCCTGATTTGGTTCAGCGTTTTGCAAAGGGACAGGAATTATCCGGCATCCTCGATATGAACACTTTTTATACGGCTGACGAAAAAGGCTATACTGACTATCCGGTGTGCCAATAGCCGGAACCCAGGTTTAGGAAGGGCAATAAAAAAAGAGGCCGTCTCATAATCGCATATAAGACGGCCTTTTTTTTAATGAAGATATCAGATCATGATGCCTTCGCTAATTCTTCTTTATAAACCGGCTCAACTTTCAATGCTATTTGAACGGCGTCATTTGCTTTATTATCATACTTTTCTTTCAACTTTTTAAATATTTCAAAACTGAATGCGTCGTTCATTGGCAAATGGTGTTTTTCAACGGTTTTGGGGTGCACAGTCAATACATCGGCCGGCACCTTTAGATTCTCATGGTTAATGTGCGTAAGACCGGTTATAGGATCAGTGTCATAAATCACAAAGGTATCGATAAACCGACCTGTGGCGTCCTTGTAAATTACTGTGTCATGTTCATTAAATGTTTTCATTTGCGCGTTTTGTGTTAATAATAAACACGGCAGGATATACTAATGTTTTACACAGAAGTTAAAAAACTTATTTAATTCTAAATAGATAAGTAAGATTACTATCATTTGACAAACCAGTCTATAAGTAACAATGGTCTCTAACGCCAGCAGCCATGTGCCTGTAAGAGGCCATGGCTGCTTAGAATCATTGTTTGCGCGATATAAGTCACGCACTCCTTTTTATCACTTCAAATTGTTAATCCGGATATCAGAAATTGGCTCTTAGTGTTACCCCATACATTTTCGGGTTGCCTAAATGCGATGCGCCAAAGTCATAAGCGTAATCAATATATTTTTTGTTCGCAAGATTTTGCCCCCAAACATATACATCAAACCTCCTGGTAGCTACGCCCAGACGTGCGTTAAACAAACTATAGGCTTTTTGCTCAATATGGTTTGCCAGATCGAAATATTCATTGCCAATATATTTCCATTCGCCACGGGCAATTAAATGGGTATTTTGCGCAAGCTGGTAAGCATATTGCAATGCCAGCATCGATGTTACGTCCGGTGTATAAACCTGGTGATTGCCTTTAAGGTTCACTACACTGCCATTGCCTGGCACGGCAAGGTCGGTGTAACGTGCGTGGGTATATCCGAAATTGTAATCAACATCTAAACCTTTAAGTAATGTTGCTGCCAGCTCAGCCTCAATACCTTTGCTGTGCATTTTGCCCGCATTTTTGGTTACGGTGATTGCATCGGGCAAAATTAGTGTTGGCACCTGTGCGTTGTTAACAAGTGTATAGAATGCGGCAATATTTAAACGAACGCGTTTGTCGAAGAAGGTATTTTTCGAGCCAATTTCGAAATTATCACTGTACTCAGGCTTGTAAGCGTAAAGCGGTGGCTGTGACGGGTCAGCACCCAATTGACTGATACCTCCGGCGCGGAAGCCCCTGCTGTACGATGCAAACAGGTTGTTATTCTGCGATGCATGGAAATCTACGGTAAGTTTCGGCGTGAATGCTTTAAAGTTCGCTTTCGAAGATGTATCGGTCTGGGTTACCATTATGTCCCCGCCGTCGGGCTGGAATTCGCCTTTAATTTCTTCTTTTTTATGCTCCAGGTCATAACGCAGTCCTGCGGTAACATCCCATTGCGGGTTAATGGTGTAAGTTGCCTGTCCAAATGCAGCAAAACCGTAATTGTGTTCAATGTTGGTATTAATGGTAGTAAAGTCAGGAAATGGCGCACCCACTGCGGCGGCATCATCGCCAAAATGTGTTCCGGTTTTCGTCGGTGCGCTGCGGTAAAAGCCGTACAATCCTCCTGTCCATTTAATTGGCGATTGCGACGAAGCCGGCGAACTGAACCTGAATTCCTGGGTGGCTACTTTTACATTGTTCCAATCGCTGCCGTAATTATTTATTAATGATACGCCATCGATGGGAGAGAAGTCGCCATCTATCGGGGTGGTATAATACCGGTAGTTTTTCTGGTACGATGTGGCAGAGGTAAAGTTAAAATTGCTGCCCGCATAGTTCGCTGCTAATGAAGCATTGAAAATGTTGTCGATGATTTTGGTCGTAGCGTTCTGGTTTACTTTGAACGGATTGTTGATTGCTTCATCCGGGCTGCCCGCCAACGTAAACGGTCCGTTGTTTCTGTTCTCGTAATTCTTTACATTCAGGGTAAATGTCAGCTTTTGGGTGGCTAAAAACTTAAGGTAATAACTGCCTAAAAAGAAATGCTGTTTATCAAATTTGGTGTTGTTGTATTCGTTTGTATAAAAGCCGTTAAAACCCGAATAAACGCCTGCAACACCTAAAAACAATTTGTCTTTTATCAGCGGCGTCCGGAGGCCAAGGCTGTAACGCTGCTCGTTATAGCTTCCAAATTCAAGCTCGGCAAAACCGCTGGTTTGATTAGAAGGCTGTTTAGTTATAACATTGATAACACCCCCAAGCGCGTTGCGGCCGTATAAAGTTCCCTGCGGGCCGCGCAGTACTTCAATGCGCTCCACATCAAACAACTGCGGAATATAAGTATCAAGGCTGAACTGGTTTACGCCATCGATGTATGTAGCTACAGCCGGATCGTACGATGTTGTTGCAATACCCCTCAACCCGGTAACATTACGATTATCGCCCGGACCGGCGGAATATAAATTCGGTACAATACCCGTGATGTCTTTCAGGTTTTGTAAATGATAAGCATTTACATCCTTTGCCGAAAATGTAGAAATGCTTACGGGCACGTCCTGCAGTTCTTCTTCACGTTTTTGCGCGGTTACTACTACTTCATCCAGCTGATTGCTGGCATCGTTCAGTTTTAAATTGAATACCAACGCTTTGCTGTTAACGGTTACTGGCTGACTACGCTCTGCGTAGCCCACGCCGGTAACATGAATAATATAATTTCCTTGAGGGACACCGTTAAGGCTGAATTCACCTTTACCATTGGTAATTGTGCTGTAGTTGGTATTCAGGAGATTAACAGTAGCGCCGTTTACCGGCTGGTCGTTGCCGTTGGTAATGGTGCCAGAGATTGAAGATAGATTTTGCGAAAAAGCTGAACAGAAAGTGCCCAGCAGGATTAAAAGAGCGTAGAATTTTTTCATTGAAGTTAATATAAGTGCACAAATGCGCCGCCAAAGTTAACAATGCTATTTGTTGATAAAATAAAAAAGCAGGATAATTATCACTAACTATCCTGCCAAAAGGTTTTAAGTGCTTATTGTTTCAGCGACAATATCCAGCTGATAATCTGTTTAGCTTCTGCTGTTTTCAGCGCAGGGTGGGCCGGCATCGAAACATCGCCCCAAACGCCATTACCGCCTTCTTTTACTTTATTTATCAGGTGGTCCATAGATGCTTTGTTGTTCGGGTATTTCTTAGCCACGTCTGTAAACGCCGGGCCAATGGATTTCTCTGCGATTTTGTGGCAGGTTTTGCAATCCAGGCTTAGCATTAAGGCTTTACCAGGTGCATTAGCATTCAGGTTAGACGCAACTGAAGCAGCGGCGGTTCCCGGCAAAATGCTTAACGGTTTGCTTTTTGTTGTCGCTTCATGGTCGTCGGTTACATCTACCGTAACATTGTAGTTTCCTTTTTTAGCGTAGGTATAAACAAGTCTCGGTACTATAGTCTTTTTTGTAACGCCATTGCCTAAATCCCAGGTATACGTCATTTTATCTCCTTCAGGGTCTTTTGCGGCAACCCTAAGGATAACTGTTAGCGGCACTGCACCGGCAGTTTTGTTTGCGGTAACTTTCGCAATATCAGGAGCACGGTTTCCGCGATTATAGTCTATCCTTGCCAATCCGGCGTCAGGGTTTTTCTGGAACCAGCCGCTGCCATATTCAAGTACATAAAATCTGCCATCCGGGCCAAGCTCCATATCAATAGGCGAATTAAACTTAAGATTAGGAACAAATGGCTCCATCTTGTCAAATTGCCCGTTTGGCTGCAGGGTTATTGCTTTTATCCAGCCGCGGATCCAGTCATAGAAAATTACCTTTTTATTGTAATAATCAGGAAAACGGGTGGCTTTAGGGTACATATCGGTATAATAGGTTGGTCCCGCCATAGTGGTACGACCGCCTGAGCCTACCTCAGGGAAGTCTGCCGACGGGCCGTATGGATACCAGATAAATGCAGGCTGCGCCGGAGGCAGTTCCCTTAAACCGGTATTATTCCTGGAGTCGTTGATAGGTTTTGCCGGGTCGAATGCAGGGCCGGAAACACCTGTTTCATAGTTGTAAGAGTGATAAGGGATATTCGGACCGATAAATAAGGGCCAGCCAAAGAAACCGGCTTTTTGCGCCTGGTTAAGCTCATCATATCCGCGAGGCCCGCGTGTTTCCAGGCTATCTTTCTGAGCATCCGGACCAACTTCGCCCCAGTACAGCCAGCTATTCTTTTGATCAACAGCTATACGGTAAGGGTTCCTGTCACCCATAACAAAAATTTCGGGGCGGGTGTTTGGTGTACCTGGTTTAAATAAGTTACCTTCCGGGATGTCATAAGTACCATCCTGCTTCATCTTAATTCTCAGTATTTTACCGCGCAGGTCATTGGTATTTCCTGCCGAACGCCTTGAGTCGTATTGCTGGTGATCCGGACGGTCATCAAGCGGTGCAAATGAGTGCGTATTGTATTTAGGCCGCCCGCTTTCGTCGAACGGAGTTGAGTTATCTCCAGTCGATAGGAAAAGCATACGGTCAGGTCCAAAAGCTATTGAACCGCCGGTATGGCAGCAAATTTCGCGCTGCGAGTAAAGCTGCAATACGATTTTTTCGCTCTTGTTGTCGATCGTATCATGATCATAAACAAAGCGTGAGAGACGATTCACACTGGTATCTGCGGGGCTGTAGTATATGTAAACGTAATGATTGTTTTTGAAATCAGGGTCAGCCTGTATGCCAAGCACACCTTCTTCGGCATTAACACCTTTTACATGAGCTTTAAAATAGGCGTTTAAAAATCCTACCTGCTTCATCGTTTTGGTTTGTTCGCTGTAGCGCATTATTTCGCCGCGGCGTTGAGCAACCAATATATCCAGGTTTGGCAATACGGTCAGCTCGGTCGGCTCATAAAATGTACCTGTTACCAATTGTGTCTTTACAAACCGGTTATCTTCCGGCACACGCTCGGTTGTTGCTTTCGCATAATTTAAAGCGGGATGTGCCATCGCCCATTGTATACCGCCGAGTATATGCTTTAAATAAAGCGGGTCGCTCCAGGTATCGTCCATGTGGCCAAGCTCGGTGTACCATGCTCTGCCGCCATCGTATATGTGGTACCATGCCATCGGATGATTAGCGCCGTTAAGCCCTCCCTGGTAGGTGCTTTCGTCGATGGTCATCAATACATGCACGTCCTTATTCAATTCTTTGTAGTTATACCACTCGTCTTTCCTTTTCCACTCATCAGGAAGATGCTTTGTAGATATATGAGTTTTATCAACCACGTGTAAGGTAGCCATCTGCTGAACGGCAGGGTGACTCAAAAAATATCCCCCCACAAGACGGCCGTACCAATGCCAGTCGTATTCCGCATCGGCTGCGGCATGGATACCCACATAACCGCCACCGGCTTGTATATACCGCTCAAAATCGTTACGCTCGCGTGCGGTAAACAGAGGGCCGGTAGTGCTTAAAAACACAACAGCACTGTATTTTTTCAGGTTGCTTTCGTTGAATTTTGTATCGTCAGAAGTAGTATCGACAATGAAGTTGTGTAGTTTGCCAAGCTTTAAAATAGCGTCTACGCCCAAAGGAATAGAGGCATGATGAAAGCCAGCTGTTTTGGTAAATACCAATATTCTGTGCTTTGCAGGTGGGGCAAAGCCAAAAAACAACAGTGAGATAAGAACAATTACGGGTAAGGTAAATTTCAGGCGCATTGATTTATTTTTTAATGATGAAATTACGGGTGTTAATAATTGGGTTAACGGGGGTGTAATTTAGATAAAAACCATCAAAAAAAGGCAGAAAACTATGGATTTGAAACTTAATTGTTACTAATACACTTGTTTTTTGTGTCCTTACGACACAATGAATTGGATGTGTAATAATAAACAGTTGTATATCAATATATTATCGTATCCGGTAAAAGTGGGATTTTACACTTAGTTATCCGCGCAATTTATCTAATAAATCACTTAGCAGGCCTGCTTCTTCTTCGGTGAGGTTGTTTTGGAGAAGGTCTTTTATCTTAAATTCCTCATCCATTTTTGCCAATACTTTCAGCCCTTCATCGCTGATGCGTATGTCAACGGCGCGGCGGTCGCGGGTATTGGTGCAGCGTGATACCAGGCCTTTCTGTACCAGCCTGTCTACTATGCGGGATGCGTCCGACATTTTATCCACCATGCGTTCCTTTAATAAATTTACAGTAGCCGGGTTTGGATACTGGCCCCTTAAGATCCGCAGAATGTTAAATTGTTGTATAGTAATGTTCTGTTTTTCGAACAGGGAACGGGTTTGATTATTTAGCCAGCTATAGGTGTATGAAATATTAATAACAGCCTTTTGGTAATTGTTCTCGAATTTGCTGCTTTGTATTTCTTCGTCTATCCGCATGGTTAATAATTATGTTACACAAATATCCTTAATTATTTTTTAATATCATCTGCCTGTTTGGGTTTTCCATAATTCCAGGGACAGTTAAGACACTTATTTTTACAGCAATATCCGCGCTTTAAATGATATTCTTTGGTGAATACCAATAACCCATCTGCATTTATATAATAATCTATGCCTTCTTTTAGCATTGGTTTGTGATTAATTGAACTGGATTGATTAGGTTATCCTTGGTGATAGTGTCGTTTCCAAAACTTAATCAACTAAAAATCATTAATTTAAGATCTTCACAGCAATTTTATCGCCGAAATGTTTTTTTAAATGCAGGCCGTTGCCATGCAGCGTCCATATTTGTTTGGGTTTTACTTGCTCAACAGCCATCAGGATGTCGTTCCAATCTACGTGATCCGAGATAAATAGCGTGTCCTGTTTATTTACTTGCAGGTTTTCCCAGCCAGAGGCAAAAAAACGCTTTACATCTTTCGCCCTTATGTAGCTGTCGAAAGTGAAGGGGGGGACGATGTAGACGAACTCTTCCTGCTTTTTCATTAGTTTCCGGCCGTATATTTCGTGCCGGCCAACCGGATAACCCATTTTCGCATAAATGGCGTTAATGGGCATGATGCGATGATGCACCAGTATGCGTTTTTGCGGTGCATATTCATTTATCAGGCTGATCAGCCGCTGGCTTTTACCCAAGCCGTAGGCTCCCAGCAGAATATTCATTTTTACATCATTCAGCTTTTTTATCTCGGCAACAGGATCTGGATGAAGTACTGAAGGATCAGCAAAGGTGCTTTCAGTTATCAGCACGTCAGCTTCTACCCATTCAATCGGCTCACAGGTGGCGTCCGGCTGAACTTTGTAATCGCCGGTATACAGATAGCGCACCCCGTTGTATTCCATCAGCACCTGCGCAGAGCCCAGCATGTGACCAGCAGAAATAAATGTTATTTTTACCCCTCCGACTGCAAAAGCAGAATGATAGCCAGCTAAATTGAAACATTTACCGACATTCCTACCGTAGCGAAGCGCCATAAAAGCATGCGTCGCTTCAGTACAGTAAACCGTGTTGTTGCCACTGACGGCATGATCAGCATGGGCGTGCGATATCACGGCTGTGGTAACGGGTTGTACCGGGTCTAAATAAAAATCACCGTATTTGCAATAAAGGCCGTTAGGGTTTATTATCAGAAAGTCGTCCAGGATAGTATCGGTCATTAAACGGTTTTTATTTGGCGGATTAACGATTAAGCAAGCAAGGTTAATGAATGCCGGCCAACGATAAGATTTTATTATGCAAACTCAGGACCTGCGGTATCACCAGTTGCACATCATCATTCACAATAATATAATCGGCCAGCGCGGCCTTTTTTGCTTCGGTAAACTGTTTGTTTTCGCGGCTTTCAATTTCAGCCCTGGTAAGGTTATCACGCTGCATCACGCGTTTAATGCGTGTTTCAGCCGGAGCTGTTACAGTGATGGAATAATCGCACATTTTGTACGAATCACTCTCAAATAGCAGTGCTGCCTCTTTCAAAACATAGGGTGCGTTACCGTTTGTTTTTACCCACTCATCAAAAGCCCTGAAAGTTGCCGGGTGTACTAATGCGTTTAACTTGGCAAGCTGTTGGCTATCATTAAAAACAATACTTGCTATATATTTGCGGTT
Organism: Mucilaginibacter sp. L3T2-6; assembly: GCF_030519355.1. Classification (GTDB taxonomy): domain Bacteria; phylum Bacteroidota; class Bacteroidia; order Sphingobacteriales; family Sphingobacteriaceae; genus Mucilaginibacter. The sequence goes on from NZ_JAUMKC010000002.1 coordinate 372,716, forward strand.
AAGCGTCCCGTCGTTAAAATAGGCCGTATCACCGAAAGCAGTTTTTATACCGTCAATAAGTACCGGATCGGTAACCATTGCTATTTTTGCGGCATCGTCAGCATAAAATACTGGTACACCCAATACTTCAAATACCTTGCAAACGGTAGTTTTGCCGCTGCCAATGCTACCGGTTAAACCTATTTTAAGCATTATTTCCTGATGATAAAATCAATATTCTGTGGCTCCACCTTTACTATTTTAGTAAACGCAGGCGATTTGAAAATTACTACAGGCAAGGCTTTATAGCCGCGCTTTTTCCAAAGATCCAGGTCGGCGTTCGCTTCAAAAAAATCTTCAGTGGTTTGTGCATACCGGGTTAGCGACGTTGTAAACGTTACTTTTACCTTCTGTGGAAAGATCTTAACGTCATCATAATTATGGTTGTTAATCAGCTTTACCGGTATCTCCAATGTTTTTTCGGTAAACTCATCAACCGGGATAGTTACATCAGTGCTCTTGGGGTAAACGCTCACATTGCCTTCTTTTACCGGCTGCAGGGCCAGATGCTTATTAACAGTTTCGCTTACGCTGTCCAGCTTCAGCGTATCTGTATTCCAGCTGGTCATTTTATCAATAACATTGGCAGGGCCGTTAACTATAACATAGCCCGGCTTAAGAACAACGTTACCCGACTGTGAAAACTGGTGCTTGTATTGTATGGCCGTGATCAGTTGAATCGGCAGCCTTTTAACTTTTCTGTTCGAAAAATCAAAATACAGCGTATCAGAAACAAAGCTGGTGATTTGCTGGCTTGGGTCGCGTTTTGAGTTTATTTGCGGTAACTGTGAACTTAACACTATATAACTCTTTGTTTCAAGCGTATGCAAGTCTACCGCGACGCTTGTATTGTCCGGATGCATTTTTGAGAAGAGCATTTGCCAGCCGCTTCCGTTAATGACTGCGCTGACGGTATCGGATTGAAGAGAGTGAAAGGCACGCTTCTGCGGCGCATTCCTAAAGCTCAAAACTTCTTTAACGGTGTAGCTGTAAGTGTTTGACAATACCGTAAATACCCACGCCACAATAGCGAGCACCAGGCATGTAAAAAACGCCGATACCCTTCTCCGTTCTGTCGCTGATAATTTGATTATTGCCATATTTTGAGGTTAAAGGTTAAAGGCGAAAGGAAAAGGGTGAGATAATCTCGCCATTTACCTTTCGCCCTCATTCTTTCTGTGCCGATAAGAGCTACTCTAATTTTTCGCTCTTTACCTTCCTTTTACCTTACTTAGTTGCTGCCGGCGTATTTAACGCTTTAGATGCCTCTAATGATATAGCTGATTTATCAAAACGGATTTTACCATTATCAACTTCAATCAAAAAGGTAGTGTCATTAATGTCAGCAATCCTGCCATGTATACCGGCTGTGGTTACTACTTTGTCCCCTTTCTTCAGTTCGTTTACGTATTTCTTCTGGTCTTTTTGTTTTTTTACCTGCGGCCTGATCATGAAAAAGTAAAACACCAGGGCAATTAAACCGAAAACTACCAGTTGTTGCATTCCCATTCCGGTGCCGCTGGCCTGTAATAAAATAGTTGCTATCATTTTGAATTGTTAATAATTATTTGGTAAGCGTTACTTCGCCAATTAAGTGTACCCTGTTTTGCGCAGGATTGGTGTTGGCGGTAATGGTAATTTGTTTATCCTGCAGGCCCACCTTCCCGGCGCTGTTAAATGTTACATGAATTGAGCTGCTTTCTCCCGGCTTAATTGGTGTTTTTGAATATTCCGGCTTAGTACAACCGCAGGTTGCCACAGCATCGGTAATAATAAGCGGAGCCTTGCCTGCATTAGTGAATTTAAAGTCGTAAGTAACAAGATCGCCAGCTTTAATTTTGCCAAAGTCGTGCGTCTCTTTCTCAAACTTCATAACCGCTGTACTGGCATTGCTGGCTGTTTGAGCGCTGTCCGCACTGTTATTGCCGGTTTTGTTTGCATTGCAGGCTGTTAGCAAAATGCCTGCCGTTAATAAGCCTAAAAGCAATTTTTTCATTTGTTATTCTTCAATAAGTCCTCTGCCTATCTTTTTTACTTTGTTTTGTGCTTTAAGGTCTGCCAAAATTTTGTCTAATATACCGTTGATAAATGCATTACTCTTGGGTGTACTAAACTCCTTCGAAATTTCGAGATACTCATTTATGGTAACCTTAACAGGTATCGATGGGAAATTAACAAACTCTGCAATAGCCATTTTCATTAGCAGTGTGTCCATCATGGCTATACGGTCCGGCTCCCAATTTTGCGTCTTGCTGGTAATCAGCAACTGGTAATCGTCATTATGCCGTATGCTTTCCTCAAACAAATTAACAATAAACTCCCTGTCTTCTTCCCAATTGCCGGTTACTTCGGCCAGTTTGTTTTGTTTTGGGTCGTCGTAAGCAAAATTCTTAAAAGTTTTGGCTATCAAGGCTTGCAACACATCTTTGTCAACCGGCCAATACAGGAACATATCTTCAAAAACCTGTTCGGCAAGTGATGATTTTAGGATCACTTTTTTGAAGATAAATTTAATGATGTCCTTATCAGTCTGTATTGTATCGTCGGTCTTTTTCAGATACTCCTGGTAATCTTCGGATTTTTTCAGGATCGTAAATAACGATTTAATCAACTCCGGCTCGAAATTCCAGGCTACCTTATATTTTTTTAATCCGGCAAGATATTCTTTGTTTTGAAGCAGTGATACCACGAACCTGTTGCTCATTATCTTTAAATTGGCGTTCAGGTCGTCGGCTGTTGGTAAGTGTTTGTTTGCCCTTTCTGCTGCATCGGTTTCAGCATATTGGGTAACTTCAGAAATTAGTGACAACATCCAGATGTACATTTCATACACCTTATCAATGGTCAGCAATAGGTTTTTTTCATGCTGCTTAACGTCGCCGCTGTTTGATTGGTGATAGGCGTATAACGACTGGAGGACTTTTACCCTTAGGTGTCTGCGATTTAACATTTTGTAAGAACGATTAAGTTCCGCAAAATTAGCGGATTCTTTTGATTTTAATAGGTTGATTTAACTTTTTTTATATCTGCAATACGTTTTTCGGCAATTTTGTTTGCCGCTTCAATTGCAGAAATGTTTTCGGCCTTTGAAAGCTTTAAAACATTACGGGTAGCTTCATAAATATTTTCTGTTAGCTGCATGGTCCTTTTTCTGGTAAAGCCCATCAGCTCGGAATAGCAATTAATAATACCGCCGGCATTAATCACATAATCAGGCGCAAATAAAATGCCTTTTTCCAGCAGCATCCGGCCCTGTTCATGCTCATCCTCCAGCTGATTATTGGCAGAGCCGGCTATAATGGCGCATTTAAGCTTGTTAATTGTTTGTGTATTAATAGTTGCACCTAATGCGCAAGGAGCGTATATGTCGGCGTCGATATCGAAAATAGTATGGGCGGATACGGCTTCTGCATTATACTTTTTGGCTATTTGCCTTAAATGGTCATCGTTAATGTCGCTGGCATACACTTTAGCGTTTTCATCCCGCAGCAATTTAACCAGGTTTTCCCCCACATGGCCAATGCCCTGTACTATTACCGATTTGCCGGCAAGATTATCATTGCCATACAGTTCTTTAACACAGGCTTTCATTCCCATAAAAACCCCTAAAGCGGTAATAGGAGAAGGGTCGCCGCTGCCGCCTATGGTTTCAGGAACGCCCATAACATGCTGGGTTTCCATGCGTATATATTCCATATCGCGCGGATTGGTGCCCACATCCTCGGCAGTAATAAATTCACCGTTCAGATTTTTGATAAATCTGCCGAATTTACGCAGTAATGCTTCCGATTTATCTTTACGTGAATCGCCGATAATGACCGCCTTGCCGCCGCCCAGATTAAGGCCTGCAATTGACGATTTGTAAGTCATGCTTTTAGAGAGACGCAATACATCATACAAAGCGTCGGCCTCAGTTTTATAAGCCCACATACGGGTACCGCCCAAAGCTGGACCGAGTGTAGTATCGTGAATGGCGATAATTGCCTTTAAGCCGGTGTCGGGGTCGCTGCAGAATACAATTTTTTTATGGCCGTAAGCCTCGAGCTGGCTAAAAATTGATTCGGTAGGGTTGGTGTTCAGCATCAGAGAAACAAAGTAAATAATTCTGTTGGGCTCCCGACAAAAGTAGAGGTTTTTTTTATTGGCGCAAATTTTTGTTGGCGAAGTCCAAGGCAGTACAATCAGAAAATCAGGCAAGCTTTTGAAGATTGGCTTTATATTAAACATTGCATTCGCATTACTTAATGCGTTTGGGCTTTCTTGAAAGTCTGCTGTCATTATCCTACTTTTGGTCTTCCGGATTTCCGGGTACCTTTAAATGAAAGACCTCGCATATCTCAATAAATTCTTTTATAAATATCGCTGGCGTTTAATACCGGGTGTGCTGTTTGTCATTATTTCAAATATTTTTGGCGTCTTGCCGGCACAAGTTATCCGGGTGGCGTTTGACCTGGTGACAGAAAATATTGCCGTATACCGCCTTTTCTCGGGCTTTAACAGGCAGGAGGTTATTTACCAGATATTCGGCAGCAGTTTATTGTTGTTCGGTATCCTGGTTTTGGTATTAGCCCTGTTACGTGGCTTATTCCTGTTTTTTATGCGGCAAACCATTATCCTGATGTCGAGGCATATTGAGTATGACCTGAAGAACGAGATTTATAATCACTATCAAAAACTTTCGCTCGCTTTTTACCGCCGCCATAATACCGGCGACTTAATGAACCGCGTTACCGAGGATGTAACACGCGTACGCATGTACCTGGGGCCCGGGATTATGTACACTATCAATACGGTAGTGCTTTTTATAATGGCTATTGCTATTATGCTAACGGTAAATGTACGGCTTGCGGTATGGTCGGTACTGCCGCTGCCTGTTTTAGCTATTATTATCTACTATGTTAATAACACCATAAATCATCGCAGCGAAAAAATACAACAGCGCTTATCCGCACTGTCGAGCTTTGTGCAGGAAAATTTTTCGGGCATCCGGGTTATCAAATCATATGTCCGCGAAGATTACGTAACAGGTAAGTTCGCTGTTGAAAGCGAGGATTACAAAACGCACTCGATGGAACTGGCAAAGGTGCAGGCTGTATTTTACCCTGTAATGCTGCTGCTCGTAGGCATGAGTAACGTTATTACGATGTATGTAGGAGGGACCGAGGTAATGAAAGGGAATATTACCGCAGGCAATATTGCAGAGTTTCTGGTTTATCTGAATATGCTGAGCTTCCCGGTAATATCGCTGGGATGGGTAACTTCCCTTATTCAAAGGGCCGCAGCATCACAAAAAAGGATAAACGAGTTTTTAAATGAGCAGCCCGACATCAAATCGCCTGATGCCCGCCCGTTGCCGATTAATGGCCGGATAGAATTCAAAGATGTGTCATTTATATACCCCGACACTGGCATACAGGCGCTTAAAAATGTCTCCTTTGTCGCTAATCCCGGCGAGATGATAGCCATTATAGGCCGTACCGGGTCAGGAAAATCGACTATTGCTAATTTGATTATGCGGATGTATGACACAACCGGCGGGAGGATTTTAATAGACAGTGAACCAATAACCCGGGTTAACCTGGATAGTTACCGCTCGCAGATAGGTTTTGTACCACAGGAAGTATTTTTATTTTCGGATACGATAGCCAATAATATTGCATTTAGTGCCGATGTTTTGGAGATGGATAAAGTAAGGCAGGCGGCAAAGGACGCTGCGGTTTACTCAAATATTATGGAGCTCGATAAAGGCTTTGAAACCCTGATCGGCGAACGGGGGGTAACTTTATCGGGGGGGCAAAAGCAGCGCGTGTCAATAGCCAGGGCCCTTGTAAAACATCCTCAGGTATTAATTTTTGATGATTGTTTATCGGCTGTTGATACCCGGACAGAGGAGGAAATATTGAGCAACCTGGGCCGCAATATGCTGGGTAAAACAAGTATTATTATTGCGCACAGAATATCGACCATAAAAAATGCCGATAAGATTTTAGTTATGGATAATGGTGAAATTATAGAACAGGGCAACCATGATTACCTGATGGAAAAAAGAGGCACATATTTCGAATTGTACGAAAAACAGCTGCTTGAGGAAGAGGAAAATGTGTAAAACCCTCCGAAAATTAAAATATTCTCAACAAAAGTTTAATATTGTTTGAATAAATGCTTGCTCTTTGAAAAATTATTTATATTTATGCCAACCAAAACTAGTTACGATAATATTATTATGGGAGATTTTGACAACAGAGAGCGTGAAGAGGTTTATTCAAAGAAGGTAAGGGCAGGGAAACGGACCTATTTTTTTGACGTAAAAGCGACCCGTTCAAACGACTACTATGTTACCATAACCGAAAGCAAAAAACGGTTAGAGGACGGCGTGTTCATCAAACACAAGATTTTTTTATATAAAGAAGATTTTGAAAAATTTGCTGAAGGCCTGAAAGAAACGATCGACTACATCAAGGCAAACCAGGAGGTAGTTGAAAAGCGCTATGAGTACAGCGAAGCCCAGGAAGTTGGTAAAACAGCTGATGAGGATTTTTCCTTCGAAATTTAAAAGAGAACAAACTAAACAAACTAACTATTTTTTTAACCCCTGCCTAACCAGCAGGGGTTTTGTTATTTACAGTGTTTTATCTGTTCATCATTGAGGATGCAGTAATGCCGAATATTATTGCACCAATGATAATAAGTGCATAAAGGCATAAGATAACTATGGTTAAAATACCCCATAGTTTAAAAAATGACTTTAGTTTCCCAAGAGCGGCGGTAACATGCATTTGGTCGGCGTACATAATGCCTTTTTTGATGCGGCTGCCAAACTGGTATAAAAACAGCGAAAAGAAAAAGTAAAGCAGACCAATCAACAAATAAATCACGGTGATGAAACCGCCCATACCCGACATTATGGCGGCGCCGGGGTTGTCAGGTTGTAAACGCGAGAGGGTCGCCATCATGGTACCTGCAAATAATGCAGCGATAGCTATAAAGCCAGTAAAAATAAAGCCTATTATCCCCAAAAAAGCCGCCCATTTTCCCGATTCGCGAAGATAAGTTTGGCTTTCATAATTTAATGAGATACTTGGGGCGGCATCCGCCATTTCAAAACTGTCTGTTGTTTCCATTTGATTTCAATTGTTTTTAGAGTTTAAGATTAGCTAAAGTTAAAAACTAAAAACTGTTTTGCAACGGATAAGCAGCAGAGTTTGCAAATATGCCCTAGCTTACTCCGCCTGCGATTATATGGCTGAGCAGTGCTGTAGGATGCCCTGCTGCGTGGCTGTGGCTATGCAGCACATTATGCATAACGATGGACGCCATACTAAAATAAATGATCAGGCCGGTAACATCAACCAGCGTGGCAACAAAAGGCGCCGATGATGTAGCCGGGTCCAGTCCGAGTCGTTTCATTGCTATTGGCAGCATGGAGCCTGCGAGTGAGCCCCACAATACGATACCCACCAGGGAGAAGCCGACAGTGAAAGCCACCAGTAGCCAGTACGGGCCATAAATGTCGCTGAAAGAGCTCCATACAGCTATTCGTAAAAAGCCGATTACGCCAAGTATCGAGCCAAGCATTAAGCCCGAAAGTATCTCGCGGCGCATAACACGCCACCAGTCGGCAAGCGTTACTTCGCCCAACGCCATTGCCTGTATGATCAGTGTAGAAGCTTGTGAACCGCTGTTCCCGCCGCTGGACATAATCAGTGGGATAAAAAAAGTAAGCTGTACCACCACAGCTATTTCATCATTAAAATATTGCATCGCTGTGGATGTGAGCATCTCGCTTAAAAACAAAATGATCAGCCAGCCCACTCTTTTGCGCACCAGCCGGAACAGATTAATATCCAGGTATGGCTCGTCCAGCGCCTCGGTACCACCTATTTTCTGTATGTCTTCGGTATATTCTTCGTTAGCTATCCATAAAATGTCATCTACCGTAACTATGCCAAGCAAAATATTCTGACTGTCAACTACCGGCAATGCGGTGCGGTTATTCATCCTGAAGATATTAATCGCTTCTTCCTGCGGATCGCTGGCGCTTAGCGCAATAAGCCGGCCGTCCATCAGCTCGCTTACCTTCGTTTCCGGCTTTACCAATAATATTTCGCGGATACGAATATCATCCAGCAACACACCACTTTTATCAATCACGTAAATAACGTCAATGGTCTCCGAGTTTTTACCATAGCGGCGGATGTGGTTCAATACACGCTCAACATCCCACTCTTTTTTTACAGCAACATAGTCAGGTGTCATCAAACGGCCTACTGAATATTCTTCATAACCTAGCAGGGTAAGCGCTTCCTTACGGTCGGTAGGCGAGAGCAATTGAATCATCTTCTGTACTACATCGCCGTGCATTTCTGCGAAGAGTGACGTGCGGTCATCGGGTGGTAGCTCGTTAATTATACCGGCAATGCGCGGGCCCGATAGCTTTTTAATGATGCGTTCCTGTGTGGGAAAGTCAAGAATGCGGAAAACGTTAACGGCGCGGTTGAGGGAAAGGGTTTCGATAAATAAGGGCCCATGCTCGGGCATTTCGTCAATCAGTTCTTCAACGTCAGAGATGTTGAGGTTGTTCAAATATTCCTGCAAATGCGTATTGTCCACCGTGCCGAGTATTGCATTGATTTGGTCAACCATCTCTTCCATAAAAAAACCTCCTTTTACATGTTATTATTTGCCCTGATTTGCGTTGCGGCAAAAGTCGTTTTTTTTTTCAAAACGAGGGAATTTTTTTCTGTTATCTTTGCGGCTTTTTAGAGGGTGGTTGTTCGAGTGGAATAAGTTGATTAAGTTTTACAGATTCGGCTTTTCTTAACTCCATTAACCGCTCACTTAATCAACTCAATCAACTATAGAAAATGGGACTTCAATGTGGTATAGTCGGTTTGCCAAATGTGGGTAAATCAACTCTTTTTAATTGCTTATCGAATGCTAAGGCGCAGGCGGCAAACTTTCCGTTTTGTACCATAGAGCCCAATGTGGGTGTAATAACTGTTCCTGACGAGCGCTTAACAAAGCTTACAGAAATTGTTAATCCAAAAAACGTAGTGCCAAATACTATTGAAATAGTTGACATTGCCGGCCTGGTAAAGGGCGCCAGCAAAGGTGAAGGCTTAGGGAACCAGTTTTTGGCGAATATCCGTGCCACCAATGCAATCATCCACGTGTTACGTTGTTTCGATAATGATAACGTAATCCATGTCGATGGCTCGGTTGACCCTATACGCGATAAGGAAATTATAGATACTGAGTTGCAACTGAAAGACCTTGATTCTATAGAAAAGAAAATAAGCAAGGTTGAAAAAATGGCCAAAACCGGCGGAGACAAAGAAGCTAAAAAAACTTTCGATGTGCTTAGTGTTTATAAAGACCATTTGCTGGCCGGTAAATCCGCCCGGACGGCACCGGTTGCCGAAGAAGATAAAGAATACGTTGCCGACCTGTGGCTGCTTACTGCCAAGCCTGTACTCTATGTGTGTAACGTCGACGAGGCTTCCGTTAACACCGGCAATGCTTATGTTGAAAAAGTAAAGGCCGCCGTAAAGGATGAAAACGCAGAGGTGCTGATTATTTCTGCCCAGATTGAATCGGAAATTTCTCAGTTGGAAACTTACGAGGAGCGCCAAATGTTCCTGGATGATTTAGGGCTTACTGAATCAGGCGTTAATAAATTAATCAAAGCTGCTTATAAGCTGCTTAACCTGGCTACTTACTTTACCGCAGGCGTGCAGGAAGTACGTGCATGGACAATTACTGCGGGATTCACTGCCCCGCAGGCAGCCGGTGTTATCCATACCGATTTTGAAAAAGGCTTCATCCGCGCCGAGGTAATTAAGTATGACGAGTTCGTAAAATATAATGGCTCCGAAGCCGCTATAAAAGAGGCCGGTAAATTGGCGATAGAAGGTAAAACCTATATTGTGCAGGATGGCGATATTATGCACTTCAGGTTTAATGTTTAACCAGGGTTTACACCTGTAAACCCTGATGAAACTTATTGATTATCAGAGTTTTTCAAGTAGGCTTAAAATTAACATATTGATAATCAATATGTTTCAGGGTGTTCGCGGTGTTCGTGTGGTGAAACGGAACGCTATTACCGGAGTATAATGTGTTAAGTTTTAAACGATGTCTGCCAGTTTTGAGGCTGTCGTCCGGAAGGGCTGTCTAACTGCCACGACTAATATCTATCTGTAAAATAGGAAATCAAAATCCGCTATATTTTTTACCTTTAGGACATTAAATTTACCTATGGCCGCTTTTAAACTATCCCCGGAGAAAATCCTCCTTTCTGCTCTCTTTTTTTTATTGTCCGTTTCTTTTTCATCAGCGCAAAACACCTATGAATTAAACGAAGGCTGGAAATGCCGGAAAATTGCAGACGTAAATGCCGATGGTTCGCAAATCTCAAAGCCCGATTACACCGTCGATAACTGGCTGCCTGCAACCGTTCCGGGAACTGTTTTAACCACCCTGCTAAACAATAAGCTGGTACCCGACCCATTCTGGGGGATGAACAACGAGCACATAAAAGATATTTACAATACCGGGCGCGAATACTACACGTATTGGTTTATTAAAGATTTTATACAGGCGGCGCCAGCCAATGGCCAGGTTTATTTAAGCCTGCGAGGGGTTAATTATGGCTGCGAGGTATTCCTGAACGGCAGAAAGCTAAATAAGCAAACTCATTTTGGTATGTTTTTGCGGCAGAGCTATAACATCACAGCGTTGCTTAATAAGACAGGAAAAAACAGATTAGCTGTATTGGTTTACCCTCCGGATCCGGTGGGCAACGCCAACGGCGGCCAGGGTGGCGATGGCCAAATCGCCAAAAATGTGGGACTGCAATACACGGCCGGTTGGGATTGGATTCAGCCTATGCGCGACCGTAATACAGGCATTTGGGATAAGGTAACCATAGAGACCACAGGCGTTGTAAGAGTTACCGACCCGCACGTTATTACGCTGGTACCAGGCGTAAGGCAGGTTGAAGGTAAGCAAGCGCCGGCTATGATTAAATCGTCAGCAACATTGAGCAATCCAACCAATAAGCCAGTGAGCGGTGTATTGAAGTTTACCATAGATGGACAGTCAATATCAAAAAAAGTGGTTGTTAAGCCTTATTCCAGCATGGAATTAAGTCTGAATGATTTTACCTTAAATAATCCGAAACTATGGTGGCCAAACGGCTATGGACCGCAGTACCTTTATAAAGCTACAATACAGTTTAACGTTGGAAATAAAATATCTGACAAAGCCGACATTAATATTGGAGTGCGCGAATTACAGACGAGCTGGAATGAACAAACTAAAAGCCGCCAGGTGGCTGTTAACGGGCAAAAGATATTTATTAAAGGAGGTAATTGGATTATATCGGACGCTATGCTGCGTTTCAGCGACGCACGCTATGACGCAGAGGTGCGCTTTCATCACGATATGAACCTTAACCTCATCCGTGTGTGGGGCGGGGCATTGGTTGAGCGCCCCGAATTTTACAACGCCTGCGATAAGTACGGTTTGCTGGTATTCCAGGATTTTTGGATATCAGGTGATGCCAATGGCCGCTGGCTCGACCCGAAGAAAAAGGATGACCAGTGGACACGCCGCAAATATCCCGACGATCACAAACTGTATATACAATCTTTAGTTGATCAAATAAAGCTGGTGCGTAACCACCCGTCGCTGGCTATCTGGTGCGGCGGCAACGAGATCACACCGCCTGAAGATATTTTACTTCCATTGCGGGATACCATTTTGCCAAAGCTGGATGGCACCCGCTGGTTTGTGGAATATTCTAATTCAGATAAAATGTCACTCAACACTATTGGCGGTAACGGCGACGGGCCGTACGGTATCCAGCCTGATTCAGCCTTTTTTAAAGTGCATACCTTTCCGTTTAATTCCGAAATTGGCTCGGTAGGTATCAACGACTTTGAATCGCTTAAGCGGTTTATCCCGACGGCTAACCTTATTGCACCTGAATTTAATGCTGATAAGAGGAAATCGAAAGTTGATTCCGTTTGGGATTACCATAAATACATCGGCTACGATGCTTCAATAGAACCCTACGGCAAGGCTGCCGACGCGAAGGATTTCGCCAATAAAGCCCAGTTGGTTAATTACAATCAGTACCGGGCATTAATAGAAGGGTTCAGTGCGCACATGTGGGATTGGTATACCGGAGTTATTATCTGGAAAACACAAAATCCCTGGACTGCCATGCGCGGCCAGATGTATGACTATTACCTGGACCCTAATGCCTGTTTGTATGGCCTGCACAGTGGCAGTGAGCCCTTACACGTAATGTATAACCCAATAGATGGCATGGTGACCATTGTGAATAATACCTTCACTGCTAAACGCGAGCTGATGCTGTCTGTTAAGACCTATGACATGCAGGGCAAAGAACACCTGCTTACCCAGGTTTTTGAAGAAATACAGCCGCAATCGGTAAAAGGATTTTTACCGATGAAGGAAGGACTCAATGCGCTGGCTAAGAAAGAAGGAGTGTTTCTTTCACTGAGATTGACAGATTTACATCAGAATATTGTAAGCGATAATTTTTACTGGCTGCCTGATGAAAAAGGCGTCTATTCGGGGCTGAAAAAAATAGGCCAGGCGCAGCTGGCAGTATTAGCAAAACAGTTATCACCGGGCAAAATAGAGGTGAGCTTAAGCAATCCCGCAAATGGTCCGGTTGCATTCTTTAGCCGTTTGTCATTAGTTGATGCTGATAGCCATACTCGTTTATTGCCGGTGTTTTACAGCGATAACTATGTATCGGTATTACCAGGCGAGCACAAGGTGGTCGTAATAGAATACGATGCGGCAAAAATTAAAACCAAGCCCACGCTTAGTGTAAGCGGGTGGAATGTAAAGGAGGTCTTTTTGGCTGTTCAATAGGGTCACTTAAGGGGCAAATTCGGGTTGTATCTTATTGAAGATAATAGCAAATAGCCAACCAACCAAAATTCCATACAGCGCCCCAACAGTAACATCAATGGGGAAATGTACGCCTACATATACCTGGGCAAAGCTTATTAAGCCAGCCCATAGTAACGCCCAAAGCCATATCCAGCGCCATTTTTTATGGAATAACATAATCAGGAAAAAGGCCATGGCAAAGTGATCGGTGGCGTGTGTGGATGGGAAACTGTAGCCTGTACCGCAATTTACACGGACGGTGGCTGTTTGTGATACCACTGCATCACGGCAGGGACGGGCGCGTTTCACAAGCGGTTTAACGATACTTGCGCTGGTAAAATCGGCAAAGCCAGCCGATAGAGCCAATAGCAAAATAACAATCAGTCCTTGTTTTTTGTAACGGTATACGCAAAACCCGATGATGAAGATGTACAGCGGTATCCAGAATTTTGGGTTCCGCAGTAAAGGCATAATCCAGTCAAAGAACGGATTAGCTAATTGATGATTAACAAAATAGAATAAATGCCGGTCGAGCTGTATAAGGGAATCGGGCATATTGCATTAAAAATTGTAAATATAGACAAATAGGCTTGCCTTAAAACAGTACGATTTTTATTATTGCATTGCTTAAATATCTTATTTTTGCGCCACAATAAAACAATTACACTTTGACATTAATAAAATCAATCTCGGGAATCAGAGGTACCATTGGTGGTACGGTGGGCGAGGGTTTAACCCCGTTGGATATTGTAAAATTTACTGCTGCTTACGGCAGTTGGGCCGTTAATAAAACCGGCATAAAAAAGTTAGTTGTTGGCCGCGATGCCCGTTTATCGGGCGCTATGCTGAACAGTCTGGTAATCGGTACTTTACAGGGGCTGGGTATTGATGTAGTGGACATCGGCCTGTCAACAACCCCCACCGTTGAAGTTGCGGTTCCTGACGAAAAAGCTGCCGGTGGTATCATTTTAACTGCCAGCCACAATCCCAAACAATGGAATGCGCTTAAATTACTAAATGCAGCCGGTGAGTTTATCAGTGATGCGGATGGTAAAGAAGTGCTTGATATTGCTGAAAGAAGTGATTTTAAATTTGCCGATGTTAACGACCTTGGTAAGGTTACTACAGACGACAGCTACCTGCAAAAGCATATCGACAAAGTACTGGCTTTGCCTTTGGTTGACGTTGAAGCGATTACCAAAGCAAACTTTAAAATAGCGATAGACTGTGTTAACTCGACAGGGGGCATTTTTATCCCGGCATTATTAAGAGCTCTGGGAGTAAATACCATTTATGAATTATATTGCCAGCCAGACGGGCATTTTCCACATAACCCCGAGCCGCTTCCTGAAAACCTGGTATCGCTTTCAAAGGAGGTTGTAAACAAGCGTGCAGACCTGGGCATAGCTGTTGACCCTGATGTTGACCGCCTGTGCTTTGTTAATGAGGATGGCAATGTTTTCGGTGAAGAATATACCCTGGTTGCCGTTGCTGATTATGTACTGAAAAATAATAAAGGGAATACAGTATCGAACCTGTCGTCAACCCGGGCTTTGCGCGATGTTACTGAAGCAGCCGGAGGCGAATATCATGGCGCCGCGGTTGGAGAGGTGAACGTGGTAAACAAAATGAAGGAGGTGAACGCAGTGATCGGCGGTGAGGGCAACGGCGGGGTTATTTACCCTGAATTACACTACGGCAGGGACGCCCTGGTAGGTATCGCGTTGTTTTTAACACATTTAGCTAAATACGGTAAATCTATATCTCATTTAAGGGGAACTTATCCGGGTTATTTTATCTCGAAAAATAAGATCACCCTTACACCAGAGATGGATATTGATGCTTTGTTATTGAAGGTAGAAGAAAAATACAAGAAGCAGCCTCATACTACGATCGATGGCCTGAAGATAGAATTCGATAAAGAATGGGTACATTTGCGCAAGTCGAACACTGAGCCCATTATTCGTATTTACTCGGAAGGCAACTCTGAAACGGTTGCAAATAACCTGGCAAATAAGATCATTGCCGACATTAAAGAAATTTTAAAATTAAGTTAGTCGGAAAGTCCGCAAGTCCGAAAGCTGAATCATAAATAATAGTTTAAGTGAATTAACGATCGGGACAATCGCTAATTCACCAATTCAATAATTCAATAATTGCTTCATGCGCGTTTATTTTGACAATGCCGCTACCACACCCCTTGATCCAGAGGTGATGAAGGCGATGTATGCCGTAATGGAAAATACCTACGGAAATCCATCTTCTATTCATTCACACGGCCGTGAGGCGCGCACGTTGATTGAAAGATCGCGTAAAACCATAGCTAATTTATTACATACTTCGCCTGCAGAAATTTTCTTTACTTCGAGCGGTACTGAAGCGGATAATATGGCCATCAGGTGCGGCATACTTGACCATGGCATTAAACACGCCATCACCAGCCGTACCGAGCATCATGCGGTACTGCATACGATGGAAGCCCTTGAAAAGTCGGGCGTCATTAAACTAAGTTATGTAGATATTGATGGTAAAGGCAGTATTGATTACGACCATCTTGAAAAGCTGCTAAAAGAAAACGACCGCAGCTTTGTTTCATTGATGCACGCCAATAACGAAATAGGCACCTTATCGGATATGGAGCGTGTGGGCGACCTTTGCGAGGCGTACAATGCAATTTATCATTGCGATACTGTGCAAACTATGGGGCATTATCGGCACGATTTAAGCAAGCTAAAAGCTCATTTCCTGGTTTGTGCAGGCCATAAGCTGCATGGCCCCAAAGGAGTAGGCTTTCTGCACATTAATCATCGTATAAAGATTAAACCTTTGATTTATGGAGGTGCTCAAGAGCGCAACATGCGGGGCGGAACCGAAAATATATACGGTATTGTAGGCCTGGCAAAGGCGCTTGAATTAGCCTATGCAGAAATGGAGCAGCACCAGCAACATATACAAGGACTGAAAAGCTATATGATGAACCGATTGATTGAAAGCATCCCCGGCATCAATTTCAATGGTGAAACAGACCCTTCAAAAAGCCTTTATACAGTATTAAATGTACAGTTTCCTGAAATGGAAATGGCGGACATGCTGTTGTTTAATCTGGACATAGCAGGCATATCAGCATCAGGCGGCAGCGCCTGCAGCTCAGGCAGCGACATTGGCTCTCACGTATTAACTGCTATCGGTTCCAGTCCGTCAAGGCCTTCTGTAAGGTTCTCATTTTCAAAATACAGCACGCGGGACGAGGTTGATTTTACCTTAGGCAAGATCCGTGAGCTTTGCCTGGTGAATGCCTGAGTTCGGCCTTTTATTTCTGGCAAGGTAGTTTCATTTGATAATTGGTAAATCAACATGGCATAATTGTTGGGATTATTTAATTACAAATTAAAACTACCATGAATTCATCTAATAAAGATTACGGAAGAGAGCAGGAACGTCCGGGTCAAGGTAACCCGAATGAGATCCCTGAAAAAAGAGAGTCAGAACATGAAAAATCCGGCTACCCTCACCAGGTAGAGCAGGAACAACAGCAGGAAGGTAACGATGCTTCATATAGCGAACAAACTGATGTTACCCCTCCGAATCAGAAAGAGTTCCCTTCAGTAGGTAATGCCACCACAGATTTCAGACCAAGTAATCACGGCCGTACTACAGGCCGCATGGTCGGTCATGAGCCCGGCACTGAAGGTATATAAGCCATAACACCGGTAACAATTCGCATTTATTAAACCGAGAGGCATCATGCTGATAGCCTCTCATTGTTACATTAATTAAGACATAAATTATGGACCCGCGTGAAAAAGATCTCAGGCAAAAAATGGAAGAAGATAAAGATGATGCTACCGAGCGCTTTCCGAATGCACAAAACTCAAGCGCCGCAGAAATAAATCGTGGTATTGACCCAAGCCAGAAAAATTATATGGGTAAATCAAACACCGGCCCTGAAGGCCCGAACTGGGACCTGGAGAGTAAGGATTCCGATGGAGATACCAGCCAGAACGCCGGAGTTTTTAAATAAAGATTTTCGCCTTATCGATTTTGCCGTTTCGTTTATTGGAACGGCTTTTTTTTGTCTGAGTATTCGAGCTGTTTTTTCTTATTTCTATTTTTTATAAAACATTTTTCTTAAAATGAAAGTTATTAAATCAAAAATAAACCTATAATACTATGGAAAACAATAATGAAAATTTTGGTAATCGCAGGGACGAAGACCAAAACAGACGTTCAGCGAGCGAATTAAGCTCGGGGGCAAATTCATCTTCAGGCAGTGGATTGGGCAGAGATAATAACTGGTCAAATTCACAGGAAAGCCAGTCAAACTCCACTTCAGATCAGAATCAGGACGATTTTGAACGTTATGGTAATTCGCGGGGTAATCAGTCTGGTTCAATGGGCGGCCAAAACAGTTATGAGGGTTCACAAGAGAGCCAATCGAACTCGCAGGGCCAGTCAAATTCACAAAATTACGGCGGCATGCAGCAAAACCAGGCTGGCAGAGACGACCAGAACAGCTACGGTAATTCGCAGGAAAGCCAGTCGAACTCGCAGGGCATGGGCTCACAACAGGGGCGGTCTGATCTGCAAAGCGACCAGCGTAGCGACTCCGAATCACGTGTAGATAATTCCGAATGGCAAAGCGGTGAGAGCAATAATGACAATTATAGCACCACACAGGAAAGCCAGCAAAATACGGAAGGCGGCCTGGATGAAAATGAAGATACCGAAGAAGATTTTGAATCGGATGACGATGCACAGTACCCCAGCGGTTCAGCTCAGCTTTAATTTTAAATCCAATAAAAAAGCGGGGCCGTCAATCATTGACGGTCCCGCTTTTTTAAATATTTTACTCTTGTTTAGTTCTCCATCATTTTCAGGAATGATGAAAGTTTCTCCTTCATCTCTCTGCGGTCGACTATAAAATCAAGGAAACCATGCTCCTGTACGAATTCTGCAGTTTGGAAGCCTTTTGGCAAATCTTTCTTAATAGTCTCTTTAATAACCCTTGGCCCGGCAAAACCAATCAATGCGCCGGGTTCAGCAATGTTTATATCACCCAGCATGGCGTATGATGCGGTTACACCGCCTGTTGTAGGGTCGGTAAGCAGCGAAATAAACGGCAGTTTAGCTTTTGAAAGTAATGCAAGTTTGGCAGAGGTTTTTGCCATTTGCATTAACGAAAAAGCTGCCTCCATCATACGGGCGCCGCCTGACTTAGATATCATCAGGAATGGAATTTTA
Source organism: Mucilaginibacter sp. L3T2-6 (assembly GCF_030519355.1). Classification (GTDB taxonomy): domain Bacteria; phylum Bacteroidota; class Bacteroidia; order Sphingobacteriales; family Sphingobacteriaceae; genus Mucilaginibacter. Next base: position 390,929 of record NZ_JAUMKC010000002.1, read on the forward strand.
TGCTCAATACAATAATCAATAGAGCGGGCGATTTTTTCACCTACGACGGATCCCATTGAACCGCCGATAAAGTTAAAATCCATACAGGCAATAACCAGCGGCTGACCGCCCATCTTACCTGCCCCGGCACGAATAGCATCTTTCAGACCGGTTTTTGCCATCGTCTCCTTAACCCTGGCTGTATATTTTTTGGTGTCTTCAAACTCCAGCGGGTCGCCTGAGGTAAGGTTAGCGAACAGTTCTGTAAATTCGTTGTCATCGAAAAGTATCGAGAAATATTCCTTTGAGCCTATGCGTAAATGGTAACCGCAGTAGTGGCAAACATATTGGTTTTCAACCTGCTCTGAATAGTGAAGAGGCTTTTTACATTGCGGACACTTGTTCCAGATACCGTCAGGAGCTTCCTTCTTTTCCTGAGTGGTTGTAATTATCCCTTTTGTTTCCCTTTTAAACCAAGCCATATCTGTATCTAAGTCTTTCAAATTAGGATACAAAGTAAAGCATTTTTTTAGATAAATGGTTATAGATATAGGCTCCCGGGAGTGGATTATATATTTTTGGTTTTGGGTACCAAAACGGCATTTATAATGTGCAGCATACCATTGCTCTGTAATATGTCAAATTTACTGATAATACTCTCTCCGCCATTATCATCTATCAAAACAATATTACGGTTGCTGTCAATCTTGGCAGTCAGGGTACTACCCGCAATAGTGCGGAATGTTGCCTGTCCGTTATTAGCGTTTATTTTATGCTGGATATCTTTTACGCTAAATTTGCCTGCAATTGCATGACTGGTGATCAGGTAGTTTAAATCAAGTTTATGATTTGGCTTTAAGAGCGTATCAAGTTCACCCGCCGGCAATTTTTCGAAAGCCTGGTTTGTCGGAGCGAAGAAAGTAATAGGGCCTTTGCTTCTAAATGTTTCGGTTAATCCCGCGTCTTCAATAGCGGTTACCAGTAAACTATATTCTTTCGAAAGCTCTATATTTTCGATGATATTATTTGACGATATCATCGCCGTTCCGTTTACATTTTTTACTTTCCCCCACTTAGCCTTTACCGAATCAATGACGATATGGTTCGAGGAGGCGCTATCCTGGGCAAATAAACTCTGAGCACTAGCAGCCACCAATAAGAAGATAAACCATTTTTTCATGGCGGCAAAGGTAGGGTTATTTGCCTGCATAGTCAAGTTTCGAAAAGAATCAAGGGGCAGGAACCAGGAGCGGAAAGTATGCACTGTTTTTCAAGTCTTGATTTCTGACTATTGGTTCCTGCCTCTTTAAAAATTACCATCCCGGTGTAAAGCCCAGGCCAAACACAGGTTTATTAACGTCGGTGCGGTTAAACGGCACTGCGAAATAAGGTTCCAGAACAAAATAGCCGAATACGTTTACCCTCAGCGAAATGCCCGCGCTAAGGGCCGGTACGCGCTGGTTAGCATTGTAAACCGGGTCCTGTATCTGATGTCCGTTCTTGTCTAAAATAGGGTTGCCATTGCCGTCTACCTCGCCTTTGTGGCCTACTAAATCGGGGCTCATACCGAATTTTATCTGGTTGCCGCTATTCCAGGCCAGGCCTGCGTCAAAAAAAGCATTCAGCTCGGTGAAAAGAAATTTAGATTTAAATTGAGATAGTTTCTCGGGCCCTGTAAAAGGCAGTCTCACCTCGAAGTTGGCTACAGCAATACGGTTGCCCGACAATTGATCGATCGTGAAGCCATTGGTAGGTTTCTTTCCATTGTTATTATAAAAGGTTTGCGCTTCGTAGCCGCGGATAAGGAACGGATAGCCCACATATAGCTCATACAGGTTGCCGGTGTTACCAAAGCGGCCGTATCCGTACAAACGCGCCGCAAAAGTTACAGGCGCTGCACGCAGATAGCCGCGCAAATCAACCGTCGGGGCAAAATAATGATAGGTGCCAAAATCATACTCAGCCTGTAGCCTGTAGCGGTAACCGTTTAAAGGCGATGCCACGCCGAAAAAAGAGTTGTCGCCAACCAAAGCCGTATTTACATTAAAAATTGTTAAAGGCGACAGGTTAAAGCCTGCATTTGCCGGGTCGGAATTATATTCGCTGTTTGGTACGTGGCGTTTGGTATAATCAATTACCCGGCCAAGCGTATCATAAACCGTGGTATATCTTTCAACCCGGTAGTAGTATTGCGCAACTCCTGTACCAAATTCTATCCTTGTTTTTTTGGTGAAAGGATAGGATGTAAAGAGCGAAGCCTGGTCCTGGAAAATCCGGATAAGATCATATCGCTCCTCCACCGAGGGAATAGTCGTATTGCTATTTACCTGGTAGTTTGAGTTTACAACACTATAATTGGCTGTTTGAAATGGAATATGCGAAAGGCTTCCGCCTATATTCCATCTGCCGGTTTGGTTGATATAAGTAAACTGTCCGCCGAAATCATAAATCTCACCATTCACTGCCAGCCCGGCATAAATTTGGTTACGGCCCAAAATATCACTGAACACGCCCTGAACGCCGCTTGATAATCCCGCACCATACTGGCTTACCGACGCCCCTACGCCGCTACTCGCCAGGTAGTCAAGCTTAAATTTCGATTTATAAGGGATTGTTTTTATCGAGTCGACAGGCAGTTTAGGATAGGCCAGGTAGTTATTAAGGTTGGAGTTGATCAGGTCGACGCCCACTGCGCGGGCAGGAGGGAGGATGCCTGCACCGAAATCGCCGGGTTTACCCACAACCGGTTGCGGCTTAAAATCGCTCACTTTAGCATTATATAACGCATATTTCTGCTTTGCATAGTACGAGTAAACTATATCGTTGTTTGCCGAGATACTTAATGCAGGCGAATATTCGGTTATGCCGCATACGCCTGTAAATAAATTGGTCATTTGCTCAAGGCCTCCTGTTGCCGGCGTATAGCGGTACATATTGCGGAAACCGTCGTGATTCGAAAGGAAGTAGATTTGCGTTCCATCCGACGAGTATTGAGGGTTCAAATTATTGGCCCCGTCAAATACATTAATATCGGTCACTTTCCCTGTGGCCAGGTCCAACTCGGCCAGACTGAATGTTATCTGGTAGGAAAGTGTTTGGTCATATGTTTTCCTGTCCGTAGCAAAGACTACCTTTTTGCCGTCGCGCGAAAAGCTGGGTTGATAGTCAGTGTACTTATCGTTGGTTAATTGTTTAACCTGTTTGGTGTCGAAATTATAGAGATATAAATCTACTTGTCCATTTGCAAGTCCCTGAAAAACAATATTCTTTCCGTCTGGCGACCAAGATAGGTTGCTGAACTGTTCTGCTTTGCCCATAGCCTCATCATCAATGATGCTGCCGGAGGCCACGTCGACAACCACCATTCGGTTGATGCCTTTGTTAAACACACTGAACGCAAACTTCTTACTATCCGGAGACCAGGCGCCCGCCGACTCGATGAAATTAAATTCATCTATATGCGTACTGGATACTTTTTTTGTAAGTTTTCTTATAATCCTTCCCGTTTTCGCATCAGCTAAAAATAAGTCTACTTCAAATAAGTTTTTCTCCGATAAAAATGCAAGGTATTTACCATCCGGGCTTATCGCAGGGGCAAGGTTCATTTTCCCGGAGTTGCGCTCGTCTTCTATGCGTGTTCCCACCGGCGTCTCTACAGTATCCTTTAAATAAGGTTTATAGGTGGCCTCGATCGCGTTTTTCCACAAGCCAGAGAGGGTTTTATCATCATAACCAAACGTACGTTTGATGCCATAGCCAAGGCCGAAGCGCGCCACGTTTTTAAAGAACGGGACAATTACCGTATCGCCGTAAGTGGAACCGATGAATGAATAAAAAGCTTCACCGTAACGATATGGGAAGTATTTGTTGGACTCGGTCAGATCCCTAACCGTTGGAATATCGTGATTTAGATAGGCATCGCGCATCCACATAGCCGTATAAGCATCTTTTTTACCTATCGAGAGGTATTCTGCCATACCCTCGATCATCCAAAGTGGAATGTTGCCTATATTTTCGAATGATACCGAATCACTGGTTTGCAGGGCGTGATATTGAAAGGCATGTACCAATTCGTGGCCGATCACATGGCGCGTCATCTGGTTACTTTCCATCACCGGCATTACAATCCGGTTTTTCAGCCCTTCGGTAACACCGCCGGTGCCTACATCAATCTCGCCATCCAGCGCAGTGGTCTGCTGGAAGTCCGGGTGGTCGGCATAGAGTATGATAGGGTTTACCCGCTTAAAGGTATCCCTGAAAACCTGTTGGTGCAACGTGTACCACAGTTCACTTTCCTGGGCAAAGCGTTTCAGCATGCTGTCGTTTTTCAGGTAATAATAGATTTCAAAGTGAGGGGTTTTGTAGACCTTGAATTTCAAGTCTTTATAGCGCACCTTGTTCTGTCCGAAGTACTGCGCTTTAGCGGTAAGTGCAGGGAGAAGCGAGGCTGCTGCACAAAAGAGTATAATAGAATATTTTTTGATGCAATTGCGGAGATGTTTATTCATACAGGAAAAATAGAATAAGCGCTAAATTATTTAAAAGTTGGCATTAGTTGTAGCGGTTGTAAGTAATGCAAATGTTAAAGTAATTAATGTTCTAAAACCAATTCACCCGTTACAACCACTAAAGCTATTGATAATCTCTAACGAATACGCTTTAAGCTACGCGCCGGTTGCTTACTGCGTATTTGCAGCACTGTCCTGCTTTACAGGTGGAGTTTTTAACGAGTCGGCTGGCCTGAACAAGCTATCGGTTTCCGCTGAATCGACTACAGGCACAGGCGATGGACAATCATATTTTTTTGTGATTTTAGTCCATGGTTTCGGGAAAGGCCCTGGCGTATAACCCGATTTCGGGTCGGCGTAAACCTTTTCCATAAAACGGGCAAAAATTGGCAATGCAGTATGAGAGCCTTCCCCCGTCTCGGAAGAGGTGAAGTGCACCGTGCGGTCATCCGCACCTACCCAAACACCCGTTACCAAATCCTTGGTGATGCCCATATACCAGCCATCAACATATTTAGATGAAGTGCCGGTTTTACCGCCAATCTGGTTGCTTGCTTTTTTCCACAGACCAGGGTATTCCCATAAAGCCTGGGAAGTACCGCCCGGCTCTTCCATACCGCCGCGAAACATGTAGAGCATCAGCCACGCAACTTCCTCGCTGATCACCTGTTCTTCTTTCAGTGTAAATTCCTTTAAAACGTTCCCGTCCTGATCGGTTATTTTGGTTACCAGGATAGGATCTACCTTTTTGCCCCGGTTTAAAAACGTGCTGTAAGCCCGTGTCATTTCATAAACCGAAACGTCATTAGAGCCCAGCGATACCGATGGTATGGCTTTCAGCGGACTTTCTATTCCTACCTTATGCGCATATTCAACAACCTTGTCCCAGCCCACCTTTTCAGTAAGCTGTGCGGTGATGGAATTTACAGATTTACCCATTGCCCACCGCAACGACATATCCTGGTACGAGAAATGAAAATCTGCATTATTGGGTTCCCAAACCTGCTGTTTGCCTTCGTCGACATATTTTATCGATACAGGCCGATCGGTAAATTTATCGCAGGGGCTGTAACCGTTATCAAGAGCAGTTAAATAAGCAAACGGTTTAAACGTTGAGCCTGCCTGCCTGCGCGCCTGGTTCACGTGGTCGTAATTAAAGTATTTGTAGTCAATGCCACCTACCCAAACCTTAATTTTTCCGGTTGTTGGCTCCATGGTCATCATTCCGGTATTCAGCAGTTTTGCGTAATATTTTATGGAATCGGCACTCGAAAACGTAGTATCCCGTTCGCCGTTCCAGGTAAATACCTTCATGTGTTTCGGCGTCTCAAAATATTGCCTGATCAGCGTCGCATCGTTATTATACTTTTTCTGCAGCCTGGCATAAATGGGCAACTTTTCTTCAGCTTTTAAAACAAAGTCCTTTATCTCGTTCCCGTCTAAATCCTGCCATGGGTTTTTGTTTCCCCACAAATTGTAGAAGCGCTTTTGCAGCATCTTCATTTTTTCATTTACAGCCTCTTCCGCATATTGCTGCAGGCGCGGGTCTATTGTGGTGTATATTTTCAGCCCGTCCTCGTAAAGATCATAATCATTATCTTTCAGCCATTTCTTCAGCCACCGGCTCACAGCCTGGCGCAGGTATGAGTCGCCCTGGCCCTCATTTTCCACATAACTTAAATCAAGCTTAATCGGTTTATTTACGCTCGTATCATAATCGGTTTTTTTAATGTAGTTATATTTAAGCATCTGGCCTAAAACCACGTTCCGGCGCTCTAATGAGTGTTTTGGATTGTTAATTGGGTTGTAGGTTGATGTAGCTTTCAGCATACCCACAAGTGTGGCAGCCTCGGCAGGGGTAAGGGCATCAGGGGTTTTATTAAATAGCTTTAGCGATGCTGTTTTTATGCCGAATGTGTTATTGCCGAAAGGTACGGTATTTAGATAAAGCGTAAGGATTTGGTTTTTACTGTAAACATGTTCAATTTTAAACGCAGTGAGCCATTCTTTAATTTTATAAACCACGGTTTTTACTCCCGGTATATGCCGCATTACGCCCTGCGATTTCTTTTTGCGTGTCTCGAAAAGGTTTTTGGCCAATTGTTGGGTAATTGTACTGCCGCCGCGCCTGTCCCCTGATGCGGTAGAAAGCATACTCGTGAAAAACGAATAAAAATCAACGCCGTTGTGATGGTAGAACCTTACATCTTCGGTAGCAATAAGGGCGTTGATGACATTAGGTGATATTTTATTGAATTCTACAGGGGAGCGGTTCTCTTTATAATAGCGGCCTATCAGTGTACCGTCGGCATAATAAACTTCGGACGCCAGCGACATAGTCGGGTTTTTGATATCATGCATATCAGGCGAATACCCGAACAGCCACAGGAAGTTTAACTCAATAGCACAGAAAAATATAATAACGAAGTATACAAATATTGTGAAATACCTTAGGTATCGGTTTTTTATACGTCTGAACATGGGGTAAAGATGTAAAATTATGGCCCTAAATCATAGGCAAATTAGTAAATATTAAAAACGCGGATTCAAATTGTAAATTTTACGTCAACCAAAATATTCCTGATTTGTTTAAAATATATGGCTGTGAAGTAAATCTAAGGCTTCCAGGATTTTAATTTTAACTTGCATTTCCCAATCCTATTCTATGAATAACCTGGTTTCCAAATTTAAAATCACCGAAAAACAAAAATTTTCATTAAAAGATCACGATCCCGGTTATGCCGACGGTTTCGAAAAAAGTGATGCCAAGAATATATTGGCTTCATTGATCAAAGAAACTTCGTGGCAACAGGCGAAATTATATGCTGATAACCGGCGATCGGTGTTGATTATTTTTCAGGCGATGGATGCTGCCGGAAAGGATGGCGCAATAGCCCACACAATGTCAGGCCTTAACCCGCAGGGCTGCGAGGTTTACAGCTTTAAGCAACCCACTGCAGAGGATTATGATCATGATTTTTTATGGCGGCATCATAATGCCATGCCCGAGCGGGGCAGGATAGGCATACATAACCGGTCGCATTACGAATATGTGCTGGTCACAAAGGTACACCCTGAATTGCTGCTGAAGGAGCAACTGCCCGGTATTAATGATGTTAAGGACTTACCCAAAGGATTTTGGGAAGACCGCTATGAAAGCATCAGGGCCTTTGAAAAACATTTGTGGGATTCGGGAACTGTGATTATCAAATTCTTTCTCCATCTATCCAGGGCAGAGCAGGAAAAGCGTTTTTTGAAGCGGATAGAAGACCCTAAACGCAATTGGAAGTTTTCTCCCGGCGATATTGTTGAACGCAGCCGTTGGGCCGACTACATGGACGCCTATGAAAAGGCAATAAGGGAAACATCAACTAAGCATGCCCCCTGGTATGTAATACCCGCAGACAAAAAATGGTTTACCCGGATCGCCATATCAACCATTATACTTGAAACAATGAAAAGCCTCGATTTAAAATTCCCGGTCTTGGAGAAGGCTGAAATGGATAAGCTGGAAGAAGCGAAAAATAAATTGTTGAGCGAATAAGAGTTCGTACCGGTTTTTTAAGACCTGAACATGTTACTTTTGGATCTGTATAGTCAGAACAATAAAAGCAATTGATCAAAAAATCAGTTAAATCCTCCTCTAATCGGTGAAATCACTCTATAACTATTTCATCCGCAAAAATATACGATGGGCTTCCTTTGCTTTCATGCCACTCCGGTAACGGGCCATACTGCTTAGCGATAACTTTTATAAAGCGAGTTTTGGCATTTAACGATGCGGTGAAATCCTGCGTTTGTACGTTCAGGTCTTTAACGTCAACTTTTGTGGGCACAGTTGCCGCCAACTTGTAGTTTACGCCATCATCTGACAGCCAGTATTCCACTTCTTTAGGGAAAACTATCCATGACCGGCTGTCCTGCAATGCCCCGAAAGTGATCTGTTTTACGGGTTTAACTTGCTGCATATCGATTATGGCCACCACATCATTCCCTTGAAAACCCTGCCAGTTGCCGATGCGCCAGTTTGCTTTGCCGCGGATGCCGTTAATGAGGGTGTTGTCGCCCTGGTCGGCATAGTTGGGCAGGTATTTGTTTACAAGGGTTAGCTTTAAGTCATCGCGTATTTTGTTGAAGGTTCCTGTAACTACGAAACTTTGTTTATCGCCGTCGATGGCAATTGCTCTTACGGTTGTGTTTGCGGAGATTTCTACCGGGACAGTGTATAAGGTTGAACTTGCGCCAGGAGCGGAACCATCGGTTGTATAATAGATTTTTGCATTCTTATCGGCGGCTTTTATCTCAATTTTTATTGGCTGCGTAAATGTTTTTGATGGCGATATAATGTATGGGTCTGACACGATTAAGTCATCAGTAATTTTTGATGTTGGTTTTTCGAGCGATTGGAGGAAAATATTGTTAGGCAGCTTACCTGTTAATACTTCAAAGTCCCCGCCATTGGCAATGTTGTCATAATTCAAATAAATCTTATTATAGGCTTTTTTATTGAGGTTCATGCCTTGCAGGTAGATATTGGCCCTGCTAACGCCGGCGCCGGGATTGGTAATGGTAAACTTTTTACCGTTCTCAAGGTTGATAATTGCTTTATCAAACTGCGGAATACCAATTTGAAATTGCTGTTGACCAGGTGCAATATTATAAATACCCAGCGAGCTCATTACATACCAGGCCGACATTTGCCCGCAATCTTCGTTACCTGAAAGGCCGTCAGGTTTGTCGCTGTATTCTTCCCGCAAAATTCGGCTCACGTAGGCTTGTGTTTTTTCCGGGGCATCGGTAAAATTATACAGGTAAGCCATGTGGTGGCTTGGCTCGTTGCCATGTGCATATTGGCCGATCAACCCGCTTACGTCATCCTGCTGCCGGCCGCTTAAGTTGGCGTCGGTTGTAAAGAGCTCATCGAGCTTGGCTTCAAATTTTTGCTTGCCACCCATACGCTCTGCCAGCCCCTCCACATCCTGTGGAACCAGGAATGAGTATTGCCAAGCGTTGCCCTCGGTATAGTTATTGTTTATCTCAGTTGGCTCAAATGGCGTGTACCAGCCGCCGTTTGCACGGGCTTGCATAAAACCGTTCTGGTCGTTAAAATTATTTTTCCAATATTGAGCGCGTTTAATGTACTCGGCGTAATCCTGTGGCTTGTTCAGCATTTTTGCCATTTGGGCGATGCACCAATCATCAAAAGCATATTCCAAAGTTTTGGAAACAGACTCATGCTCATCATCAGATAATACCACGCCATTAGTACGGTATGAATCCAGGCCAAACTGGTTGCGGTTAACAGCAGCTTTCATGGCTGTAAACGCTTCTTCAGCGTTAAAATCGCGGATGCCTTTTGCGTAAGCATCGACAATTACCGGTATGGAATGATTACCCACCATGCAATAGGTCTCATTGGAAGCCAGCGGCCAGATGGGCAGCAGGCCACCCTGTTCGTACATGGCCAGAAACGATTTGATAAAATCCAATGTCCGCTTTCTGTCAATCAGGTTCAGCAGCGGGTCTTCAGCGCGGTAGGTATCCCACAAAGAAAATACGGTGTAATAGTTAAAACCGTCTGCCCTGTGTACTTTCTGATCCATACCACGATACTGTCCGTCAACATCACTGTAAACGTTGGGCGCCAGCATGGAGTGATAAAGTGCGGTGTAAAATATGGTATGCTTTTGTTTGATGAAATCGACCTGGGGCTGTTTTTTCCGAGGGGCTGATCGTCTGCGAGGCGCATTGCGGCTGTCATAGCCAATATTCGGGTCTTGTGTGTTTTGAGGAATTTGATTTGCCGAAGCAGTTGGCGCCCCGCCTTCAACCTCAATTTTAGCAAGCTGGTCTACCCACAAAGCCCTGGCTTCGCGCATTACTTTTTTAAAGTCGAAGTCCGGAACCTCGGTATCGAGGTTTTTCAATGCCCCTTCAGCGCTTACTGATGAGATCCCCACTTTAGCGATCACCTCGCCGGGATTGTCAAATTGCACATACATCTTGATGTTTTTGCCCTGTAGCTTTTGCTGACCGGCTTCTAACTTATCGTCTCCGGCTATGCCATAAGTTTTAAATGGCTTCGAGAATTTAGCATAAAAATATAACGTCTGGTCGCTGGCCCACGAACTTGAGCGACGGTAACCGCGTATTTCGTGATCGTTTACTACTTCAACCCACGAATCAAGCACGGCATCGCGATGCTGGAGGTCAATGATGATATTGGCTTGTTTGGTTGACGGGAATTTATATTTGTGAACACCCACGCGCGTGCTTGCCGTTAGCTCCACATCAATATTGTATTTATCCAGGTGCGTTTTATAATAGCCGGGCGATGCCACCTCATTCTTTTTCTGAAAAGCCGACATATATTCGGTATTCTTAAAATTTGGCTCGCCTGTGGTTGGCATAAACAGCACATCGCAATAGTCGGCTATGCCTGTACCACTTAAATGGGTGTGCGAGAAGCCATAAACTGTGGTATCGCTATAATAATACCCTGAGCAACCATCCCAGCCTGTAAGCCTGGTATCAGGACTTAGCTGTACCATTCCAAAAGGTACCACCGCACCGGGGTAGGTATGCCCGTGGCCACCCGTGCCTATAAAAGGGTCTACAAATTTGGTGTAGTCTTTTTTCTTTTGGGCTGATGCCGATAAGCCGACTGAGATAATAAGACAAGAAGAGAGAATACTACGGGAAAGAAATTTCATTTATTAGCGGTGATTGGACGAGGCCAAAAATAATGTAATTGTCTGAACCGGATTATAGAATTAAGTAAATTTATGGACTTTATGCAGCTTTCAAATTCCGGCCATTTTACAATTCTGCAAATCCAGACTTAAACATTTATAGTAAAATCATCCATATCTTTCAAAAAGGGCAGCGCACGACGTGTTTTCTTTACTTCTTCGGCATTTATGGTGAACGTGTACATGTCTTCCTCGTCGCGCTTGTAATAGATACTATTGCCATTAGGATCAACACAGGTTGAGTCGCCGGAGTGGTAAATCTCATTGCCGTCATGGCCTACGCGGTTCACCGCAACTACGTATGATTGGTTTTCGATAGCCCGTGCAGGTATCAGGGCGCGCCAATGGGCTATGCGGCGTTCGGGCCAGTTGGCCACTATCAACAGCAGGTCGTATTCGGCATCCACGTTACGCAACCAAACCGGGAAACGCAGGTCATAACAGATCATCGGGCAAACATTCCAGCCATTCAGCTCAACCACCAGTCTTTTTGTCCCGGCGGTATAGGTTTGATGTTCTTTGCCCAGAGCAAACAGATGCCGTTTATCATAACACTCGTAGGTGCCGTCGGGACGCATCCATATCAGGCGGTTATAGTATTTATCATCGTCTTTAATAATCATACTGCCGGTAAGGGCGCAATCATATTTGTTGGCAATTTTATGCATCCATTTCATGGTTTTGCCGCCCATTGGCTCGGCCAGTTTCTCGGCCTCCATGGTAAAACCTGTATTAAACATCTCTGGCAAAATAATCAGGTTAGTTTTTTCGCGGATGTTGGAGAGTTTAAGCTCAATATTCTGCAGGTTTCTGTCGATATTTTCCCAAAATAAGTAGCCCTGGAAGACGGTGATTTTTAAATTATCCATTCTTTTTTTTCATGGTTGATGGTTCATAGTTCATGTTGAAAAAGCCTGAACATATAACGTGAACCTGTAAAAAAATAGTCAATAGTTGACGCCTCACGAAAAACCGCAAACCCGGTATCAAGCTATTAAACAGTTAAATAATAACGAGTAAATCTATCCTATAAGCAAACTTTTTTGCGACTAATGGCTATAAACTATGAACCATTAACCATGAACCAACATCAATCTATCAACGGCTTTATCCAGCGTTTCTTGCCTTTTGGCGAAACAAAAACGCAATACGTGATGGTCTGTACCCTGCGTATAGAATACTGATACGGGTATCGAAGCTACTCCGAAATCCCTTGTCATCCGTAACGCAAAGTCACTGTCTTTCTCGTCGGTTATGCTGGTATATCTTACTGACTGAAAGTAGGTACCGGAGCAGGGTAACAGCTCAAACTTAGTCCCTTCCAGTCCCTCACGGAAATAGTCGCGCTTCTGTTGGAAAAAACCGGGGAGCGATAAATAATTGTTCTCGTCTTTTAAATATTCGGCGATAGCATGTTGTAAAGGTGTGTTTACACTAAATACCAGAAACTGATGAACTTTCCGAAATTCCTGCATTAAATAAGCGGGCGCCATACAATAACCGACCTTCCAGCCGGTGGCATGAAACGGCTTGCCGAAGGAGGCGACAACAAAACTGCGCTGCTGCAATTCCGGGTAACGGGCCATGCCCCGGTGCGTTTCTCCGTCGTAAATCAGATGCTCGTAAACCTCATCACTCAAAATCAGGATATCCTGGTTACGTACGATAGCGGTTAATTCGTCTATATCTTCCTGGCTAAGGATGGTGGCAGTCGGGTTGTGCGGCGTGTTCAGGATGATCATCCTGGTTTTATTATTGATCAGGCGCTTCACCATGTCCCAGGGGATACGGTAATCAGGTGGCGCGAGCTCCAGCGATTTAACTATCCCGCCGGCAAGTTTAATGGCAGGCGCATAACAATCAAATGCAGGCTCAAAAATAATTACCTCATCGTTTGGATTAATTGTTGCAGTGATGGCCGTAAAAATAGCCTGTGTACCGCCCGCTGTTATGGTTATCTCTGTATCCGGGTCATAAACAGCGCCATAAAGTTTCTCTGTTTTTTTTGCGATTTGCTCACGCAGCGCCATTACGCCAGGCATAGGCGCATATTGGTTGTGCCCATTTTTCATGGCATTGTTTACCAGCTTTATCAGGTCCGGCGAAGTGTCGAAATCTGGAAAGCCCTGCGACAAGTTTATCGCCCCAACCTCGGCTGCTACAGCCGACATTACAGTAAATATAGTTGTGCCGACCTGCGGCAATTTGGATATGATACGTGTCATACGGCGGCTAAAGTACGTAAAGGAGGTGAAAGGTTAAAGGCGAAGGGTAAATTTCGACGACCTGTATGTGATGTCGATTTTTTTACCTTTCACCTTTATCCTTTTGCCTTTCGCCTCCATTCCTTACCTTAGCCTTATGAAAAACCTCTCATACCTTTCCCTGATTGCTTTAACTATTTTATTCGCCTCCTGTGGATCCAACTCAAAGAAAAATAGTGTACCTGTTATTGGCTTTGTTGACGCTTTTCAGGATCCGACGTTGGCGAAAGCTCGCACAGGATTTACAGATGCTTTAAAAAAAGCAGGATATGAGGATGGCAAGACCATAAAAATTGAATACCGCAATGCGCAGGGCAATATCCCCACGCTTACCCAGATAGTAAATTATTATATTTCGGAAAAGGTGGATGCTATGGCAACCTGCGCCACTTTATCCTCCATCACCGCTGCACAGAAAACCAAAACCATTCCCGTTTTTATGATGGTGTCGCCAACTTTAAAGCTAATGAATATGGAAGGTGCAGATGGCAAGGGTCAGCCAAATTTATTTGGCGCGGTGGAAGACCTGAATTATATTGATACTTCGTTTGCGATTATTCCCACCGTTTTGAAGCCTAAAAGCGGAAAACTGGTGGTGGGCATGATTTTTAACCAGTCGGAGCCGCAATCTGTTGATGCTAAGAAACGTATACAGGCAGATGCCGATAAAGCAGGTGTTACTTTAGTCGCTTTGCCGTTAAATTCTTCTGCAGATGCACAGCTGGTCACCAAATCATTGCTGGATAAGCATATCGACGCTTTTTTCGCCAACCCTGACAATAGCGTATTTGCCTCATTCGCCACCATATTAAAAAGCTGCGATGAGGCCGGCGTGCCGATTTTTACCAGCGAAGCCGGATTAGTAGAGCGGGGGGCCGTAGCGGCTTTCGGCGCAGATATTTATGAATGGGGCTACCAGGCAGGCAAGCAGGCCGCGCAATTTTTAAAGACCGGCAAAACCGATGGGCTGCAGCCAGAAATGGTTAAAGTGCGCCGTCGGGTATATAACGCTGCTGCCGCGCAAAAGTTCCATTTAGACCTGCCATCAACCTACGAAGCCGTTAAATAATGGATTTTTACCTCACCGCACTGTTACAAGGACTATGCTTTTCGGCGTTGGCGCTGGGTATATTCATATCGATGAAAATATTTAATATACCCGACATCACCACTGATGGCAGTTATACGCTCGGCGCTGTGGTAACAGCGACTATGATCACGCATAACCAACATTCTTACTTAGTGCTGCCTGCCGTTGTGTTAGCAGGTGGGGTGGCAGGGGGGCTTACAGGTATTATCCATACAAAATTAAAGATCAATGCATTGTTAGCAGGTATTCTGGTGATGACGGCGCTGTATTCGGTCAACCTGTCTATTATGGGGACTTCCAACATTCCGCTTAACGGCTTGCCGTCGGTTTTTACGCTGGTTCAGATCAGCGATAACCTCAACCACAATACCTTTTGGATAGTCATATTTTTTGTTTTAGTGGTTGCAGCTATAATTGGTTACCTGCTTAAATCAGATTTTGGCTTAGCCATGCGCGCAACAGGAAATAGCGAATCGATGATACGGGCGCTTGGCGTAGATACCGACCGGATGAAAATTATAGGTTTGTCGCTGGCCAATGCCCTAACGGCCGTCAGCGGCTACCTGATAAGCCAGTACCAGGGTTTTACAGATATCAGTATGGGGATCGGAATCGTAATTGCAGGACTAGGCTCAGTGATTATTGCAGAGACATTGATAAACTGGTTTCGAATTACCTCTGTTTGGCTGAGCCTGGGATTAGTGTTATTGGGAGCAATCATTTTCCAGATGGTTTTGGCTATAACGCTTGATATAGGGGTAGACCCTAATTTATTAAAATTAGTAACAGCAGGATTTGTGCTGGTAATAGTTAGCTTGCCTAGGCTGAATTTTAGGCGGACGAGTTAATATCAATTTGCTTTGAAATACCCCGTTAGGGGCTAAATATTGGTAAAAAAGTAAATAGTATATTCCGTGCAGTCGGTACGCAACAACGCATACAGGTAATCCGGGATAGGCTGCGTACCTACGGCACGCTAATTACAACTTTTGATATTCCTGCCAATATAGGCTCCTAAACGGAGCCGGAAAAACATAAACAACAATGATTACTTTTTCCAATATCCATAAAACCTACAACCCCGGCAAACCCAACCAGGTAAATGCCGTTAATGGCATTACCCTGGATATTAAAGACCAGGAATTTTTGGTGATCGTTGGCTCCAACGGCTCGGGCAAGACCACTTTACTGGATATGGTGGCGGGGAGCGTTTTGCCAACCTCGGGCAGCATCACCATTGATGGCGGCGATGTAACCCGTTTACGCGATTACCAGCGCAGCAAATGGATAGCACGCGTTTTTCAAAATCCATTGAGCGGCACTGCGTCTGAACTCAGCATTCTGGATAACTTCAGGCTGGCCGCCATACGTACCCGTTCTAAAGGCTTGGGCATCGGCATAAACGATACCTTTAAAAACCAGGTTAAAGAAAAAATAAGCACCCTTGGTTTGGGTCTTGAAAATAAAATTTACCAGCAGATGGGTACTCTTTCCGGGGGCCAGCGGCAGGCCTTAACGCTGTTGATGAGCGTAATGGACAGCTGTAAAGTGCTCCTTCTTGATGAGCCAACCGCCGCCCTGGACCCGCGTTCGGCAGATGTGGTAATGCGAACGGCGGATGAACTGATCAGGGATTACCGGTTGACATCGATTTTAATAACCCATAACCTGAAGGATGCTTTTACCTACGGCAACCGGATCATCCTGATGGGAGAGGGACAGGTGAAAAAAGACATCAGCGCAGACGATAAAAAAAATCTTAAACAAGCGGATTTGTTTGATTGGTTTTCATGAGAAAAGATGCAGACGCTATGCTTAGCGTTTCCCGCAGGACAATTAACCCTGTTGATTGTAAACTATGCCTGAATATCTCTTTCGCTGATTGCGCAGCTGATAAATCGTATACCGGCACGGTAGGAGACACGAAGCATCACGTGTCTGCATAGATTCCTAACTTTTCGCTATCTTTCCAAAAAATAACTATACTGCTAATGAAATACGCCAAACTTTCCCTGTTGCTGCTGTTATGCGCTGGTATGTTTAATGCCCGCGCTCAAAAGACCGATGATACAAAACCGGTTTACGACCAGCACAAAATATTCAACCCGCTGTTTTATCCGGAAAAGGGCAACGAGTTTCGTACCGCTGCCGGTGCACCGGGCGCTAAATACTGGCAAAATCATGCAGACTATAAGATAAACGTTACACTTGATACTGCAAAGCATAGTGTAACGGGCAGTACCCTTATTACATACACCAATAACAGTCCCGACCCGCTCGGTTTTCTTTGGCTGCAGGTCGACCAGAATATTTACAAGGAAAATTCGCGCGGCCAGGCAACAAGCCCGGTTGAAGGAGGACGTTTTAATAACAAATCATTCACCAACGGGGATGAGATAAAAGGCGTATATGTAATAAAAAACGGCAAAGCGGAGAAAGCCACCTATATTGTAACTGATACCCGGATGCAGATCAGACTGAAGGATACGCTCAGATCAGGCGGCGCAAAAATCCAATTAAGAATTGATTATAAATTCGATATACCCCAGTATGGAACCGACCGCATGGGGCGTGTGCTGACAAAAAACGGCTGGATATACGAAATTGCCCAGTGGTATCCGCGTATGGAGGTTTACGACGATGTTACTGGCTGGAATGTGATCCCATATATGGGGGCATCTGAGTTTTACCTGGAATATGGCAACTTTGACTACACTGTTACTGCGCCGGCCAACCTGGTAGTGGTGGGTTCCGGCGAATTATTAAACCCGGCAGAAGTTTATTCGCCAAAAATTCTGAAACGTGTAAATGCCGCTAAGTTAAGCGACAAAACGGTGATGATTAAGGATTCAGTGGATTTGTTCAGCAAAGACAGTTATCCTGCCAAAGCCAGCCTTACCTGGCACTTTTTCTGTAAAAATGCCCGAGATGTATCATGGGCAGCTTCAAAAGCATTTATATGGGACGCCGCACGTATCGACCTGCCCAGTGGCAAAAAAGCCGTTGCACAATCTGTTTACCCTATAGAGTCTAAAGGCATGGGTGCATGGAGCCGCTCGACAGAATACGTGAAAGCATGTATTGAACTATACTCCAAAGAATGGTTTGAGTACACGTATCCGGTTGCCACAAATGTTGGCGGCATAGTAGGAGGGATGGAATACCCGGGAATTGTGTTCTGCAGTTCGCAAAGCGCCGGGGGAAGTTTATGGGAGGTAACTAATCACGAATTCGGTCACAATTGGTTCCCGATGATCGTAGGTTCAAATGAGCGTAAATACGCGTGGATGGATGAAGGCTTTAATACATTTATTAACAAGGTTGATACCAGGGTGTTTAACAACGGAGAATATTGGGAGCCAACTGATGAACAACAAGCGGCGGTATCCATGTTCGCCCCTGGCGCCGATCCGATCATGAGCACACCGGATGTAATTAATGCTGATTACCTCGGCTATGCCGCGTATGAAAAACCGGCTTTGGGCCTTAAAATTTTACGCGAGCAGATATTGGGGCAAGAGAGGTTTGATTATGCGTTTAAAACCTATATTAAACGCTGGGCATTTAAGCACCCTACGCCGTGGGACTTTTTCCATACCATGGATAACGTTGCCGGCGAGGATTTAAGCTGGTTTTGGAACGAATGGTTTATCACTACCCTTACGCTTGACCAGGCTGTGCGATCGATTGATTATGTAGAGAATGATCCTTCAAAAGGCTCGCTGATAACCATTGAAAACCTGGCAGGTATGGCCTTGCCCGTAATTGCATCCGTAAAAGAAGAAAATGGCAGCACCGGGACCGTGAAGCTGCCCGCCGAGATATGGCAGCGCGGCGGCACGTGGACATTCCAATATAAATCGACTTCGAAAATTACCTATGTAACGCTGGACCCAGACCACGTGTTACCGGATATAAGGCCCGAAAACAACTCAATGAGTGGCTTATCGATGGAAGAAGGGGCTAACGTAAGTTCGGTAATAAAAAAATACTTTGATGCTATTGGCGGAGAGCAGCGCGTAAAGGATATAAACGACCTCATGATAACTTCGGAGGGCAACGTTCAGGGCATCGCTTTGGTTAAGGAAAGTAAATTTAAAAGCCCCGGCAAAGAGGCTGTGCAAGTTATTGTGCCTAAGTATAATAACCTGGTTTTTAATCATATAGTAATTAATGGCGACAGCGTTAATGTACAGCAAAATGGGCGCACTGTAAATTTAACTAAAAGAGATAAAGGCGCGGTGTCCGCAAAGTATAAGTTTTTCCCTGAGCTGGATTTTGGAAAACACGGATATGTGGCAGTTCTTGATACCAGCTACCAGGTGGTAAATGGTGAACTGGCATACCTGGTGACGGTTACAAATCCGGATGGCACACCGGTTAAATATTATTACGACCAGAAAACAGGCTTAAAAGTTAAGCAGGTTGTTGACATGCCAAACACCAGTGCGGTTGATTTCGGAGACTACCAGAATATTCCTGCAGGTATAAAGGTTCCGTTCAGCGAAAAAACAACAATAGCTGGTCAGCCCATTGAATTTAAGGTGAAGACGGCGGTAGCAAATACCGGCGTTACCGATGATGCATTTAAAATGTAAGGTTTTTAGCCCATAGTCCATAGCCCATAATCAGTAGTCGTAGCCACCGAAATGACTGTCGTCTATGGTCCATGGACTATGGTCTTATCCATAAATTACTTATATTTAAAAAATTATTACCTAACCTGATTTTATGAAACCCATCACAATTTTTATTTGCGCATGCATATTATCAATCTGCAGCAGTTGTCACGGACATAAGCATGAAGAGGAAACAGTTTCTGCGGTAGCGACCGGCGGGCATTGCCTTTTTATTTCCGATATGCATTTCAACCCGTTTTATACTAATGATGGGAAACATAATATTGATGTTAATCTGAGAGATGTACTCGCTGCAACTGATATAGCCAAATGGGATTCTATTTTAACAGCATACAACGGAACCAAACTTGATACCGTGCGCGGCTATGATTCAGACTATAACCTTATCAAATCGGCCATGAACAATATAAGCACAACATACCCCAAGCCCGATTTTATTGTCATAACCGGCGATTTCCTCTTTCACAGTTATTATAATAATACCGATAGCATACCTTTCAAAAGCCCTCAGCAGGAGCGTTTGCTTCGGTTTAAAACAATGGCCTATTTAGCAGGATTGTTCCGGCAGAAATTCGCGGGCATACCGGTTATACCCGCATTTGGCAATAACGATACGGACAATGGCGATTACGTATTTCCGACAGACGCTTTTTTATCTGCTTATCTTAAAGATTGGAATTTAGTTTCCTCTCCGGCAGGGAAGCTTAAGGTGGATACATCAACCATTCATACGGGCGGCTATTACAGGGCACAGCTGGGTAACCAATTGTTTTTGTCGCTTAACACAACTTTACTTAGCAATAATAAATCAGCAACGCATAAAGGCGACACAGCCATGCTTACCTGGCTTGATAAACAGCTTGCGGCAGCATCCGGTCAGAATATATGGATAGTTTCGCACGTTCCGCCCGGTGACGATTTTTGGCTTCCCCAATATACGCCGCGGCTTACGTCAATTATCAAAAAGCGCAGCAAAAACATTAAGATGTACCTGGCCGCGCATACACATTTTAATGATTTGCGGGCGATCTACAAAGATTCAACAACCCAATACGCTTTTGTGCGTATGGTATCATCCATTACCGCTGACCATGACAACACGCCCGGCTATATATATGCGGACTTCGACCAGAATGGCCTGGTTACCAATGAGACGCAGCATTATTTGGATTATAAAAGTCAAACCTGGAAAACAGGGTTCGGTATCGGTAGGCTGAACATGGGAGATGTTAATGCATCAAACGTTTACAAATTTTTGCAGAAAACACAAGACCCTTTTAAATCGACTCCATACATACAGTTTCATAGTCTGGATAGTATTAATCGTGACAGCTATTTAAAACAAAGTTTTGCCCCGAATTTGTTGCAGGTACAGTAGGATTTGTAGCGGGGCATGTTTACAGGCGCCGCAGGACAATGTCATTAAGTTAATAAAAGCATTGTGTTAGAGTTATCGCTTTGAAGACGGCAGGTGACGCGATAATGCACTTTTCGGGCGCTTTTAACCACAGGCAGAGCATGTACAGAAGTTGAGGGGATTAGCAATGTTTCTTTTTTTGCTATTCGTTAAAACTCCATTGATTGGGCATTTTCCTCTTTATCGCATGACCTGATAATTTAGTTTGATATTTGCAGGACTTGTTTTATCTTCATAGGATAATTAATAATATGAGAAGTATTTTACTTGTTTCGCTGGTTTGCATGTTTTTTTCGCTAACCGCCACGGCACAAAAAGACGCTGTATCACAGGAAAAGGTGTATACCTCGGTACAGCATGTGCCCTCTTTCCCTGGAGGGATAGAGGCTTTTTACAATTTTTTAGCCAAAAATATCGTCTACCCAAAAACCGCCCGTGATAAGAATACGCAGGGTAAGGTAATTGTTACCTATATTGTTGAAAAAGACGGCAGGCTAACTGATGTAAAGGTGGCCCGAGGTATAGGCGACGGGTGCGACGAAGAGGCTGTAAGGGTGATAAAGCTTTCTTCGCCGTGGAAACCGGGGACGCAAAATGGCCATACGGTTCGGGTGGCATATGCCGTACCTATAAATTTTGCGTTATCCAGATAAGAAATGAAGAAGATATTCTTATTGATATTAGGCTTTTTGAGCTTTACGGCCGTATATGCTCAACAAAACGGTTTAACCTATTATATGAAAAACTCCGGACAGCGTGTAATGTCTAAAGATAGCGCTGATTACAGGATAGAAGTTTCGCCACCAGATGCTGCTGATAATAAACTATATGTTGTACGCGAATATGGAAAGGATGGTAAGCTGCGCTTATTGACGGGTTCCAATACCAACGATGCTAAACTGGTTTACCAGGGGCACTACACAGGTTATTTTCCGGATGGGAAAACAAGATCGTTAGGCACATATTATGCCGGTTTGTTTGTTGGCCGACAAATGGTGTATTATCCAAACGGCAAATTGTATTGTGTAATTATTTATCATAAAAATGGTGATGTTGCCAGCTACAACGAGTGCCGCGATTCAACGGGCACTGTGCTAACCACTAACGGAAACGGGACCTGGAAGCAGTTTAATGATGACTTTACGGATGTAATTGCCGAAGGTGGGATGGCGAACGGTTTACAGCAAGGTGAGTGGCATTTTAAGAAAACTGCAGCCCAAACCATTACTGTAACTTTTAGAGCAGGTATTGAAGTTCCAACGAATCCCCTCGACTCGTCCAAAAATTTTCGCCAGGTTGATGTTGTTCCTATTTACCCTGGCGGTATAGAGGGTTTTTATAAATTTATAGTTAAGAACTTGAAATACCCCAAAGCGGCAAAAGAGAATGGCACCAGCGGAAAGGTAATTGTAACATTTGTTGTTGAGCGGGATGGTCAGCTTGCAGAAGTAAAAGTTGCCCGTGGAATTGGCGATGGCTGTGATGAAGAGGCTGTACGTGTTATTAAACTAACGTCGCCCTGGAAGCCGGGACTGCAAGGGGGCAAACCCGTAAGAGTTGCCTACAGCGTGCCGATTAACTTTTAGGCACCGAGACGAAACAAAATGAGATTAAAGTTTATATTCCTGACAGTTATTAGCTGGTTTACCGGCTTAATGGGTTATGCCCAAGCCGGCCGTATGATTTATTATCTTAAAGACTCCGGCGCTTTAGTATCTACCAAAGACAGCGCAGACTACTGGATGGAAGTAACCCTACCGGATACCAGCATCAGTAAATTTTTATATGTAGTACGGGAATATGGCAAAAACGGAAGGGTGAGGCTTCAAACTACCTAAAAAACAAATGATCTGAACTTACTTTATCACGGAAAATACATTGCTTATTATCCTGATGGGCATAAAATGCGTACCGGTGAGTATGTGAACGGAAAATTTGCGGGGCTTGAAACGGATTATTATCACAATGGAAATGTCTATAATATTAAAAATTATAAAAGAGATGGGAGCGTGCGTTTTTTGGAGTGCAGGGATTCGACAGGAAGGATGCTTGCAGAGGGCGGAAACGGAATTTGGCTGGAATATAACGAAGATTTCAAGGACACCACTGCCAAAGGCGAAATTTTAAATGGCTTAATGAATGGCACCTGGAAGGGAAAAACTAATGATTCGGGTGAATTTACAAATGTTTATGAAAATGGTGTGTTAAAACAACATGATACATTTCGAAAATTTGAAATTAGCCCGGCGGTTTATGCCAGTGCCAAACCCGGAGCAATACCCACCTTTCCAGGCGGAATAGAGGCACTTTATAAATTTCTCGCGAAAACGATAAGATATCCGAAAGAAGCCCGTGATGCCGGTATCCAGGGGAAAGTTGTAATATCTTTTATGGTAGAAACGGATGGTTCTCTGTCAGATGTAAAGATTGAAAAATCGGTACATGCATTAATTGACGGCGAAGCACTAAAGGTTATTAAGTTGTCACCTAAATGGATACCGGCAATGAAAGATGGCAAACTTGTAAGAATGCCATATTCTGTGCCGATAAATTTTGCAATGTCGGAATAGAGATGACAGTAACAGTTTTTTCCGTGGATAAGCCCGGATTGCACGAGCTGCAACATTCCTACTCGTTGATGAAACCGGCTACACTTAATGTAAGCCGATGCGCGTTGTTTGGACTAAGACTTGTACACTTACCACCACACTCGTCGGCATGTTCGGTACCTTTAAAATAAAAGAGGCTTCCACAAACCGTGAAAGCCTCTTTCAGGATAAAAACTAAACAATATTATATCACGCCGGTATCGCTCAATACCTTGTTCATTGCCCGAACTGCATCGGCGCTCTTGTTGAATTCAGCCTGTTCAGCATCGCTCAAATTAAATTGCATGATTTTCTCGAAGCCGTTTTTGCCCAGGATGACAGGAACAACCAGCGATATATCGCTCTGTCCGTACTCGCCATCGAGTGCAACGCCGCACGAGATCAATTTCTTCTGATCGCGAACTATGCTCTCCACCATGAATGCGGTACCTGCCCCAGGCGCATACCAGGCCGAAGTTCCGATTAGACCGGTTAAGGTAGCGCCGCCAACCATTGTGGCTTTAACAACTTTGTCCTGCTGCTCCTGGCTTAATAATTGGCTAACCGGAACACTGTTCCAGGTTGCGTGCTTTATTAAAGGTATCATGGTGGTATCACCGTGACCGCCAATAACGACTGCATTTAAGTCAGCAGGAGAGCAGCCTAATTCCTGGCTCAGGTAATATTTAAAACGTGCTGAATCCAGCGCGCCGCCCATACCCAGGATGCGATTTTTCGGTAAACCCGAGGTTTTCAGGGTAAGGTAGTTCATGGTATCCATCGGGTTCGACACCACGATTATGATGGTATTCGGAGAATATTTTAAGATATTTTCTGTAACGCTTTTTACAATGCCTGCGTTGGTGCCAATCAGCTCCTCGCGGGTCATACCTGGCTTGCGGGGAAGACCTGATGTAATTACTACAACTTCAGAATCGGCGGTCGCAACGTAGTCATTAGTAACGCCCTTTATTTTGGTATCAAACTCCAGCAGGGCCGATGTTTGCATCATGTCGATCGCCTTGCCTTCGGCAAAGCCTTCACGGATGTCTAACAAAATAAGTTCTTCGGCCAATTCTTTCCTGGCGATATTATCCGCACAGGTAGCACCTACAGCCCCGGCGCCAACAACAGTAATCTTCATAATATATTGATTTTGCAGATGGAAAATTAAACTGGCCGAAGATAGAGATTTATATTTTTCTATCTGTAAAAAATATGCAATATGTGCGTTTCTAGGGTTTGGTGCAAGCCTGCGACATTGTGTGTTGAGAAGCTGTCATCGTAAAGCTGTCGGCGGTGGGTAACACCCATCCAAAAAAAAGCACGGGACGCGTGTTCCGGATACCAATGCTCTTTTACCTGTGCCGGAATGCAACCGCCTTTGAATTGTCGTTTTCTCTGCCATCTTGCCTCTTCCATCTGCAGCTTATTAAACAATTTCTTAAAAATGAATGTATTATCTATACCAATTAACTCACTTATGGCCAATTTTAAAATAATCACAGCTATGGCAATCCTTGCAGCAGGATTATGTGCATGTAATCACCCGAAACCCAAACCTATCTCTAACGATATTACCAAAACCACTGTAGCGGTTAATGGTAAGAAAGACAGCGTAATTAACAACCCTCAAAAAAACTACGGCAGCGCCACGGTTTCCGAACCATGTGTTAAATGCTTGCTGGAGGTTATTCAGGCAACGCCCGGGTTTAAAACCGTAACTGGTTCTGTACCGGCAAACGGATTGTTATATAAAGTAAACTGGATCACGTCTTCAAAGCCAATTGATATGGGTAATGATGGTGAGATTGTGAACGGAATGATAATAGATGTGAACCAGAAGGCCGGAAAAGACCCCAAAAAGCTTGCGACTTATCTTTATAACAATGCAAAAGGTGAAATTTATAGCACGACCGACCAAAAAAGCTTCAAAAATGAACAAGCCGTAAGTGATACGTCGCTAAAAAAGATTAGGAATAGTTGTTTTTGGGGTGTCGCTTCCGCCAAATAGTCAAATAGGACTGCCTGAATTTTTAAAAGATTCATATGAATGAATGGCTGTTATGTTTTTGGCGTATTTTTTAATGTGATGTTGATAACTTCAAAAAAATAAGGCTTATTTTATTCGAATTAATACGATATTGATAATACTGGGAAAAAAATTAGAATTTTTTCAACATTTCGCAATTAATTTTATAAAATTAGTTTAGATTTGCATAAATAATTAGAATAATACCTAAGAAATTTAAGAACTGAACCCAATATTGTAAAATCAACTTAAAAAATGGCAACTAAACTAGAGTACATCTGGCTTGACGGCTACAAACCAACTCAAAGCCTGCGCAGCAAAACAAAAATTGTTAAAAATTTCAGCGGTAAAGTAGAAGATCTTGACAACTGGAGCTTTGATGGTTCATCAACCGAGCAGGCGCCAGGCGGTTCGTCAGATTGTATATTGAAACCGGTTTTTGTTGTCCCTGATCCGCAGCGTAAAAACGCCTACCTGGTAATGTGCGAAGTGTTAAGCGCTGATGGCCAGCCACACGAGTCAAACGGCCGTGCTCATATCGAGGACGACGATAACGATTTCTGGTTTGGCTTTGAACAGGAATATTTCCTTTGGGATCCTGAAACCAACAAACCACTTGGTTTTCCATCAAATGGTTACCCGGCTCCTCAAGGTCCATACTACTGCTCAGTAGGTGCTAAAAATGCATTTGGTC
Organism: Mucilaginibacter sp. L3T2-6; assembly: GCF_030519355.1. Taxonomy (GTDB): domain Bacteria; phylum Bacteroidota; class Bacteroidia; order Sphingobacteriales; family Sphingobacteriaceae; genus Mucilaginibacter. The sequence goes on from NZ_JAUMKC010000002.1 coordinate 416,893, forward strand.
GTGAGATAGTTGAGGAGCACTTAGACGCTTGTTTAGATGCAGGTTTAAATGTTGAAGGTATCAATGCCGAAGTTGCTGCCGGACAATGGGAATTCCAGATTTTTGCAAAAGGCGCTAAAGAAGCCGGTGACCAGATCTGGGTTGCACGCTACCTTTTGGAAAGAATTGGTGAGAAATACGGAGTTGCCGTTAACTGGCACTGTAAACCACTGGGTCAGTTAGACTGGAACGGTTCAGGTATGCACGCTAACTTCTCTAACACACTATTGCGAACTGCTAACAGTAAAGAGAAGTTTACAGCTGTTTGCGAAGCATTCCGCCCGGCTGTTGCTGAATGTATCGCAGTATATGGTGCTGACAATGACCAGCGCTTAACCGGTAAACACGAAACCGCGTCAATTCACGACTTTAGCTATGGCGTGTCAGATCGTGGCGCTTCCATCCGTATTCCGCTTTATGCAGTTGACCACAACTGGAGCGGTTACCTGGAAGACCGTCGTCCAAATTCTGCAGCCGACCCATACAAAGTAGCTGCAGTTATCATTAAAACCGTTAAATCGGCTAAACTTTAATTCCTAACTAACTAAATATGCTCTTATCCCCTGGCGGTAAATCGCCGGGGGATTTTTTGTTATTGGGGATTCCTCCGATTGGATGATTACACCGATGAACAACGATTTGCAGGAGTAAGGGATGTTAGGATTATTTATTAGCAGTCGTTGTGTCTTGGCAACTACTTTTCCAGAATATAAATGCCGGACTCTATTTCGTTAAAGCCTTTAACCGGCAGGTTATAGAGATATACCCAGCATTTCATCTTTTTGTTGAAAGTATCTGCATCAATCAATACCCTGGTAAATAAATTAGGCTGCTCCTGTTCAGGGCCGAAGCCTTCGTAATCGTCTAATATTTTAAGCACCCTTTTGATATTATTGAGATGGAATATTTTGCCGTGGATGAACTTATTTTCCTCATCGGTTAATACTGCACCAGGATACTCCCCTAAATCGTATAATTTACCGCGCATTTTTCCATCGGCATAAAAAATGCAATTATCATTAAGATAAGCACCGAACTGATTCTGTCTGTCGAGCAGGGTCCCGTAAACGAATAAATAGGTGCAGAGCTGGCTCACTGTTATTCTGTTATCAAACAAAGATACCCCTTGCAGTGTACACTGTTAACAAATTTTTATTGAGGCATTACATATATCTTGCTTAAATTGCCATTTATATAGCGTAAGTACCTATGAACGAAGAACAGGTTAAAAAATATTTAAAGGAAAATGATATACAGAAAATAAAATTCGCCTTTGCGGATATAGACGGCGTTTTGCGTGGCAAGATGATTCACCCTAAAAAGTTTATCGACGGTCTGGAAAGCGGATACGGTTTTTGCGATGTAGTTTGGGGATGGGACAGCAGCGATACAGTTTATGATAATGTAAAGCTTACCGGCTGGCACACCGGCTATCCCGATCAAATGTGCCGTATAGATTTATCTACTTTGCGCAATGTCCCCTGGGATAATGATATTCCTTTCTTTCTGGCAGATTTTAGCAAAGCCGATGGCAACGACCTGGCCGCCTGCGGACGAAGCCTGCTGAAACGCATCGCTAAGCAATGCGCCGGTATGGGATACCACGCCGAATTCGCCCAGGAATTCGAGTGGTTCAATTTTGTGGAAACGCCGCAAAGCCTGAAGGAGAAAAGCTTTACCAACCTGGAAAGCCTTACCCCGGGTATGTTTGGCTATTCTATTTTGCGGACATCGTTAAATGACGGCTTTTATAACGATCTGTTTGACCTGTTGCTCCAATTTAATATACCTCTCGAAGGCTTGCATACAGAAACAGGGCCGGGCGTTTATGAAGCGGCGATATTGCATGACGAGGTGCTGGCGGCTGCCGATAAGGCCGTGTTATTCAAGACGGCCGTTAAGGAGATTGCCGGTAAGCACGACATTATGGCTACGTTTATGGCGAAGTGGAGTGAAAGCCTGCCAGGCTGCAGCGGTCATATCCATCAAAGCCTTTGGACAAAAGATCAATCCAAAAATCTTTTTTATAGTGCTGACGATGAGTACAATATGAGTGACTTACATAAGCATTATTTGGCCGGTCAACTATATTGCCTGCCCCAGATATTGCCAATGTATGCTCCCACCATCAATAGTTACAAACGCCTGGTTGAAGGCGCCTGGGCGCCGACTACTATTACCTGGGGAATTGATAACCGCACCACCGCCTTGCGCGTAATTCATACCTCGGAAAAATATACCCGCCTCGAAACGCGTATTCCCGGCTCTGATACTAATCCGTACCTGGCCATGGCGGCGGCGTTGGCTTCCGGCTTATATGGCATAAAAAATAAGCTGCCTTTAACTATACCGGCCTCTACCGGCAATGGGTACGAGGATAAGCGCAATGGCATTCTCTCGCCGAACCTGTTTGAGGCTACCAGTATTATGAAAAATTCAGCACTTGCGAAAGAATTATTTGGTGAAGCTTTTGTAGACCATTTTACGAATACACGTTTATGGGAGTGGAGGCAGTACAGTAAAGCGGTAACGGATTGGGAGTTAAAAAGGTATTTCGAAATAATATAAGGGTGTTTAAAATATAGAAATTGGTTTACTTTTGAACTTTGAATCAATTAAGCAGCTCTTACGCTAAAAATAGAGACCATTATAAACGGAGTCCGGGAAATTCTTTTATCCGGATTCAGAAAAAATAAATTGTGAGCAACAAAACGAGACAGAACACAATATTACCATCTTTCCCCGTCAGGGCATCAAAAGCTCAAATCAAAATAGATTACGAGGCTATATTAAAAAAAGCGTGGGAGGGTTACGATGCATCTAAAACAATACGCGCTATCGAGGATATCAGTGCTATGGTATCCACAAATCATGTGTTCCGTATCACGTTTGACGATGACGATATTATTATCGCCAAACTGTCCTATTTCGGAAAATATGAGCACTTTAAAGAAGATCATCGCATCATACACGCTCTTTCAAACAACCTGCTTTATCCGTTCGAAAACCTCTTGTCAAAATCGCTTCTGAAAAATAACCGGGTATATATTTACAGGTACAAGCACGGCCAAACCGATGCCTGGGTGATATTTTATAATCCTACGCGCATTCTGGATCGTTTGCCACGCCGGTTGGAAGAGCATCATATCATCAAGTTAGGTCAGCAGGTGGGCAAATTTCACAAAGCTTGTTCAAGGGTGAAGAATGTGCTGCCTAAATCGTCAAAAACGCTTCGTACTGATATCTTTGCTTTGCAGAAGGAACTGGAAACCAACGAGAAAGAGTTTGGCACCCCAATGCAGGTAGATTTTTTGAAATATCACTGCGAAACGTTCTTAAAAAACCGATCTAAGTATAACATGCATTCTTTTGAGATTATCCCGGTTTTTATCGACTGGAATATTGGTAATTTCTCCGTTACACCCGATCTTGAACTTTACTCGCGATGGGATTATGACTGGTTCAGGATGAGCTACCGCATACTGGATTTTTACTTTTTCAGCCGGGTTTGTTCTGACAGGGGAGACCGCACGGTGTTCAGCTATGTGATCACCACCATGATGGAAGACCGGTTTATCCTGTTCCTGAAAGAATACAACAAGATAAACCCCATTACCGCAGACGAAATTCGCTTTTTAAAGGAAGCATACCGCTTTTTTATATTAAATTATGTAATAAAAGACGGCAAGTATTTCTTTAATGAGCAATATGCCAAAAAGCTGCAGTCGGAAGCATTTTCAATTTACCTGCCATCGGTTGACAGGGATTTTGATGCGGAAAAGATAATTAGTGCTTTAGGTTTGAAGTAGCTGTAGCGGTTGTAAAAGTTGTAATAGTTGAAGTGAAAGTCTTTCGAAATTCAATCTCTACAATCGGAAACAACATTTGCAGACCAAACGAACTATTAGAACTGATACACCCACTACAACATTTATAACGAATACAACAACAGCTACAACCATCAACAATGAAACGCATCGAAAACTTTAAATCTATAATCGATAAATACGATATCATATTTTTTGATGCATTCGGGGTTATTAAAACTTACCAGGGTTTGGTACCTGGTATTGAGCGTACTTTTGAGTATTTACTCTCGCAGGGTAAGGAATATTACATTGTTACTAATGACGCTTCCCGCAGTCCGGCGCAACTGGCCCAAAGTTATCACAAGCATGGTTTGAACCTTATTACGCCCGACAGGATCATTTCGTCGGGAATGCTGACCAAAGAATACCTGGATTTAAAGGTGGATGACGGCATAGTAGCTTTTTTAGGCACGCCGGAATCATCTCATTACATCGATAGCTCCGGTTTACATACGTTGCCGGTTAGCGCTATAAATGCTGATAATATCGATAAAGTTAATGCCCTTGCCTTTTTGGATGACGAGGGATTTAACTGGTGCGATGACCTAAATAAAACGGTAAATATCCTCCGTAAGCGGACGATCCCGGTTATTGTTGCAAATACCGATAAGGCATACCCTGTTTCTTTAAGCGACGTGGGCATTGCTATCGGCGGTATTGCAGCTATGATTGAAAGCATTATCGGCAAGCAGTTTATCCGTTTTGGCAAGCCTGATTCACAAATGTTTATGTTTGCTTATGACCTGATACGCGAATACCGGACGATTAACAAAAGCCAGATTTTAATGGTGGGTGATACACTGCAAACAGATATATTGGGCGGCAATAAATTTGGTCTTGATACCGTACTGGTACTTTCAGGTAATACTTTGCCCAAAGATGCAGATAACCGTATTACCGCTACAGGTATTGTGCCGACTTATATTTGTAATTCGGCTGTGGTTGATATGGGCGGGTTTAGTTTTTAAAATCAGGTTATGGCGTTTACCATGCACGAAAAATTATCTATCATCATGAGAAAAATAATAAATGTAATCTTAACAGTTTTATTGACCCAGGCTGCGATTGCGCAGCAGAAAACATTCACAAATCCGTTGCTGCCGTCCGGCGCCGATCCTTGGGTGATTTATAAAAATGGTTATTATTACTATACCAATTCCATGGGCAGTAAACTTATCCTGTATAAAACCAAAAACATGGCCGATTTAGCTTCGGCGCCCAATAAGACCATCTGGACGCCGCCAGCAGGAACCATGTATTCAAAAGAACTGTGGGCGCCTGAACTGCATTATATCGATCATAAATGGTATATGTATTTTGCAGCTGACGACGGCGATAACGACCATCACCGCATTTATGTTTTGGAAAACCCATCTGCCGATCCCATGTTGGGCGAATGGACACTCAAGGGAAAAGTAAGCGACGCCACAAATAAATGGGCAATTGATGTTTCTGTTTTTGAACATAAGGGCAAACTCTATATGATTTGGGCTGGATGGGAAGGCGATAAAAATGGTGAACAAGATATTTACATAGCCAGGCTTAAAAACCCATGGACCGTCGGTAGTCCCCGGGTTAAACTGTCAAGTCCGCAATATGAGTGGGAGAAATACGGTGATCTCGGCGAGAAAAGCAATCCGCCGCATGTTAACGTAAATGAAGGCCCGGAGATATTGAAACATGGCAATAAGCTTTTTTTGATTTATTCCGCAAGCGGCTGCTGGACGGATTATTATGCGTTGGGCATGCTTACGATACCGGCGGATAAAAACCTGCTCGACCCGGCATCATGGATGAAATCAAAAACACCTGTATTTAAAGCTGCGCCAGAGAATGGCGTTTATGCACCGGGGCATAATTCATTCTTTAAATCAGCCGATGGTAAGCAGGACTGGATACTTTATCATGCTAATTCGGCACCTGGGCAGGGCTGCGGCAAAGACCGGTCGCCGCGTATGCAGCAATTTACCTGGAATACCGATGGTTCGCCGAACTTTGGTGTTCCGGTTAAGACGGGTGTTTCTTTAAATGCGCCCTCAGAATAGATTAGTAAAAAAACTTCATTCCGGCGATTACAAAATTTAAGGGCAGGGATTTTCTTTTTATTTTTTATTGTATGTTTGACATATATAAACCATTAAATTTCCATATGAGAATCAAACTAGTCTTTGCCGGCTTGCTTTTGTTATGCAGCGCTCCAATAATGGCGCAGAAGAAAACAGCTGCCGGTGTGTGGCCGGCTGCTAGGGCAAACGCCTGGTACGCAAAGCACAAATGGATAAACGGCGCCAACTTTACACCCAGCACAGCAATTAACCAATTGGAAATGTGGCAGGCGGATACCTTCGACCCCACAACCATTGACAGGGAACTGGGCTATGCAGAGGGAATTGGCTTTAACGCCATGCGTGTATTTCTGCACAGCCTGGTTTGGAAAGAAGATCCGAAAGGCTTTAAATCGAGGATTAATAAATACCTGGAGATTGCCGACAAACATCATATCCAAACCATCTTCGTTTTCTTTGACGATTGCTGGAATCCCAATGCCAAACCGGGCAAGCAGCCAGAACCAAAGCCAGGTATCCACAATTCCGGCTGGATGCAAGACCCAGGCTATCCATTAACCAAAGAGGCTGATTATGCAGCGTTAAAGGTTTACGTGGATGATATATTAACCACCTTTAAACATGACAAGCGCATTCTGCTTTGGGACCTATACAACGAACCGGGTAACGGCGACAAAAACCACATTGCCCATATTTTGCTGCCAAAGGTATTTGCCTGGGCGCATGCCATCAACCCCGATCAGCCGGTAAGCTCGGGTATGTGGGATTGGAACCTTGAGGCTTTTAACAGAATTCAGCTTCAGAACTCCGACGTAATAACTTATCACTGCTATGACTCCCCTGAATTACATGAACGGGTAGTTAAACTACTAAAGATATATGGTCGTCCCCTTATATGTACCGAGTATATGGCACGCCCCCGTAACAGTACATTTGAAAACACCATGCCAATGCTGAAAAGGGAAAACGTAGGCGCCATTAATTGGGGCTTTGTAAGCGGCAAAACCAATACCATATACGCCTGGGATACCCCAATGCCTGACGGTAGTGAACCCAAGCTGTGGTTTCATGATGTGTTTCGCAAAAACGGCGAGCCTTATAAAAGGGAAGAAACTGACCTGATAAAAAAGCTAAACGGCAAATAAACTAACCCTGATAAACCAATTTAACTAAATTAGCAGTCCTATGAATTTGAGTAAAAGCGTTTCAGCAATACTATTGCCAGTCTGCATCCTTGCGATGACGGCCTGCAATCAATCATCAACCGATAAAAAAACGACCACTATGACCGACAGTACCAAACATGCTGCCTTGCCGGATACCGCGGCTTATTCGAAAACTATTAACGGGAAGCAAACACACCTGTATATTTTAAAAAATAAGAACGGTATGGAGGCTGCCATCACCAACTATGGCGGCAGAGTAGTAAGCATTTTAGTGCCAGATAAGGACGGAAAGATGACAGATGTGGTATTGGGATTTGACAGCGTAGGTGGCTTTGAACATTCTACAGAGCGTTATTACGGCGCTACTATTGGCCGTTATGGTAACCGAATCGCAAAAGGTAAATTTAAGATTGACGGCAAGGAATATCAATCGAGCATCAATAACGCGCCGAATATGCTGCACGGCGGCAAGAACGGTTTCCAGGAAATGGTATGGGACGGCAAGCAGATAGATTCTTCTACGTTGGAATTAACATATCTGTCAAAAGATGGTGAAGAGGGCTTTCCGGGCAACCTGAAAGTTAAAGTGACGTATTCGTTAACCGATGATAACGGATTTAAATGCGAGTATGAAGCTACTACTGATAAAACAACTGTAGTAAACCTGACCAACCACGCATTCTTTAACCTGAATGGTGAAAGCAGCGGTACCATTTTAGGTCATATTTTGCAGGTAAATGCTGACAATTATTTGCCGGTTGATTCAACATTGATTCCGCTTGGTAAGCCTGAAACGGTTGCCAATACCCCTTTTGATTTCCGTAAGCCAACCGCCATCGGGGCGCGCATTAACGACGATAATCAACAGTTGAAAAACGGTAAAGGCTACGACCATAACTTTGTGCTGAACAAGCATGATATGAAAACACCTGTTGCAACCATCACCGGCGATAAGAGCGGCATTAAAATGGAAGTTTTTACAGACGAGCCAGGCCTGCAGTTTTACAGTGGTAACTTTATGAAAGGCATGAATGCGATGAAAAACGGTAAAAAGGATGAATACCGTACCTCGTTTGCGTTGGAAACCCAGCACTTCCCCGATTCACCAAATCAGCCATCATTTCCCTCAACATTGCTAAAGCCGGGGCAGACTTATGAAACACAATCTATTTATAAGTTTTCTGCGGTGAGGTAGTTCATTAATTGCATTTTGTCATTGCGGGGAGGAACGACGAAACAACCTCCTCGCAATGCTTTTCCACGTGCAGGCTCGTTATGCCTATCGACGAGATTGCTTCATTTCCTCGCAAAGATTTTTACTAGTTAACCTCTGAAAATCCTCAACAGTATCAATATCCACACATCCCAGTTCAAAAGGGATAGTGGTAACGTCCGGCTTATGCTTCAGCATCAAATGCTTGGCTCCTTCATTTCCTTTTAGCGCCAATAATTCCGGGAAATAATATCTACCAAAAAACGCAGGTGGCCCTGTAGTTTCGTTATATCCGCTGGCAACTATTGTTTCCTGTTTACCTGCCGCAATTAGCTTTTGCAAAATATTCTCATCCACATAAGGCTGGTCGCATAGCATTAAGACTGCTGAATTTGCCTGGGGATGTTTTTTTTCCAGATGTTGAATTCCTGTCCGAATGGAAGACGATATACCTTCCTGCCAATCAGCATTGAAAATAATATCAACTTCAAAATTTCCGAGTGCAGGCTTTATCAAATTGGCATTGCCGCCCAATACAACAATAACAGGCCCGCAATTTATCCGAAGAGCTGTGTGTATAGTACGTTGCAAAAGTGTTTGCCCGCTGAAAATCAAATTCTGCTTTGGTTTGCCCAATCTGCTTGACGAGCCGGCAGCGAGTATAATTATTCCGGTCATTTCAATCAGTGGATTTGAGGTCAAAGGCATTCACTTCCTGTACAATATTTCTGATATGACGGTTATGTACGCTCTTTTTATCCCTCAAAGAATTTATGCTACGTTTATTTAGCACCGCCTGGATCTCTGCAATAATTGACAAGGCGATTTCATCAGCATTATCGGAACCTATGTCGATACCCGCGGGGCCGTAAATACTTTGGAGCTGTTTATCGGTTATTATCAAGCCATCCGATCTAAACTCATCTACCATGCGGTCAAGCCGTTTTTTTGGCCCAAGCGTTGCAACATACGGCAGCTGTAAAGGCAGCAACTGCCGGAGTACCGTCATATCGTAATTGTAATTATGAGTCATCAAAACCAGTGCCGTTCGCTCGTCCGTATTAAATTGCGATAAAACCTGTTCCGGTTTAGCAGTGATGATTTTGTGGGCTAAGGGAAAACGGTTGTGCACGGCATAATTTGCCCGGCCGTCAATTAATGTAACCTGCCAGCCTAAAACCGACGCAATTAGTACCAATGGGATAGCATCATTTCCGGCGCCAAAAATTACAAGCGACACGGCTGGGTGCAACAACTCAATAAAGCAGGTGTAGCCATTACCATAGATATAGGTTTTAGTCACCGAATTCCCATTTTTTAGTACGTCTTCCGCATCTGTTAAAACTGCATCTGCTATCTCCAGGTCGGCGATGGAGCCGGTGGTATGTTTATCCTCAGTCATCAGGAGACGAGTACCGGGTTGAGATCCGTGACGGTTATCCAGTGAAAATATCGTTACCAGCACCGCAGGCTCCCTGGCGGACAAAAAAGATTTGAAAAGACTTATCGGTGAACTTTCATTTCCATGAAAGAGGGGCTCAATTAAAATATGGATAATGCCGTTACAACCCAATCCAACGCCAAATTTTGCATCGTCATCGTCGGTTGTGTCGTAAGTTACCAGCATAGGCTTGCTTTGCGCCATCGCCAAACGCGCTTTTCGTAAAGCATCGCCTTCCAGGCAGCCACCACTAATAGCGCCGGTAAGGTGGCCATCTTCCGTTATCAGCATGCGCGCCCCCGCCCGCCGGTATGATGAGCCCTCAACCAGTACCACAGTCGCCAGGGCGGTTTGCCGGCCCGCTTTTACGGCTTTATCATATGCCTTTATAATGTTTTGTAGCTCTTTCAAGTGCCGAACGTTGGATTAACAAATATAAAGTAAGCTGTGCAATTATTCTCGACCCGCGCCCCTTTGTAATTAATACGTTATTAATTGTATAAAAAGTACAATCTGTAAACAATAGCCTAACTTGTAATGGCTATCTTTACCATAATAATTCTGCTGTCACAGATACGACACTTTGTGGGCAGGAGGCCGGCAGATCCGGAGACACAAAGTATTGTGTCTCTAAGTTAAAATACATTTACCATTGTTAACAGATAACCACGGACGAAAAATTAATTACCTGCGCCTTGCGGTGACAGACCGCTGCAATCTGCGCTGTTTTTACTGTATGCCGGAAGACGGAATAAACTGGCTTTCCCGTTCGGAATTGATGACTTACGAAGAAATGCTGCGTTGCTGTTCAATGTTGGTTCAAATGGGTGTAGTTAAAATACGCATAACCGGCGGGGAGCCTTTTGTTCGTAAGGATATTATGAAATTAATCACGAATCTTTCAAAGTTGCAGGATCTTGATGAGCTTACGATCACTACCAATGGAATTTTAACCGCGCCGCATGTTGCTGAATTGAAAGCATTGGGTGTCCGTTCAGTAAATTTAAGTTTGGATACGCTTCACCCCGGGCGCTTTTTCAGCATCACCAGGCGTGATGAATTTGCCAACGTAATGACTACGTTCGACAAACTGCTAAAGCACGACATAGAAGTAAAAATAAATGCAGTGGTGATGGATGGTAAGAACATACAGGACATTAATCCAATGGTGGAACTGACGCGACACTTGCCGGTAAGTGTGCGGTTTATAGAAGAGATGCCGTTTAATGGCAACGGACATGATTATAACGGTTTGAAATGGGATTACCTGCGGATTTTGAATGAAATTAAAAGCACTTATCCGGACATCAAAAAACTTGACGATCCGCAATATTCTACTGCTTATAATTATCAAATCCCAGGGCATAAAGGTAAGGTGGGTATTATTGCCGCCTACTCAAGGACATTTTGCGGGACTTGTAACCGTATACGAATTACGCCTGACGGTGAACTGAAAACTTGTTTATATGACAATGGCGTATTAAATATCAAAGATTTAATGCGGCAAAACATCGGTGACGGTGATTTAAAGGATATATTATTGAATGCCTTTAACAAAAGGCCGAAAGATGGATGGGAAGCCGAGCGCCGGCGGACAGAGAAGGCTGGTATACATGAGTCGATGGCGACAATAGGTGGTTAACAACTAATCTGTTTTTATGATAATAGTTGAGGAAGCTGAAAAAATAATATTGAGCCAGGCAGGTGATTATGGAGCGGAAATTATTCCGTTTGAACTTGCTGCGGGTAGAGTACTTGCCGAAAATATAAAAGCCGACCGCGATCTGCCACCATTTAACCGTGTAACGATGGACGGCATTGCTGTCAATTTTGATGCAATTGAGGCGGGTAACAGCACTTTTAAAATTAAAGCAACGCAGGCAGCCGGCGACGAACCTGTTGAAATAGAGGACCATGATCAATGTATAGAAATAATGACGGGGGCTGTGCTGCCAGGAACTGCTGATACCATTATTCGCTATGAAGACCTGGAACTGAGGGCAGGCTTAGCTACTTTAGTAACCCATGAAATAAAACGCGGGCAAAATATTCATTACAAGGGACGGGACAAGAAGCAGAACGACGTGGTGGCTTCTATTGGTCAGTTAATAACACCGGCATTGATCAGCATGGTCGCATCTGTTGGTGAAACCGAATTAAGGGTACAGAAACTGCCAAGGGTTGCTATACTGTCGTCAGGAGATGAATTGGTTGACGTGGGACATAGCCCTGAACCTCACCAGATCAGGCTATCCAATAGTTATGCGATGAAAGCTGTTTTACGAGAACACCAGGTAGACGCAGTAGCTATGCACCTACCCGATGATCCTGAGGTCATCAGGAAACGAATTAAAAACTGCCTCGAAAACTACGATGTCATTTTGCTGAGCGGCGGTATATCGATGGGTAAATTTGATTATATCCCTAAGGCCCTGGAAGAATTGGGAGTAGAACAGCTGTTTTATAAAGTTCAGCAACGCCCCGGCAAGCCCTTTTGGTTCGGTAAACATCCTAAGGGCCAATTGATATTTGCATTTCCGGGCAATCCGGTAGCTGCATTCATGTGTGTACATCGCTATTTTTTGCCCTGGCTGAATGCCTCGCTGGGAAAAGAAGTAAAGCCACAAACGCGTGCGGTATTAAACGGCCGCGTAAGCTTCCCGCATCCGCTCAAATACTTTTTACAGGTAAAGCTGCACCAAAATGAATACTGTCAGCTGGTAGCAACGCCGGTAGAGGGCAACGGTTCAGGAGATTTTGCTAATCTTACAGACATTGATGCTTTCATGGAGTTGCCGTCGGGCAGGAATGAATTTAAAAAAGGAGAGGTTTTCACGGTATGGCCAATTGTGTGAACCATCATTAAAAGATTTAAGTATAGATAGTTGCCTGTATGATTTAGAAGCCGGATAATTCTTACTCCTGGTAAATCAAGGTTCAATAGTCCGTGAAATCATAATAACAATATGAAATGCTAAGTCATCTGGATAAAAATAATAATCCGTCTATGGTTGACGTAACGGAAAAGCCGGTTACTTACCGCACCGCTACAGCCCGCAGCATTGTATCACTTCCGGCTGAGGTTTTGGCCTTATTAATTAATGGTGACCTGCAATCAAAAAAAGGTCCCGTATTTCAAACGGCCATCATTGCGGGAATAATGGCAGCGAAAAAGACCGGTGATTTAATACCGCTTTGCCACCCGCTGGGATTGGATAACTGCAATATCGCTATCAGTATAAATGAAGAGCAGGATGTTGTTATAAATTGTACAACGAGCATTACAGCAAAAACAGGAGTGGAGATGGAGGCGTTAGTGGGCGCATCAATTGCGTCGCTTACCATTTATGATATGTGCAAGGCAATGAGCCATGATATTGTTATAAAAGAAACCAAACTAATTGAAAAAACGGGAGGTAAACGTGACTTTAAAAGAGCATAAGCCCCACGAAAAGCACACGGCGCTTTCGCGGCCAGCGTTTGGTACATTCCATCGCAATGAATGGGCAATCGTCGGTGGCCATTGCACCGTCATTAAATTGCTTGCCGACCAGGTGATTAGCGCATTGTCATCGGCCTATAAATGTGCTTACATTGATACCGCGCATAACGATGATATTACGGTATTGCCGGGCCGGCTTGCCAGTGGGGCTGTTTTGGACATGGTCGACCAGGTTAATTATCGCAGGTTAGACTATTCCGGTGATTTCAACAACTTTAAGCTAAGGGAAACCTTTTCGTTTGCCGATATTGTTATAGCCAATGGTAATCATCATGAATGTAAAGCGCAGGTGGTTATTATTGCCGAAAATAAGAGAGCGTCGTTGCAGAAGCGGGCTAGCCAGTTAACCAATGTGCAGCTTATTCTTTTGTCGGAAAACATGCAGGACGTTTTCGATTTTGTAAAGGAGGCGGTGCCGAATTGGCAGCAGATACCCATTTGCAGCATAAATGATACAGACACGATTATTTCATTTTTCAAATCAAAAATGCTTTCTTTTAAGCCTGTTTTGAATGGATTGGTACTTGCCGGCGGGCAAAGCCGGCGAATGGGGTTTGATAAAGGTTCGTTTAACTGGCATGGTAAACCGCAGCGCTACTATGCCGCTGATATGTTAAAAACGTTTTGCAGTGAAGTCTATATATCCTGCCGTACAGATCAGCAGGCGGAGATTAAGAACGATTACCCAAGCCTGCCGGATACCTTTGCAGGGCTTGGCCCATATGGGGCTATACTGTCTGCATTCCGGTATAATCCGGACAGCGCATGGCTGGTTTTAGCATCAGACTTGCCCTTGATGGATGAACAAACCTTGCGATTTTTGGTTAATAGCCGTAACATTTCATCCGTCGCAACGACTTATAAGAGTCCGCAAACCGGGCTTCCGGAGCCTCTGATAACTATTTGGGAGCCTAAAAGCTACCCGTTGCTCCTGTCTTTTTTGGCGCAGGGTTATTCGTGCCCGAGAAAGGTTTTGATTAACAGTGAATGCAATATACTGAACGCTATGAACCCTGATGCGCTGACAAATGTAAATACGCCGGAAGAAATGGAAAGGATCAAAAATTTGTTACATCAAAATTAGAACCTGATGAATTCAGAATTTTTACGTTACAGTTGCCAGATAGCATTGCCGGGTTTTACCGAACACGGCCAGCAATTACTACAGGATGCCAGAGTTTTGGTAATAGGAGCAGGCGGCTTAGGGTGCCCTGCGGCGCAGTACCTTGCCGGAGCGGGCATTGGCACGCTGGGCATAGCCGATTTTGATACTGTTTCGGAAACCAATCTGCACCGGCAGGTTTTATATGGTCCGGCAGATTTTGGCAGGAAAAAGGTGGAGGTGGCTTGCGAAAGATTGCAAAAGCACAACCCTGGAATAAAACTCGTGCCGCATGACATGCGCATCACTTCGCAAAATGTAATGGAGCTGATTGCTGATTACGATATTCTTGTGGACGGTACGGATAATTTTGAGACGCGTTATTTACTAAATGATGCGGCAGTACTTAGAGGCATCCCGGTTGTGTACGGGGCCATTTACCAGTTTGAAGGACAGGCGGCCGTGTGGAATGTTAAGACCAGCCGCGGAAAATCGCCTAATTACCGTGATCTTTTTCCGACAGTTAATGCATGGCAGATACCCAATTGTGCCGATGGTGGCGTGATACCTACGTTGGCCGGCATTATAGGTTGTATGCAGGCGAATGAAGTGATTAAATATGTCACCAAAACCGGCGAACTGCTCGCAGGAAAGATTTTGGTGTTTGATGCACAGACGCTGCAAAGCCGTGTAATTAAAATCGGGGATCAGACACAGGTGCATATCTCCAAACTTGTTGAAACGATAGAAATACCAACATTAACGGCAGAAGAGTTAAAAAAAGAACTGGCTAATAACTCGGTTAACTTGATCGATGTAAGAACAGCCGAAGAACGCGAAGAGCTTAATTTTGGCGGAGACCACATCGCTATTTCGGAAATATTAAATCACGTTGACGAAATTGCCAAAAATAGTAAAACTGTATTTTATTGCGCTACAGGAAAACGTAGCGCAGAAGCTGTGAAAATTGTCAAAAACAAATACCCGGATGCAAATGTGTTTACACTGGAAGGCGGGACGCGGTTCATGGAACCGGATTAGGCAATTTTAGAGGGTGGTGATAACCTTGAATATCTTCGGCATCAATCAGTTGCTGATAGAAACTCAAGGATGAGCTCCCACCCAAACTTCACCATCTTCAAAAAACTCTTTTTTCCAGATTGGAACTGTTTGTTTTAATGTATCGATGATGTAGCGGCAGGCATCAAACGCCGCAGCCCGATGAGCAGCTGATACGGCGATAACAACTGGCACTTCCCCGACTTGAAGTATGCCCGTGCGATGATGAATTAACACCTTTTGAACCGGCCATTTTTTAAAAGCCTGTGCGGCGATTTTTTCCATTTCGCAAATGGCCATTGGCTCGTAGGCTTCAAATTCCAGCCTAATCACTTTTTTACCTTTGGTTTGATTGCGGACGGTGCCAATAAACACATCTATTCCACCGGATTCAGGAGACATCACCCAATCGATAACGTATTGGACATTGAGCGGAAACGGAAATATTTGGAAGTTGGTATTCAAATGATTTTTTTTTGACGATTTGGTCACTGCGAACGACGGGTGACTAAAACAACTCCGACGTTAGACGAATTCGTTAAGGATAGCGAGGTTTGTTTCGCTATCGTTCGCGATGCTATGTTATCACCCGCCGCTTACCGGCGGGATTATCGCTATTTCATCACGTTCGTGCAGGCTATCGCCTGGTAATGCATATTCGTTATTTACCGCCACCATGTACGATGCGAGCTGCTTTAGCTGTGGATATTGTTGTTCGAGCAGATACTTCAAATTATACACGGTAGAATCATTCGCCATTTCTAAATTAACCGACGTGCTCCCGAAAATATCCTTAGCAATGCCGAACGCCAGAATTTTAATTTTCATGCTTCAAAATTAGAGTAAATTGTAATAATAACAGGTTGCTGCTTTTAAAATATTTGCGCGTATATTTATCCTGCAAACAATCTATCTGAACATTGGTTTTTCAATTGGATTGTGGTTTTATCGCCACCTCTTCAATCTCAATTCTCATTTCTATGTCCGTAATTAATGTCCCGGTCACCAAAGTAAACAACGCTGACTGCCTTGAAACTAGCGATGCGCTGGCGATAGAGGAGCCGATGGAAATCCGTCTGGAATATAAAGTAGATGACGAGCTGAAGAATCAAAGCGTATCTGTTACCATGCGTACCCCGGGAAATGACGCAGAACTTGCAGCCGGCTTTCTGTTTACTGAAGGAATTGTAGGTAGTGCCGGCGACATAGCTAACATAGATCATTGCTTTATCGCCTGCGCTGAAAACAAGGAAAACGTAATCCAGGTGAAGCTGAAAGAAGGTATTGCCCCTGATTTAAAAAATACCGGGCGCAATTTTTATACAACATCGAGCTGCGGGGTATGCGGGAAGGGTTCTATTGATGCTATCCGGACCGTCGGTAGTTTCATTGTCCAAAATGAGGATTTGATTTCTGCAGATAGCGAACTTTTGTATACATTACCTGATATTCTGCTTGGTCATCAGCGGATTTTTGGCGAAACCGGCGGTTTGCACGCATCAGCGTTATTTAGTCTTGATGGTGAATTGTTGCTGGTACGCGAAGATGTGGGCAGGCATAATGCGTTGGATAAGCTTATCGGCGCTGCATTGAAGCAAGGCATACTGCCATTAGATAATCATATCCTGCTGCTGAGCGGTCGCGCCAGTTTTGAGTTGGTGCAGAAAGCGGTAATGGCAGGTATCAAAATAATCGCTGCGGTAGGTGCGCCGTCAAGCCTGGCGGTTGAACTGGCGGCGGAGTTTAACGTTACGCTCGCTGGTTTTTTGCGGAACCGGCGTTTTAATATTTACACCGCGGGTCGCCGTATTTTATTTCCAGTACATGAAGGTTCGAATTAAACACAACTCTGTGAGATACCGGCTTACGCGGTCGGATATCTCAACTCTGGCGCAAGAGAAAAGAATTAGCGATAGCGTCGACTTTGGCTTGCAGCAGTTAATTTATGAGCTGCAGGTGGTTGATGATTATGCACTGTCATCCACCTATAACAACGATACGATAACCCTTTATATACCACAACGCATGGTTACTGAACTTATAGAAACCGATAAGGTGGGTTTTGAAAATGAACGCCACATGCCCCATTTACTGATAGAAAAAGATTTTGTATGCCTGGATGATACTGCCGAAGACCAAAGCGACAATTACCCTAACCCTTTAGCTGCGAAGAAAATATGAAGAAAGAGACAGAAATACCGGCTGAAGAAAATCCCGAGGAACTGCTTAATTTAGAAAAACATGAACCCAAAAAATGGGCGGCGGGTATCCCTGCCGTAGCCGAGGCGGGCAAAGATATTTTAAAGGAGGCCGGTTTTGTGCGTGGGATGAAGGGGTTGTTCCACATGAATAAAAAAGGAGGTTTTGACTGTTCTGGCTGCGCCTGGCCTGACCCTGATGATGAGCGTTCGCCTATTGCCGAATACTGTGAAAATGGCGCTAAAGCCTTAGCTGAAGAAGCCACTACTAAAAAGCTAACCCCGGATTTTTTCGCTCAAAACTCAGTAAGCGACCTTGCGAAACTTAACGATTATGAAATAGGCAAGAAAGGCCGCATTGCACAACCCATGTTTTTGCCAAAAGGAGCGACGCACTACCAGCCGATAAGTTGGGACGATGCCTTTAAGAAAATCGCTATAGAACTAAATGCGCTTAAATCTCCGGATGAAGCCGTGTTTTATACATCTGGCCGAACCGGCAATGAAGCTTCGTTTACCTATCAGTTATTTGTAAAGGAATTCGGTACCAATAATATGCCCGACTGCTCCAATATGTGCCACGAATCGTCAGGAGTAGCTTTATCTGAAACTATTGGTATTGGCAAAGGCACAGTAACGCTGGACGATTTCAACCACGCTGAAGTGATCATGATTATGGGGCAAAATCCGGGCACCAATCACCCGCGCATGCTTACGGCGTTAGAAAAGGCCAAGCAGAGAGGAGCGAAGATAATTGCCGTTAACCCATTGCATGAGGCTGGTTTGATGGCCTTTAAAAATCCGCAGACTGTAAAGGGTTTGATGGGCATCAGCACGCAACTGGCCGATGTATATTTACAGGTAAAAATAAATGGCGATATGGCCCTGCTTAAGGCCATTGAAAAACTGCTTTATGCTGCCGAGCAGCAATTTCCGGGTCAGGTATTTGATAGGCAGTTCATCAGCGACAGGACAACGGGTTACATGCATTTTGTTGACAGTCTTGAAGATTATAGCCTGGAAGAACTTGCTGCGGAAAGTGGTGTTATGCTGAGTCAGATTGAAGAGGCAGTTGAAATATTAAAGCATAAATACAAAATTATTATCTGCTGGGCTATGGGGATTACCCAGCATGTTAATGGTGTAGATACAATAAAGGAAATCTTAAACCTCGCCCTGCTGAAAGGCAGCATTGGTAAGCCTGGCGCTGGGATGTGCCCGGTACGCGGACATAGCAATGTGCAGGGAAACCGCACCATGTGGATTTGGGAAAAGCCAAAAAAGGAATGGCTGGATAAAATAAAGGAGGTGTTTGGGTTTGAGCCGCCGCGTGAGCACGGACTGGATGTGGTGGAGTCTATAAAAGCGATGCACGAAGGCAAGTTGAAAGTGTTTTTTGCGATGGGCGGCAATTTTATATCTTCTACGCCTGACACTGTTTATACAGCCGAAGCGTTGCGTAATATGAAATTAACCGTGCATGTCTCTACTAAACTGAACCGGAGCCACCTGGTACATGGAGAGGAGGCGATCATCCTGCCGACGTTGTCGCATAGCGACAAGGACGTGATAAATGGCGAAGCTCAGTTTATCACTTGTGAGAATTCGATGGGTGTAGTGCAAATGTCAAAAGGGATACTGGAACCCGTATCTAAAGAATTGATAAGTGAAAATCAGATAGTTTGCAGATTGGCCAAGGCAACGCTGGGTAAACGGGCAAAGGTTGATTGGGGTTTATTTGAAAACAGCTACGATGCTGTGCGGGATGCTATTGCTAAAGTTGTACCAGGTTGCGAAGATTATAATAATAAGGTAAGGCAGCCGGCTGGCTTCTATCTGCCTAATGCTCCTCGCGAAGGGAAGTTCGAGGGTGCCGGTTTTAAAGGTAAGGCGCCATTTAGCATCACTAAGCTACCGGAAAATAAGCCCGGCGAAAATGAATACATGATGACCACCATCCGTAGCCACGACCAGTTTAATACTACGATTTATGGCCTTAACGACCGGTATCGTGGTGTTGATAACGAGCGCCGCGTTATTTTTATGAACCCTGCCGACATGATGCAAGCAGGTTTTAAAGACGGCGAAAAAGTCGATCTGTTTAATTATCATGGCGGCAAGGAGCGGGTTGCAAGGCTATTTGTTGTTGTGCCATACAATATCCCGAAAGGAAATACCGCGACTTATTTCCCCGAAACAAACGTTCTGGTACCTATTGACAGCGTGGCTTTAAAAAGCAACACGCCAACTTCTAAGCTTATATTTATTAAAATCAGAAAACACCTCGCAGAAGAATCAAAAATTAAAAATCAAGAGTCAAGATAAAAATGAAACGTACAAGAGTTTACCTGGAAAAGTTCATAATGCTTGTTATATTCCTGTTTTTAACAGTTGGCCTTTGCTCAACTGCAAAAGCGCAGGGCGATAACCTGAGAGTTGTTTTTGTACGGCATGGTGAAAAAGACGCCACGGGCGATAATTTGAATTGCCGGGGTCTTAACCGGGCTATGCAATTGCCGGGGGTTATCGTATCTAAATTCGGTACGCCGGCCAAGATTTACGCGCCATCTATCAATTCAAAAAAATCTACAGGTCATGCACGCATGTTTCAAACTGCTACGCCCCTGGCCGTTAAATATAGCCTGAAAATTAACACGCAATATGATGTAGAAGACTATGAAGCGCTGGCCCAAAACTTAAAAGGTCAGTCCGGAACAATAGTGATAGTGTGGGAACACAAAGCCATGGACAATATCCTAAAGGCTCTGGGTGTAAAAATGCATGGCATGAAATGGGGCGACAATGATTTCGACAGTATTTGGGTGGTAACGTTTAAAAACGGCAAAGCCAGATTGGCTACTGATACAGAAGGATTGCACCCTGCGGGAAACTGCGCGTTTTAGCTGGTTTCCGATAAAGATTCCATCCGACAGTTCAAGCTGAAACTTTGGATATGACCGGAAATATAGGTTTATCCAAACATCGCTACAAACAATTCGCCGTTATCGGTATCGAGGCGATAGTTGCTCAGCATAAAAAGTTTTTCGTTAATATTTAGGCGTTCAGGATTACCTTTTGCAGGGCAATCACAATTACTGTCGTTACTCGGGCTGTTGCTGATAGGTATGGTAGTATCCTCGCCTGGGATCGTTGGAGATTGAGTGTTCATGGCTTTAAAATTTAATGTCCTGCAAAGATATTCCTGACCGCGTGGCAGAAAGAGTCAAACCCAGCGAAACTGCAGAACTTCTCGGTAAAAGAAGGATTTTTAGCGGTGAAAGATATCACCTCGTTTACTATTTGGAAGATTCTTTTCCGTATCCGGCGTTTATTGGAAATAAAGCTATCAGCCGGTTACACAGACCCAAAATCAGGGAATTTCATTCCGGTCGTGGCCGGCAAAAGTGTTACCGGTTTGCCTGTGAGACAAATCTACTACTGGCCCCAAAAATGACGGTAAGCCCGCGACGAAAGGGAAGGCTATGCTGTTAGCCAGCTATGATGATGGTACTAATATTGTTTTTTGAAAACGCCGGGCCGGTGCTTCGCTACTCCCGCCAGTCCCGCTATCCGCTTATACTGCGCAGGCCTTAAGCACAGGCCTGCACTGTAGCCCCCAAAGTGCCGGTATCCGCTGCTATCGGGTTTAGGAAGAGCGGCCTCGCAATTAAATTAAAAATTATTACAGAATATTCTTGATTTATAAAATTATTTCTTTATATTTGTATCGAACTTAATCCTCCGCGCTTATCCGGCTTTAAAGCGTCCGTTTTTTTTGGGGAGTGTAACACTATAAAACAAACGGACACCCTGTTTAAAATCAGTTAACAATTTGCAGCTGGCAGTAAGCAGCAGCCGGTTGGCATTCAAAAGTGTCCGTTTGTTTTGGGGCTGTCTCACTATAAAACAAACGGACACCCGCACACCGCCATAGCACTAAAGGCAATCCTATTAAACGGTATTGCAGGGTCTTTAAAAAAAGGGCTATTGGGGGATTATTTTCTAAATCTCATTCTTTATCACGGTGATACGCGCCAACCATTCGCCTGTGACAATAACACACTGTAACCATTTAAATAACACAATATGAATCATGAAAACAACACAGGTAAAGTGCAATACATTTACCCCGGTACGGCCGATGCCAATTTCGATCACATTATCCCGAAGCAGGATGAGCCGGAAAGCCTGTTCATTACCCGTCCGGCGTCTACCTGGCTTAGCATTGCCGGTAAAAAGCCGGTACCCAAAACACTGTTCGGAAAATTTTGGTACGAAGGCGAGATATGCATACTTTTTGCCGACAGCAACCTTGGTAAATCCATACTGGCGGTACAAATAGGCGTTTGCATTAACACCGGCGAAGCCATGCAGCCCTTTGGCGTGGAGGCGCAGCCGCAACCCGTGCTTTATTTTGATTTTGAGCTGAGCGACAAGCAGTTTGAAGCACGCTACTCCGATAACTACGAACGCCATTTTGCCTTCAATCCGGATTTTTACCGCACAGAAGTTAATGCCGAAACCCCGGTGCCCGAAGGGTTTAAAGACCTTGACGAGTTCCTGGTAGCGGGCCTGGAGCGCGAGATAATTAAAACCAAAGCAAAGGTGGTGATAGTAGATAACCTTACCTACCTGCGCAGCGATACCGAGCAGGCCCGCGATGCACTGCCATTAATGAAGCAGCTAAAGAATTTAAAGAATAAATACGGCCTGTCTATGCTGGTACTGGCGCATACGCCTAAACGCGATTTGTCTCAGCAGATAACACTGAACGATTTGCAGGGCAGCAAGATGCTGATGAACTTTTGCGACAGCGCCTTTACCATAGGCCAGAGCAGCGCCGAAAAAGACCTGCGTTACCTGAAGCAGATTAAACAGCGCAACACCAGCCAGGTGTATGGCTACAGCAATATTTGCCTGTGCCGCATTAACAAGCCCTTTAACTTTTTGCAGTACCAGTTTGCAGGCTACGGCAACGAGCTCGACCACCTGAAAAAGCACGGCGACCGTATGAGCGACGAGGAAATTAATGCCGCGGTTCAGTTACGCACAGAAGGGCTTAGCCTCCGCGAAATCGGCAAAAAGATGGGCATCAACTACCAGAAAGCAGACAGGCTGCTGAAAGCGGCAGAAAAAAGAGCAGGCAGCAGCAGTTAGCAGTAGCCAGTTGGCAGTTAAAACCGTCCGTTTGTTTTAGGATGATACAGGCAGTAAAACAAACGGACGGATTGCCGCTCCCATTACCTCGGTCCGTACTGTGCCACCCCAATCACTCACCAATCAATTAACCATGCATCAACACCGATACACCCTCGAACCTTACAAAGGAAAAGACACCCGCTACATGTGCCCGGCATGCAAACACCGGCGCGATACCTTTACCCGGTACATCGACAACGACACCGGCGAACACCTTGGCGCACACGTAGGGGCCTGCGACCGGCAGGAGAAATGCGGCTACCACTACAAGCCGCACGAATATTTTAAAGACAACCCCGGCGTATGGAAGCCCGGCAAAAGCAACAGCATCAAAATGGACAGCCGACCTGAAAACTTCAGCACCATACCCGAATGCATTATGCAGGGCACACAGCGCGGGTACCACAAAAACAATTTCACCCGGTTCCTGGCACGCATGTTTGGCCCGGGCGAAGCTATCGGCCTGGTTGAAAAATACAAGATAGGCAGCGCAAAATACTGGCCCGGTGCAACAGTTTTCTGGCAGATTGATGTAAACGGCAAGGTACGGACGGGTAAGATAATGCTGTACAGCAGCGCCGATTGCCGCCGGGTGAAAGAGCCTTACAATCATATTGCATGGGCGCATTCTTTGCTGAGTTATGAGGTTAAAGTCAATGGTACTAAGTCGGCGATAACAAATAACTCAATACTCCCGGCTAAAGACTTCAGACTCCGCCAGTGTCTTTTCGGCGAACACCTGCTCCCGCTGGAGCCTTATAAAATAGTGGCCATAACCGAAAGCGAGAAGACGGCCATTATAGCCAGCGCAATGTACCCCAACTATATTTGGCTGGCGGCCGGGAGCCTCGACGGTCTCACCAACCAGAAATGCCAGGTATTAAAGCACCGCACCGTGCGCCTGTATCCCGATATTAACGGTTATGCCAAATGGCGCAGTAAAGCCCACGAGCTGAACCACCGCATCCCCTCGGCAACCTTCACTGTCGACGGCTTTTTACTCCGCACCGCAACCGGCGCAGACCGCCTCCGCGGCGTTGACATTGCCGACAAATGGATAGACGAAAAGCTGATGGAATGGGAAATTGAAAAGGAGCTGGGGTTGTGATGGGGCAGGGGGTGTCCGGGTGTTTTTTTGGGGTGAGGGGTAACGGACGGACGGACGGGGGGGGACTGTGATGCGTTATCTTATTTAGCTATGTTAGTAAAACATTTTTTTTACAGACTTCTTTATTCACTAACACCAGCTAACATGACAGACATACATTCCAGCGAGATACGCAGTTTCAATATGTCACGGATAAGGAGTAAAAATACAACGCCGGAACGCATTATTCGTGCCTTTCTTTTTTCTCACGGTTTCCGTTACCGCATTCATTACAAGAAACTACCTGGAAAACCGGACATAGTTCTGCCAAAATATAAAACCGTAATATTTGTCAATGGATGTTTTTGGCATGGACATGAGAATTGCAGATATTTTAGTATCCCAAAGACCCGATCTGAATACTGGTCTGGGAAGATCGAAAAAAATAAGAGCAAAGACAGGGATGCAGTATTTAAAATCAGAGACAGCGGTTGGGATGTAATTGTAATCTGGGAGTGTGAATTAAAAAGGCTCAGAGCGGAAGAGACGTTAAACAGGATTTTCGATTCCTTAAAGCTAAAAGTTCTGGGACAACCGGCTTCCTCAAAATAGTTTAGGCCTTTTTCTCTGTATAAGGCCCTAAAAATTTGCCACCATTGAAATGTACCAGGTGATCTGGGTTATCGGCTGTCCAAACCTCAGTTTCCCACCCAATATCAGAAATATTTTTACGAAAATCAGCTTTGGACGTAAATGCCGTAACAAATATCATATCTGCAACACAATCCTTCAAGGCCTTTTTTAATTCTAAGATGCGTTCTTCGCTCATCGGGCCAGAAGTATAAAAGGCTTCGATTAAAAAAATCCAATTCTTGTCTTTATTATAGGCGACAACGTCTGGCAAGGAATCGTGAGTTAATTCGAAAAAGCCAAGAGCTCTTAGCTTATCATCATTGCGCAGCAAGTATTTATCCGTTGCATCTCCGATATAAAGGACTTCGCACTGCCCGCCGAAACGTGGCAAAAACTCTTCAATTATTTCCCTTTGGAGTTGATTGTGGCCTCCTCTTGCAAAATCCAGAATATGACCAGTAGACAGCGTAACCCGCACCTTAGGCAAGTCTCGTTTGCGCTGAAGTATTTCACTAAGGCTTGGACGATTTTTATTGAATAGCTTCAGTTTAATGTCCCATTCTTCGGTGTTGTAGTATGTAATAAGGCTTTTAAATTCGCCGCTTAAAGTATACCCCCGGGTGGGGTCATTAGGCGCTGCACCCGGATTGTTGGCACTGTTCAGAACTAAATCTGATAAAACAAGCAGCTTCAAATGTTTGCGGCGAACATCATCATAGGACCCGGATGATATTTTTTCTTCAAAATTTTCATTGATAAACTTTATGATATCCCTGGTTTTGATATGCCGGTGCTCATTTTGTCCCTGAGCTTCTTTCCACGACTTTTTGACTCCCGCTACAGCCAGAAAAGCAAGCGCCATACTTTCTAATCCACGTTCTGTTTTGCCAGAAAATGGAATACCGACGCCGTTTAAAATATCTAAAGCCTCATTAGTCAGTTTTTTTATCGCTTCAGATTTTTTTGAATTTGGTAAATAATTAATCATACTTAAACACTGACTGCAATTATGCTGCAAACTGTGACGACTTTTCCTTCAGGTAACATTCTTTTAGAGCCAGTGCCATACTTTCTAATCCACGTTCTGTTTTGCCAGAAAATGGAATACCGACGCCGTTTAAAATATCTAAAGCCTCATT